>JBBDNA010000001.1:0-170230 GCA_040877915.1 Dehalococcoidia bacterium
TCGGCGTAGGCGTGGGCTCCGGCGTCGGCGTAGGCGTGGGCTCCGGCGTCGGCGTGGGGGTGGGCTCCGGCGTCGGGGTGGGCGTGGGCGTGGGTTCCGGCGTGGGCGTCGGGGTAGGCGTAGGCGTGGGCGTAGGCGTGGGCGTAGGCGTAGGCGTGGGCGTAGGCGTCGGCGTGGGCGTCGGAATCCCGGCGGTCTCCTCGAGACGCCAGAAGTCGAACGCGAAGGCGAGGTCGCCCGGCAACGGTTCGGGGTCCGGGTGCAACGGGTTGGTCGCCACGACACCCGCCCCAGCGCCCACCTCAAAGAACGCCGCCAGCCCCGGGTACTCCTGGTCGGACGCCAAGCCCAGCAGGCTCCAGTCCAGTGGGTCGTCGCTGTCGATACGGATCTGGGCGAATATCGATCCGGTCTGCGGGTCCCCCGTTAGCTTTAGGTCCAGCGTCCCGACCGGAAGCGTTATCGCCTGCGTGGCTTCGTATGCGAATACGCCGGCGACCTCCACACCGAACTTGAGCGAAGCGGCGCCGCCGGCCTCGCCGGAAAGCACCAGCTCCACATAGTTGCCCTCGGCGTCGATGAAGCCAACGTCGTCGGCGAAGAAGATGCCCCCGTACTGCCCGTCCGACGGCGGGCCGCCGATGAAGGGGTCGACGATGCGCGTGGAGATGTCGAACGGGTCCCTGGCGTCGAACCCCACCTGGAGCGCGTTGTCCTGGTCGTTCGCCGCGCCCAGGTTGTCGCCTGCCGTCCCGGTAAGCACCAGAAGTCCGCCGGCGCCGCCCGGCCGGATCAGGTCCGGCAAGAACTGGCCGCCGTTGGAACTAACCTGCACGCCGGTAAAGCCGCTGTTGGCCAGGTTGCCGGCCGGACCCTGGCCCGGGTTCCACTCGAACCCTGCCGGCAGCTGTGTTGCGGCGCCGTTGGCGGGGTCCAGCTGGTACTGGTCCTGCGTGTCCAGCACGCCGTCGTTGTCATCGTCGGTGTCGTTGAGGTCGGAGACGCAGTCGCCATCGAAATCGGGTGGCACGGAGGCCTGGCTCAAGGGGTCGGTGCCGTTGTCGATCTCGTCGTCGTCCGAATAGCAATCGTCGTCGTCATCGGGGTCCTGGGCGTCGGGGATGGTATCGCCATCGTGGTCGCCGGTCACGCCGGAGCTGCTTAGGGTGAAGGCCTCGTTCACGTCGGTCACCGATGTTCCGATGACGGGGGAGCCCGCGGGCGCGAAGCAGGTGTCGCCAATGCAGCCGAAATCGGTCCCGTGCACGGGGGTAATCTTCGGCTCCAGCGTCACCCAGCTGTCTGTTGCCGGGTTGTATTGCTCCGTGGCGGCGTAGGTGCCGGCGGGCGTCCCCGAGGGGCCCTCGCCGCCGAAGACGACTATCTTCCCATCGATCACCCCGGTACCGATGGCGCCGCGCGGCGTGGGCATGGGAGCGCCCGTGCTCCACTGCTCCGTGACCGGATCGAAGATGTCGACGTTGTCGATCACGTCGTTGATGTCCGGGTAGTGTCTCCCGCCGATGGCATAGATCAGCCCGTCCACCGCCTCCAGACGAAGGCCGCTACGAGGCGTGGGAATCGGTGGCAGCGGCGTCCAGGTATCGGTCTCGATGTCGTAGACATCGAAATCGTCCAGCTCGGCGCCGTTGTGGAAGCCAGCGGCGACGTAGATCTTGTTCCCGATCGCGGCGGCGCCGGTCTCGACGCGCGCCAGCGGCATCGAAGCGAGCGGCGTATATGTGTCGAGAACGGGATCGTATTCGAGTACGCTGGTGTACTGGAGGAAGCCGCCGCCCGTCTTCAGGCCGCCGATGATGTACAGCTTGCCGTTTACCGCCTCCAGGGAGAAGTCGTGCCGCGGCAGTGGAAGCGGGGCAACGGAAGACCAGCTGTCTGTCGCCGGGTCGTAGACGTAGTGACTGTCCACGGAGGTGTCGCCGATGATGCCCCCGATGACGTGGACCTTGCCGTCGACGGCGGCCACCGCGGCCTCTTGCACGGCCTGCGGGATCGAGGCGCGGGTGGTCCAGCGGCCGGGCTCCGCCGGCACGAGGGCGGTGATGGCGTTGCCGCCGTGTTCGGCGACGAAGATCGTGCCGTCCGCAGTGCTGGTCAAGTCCAGGGGCTGGGTGAACGACGCCAGGTTCTCCTCGAACAGCACGCTCTGGCCGTCGGCGGCCAGCACGGCGCGGCGTACGCTCTGATTGCCGGCCCAGGTAGCGGAGATGAGGTTTCCCTGCATCTGGCCATCAAAGACGTCCGACGCGTACTCGTCCATGCCGTTGGTAGAGTTGCCGTTGGCGTACAAGAGAAGCGGTGGCGTGTAGTCGGGGTCGGGCGTCTTGGGCGGGCTGTACATCGTCCCGTCGTCCAGTACGCACTCGCCCCGCAGGGGGTTGGGGTGACCGCCGAAGTCGCCTTGCTGTATCAAGTGAAGCTGGTCGCCGCGGAACCCGGGGTCGATATTCGTTCCGTCCGGACAGCCCTCGGCGGGTCCGGGGGTGTTGCCGGTGCCGGCGTTGGGGCCGTTGTCATTCACGTAGAAGGAGCCGTTGGAGTGCCAGGCGCCGTCGTAGGGGTTGCGCAGGCCGGTCGCGTAGATCTCGAATACGCCTGGTATCAGGTCGCCGGCGCTGGTGAAGTCTCGCACGTCTATGGGGAACGATCCCGGTGATCCTTTCACGTTCGCCCGCAGGACGGTGGCCGAGAGGTACTTCTCCGGCTCCTGGCTGAAGCCGATGCTGGGCGCTCCGGCGTTGGTGTTGCTGGCCTCCATTATGTATAGCCAGTCGTCCGGGCCGAAGATCACGGCGTTCGTCGCGTGCAGCTCAGCGGAGCGTGGGAGGCCGGTGACGAGGTCAGTGCGGCTGGCCGGGTTATCGAAGTCCGGTCCCTGCAGACGCGTGATTATTCCGCCGTCGTTGTTCGTTCCGCAGGAGGGGTTGAAGAAGCAGATTCGGGGATCGGAGTGCGCGGCGATGAGGACCGGCGCCGCCGGCGTGGAGTCGGGGTCAAAGGTCAGCCCCAGCAACATGCGACCTTGCACGCCGGGCGCCGGGGTCCCATCGTCATTGCTGTTCGGTGTGTTGAAGATCGTCTGGATCGTCTCGACGCCGGTCACGTTGCGATCGGCGTCCAGGGTCAGGGCGTGGATGACGCCGTCCTGCTGGCCCACGTAGAGCCGCCCGTCCGGCCCGAACTCCAGCGTCGTCGGAAATTCGAACGCTGCCGCACCCGGAGTCGCCGAGGTGAGGATCGTCTGCTTGGTGAACTGGATGACGCCCGTTCCTGCGCCCGCGTCCACCTTGCGGAACTTCCAGATCTGGACGGTGGCGTTGCCGGAATCATCCGTGTAGCCAAAGTGCAATTCGTGGGGGCCCAGACTGAGCTCGTTGAACACTTCGGAAGGGAGCACGAACTGGCCACTGAAGGCCGCGCCCTGGAGGTCCTCAAAAAGCACCTGTTCGGGCACCGAGGGATCGGTGCTTAGCGTATTGACCCCCCAGAAGCCGTCATTCAGGTCAACGTCATCACTGGCGTTTATCGTCACGCTCGGGGGTGTCGAGTAGCTTCTACCGGCGGGTTCCGGCGGCGAAACGAACACCGGCTCCACCAGGTCGCGCGTCGAGGGTAGGGGCTGTATCTCTATTCCGGAGATGATGGCGTTGCCGAAATCCGGCAACAGTTCGATGTCCATCGAGCTGTCGGTCACGGTTGTCGTAAAGCTTCGTGAGATCGCCGTCCGGAAACCGGCGGCGATGAACGGGTTGAACTGGGTCAGCTTCACCTCCCCCTCGATCTCGACGTCGAACTTCTCGCCCGAGTCGTAAATCAGGAAGGTGTTGGAGAAGAGCAGACGGACCCGGTAGTCCCCGTTGGGGACAGCAATCGAGTAGGGAAACGCCACGTCGTCGAACCGCAGGTCGTGGTACACCGCGTCGTCGAACGTGTTGGCGATCTCGATAGCGTTGGTCGCGTGGCCACCGCCCGGCGCCACGAAGAAGTCATCCTTGGTCCACGTCCGCCCGAAGCTGTCCGAGACCTGGGGACCGCCGGTGTTGATACGTTCAAGGCCGTCCTCCGCGGTGCTGAATGACCAGATCTCATCCGAGGGCACAGTGTTTCCTGAGAGATCGGCTATCCCTCCCGGGCCTCCCCGCATCGTCGCCGTGTAGGTCGCATCCGGTTCCAGGTCGTCCAGAGTCAGAGTCGCCGTGAGGGTCAGCGGATCGAACGACGCGGTCGCCAGCAGGGGAAGGCCTGTCTCCGTGTCAACCAGGAAGAAGTTGTCTGCGCTCAGGGTGTCTGGGTCTATCTCCTCGCTGAACACGGCCGTGACGGCAGCGCTCTCGGGGACATCGTTCGATCCCGGGGCCGGCGTCACGGCGCCGACTCGGGGGTTGGAGAAGTCCGTGCCGGCCAGCCCGAAGTCCATCAGTGCCGTGGCTGAGACGAAGTTCTCGAAGTACTCCATCACAACCGTGTGCTGACCGGCGCTCAGCGACTTGTTCGCCTCGAGCGTCGTCGGCTGCTGGTCCACCCACTGGTCGATGATCAGATCGCCGTCGACGGACAGCCGCACCCCGTCGTCCGTCGTCGTCTGGAAGGTGTACAGACCGGCCGCCAGGTTGAACGTCCGCGTCCAGCGCACGCCGAAGTGGTCCGGATTGATCAGCGGGTGCGGCGCGCTGAGCCCCCAGTCGAAGAAGCCGATGTCAACGTCGTCCCGGATCAGCAGGGGGTCACCGTTTAGGTCCTGGTTGTTGAAGTACTCGCCCTTCCAGCCGTTGAACGTCGTTGGGGTCTGGAGTATGTCCAGCCGGGCCTGCGCGTAGAACTCGTCGTCGAAGTACTCCATGACCACTTCGTGCAACCCTGCGCTCAGAGTCACCTCGGCGGCCCAGGAGGTCACCTCTTGCTCTATCCACTTGTCGATGTACAGGTCCCCGTCGATGTACAGCCGGGCCCCGTCATCCGTCGTCGTGACGAAGCGATAGGTGCCCGCCTCAAAGTCAAGGTCGCGCGTCCAGCGCGCGCTGAAATCGTTAGGGTTGACGCTCTCGTCGGGTGACCCGAACCCCCAGTCGAAAGCGATCTCCGGGTCGTCGCGGGTGAACACCGGGCTGCCGCTCAGGTCCGGGTTGTTGAAGTACTCGCCTGACCAGTTCAGGTCTTCGGCCTGAGAGCGGCCACTCCCCTGCCAGAAGTACACCAGCAGGGCGGCGATCGCCAGCGCTGCCAGCCTGGCCAGCAGCCGCAACCGGGCGCCGCCGGAGGGCCGGCGGGCCCGGTACGCACGTTTGCCGGGACCGGCAGCTGTCACGAACCGATACCCGCCACGGACAGCCCCTCGCTGTCCGCGCCCACTCGCAGGACCTTGACCCAGTAACCGTCGCTCTCGAAGTAGGCCACCTCCGTGCCGTGGCTCATGATCTCGGCCACGAACGGGATCACGCCGGAGCGCGCCTCCTCTTCCATGTTCGGCGTGACGATGGCGTAGTCCACGCCGCGCCAGTCCTCGTGCAGGATGTCTTCCTGGATCTCGGGGTCTCGCTCCACCTTCCAGTACCACTGGGTCCTGGGATGGCTCTGCAACTCCAGCAGCGCGTAGCTGTTTATCATCACCAGGTCGTCGCGCGGCACGTTATCGCGAACCCACTGCACGGCGTCCATCTGCGGCGACGTGTTGTCGTAGGTGAGCGCCGCCTCGTACCAGCGCTCGTAGTTGCTGCGGTGCATCACGCCCACGGCGGCGACGACGACGAAGCCCGCCAGCAGGCCGGCGTAGACCACCGGCCAGGCCAGACGCCGGGCCGCGCCCAGGCCGGGCAGACGGCTGGCCAGCCCCTCTGACGCTGGCGCGCTGGTGTCGCGGCGCCTCAGCAACGCAGCCCCTCCCACAACCAGCTCCCGCAGCACCACCGCGACGACGAGGGCGACGAGCGGTACCAGGGGCAGGGCGTAGAAGTCGAAGACGACGCCGCCACGACCGAGGAACAGGACGAAGCCCCCGATCAAAACGCCGAACGGCCACAGGATGCGGTAGCGGAAGCCCAGGACGAACGCGGCCAGGATGCAGAGCGGCGTGGCCACGGTGAGGAACGGGTCCAGATCGAACCAGTGGGCCACGGAGTTGCTCCAGAACCGGCTGCTGAAGTCCATCAGGCCGGAGTCAGACTCGCGGTTCATGTGGAACTGCAAGGTGCCGATTAGGCTCACGTGCTCGCCTTTGGCGGCCAGGGGCCAGCCCTGGGGCAGGAGCTCGCCCTTCAACACCGCGTACAGGACATACAGCGAGACGGTGGACGCCATGACGGTGACCCAGTGCGCCATGACCATCAAGAGGTGGTCCTTGTGCGCCCTGAGCCAGGCCAGCATGAGGAATCCGGGAATGAAGGCTATGAACACTTCCTTGGTCAGAATGGCCACGCCGAAGGCAAAGCCGCTGAAGCAGTACCCGGCCAGCGACGGCCGGTCCCGAAACAGCGGCATCATGGCCGCCAGCATCCAGAACACCGCCAGAGGTTCCAGCATCAGCTGCCGCCCCTGGATGATCCAGTACGGTGACAGGCCGAACAGCAGCACCGCCGTCGTCGCCGCGAAGTTGCTGCGGCTTATCTTGTGCGCGATCCAGAACAGCATCAACGCCGAGGCCAGGTGCAGCACCAGCACGAACGCCCGCCCGCTGGCCAGCGAATCTCCGAACGTGAAGAACCCAAACACCTTCATCCACAACCCGGTGAAGATCCAGCCGGCGGCCGGATGGTCGTACCAGTACGTGTACTGGTACGGGACTTGCGAGTCGTTGATGAAGTGCCAGGCCTGGGCCTGGTAGACTCCTTCGTCCTGGAAGTAGCTCGGGAACCCGAACATGTTCAAGGCGTGAACGACCCCGATGAAGGCCGTCGCCGACACCGCGAGTACCACCGTCCAGGACAGCCGCTCGACGAGCGCGGACGCGGGGTTGCGCAGCGCGGTTCCCGCGCCAATTGTGATTTCCACGTTAGTCCTCGTTCACCCGCACGCGAACCGACTGGACCTGCATGACCGGCTGCTGGGCAGGCTCGCGGTGAGCGCCGGTGTGCAGGGTCTTCTCCCAGCCGTTGCGACCGAACGCTTCCCTGACCAGCGCCCGGACCGCGCTCACGCCCAGCAGAAGCTGGTAGGGCAGGAAGGTTATCGCCATGACCACGGGCGCGGAGGGCGGGAACCTGAGGTTGTACGTCCGCGTGAACTCCCACAGGACGACGACGTTGATCACGTACAGGAACACCAGCCCGTACAGAGGCAGATACGTCACCATCGCAAAGGCGACCGGGACGTCCAGCTGGATAATCGCGAACACGGCCACCGGCCACAGCAGCGTGGTGACGCCGTGGAAGACGGGAAAGGCGATAGTGAAGAACGCCAGCCACAGCGTGCTCAGATTGGGCAGGCGCAGCCAGTCTCCCTTGCGCAGCACCTGCATGAACCCCTGGTTCCAGCGAGTGCGCTGGCGGATGAAGGCCGGTATCGAGTGCGGCGTCTCCTCTTTGGTGGCCAGCGCCGGGTCGTAGATCACGCGGATAGTCGCGCCCATCGCGCTCAGCCGTATGCCCACGTCCGCGTCCTCCGTCAGACACTCCTCGTCCCAGCCGTGGATCGCCTCCAGCGCCGTCCTCCGGAAAAATACCGTGTTGCCGCCCAGCGTCACCGCCGCCTTCTCCGCCTGCAGCCGAAGCCGCGAGTTGAACCAGATGAAGTACTCCACGACGTTGAACAGCGAGTACCAGTTGCTGCTGTAGTTCATCAGCTGCACCGGCCCCTGGACAACGTCGCTGCCTTCCCGCAGGACGTTAGCGTTCACAGCGTTGAAGATCTCCGGGTGCATGTCATCTTCGGCGTCGAAGACGGCCACGTAGTCTCCCGTAGCCTGGCGCAGCCCCACGTTGAGCCCGTGCGGCTTGTTGATCGGCGGATTGGCGAAGGTTAGCACCCGCGCGATGTCCAGCTTCCCCGCCTCGATCGCTTTCTCGGCGGCGGCGATCGTCCCCACGTCGTCCGCGCTGCATACGACGAACACTTCGAGGAGCTCGTCGGGGTAGTTCGCCTCGCAGACTCGGCGGATCGTCTCGCCGATGACCTGCTCCTCGTGCCGCGCCGGCACGATCACCGTGAAAGAGAGCACCGGCGCCGGCGACGAACCCCTATCCGTGCGCAGGCGCTCAGGGTCGTTCCAGGCGTACAGAGCCAGGTACAAAGAGTAGCAGGTGTGCAGGAATATCGTCACGGAGACGCTTGCCAGCAGCCAGGCCACGAACGTCGTCACGACAGGAAGTCCTCAGCCACCCTCGCGTCTCGTGGCGACGCCGCCGCCGGTCCGGGCGTCAAACTCGGTCATTCCGCGGCCTCTTCCAGCGCCACGTCCGCGTCCCCGCGCCGCTCCACGATAGGGACCAGCTTGAATACGAACCGATCCGCGCCCACAAAGTTGATAAGCATTCCGGCCAGCACCGCCACTCCGCCGGCCACGAGAACGTGAGCGTCGGCGAGGATGCTCATCAGGGCGAATACGCTGGCGTTGGCGGCCATGGCCGTAGCCGCGACGGCGTGATAGGACGCGAAATCGCGAGCCAGGGCCAGGCGATGGGTGGCAACGCCCTCCACGGCGCCGCGATCGGCCCAGGTGAACGTACGATTCAACAGGAAGTTCCACAGGATGGAGCTCTCCAGGGCGACGGCCCAGGCCGGCCATCGGCTCCACTCCAGCTCTATGGCCAGCGCCCACAGCACGCCGAGGTTCACGGCGACACCGCTGGCGCCCACCAGCGCGAACTTCCATACCCGCCCCGCGCCCGGCACCTCGAACCATAGCTTGGCCAGGTGGCGCAGGAACGCCCGGCCCTGGGCCATCGTGGCCTTGCTCTCGCCCCCGGCCCGCCCCTCGAACGCGTAAGGGACTTCCTCCACGCGCCGCCAGGGGGTGCGCATCAACACCTCCAGAAGGATCTTGAAGCCAACGGGTTTAAGCTCCACCCCCGTCAGCAGGCTGCGGCGGACCAGGAAGAACCCCGCGCAAGGGTCGGACACGGCCCACAGCCGCTCGGAGAACAGGCCGCGTGACAGCCAGGCCGAGGCGATCGAGATCGCCTTGCGGAGGGGTGAGCCGAGACCGCTGGCGCTGCCTCCCTCGATGTACCGGCTGGCCACCACGATGTCGCACTCATCGCCTTCAGCTCGCGCCAGCAGCTTGCGCACGAGCTCCGGCGGATGCTGAAGGTCCGAGTCCATCACGCAGATCCACTCCCCGCGGGCCGCTCGCATGCCTCGCGTCACCGCCCCGCCCAGACCGTCACGGTCCTGCGGGGGACGGTGGATAACGGCAACGGGCGAGGCGCAGCGCGGCGACACTTCTCTGATCACGTTCGGCGTGTCGTCGGTGCTGTCGTCCACGAAGATGATCTCCGTGGCGATACCGGCGGTGGCGGCCTCAACGCGACCCAGCAGCTCCTCGATGTTCCCCGCTTCGTTCCTCGTCGGCACGATCAGCGACAGGAGAGGACGAACCGGCCGAGGCTCGTCTGCCTCGGCGCGCCCGGCCAGCGCTTCACGCCTGGTCACTGCCTTGTGTCTAGGCCTTGTTTCGGTCACTCTGGTCGCCCCCCTCGCGAGCTTGTTCGTGCGTCGTAATCAGACTCTCCCAGGAACTTCAGCAGCTCGTCACCGCTGATCCGGTAGCCACTTCTGCCGCCTATAAACTTCGCCGCCAGTTTCCCCTGCCTTATCCATCTCCGAACCGTGTCCTCGCGAACGCGTAGCTCCTGAGCCACATCTCGAACCGTGGCCCACTCTCTCTTGCCGGGGGCTGGGGTTGTCCCTCGTCGCGCGATGCCCCTGCCTCCAAGCCAAGCATTAAGGCCAGCCCGGAATCGATAACTCTCGTACCTGGTACCAGGGCTGATCGATTCCGGACCGGCCTTTTTGAACGCCGCTCCCGCGCTTTCGGATCGATGGCAGGCGTCCTGCCGGACCCGTTATAATAGAAGCGCACGGGTGCTTGCGCGCACCTGGCACCTTCGCCCCGTTGGCCACACATAACCGGCGGGGCGTTGGCTTGTAAAGTCTAAGGGACACCCCCGGCGCACAGGATCATTAGATCAGGCAACCGGGCAGCGTCACTCCTTGAGAATGGGCTCTCCCCTCCTAAGAATGAGCTACCCCCACCACCTCGGGGCGACTTTCCCCCACCGCCACAACCTGCCGTTGAACTTCTCAGGTTTAACATAAGCCAGCGAACTCCGTCAAGCGTAACTAGCCGTTGTCACGTGAAGGTGAGGCTATCTCAGGCTACTAGCGAGTCGGTCGTTGTTACTGTCGGTTGCTCCTATGCATCCCTGCGATCCTCGCTGTCACTGTAGCCCACAAGCGTTTAATAGCGTGTTAATGCCGGTAAACGCTCTGTAAAGTTCATCGCCGATCATAAGCCGCGACGGGCCGCCCGAGATGACATCCACATTGCATATGCATGACATTCTTGTTTCCCCGCGGGTCGACGCTCGTCGCCGTCCGCGTGATATAATCGCGCCTCGCGAGTAACGGGACGACAGCCGCCCTCGCCACCGCCAATGACGCAACGAGCTGCGATAGCGCGACGCAAGAAGGCCTCGTTCCTTGAGCGCGTGGCGGCGGTCTACCAGGTCTCGATACCGGAGGCCGAGCGCATGCTCAGCGGCGAGCGACGCCAGAGCGTCCGGATCAACCGTCTCAGCCACCGGCCCAGGGAGGCCATCGAGTCCGACATCAAACGCCTGGTGGAGGTCTCATCCGTTCCCTGGTGCCCGGACGCCTTCTTCATTCTCGGCGACAAGCGCAAGATCACGGAGTCTCCCCTCTTTCGCGAAGGCGAGGTGTACGTCCAGAACGCCTCCAGCCTCATCCCCGTGCTGGCCCTGGACCCGCGGCCCGGCGAGAAGATCCTGGACCTGGCGGCCGCTCCCGGAGGGAAAGCCAGTCACATAGCGTCGATCATCGGGAACAACGCCCACCTCTGGCTCAACGACTCGCTGGCCGCGCGCCTTCGCAAGCTGGAGAGCATGGTCCAGCTCCTGAACGTCAAGGCGGAGCACGTCACGTCGGTACCTGCCCAGTACGCGGACAAGTTCATCCACCACGAGTTCGACAGAATTCTGCTGGACGCCCAGTGCAGCGGCGAGGGCCGGATAGACCTCCTCCGCCCGAACGCCCTCCAGTACTGGTCGCTCGCCCGGGTGAAAAAGTACGGCCTGTTGCAGCAGCGCATGCTGGTCGCGGCCTTCAAGCTACTCCGCCCGGGGGGAGCGCTGGTCTATTCCACGTGCAGCATCTCCCCCGAGGAGAACGAGCAGCCGATCGATCACCTGCTGCGGCACTATGATGCGCGGGTTGTCCCGATCGACATCGGCCTTCCGCCCGCGGATTGGTCCGGCGGACTCAGAGCCTGGAACGGGCGAGACTACCATGCGGACCTGTCGCTCGGGGTTCGCGCACGGCCCAGCGAGTTCCTGGAGCCGTTCTTCGTCTGCAAGCTGGAGAAGTCGCGCACTAGCTGACCTCAGCTGGCAAGACGGGACGCGCCGGGCGCGACGTCGCGAGCCGATGCCCAGAGCGCCGCGCGGCCGCCCGCGGAATGCCAGCGAATTCCCGGCGCCAGGCGGCCGGGCGAGAGTGCCCTCAGGGGCGGCTCCGCCGAACCGCCCCTGGCTCCTTCTCCTCGGGTCTGCGCACAGCTACTCGTAGCGCAGCGCCTCCGCGACGGGGACTCCAGCCGCGTTGCGGCTGGGCCACCAGGTCATGATCAGCGACACGATCAGCGCCAGCCCGACGAACACGGCCACCTCGCCCCAGGGCATCGAGAACTCGATGCCCTCGCCGCTGAACTGGCCGGTGGTGAACAAGTTGCGCGACACGATCACTCCGCCCACCACGCCGGAGAGGATGCCCATCGCCGCCACGAACGTCGACTCCAGCACGAACGTCAGAGCGATGCTCTCCGTCTGGTAGCCGATCGCCCGCAGCATGCCGATCTGCTGCCGCCTCTCAACCACGGAGCGGAAAGCTATCACGCCCAGCGCCGCGATGCCCACGAAAAGCCCCAACGCCATGAACGCCTGGAACATGCGCGTGAACGCCCGCTCCTGAGAGCTTGCCTCGTCTATCAACTGGCGGACGGAGTCGGCCTGAACGCCGCGGGTGGCCAGCGACGCCTCGATGTTACGCGCAGCCTGCTTCGCGTCGACGCCGTCTTCAAGGCGGACGTACGTGCGGTCGAAGCTGGGCAGCCCGAAGACTTCTTCGTACGCAGCCGGATTGACGTAGATCCCGCTCACGTAGCGGTCAGTCAGCCGGCTGGCCCAGACGCCGACGACCGTGACGGTGCGCTCGGCGCCGGTGGCGGCGTCGCGGAAGGACACGTCCACGGGCTCGAAGCGGTCGTCCTCCACGTCGATGTCGATGCTCCAGTCGTAGTTGTTGAACCCGTCGACAGCCGTGGCGTCGACCAGGGCCAGGCTCGGGTCCTGGCGGACGGCGCTCAGCACGTCGTCATCATCATCGTAGCCGCTCGCCATTGAGTCGAGGACGGTGCCGGGCGCCAGGAAGGTTTCGCCGGCGGCGATGACCGGGTAGACGGTCCAGTCGTCATCGCTTTGCCTGACCTCCTGCTGGCCGCGGAACGCCGACACCGAGCCCGCCGCCTCGATGTCGTCCGCCACGGGAGCGCCTGACTCTTCGAGAGCGCCACGCAGGTCGCCGATCCGCGCACCCTCGTTAGCGGTGGTCACCACGTCCCAGCCGCCGTCGCCGTCTTCGCCGGTCAGCAGCGCCGCGAAGTTGGCGTTCACCGCGCTGAACGTGGTCAGCGAGAAGATGATCAGCGAGAACATCGCTATCGTCATGCCTGTACGGAAGCGGTTGGACAGCGGGTAGGCCACGCCCATCTTGAACGCAGGCCCCAGCCGCGGAAACGTCACCGACGCGAACGACAGCGCGGCTACAAGCGCCAGCAACCCGGCGGCCAGGAAGAGCAGCTGCCCCACACCATCCCAGGCATCGCCCAGAGCGACGCCGGCGACGGCCACCGCGACGAAGGCCAGGGAGGCCGCCGCCGGAACGCGGTACCTGAAGCCGCCGCCCCGGGGGAACAGAGCGTTCAGCAGGCGCGCGTTGAAAACGATGATCAGCGTGAAGGCGATCACAACCATAATGCCGGAGAGCACGAACATCTCGATGTCGCCGGTCAGCTCGCGGCCCAGGACCTCCTCGCCGATGTTCCAGGGGGAGAGCCAGTAGGCCGCCAGGTACACGCCGATGACCGTCCAGGTGAGCCGCGCGGGCGCCCGGTAGTGCGCCGCCAGGATGGCCACCGAGAGCGGGAGAACCGAGAACCCGAACGAAAACAGGAACTCGGAACCGCTGCCGCTGGCCGCCAGTATACTCACGGCCCCCAGGGCCAGCCCGGCGGGACCGAATATCCACGCCCAGGAGACGCCCAGGCCCTTGCGGAACAGCAGCCAGATTCCCAGCGGCGGCACAATCATCGCCGGGATGCCGGCCAGCACCGCCCGCCAGGAGACGCGCTGGCGGGGCTCAGGCGTCTCGTCCTCCGGGGTCCCGCGGATAGCGGCGACGATGTTCACGCCGCTCGCTTGAATGGAGGCGATCACGACCGTCACGAACGTGAGCGACACGCCGAGGCAATAGCTGACCACGACCGAACGGATAGTGACGTGGGACTGAATGAAATCGAAATCGTCGCCGAGACTCAGCCGCAGGAAACCGACCATGAGGACGAGGGCCGCGCCGACGCCCAGCGCGGCGCCGACGACGCCGGCCAGCAGGTTGTAGGACATCCCCTCCGCCAGGAACGCCTGCACCAGGTTGCCGCGCTGGGCGCCGACCGCGCGGGCCATGCCCATCTCAGGCTTCCGCTCTGCGGCCAGCATCACGAAGATCATGAAGATCAGCATGATGCCGGCGGCGATGGAGAACAGGCCGACCACGAGGAAGAAGCTGGTGAAGATGTTGCCGAACTCCTCCGCCGCCTCTACGTCGTCGCTCTTGACCGCCTCAACTCCGATCTCGCCCTGCAGGCCCAGGAGGGCGTTGCCTTCGGGGCTGCTCGCGTAGGCGCTAACCCGCTCGGCGGATTCCTCAGCCTCCGGGCCGACGGTGCCGCGCACATCGCCGGCCAGGGCAACGCTGATGTAGTTGACGTTGCCGGTCTGGCCGACCATCTCCTGGACGCTGGAGAGCGGCATGACGACGCCGCCCGGGCGGGTGGAGTCGTCGAAGTCGCCGACCACGCCGCTCGCCTGCTCGTCCTTGACGATCGCGGCGACAACCGTCGGGTACTCGCGGCCCTGCACGTACAGAGACAGCGTGTCGCCCTCACGAGCGTCGAGCTCGTCCGCGGCCCGCTCACTCACCAGCGCTTCGTCGCTCGCCAGTGTCGTCAGGTCGAAGCTTCCGCCGCCGGCAGGGCGCAAACCGCCGGCCTCGTTCAGCCGCTCCGTGTCGACGCCGACGAGGTTAACCCTGGGTTCGGACAGGCCGCTGCGGCCGTTGCTGGCCGCGGCCTCCGAATATAGGAAGGGCAGAAACAACTCGATATCGGCGTCGTCCGCGAACTGCTCGTCCAGTTGCGCCGCCGCCGCCGCCGGCGCCCAGACCTCGGGGCCGATGGCGTCCTCGCTGTCGTCGCCGCGCAGGTTGATGTTGAGGTCAGTCCGCTGCCACTGGTCGTACGCCTTGCTGCTGACGGAGTAGTCGACAGTGTCGCCGGTGGTAAAGGCGGCTGTGATGATCAGCGTCGCCAGCATCAGCCCCAGGATGATAAGGCCCGTCTGCAGGCCGCGACGCGGGAGGTTGCGCAGCCCCATCCTGAACATCACACGGTTTGCGAAAAACACGTAGCCTACGCTCAGCATGCTCAGGGCCAGGATGCCTAGCAGCACGATCATGATCGCCTGCATTGGGATTCCGAACAGGGCGTCCACTAGTTCCTCTCCTCCCCTACGATCTCGCCGTCGCTCATGCTCACCAGGCGGTGACAGCGGCGGCCAACGCCGGCATCGTGCGTGACGATTACGAACGTCCGCTTCTGCTCACGGTTGAGGGTCTGAATCAGGTCCATGATCCCGCCTGCTGTCTTGGAGTCGAGCGCGCCCGTCGGCTCGTCAGCCCAGACGATGGCCGGGTCGTTGACCAGCGATCGGGCGATGGTCACGCGCTGGCGCTGACCGCCGGAGAGCTGCGCCGGCCAGTTCTGGGCGCGGTCAGCCAGCTCCACGCGGTCGAGAGCCTCGATCGCCCGCCGGCGCGCCTCGCCGGCGCCGACACCGGAGACGACCAGCGGGAGCTCCACGTTCTCGACTGCCGAGAGCACCGGCAGCAGGTTGTAGGTCTGGAAGATGAACCCCATCCTGTGGGCCCGGTAGGTCGTCTTCTGACGATCGCTTATCGTCGCCAGGTCCGTCCCGTCAATGACCACGCTGCCGGCGTTAATCCGGTCCAGCCCGCTCAGGCAGTTCAGCAACGTGGTCTTGCCGCAGCCGGATGGCCCCATCACGGCCACCATCTCGCCGCGGGCCACCTGCAGCGACACGCCGCGCAGCGCCTCCACCCGAACGTCACCGCTCGAGTAGACCTTCGCGACGTCGCGGGCGTCGATGATGGGCGCCCCGGGGGCCGCCATCGCCGACGCTGGGGCCGCCTCGGGAGTCTTGTCCCCGGATAGCAGTGACACGTTGGTCCCTCCCTTACTGCTCTGATTGTTCGTCTGATTGTTCGCTAGTGTGGCTGGTTTACTGGTCAATGGCAACGCTCCCTTCGCCCCGCGCCGCCTGCCGGATCGCCGCCAGGAGGCTGCCGTCCAGGCTGTGCTTCGCTACGAATCTTGCTGCTTCGTCCCCACCCGCGGCAGGTCGATGCGACGCGCCAGGTCCTCGTCGAGGTAGCCCTCGCGGTGCAGCCACGAGAGGAAGGTGCGGATGGCGCGAGCGTGGGCGTGCAGCGTCTCGTCGCTGAGCGGGCGATCGTCGTCCAGGCGCCGGGACCGCAGGTGCGACTGGTACGCCCGCAGGCGCGGCACGGTGAGGTCGGCGAGCACAGCCTCCTCGCCGAGGAAGGCGTTTAGGGGGAACAGGATGTCGGCGTACCAGCGTGTGGTCGCCGGCGAGTGGTTGAGGCCGTCGTGGTACTGGAGGTACTCAGATATGAGGTCGCGCAGCGGAATTCCTGTCTCGTCCATCCTGGGCCTTCTGACCATGATCTTGCGTCGGGCAGCCATTGTCTCCTCCCTTCATCGACCAAGTCCCTGTCCTGCGGTCACCGGAACACGCAGTCGCGACAAGCGGAAGTTGACACGCCACGTCTGCGCCGCCGATGCTGGTTGCAGGAGGTACATCGAATTGGAAGATCACTACCCGTCGGAGAAGTTTTCGGACGCTGTTCGTACGCTAGCCATGGGTAAACGTCCACTGCAGGAACGGATGGCCGACGCCTTCAGCTACAACCTCCACCATCTGATCGGTCACGACGCGCTCCCTGATGACGTGAAGGAGAGGCTCGCCAAATACGCCGCGAGATGGAGCGCGGTCGATAACGCCGGCGAGCAGGGGACGATCAAGGTCTGGGCGAGAGACCTCTCGGATGACGAGGCGACGGACATCGCCTCGTGGATCGTGGAGACGGCCTTCGAACTGAATCGCCAGTTCTGGATGGATGAGGAGTGACGCCGCGGGGCCACCTCCTCAGCGCCCCGCCTGGTCTCTTCAGCCCGTCCTTTTTGGGCAGCCATGTCCGTGGGCTCTTGACTGCCCGGCGGGTGGCCCTCTGACCCGAAAAAGGCGGAGCACCTGACTCGACGAAAACCGCCGATTTCAGGCGCCCCGAGACGGTCGATTTCCTATCTGGAGCGGGCGATGGGGATCGAACCCACGGCCCTCTGCTTGGGAAGCAGATGCTCTACCACTGAGCTACGCCCGCTCCCTCGTCCGCGTGGCGACGGCCATATCGTCCGCTGGCCGCCTCGCGCCATCAGTCTAAGGGAATCGCGGGACCGCTTTCAACCGCGCTAGCGCCGATCAAGGCGCTATGAAGCGTTCGCCACCAGGACCGGGCTCGAAGACAAAAGGGGAGGCGGCGCTTGCGCGCCGCCCCGGGTTTAGCCCGCCCGAACGCATGAGGGGTGGCTTATGGTGCGAGCGGGACCAGTCGCGAACCAGTCGCTAACTGCGTACCAATGATCTGGAAGATCGGCTCCAGGTCGGATGTCTTGGGCTCCTCGAAGAAGTGGAGGTCATCGGTAGCCATGGCGCGGAGGAGGTCGACAGCCTCATCCTGGTACCAGGGGCTGCTGGGGTCGTCGTTGTCGCACTCGTCGTCCGCGCCCCAGGCGATGACGAAGACTTCGATGCCGGCCGCTTTGGCGGCGTCAGCCTGCTGCATGGCGTAGTCGCAGGGGCCCAGCGCCGCGCCCGGCGCGGGCGTGGAATAGTAGACCTTCACGGCTGCCCAGTCCAGGAAGAAGTCGCGGCTCGTGCTGCTGCCCACGTTGGTGATACGCACCCTGAAGTTGCTGTTGCTGAGGTCGCCGGAGTCCCAGCCGCTGTGGCCCCAGTCGTCGCTGGAGCCGCCCAGGAAGTAGCTTAGCTCACTCGTCGAAAGGTTGGCCGTAGTCTGGGCCGAAGTCCAGCTGCTACCGCCGTTCCAGGACAGCTCCACGCACATCTTGCGAGTGCTGGAGGACGTGCTGTCGATGCGAGCGTCCAGCCGCACTTCGATGCCGGTGACGTCGGCGCCGCCGGGGACAGAGATCCCGTAGTTGTAGTAGCGGTGCTTGTCCTTGGAGCTGCTGCCGCAGCTGGTGCTGGTGCCGTCTCCGCTGTTGCTGTCCGTGGCCACGGTGCCGCCGTCGGCGTAGGCGCCGGTGGCGCCGGTCTGGAAGCCGTTGTCATCTCCGGCGGAGCTGGTCACGGCCGCGTTGGCGGACGGGCTGAGGAAGCCCGTGTCGGCGTCGATAGTGTCCGGCTGGTAGACGTTGGCGGCGCCGTCGGACAGGAAGATGATGCCCCACTTCTCGCCCGGGCGCCCGTTGGTCACGAGCTCCTGGGTGGCCGCCTTTATCGGCTCGCCGATCTTGGTGTGGGAGCCGGGCAGCTCTGAGGAGCTGGGCCGGTCCAGACAATCGGTGTAGTTAACGAGGTCGCTCCCCGGGTCCAGGACGCCCGGCGAGGTCTGGTAGTCGTTGGTAAGGGGCACGGGGGTGTAGACTTCGGGGTCGCCCCAGGTGTCGATGCTATCGCAGTAGTCGCCCGGCTCAACGGGCGGCGTCACCGTCAACCCCACCCGCTGCATGTCCTCGTTGAAGTACTCGTACAGGGCCATGGCCCCGTCCTTCGCGCCCTGAAGGTCGTCCGAGCTCATGCTGCCCGTGTGGTCGATGACGGTCATGACGTCCACTGCCTGGAACGGCGATGAGCCGCACAGACCACGGCAGGCGGCCGCGGAGTTGACAGCCGGACAGGTGCCCAGGAAGCACTCATCCTCCGTGCCGGCCAGGGCCAGCACGGGCGCGAAGAAGAAGGGTATGTCCATGTGCCCCGTCACCTGGATCGTGTCCCACTTGTCGTTGCCCGGGTCGCAGGCCAGCGCGAACTGGCTGGTGCAGCTGAAGAGGATCTCCAGCGTGTCGGGGTCTATGCCGTTCTTCTCGGCGTACTCGCGGGCCATCTCCTCGGCCAGCACCTTGTCGTCCGGCAGCTCTTGCGCCGCTGCCAGGGCGGAAGCGTCTACGGCCTGCTGGACCAGCGCCCGGTGGCGCAGGAAGAATCCAACATCGATAGCCAGGGCCGTGAAGCCGAAGAGCACGACGGCCACTAACGCCCCGAGAACCAGGATCTGACCTGTTTCTCCCTTCGACTTCCCTTTTTCCATCACTGCCACTCCCCTCACTGCCTTGCGCTGAGACCACCGGTGGCGGGTGGTCATCGCCGGTATTCACCGCCTGATAACGTGTCTGCTTGGTACGACGGGGCAGCGCGACGAAACGTTGCATAACCCGAACGTAAAGTAGGGGTTAAGGCGCGGGGTAGCGGTTGGGCGACGGAGCGGCAACGCCGCCAGGGCAGGCCGATGCGCCGGCCCCGGCCGTCGCCGCGAGCGGGACTACTCGTCCCCGGCGTCGTCGCGGCGCGAACCCGCGGCCGACACGTCGGCCTCGGCGCGCAGGGGATGGGCGCCGTTGCGGCTGAGCAGGCCCAGGAACGCCTCGACGATCGCCGGGTCAAACTGCATGCCGCTGTTCCGCTTCAGCTCCTCGACAGCGGCGTCGATGGTCATGGCCCGGCGGTAGGGCCTGTCCGTGGTCATAGCGTCAAAGGCGTCCGTGACCAGCAGGATTCGGGACGCCACCGGGATGTCGTCACCGGCCAGGCCCTCAGGGTAGCCGGAGCCGTCGAAGTGCTCGTGGTGGTGGATGATGGCGGGCAGCGCCTCGGCCGCCGGACCCACCTGGCTGAGCATGTGTCGCGCCACCGTGGGATGCTGCCTCATGGACAACCACTCGTCCTCGTTCAGCGGACCCTCCTTGCCCAGGACCTCGTCCGCTATGGCCAGCTTGCCAATATCGTGCAGCAGCGCGGCCAGGCGGACCACCGCGATCTGCTCTTCGGGCAGACCCAGCTCCTCCGCCAGCTCCGCCGCGTACCAGGAGCAGCGCTCGATGTGGTCGCGGGTGATGGCATCCTTGGCGGAGAGAGCGGCCACCAGCGAGGCCACGGCGTCCGGCGTGCGCTCGCCGCGGTCGCGCAGGAAGTCCGGGATGTTCTCGTCGGTTCTGCGGCTGAGCATTCCATCCCAGTTGCCCACGCGGTTCTTGCCGGTGGACTTGGCCCAGTACATCGCCATGTCCGCGCGATAGATCAGCTCGTCGGCGGCGCCCGCCATCTCCGGGTAAGCAGCCACGCCCAGGCTTATGGTGATCTGCCGGCCCTCCTGGTCTGTCATCCTCTCAGCCGCTTGCCTCAGCTCCTCCGCCACGCGTATCGTCCGCTTCTGGTCGGCCTGCGGCAGGACAACGGCGAACTCGTCGCCGCCGTAGCGGTAGGCGTCGCCGCGAGTAATGACCGTCCTCAGCATGGCCGAAAGATCGTTCAGGATCTCGTCACCGGCCTGGTGGCCGAGGCTGTCGTTCACGCTCTTGAACCTGTCGATATCGAACATGATGAGGCCCACGCTGGTGTCGTCACGATCGGCCACCGCCACTTCGTCCCTGATCCGCTTGTGGAAGGTTCGGTGGTTGCCCAGCCCGGTCAGCGCGTCGGAGGCGGCCTGGGCGCGGGCGTCCACGAGCTGCCGGTTGCGCTCGCGCAGCTCCTCGTTGGCCAGGCGCAGCTCCACCGTGCGCTCCTCAACGGCCTCCATCATATCGTTGAGGACGCCGCCCAGGTGGGCCAGCTCTCGCGGGCCGCTGGCGGCGGCGCGGACCGAGAGGTCGCCCCGCGAGGCGGCGGCCGCGACGGTCTCCAGCGACGAGAGCGGCTTGATTATCGAGCGGGTGATAAGTATGGAGGTGATGACGGCGATGAGAATGCCGCCGGCCGCCGACACGAGAAGGAACAGGAAAGCGAGATCGCCAGCCCTGTCGGCGCTGGCCCTCAGCGCCTCCACCTGCCCGAGCTCGTACTCGGTGGCTTCTTCCAGCAACACCCTGTACTCGCGGAAAATCGGCACCAGCTCTTCCATGGCAGCGCGGGCGCCCTCAGCGTCACCGCTTTCGCGCAGCGCCAGGACCCTGGACGCTCCCTGCACCAGGCCGGCGCCGCTTACCGCCGTCTCCTGCGCACTGGGGGGTGCGCCGTGCTCTATGGCTTCCAGGAGCGCCGCTTCCGCCGCGTCCGCGGACTGCTTGATCTCAGCCGGGTCCTCGTCGCCGGCCATTACCTGTCGCTGAACGAGGAGGGCGGCAAACCCGGCCTGCGCCTCCGCTTCCTGGAGCAGCGTGGCTGTGCCTGCGTGACGGTCCAGCTCGTGAAGGTCGGAGCGGTGGATCCGACCTTGCCAGATGGAGAGGCCGGCGGCGACGGCGAAGACGAGGCAGAGGAAGGCCAGCCCGCCGGCGATCCTGACCTTCACCGACCAGCTTGGTCGCGGCTGGTTACGTGACTTAGCGCTCACCGCCGGCCTTCTCCCTCTGCTGTCTCTCTCTTCGTGGTTCTGTCGGTCGTAGGGTTACCTACCGCACGGACGAAGCCGCGCCCGGTACCCTGCGCCGGAACACCACGCGACGGAGGACGATTAGCAGCGCGCCTCCGCTGACGGCGGCGACGACGATGGCGACGATGCTCAGCCAGCCGGCCAGGTCCTCCGCGGAGTCGGCGTCGCTGAGGGTCGCGGTGGCGGCGGCCTGTTCGGCCTCGATGGCGGTTGCCTGCGTCGCCAGGAGCGGCTCGAACTCCGCCGATAGCTGCTCCAGCGCGGCCGCGGCGCCCGCGATATCACCGCTTTGGCGCAGCGTAACAACCTGACTTGAACCGTCAACCAGATCGGAGGCCGCGCTCAGAAGTCCGCTCACGTCCGACGCTCCGCTCATGGCCAGCGCCGCGGTCAGCTTCTCGACGCCAGCGTCGGTGTGCCCCTTGATCTGAGGCAGCAGCGTTGCGTCGCCCTGCTCAACATAGGTCTGGAGCCCTACCGCGGCGGCCTGGCCCTCAACACCAGCCTCCTGGAGGAGGGCGGCCCTGTCAGTGTAGGCCTTGGCGTCGTCCCGCTTGGAGTCGGCGACTCCGCTCTGCCAGAACGAGGCGCCGAGCACGGCCGCGAAGATGAGGCCGGCCACGGCGAAGCCGATCAAGATCGGCCAGCGTCGCGGCGATGACTCTGACTGCATGTTTCCCATGATTTCCCCCTGGACCGCCGGAATGATTTACCTGCTTTGCCCCCCACCCTGTCACAGATACGGCAGCCCAAAATAAGGATGCCGCTCAGCGGAGATTGTTACAGGCAAAGAGGAAAGAGATAGGCCAGGGGTTGGTTAGCGATGGGTCAACGAACAGCCGGGCGATGAGGGGCTTGGCGGGGAAGGTGCGGCCGCATGTCCGTAATCCCGGCTGGTCTCTTCCCCCGCCGGGGCCGGACACGCACCTTCCCCATAGGGAAGCGCTCTTGAGTCTAGGGGGGGCATCACCAGGGGGGTGCGGCGATGAGACTCGAAGAGCGCTGTTGTTCCCGACACTACGGCACTGTCGGGCAGAGCAAAGCCTACGCCCGCGGCACGGCCGCTGCGGTTAACCGCCGGTAAGAGAGCGGTGAGAGCTTGGTAAGAAACGCCCTTCCCGCCCCGTCCCACGCCTCGCCTCGGGTTGGCAGCCCGCCCCCGTTCGGCGTAAGCTGTCGGAAGCGACAACCGACTCACCAGAAGGGACGACGACTGATGAGCACCGAATACGAGGTTCTGTACATCGCCAGGAGCCCGGCCTCCATGCGCCAGGAGGACTTCGCCGCCATGGTGGATGAAACCTGCAACGGCCGCGCCGCGGGCGGCTGGACTCTGGTCTCCACCGCCGGCGACTACGGCGCCAAGGTCACACTGGGCGTCTGGCTCTACTTCGGCCGAGAGGCCGAGGAGGGATCATCACGCGCCCGGTCCAGCTCCCGCTCCTACTCCTCGACCGACGATGACCTCGACGACGAGCCGCTGGACACCGGCCTCGGCGAAGACGAGGAGTCGTCCTCCGAGGACCTCTAGTCCAGGCGTCCGGGCTCAGGCCGCCGGACTGTTGGCGGAGCCGACGCTCAGGCGGCCGCTGGCCCACATCAGCGCCAGCGTGACCAGCAGCGCCGCCATGCCCAGTACAGTCAGCGCCAGGTAGTTGCGGATGGGCACCCACATCGCCTCAACGCCGACGTCCAGCATCCCGTAGACGAACGGGTCCGCCTCTTCCTGCGCGGCGCGGAACACGAAACGCAGACCCACCGCCGCCGCCAGCGAGGGCAGCGCCGCGGCAGTCACCGCCGCGCTTACAGTCAGCAGCCGCGCCCACGAGCGCACGGATGTCATCAGCGCGACGGTCAACACGACAGCGAGGAACCCCAGCACGCCCGTGACCACTATCGCCGCCGTGTGAACGTCCTCGCTTATCAGGCCAAGGCCCCGGTCCACCGCCCCCGCCGTGGAGATCGTGTCGATCTCCCGGGCGCCCTCGGGGTCGGCGTCCCCCCAGGCGGAGGGCCCGTCCTCGTACAGGCGGACGGCGGCATCCTCCAAAATGCGGGAGCGCAGCGCCGTCCCCTCAAGGTCCGCCGCCTCCTCCCGCGGCAGGTCAACCGGGATCGGGAAGTCGGGCACGCGTACCGGGTCGGCGCCGGCGTCCACCTCATCCTGGACGCCGGCCTCCAGCTCCGGCAGGATGGCGTCGATGTCGGTCGTCACGGCGATGTGGCGGCCCAGAAGCCGCTGACCGGCGCCCGGCGCCGTGAGCTGGACGGCGTTGACCGCCAGAAACAGCAGGGTGAGCACGGCGACGAGCACGAACCCAACCAGCCACTGCGAGGCGACCTTCAGCAGCGGCGCCAGCGAGACGTCTTCGGAGGAGGCGGTCAAGGAAGCTCCACCACCACCGTGCCGGCCAGGTGGTCGTGCAGCATCCTGCGCTCGCTATCGAACAGCGCCATGAGTATCCCCAGGAAGAACGGCAGGACGGAGAATGCGTAGCCCAGGAAACGCAACGCGCAGCGCCGGAAGGACAGCCGGCCCGGCTTTGCCGACATGACCTTGACGTGCACGGCCATCTTCCCCACCGTCTGACCCCACCAGGTCCACATCAGCGTGTGATACAGCGGCACGAAGGCGAATATGTAGGCCAGGATCAACCCCGCCACCACGTACGGCGACTCGTCGGACAGGTTGCCATCGTTCAGGTTGCTATCGATCACGAGGTAGCCGGCGGCGGCGGCAGCGAACAGCATCCCGAAGGACATTAGCACCAGCACATCAAGGATGAACGCGACTATGCGAAGGTGGAGGCCCGCGTAGGGCAGCGCGGCAATCCGGCCGCGCGGTGACGTGGCGGCCGCGGGGGGTGGAGCCATGGTCAGGCGGGATTATAGCACGCTGCCCTTGCTGGGGGCAGAGCGCGCTCGTTCCCGAAATTCACGCCGCTCTTCATTGACACCGCCGCGAACCGGCTGATACTATCAACCGTCCACTGGCCGCAACCTCGGCCTCGCACAGCGGCGACGCACCGTCGCCCCGGCTCAGCGAGGGTTCCACCGCGCGGCAGGCCTTCCGAACCACTCTCCCCCGGTTCTCTTTTCGTCCCCGCACTATCTGTTGGGCGCACCAGCGCCTGGAGGGCCTGCATGGCGGCTCATACCGTTCCGCCACATCAGCATAGCGAAAACTATAGTCCGGCCCGGGCGGACACAGTCCGCCGCTCTCGGGCCTTTTCCTTGCCGTCGATACCGGGCGTGACCGGCGCTGCCGGTGTGCGTGTTGCTGAGGTTGTGGAGCTGACGGGAGCGGCGCCGTCACGCCCGGACGGCGATCGAGGCGAGGGGTAGGAGATGCAGATCCTCATCCTCGCCGGAGGCCTGGGCAGCCGCCTGCAACCCCTCACCGATCGTCTGCCCAAGTGCTTGGTTCCCGTGAACGGCAAGCCGTTCCTGGAGCACCAGCTGCGCCTCCTCGCCTCCCGCGGCGTGCGGGACGTAGTCCTCTGCGTCGGCCACCTGGGGGAGCGCGTGCTGGACCACTTCGGCAACGGCCGCCGCTGGGGTGTTGACATCGCCTACTCCTGGGAGCGCCAGGGGTTGCTGGGCACCGCCGGCGCCATCCGCAACGCCGAGGCCCTCCTGGCCCGCGAGTTCTTCGTCGCCTACGGAGACTCCTACCTGATGCTGGACTACGGCGAGATCATGCGCGCCTTCCGGACCTCGGACGCGCTGGGGATGATGGTGGTCTACCGCAACGAGGGCCGGCTGGAGCGCAGCAACGTCGTCGTCCGCGACGGCCTCGTCTCCGCCTACGACAAGACGAACGATCTCCCGGACATGGTCCACGTGAACGAGGGGCTCTCAGTCCTGCGCCGCCGCGCCCTCAAGCTCATTCCGCCGGGCATCCCTTTCAGCCAGGAACAGCTGTACCGGCTGCTCATCCGCCGCCGGCAGCTCCTGGCCCACGAGACGGCCCAGCGCTTCTACGAGATCGGCTCCTTCGACGGGCTGGGCGAGTTCCGCCGCCTGATGGACGCGGGGGCGCGGGCGTGATCATTACTCGGACGCCGTTCCGGATATCGCTGGGCGGCGGCGGCACGGACCTCCCTTCCTACTACAGCCGCTACGGCGGCTTCATCGTGGGCGCGGCTATCAACCGATACGTCTACGTCATGGTGAACCGCCGCTTCGAGGACAACCTCCGCGTCAGCTACTCCCAGACCGAAGTCGTGGACTGCGCCGACGAAGTCGAGCACCCCATCGTGCGGGAGGCGCTGAAGCTCACCGGCATCGACCGCAATCTGGAGATCGTATCGATAGCCGACCTTCCGGCCAACTCCGGCCTGGGTTCGTCCTGCAGCTTCACCGTGGGCCTGCTGAACGCCCTCCATACCTACAAACGCGAACAAATCTCGCCGCAGGACCTGGCCGAGGAGGCCTGCCACCTGGAGATCGAGCGGCTGGGCGAGCCCATCGGCAAGCAGGACCAGTACGTGGCCGCGGCCGGCGGCGTCACCTGCCTGGAGATCGACCGCGAGGGCGGCGTGCGGGTCACGCCGCTGCAGCTCGCGGACGAGACGATCCACGAGCTGGAGAGCAACACCCTCATCTTCTATACGGGCATCCAGCGCAAGGCCTCCGAGGTGCTGATCAGCCAGAGCCGGGCCACGGAGCGCCGCGACGAGCCGGTCACGCAGGCCCTCCACGCCATCAAGGACATCGGCCGCGAGATCCAGGCCGCGCTGGCCTGCGGCGACCTGGACCGCTTCGGCCGGCTGATGGACGAGCACTGGCAGGCCAAGAAGGGCCTGTCCGGCCGCGTATCGTCCGGCCGCCTGGACCACTGGTACGAGACGGCGCGGGCTCACGGCGCGACCGGCGGCAAGGTGATGGGCGCCGGCGGCGGCGGCTTCTTCCTGTTCTACTGCCCCAACGGCGCCAAGAGCCAGCTCCGCGAGGCGCTCACATCGGAGGGGCTAAAGGAGATGCGGCTCGGCATCGAATTCGACGGCTCCAAGGTCGTGTCCAACTTCTAGTGTCCAGCTTCTAGGGGAATACGAATGGTCATCGAGACGGAAACGGTCATAGGCGAATACCTGCGGACGATGGAGCGGGTGGGGCGAGAGCTGCCCCGCGACGAGATCCAGCGGGCCGTGGACACCCTGTACGACTGCTGGCGCTCCGGCGGCGCCGTGTTCGCCATCGGCAACGGCGGCTCCGCCTCCACCGCGACGCACCTGGCCTGCGATCTGGCCAAGGCCACGATCGTGCCCGGCCGGCCGCGGCTCAAGACGATGGCCCTCGTCGACAACGTGCCGCTGAACAGCGCCTGGACCAACGACAGCGGCTTCGCCAGCGTGTTCGCCGAGCAGCTGGAGCCCTGGCTACTCGAGGGCGACGTGCTGATCGCGCTGAGCGTGCACGGCGGCGCCGGCCAGGGCGACGCCGGCGCCTGGTCGCAGAACCTGCCGCGCGCGGTGGCGCTGGCCAGGGAGCGCGGGGCCCGGGTCATCGGGCTCAGCGGCTTCGGCGGCGGCCACCTCGCCCGCAGCGCCGACGTCAGCATCGCCGTGCCCATCGACTCGGAGCCGCTGGGGACGCCGGTCGTCGAATCGTGGCACGTGGCCATCCATCACCTGCTGTGCGTGGCTCTGCGCGCCCGCATCGAGCAGACACGGGAGTAAGGAGAGGACATGCAGGTCTTTCTGGACACCGCGAACCTGGATGAGATCGAGCGCTGGCTGGAGTACGGCGTGCTGGACGGCGTAACGACCAACCCCACCATCCTGCTCAAGGACGGCGGCTACGACGTCCACGAGCGCGCGCTGGACATCGCGCGGCTGGTGGAGCCACGGCCGGTCAGCGTGGAGGTGACGACCAACGACCCGGAGGCGATGCTGCGCCAGGCCCTGGCCTACGCCCGGCTGGCGCGGAACATCGTCGTCAAGGTGCCGGTGATCAACGAGTTCGGCGAGCCCTGCCTCGGCGTGATCCGGCGCCTGGGTAGCGAAGGCGTGCGCGTCAACGCCACGGTCTGCCTATCCTTCGGGCAGGCCATCCTCTGCGCCAAAGCCGGCGCCGCCTACGTCTCCATCTTCGCCGGCCGCGTGGCCGACGAAGGCGGCGATGCCCCCGCTCTCGTCCGCGCGGTGCGGGAGTGGCTGGACCTCTGGGGCTCCCCGTCTCGAATTATCGTCGGCAGCATCCGCTCGACCGGCGACGTGCAGAACGCGGCCCAGGCCGGCGCACACGTCGTCACCGTGCCGCCGGAGCTGCTGCGACGGTTCGCCGACCACAAGTACAGCCGCGACACCGTCCGCATGTTCAACGAGGACTCGGCGCTGGCCCTGGACAAGGCGGAGGAGCTGCGGGCGGTGGCGGCGCGGGCCAGGAAGGCGGGTCCCTGATGGCCGCGCTCATCGCCCTGGACCGCGACGGCACGGTCATCGAGGAGATGCCGTATCTCTCGGACCCACAGCGCGTGCGCCTGCTGCCGAACTCGGCGGCGGGGTTGCGGGCGCTGCGGGCGGCCGGCCTGGGGCTGGCCGTCGTCACCAACCAGTCCGGCGTCGGCCGCGGCTTCTTCGGCCTGGACGCCGTCTCCCGCGTCAACGACCGCATGCTGGCGCTCCTCGACGGCGAGGGCGCGCACATCAACGACGTGTTCGTCTGCCCGCACACGCCGTCCGAACGCTGCCAGTGCCGCAAGCCGGGCACGCTGATGCTGGACCTGGCGTCCGGCGGGGGCGCCGAGCGGCGATTCGTTATCGGCGACAGGGCGAGCGACATCGAGATGGGGCGGCGGGCCGGCGCGACGACGGTCCTGGTGCGTACCGGCTGGGGCCGCCAGACCGAGTCCTCCGGCGAAGCGCGCCCAGACCATGTGGCCGACGACCTGCTGGAGGCGGCCGGCATCATCCTGGCCCTCAGCGCGGGAGGCGACGGTGGCCGCTAGCGACCTGCCGGCACGACGCGCTGCCGCGCGGACGCACAGGCGGCGGCTGGCTCTGATGGTCGGCGTGGCCATCGTCGCCGCGTCTGGCGCCTACGTCGCCTTCACCTGCGTGCGGCTCGTCCTCGTGTACCGCGACGTGGCGGCGGCGAAGGCGGAGCTGCTGGAGGCGGAGGCCCTGCTGCGCAGCGAGGGGCTTGACGCCTCGGACGAATCGCTGGCGGCGGCGGAGACCGGCCTGCTCGCCGCCTGCGCCGACTTCCGGTCGGCGGAGCGCTTCCTGGCGCGCGAGCCGCTGCTGCGGGTCGCCGGCCGCGTGCCGCTGTTGGCCCCGCAGGCCGGCGCGGCGCGGGAGATGACCGCCATCGGCTGCGAGGGCAGCGAGATCGGCCTGGCCACGGTCGAGTCCCTGCGCGCGCTGAACGAAGCGCGTGAGTCCGGCGCCGCCGCGCCCGGTGAGAGCGCGCTCGCCGTCCTGGACGCGCTGGCGCCGCAAATCGACACGGCGGAGCGCTCGCTATCCGAGATGCGGGAGAGCCGCGCCGCCATCGGCAGCGCCTGGCTGCTGCCGCCGCTGTCCGGCCTCGCCGGCCAGCTGGACGCGCGCATCGAGGACATCGGGCGCTCGCTGGAGCGCGCCCGCGACGGCCGCACGGTGGCGGCCGAGCTGCTGGCCGCCGAGGGCGAGCGGAGCTACCTGCTGCTGGCGCTGGACAACACCGAGCTGTCCGGCGGCGGCGGCCTCGTCGGCGTGTACGGCGAGGTCACCCTGGACCGCGGTCACGTCGTCAGCCGCGAGTTCGGCACGCCGGCTGACCT
Source organism: Dehalococcoidia bacterium (assembly GCA_040877915.1). Lineage (GTDB taxonomy): Bacteria > Chloroflexota > Dehalococcoidia > SM23-28-2 > RBG-16-64-32 > JBBDNA01. The sequence continues at coordinate 29,003 of JBBDNA010000001.1, forward strand.
GACGGAGCGCTGGCAGGAGCGCAGCGGTAGCGAGTACGTGGAGCCGCCGGCGCCGCTCAAGCGCTACCTGCTCCGCGATCACACCTGGAGCCTGGGCGTGGCCGCCTGGTCGCCGCATTTCCCGGAGACGGCACGACGAGCCCTCGATTTCCACGAACGCTCCGGCGCCCCGCCGGTCGACGGCGTCATCGCCATCGACTACACGGCGCTGGAGGCGCTGCTCGACGTGCTCGGCCCCACGGAGGTCGAGGGCTACGACGTAGTCGTGGACGGCGACGGCGTCGTCGAGGAGGTGCTGGCCCGGATCACGACGGAGCAGCGGCCGGGCGACCGGCCCAACGCCTTCGGCGTGGCCGTCGCCGCCGCCGTCGTCGACGCGGCGCTTACTGCGGACGGCGACCTGCTCCGGCCGCTGGCGGAGACGCTGCAACGGCTGGCCGAGGCGCGACACCTGTTCGTCTACTCCCGCGACGGCGCCGTCGAGGACGCCGTCGAAGGCCTGGGCTGGGCCGGCGAGCTGAAGGACCCCCCCGGCGACTACCTGATGGCTGTGAACGCCAGCGTCCACAGCACGAAGCTCAACCTGGCGCTGGAGGAGCGCATGGAGCTCAGCGTGCGGTTGCGACCGGACGGGAGCGCCGTCAGCACCCTGACCCTGCGCTACGAGAACGGCCTCGACGGCTGGGCCACCGGCCGCGACCCCGAGATGGTCTCGCAGCTGATGCTCGGCGGCTTCTACGGCGCCTACCTTCGCCTGCTGGCGCCGCCGGGAGCGCGGCTGCTGGACGTGCGGCTGGACGGCGAGTCCGTCGGCGCCGAGGAGGTCGGGTCGGAGAGCGGCAAGGCCTCTGTCGGGCGCTACGTCCCGCTGCCGCGGGGCGCGCGGGCGACCCTCCAGTTCGTGTACGAGGCGCCGGTCGTCGCCGAGGACGGCGAATACCGGCTGTACGTCCAGAAGCAGCCCGGCAGCGGCGACACGCCGCTCGCCGTCCGCCTGCAACTGCCACCGGGAGAGCGAGCCGACTACGTGTCGCTGAACGGCGAGACGCTGACGGGCAAGCCACTGTACTTCGAGACCGAGCTTTCGAGAGACCAGCAACTGGTGGTGCGGTACTAGCCGCAGGGAGGTGTGACATGACGCAGACACGGATAGCAAGCGCTGAAGAGATCGGGAGGGTCCTGCCGTCCCACTACCACGCCGACGGACGGCGGGAGCTGTTCCGGTTCATCAACCGCGAAGGGCTGCAGGTCTACATCTCGCGCATCGCGCCGGGGGTGACCACGGCTTGGCACTGCCACCGCCTACAGACCGACACCTGGGCCGTCACCGAGGGGCGGCTGCTCGTCGGGCTGGCGGCGTCGCTGGACGCGCCGGATCCGCCCCGGGCGGAGCAGGTCTGGCTCTACGACCCCCATTCCACCCTGGTCATCCCGCCCGGAACCTGGCACGGCTACCACAACCCGGGCCCTGGGTTCGCCACATTGCTGAACATCACCGACTCGATTTACGACCCGGACGACGAGTTGCGCGCCGACCCGCACGTCATCCCCGGCTTCTGGCGCGTGGAGGACAAGTGATGCGAGTGCTGGTTACCGGCGGCGCCGGCTACATCGGCGCCGTGCTCGTGCCGGCGCTGCTGGAGCGCGGCTACGAGGTGCGCGTGGTCGACGTCGGGCTTTTCGGCAGCGGCCACCTGCCGCCGCAGGCCGAGATCATCGAGGCCGATGTCCTGGACTTCGACGAGGTCTGGCTGGACGGCGTCGAGGCCGTCATCCACCTCGCCGGCCTCTCCAACGACCCGATGGCCGACTTCAGTCCGCGGCTGAACTACCTGTACAACGCGGCGGCCGCCGCCATCGCCGCCCAGGCCGCCAAGGCCGCCGGCGTCAACCGCTTCGTCCTTGCGTCTTCCTGCTCCGTCTACGGCCTCAACGACGTCGCCGAGGTGGACGAAGAGCACCCCGTGTCGCCGCGCTTCCCCTACGCCGTCTCCAAGCTGATGGCCGAACGCGCGCTGCTCTGCCTGGCCGACGAGACCTTCCACCCGATAGTCCTGCGCAAGGGCACCGTCGTCGGCTGGAGCCCGCGCATGCGCTACGACCTGGCGGCCAACGTCATGGTGAAGACCGCGCTCACCCAGAAGAAGATCGTCGTCCACAACCCCAGCCTCTGGCGGCCCTTCATCGACGTGCGAGACGTGGCCGGGGCCTACATCCGCGCCCTGGACGCCGACCCGGCTCTGAGCGGCATTTTCAACATCGCCCGGGACAACTTCAGCATCGGTCGCCTGGCCGACTCCGTGGCCGCGACACTCAAGGAGTACGGCGTCTACGTTCCCATCGAGATCCAGCGCCGGCTGGACGTCCGCAGCTACCGCGTGTCGCTGCGCAAGGCGCAGGAGGTGCTCGACTTCCACGCGAACGTGTCGATGGAGGACTCCGTGCGGGCGATGCTGGACCACATCACGGCCAAAGAGCAGGACGACTTCGAGAACCTGATATACACCAACGTCGAGTGGCTGCGCGCGAACATCGCCTCGCTCAACCCGGCGTCGGCGCTGGCGGCGGTGAGGCCGTAGCGATGCGCATCCTCATCACCGGCGCCGGCGGCCAGCTGGCCGGCGAGCTGACGCGGGCCCTCGAGGGCCACGATCTCGTTCCGCTGGCCCACCGGCAGCTGGACGTGACCGACCGCGTGAAGGTACGCACGATCGTCCGCTGCGCCGCGCCGGACGTCGTGATAAACACCGCCGCCTTCCATCGCGTCGACGACTGTGAGCTCGAGCCGGAGCGCGCGTTCGCTGTGAACGCGCTGGGCGCGCGCAACCTGGCCCTGTCCTGTGCGGAGGTGGACGCCGCGCTGCTCCACGTCAGCACCGACTACGTCTTCGGCGGCGACAAGGGCACGCCCTACCGCGAGGAGGACATCGCGCGGCCGCTGAGCGCCTACGGCGTCTCCAAGCTGGCCGGCGAGCTGTTCGTGCGGACTATCCTGCCGCGCCACTACGTAGTGCGGACGGCCGGCCTGTTCGGAAGCGGGACGTCCGGCAAAGGCGGCAACTTCGTGACCACGATGCTCCGCCTCGCCGCCGACGGCCGCGACATCACCGTGGTCGACGATCAGCGGCTGAGCCCGACCAGCGCCCGCCACCTCGCGGCAAAGCTGGCCTGGCTAGTCGGCGCGGAGGCCTACGGCCTGTACCACGTCACCAACGCCGGCGACTGCTCGTGGTACGAGCTGGCCCGGGCGGTGTTCGAGGAGGCGGGGATGTCGCCGCGCCTCACGCCGACGACGACCGAGGCGTTCGGGGCGCGGGCGAGACGTCCGGCCTGCTCGGTGCTGGCCCGCGGGACACTGGAGCGCCTGGGCGCGGACGACCTCCCCCACTGGCGGGAGGCGCTACGCGAGTACCTGGTGGACAGCGGAGTGAGGGAGGACGACCGCCAGCCGGCGGCGTACGGGAGGTAGCGTAATGGCGATCCAGACATCGAAGCGGGTATGCGTAGTCGGTCTCGGCCGCGTCGGCCTGACGCTGGCGACGACCCTGGCCAACATCGGCTTCCAGGTGGCCGGCATCGACAAGAATCGCGACACGGTGGCGCGGCTGCGCGAGGGCCTGCCACCCTTCTTCGAGCGCGGCCTGGAGAGCGCCCTCCAGCGCTGTCTGGACCGCACTCTGACCATCCAGGACCGCATCACCACGGACGGCTACGACGCCTGCATCATCTGCGTGGGCACTCCGCTCGACCCGGCCAGCGGCCGCGCCCACCTGGAGCCGCTCATCGCGGCCAGCGAGGAGGTGGGACAGGCGCTGCACCCCGGCTCGCTGGTGATCGTGCGCAGCACCGTGCCCGTGGGCGCCACTCGCGGCGTGGTGCAGCCGGCGCTGAGACGCCACCAGGACGAGTTCTCGCTGGCCACCTGCCCGGAGCGCACCGTCGAAGGTCAGGCGCTCACCGAGCTGCGACAGCTCCCCCAGGTCATCGGCGGCCTGGACCAGGAGAGCGTCGACCGCGCCGTCCAGCTGTTCTCCCACGTCACCGCTACGACCGTCCGCGTGGCCTCGGTCGAGGCGGCCGAGATGACCAAGCTCATCGATAACTCCTACCGCGACCTGAACTTCGCCTTCGCCAACGAGGTCGCACTGATGGCCGAGACGCTGGGACTGGACGGATCGGAGGTTATCCGCTCGGCCAACCTGGGCTACCCCCGCAACAACATCCCCGGGCCGGGTTTCGTGGGCGGCACCTGCCTCTCCAAGGACCCCCACATCCTCATAGAGTCCGCCGCCGCCGCCGGAAGCCAGTTCAAGCTGGCCTCCGTGGCCCGCGACGTCAACGCCTCGCTGCCCGGATACATGGTCGAGAAGCTACAGCGATCGCTGAAATCGGCCGGCAAGCGGCTGCAAGACTCCAAGGTCCTCGTCGCCGGCGTCGCCTTCAAGGGCCGCCCCGATAACGACGACGTCCGCGACTCCCCGGCGCTGGCGCTGATCCAGTGCCTCTCCGGCGGCAACGGCCACGGCCCGGCGGTGTTCGGGCACGACTTCGTGGTTCCCGAGGCGGTGATGCGCGGCTACGACATCCAGCCCTGCTCGCTGGAGGAAGGCTTCCGCGACGCGGACGCCGTGATCTTCGCCAACAACCACCCGGCCTATCACCAGCTCAACATCGCGCGGCTGGCCTCGCTGATGAATCACCCCGCCGTTATCGCCGACGCCTGGCACATCTTCGACCGGGAGGACATAGCGGCGCTGGACGGCATTATCTATGGGGGGCTGGGCGTTGGCTAGCGCACTCGTCACCGGCGGCGCCGGCTTCATTGGCTTCCACCTTGCGGCGGCGCTGTCCGAGCAGGGCCACGAGGTCACAATCTGCGACGACTTCTCGCGAGGCCGCCGCGACGAAGAGCTGGACGCGCTCCTTCGGCGGCCCAACGTGAGCCTCATCGACTGCGACCTCACGTCCCCGGACGCCGCCGCCGGCATCGGCGGCGAGTTCGATTGCGTGTACCACCTGGCGGCGGTGAACGGCACCCGCCACTTCTACGAGATGCCGGAGCGCGTGCTGCGAGTCAACATCCTGGCGCTCGTGAACGTGCTCGACGCCTGGGCGGAGGGCCGCTGGGACAAGCTCCTGTTCGCATCGTCGTCCGAAGTGTACGCGGGGACGGCGCGCACAAGCGGCGTGCCCATTCCCACGCCGGAAGACGTGCCGCTCGTGCTCGACGACCTGCGCAACCCGCGGCTCTCCTACGGCGCCAGCAAGGCGCTGGGCGAGCTGCTGATCGTCAACTACGCGCGGGCACGCGGCCTGCCCTACACGATCGTCCGCTACCACAACATCTACGGCCCGCGCATGGGCGACGAGCACGTCATCCCCCAGTTCTGCGAGCGCATCCTGCATCGCGAGGACCCCTTCGCCGTCCACGGCGACGGCGAGTCGCGCGCCTTCTGCTACATCGCCGACGCCGTGCGCGCCACCCGGCTCCTGATGGAGTCGCCGCAGGCGGACGGCCAGACCGTGCACATCGGCGACCCGACGCGGGAGACACCGGCGCGGGACCTGGCGCGCCTGATGTTCGATCTGTTCGATTTCCACCCCCGGATCGAATCGCGTCCGGCGCCGGCGGGCAGCGTCAAGCGCCGCTGCCCGGACATCGGCCGGCTCACGGAGCTGACCGGCTTCCATCCTGAGACACCCCTGGAGGAGGGCCTGCGCGAGACCTTCCACTGGTATCGGCAGCGGTTCCAGCAGGCGGCGGGCGCCCCTGCCGGGAGCCCGGCGCCGTGAGCTGGCTGCGCGATAAGCGGATCGCTGTGACCGGCGGCGGCGGCTTCCTGGGCTCCCACGTCGTCCGCAGGCTGGAGGAGCGCGGCTGTCGCGACGTCTTCGTCGTGCGCAGCGCCGGCTACGACCTGCGCCGGGTGGACCACGTCCTGCGCATGTACGACGACGCCCATCCCGACGTCGTGATCCACCTGGCGGCGAAAGTCGGCGGCATCGCGCTAATCGCGGACTGGCCGGCCGAGTTCCTGTACGACAACCTGATGATCGGCGCGCAGGTCATGGACGGCGCCCGGCGTTTCGGCGTGGAGAAGTTCGTCTCTACGGCCACCGTTTGCTGCTACCCGGAAGACGCGCCCGTCCCCCTGCGCGAGGAGGACCTCTGGGCCGGCTACCCGGAGGAGACCAACGCCCCCTACGGCCTGGCCAAGAAGATGCTCATCGTCCAGGCGCAGGCCTACCGCAGGCAGTACGGCCTCAACGCCGTCACGCTGCTCCCCGCCAACCTCTACGGGCCCGGCGCAGACTTCGACCCCGAAACGTCGCACGTCATCCCCGCGCTCATCCGCAAGTGCCTGGACGCGGTCAACGGCGGCGACGACTGCATCGAGGTCTGGGGCAGCGGCGAGGCCTCTCGCGAGTTCCTGTACGTCGATGACGCCGCCGAGGCCGTCGTGCTCGCCACCGAGCGCTACAACAGCGCCGAGCCGGTCAACGTGGGGAACGGCCGCGAAGTGACGATTCGGGAGCTGGTCCAGATGATAGCCCGCCTCACCGGCTTCCGCCGCCGCGTAGCCTGGGACCCTTCCCGGCCGGACGGACAGCCCCGTCGCTGTCTGGACACGAGCCGGGCGCGGCGGGAGTTCGGGTTCACGGCCCGGACAGCCCTGGAGCACGGCCTGCACAGGACGCTCCAGTGGTACCTGTACGAGAGGGCGCGCGCACCCATCGACCCGAACAAGGAGACCGTGTCATGAGCCAGACCCTGCAAGTCACGCCTCAGTCCGACATCGACATCAGGCAAGCCTTGTCGGACCTCCTGCGCCGCTGGTTCCAGGAGCGCGAGGCGCCGCCCTTCGTGGCCGGCGAAACTCGCATCCCCCTGAACGTGCCCGGCTTCGGCTGGGAGGAGGTGACCGAGGCGCTGGACAGCCTCCTCTCCGCCCGGACCACCATGGGCCACAAGGTCCGCTGCTTCGAGGAGCTGTTCGCCGCCTATGTGGGCGTGCGACACGCCGTCATGGTGAACTCCGGCTCCAGCGCCAACCTGCTGGCCCTGTCAGTCCTGGCCAACCCGGCCCTGGACGGGCATGTCCAGCCCGGCGACGAGGTCATAACCCCGGCCCTCACCTGGGCCACCACCGTCTTCCCCATCGTGAACGCCGGCGCCGTGCCCATCCTCGTCGACGTGGAACTCGACACCTTCAACCTCGATCCTGACGCCGTCGAGCGGGCGATCACCGCCAGGACGCGAGCCATCATGCCCGTCCACCTGCTGGGACGGCCCTGCGACATGGAGCGAATTCAAGCGATCGCCCGCCGCCACAACCTCTACCTCATCGAGGACTGCTGCGAGGCGCACGGCGCCGAGACGGCCGGCCGCAGGGTCGGCGGCTTCGGCGACCTGGCCACCTTCAGCTTCTTCTTCACCCACCACATCAGCACCATGGAGGGGGGCATGCTCCTCACCAACAACGGGGAGTACGCCGACCTGGCCCGCGCTCTGCGCGTCTTCGGCTGGGTGCGCGACCGCTCCGACGCCGAGACGATCGCCCGCCGCCACCCGGAGATCGATTCGCGCTTCCTGTTCACCAGCGCCGGATACAACCTTCGGCCCACTGAGCTGCAGGGGGCATTCGGCATCCACCAGATCGGCAAACTGGACGGCTTCATCGAAGCGCGGCGGCAGAACGCCCGCTACTGGCGGCAGCGGCTCGCCGCCTGCTCGGAGCACCTGCTCATCCACGACGAGGCGCCCGGCACGCGGCACGTCTGGTTCGGCTATCCGCTCACCGTGAGGGAGGGCGCGCCCTTCTCCCGCCGCGAGCTCGTCGACCACCTAGAGGCCCGCGGCCTCGAGACCAGGCCCATCATGGCCGGCGACATCAGCCAGCAACCGGCCATGCGCCTGCTGCCCCACCGTGTGGCCGGCGAGCTGACCAACGCCCGACATGTCCACGAAAACGGCTTCTTCTTCGGCAACCACCAGGGGATAGGCCCCGCCGAGCGCGAGGCGATCGCCGGCTACATCGAGGAGTTCGTGCGGAAGCACACCCGCGGACGGGTCAAGTGACTCGACTCGTCAGCTTCGAGGCCGCCGGACGTGTCCACCCCGGCCACCAGGCCATGCTGGACCACCCGCCGGACGGCTACCGCTTCGTGGTCCCGGACGGTCGCTGGGATCGCGGCCTGACAGCGCTCATGAGCAACGACTTCGCCTATCACGCCCTGGCCGGCCGCCTGGACAGGCTGCTGCCGCTGCACCTGGTCAAGTCACGGCTGGACGGCGCGTTCCGCCCGCCCGTCGCCGCCGACCTCACTTTCGCCGTGAACCACCTGGTGTTCCGCGACGAGCCCTGGGTGGCGTTCCTGGAGTGCGTGACCGCGCCCGCCGGCTTCACCATGGCCCGCCTGCGCAAGCGAAAGGACATGCTGGAGAAGGCGTTCGCCTCGCCTCCGTGCCGCTGCATCATCGTCTGGAGCGAGCTGACCCGCAAGTCCGTCCTGGCCAGCCTGGACTGCGCGGGATTCGAGAGGAAGATCGAGGTCGTGCGCTTCGCCGTTCCCCCCAGGCGCTTCGCGAGGACCCGGAGCGATGACCGCGTGCGGCTGCTGTTCCTGGGCACTGCCAACGCGCCCGGCGCCTTCGCGCTTCGCGGCGGCCGCGAGGTGCTGGAGGCGTTCTTGCTTTTGGCCCAGCGCTACGAGAACGTCGAGCTCGTCGTCCGCTCCGACGTTCCGCAGGAGATAAAGGCGCGCTATCGCGGCCACCCCCGCCTCCTGTTCGTGGAGGGCGAACTCTCGCCGCCGGAGCTGGACGCGCTGTTCCGTTCCTCGGACGTGTTCCTGTTTCCAGCCTACTACAGCCCCTGGATGGCCGTGCCGGAGGCGATGAGCTACGGCCTGCCGGTGGTGACGACGAACGTCTACGCCAACCCCGAGACGGTTGAGGACGGCGTCTCCGGCTTCGTCATCGAGGCGTCCACGATCCCGCGCTGGGCGGAGAACTTCGCGCCGCCCAACACCGCCAAAGACCCCGTCTACCAGCGCGCCATCCGCCGGCCCGACCCGGCGATAACCCGCGGCCTCGTCGACCGCATCAGCCGGCTGATCGAGGACCCGGAGCTGCGCGTGCGAATGGGCGACGCCGCCCGGGAGCGCGTGGAGGACGGCCCCTTATCTGTCGCCCAGCGCAACCGCAGCCTCAAGCGCATCTTCGACGAGGCTCTGGCCCCGCCGGCGCAGGCCAGGGCGGAGGCCGCGGCGTGAGCCCCCGCGTGTTCCTGGACGTGCAGTGGAAGATGCACTCCCTTCACAGCGCCCTCGTCGACGCGCCCCCCGACGGATACGAATTCGTGACCTCCTCGGCGTCCGTCGATCGCGCCTTTAAGCTCGCCAGCAGGTCCCGGCTCGCCTACGAGCTTCAAGACCGGTTCCTGGCGCCGCTGATCCCATCCGTACTCGTCAAGAGCTACGCGGAGCGCTTCCTCAAGCGCCCGCCGGTCACGGCCGACCTGACCTACGCCTGCGAGCACCTCGTTTTCCGCGACGAGGCCTGGGTCGCCGGCATCGGTGGCGTAACCGACCTCGTCGGCGGCAAGCCCGGGCACGTGCGACGCTTCCGCGCCCTGATAGAACGCCGGCTGCGCTCGCCCGATTGCCGCGCCATCGTCTGCTACTACGAGGCCGCCCACCGGACGCTGGAAGCGGCCATCGGCGTGGGCGGTCTCCAGGACAAGGTTCACGTCGTCCACCCCGCCGTGCCGGCCGCCGAGCCTGCCCGAAACGGTCACGACCGCATCGGTCCGCGTCTGCTCTTCGTCGGCTCGGCCAACATACCGGGACAGTTCGAGATCAAGGGCGGATACGAGGCGCTGGCTACGTTCGTCGCCCTGCGCCGGCGCTTCCCGGACGTCCAGCTCACGATACGCTCTGACGTCCCCGTCGATGTTCGCCGCCGCTTCGGACGGTTGCCCGGCCTGCGCATCATCGACCGCGTCCTTCCCCGCGCTGACCTGGAGCGCGAGTTCCTGGCCGCCGACGTCTTCCTGCTACCGGCTCACTGCACGGTATGGACGGCGATGCTGGAGGCGATGAGTTACGGCCTCCCCGTGGTCACGACTGACGTTTACGCCAACCCCGAGATCGTGGAGGACGGCGTCAACGGATTCCTGGTCCGGCGCGCGTCGCGGGTCCCCTACGAGGAAGGCGGCCTGCCTATTTCGATGTTCAGCCACCGGTTCCGGCGGGCGATTCGGCGGCCCGACCCGCGCGTCGTCGACGATACGGTGCGACAGACCGCGCGGCTGATCGAGGACGAGGGGCTGCGACGGGCGATGGGCGCCGCCGGCCGCCGCGAGGTCGAAGACGGGCGGTTCTCGATACAGCACCGCAACGCCCGGCTCAAGCGCATCTTCGATGCCGCCATCAACGGGAGGAACGGCTCGTGAGCGGGTTCGGCTCGGACGCGCCGCTGTTCTCGATCATCACCCCCACCTACAACCGGCGAGACTACCTGGGCCGCTGCATCGATAGCGCGCTGGCCCAGAGCTTCCCGCTGTGGGAGCAGATCATCGTCGACGACGGCTCGACCGACGACATCGAAGGCCTGGTCGCGAGCCGCGGCGATCCCCGTTTGCGCTACATCCGGCAGGAGCACAGCGGCATCGACCGCCTGGGTCAGACCTACAACCGAGGGCTGGACCAGGCCCGCGGCAAGTACATCGCGATCCTGGAAAGCGACGACCTGTGGCCGCCGCGCAAGCTCTCGCGGCAGCTGGCCTCGCTGGAGGCGACGCGGGCCGTCCTCAGCTACGGGCGCGCCGGTCTGATCGACGCCGGCGACCGCCAGTTCGCCACCACTCCCTCCCCACCGCGAGACGCGGAGGTCCGGCGTAACCGGCCGGCCGGATCGGGGCTGACCCGCCTCCTCTTCCACAATTACGTCGTCTCGTCCACCGTCATCATCCGCCGCCGGGCGCTGGAAGCTATCGGTGGGTTCCAGCAGCCGCCGTACTGCCAGTTCGTAGACTACCCCACGTACCTGGCGCTGAGCCTGGAGGGCGAGTTCGCCTACGTGGACGAGACTCTGGGCTTCTGGCGGAGGCACGAGGGGCAGCAGACGTTCTCCGGCGCCGGGCCGGTGCTGGCCGCCGGCCGCCGCTGCGCCCGAGAGTTCTTCGACGAGGCGCGACGGCTGGGCCGCCTGCCCCCGACCATCGCCCGGCTGGACGGCCGGCTCCGCAGCCACGAGCAACGAGTGCATGAGTACGCGCGGTTCCTGGACGGACGCCGGCTGCTGCTGACGGGGAGCTGGCCCGAGGCGCGGAGAGCGTTCGCGGGCCTTCGCGACGCTCGTTCCCCGGCCCTGCGGGCGGCCGCGCTGCTGGGGCTGGCCGGCAGCCTCCTTCACACCGATATCGAACCTATCTGCAAGCGGGCGGGGTTATTCACATACAGGTGATGCATGATTGACTACGAGCCACTGAATACGTCCGGCCGCCGAACGGGCGCGATGGGCCCGCTGACCACCTGGGCGCTGGTCATCGCCGCGCTGGCCATCGGTCTGGCCGTGGTGCAGTTCGCGCTGGTGCAACGGGACTACGTGACGGCCTGGACGTTCGCCAAGCCGGTCTCCCTGGTCGAGCTGGCGCAGGAGACCGGGCGGCTGAGCTTCGGCCCGTTCGAAGCCCCTGAACCCTGGATCGAGGAGACCTACGAGGCCCACTCGCGCCGCTGGGGGACCACCGTCCTGTTCGTCGCCCTCTCGGACATCACCGGCGCGGAGGTACAGGACCTGGCCTGGGCCTCGCCCCTGGGCGTCGCGCCGTTCCTCCTGGCCCTCCTGTTTCTGTTCTCCCGCCTCGGCTGGGCGAAACCGTCAGTGAGGGCCGCCTTCGCGCTGGCCGCGCTGGGCTTCGTACTGAACTACCAGATGATCATCTGGTTCTATCACGGCGGCGGCTGGCCCGGGACTTCCCTGGCCTTCCTCATGATCGGCGCTCTGTTCGCCTTCGAGACTACCTCGCGAGGGCGCTGGGTCTACGCCGCCGCGGCCATCGCCTTCCTGCTGCTACAGTTCCCCATCTACCACTCCACCGCAGTCATATCGTTCATGCTCCTGGCGATTCTGGCCGTCTACGCCCTGCTCCTGCGGCTGGCAACAGCGCTGCGGGCCCCCGCCTCCCCTGCGCACCAGCAGATCAGGCGCCGCTTCGACCACTACTCCAACCTGGCCATCATCGGCTCCGCTATGGTCTTCATCGACCCAATCTTCGGCTTCATGCTGGAAGGCCTGGGACCCATCGTCCAGTCGCCGGGCAGCACCTTCTCCAACTTCTTCGTCTCCTACTTCGAGGGCGACAACTTCTTCAACCCCAACTTCACCGGATTCGAGTTTGGCACCCGCGTGGCGCTCATGGCGCCGCTGCTGTACATGCTGGTGGCCGCCACGCTCCTCTGGCTGTGGGACGTCTATCGCTTCCTCCGCGCCGGCGAGACGGCCGAGGGCCAGCTGGTGGCGCACGCCCTCTATCTCACCGCCGTCGTCACCATGGCCTCATCGCTCATGTTCGGAGGCTCTCCCAGGGCCACGGAGCCGTACTTCTTCGTCATCCTGGCCTTTCCCCTGCTCCTGTTCCGCCCCTGGCGCACGCTCCGGCCCGGCCCGCGGGTCAGCGGCGGCCGCGCCGTCCTGGCCCTGGGCGTGGTGCTGGTCACCGCCGGTTCGCTCGTCGTCGTCCTCCGCGACCCTTACACGAGCCAGGCCGACACGACTGCGACGGAGGCCGCGGCGGGCCGCTGGGCCGCCCGCAACGTGGACATCGGCTATTTCGCCGATGCCAAGCTGGCCAACATCGCCCTCATCGAGGACCCGGAGACGCCGGTGCTGGCGCCGCTCGTTAACGCGATCACCATCCGCGAGCTGGAGGACGTGTTCTACGCCGGCCCGGCCGCCCTGGCCGAGGGCCTGAGGGCCAGGGGCGCGCGCCTGGCCCTGCTCAGCGAGCGCAACATCGAAGGGCACGGCCACGCCAAGCCGGCCCTGTTCATGATCAACGAGCCTATTCGCGCCCTGCCGGACTACAATTTCCAGGCCGCCGGCTTCGGCACCGTTTACGACAACGGCGCCGAGCGCGTACTACTCTTCCCGGAGCCATAGCATGAACCCTCACCTCGATCTGCTCCTGTCGCACCCGGCCCTCGCCCTGCGCGTGGCGAGGAACCCCTTCCGCTACCTGCGCAAGCCGGCGCACGAGATGCCGCCGGCGTTCCACGTGGAGCACACCCGCCTGTGCCTCGAGCGTTCCGCCGCCCGCTTCGCCGGCCTCAACGGCCTGGCCGGTCCCGAGCGGCTGGGCCCGCTACTGGAGCGGGAACTCGGCCGCTTTTGCGGCCGCAAGAGCGCCATGTACATGCTCTGCCGCATCTTCCGGCCGCAGCTGGTCGTGGAAACGGGCGTCTGGTTCGGGTTCTCCAGCTCGCACATCCTGCGGGCCCTGGCCGATAACGGCGGCGAGGGCCGGCTGTACTCCATCGACCAGCCGGAACACGGCTACGACCTGGCCGACGGCTCGCCCTTTCGCGAGCGCCTGCCCGGCCAGGACATGACCGGATTCGTGGTGCCAGCTCAGCTGCGCGCCCGCTGGGAGCTGCACCTGGGCGCCTCGCAGCAGATCTTGCCCGGCCTGCTGGAGCGCCTGGGGACCATCGACATGTTCTTCCACGATAGCGAGCACAGCTACGAGAACATGGCCTTCGAGTTCGATTCCGCCTGGGAGCGGCTGCGGCCGGGTGGCCTGCTCGTCGCCGACGACGTCGACTGGAACTCCGCCCTCGACGACTTCTGCCGCGCCAGGGGTATCCGCCCGGCCGCCGTGAGGGCCGGCCTGGCCGTCTGCGTCAAGCCCGGCCGACCGGCGCCCGCAGCTTTACCGTAGCGCCGCTCTCGTTCGCCTCATAGGCCGCCGCCGCCAGCCGCAGCGCCTCCAGGCCGTCGCGGCCGCTGCCCAACGGCGCCCGCTCTTCGCGGATCGCGGCGACGAACTCCCGCCACTCGTTGGCCCACGAGGCGTCGGGGCCCCGGTACTCGATGACCTCCTCGGCGAACGGCGCGCAGGGATCGCGACGCCCGAACACCGCCCGCTCGACGCCGTAGCTGCCGCCCAGCCCCTCCACCTGCGCGTAGCCCTCGCGCCCGTACACCTCGAGCGAGAACAGGTTGCGCCACTGCGTCTGGCTCACGTGCAGCGAGGCGACCTGACGGCCGGCGGTGGTCAGCGTCACGAAAGCGTTGTCCTCCAGGGGCGCGATGTCCCAGAAGCCCGTGGTCAGCATCGCGGACACGACCGCGAACTCGCCCAGGAACCAGCGGCTCAGGTCCAGGACGTGTACGCCCTGGTCCATCAGCTGGCCGCCGCCGCTGACCTCGGCGGCCGCCCGCCACTCCTGCTCGAAGCCGGAGCGGCCGCCCACGCCGTAGCGGCAGCGCAGGAAGACCGGCTCGCCCAGGCGGCCCTCGTACAGCCAGGCCCGCGCCCGCTCGATCCCCGGGTGGTGGCGCAGGTTGAACCCGCACTTCAGGACCACTGCGCGCGCCTCCGCCTCGCGCACCATCTCCTCGGCCTCCACCACGGTCAGCGCCAGCGGCTTCTCGCACAGCACGTGCTTGCCCGCGCGCATCGCCGCCAGCGCGATGGGCGCGTGCAGGTCCGGCGGCGTGCAGACGAGAACGGCCTCGACGTCCTCGCGCTCGACGATTTCCTCCCAGCGCGTCGTCGCCTCGCAGCCGATGTCCCGCGCCAGCGTCGCGCCCGCGTCGGCGTCGGCGACGATCGCCAGCTCGCAGCCCTCGACGCTCGCCACGGCGGGCGCGCGGCGGCGGCCCTGCCGCCCCGCCCCCACCAGCCCCACATTCACGGCGGCGACCCGCCGTTCAGGCAGCCGCGCCAGTAGTCCAGAAGATCGCGAAGCGTCTGCCGGAACTCGATCTGAGGCTCCCAGCCCAGCGCCCGCAGCCGGGAGTTGTCGCCCACGTATACCGGATCGTCGAACGGGCGCAGCTTGCCGGCCACCACCTGATGCTCGATGGGCCGGCCTGACAGCTTCACCAGCACCTCAAGCGCCTCGCCCAGCCGGCGCGCCTTCCCGGTGCAGATCTGGTACACCTCGCCCGGCTCCCCTTTCTCGGCCAGAACGTAGAGTGCCCGCGCCGCGTCCCGCCCGTCCGTGAAATCGCGCACCGTGTCCAGGTTCCCGACCTCCAGCGTCGACCGCAACCCCTTTTCGACCTCCGCGATCCCCCTCGCGAAGTCCGAGCAGGCGTCCAGCGTCTTGCGCGGGCCCGTCATATTGAACGGCCGCACACGAATCACCCTCGTGCCGTGAACGCGCCAGTAGAAATTCCCCAGCATCTCCTCCGCCACCTTGCTCACGGCGTAGATGCTGGTCGGGTTGAAGGCGTGGCCGTCGGAGAGCGGCATCTCGTCCTGCCCGCAGGGACCGTACACGGAGCTGGAGCCGATTACCTCGACGATGGGGTCGAACCCGAGCTGCCGGATCCCCTCCAGCAGATTGAACGTGCCCATCACGTTCGTTCGCAGCGTCTCCTCCGGCGATTCCCAGGCCACCGTCACGAAGCTCTGCGCCGCCAGGTGGAACACCACATCCGGACGCACCTGCTCCAGCACCTCCACCACCCTGGCGCCGTCCGTCAGATCGCACTCCACCAGGTGCAGGCGCCCGTCCAGGTGGGTGAGCCGGCCGGTGTGGGCGTACACCGTCCCCCACACGTCGAACCCGTTCTCGACCAGCAAGTCGGCCAGGTGCGAGCCCAGGAATCCCTCGCTGCCGGTGATCAGGCAGGTCTTCACGAGCCCGTCTCCAGCCCTCGCGGGGGCGCGAACTTCCCCCACAGATAGCCCATCGCCAGCCAGCTCAGCGAGGCCGAAATCAGGGCCAGCGTCCGAAACGACCGCCCCGGCCGCCGCGCCAGCCCCCGCATCGTCCGCGGCAACAGCCCGCCGACGATGCGGCCCAGCAGCGCTCGCTCCGTGCCCAGCGGGTCGGCGCCCTGGCCGCGCGGAAGGAAGCGCTCCACCATCGCCCGCGACTGCCCCATCGAGAACGAGCGCTCGCGGATGAACCGCCAGCCCAGGCGGTAAGGGTGCACGCGGTGCCACGTAACCGCCCCGGGGTTGTAGACGATGCGCTTGCCGCTGCGTTCGCGCAGGCGCAGGGAGTACTCCGTGTCCTCGCCCAGAGGGCCTTTGCCGCCGCGCAACCCCAACGACGTGTCGAACCCCCCGGCCGCCGCCATCGCCTGCCGTTGGAACGCCATGTTGTGGCCCCAGGCGTTGCGCACCTCGCGCACGTCCGGCCAGTCCGCCCAGGACGAGCAGCTGATCAGCCAGTGGAACTCCTCCGGCAGCCAGGACATGCCCGGCTCCAGCCATAGCGGGTAGGCCGGCCCCGTTACCCCGCCGACACTCTCGTCCCGGAAGCAGCGAACGATCTGGCCCGCCCAGGCCCTGTCCAGGACCACGTCGTCGTCCACGAAAGCGATGACGTCGCCACGGGCGGCCTCCAGCCCCAGGTTCCGGTTCGATGACAGCCCGCCCTCGCCGCCGTTCCACAGCACCCGCCGCTCCCCATCGCCGCACGCCAGACGATCCAGAGCCTCGAACAGCTCCCGCGAGCGCTCGACTACCAGCACCGTCTCCAGCCGGCGGTAGTCCTGCGCCTCCAGGCTGGCCAGGAGCGCGCTGATGTCCGGCCAGCGCTCCATCGTGTAGCTGGCGACGACAACCGACAGCAACGGCGCGAACTCAGCCAGCGGTCGCCCCCCGTTGGGCCAGCGAGAGGACCCAGCGCGCCCTCTGGCCCAGCGTGCCCTCCCCGCGGCGAAGGAGGCTGGCCAGGATCATCGCCAGGCCCACGGCCTGCGCCGCCGCGAACGCAACGCCGGGGCCCTCCAGCCCCGCCGAGGGCAGAAGCGCGTAGCCCAGCGCCAGCGTTGTGACCGCCACCGCGGCGGCGATAGCCACCAGCTCCTTCGACCGTCCGGCCACGCGCAGGCCACCCAGGTAGACGTTGACCACGGCCGCCGGCAGCGCCGCCAGCGCCATGATCCGCAGCAACGGCGCCCCCGCCGCCGCGTAGTCGCCCCCGAAGGCGTGCAGCAAGCGGCCGCCCAGCAGCAGCACTACGATAGCGCCCGCGCCGGCGATCGCCAGTCCGGCCGCCACAGCGCTGCGGGACAGCTCCCGCAGCGCCTCCGGCCGGTAGGAGCCCACGGCGAACAGGGAGAGCGATAGGTGCGCCGAAGTGGACGCCAGCAGGTAGCCCAGGAACCAGGCCATGTAGAAGTAGGCGGCCTGCTCCGATCCCAGCTCGCGCACGACCATGATCGTCAGGACCAGGCCGGGCGCCAGAATGAGCACGTCCGCGACGTGGTTGGCGATGGAGAACGGGAGCATGCGCTGGACCTCGCCCGGATCGAAGCGGAGGCTGGGCCGGTACCCGGGCAGGCCCCTAGCCAGCAGCACGAACCCGAACGCCACCGCCAGCGCCGAGGCCAGCCCGGCGGTCGCCGTTATCCCGAACGCGCCCAGCGCCACCAGCGCCGCCGCCAGCGCGAACCGCGCCCCCTGCACCGAGAGGACGAGCGCCAGCATGTACCCCGCCTTTCGCGCGGCCATGAAGGCGTACGGCTGCGCCGTCGCGATCGTCGTCGCCACCGCGAAGCCCGTGAAGGCGAGCACGTACAGCGGACTCGCGCGCAGGAACCCCAGGTCCGGTGCCCACAGCGGAATCCCGGCCAGGAACACGGCCGCAGCCAGCACCGCGGCGACAGCCCCCGCGGCGAGCGCGCCATTGACCAGCGCCGGCCCGCGCTCGCCGGCGCCCGGCAGGAAGCGGATGAGCCCCATTCCCAGGCCCAGTGTGGACAGCGCACCCACCAGCATCAGCGCCGACACCGCCGCCGCTCCCAGGCCAACCTCCTCGGCGTCGTACAGACGCGCTATCAGCGCCCAGAACGCGAACCCGCCGACCGAGGCTACGGCCGTGCTCGTCCAGAGCAGGAGGGCGTTCGTATACAACGGCGACCGCATGCCCGCGGCCAGGCGCAGGCCCAGCCCGCCCAACCGCCGCAACCGCGGACCACCATCGCCGGAGAGCTGACTCCGCACGCCGCGCACTACTCAGCCCCCGTCCCAAGGTTGATGGTCTGGTCGGGATAGATCAGGTCCGGGTCTGGGATGTCGTTCGCCGCGATGAGCGAGTCCAGCGGCACGCCGTAGATCGCGGCGATTAGCGTGAGGTACTCGCCGGGGGAGACCGTGTGCGCCGTCAGAGGCGGCTCAGGCTGCGGCGCGGGCTCCGGTGTCGCCTCGGCCGGCGGCGAGACGACGGACAGCGCGGCCGGCTCCGGCGTCGGCTCAGGCGGCCGCGGGGCCTCGACGAACGCCGGGCCCGATGGCTCCATCGTCAGCCACAGCCGGAGGGTCCGGTACGGGCTGTCTTCGCCCTGCTGGTACAGCAGCAGCTCTACCCGCTGCCTGCCCTCGCCCGGGAGGGTCAGCCCCACCAGCCCCTCCCACGACTCCCCGTCACCCAGCGCGACCGACCTGACCGATCCGGTGTAACGCCCCCCGATCCGTGTCGCGATCCGGTAGCGCGCCTCCTCGCCCTCGTGGTTTGACACACCCAGCACCAGCTGCGCCCGCTCCCCCTCCGCCAGCAGCCGCGGATAGCTCTCCAGGCCGCCATCGGCATCCAGCGCGTAGAACTCCGTAAACCCTTCCGGCTCACCCCCCGTGTCCAGCGCCAGGTAGGCGCCGGCGACAGTCGTCGCCGCCACGGCCAGCGCCGCGACGCCGGCCACAAGACGCCGGGCGGAAGGCATTCGCATCTCGATGGCCGGCGCCGGATCGACCAGCTGTCGGTGCACCGCCGCCGCCAGGCAGGCGAGACCGATAAGCAGCGTAATGGCCGCCAGCAGCGGGTGCAGCCTGACGCCCCAGCTGGAGTAGTTGAGGGCGAGGCCGATCAGGGCGACGACGGCGACGCTCAGGCCCGCGCTGAGCCCCAGGCGCCCCAGCGGATCGATGTCGCCCCCCCTGGGAAACAGTGCCGCCAGCAACGCGTAGCCCGGGAACAGCAGAACGAACGGCAACCCCAGCGCCACGCGCGCCGGCTGTCCCACCGGCGCGGCCAGCACTAGCGCCACCACCGCCGTAGAGACGGCGACGATGGCGATCAGGTCCGCGTTTCTCAATACGAATCGCATGGCAAAACAAAAACGGAATCGGCGACTGCTAGCCGCCGATTCCGCCGCGTCAATTAGGGGGGTGATCCCCACCTTCGTGGGGGCGCCCACTCTCACACACGGCCGGGGGACGACCCCGGCTTGAACTGCTTCAACTGTATGGCTGGCCGCAGCCACCGGTCAACCGAAAAAACGGCCCTTCACGGCACCTTCACGCTACCTGCCGGTAGCCGTCACGCGGCGCAGCGTGTACAGGTCCGACGACATGATCTGCGGGATCAGCGGCGCCATGGCCGGCCAGTCGTCCCAGACGGCGCTGATGAGACGCCCGGTCAATCCGTCGCTGTTCTCGGAGGCCAGGAACACCGCTAGCTCCGCCGCCCTCTGCGGCGGCGTGCCGCCGTCCTCAAGCTGCCTGAGCTTGCGCGCGCGCTCCTCGCCCGCCGACTCCCCGGCCGCCAGGACATCGTCCAGCAGGCGCGTGTTCACCGCGCCCGGCGCGATCGTGTTGACGTCGATCCCTGTCCCCTTCAGCTCCTCGGCCAGCGTCTCCGTCAGTCGCACGACGGCCGCCTTGGAGCAAGCGTAGGCGGAGAAGCGCGGAAGCGGAGACGTGGCGCCGCCGCCGGAGAGGTTGATGACTTTCCCCCTCCCCTGCGACAGCATCCGGGGGACGGCGTAGCGGACGCACAGGAACGTCCCCAGCAGGTTCACCCGCAGCGTGTCCCACCAGGCGGCCGCATCGGTCTCCGCGGTCGGGCCGATGGGCCCCAGCACACCGGCGCAGTTCACCAGCACGTCGATCCGGCCGAACTTCCTCAGCGTGTACTCGATCAGCGAGCGAACGTCGTCCTCCGCGCCAACATCGGCGGCGAACGCCTCCAGCCGCGGCCCGATGGCGGCCAGCTCCCGGCGCGTCCCACCCAGCTCGTCTCGCGAGCGGGCGGCGATGACGCAGCGGCTGCCCTCTCGCAGGAACGCGGCCGCTATCGCCTTGCCGATGCCCCGGCTGCCGCCGGTTACGACGCTAACCCTGTTCTCTAACAGCCCGCTCATCGCTCACCTCAGACCCTCGCGGCAGCCGGCCGGTCCGGCGGAACCGCTCGCGCAGGAGCACGAGCATCGTCTTCAGCCCCTGGCCCCAGCTGCTCAGCTTGCTCTCCTCGCCCAGCCGCCCCTCGTACCCGTGCGGCTGCTCGACGACGTCCAGCCCCGCCCGTAGCAGCCGCGCCACGATTAGCGGCTCGTAGTTCCAGCCGCCCTCGTCCCAGATGTCGACGCGCCTCGGCACGTCCCGCCGGAAGGCGTTGTAGCCGGAGCAGAGGTCCGTGAACCGGGTCCCGAACAGCAGGTTGCAGGCAGTGACGATGAGCCAGTTCCCCAACAGGCGGTGCGCCGGCTTGTTGCGCCAGCCGTCCGCGAAGCGCGACCCCTTCACGAAGTCGTGGCCCTCCCGCAGCCGGGCGACGAAGGCCGGCAGGTCGCGCGGGTCGGTCTCACCGTCCGCGTCTAACGTGACGATGATGTCGCCGCGCGCCGCTTCTATCCCCTGCCGCAGGGCGACGCCTTTCCCCTTCCCCTCCTGCCGCAGCACGCGAACGTCCGGCCGCAGCCGCCGCGCGACCTCCACCGTGCCGTCGGTCGAGCCACCGTCCACCAGGATCAGCTCGTCGACGCAGCCTGGTATGAGCGGCAGGACACGCGGCAGGTTCGACGCCTCGTTGAGGGCGCAGATCACCGCCGATACGGTTGGTCTCGTTCCGTCGTTTGCTTCGTTCATGACGCACGGTTCCGGATAGCCGCCGGTCCCGCCGCCGTACCGAGAGTCCGCCTGGGCTCTCGTCGCATCGGCCTGGACGACCTGACTTAACCGACGCACTCTAGGGGAGGGAAGGGCCGCTGTCAAGGCGGTTCCCGCCCCCTTCACGGCAAGTTCACGCTCACACCTGTACGCTGGCGGCCTCCCTCGCATCTATGTCTGTAGCGGCTGGTGTGGGAGGAGTTGGAGCCGGGGATGTTCGCGCTGGGACACGTGGGGTTGACCTGGGGAGGCGCGGTGCTGCTGGTGGAGGTGGCGCGGCGGTTGCCGGACCGCCGCGACGCTGCGGGACACCGCGGCCGGATCGACCTGGACTACCGGTTCGTCATCCTCGGCTCCCTGCTCCCCGACCTCCTCGACAAGCCGCTGGGCGTCTACCTTTTCCCCGAAGCACTGGGCAGCGGGCGAGCCTTCGGCCACAGCCTGCTCTTCCTGGCTCTGCTCGCGGGAAGCGCCCTCGTCCTGCGCGGAAGCTGGCGGCGGGCGCTGGCCTCCACCGCCTTCGGTTGCGCGGTCCACCTGCCCCTCGACCGGCTCTGGGCCGAGCCGGAGACGCTGGCCTGGCCGCTGCTGCGCCGCACGGCACCCCCGGAGGACGTGCAGGGCTGGGCCGGACAGATGCTGCAGCTGCTGGCGGCCGACCCGCTGGTCTACATGCCGGAGATCGTCGGCGGCGTCATCGTCACCGCGCTGGCCGCCCTGCTGCTCCGGCGCGGCGGCGCGCGCGAGCTCCTGCGCTCGGGCCGCCTTTCGTTCGGCCGAACGCCGCGGCTAGGCGCCGGGCAGCAGCGCCCGCATCAGCTGCAGCGTGGCCATGGGACGGCGGAGCGATAGGCGAGCGATCGGCCACAGCGCCGGCAACGTCCGCAGCAGCCGCAGAATCACCCGCGACGGATAGTCGATGTCGCCGTGGCGCAGGATGAGCGGCCGCAGATCCTCATGGCCCAGGGCAACGACGAGCTGGTCGACGTCGCTATCGCTCAGGCCGAGGCCGAAGCGCCGGATGTGGCGGCTGCGGGTCAGCTCCCGCCCGATCTCCGACTTCCAGCCCCGCTCGTAAGCCCGTAGCCGCTTCGCCGAGAGGTCTTCGGCCTCGAACGCGGCCGCCGCGACCGAGGCGGCGTGTCGGGCGGCGACGAGCGCGGTGTAGATGCCGCCGCCGGAGAACGGCTTCACCTGCCCCGCCGCGTCGCCGACGAGCATGACGTTGTCGGCGTAGCTTTTCGGCGCGAAGGTCAACGGGATGCTGCCGCCGTACATGCGGCAGACCTCCATCTCCCCGAACAGCGAAGGGTACGCCTCGGCCAGACGCTCGTAGCAGCGCACCGGCTTGTCCGAGGAGTCGCAGCCGATTCCCACCCGAACGCCGCCCTGGCCGGTGGGGATGATCCAGCCGAACCACTTCGGCGCCAGCCCGTTGCCCACGAATACGTGCACGAACTCTTCGCGCCGCACCGGCATCCGGCCCTCTATCCCCAGGCAGTACACCATCTCGGACGGCCGCGCCATGCCCAGGCTTCGCGCCACCCGCGAGTGCGCCCCGTCGGCGCCGACGACCAGCCGCACCGACAGCTCGCGGTCGCGGCCGTCGGTCTGGCAGCGCAACGCCACGCCGCCGTTGCGTCGCTCGGCGTCCACCATTCGAGTGCGCAGGAGGTCGGCCCCCGCTGCCTGCGCCTGCTCGCACAGCGTCTCGTCCAGCCGCACGCGGTCGATGGCGTAGGCGCGGGTCTCCTCGCCGCCCACGGCCAGCTCGCTGCCGCCGGCGGTGTGCACGTACGCGCCGGTCACCTTGTTCGCCACGAGCGACTCGTCGATGCCGGCCTCGGCCATCGTGCGGGGAGAGATCAGGCCCGAGCAGTGGGAGGGCACGCCGATGCGGCGGTGCTCCTCCAGCAGGGCCACGAGGAATCCGGCGGCCGCCAGGTCGCGCGCGGTGCGCGATCCCGCCGGCCCGGCGCCGACGACTGCGACGTCGTAGTCGTACCTGGTCGTGGGTCCTCCTCTACAGCGGCGGCGGCCCCAGGGACGCCGAGAGAACGGGGATATACGGCATCAGCAGAAACAGCGTGATGTTCGTGATCCCGTGCGACACGCTGACGCTAATTATAGACCCCGTCCTCATTACGACCCAGCCGTAGAGGAGAGCGATGGCGAACACGAACGCGAAGTCCGTGGCCGACGCGTAACCGATGTGCAGGATGGCGAATATGAGGCTCACGTAGACCAGCGCCAGGGGCCCGCCCAGCGCCTGGGCCGCGGTGCGCTGGAGTATCCCGCGGAAGATGAACTCCTCGAAGAAGCCGGTGGCGAACATGAGCACCAGCGCCGGCCCGATGAACCTGGCCAGCGTCAGCTCCCCGATCAGGGGTTCCGGCCGCAGGATGTGATACTCGCAGAACCCCAGGGCCAGCCCAAAGACGACGACGCCCAGCTGTAGCGGCAGCCCCCGGCGGCTCAATCGAACGCCGATTTCCCGCGGACGCAGCCCCAACGCCGCCATGACGACGACACCGGCGACCGCCACCGGTACGGCCGCCGCCACGAACCACAGCGGCTCGTCGAAGCGGGCCAGTGGCATCGCCAGGCTGACGATGCGGATGAGCGGCACCAGCGCCAGCGAGTACATCAGCCGGCCCAGCGGCCCCTGGTCGCGGGCCAGATCGCCGCCGCCCACTCCCGAGGCCAGCAGCACCGCCGACAGGATTAGCCCGTGCAGCGCCACCCCCGCTATCGGGTCCACGAACGTGGCCACCAGCTCGGCGGCGGCGAACGCGGCGAGCGTCACCAGCGCCGTGGCCAGCGACAGCCGGCGCGAGGCCCACTGCCGCGGCAGAGACGGCGCTGCTGCCCGGGCGCCAGGCCCGCCGCCCATCGGTCGTGCGATCTCGCGTTGCGTCATCTCAAGGTAGGGTTGTACGGCTCCCGGCCGCAATTGTCAGCCGAGAGCCGTACGCTGCTGCGTCAGTGGAAAGCCGAGCCTAGACCTTGCCGGCGCGACGGCCGAGGGTCAGCAGACCGGCGATCAGCGCCGCCCCACCAATGCCCAGGGCGATCATCTGCCACAGGGCCAGGCCGTCGTCGCCGTCCGTGGGCAGGCCGCCTGTCGAGGGGACTTCGACGGGCGCTCCCGCCTCTCCCTCGACGGCCACCGTCACCTGCGAGGTCATCTCGCCGGACGCCGTCTCGATGATGATCGATCCCGGTTCCGACCCGGCGACCAGGACGGCCGTGGCCACGCCGGTCTCGTCCGTCGTCTCGGTGGTCTCCAGCTCGCCGTTCAGCCAGTAGGCGTCATCGCCCGGCTGCGACACGATAGTGAACAGGACGTCGGCATCGCCAACCGCGCCACCGTCGTTGTCCAGCACGGTGGCCGTAACGTCCGTCGTGCCGTCCGGGGCCACGGGAGCGGCCTCAACCGTAAGGCTGCCCACGGGCGGCGGGTACGTCTGGGCCGCCGCGGTCGCCAGTGTCACCACCAGCGCCAGCACAGCGGCCAGGCCTATCGTCGTGTTTCGCATGCGCTTCCTCCTCTGCTCCTGCTTCGGCCCGATAGTCACGATTCGCCGGGCCGGACTCGCCGCACGAGGAGCGAGGAGGAGTGTTTGCCCCGCTGGTGCCGCCTGGGCGCGGTATTCGTCGAACAGGCAAGATTACGGCAGCTCCTGCGAGCTGTCAAGGGAGTTTGGCGGCGTTCACGTTCCTTTCACGGTATTCACGGCCATAACCAGCCGTTTCGCGTTGACGCCCTCCCAGGCCTCTGCTACGTTGAGGGGGTTTCCAGTATCGGACGGCTGGAGGATGTAGTAGAGGGGAGGCCGATCATGGTATCCACAGTTACCACCACCACGGTGACCACGGTAACGCTCTTCGGCGTTTCGGCCCTGCTTGGGCTGGCTGCCGTGCTCATGCTTGTCAGCTACCTGGCTGCCAAGGAGATGCTGAGCGCCAGCACCAGCCACAGGCTCCAGGCGATCTCCCAGCGGTTCAACGCGGCCATCGTGCCGCTTCTGCTGGTGTTCGCCACCATCGCCGGCGTCAAAGTCGTCGACGCCCTGGCCTAACGCCCGAAAGCGTCCGAAGGAGACCACGGGGCGCCCTCCCGGATGGGGGGCGCCTCACCCTTTTCTGGAGCCCGCGATCTACCCATCGAAGGCGCGACTTCAGCCCAACGGCCCGGGGCCGCACCCTGGGACGGGCCGCAGTGGTCCACAGTGATGTAGCGGAGGCCTTCAGGCCTCCAGAGGGGCGCGGCACGAACGCCGGGCTTCAGCCCGGGCGCCGACCATCACGCCAGCGCTGTCGTATGGCCCTCGTCGGGGTCTAAAGACCCCGACCTACATTCTACCGGCGCGGTTGACATTCCCCACACACCCGCCGATACTTAGCGCGCGCTTAGCTAACCCCGAAAGGAGCCCCCCCATGGCCGAGACCGGCAAGGCCGCCGTCTTCTTCGATACCGGCAAGCCCTTCGAGATCCGCGAGTACCCCGTCCCCGACCCCGAACCCGACGCCATCGTCGTCCGCGTCACTTCGGCCGGCATCTGCGGCTCCGACCTTCACGTCTGGCGCGGCGACATCCGCATCGCCATGATGGGCCCCGGCCCCCGCATCCTCGGTCACGAGATGACCGGTCGCGTCCACAAGCTGGGCGCCAACGTCCGCGCCGACTCGCAGGGCCAGCCCCTCAAGGAGGGCGACCGCATCGTCTACCCCTACTTCTTTCCCTGTCAGCGCTGCTACCAGTGCATCCGCGGCCAGTTCGCCGCCTGCCAGGTGAAGTACCCGCCGCCGCCCGTCGCCGATAACGCCCCGCACTTCACCGGTGCCTACGCCGAGTACTTCTACATGAAGACGAGCGCTTTCGTGTTCAAGGTCGCGGACGACCTCCCCGACGAAATGATCACGCCCGTGAACTGCGCCCTGTCCGAGGTGATCTACGGCCTCCAGAAGGCCGGCCTGCGCATGGGCGACACCCTCGTCATCCAGGGCGCCGGCGGCCTCGGCGTCAACGCCACCGCCGTGGCCCGCGACATGGGCGCCGGCACGATCGTCGTCATCGACGGCGTGCCGGAGCGCCTGCAGCTGGCGAAGGAGTGCGGCGCCGACGAGGTGATCGACATCAACGAGGCGGCCGCGCCGATGGACCGCACCGCCAAAGTGATGGCCCTAACCGGAGGCCGCGGCGCCGACATCGTCATGGAGGTCGTGGGCGTGCCCGCCGTCATCCCCGAGGGGATAAACATGGTGCGCTCCGGCGGCACGTACCTGGAGGTTGGCAATATCAGCCTCGGAAAGACCGTGGCCATCGACCCCTCGCAGCTCGTGTGGGGGAACAAGAACATCGTCGCCGTGAACATGTACGACCCCTGGATCCTGCCGGTGGCCCTGGACTTCCTGCGCCGCAACAAGGACCGCTTCCCCCTGGCCAGAGTCGTCTCCCACAAGTTCCCGCTGGACAAGATCGACGAGGCGTTCCAGCAAGCCGAGTGGGAAGGCAAGCAAACCGCCACCGCGCGCGCGGTGATCACGCCCTAGCGGGCACAGTGTTCACAGGCAATGCGGTGTAGGGGCGACCTTGAGGTCGCCCGCCCGCGACAGGCTGAAGCCTGTCCCACCGATGGCCGAGCGGTCTCACCCGCTCGTGGTGAGCCTGTCGAACCACGAGCCGCTACCGGTCACCCGCCGGCATGTCGCGCCAGATTTGGCGTCCCTCACCACCGGCGGTATACTGGCCGTATCCAGCCCCATCTCGGAGGTGACCGATGACACAGAAGACCGCCCCCACTGCCCTTTCCGGCGACGCGCTCGATGAGCTGCGCGCCTCCCTGCGAGGACCCGTCGTCAGCGCCGAGGATCCCGCGTACGACGAGACCCGCGCCATCTGGAACGCTATGATCGACAAACGCCCAGCGGCTATCGCCCGCTGCGCCGGTACCGCCGACATCATCGACGCTCTGAACTTCGCCCGCAAGCACGATCTGCCGCTGTCCGTCCGCGCCGGCGGCCACAACATCGGCGGGACGGCCCTCTGCGACGACGGCATCGTCATCGACCTGTCGCAGCTGAAGGGCGTCCACGTCGACCTGGAGCGCGAGACGGTCCGCGTCCAGCCCGGCGTCACCCTCGGCGACATCGACCGCGAGACGCAGGCGTTCGGCTACGTCGTGCCCAGCGGCTTCGTATCCCAGACCGGCCTCTCCGGCCTCACCCTGGGCGGCGGCTTCGGCTGGCTCACCCGCAAGTGGGGCTTCACGTCCGACCACCTGATCTCCGCCGACGTCGTCACCGCCTCTGGCGAGCTGCTGCGGGCCAGCGAAAAAGAGAACGCCGACCTGTTCTGGGGACTGCGCGGCGGCGGCGGCAACTTCGGCATCGTGGCCTCCTACGAGTACCGCATGCGCAAGCTGGGCCCGACCGTCATCGCCGGTCTCGTCGCCCACCCCATGGACAAGGCCCAGGAGCTGATCTCGTTCTACCGCGAGTTCAGCGAGGCCGCGCCCGACGACCTCACCTGCGTGCTCCTCCTGCGGATCGCTCCGCCGGCGCCGTTCCTGCCGGAAGACATCCACGGCAAGCCGATCGCCGCTATCGTCGTCTGCCACGCCGGCCCCATCGAGGAGGCGGAGAAGGCGGTTCGGCCCCTCAAGGAGTTCGGCTCGCCCGTCGCCGATACCGTCCAGCCCAAGCCGTTCACCGTCCACCAGTCCGCTCTGGACGGAACGCAGCCGCCGGGCCGCTACTACTACTGGAAGTCCGACTACCTGCCCGGCGTGACCGACGCCGCCCAGGAGACAATCCTCGAACGTACGAAGGAGTTCCCCTCGCCCGAGTCGGCGTTGATCGTGTTCCAGCTCGGCGGCGAGGCCGCCCGCATGGACGACGACACCTCGGCCGCCGCCCACCGCGACGCCCCCTACGTCCTGAACGTCGCCTCGTCCTGCATCGACCGCGGCAAGATCGACGCCTGCCGCGATTGGGCGCGCGGCTCCTGGTCCGCCATGCGGCCCCACTCCACCGGCGGCGCCTACGTCAACTTCCTGACCGAGGACGAGGGCGATGACCGCACGCTGGAGGCCTACGGCGCCGAGAAGCACGCCCGGCTTGTTGCCCTCAAGAACAAGTACGACCCGGCGAACCTGTTCCGCGTGAACCGCAACATCAGGCCTTCGGCCTGACCCGTTACCAGCACAGCATATCGAAGAACAGCCCCCGAACGGCCTCCGCCGGCGGCGGCTCCATCGTCGGCGTGAACAGCGCGCCGGAGACCCTGCGACCCGGCAGCCCGGCGTCTGGCAGGGCACCCGGCGACGGCTCGCAGACCACGAGCGCCGGCCGGCCCAGCGCCCGCGACTCGGCGGCGAGGTGTCGCAGCAGGCCCGCGAACGCGTCCTCTTGTCCCGTTGCCCACCCCCAGTCGACGACCGCCGCTTCCCGCGAGCGCGTTGTCTCGCCGGTCTCGCGGTCGAAGTCGATCCGCTCGGCGATGGCGCCACGGTCCCATAGGCCGGCTACCGCCACCAGCGTCTCATCCTCGAACGCACCGTACAGGTTGCCGAGGCTGTATCGCCCGTCCCGGCCCAGCCGTTCCCGCAGCGACTCCAGCGTCAGCGGCTCGAAGAACTCCTCGCCGGCGTGGGTCGCGTTCACGAGTCCGACCGCCGCCTCCAGGTGCGACTCGCGAAGCCGTTCCGCGCTCCCACCCTCGGCGAGCGAGACGTCCAGTTGCAGGAGGGTCACGTCCAGCGGCCAGCGACGCCCGCCCCGCTCCACGAACGCCAGCGAGCGCTCGTTGCCCGGCGAGATCACGTAGTACGGGCCTTCGGCGCGGCGCTCCGCCGCCCAGCGGAACAGCTCGTTCGCCATCGTCCAGGCCACGCGACGCCCGAAGAAGTCGGGATGCACGCGGGCCTGCCGGATGTAGGCCAGACGATGGGGCTTTGCCTGCACCAGCGGCGTCTGGATGACGCCCGCCATCACCCCCACGGTCCGCCCCTCCACCTCGCCCAGGACGACGCGGTGGTCGCCGAGCACACGGTAGCCGGCGAAGAAGTCCGGCGAGCGGTCGAACGTCTCCTCCACGTCGCCGACGAATATCGGGCTCTCCAGCTCCAACGCTATCAGGGCTGCGTTGTCGGCAGCCGTCGCCTCGCGGACGGCGAGGCCGGGCGGTGTCCGCTCCTCGGCGGTCATGTCTTGCTATTCTCCCACGCCACCGCCATTCGGGGGGTTGCGGGGACCAAGCTGCGCCTTTCAAGGCGCAGTACCACGGTTCGGGCGGGTGGGCGGGCCGGGCCACGACAGGCTGAAGCCTGTCCCACCAGGGGTGGTGGGGCGTCCCAGGCTGCGCCTTTCAAGGCGCAGTACCACGGTTCGGGCGGGTGGGCGGGCAGAAACCACCGGGGGGCCGGGCGACCCCAAGCCGCCCTTCGACAGGCTCAGGGCGAGCGGGTCGCTCGTGGTGAGCCCTGCCTGTCCTGAGCGCAGCCGAAGGGTCGAACCACGAGTTCCGCTAGCGCGACCCGGACGCGAACTCGTCCTTGGCCCGCTGCAGCAGGTCAGGGTCCAGCGCCACCTGCACGCCGGTCATAGCCAGCGCCTGCGCCACCTGCACCATCGCCTCGTGCGCCCTGTCGGTCGCGCTCGCGTCCGTAAAGGCCGGCGTGTGGTTGAACGCCGCGCCGCCGATCCCGAACATCGGGTGGATGGACGGCATGGCCTGACTGATGTTCCCCATGTCGGAGCTACCGGTGGAGTCGATCGGCGTGTCGATGAACCGCCGGCCCAGCGACTCCGCGTTCGCGCGGTAGGCGGCGGCCAGCGCGCGGTTGTTGCGCATCGGCTCGTAAGCGTAGGGGTCCCAGCGCATCTCCAGCTCGGCGCCGGAGGACGCCGCCCCCGATTCGAAGCAGCGGATCACCTTCGCCTTTAGCTCCCGAAGGTAGGCCGGGTTCTGCGCCCGCACCATGAACGTTCCCGCCGCCCGCTCCGGAACGACGTTGGCCGCCGAGCCGCCGTCGCTGATGATCCCGTGGATTCGGGAGTCGCGCCGGATGTGCTGCCGCAGCTGGGCGATCGCCTGGTAGGCCTGGACGATGCCGTCCAGCGCGTTTATCCCCATCTCCGGCGCGAACGAGGCGTGCGCCGATCGGCCCTTGTACGCGACCCGCACCTGTTCGACGCCGTACATCGGCGGCATTTCCACGTCCAGCGGCGCCGGATGGGCCATCAGCGCCACATCCACCCCCTCGAACACGCCGCGTTCCAGCATCATCGCCTTGCCGCCCAGGTCTTCTTCCGCCGGCGTCCCCAGCACCAGCAGCCGCACCTCGCTGGGCGAAAGCGCCGCCTTCAGCCCGTAGGCCGCGCCCAGCCCGGCCGTCGCGATGAGGTTGTGGCCACAAGCGTGACCGATGTCCGGTAGCGCGTCGTACTCGCACAGGTAGGCCACGGTCACCGGCCCCTCGCCCCAGCTGGCCCGGAACGCCGTCTCGATCTCGGCGACGCCGCGCTCCACCTGGAAGCCGTGCGACTCCAGCCGGTCGGCCATCAGCGCCGACGCCTTGTGCTCTTTCAGCGCCAGCTCCGGCTCGGCGTGAATGCGCCGGCTAACGTCGATCAGCTCATCGGCTGCCTCGGCCACGCCGCCCTTGGCGCGGTCCCTGGCATCGTCCAGTCCGGACACGTCGTCACCTCCGGGTGCTTCGATCAGGACCCGCCGGAGCCCCGCTCGTGCCGGTAGAATACCACGCGCACCCTCTCCACGGTGACCAGGCCGTCCTCTATCATCTCCTCCGCCGTCTCCAGGAACGCCATCACCTTCTCCTCGCGGTCCACGATCTCCACGACGATCGGCAGGTCCGTCGATAGGTCCAGAAGCCTGGTGGCGTGGATGACACTCTTCGCCCCGTAGCCCTCGATGCCCCGCAGCACTGTCGCGCCGGCCAGACCCGACTCCCGCGCCTTCTCGACGATAGCCAGGTGCAGCGGCTTCCCCTGCCAGCGGTCGCTCTCGCCGATGAAAATGCGCAACAGACTGCCTTCGGAGGCGGTGTCCATCGTTATCGCTCCAGCAGCCGGACCAGACCGTGGCCGACTGTGAACAGGACAAGCGCGCCGGCTACGCTCACCAGCACGTTGGCGACGGCCCCGGCCGTCTCACCGTCGCGCATGAGCCCCCAGGTCTCGTAGGTGAAGGTGGAGAACGTCGTCATCCC
The DNA here is from genome assembly GCA_040877915.1 of Dehalococcoidia bacterium. GTDB lineage: Bacteria > Chloroflexota > Dehalococcoidia > SM23-28-2 > RBG-16-64-32 > JBBDNA01. The sequence continues at coordinate 60,315 of JBBDNA010000001.1, forward strand.
GCCCAGTATGCCGATCGTGATGAAGGCGCGGGCCTGCGGGCCGAACGCCCCGCGCTCCTCGACCAGCGCCGCGACGACGCCGATGAGGAACGCCCCCAGCAGGTTCACAGTCAGCGTGCCGTAGGGGAGCCCCAGCCCGAGAAGGGCGTAGGCCCGGAGCGCCATCAGGTAGCGCAGGACGGCGCCCAGGGCGCCCCCCAGGGCTATCGCCGCAATCATTGTCAGGTCTTGCTGCATAACAAAAGGCCTCTACTCGATCCCATCCAGTAGAGGCCATCAGCTTAACGCGGTTCGGCGCCAAGGGCGCCGAGCGAGCCTCATCGCTCGTTCCCATGATAGTGGAGCCCACCGATCTGTGGCAACCGCCCGCGGAACCTAGGACGGCGCCCGCACCTCTTCGACCGTGTCCTCCAGCCCCGCTATCTCCGCGTGGCCGTTGCCGCCGTGCAGCCCCTGCCGCTGACGCGACAGCAGGTCACGCAGAGCGAAGGCGGCGGCGGCCACCGCCAGCGGAACGACGATTATGGCAATGTACAGCGCGAACAGGCGGGCGGCCAAGGCGATCGCTCCTTTCGAGGTGAGCGGGGCGGGAACCGGCCCCATTATCGTCCTCCACCCGCCATCGCGCTAGCCGGTTCTAAACCGCAGGCTGATAATCTCGTTCCGCCGCGCGGTCAGCCGCACCCAGCCGTCGTCGTCGACCGCCAGAGGTTGCGGCGACTCCTCGTTCAGGTCGACGGCCTCGGCGCTCACCGCCCCGGGCAGGCGCACGCGACCCTCCACCGCCGCGTCCGAGATGTTGTACGCCCGCACTACCACACCGTCGCCGTCGTCGGCCAGTTTAAGCGACGACAGCACCAGCGCGTCGGGCTCGATCTGGACAAGTGCGCCGCTCGGCGGCAGCGCGCCGATGCCCCGCTCCGTGCGCACGGCGCGCAGCGGCCGCGCGAACCGGTGCGCCTCGCCGAACGCTGCCTCCCAACCCCCGGCGTGCGGCGCCAGCGAGTAGTGGAACGTCCAGCGGCCCTCCATCTGCGCCCCCGGCGTCTCCAGCGGCGGCCCGGCCTGACCCTTCCTCGTACGGAAGTCGTCGCGGGACAGCCAGCCCACGCAGCGCAGCAGCGTCAGCGCCAGCGTGGTCGTGCCGTCGCGCTCTGTGAGGGCCTCGTACTCGGGCAAGCCGCGGTTGGCCAGCGTCAGACCCCGCTCGCCGTCGCTGACGTCGACGAACGACCGCTGCGGGTACGTCCCGATCGGTGTCTCCATCCAGGTCCCGTCGTCCTCCGGCAGCGCCACCTCTCGCCGCACGACCCCGAAGTGCTGCTCGGCGTACGAGTGCTCGGCTCGGACAGCGGAGGGGAAGTGGACACGCAGCCGGTGGTCGCGGGCGCGGTTGTCGACGTCAGTCTCGATGTCCACGCGGGCGACGCCCGGGTACAGCCGCACCCGGCTCACGATCTCGCACTCCACCGTCCGCCGCGAGCGCCCATCGCGACGCTCCGTCAGGCTCTCCGGCAGCGCGTACGTCTGCGACACCTCCAGCGTCCAGCGGGCGGGCCCGCGTTCCGTGACGCGCACTCGCGGCGGCGTGGCCGGCGCATCGATGAGCCGATCGCTCTTCGGCGCGCAGTAGTTGTACTCGTCGCCGCGGTCGCCGCCGTCGACGAAGCGGTTCAGCCCGCGCAGGACAGCGCCGTCCCGCCAGTCGTGCAGCGTCAGCGTCCCGTCCTTCTCGGCGACGACGCGGAACAGCTCGTTCGCTATCTCCCGCGCCGCCGCGCGCCTGGCCGGAGACGACTCGCCGTACTCGACGCGATAGGCCTTGTACCCAAATCCGGGCACGTCCCGCGCCACGAACCCGGCCAGCGCCCGCTCCCTGGAGTCCAGCGGCGAACGGCCTCCCCGCTCCAGGACCTGCACGGGTTCCTCGCCGCCGTCGGCGTCGACCAGGGCGACCGGGACCGTCCCGCCCTCCAGCGGCAGCCGCACGGTGCAGAAATCCGTGCGCGGGCCGGCCTCCGGGTTGAACACGACCACGCTCGGATCGCCGGGGCGGGCCACCCGGTCGGCTATCTCCCGCTGCGAGCGGTAAAGCACCTCGCCGGCAACCTGCTGGCAGCGGTCGAAGCGGCCGCAGACGTCGGCGTACACGGCGTCGACGTGGCAGCCGGTGATCGAGTCGTGCGGCGCGTTCTGCAGGAGCAGCCGCCAGGCGTGCCGCAGCAGCGCCGAGTCCGACCCGCCGTCCCCACCGTCCTCACGACGGAGCAGCGACGCCCAGGCGGCCAGCGGCTCGGCGTAGCGGGCCAGCAGGTCCTCGCACTCCTGGTAGCGCTGCTTCAGGTGCATCCGCGCCGACAGCACCCCGGCCAGCACGTGCGAGCGCTCGCTGGAGCGGAACTCGCCCTCGACCCGGGGCAGCGACTCCAGGCGGCCGTCCAGCTCGCCCTTTATCGCGTCGACCAGCATCGGGTAGGCGCCGTGGACGACCTCGGCGTCGTCGAGCTGTTCGTTCGCCACGCGTATGAACCGCGACAGGCCGGTGTGCGCGGGCAGGTGGTCGGTGCCGTTGGGGACCAGCGTGTAGCTGGTCGTCGCCAGCGGCTCCAGCATCCTACGGAGGTTGCGCACCGCGCCCGCCACGCCCGCATCGTCCTCCGGCAGCGCCGACATCATCCCGTAGCCGTAGGGGAAGTGCAGGGCCAGCACCTCCGAACCGTCCGGCGCCGCCCAGCGGAACTCCGACGTCTTGACCGAGCGGGGCACGCCGCGCCAGATGGCCACCGCCTCGATGCCGAAGCCGCGCAGTATCGCCGGCAGGTGGGCGATGTGCCCGAACGCGTCCGGCGAGTAGCCCACCATCATCGCGCCGCCGTAGGCGCGGGCCGAGCGTATCCCGACCTGCAGGTTGCGAATCCAGGACTCGCCGCCGATCAGGAACTCGTCCGGCAGCACGTAGTTCGGCCCGACCAGCAGCCGCCCGGCCTTCACCAGCCGCTCGATGTCGGCCCGGCGCTCCGGCCGTATCTCCAGGTAGTCGTCCAGGGGTATCGTCTGTCCGTCCAGCACGAAGTGGCGGAACTCCGGGTCGCCGTCAAGCAGGTCGAGCAGGCTGTCCATCACCCCGACGAGCCGCACCCGGAACGCCTCGAACGGCAGGTACCACTCGCGGTCCCAGTGCGTGTGGGATACGACGACGAAGGTGCGTCTGGCTGGCTTCGCGGTCACGCGGGACTCCGTCGCGCGAAATGCAGGCGGGGGTCTTCAGACCCCCGCGCGTCGGGGTCTGAAGCATGTCCTGAGCGATGCCGAAGGGACCCCGACCTACGATGTCGCGCGCAAGAGAGAGGCGCGCGATTCATTGCGTGGGGTCGCATCTGACGCTAGCCGCCGTCCTTGCCCACCGGCAGACCGGTGGCGTTCGATAGCGCTGCGAGCCATTCGTCAGCGCCTCGAGTCAGAAAGTAGTGGCGACTCCCGGCGACTGCCACATACCACCAATCCGAGAATCGCATTATCCCAACGACAAACACGGAAGGCGTTCCATGCCCGACCCCCTCAATCTCAGAGTGTTCCCAGCTACATGCGCGCGCGAAAAGGAGGAACCGCGACGGCCTGAAGAGTAGGCGTCTCTCTGTCAGACACAGCTTGCCGGTTGGGTTGCCCTGCCACCATGCGGCATGCACGGCGTTTCGGCATATGATCACGCTTTCTTCGGTGGTTACGTCCGCTGCTATCTGCCCTAGATCCGTATCGGGCCAGTGCCACGTCACGTCCCCCTCCCCACCCATATCGGGTTCGTCATGGCCCACACCACCTCGCCCCGCTCGGGCCGGCCGCGGAACCCCCGCAGCTCCGCCCGCACGTAGCTGCGCCCCGACAGCTCCAGCGAGAACTCGTGCGTCGCCTCCGGCCGGTCCAGCGGGATCACGTCCAGGGGCAGGCCGTCACAGATGATCCAGAGCTTGCGGTCCATGCCCCCGTTCGTCCAGACGCGGAACGTCACCGGCCGGCCCTCCGGCGCCTCCACCGCGTCCCCCATCATCGACTGGAAACGCCCGTCGCCACTCGCGTCGGCCGTCAGGATGAGCTGGGCCCCGCGCGGGTCGTCCGTGACGAAGACGCGGCCCTTGCGGATGCCCTCCAGGATGCCCTCCTCGGACGGGCCGCCCTCGGCGTAGACGTAGGTAGTGGGGTTGCCCAGCCCGTGCGGGTGTCGCGGCGGCTTCGGCGCGATGGAGTGGACGTCCGAGCCGCCCACGGCGACGACGCGCTCGCCGGCCCGCAACCTGTCGTCCCAGCGCTCCAGCGACTCCCAGTTGTAGAAGCGCCAGGGCGCCTGCCACACCTCCATGCTGGTGTAGCCGCTCCAGCCCTCGAACAGCCAGGGCGGGCCGACCGACTTCGGGTGGTTCACCGAGATCAGGCCGCCTTTCTGCAGCACGAACCGCTGCACCGACCGCATCGCCTCAGCGTCGGCGCAGCGGAAGTCGATCCACTCGCGCAACCCCCAGGTGTTGGCGTGGCCCCAGTAGGTCGTGATCTCCTCGCCGGGGATGAGCGTGATCGGCAGGTGCGAGAGCCGCGCCAGCTCCGCGTGGTGGGTCGTCGTGTTGTGGTCGGTCACGGCCAGGAAGTCCAGCCCCCGCTCGATCGCGCTGTGCACGATCTCTTCGACCGTGTTCAGCCCGTCGGAGTGGACGGTGTGGCAGTGCAGGTCGCCCTTGTACCATCCGCTCTTGCCCTTGCGCTTCGCCGGCTTCGGGCGGGCCGGGTCCGCGGGCCCTTCCGGCTCGCGCCCGCTGCGCGCGTCTGCGTCGACAGTCAGGTCCACCGTCACGTCGTAGCGCACGCCCTCGGGGACCACGCGGTCGACGCCCAGGAGCACGTGCCAGTCGCCGGGGAACATCGGGCCGCGGATGTAGCCGGGCGTGGCATCGTCGGCGCCGACGAAGAACGAGCGCCGCGCCGCGCCGCTCCAGCCGCGGAAGCCGTCGCCGTCGATGAACTCGTGGCCGCGCGAGTCGAAGATGCCGATGTCGATGGTGTTGCCGGGCCCCTGCCCGAACGCCGCCTGCACCGGCTCCGAGTACTCGTAGCGGACGTCCAGCCGCGAGGTGCGCGGCGGCACCGGCACCGGCAGGTACAGGTAGGGGCTGCGCCGGACGTCCTCCGGCGAGAGATGTCCTTGCAGGCGCAGGCTGCGCTTCGGGGCGGTCTCTTCCATGTCCAGTCCGAAGGAGTCCAGTCTGAAGGGGCGTATCTGACGGCTCGTGTATTATAGCCGTGCCGAACGGCGCTCGCCATGCTGACAGCCCTCACCAACGCCCGCATCCTCACGCCCGACCAAGACATCGGGCGCGGCGTCGTGGTCGTCGAGGACGGCCGCATCCGCGAGGTGGGGGCGCAGGTCAGGCCTCCCCCGGACGCCGATATCATCGACCTCGAGGGCGCGACGCTTGTCCCCGGCTTCATCGACCTGCACGTCCACGGCGGCGGCGGCTTCTCCCTCTCGACGGCAGACCCGGAGCAGATACGCGCCTACGCGCGCTGGGTTGTCGCGCACGGCGTCACGTCGTTCCTCTGCTCCATCGTCGCCGCCACGCCGGAGGGTGGGCTCGACGCTCTGCGCGCCGTCGCCGGGGCGGCCGGCCCCGTCCCCGGCGGCGCACACGTCCTCGGCGCTCACCTGGAGGGGCCGTTCGTCAGCCCCCAGCGCCGCGGCGCCCTCCCCGAAAGCTGGATCCGCCGGCCCGACGTGGCACTGTTCGATCGGCTGCTGGACGCCGCCTCCGGCCACCTGCGCGTCATCACCATCGCGCCGGAGCTGCCGGACGCCGGCGAGGTCGCGCGAGCGGCCATCGACGCCGGCTGCGTCGTCGCCGTCGGCCACAGCGACGCCACCTACGAGCAGGCCCGCGAAGCGTTCGACGCCGGGGCGGGGCTGCTCACCCACGCCTTCAACGCCATGCGACCGTTCCACCACCGCGAGCCCGGACCGCTGGGCGCCGCGTTCGATTCTCCGGACGCGACGATCGAGCTCATCGCCGACGGCGTCCACGTCCACCCGGCGGCGGCCCGTCTGGCCATCGCCGCGAAGGGGAGCGATCGGGTGGCGCTGGTTACTGACGGTACCCCACCCGCGGGCGGCGAAGAGGGCGCGCACCGCCTGGGCGGCGTGGAGGCGCGGCTGTCCGGCGGCCGCATCACCCTGCCGGACGGCACCATCGCCGGCGGCGCGATGACGATGGAGGGCATCGTTCGCAACACCGTCGATTCCGGCCTGGCGACTCTCTTGGACGCCGTCCGCATGGCCTCCACCGTCCCGGCCGCTGTCCTCGGCCTCGGCGAGCGCAAAGGGCGCCTCGCTGCCGGCTACGACGCCGACCTCGTGGCGCTGAACGAAAACGGTGTCGTCCTCCGCGCCTGGGCCGCCGGAGACCCGGCGTACGTATTCTCCCCTATATAGGCGCACCCGCCCCGCTCAACATAAGCAGCCAAATTACCTGTAACTACCCCTTCGAAAGGCGCGTCTACATTATTGGAAAGGAGCGCGTTCGGATACGGGTCTGCTTCTAGCTGCTTTAAGTCCCTCGTCACCTGCCACACCATCGGGACATCAACAGGACTGGAACGGCCGCACGAATAACTGGACATGCAACCAACTTCGGCTCTGATATCGGAAGAATCGCTGGCCCAGGACGAGGCGCAGATAGACCGCATCGTCTGGACGAGCCGCGGCATCGCCTGCGCCCTGACAGCGGCAGTAGTCGCCTTCTTCCTCCTCGCCGAAGCCTCCAGCCCCTGGCAGTTTATCGTCTACCCGCTGCTGGCCACGCTCCCTCTGGCCTTCGGCATGGCGTCCGCGCGATTCATCCGCCTCATGCACGTGGACCTGCTGCGCCGTTACCACGCCCAGCTCACCCTCAGAGCCATCGAGCTCGAGAAGATGGCCTCCCACGACGAGCTCACCCAGCTCTACAACCGCCGTCACTTCTACGAGCGGTTCCGGGAGGACCTGCTTCACGCCCGTACCAACCGCCAGTCGCTGGCGCTCATCCTCCTCGATATCGACGGCCTGAAAGGCATCAACGATGAGCACGGCCACACCGTGGGCGATGTCATGATCGGCAACCTGGCGCGAGTCATCGAGAAGCATACCCGCGCCAAGGACGTCGCCGCGCGCCTGGGCGGCGACGAGTTCGCCCTCCTCATGCCGGACACGGACAAGCGAGGCGCCTTCTCCTTCGCGGAGAGGATCTGGGAGGAGCTGGAGCGCACCCCCATGTTCGAGCACGAGGGCCTCACCGTCCGCATGAACGTCTCGATCGGGGTGTCCGGCTTCCCCTGGGGCGGCGAGGACGTCGACGAGATGATGCACTGGGCTGACGCAGACATGTACGCGAACAAGGTCTCGCGCCGGCTGCCCCAACCCACCGCCGCTCCCCAGGCGGAAACAGCGAAGAGAGACCCCAGACTGGAAAACCTGGACTGGTAGCGAGAGGATCCGACATGGCCAGAAACAGCGCGAACCGAAGAAAGAAGCCCAGGCGAGTGCTCAACGACGACAGGCTCCCGGCCTGGTTCCTTCTGGTGCAGATGGTGTTCATGGGAGCCATCGGCGCGGGCATCGTAGCGCTTGCTGTGTTCGTGTCCGTCACCGCTGCCCTGGCCGCCCTCTACCTCCCCATCTGCCTCATCGTCATGCGCATGGCCATGATCCTCATGCACAAGAACTCCATCCTCAAGGACCGGTCTGAGCACTTGAAGGCCAGCTACGACTCCATCGTCGCGGTGCTGTGCGCCGCCCTCGACCTGCGCGATAACCTTACCCTCGGACAGGCCAAGCGCGTCTCCGAGATCGGCTCCATCCTGGCCCACCAGATGGGCCTGCGCAAGGAGCAACTCCGCCAGATCGAGAAAGCCGCTATCCTGCACGACATCGGCAAGATAGGCGTCGCCGACGCCGTCCTCGCCAAGCCCGGCCCCCTGGACGAAGAGGAATGGATGGAGATGAAGCGCCACCCCGAGATGGGCTTCGAAATCCTCAACAGCATCGACTTCCTGCGCGACGCCGCCGAAGTGGTCTACGCCCACCACGAACGCTTCGATGGTAGCGGCTACCCCCGCGGCCTCAAGGGCGACGATATCCCCCTGGGCGCCCGCGTCTTCGCCGTCGTCGATGCTTACGACGCCATGACCTCCCACCGTCCTTACCGCAAGGCCTTGCCCCACTACAAGGCGGTGGACGAAATCAAGCGTAACGCCGGCACCCAGTTCGACCCCGATATCGTCCGCGCCTTCGTCGACGCCGAGCGTCGCGGCCTGTTCCCCGGCGGCACCGACGACGGCGACCGCGCGGGCCCGTCGGACCTGATGGAGCACGGCGAGAGAACCCTGGCCCCGGCCGGAGAGCAGTCTTGACCCAGGGCGCCTCGAAGCAACCGCCCGACTTCCTGCGCAAGGAGGGGGAGGCCGAGACCGACCCGGCCCAGCCCCCGGTTGCCCGTGTCGAGCTGCTGCTGGACACGCATCGCGTTACCGGTACGCTGGACAGCTCCGGCCAGCCGCGACGCCTGGTGGACATGATCGGCCAGGATGGCCCCGTCATCATCTTGACCGACACTACGGTCGAAAGCCTCATCGATCCCGGCGAGGCGCCGCAGAGCTTCCAGACCCTCCACATGCACAGAGAGTCGATCCTGCTGGCGATCCCTGAGTGGCAGGCGCCGCCCGCCAACGACCCGATAGAGAAGGTGGAGAAGACGCCGGCCCCCGCTACGCTCATACTGCCCGGCCTGGAGATCACCGGCCACGTCTATCTCCCCCACGGCGCCGACCCCGGCAACATCCGCCTGATCGGCCGCAAAGAGTTCATGCCCGTTACCCACGCGGAGGTCACTCACGTCGCGGCGGGGCTCTATCGCTGCCAGAAGCCCATGGTCGCCGTGAACCTCGCCCGCCTGGTCCTCTACGCGCCGGCCCGCCGCTAGGCTCGGCCGGCCCGCCGCCAGTCAGAGCTCGTCCGGCAGCTCCTGCCCGGACTCCCGCGCCCAGCGCTCGATCCCGCCGAACCGCTGCCGACGGAACTCCTCCCCGTACTCGAACCCGTGGCGGCGGCCCACGGCTCCGGCCCAGGCCCGGATCATCGTCTCGATCACGCCGCGGTAGTCCGAGGGGTCCGTGTCACGCAGCGCCGGCACGTCCAGACCGGAGGCCGCCAGGTTCATCTGCAGCTCGGCCACGGTCAGGCGCATCTGGCTGGCGTGCTCGCACAGCGCTTCGATCTTCCGGTCGACGTAGCCGGAGATGTCCACCGCCTTGTTGACGTCGCGCGGCGCCTTCGCGAAGAAGTACTGCTCGCCCACGTGGTGCGGCGCCAGCCCGTCGTCCCGGTGCTCGGGGTGGTACAGAGGGAAGTGGCTGAAGCTGGCCGCCTCCATCGCCGCCCAGGCCACCGCGCGGTGGTCGGGGTGCGGCTCGTACAGCGCCCAGGGGTCCCACGTGAACAGCACGTCCGGCCGCACCCGACGGATCGCCCGCATGCAGCGCTCCCGCAGCTCGTGGGGCGGCGTCTCGCCCAGGCGGCCGTCCTCGTAGCCCAGGAACTCGATATCGGGGTCGACGCCCAGCGCCTTCGCGCCCCTGCGGGCCTCCTCCCGCCGCGCCTCCGCCGTGAACTCGGCGCTCCACCCCGGGTCCAGCGTGCCGCGCTCGTTGTTCGTCGCGATGACCTCGCGGATCGCGTACCCCATGTCCGCCATCTTCGCGACCGTCCCGCCAGCCATGAACTCCATATCGTCCGCGTGCGCAACGATGACGAGGACGGTCCGGGGCCCTGCCACTAGCTCCTCGCTCCCACAAACTGGAAGCTGGAGACTCGCAGGGTGAAGTCCGTCATTCGCGTGTCGCCTCGGCCAGCGCCGCCAGCGAAGCATCCACGATTATACCCTCCGCTTCCGGCGCGACGGGCGACACCCCCGGCTCGTAGCCCCCCTGGGGATACGCGTCCGCCGGCGCGACGTAGCCCACGTAGTCGTTGGCGTACCCGGCGACGAGGACGTCGCCAATGCCGCACCGGGAGCGTATCCTCTCACCCGTCTCCACGAAGAACTCGCCGGGCAGCGCCAGCAGGGCGAGTCCGCCGCCCAGCGACAGCGCCTGCACCTCCGTGCGCAGCGCCGGCGCCTCCGGCGGCCGCTGTCGCGCCCAGACCGCCGCCCAGCGTTCGTTGCGGACACGCGTGAGGCGGGCCATCACGTCCCGCCGCGCGTCCGAGCCCTCGGCCAACCCCCTGCGGGCGTCTGCCTCCAGCCGTCCCCCCAGCTCCGACGCCTCCGACGCGTACGTCTCGTCCGGCGCGAACTCCCGCAACGGCAGCTCCACCTCGCGTCGAGCGGCGCCGAACCGCGGTTCGACGATCCGGCCCGGCGCCGGCGTCTCGATGAACTCGTCCCAGCGGATGTTGTGCGCCCGCTGGCCCGGCCCCAGCGTCCGCAGCTCCCCCACGAGCCGCAGCGCCTGCCCGCCGATGATCTGCCCCACCCGCTCAACGCTGTCGAAGTCCTGCCGCACCCAGACGGGGTTGACGTCGCCGCAGGCCCCGTTCAGATACACCACTGGCGCCTTCGTCTGCTCCTGAACGATGCGACAGGCCACGCCGGGGAACTCCGCCGAGAGAAGCAGGTTGGTCGCGTCCAGCACCGTCGCGTGGCAGGCGAAGCTGAGCAGCGAGGCCACCGGCCCGTCCTCGCCGTCGACGAGGAGCACACGAAGCATCGGGTCGACCGGCCAGTCCGGGTCGCGCCGGTTCTGCGACACCGTGTCGACGACGGCGGACGCCAGCTTCAGCGTCGCCGCTCGCCGAGCGCGCCAGGCGTCCGTCACCGCGCCCGTGATCTTCTCGACGACCTGCTCCGCCAGCGCCTCCTCGTACCGCGAGAACATTCCCGGGCGCAGGCCGTACGGTCCGGCGTGGCTGTGCGTCGCCGCGACGACGACGCCGTCGCTCGCTATCCCAGTCGCCGACTGGACGCGCTCCCGCACCGCAGCCGTGATCCGAGGGTCCATCCCCAGCAGATCGCAGCCGACGATCGCGCAGGCGGCCTCACCGTAGTCCAGTACCAGCGCCCGCGCGTACAGCGGGTCGTGCACCCCTTGCGAGGGCTCGCGGCGGGCGCCATAGCCGTCCATCAGCCCGCCCGGCGGCGGCGTGATATCCGCTACGGCGGCGCCGGCCTGCAGACCGCTCACGGCTCGCGGGAGGCCAGGATCCGGCGCAGCTCGTCGTTGGGCAGGTTGCCACCGCTGAGAACTATCGCCACCTTTTTCCCCTTGAGCCGGTCGCGCAGCTTGACGGCGGCCGCCGTCGCCGCCGCGCCGGCCGGCTCGGCCAGCTGGCGGGCCGCCCGCAGCAGCAGCGCGATGGCGTCGCGCATCTCGTCATCGCTCACCAGCACCATGTCGTCCAGCTTGTCGACGAACGTGCGCACGGAGACGAAGAAGGGCATGCCCGTCGCCAGGCCCTCGGCTGCGGTGTCGATCCCCGCCGTCTGCAGCTTGCGCTCCTTCCACGAGAGGTAGACCGCCGGCGCGCCCTCGGACTGCACACCGATCACCTCGACATCCGGCCGCAGCGCCTTGGCGACGATGCAGTGGCCGACGACGCCGCTGCCACCGCCCACCGGCGCCATGATGACCTCCACGTCCGGCAGGTCCTCCACGATCTCCAAACTGACGGTGGCCACCCCGGCCACCAGCTCCGGCGAGTTGCTGTGGTGCACGTAGCGCATCCCCTCCCGCCGCGCCAGCTCCTCCGCCCAGGCCCGCGCCTCCTCGAACGTGGGGCCGTGGGCCGCCACCTCCGCCCCCAGCGAGCGCATCGCCTCCACCTTCAACGGGTTGGCGCCCTCCGGCACGGCGATGATGCAGCGCGCGCCGGTCAGCCGCGCCGCGTAGGCTATCGACTGCCCGTGGTTCCCGGTCGAAGCGGCGACGATGCCTCGCTTGCGGTCCTGAGCGGACAGGGAGACGGCCAGGTTCACGCCCCCGCGAACCTTGAACACCCCTATCGGCTGCAGGTTCTCCAGCTTCAGGTAGGCCTCGCAGCCCAGCATGTCCGACAGGTACGGGTTGTGGAGGAGCGGCGTGCGCTTCAGGTACGGCTCTATCGCGTGTTTGGCGGCGTACACGTCGGCCAGGCCGGGCAGACGCTCGATGCGGCGGTCGTACACCATCCCCACCGCTCCCGGCCGCAGCTGCTGGGCGAAATGCGCCAGCTTGCCGGCCAGCTCCGGCGGCAGGATCTCGGTGCGCAGGAAGCCCAACCGCTCGAAGTACTCCGGCAGGTCGGTCGTCACGTACACCTCGTCCTGCGGGAAGCGGCGGATCAGCTCCCGCGCGACCAGCTCTCCCCAGCCCTTTCCCCGCACCTCCTCGACGACGGCGAGCGTCGCCAGCTCATACGTCTCTTCGTATGGTTTTATCCGGCCGAAGGCGATGATGCCGCCGTCCCGCCTGACGACGATGAACTGCTCCGGCGCCAGACGCTCGCCGTCCAGGCGCAGCCGCTCCACCGTCTCGGCGATGAACGGCAAGTCATCGGCCGTGGCGGGAACGATCTCGTGGGCGGGCAAAACGGCCTCCGTGGTCATACGTTCATTCTAGCGCCCGATGGCGTGGCTGTCCGGCCGCAGAAGTTGCGTTCGGGCGTCGCCTCGCGATAGTCTGGCAGCGCGATGCCTTCCACGCGCGAGAAGCTCCAGGCCAGCCTCGACCGCCTGCCCTGGCTGCGCGGCCGCGGCCCCGTCTCCTACGACTACGGGCAGTGGGTGGACGGCACCCACCACCTGCTGATCACGCTGTTCGGCCAGGGGTCGGCGCAGGAGCGCGGCTTCCTGGAGATCGTCGGAGAAGGGGCGGAAGCCCGCGGCTGGGGGCTGCCCCTGGCGCCGGGCAACCCGTGGGGGATGCAGGCCCGCCTGGACCGCGCCGAGGAGTACCTGCGCGAAGTGCTGGCCGCCGTCCCCGATAGGCCATAGTAGGGGCGATCCTTGCCCCGCCCCGGGCGCGGCAAGCGGCGCCCCACCCGCGAGCGTCGTTGCGGGCAGCTGAAGCTACCCGCCTACATGGTCATCCTCGCCGATTGCAGAATGTAGGTCGGGGTGTTCAGACCCCGACATGGCTATGCGAAAGAGCCGGAGTGGATAGCCGGCATGCCGCCCTCTACGCTGCCTCGCTTTGCCTGAGGCGCACGGCCGCCGCCACCAGCTCCGCCCCAGCCTCGAACGACAGGTGGGACGTCTCGATCGCAAGGTCGTACAGCCTCGGATCACTAACGTCCACCTTCCAGAACTTGTGGTAGAAGGCGCCGCGAGCCTTGTCGCTGTCGTCCACGCGCTTCGCCGCCTCCGCCTCCGTGACCCCCTCGCGCTCGGCCAGCCGCTGGACACGCAACTCGCGCGGCGCCAGCGTCAGTACGTGCAGCGCGCCGGGCAATTCCCGCAGGATCATCTGGCTGCCGCGCCCCAGCACCACGATGTCGCCGCGGTCGCCCAGTTCACGAAGGATGACGGTGATCGTCTTCATGTACAGGGAGTCCGTCACCTCCGGCTCCACGCGTTCGACCGAGAGGTCAGCGTAGGTGCGGCCCAGGAGCATCTCCAGGCCGCCGGCGCCGGTCATCGGGTCGCCGGCGGCGGCGGAACGCTCCAGGAAGCCGCGCAGCAGGTGCGACAGCCGCTGCCCGAAGCTGGAGCAGCGCTCGTCGTGGCCGGCCATCACGTCCACCGGCACCCCCAGCCGCCGCGCCGCGTCCACCAGCAGCTGCTGGTCCACATAGTCGATCTCGAGGAGTGAGGCGGCGGCGCGCCCGATCTCGCGGGCGCCGCTGGCTATCGTTCCGGACATCGTCACTACCGACATGTCATCCTCCTCTCCCCCTCCTCCGGACGGATTCGTTTCGCCCTGCGGGCGCCACCAGTATACGGGCCAGGGGGGCCCTGTCAAGATGACGAGTTACGGTAGCATACGGTTACAGGGAGCCGCCGAAGCGCGCTACCTGGGCGCTTCGAAGCTGATGATCACCGTATCGCCATGCTGCGGGATGTAACGCTCCCAATCGCCCAGCTCCTCCCCGTTCACGAACACCTGGAGCACGCCCTCGCTGCCGTCCGGACACTCGTCGCCGTTGCGATAGGTGGCGCTGTCGCCCGGCATTCGCATCTCGGTCTGGCTGAGCAGGCCGCCGCCGTACTCGAACCACTTCACCAGCCGCGCGCCCTCCCTCTCCTCGGACGGCAGGAACGGGTGGATGTGGATGATGTTGTCGTCGTGGGTGTGCACGCCGCCTTCCCAGAACGCGAACGGGGGCTGGACCTGACCGCAGACGATTACCTGGTACAGGGCGTGCCAGTGATCGACGCCGATGCGCGGGCCGTCCGCCGGCTCCCCGATTCCGAGCACGCTGGCATCGTTGCCGCCCCCGTCCGTGAACTGCCGCGCGACGACCGCCACGACGAGGGCCACGACGAGCGTGACGAGCAAACGTCGGAGGAACCAGCGCGAGCCTCCGAGCAACGACTGTCCGGACATCCGATAGTCCCGCGCCCGCGCCGGAAACTCTGCGCGGGCCCGCTATTGGACCGTCAGCGTGCCCACCATCTCCGTGGGCTGGAAGTCCGACCGGAACGCGTACGCCCCCGGCTCGTCCAGCTTGCCCACGAGCGATCCATCGGCACCCGCCGTCAGGTCGGCGCCCGCGGGCGTCGATACGATGTCATCTTCCGTCTCGAACTCGCCATCGAGACCGGCCAGCCGCAGGTTGTGGATCAGCGTTCCTTCGTTGCCCAGGTTGATGCGGAACGTCTGGCCGGCCTCAACCTCCAGCTCCGCCGGCGTGAACGCGCTGTCCGTCATCGTCACTTCCAGGGTCACGTCCGCTTCCACCTCAGCCTCCGGATCCTCCTCCTCCGGCGTTTCTCCCGCCGTCACCACGAACTTGCCGCTGGCGACCGGCGCCGAAGGGTCCTGGAAGGGGTACTCGCCCGCCTCATCGAAGCGGACTACCAGGACGCCCGCCTCGCCCGGCTCCAGGATATCCGGCTCCACGACGTAGTCATCCTTGGTGTCGTACTGGGCGTCGGCGCCGCTCACGCGCACGCTGTGGGAGATGGAGCCGGAGTTCGTGACGGTGAACTTCACCGTCTCGCCGGCCTTCACCTCGATCTCGGCGGGCGCGAAGGCGGCGTCGGCCTCCGCTCCTGTTATCTCCAGCTCTGCGCTGCGGGCCGCCTCGCTCTCCGGGATGATGGTGCGGTCCTCCTCCTCCACTACGCCCTCGGCCTGCTCCGGCCCGAACACGATGCGCACCTGGTCCCCGTCCTGCGGAATGTAGCGACTCCAGTCTTCCAGCTTCTCGCCGTTTACGAACACCTGCAGCACCGCCTCCGCGCCATCCTCACACTTGTCGCCGTTCTTGTACTCGTCGCGGTCGCCCGGCATCCGCATCTCGGAGTCGGTCAGCTTGCCGCCGCCGTACTCGAACCACTTCCCCAGGCGGGCGCCCGCGCCCTCTTCGCTGGGACTGAACGGGTGGATGTGGATGATGCCGTCACCGTGGGTGTGGACACCCACTCCCTCCCAGGTTGGAAAGTTGGGCTGGCGCTGCCCGCAGACGATGACCGAGTAGGTGGCGTGCCAGTGGTCTCCGTTTCGAGGGGCGCCGGCCGCGCTGCGGGCCAGGAACAAACCGCCGAGAATACCAAACACCACGATGATGATGAACAGCACCGGCACCCAGGGCGGAAAGTACATCCCCCGCAGCCGCCTCAGCGTGCGGCTGAACGTCGCCTTCGGCATCGGCTCATCACGGTACGTCCGCGCCTGGCCGCGGCGCCAGAACCCGAGCGGCGATACGTCCGCCCGCGCGCCCGAAGTCGTCTCTTGCCGCTCCTTGCGCGCCTTCTCCCCTCCGCCGGCCTCCTCCTCACGCTCACTGCGGCGCCGGAACGGCAGCCCGAACCGGGACTTCGATTCGCCCTCCGGCGCCTCCTCTTCCCCGGCGTCCGCCTCTTCGGCGATATCGTCCTGAGTCTGCTCCGGCGGACCCTCCGGCGATTGCCCGCTGCCGCGGCCACGCCGGTGTCCCCGCCGCCGTCTCCTCCGCTCTTCGGCCACTACTGTTCTACCTTTCTCCCCCTCCGACCGGCGCGCCTTGGGCTCGCGATCGAATGCGTCCGTCCAGGTCCTTGAGCTTGTCCACGTTCGCCGCCTCGGTCGGGTCCGGGGCGGCGGACAACCAGGCTTCGATTATCTCCCCGGCCAGCGCCTCCGTGGTCGTGCGCAGGCTCAGGCAGAGAAGGTTGGCGTCGTTCCAGGCGCGGGCCCCCCGCGCCGTCTGGGCGTCGCCGCACAGCGCCGCCCGCACTCCCGCCACCTTGTTCGCCGCGATCGACACGCCGGTGCCGGTCCAGCAGCAGAGCACCCCCCAGTCCGCCTCGCCGTCACCAACGCGCTCCGCCACCGCCCGCGCGACGTCCACCCACTCCCGGGGCTGACCGCCCGGTGGCCCGAAGCTCTCCACTTCGTGCCCCCGCTGCCGCAGCTCCCTCTCTATGTATTCGGTGAGGTGCGACTTCTCGTCGCTCCCGAAAGCGATTCGCAAAAGGTATCGATATCCTGGCGTGATAAGAATCGGGCGTGTGTGCCTATTATAGCCGACACCGGCCAACACGCGAGGGCGGTCCCGCTCCTCCGCCGTCGGCCGCAGGCTAAACCTTACCTACAATCCGCTCTGGGACTGGCTAACCTTCCTTCTTCTTCGCCGCCTCTTGCGGCCGCTTGAAGACGAAGTAGCTAGTCCCGAACCTTGTCAGGGGTTGCACCGCGCCGACGTCCCAGCCCTCCTGGCCCAGCGTGTCCAGGTAGCGCCGCACGAACGCCGTTCGGTGCTCCCCCGGCTGGCGGATGAACTCCGAACCCTCCGAGGATATGCGTCCCCGGAAGTCTACATAAGCGACCCTGTACTCCCAATTCGCCATGTTCTGCCTCCTTGCGCGGCGAACCGGAGGGGAGCGGAGACCGCCCTGCTCCCCCTATTATCGCAGACGCGTCGAGGGGACGCCCGGCCACGGGCGATTAGCGTGAAATGACGCCCTGAGCCCCTGATTTCCCGTTGACACCGGTAATCGTCTCAGGGTCTAATGGATAGTGGCCGCACTTGTCAGAGCACCCCGAGGAGAAACGCATATGAGCCCCCGCAGCACCCTAGATCGCCTGTTCGACACGTTCATCGAGCGGCATGAGGCCGCCTTCGATACGATAACCTCCGCGAACGAGCGCTCTTACCGCTTCGCCCGCAGCGTCCTTGAGGGCACCCGCCAGGGCCTTCACGATTGGAACCAGGTGGCCCGCAGCTGGGCCCAGCGACCCACCGACGTAATGGGCCTTTACGAGGCCGCCTCAGAGGCCGTGGCCAGCGGCCAGGCCCGCAACATCGCCCTCTGGCAGGAATTCCTGGAGGACCTGGCCGAGTCCCAGCGTGAGGGCCGCGAGGTCATGCGCCAGAACCTGGGCGACGTGCGCCAGGCCGTTGAGCGCGTGCAGGAGAACGTCCCCTCCTTCCTCCGCCGCGTCCCCCGCCTGGGCGGCGACCAGGCCGAGCCCGTCGCCAAGACCTAAGGGCACTCCACCTCCACCGAAGCCTCCACCGCCTCCGCGTTCACCGCCGACACCACGGCCGTGTTCGTCCACGTACCGCTCTCCTTGCAGCGCGCCGCGTACCCCAGCGATATCCGCTTCCCCGGCTCCATCTCCGTCATAATGAACTCCACGCCCTGGTCCAGGATCAGCTCCGGCTCCTCCCCGTCCACCTCGCTCACGTCCGTCACCTCCAGCCCCTCCTCCCACACGTCGCTCAAGTCCACGTTCACGCCTGTGTTGTCGCCCGTGTTCTCCAGCGTCAGCGTGAATACGAACTCGCCCTCGCCCGTCTCGACGGCGTTCTTGTCGAGCTCCAGGGCCGTCTCGCCCTCCGGCGTCGGCACGCCGTCGCCGTCGCCGTCGCAGGCCACTGCCACCGTCAGGGCCAGGGCCAGAGCGAACGCGATGAGCCAGCGCATGTTGCGCCCATCATACGGGGAGCGAGCGCATGGGGAAAGCGAAGGGTTGTAGGTCGGGGTCGCTCCGGCGAATCCGGAACGTAGGGGTGACCTTCAGGTCGCCCGCCCGACAGGCTAAAGCCTGTCCCACCGTAGACGGGGGACGCCGACCGCCTGAACGTAGGTCGGGGTCCCTTCGGCAGGCTCAGGACAGGCCGGAGCGGCAGGTTGCCCGGCCGTCAGGCTAAAGCCTCCCACCGTAGACGGGGACGCCCTACGCTCCTACGCCTTCGCGGCCGCCTTCTCCTTGGCCGCCGCCTTGCGCTTCTCGAACGTATACTCCTCGCCGGCGTAGTCCACCAGCGCCGTGTCCCCCTCCGCGAACTCGCCGGCCAGGATACGGCGCGATAGCGGGTTGGCCACCCGGCGCTCGATCGTCCGGCGCAGCGGCCGCGCCCCGTACACCGGGTCGTACCCTTCCTCGACCAGCGCCTGCTTGGCCACCTCCGTCAGCTCCAGACCCACCTTGCGCTCGGCCAGACGCTCGCGCACGTCGGCCAGCATCAGCTCCACGATCTGCTTCAGGTCGTCCACGGTCAGCGGGTCGAAGACGATGATCTCGTCGATGCGGTTCAGCAGCTCCGGCCGGAAGGTCTGGCGCAGCGCCTTCTCCACGTCGCTCTTCTGCCTTTCCTTCTCCGACTTGCTCGGCTTGTCGGCGGGGACGAAGCCCAGGGCCGGCCGCTGGACATGCTCCGTGCCCAGGTTGGAGGTCATGATCACCACCGTGTTGCGGAAGTCCACGGAACGGCCGTGGCCGTCCGTGAGGCGGCCGTCCTCCAGCACCTGTAGCAGCGTATTGAACACCTCCGGGTGCGCCTTCTCGATCTCGTCGAACAGGATGACGCGATAGGGCCGGCGACGCACCAGCTCGGTCAGCTGCCCGCCCTCGTCGTAGCCGATGTACCCCGGCGGCGCCCCGATCAGGCGCGACACCGTGTGCCGCTCCTGGTACTCGCTCATGTCCATCCGGATCATTGAGTCCTCGTCGTCGAACATGAACTCGGCCAGCGCCCGCGCCAGCTCCGTCTTGCCCACGCCCGTGGGGCCCAGGAAGATGAAGCTGCCGATAGGCCGCCGCGGGTCCTTCAGCCCCGCCCGCGCCCGCCGGATCGCCTCCGAGACGGCACGGATCGCCTCCTCCTGACCGATCACCCGCTCGTGCAGCCGCTCCTCCATCTGCAGCAGCTTCTCCGCCTCCCCTTCCAGCATCCGCGACACCGGGATACCGGTCGTCTTGGCCACCAGCTCGGCGATATCCGACTCCTCCACCACCATGCTGGCCACGTGCTCCTGCTCCCACTCCGCGCGCAGCTTCTGGTATTGCGCCCGTATGCGCTCCAGCTCGGTCTTGATGTGGGCCGCCGCCTCGTACTCCTCTCGCTGCACCGCCGCCTCCGCCTCGCGCGCCAACTCGTCGACGCGCTCCTGCAGCCGCCGCACCTCCGGCGACATGCTCTGCGCCTCGATGACGTGCTTGGACGCCGCCTCGTCGATCAGGTCGATTGCCTTGTCCGGCAGCTGCCGGTCGGCGATGTAGCGGCCGGACAGCCGCACCGCCGCCTCGATAGCCTCGTCGCTGATCTTCAACTTGTGGTGCGCCTCGTAGCGAGGCCGCAGCCCCTTGATCATGTCGATAGCGTCCTCCGGGCCCGGCTCTTCGACGTAGACGGGGGCGAAGCGGCGCTCCAGCGCTGCGTCCTTCTCGATGTGCAGGCGGTAGTCGTCCAGCGTGCAGGCGCCCACGCACTGCAGCTCGCCGCGGGCCAGCGCCGGCTTCATCATCGTCGACGCGTCAATCGACCCCTCGGCCGCGCCCGCTCCCACCACCTGGTGGATCTCGTCGATGAACACGATGATCTCGCCCTTGGCCCGCTTGATCTCGTCCATCACGGCCTTCAGCCGCTCCTCGAACTCGCCGCGGAACTTGGAACCGGCCACCATGGCCCCCATGTCCAGGGCCAGCACCCGCTTGTCCTTCAGCTTCTCCGGCACGTCGCCGGCCACGATCTTCTGGGCCAGCCCCTCCACGATCGCCGTCTTGCCCACGCCCGCGTCGCCAATGATCACCGGGTTGTTCTTGGTGCGACGATTCAGGACCTGCATCACCCGCTTGATCTCGTCGTCGCGGTGCAGCACCGGGTCCAGCTTGCCCTGCCGCGCCGCCTCCGTCAGGTCGACGCTGTAGCGGTCGAGGGCGCGGTACTTGGACTCCGCCGTGGGGCTGTCCACGCGGGCGCCGCCGCGCACGTCCTGCAGCGCCAGGTACACCTTCTCCTTGTCGACCCCGAACCGCTGCAGGATGCGGGCCGATTCCCCGTCCCGTTCGTCGGCGACGGCGATCAGCAGGTGCTCCACGCCGACGTACTCGTCCTTCAGCCGTTCGGCCTCGGCGTTGGCGGCCTCCAGCATCTTGACGATGCGGGGCGTGGTGTAGATCTGGACGACGTCGTAGGCCAGCTTCGGCGCCCTGGACAGCGCCTCGCCCACGACCGTGCGCAGGCGGTCGCGGTCCACGCCCAGCCTCTCGAGGATGGCGGGCATGACGCCGCCCTCGTGGGTGAGCAGGGCCATCAGAACGTGCTCCACGTCCCACTGGCTGTGGCGCTCCTTGCGCACGAGCTCCTGGCTGGAGGCGAGGACCTGCTGCGCGCCTTCGGTGAACCTGTCCTGTCTCATCATGTCGTTACGCTCCTCAACGCCTACCGTTCAGCCCAATGTAGGGGCGACTCCTTCGACTTGGCTCAGGACATGCTTTAGGTCGCCCACGACGTCCTTCCGCGCGAACGAGCGCTTGCCCCACCCAAGATTCCTTCGCGGCCGGCACTGTTCCCCGACAGGGCGTGGTCGGCGCTCAGAATGACAGAATGGGCGGCTAGGACCTGCTACGCCCTGTCTCATCATGTCGCGTTACCTCTTGCCCTCGTTTGCCGCTGTTAACATCGGAAATTGTTTCGCATTTTCGCTTGCTTTTCCCTCACCCCCGTCCCCTCTCCCGCGCGCGTGAGAGGGGACGGGGGTGAGGGTTAGCCGATCTGTGGCATCAGCCGATCTCAAAGCGGTCTTCCTTCACGCTGCAAAACGCGACATCTCACGCCTATGCGCCGCGCTAAGTCGTCTACCTGTTCCAACTGTTCGTGGGAATTCGGAAGTTCGCTTGGGTGGGCATCGATGGTGGCCAGAACCACATCGGCGTGAGAGATGATCTTCCGGTGCGCAGCAATCGAGTCCCGTAGCTCATCATCCTCGATCTCGATCGGTGCGACAAAGTCCGGAAAGGGCGACGGCGCGCCAAAGTCCAGCCCAACAAGGCGTACAGCATCGGACAATATGTCCCTCAGTTTGGACGCGTCAGAATCCGGCGATGCGAATGCCTTGAATCTGACCGCAGCGATCATGACTTTCCGGCCATAGGCTAGCTGCGAATCAACTCTCCTCCTCACCCTCTCGTTCTCGATCACTACCTGCCTGCGAGAATGCTCCTCTTCTGCGAGTCTCCTCTGCCGCTCGAACTGGCGCTCAGATTCCTTAGCTTGAAGATGCGACTGGAAGAACGAACCTACCATTGCCAAGACCCCACCAACCAAGGCTCCGCTAAACCCTGCGAGCAATTCACCCATCTGTACCTCCCCCCCCCTCCTCCATCGTCGCCGGCAACAGCCGGTCCCGGTACGACTGCAGCTCCGAGCGCAGCCGCTCCATCTCCTCCTCCATCCGGCGCATCCGCTCGTTCATCCGTATGACCACCTCGGCGCCGGCGAGGTTGACGCCGAGGTCGTTCACCAGCCGCTGGATGTAGCGCAGCCGCTCGATGTCCGCCTGCGAGTAGAGACGCACACGACCCCGCGAGCGCGACGGCCGGATCAGGCCCAGCCGCTCGTAGTGCCGCAGCGACTGCGCGTGCATGCCGACCATGCGGGCGGCGATGCTGATCACGAACAGCGGATCGTCGGCGTCGTGCGGAATACGCCTCCCGTCCGTCATCACTTCGCCCCCACCTTCGATTTCGCCTTCCCCTTGCGGCGCTCCGCCCGCAGCTGCTCGAACAGCTCGCGCTCCCGGTCCGACAGCTCTTCCGGCAGGACGACGCGGACGCGGGCCAGCAGGTCGCCCTTGCCCTTCGCGCTTTTGCGGCTGCCCCGCTCGTCCAGCGACGGCATACCCAGGCCGGACAGCCGGAACACGCGGCCGTTCTGGGTCAGCGGCGGGACCTTGAGGGCGACACGCTTGCCGGCCAGCGTCTCCACCTCCACCTCGCCGCCGAGGACGGCGTCCTCCAGGGGCACCGGCACGTCCGTCTGCAGGTGGTCGCCGCGACGCTCGAAGCGCGGGTGCGGGCGCACTCGAACGACGACGTAGAGGTCGCCGCGGTGGCCTCCGCCCAGGCCGGGCCGTCCTTCCCCGGCGATGCGGACGCGCGACCCGTCGCGGACGCCGGGCGGTATCTTCACCTCCAGGCGTTTCATCTTCAGGGTGTGACCGGCGCCCTGGCAGGTGTGGCACACCGCCCCGGCGATCTCGCCGCTGCCGCCGCAGGTCTCGCAGGGCTCCTCGCCGTGCAGCTGCAGCAGCCGCGTCGCGCCGCTATGCGCCTCCTCCAGGGTGACCTCGGCGGCGTACTCCACGTTCTGGCCGCGCATCGGCCCGCGACGGCCCACGAACGACTGGAAGACGTCGCCGAAGCCGCCGCGGCCGCCGCCGAACAGGTCGCCCAGGTCGAACGTCTGGCCGGACCAGGGGCCTTCGCTGCCGCCGGCCCCTCGCGCCTTCTCGAACGCCTCCGCCTGCTCCCACTGCTCGCCGTAGCGGTCGTACTTGCTCCGCTTGTCGGCGTCGGACAGCACTTCGTAGGCGCGGTTGATCTCTTTGAACCGCGCTTCGGCGCCCTCGTCGCCGGGGTTGACGTCGGGGTGGTGCTTGCGGGCCAGCTTGCGATAGGCCTGCCGGATCTCCTTCTCGGAGGCGGAGCGGGCCACGCCCAGGGTATCGTAGTAGTCTTTCGCCACGGGGTGTATTTTACCGTGCCGGGCGGGAGGCGGTCAACATCGGCTGGCAGTTAAGTTGCTACTGTTACTATCAAGTGACTTGACAGCACGGCACTGGGTATGTTAGAAACAGGATGAAAGCCAAAGGCAAGCGACGCAGCGCCGCAGCTAGTCGAAAGGAGATATCGAGATGCCCAACATCGTTCGCTGGGATCCCTTCACCGAGATGGACCAGATGCGCCGGACCGTGGACCGGCTGTTCAGCGAGTTCCGCCCCTACAGGCTGGCGTCCGACCTGCGTTCTGAGTTCGGGTACGTCCCCGTCGACATCAGCGAGACCGACGAGGGGTTCGTCGTAACGGCCAACCTGCCGGGAGTCGAGCCGGCTAACGTCGACGTCCAGGTCCACGGCGACACCGTGACCATCAAGGGCGAGGCCAGGGAGGAGAGCGAGGAGTCGAACGGCAACTGGCTCCGCCGCGAGCGCCGCTACGGCGTCTTCGCCCGCTCCTTCACCCTCCCCGCAACCATCGACTCCGACAAGGCCGCAGCCAGCTTCGAGCACGGGGTGCTCAAGCTCACGCTCCCCAAGTCGGAGACGGAGAAGCCGAAGTCGATCAAGGTCGGCGGCAAGAAGCCCGTCATCGAAGGAAAGAAGCCTTAGGCCGCTGAGCGCCGCTTGCCCCCGAACGCCGCCGGCGCCGCACCCGGCGGCGTTCTCGTTTGCCTCGCGGCGAACCGGTGCTAGACCTGTCGGTAACGGAAGCAGTCGACCGTGTGGTCGTTCACCATCCCCACGGCCTGCATGAACGCGTAGCAGATCGTGCTCCCCACGAAGCGAAACCCCCGACCCTTGAGCTCCTTGCTCAGCGCGTCCGAAGCCTCCGTCCTGGCCGGCAACGGGTCGGCGGCGCTGAACCCGCTTTCGGCCGGATGTCCGCCGACAAGCCCCCACAGGTAGGCGTCGAACGAGCCGAACTCCGCCGCGACCTCCAGGACACGCTGCGCGTTGCTGATCGTCGACTGCACCTTCAGCCGGTTGCGCACGATGCCGGGGTCAGCCAGCAGCCGCTCCACGTCCCCCTCCGTGTAACTGGCCACACTGTTCGGGTCGAAGCCTTCGAAGGCGCGGCGGTAGTTCTCCCGTTTGTACAGGATGGTGCGCCAGCTCAACCCCGCCTGCGCCCCCTCCAGCGTCAGCATCTCGAACAGCCTGCGGTCGTCGTGCAGCGGCACGGCCCACTCGCGGTCGTGGTACTCCAGGGTAAGCGGGTCGAGGCCGGCCCAGCGGCAGCGGATGAGCTCCGCGTCCGTCACGGCTTCTCGAACTCGATCATGTACCAGCCGCCGCCGTGGAACCAGCTCAGTTGCCTGTCCCGCGCGCCCTCCGGGAGCAGGTCCAGGGGCGGTGGCCGCCGGTACTCCGGCTGAAAGCGCAGCAGCAGCCGGTTGACCAGCGAAGGCTTGCCCTCGGCGGGAACGCCGGCGTCGCAGATGACGACGCGGGCGCCGGGCGCGGCGACACGGACCATTTCTTCGATCGCGCCCCGCCTGTCGCCGAACTCGGCCAGGCCGCCGTGGTGCAGCACCGCCTGGAACGATGCGGCGGCCAGCGGCAGGTGCGCCGCCTCGCCCAGGACGAGATCAGCCCGCAGGCCGTGACGCTCCAACTTGCGACGGCGGCGCTCCAGCATCGCCGGCGAGATGTCCACTCCGACGATCCGCCCCTCCGGCCCAACCTCTTCCGCCAGCAGCGGGACGTTGGTGCCGGTGCCCACGCTGACCTCCAGCACCCGCTGCCCCGGCCGCAGCCGCAGCCGCTTCACTGCCTTGCGCCTCTCCCGCAACCCAGAGGTGCCACGCAACAGCGAGGCCAAACGGTTCGCCCAGTCGTACAGGCCGGCGCGGCGCTCGTAGTGGTCCCGCGAGCGCCGCTCGCTCTCGAAGGTCAC
This sequence comes from Dehalococcoidia bacterium, assembly GCA_040877915.1. Taxonomy (GTDB): domain Bacteria; phylum Chloroflexota; class Dehalococcoidia; order SM23-28-2; family RBG-16-64-32; genus JBBDNA01. The sequence continues at coordinate 85,410 of JBBDNA010000001.1, forward strand.
GTTCCCTTGGCCTCCGCTTCGCGCTCCAGCAGCAACTCGACGACGGCCGTCAGCGCCTCGTACGCGTACACCACGTAGTCGCGTGGGTGCAGCTCCTCCAGTTTCTTCAGCTTCTCCTCGCGCAGCGCCACCGGGTCGGTCTGGTCCAGGGCCAGCGCCGACACGTCCTGGCCCAGCTCCAGCTCGTACAGCTCCCCATCCTGGGCCAGGACCACGCACCCCCGCTCCGGCGACTCCGCCCCCGGCGCCTCTATCTCGATGCCGAAGGTGAACATTGCCCCCGGAAACGGCGGGAACGGGTCCAGCTCGGCGGCCGCCTCCTGCAGCATCGTCCGCAGCCGCTGGGCCAGACGGTCCAGCGCCGCGTCCGCCTCCGACTTGTACTCTAGGGGATCGTCGCGCATGGGGGGGAGAAAACGCTGTTAACAGTGATACTATTTCGCATTGTTCCTCAACCGTGATAAGCTATTTCTATGGCGACCACCCTCCAGCTTCAGTCCACCCGGCAGCAGATACTCGAATACCTGCAGCGCAACGGGCGGGCCACCGTCAAGGAGCTGGGCAAGCTGCTGGGCCTCACCTCCACCGGCATACGACAGCACCTCACGGTGCTGGAGCGCGACGGCCTCGTCGACTCCAATGAGGAGCGGGGCCGCGTCGGCCGGCCGACCCTAGTATACTCGCTGACCGACAAGGCCGACGCCCTGTTCCCCAAGACCTACGACGACCTGGCCGGCTTCCTGCTGGAGGAGGTCCGCGCCACCCAGGGCAACCAGCGCCTGCACGAGATCCTGCACCGCGTGGCCGAACGCATGGCCGCCCCCTACACGGACCGCGTGGACGGCCGCCCCCTCCCCGATCGCGTCCAGGAAACGGCCCGCATCATGGAGGAGCAGGGCTGCCTGGTCGACACCCGCGCCGGCGACGACGAGTACTTCATCGACGAGTTCACCTGCCCCTTCCCCAAAGTCGCCCAGGACGACCCCGCCGTCTGCGCCCTCCACGTGGACTTCGTGCGCATCCTCAGCGGCGGCGATACCCGCCTCACCCAGAGCCTCCTTCGCGGCCAGCGCGCCTGCACCTACCGCATCCGCAACACCGGCGCCGGCCGCGCTGCATCCTAGCGCCGCTCCCACCCGCCACCCTTCGCCCGCGCCTCGTATAATGGCCTCGCCATGCTCTGGGTCGGCCAGTTCGGTGTCGTGGAAGGGCAGCCGCGGGAGGACAGCCCCTGGGTCGGCGTCTTCCCGGAGCCCGGCCGCGCCGAACCCGAGGAGGCCCGCGACCTCTACGTCCTGGTGGAGCCCGCCGCCCCAACCAGCGAGGACGCCTGCCGCCAGCTGGCCGCCGCCATCGGCGAGAGCTTCCGGCGCGAGAGGCTATCGCTCAGCGGCGGCGTCCTGCGCGCCCTCAACGCCGCCCACGAAGACCTGCGCGAGTGGAACCGTCGCAGCCTCAAGCAACACCGCGCCGCCGCCGGCGTCTCCTGCCTGGCCCTGCGCCCGTCCGGCGCCGGCGCCGCCGGCTACCTGGCGCAGGTCTCCCCCGCCGCCGCCGCCCTCCTCCGCGCCGGCGTCCTCACCCGCCTGGCGCCCCGCCTGCCCGACGCCGCCGAGCCCCTGGGCCGGCACGAAGAGTTCCGGCCCGACTTCTCCCGCCAGGAGCTGGCCGAGGGCGATCGCCTCATCCTGCTCAGCTCCGGCCTCTCCGCCCGATTGGCCGACGACGACCTCGCCGAGGCGCTGTCCCTGCCCCCGGACGAGGTTCTCCCCTCCATCTACCGCCAGGCCCGCGATCTGGCCGTCGCCGCCGCCCTCCTGGTCGCGGTCGAGGACGAAACTGGCGAGCCGTGATGCCTGACACGCCGTCGAACCGGAGGCCGGGGCCATGATCTCGAAGGCCGGGCCGGAATCGATCCGTTCGCACGGCGCCGCCTGATAACCCCCGAAGGCCAGGCTTCAGCCTGGCCTCTTCCTTCAGCAAATGCCGCCGGCTATACCCCTGAAGGCCAGGCTCCTGGCATCTTCCTTCAGCAAATGCCGCCGGCTATACCCCTGAAGGCCAGGCTCCTGGCATCTTCCTTCAGCAAATGCCGCCGGCTATACCCACGAAGGCCAGGCTTAAGCCTGGCCTTCAGATCGTGATCCGGACCACCTCCGGCCCGCCAGCGGGCCCCTGCACGTGGTCCAACGACAGGACACCTACAGCAGCCACCTGCCCGCAGGCTGCCGTCCCGCCCGGGGGCTGCTATGACAGCGGACAGGTCCCGCAGCGACCCCGCGAGCAGTAATTGCGCAGCAGGAACAGCATCCCCTGCTGACGGCGGCCGTCCACCCTGACCGCCCCTCCCACCGCCTCGTCCAGGTGGCGCACAGATCCATAAGCGACCGGCCGGGGCAGGGCCCGGTACAGCGCCAGCGCCCGCTCGCCCCCCTCACCGCCGGCCGCCGCGAAGAAGGGCAGCACGGCGTTGGTCAGCAGCTCCAGCGCCCGCCCCCGCCCGACCAGCGCGGTGCCCCTCTCGCGCACCGTCAGCGCAGACACCGCCTCGCCGGGGGCAGCGTCCAGGAGGCCGCGTAGGGCCGGCGCCGGGCCCCGCTCCGCCCAGCCCGCCGCCAGAAGCGCCGCCGCCCGCAACCGCCGCGCCGGGTGGTTCCCCGGCCGCGCCGCCGCGACGCGCCAGGCCAGAGGCGGCGGGCCGCGGGCCGCCCGTTCCAGCAACGAGCCGGCCTCCGCCGACCGGCCGTCCGCACGGACCCCGCGCAGGCCCGCCGCCAGCTCCGGCCAGGGCAGCCGCCGCGCCAGCGCCGCGAAAGCCTCACGGTTTCCCCCGTAACCCAGGGCCTCCAGCAGGGCGCCCCACAGCGCCGCCTCGCCCTCACCGGCCGCTATCGCCCCGCGAAAACCCCTGGCCCGCAGCCGGAAGCGCAGGTCGCCCAGCCGCTCCAGCGTCGCGCCGATGGCCTCGCCGCCCATTCGTTCCGGAGCGCCCCGGCAGGGCTCGGACCACAGCGCCGGCCGCTCCAGCCAGCCGCGGATCTCCTGGCTGCGCCGCTCCACCCAGGAACCCAGCGCCGCCACCGTCACGCTGCCGCCGCCGGCCAGCCGTGTCTCCGCCTCGTCGGCCCAGAACACCAGGTGCAGCGCCAGCCCGTCGTAGGCCGGGTCGAGGTGATGGCCGTGACGGCGGAAGTCACTGGCCCGCAGGTGCAGCTCAACGTCCCCGCGCAGGGACCGGCCCCCGGCCTCGATCACCGCGTCGCGGAAGTCCGGCCCCGGCCCCCGGCCCTTCCGTCCCCGGTACACCACCCGCAGCCGCTCGCCGTACGTCGTCGACAGCGCCTCCGGGGGAAAGCGCTGGCCCTCCCACAGGTGCGAGAGGTCTCGCTCGCTCAGGCCCGCCAGGGAGCGCGCCGGCGCCTCCCGCAGGGCCCCGAGGCGCGCCGCCCTCGGCCGGCCCGCGTACAGGGCCGGCCCGCCGTAGCGCGGGAGCCCCTCAGCGGCCGCCGCCGCCGCCCTCCGGATCGTATTCGAAGCGCGCCCGCTCGGCCACCAGGCTGAGCACCCGGGCCGAGGCGCCGCGCGGCCGGTAGGCCCCGGTCTCCCACTCGCTCACCGTCTGCTGGCGCGTTCCCAGCTCGCCGGCCAGCGCCCGCTGGCTGAGCCCCAGGTGGCGGCGAAGGGCGCGGACGCTCTGGGCGTCCCAGGGGCGATGGCCACGCCGGCCCCCCCGGCCGGCTGCGTAGGCCGCCTGTTCGCTCATGCCGCCATATTACACGCTACCGTGTAGCGTTACAAGCAAGGGTCGTTCCTCGCGGCTGCCCGCCGCGATGGCCACGCCTCTGCGACTCCGCTCCGCCCCTCCCGCCGGCAGGCAGGACACAGGAACGGCAACGCTGGACGGCAGCCTGCGGCCGCCGCCGCCGGAAAGCGGGCGTCACCCCCTTGCGCCTGCGCCCGCGAACCACTATCATCGGCCTTGGCTTAGCACTCCACGCCTTAGAGTGCTAACCGCCGGCTGAAGACATCCCCCAGCACAAGGAGGTTCCGTCCGTGCCCGCCAAGACCGCCCGGAAACCCGCCGCCAAGAAGCCCGCCGCCAGGCCGAAACCCACCGCCAGGAAGCCCGCCGCCAGGCCCGCCACCCGGTCCGGCAAGCTCGTCCCCCTGGGCGATCGCATACTCGTCCAGCAGGTACGACAGAACGAGGTTCGCGCCAGTGGCCTGGTCATCCCCGACACGGCCCGCGAGAAGCCCCAGATGGGGGCCGTCCTGGCCGTGGGCCCCGGCCGCCTGGACGACTCCGGCAAGCGGGTGAACATGGACGTCAACGTGGGAGACCGCGTCCTCTACGCCAAGTACACCGGCCAGGAGGTCCCCCGCGGCGTCCTCGGCGCCGAGGACGAGGAGTTCCTCATCCTCAAAGAGTCCGACATCCTGGCCAAGCTGGGATAACACCGAAACAAGGTACAAGGGGCGGAGACGGGCCTTGTTCCCTGTTCCTTGACCCCTGAGCCACCGCCGAAGGAGGTAACCAGTGCCTGCCAAGCAACTGCTGTTCTCTGAGGAGGCCCGCCGCCGCCTCAAGGACGGCGTCGACGCCCTGGCCGACGCCGTACGCGTGACCCTGGGCCCGCGCGGCCGCAACGTCATCCTGGAGAAGAAGTTCGGCCCCCCCTCCGTGGTCGACGACGGCGTCAGCGTGGCCAAGGAGATCGACCTCAAGGACCCGTTCGAGAACCTGGGCGCCCAGCTGGCCCGCGAGGTCGCCACCAAGACCAACGACGTGGCCGGCGACGGCACCACCACCGCCACCGTCCTGGCCCAGGCCATCGTCCGCGAGGGCATGCGCAACGTGGCCGCCGGCGCCAACCCCATGGACCTCAAGCGCGGCATCGAGGCGGGCGTGGCGGCCGTCATCGCCGCCCTCCAGGACAGCGCCCGGCCGGTGGCCGGCAAGGAGCAGATCGCCCAGGTAGCCACCATCTCTGGCCACGACCCCGACATCGGCGAGATCATCGCCGACGTCATGGAGAAGGTCGGCAAGGACGGCGTCATCACCGTCGAGGAGGGCAAGGGCATCCGCCTGGAGACCGAGTTCGTGGAGGGGATGCAGATCGACCGCGGCTACATCTCGCCCTACTTCGTCACCAACCCCGAGCGCATGGAGACCGTCCTGGACGAGCCCTACATCCTGATAACCGACAAGAAGCTCTCGGCCGTGAACGACCTCTTGCCCGTGCTGGAGCGAACGCTACAGGTGACCAAGAACCTGGTGATCGTATGCGACGACCTGGAGGGCGAGGCGCTGGCCACGCTCGTCGTCAACAAGCTGCGCGGCACCATCAACGCCCTGGCCATCAAGGCCCCCTCCTTCGGCGACCGCCGCAAGGCTATCCTGGAGGACATCGCCATCCTCACCGGCGGCACCTACGTCACCGAGGACATGGGGCGCAAGCTGGAGAACACCGAGATTACCGACCTCGGCCGCGCCCGCCGCGTCGTCGCCAGCAAAGACGACACCGTCATCATCGAAGGGCACGGCAGCGACGAGGCGATCCAGGCCCGCATCAAGACGATCAAGGCCCAGGTCGACGACGCCTCTTCCGAGTTCGACCGCGAGAAGCTGCAGGAGCGGCTGGCCAAGCTGGCCGGCGGCGTCGCCGTCATCAAGGTCGGCGCACCGACGGAGGTCGAGCTCAAGGAGAAGAAGCTGCGCGTGGAGGACGCCCTCTCGGCCACCCGCGCCGCCGTGGAGGAGGGGATCGTGCCCGGCGGCGGCGTGGCCCTGCTGCGCGCGGCCGGCGCCCTGGACAAGGTGGAGAAAACCCTCAAGGGCGACTTCCGGACCGGCGCCGCCCTCCTGCGCCGCGCCCTGGACGAGCCGTTGCGCATGATCTCTGAGAACGCCGGCCGCGAGGGCATGGTCATCGTCGACGAGGTGAAGAGCCAGAAGAATCCGTCCCACGGCTACGACGCCGCCACCGACGAGTTCTGCGACATGTTCGAGCACGGCATCATCGACCCCGCCAAGGTCACCCGCACCGCTCTCGAGAACGCCGCCTCCATCGCCGCCCTGGTCCTCACCACGGAGACGCTGGTGACGGAGATCCCGGAGGCGCCCGGCGCCCCTGCCATGCCGCCGCCACCGATGGACTACTAGCGGCGAAACTCGAAAACCGACCCGAAGGCCAGACTTAAGTCTGGCCCTCGCGGTTATCCGGGGACTCGAAACTCGGTCTGAAGGCCAGGCTCAAGCCTGGCCTTCACGGTTATCTGGGAACACAATTGGCCTGGCCCCGGCGCTACAACCGCAGCAGCGGCAGGAACCGCTTGTCGGAGCGGTAGGGCCCCACCACCGCCAGGTGCAGCTGCTCCCCCACCAGCAGCTCGCGGGCCACGCGCCGCAGGTCGTCCAGCGTTACCGCTTCCATCTCACGCACCGCCTCGTCCACGCTGCGAACCCGGCCCAGCAGCAGCTCCTGCCCGCCCAGCCAGCCGGACACGGCCCGGGTGTCCTCCATGCGCAGCAGCAGCCGCCCCCTGGACAGCTCGCGGGCCTTGGTCAGCTCCTCCGCTGTCGGCCCCTCGTCGCGCAGGCGGGCCAGCTCGGACATGATGACGCTGGTCGCCTCCACCGCGTTCTTCGGATCGACGCCGGCGTAGACGACGAAGGCGCCCGTGTCCTGGAAATGCGAGGCGTAGGAGTGCGTGTCGTACACCAGCCCCCGTTTCTCTCGCAGCTCGATGAACAGCCGCGAGGACATCCCTTCGCCCAGGATTATCGAGAGGAAGCCCAGGGGATAGCGATCGGGGTGGGTGAGGGAGAGGCCGCGCACGGCGACGTTGATATGGGCCTGCTCCGTCTTCTTGTACTGGACCGCGCACTGTGGGCCGCGACTGTTCCTGGCCGGGAAGGCCTTCTTGGGTTCGCCGTTCCTCCATTCGCCCAGGGCTTCCCGGATCGCCCGGACGACGTTGCGGTGATCGATGTCGCCGGCCACGGCCACGGCCACGTTGTTGGCCACGTACTGCCGCCGCAAGTAGCGGCGCGTCATGTCGCGGGTCAGCGCCGAGACCGATTCCGGCGTGCCGGCCACGTCCCGGCCCAGCGGCTGCTCCGGCCACAGGATGGAGTCCAGCAGCAGGTCGGCCAGCTGCTGCGGCGAGTCCTCGACCATCGCCAGCTCCTCCAGCACCACCTGTCGCTCCTTCTCGAACTCCGCCGCCTCCATCAGCGGGTGACGCACCAGATCGATGAGCACGTCCAGGGCCAGGTCCAGGTGGGCGCGCGCCACCTTGGCGTAGTACACCGTCAGCTCGCGGTCCGTGGCCCCGTTCATCACGCCGCCGACGCCGTCGATGGCCTCGGCGATCTCTTTGGCCGTGGGCCGCTTCTTCGTACCCTTGAACAGCAGGTGCTCCAGGAAGTGGGACAGGCCGGCCTCCTCGTCCCGCTCGTAGCGGGAGCCGGCGCCGATGTAGATGGACACGGCGGCCGAGCGCGCGGTGGGCATGGCGGAGGTCAGGATGCGGAGGCCGTTGGGGAGGACGGTGCGGCGGTAGAACTTCTCTTCGGTCATGGCGCTGTCAGGCAGCGAATCAGAGGTAGCATAGGCGACCGCCCAACCAGCGTCAAACGCGGGTGGCCGCTGCCACTCCGCCCGCGAACCGCGCCAAACTTTGACGGCAGATCCAAGCAGCGCGAGCACGAGCGCTGGCCCAACCCCAGATTCCTTCGCGGCCCGGCTTGTGCCCCGACCTACGGTGGTCGGCGCTCAGAATGACATTAGAAGTCGGAGCGACGCGGGGAGGGTTGAGTCTACCAAGCGGTACATCTCACTCTGCCTACTACGACGACTCCCACAGCACGTCCCCGTGCAGGTCCGGCGGGTGCGCCTTGCCGGCGAACACCGCGTACTCCTCGCGCGACCGCCCGATCGTCGTGTTCCCGCCGTGGCCGGGCAGGACCAGCGTGGCCTCCGGCAGCGTGTACAGGCGCTGCGTGATCGACTCTATCGTCTGCTGCAGCGCCGCCCCGCTGATCGAATGGCCGGGGCCGCCCGGGAACAGCGTGTCGCCGGAGATCAGATGCCGCCCGACGAGGAAGCAGCAGCTGCCCGGGGTGTGGCCCGGCGTGTGGATCACCATCACGCTCAGCCCGCCGACCGCCAGGTGGTCGCCGTCGGCCAGCGGCCGCTCCATCTTCTCCGCCGGCATCAGCTGCTCCGCTGGATGGCAGTACACCGGAGCGCCCGTCGCCCCCTTCACCAGGTCGTACTCCGCCCAGTGGTCGGCGTGGGTGTGCGTGAGCAGAATCGAGAGCACGCGCAGGCCGCGCGCCGCCTCCAGCGTACGCTCGCTCTGGCCGGGCATGTCCACGATTATGGCCTCGCCGGCCTCGCGGTCGGCGATCACGTAGGCGTTGTTGGCGAACGGCCCCAGCGGGCCTACCTTGGTCAGGCGCAGCGCCCCGTCCTCGAAGACCTCCACGGTCCCTCCTGCCTTTTCGAGTTATCGCGATTTCGGCTGCCTATGATACCATGACTGCACTTTGATATCGGAGAGCATCATTCAGGGCGAAAAAGTGCGCCTCCGCCCCATTCAGGAGGAAGACCTGCCGCTGTTCCTGCGCTGGCTGAACGACGCCGACGTCCGTTACTGGCTCAGCCTGTCCGAGGCGCCGGAGCTGACGATGGACAACGAGCGCGACTGGTACGAGCGCACCCGCGGCAGCGACGCCGACCTGGTCTGGACGATCGAGACGGAGGAGGGGACGCCGCTGGGCACGGTGGGGTTGCACGGCATCGACCAGGCGCACGGCAAGGCAACGCTGGGCATATTCATCGGCGAGAAGGAGCGCTGGTCCGGGGGCTACGGCACGGAGGCGATCCGGCAGACCCTGCGCTACGGCTTCGGGGAGATGGAGCTGCGCCGCATCGACCTCCAGGTCGACGAGGACAACGCCCGCGGCATCCGCTGCTACGAGAAGTGCGGCTTCCGGCGCGAAGGGCTTCTGCGCGCCTTCCGCCTGCGCCTGGGTCAGCCGGTGAGCTGCTACTCGATGTCCATTCTGCGCGAGGAGTTCGAGACGCAGCCGTGGAGATAACCTCCCACATCCAGGCCATCCCCGCACCTACGCCGTTCTTTACCGGCCCCCAGGCGCCCAACGTCTATCTCGTCTCCGACGGAGAAGAGGGCGCGCTCATCGACAGCGGCTTCGGCGACGAGCCCTCCGTCAACGCCCGCATCGACTTCCTGCGAGAGCGCGCCGGCGTCAAGGTGCGGCACATCATCCTCACCCACCACCACTTCGACCACTCCTCCGGCGCCGACGCCCTCCGCCGCGCCACCGGCGCCCGGATAATGCTCCACGCCCAGGAGGAGGCCTTCCTGCGCGACTGGCAGAGCGAGGCCCCCCAGGACTTCGACATCCCCGATGACCAGAAGGCGATCCTGGAGCAGATGCAGCGCTTCCGCAAGCAGGCGGCCGATAGCGCGCCCGACGAGACGATCGGCGACGGCGACCGCATCGCCGTGGGCGGCCTGACGCTGGAGATCGTCCACACCCCCGGCCACACGCTGGGCTCGGTCTGCATCTACCTGCACGAGGAGAAGGCGCTGTTCACCGGCGACACGGCCCTCGGGCTGGGCACCGTCGCCATCTCGCCCCCGCCCTACGGCGACATGCGCCTCTACCTGGAGTCGTTGGAGCGGCTGAAGGGGTACGACTCCGCAGTCATGCTGCCCGGCCACGGCCAGCCCGTCGCCGATGTCCCCCACAAGCTGCAGGAGCTGATCGACCACCGCCACGAGCGCGAGGCCCAGATCCTGCGCCTCCTCGCCGACGGCAAGACCACACCGAAGTCTATGCTCGGCGCCATCTACCCCGAGCTGGACAAGCGCATCCGCCCCATGGCCCTGCGCCAGATCGAGGCCCACCTGGCCAAGCTGGAGGGGCAGGAGCGCGTCGTCCGCGCCGCCGAGGGGGAGTGGCGGCTGCGGGGGTAGAGGCGCCGTCGCGCTCGCCTTCGACGGGCTAAAGCCTGTCCCACCAATGTAGAGGAGGCCTTCAGGCCTCCACCGGGCGGGGCGGTCTAAGCCGCCGAATTCATTCGGCGGTACCCTCGCCACCCTCCCGCTCGCCCTGAGCCTGCCTGTCCTAAGCGAAGCCGAAGGGTCGAAGGGCGAGGCCACGATCCTCCGCCGCCGCTCGACGAGAACGCACGCTGGCCCCACTCCAGATTCCTTCGCGCCGCGCATTATGACCCGCACAAGCGTTGTCGGCGCTCAGAATGACAGATGCCGTCTTCGCCTGTCCCACTCACGGTAGGCCGCGTATAATCGCCTCGTACCCCGCGAACAGGAGCGACCCTTGGTCCGAGACACGAAGATCCCCCTCGCCGACGTCCTGCCCGCCACCGCCGCCGTCAACGACGCCGGCCACCTGGCCATCGGCGGCTGCGACACCGTCGACCTCGCCCGCGAGTTCGGCACGCCCCTCTACGTCTTCGACGAGCAGACGCTGCGCGGCCGCTGCCGCGAGTTCCAGTCCGAGTTCCGCTCCCGCCACGCCGACACGATCGTCGCCTACGGGGCGAAGGCCTACCTGGGCCGCGCCGTCGCCGCCATCATGGCCCAGGAGGGGATGTCCATGGACGTCGTCTCCGGCGGCGAGCTGGCGATAGCCGTCTCCGTGAGCTTCCCCGCCGAGCGGCTCTACTTCCACGGCAACAACAAGTCGGAGCAGGAGCTGCGCGAGGCGCTGGCCCACGGCGTCGGCCGCATCGTCATCGACAACTTCCATGAGATGCAGACGCTGAACGGTCTCGCTCAAGGTGCCGGCGTGCGCCAGAAGGTGCTGCTGCGCCTCTCGCCCGGGATCGACCCCCACACCCACGTCCACACCACGACCGGCATCCTGGACAGCAAGTTCGGCATACCGATGGCCACCGGTCAGGCCGAGGCGGCGGTGCGACAGGCGCTGGAGATGCCCGGCCTGGACGTGGTGGGCCTGCACGTGCACCTGGGCTCGCCGGTGTTCGAGCTGGAGCCCTACCGCGCGGCGGTGGACGTAGTGCTGGCCTTCGCGGCGGAGATGCGCGATAAGCACAGCCTGCGCCTCGCCGAGTTCAGCCCCGGCGGCGGCTTCGCCGTCCAGTACGAGGTATCGAAGCCCGCCCCGTCGGTCGCCCAGTACGCCGAGACGATCACGTCCGCCCTCAAGGACGGCTGCGAGAAGCACGGCCTGCCGCTACCCACGCTCATCGTCGAGCCCGGGCGCTCGATCGCCGCGCCCTCGGCGATCGCCTTGTACACGGTCGGCGCGTCCAAGGACGTGCCGGGGCTGCGCCGCTTCGTCTCGGTGGACGGCGGCATGGCCGACAACATCCGCCCGCCGATGTACGGCTCGCGCTACGAGGCGCTGGTCGCCAACAAGCCGCTCGACCCGCGCCGCGAGACCGTGACCGTCGCCGGCAAGTACTGCGAGTCCGGCGACATCCTCATCCGCGACGCCGAGCTGCCGCCGCTGGAGGCCGGCGACACCCTCGCCCTGGCCGCCGCCGGCGCCTACGCCATCCCCATGTCCAGCAACTACAACGCCTCGCCGCGACCGGCCGTCGTCCTCGTCCGCGACGGCGAGGCGCACCTGATCCGCCGCCGCGAAACGTACGAGGACCTCACGCGGCACGACGTCTGGCCGATCGAGTAGGGACCGGGTGCAGGGACCAGGGAACAAGGCCACCCGCCGTCCCTTGTTTCGGGCGGAGTGATGGGCGGCTGGGGCCTCGCCGGCCAGCAGCGCGCCGTCGCCGCCCTTCAGCGCGCCCTCGCTGAGGGCCGCCTCGCCCACGCCTACGTGTTCGCCGGGCCGGAGCGCGTCGGCAAGCGCACGCTGGCGCTGCGACTGGCCCAGGCCCTGAACTGCGAAGGCGCCGTCGGGGCCGGGGCCCCGACCCACAAACCGGCTGGGGCCCCGACCCACGAGGGGGTTGGACCGTGCGGCGAGTGCAACCCCTGCCGCCGCATCGCCGCCGGCCTCCACGCCGACGTCGCCACCATCACCGTGGAAGAGGACGAGGAGGGCACGCAGAAGGGCATCCACGTCTCGCAGATACGGGCGGTGGAACGCTCGGCCTCCCTCAAGCCGTTCGAGGGCCGCAGCCGCTTCGTCATCATCGACCCGGCGGAGGAGATGAACGCGGCCGCCCAGAACGCCTTCCTCAAGACGCTGGAGGAGCCGCCGCCGCAGGTCGTGTTCGCCCTGATAACCGCCGACGAGTCGCGCCTCCTGCCCACGATCCGCTCCCGCTGCCGCCGCCTGGAGCTGCGACGCCCCTCGGTCGACGAGGTCGAGGCCACGCTCACCGAGCGCGGAGTCGACCGGGACCGCGCCCGCCTGCTGGCGCGGCTGTCGCGAGGGCGCATCGGCTGGGCGATCGAGGCCGCGGGCGACGCCACCGTCCTGGAGCGGCGCGATGCCCGCATCGAGCAGGCCCGCGCCCTGGCCGGGCTGACCGTCGCCGGGCGCATGGAGCTGGCCGAGCGGCTGGCCGCCGGCTACCGCCGCGACCCGGCCCCCGTCGTCGCCGAGCTCGAGGCCTGGCGCGACTGGTGGCGCGACGTCCTGCTGGTCTGCGCTGGCGCCGAGGACGGCGTGGCCGGCGTCGACCGCCTGGACGAGCTGCGGCAGGACGCCGCCCGCTGCGACCGCGAAGCCGTCGCCGCATTCGTGCGCGCCGCCGGGGAATCGGCGGACTACCTGGCCTGGAACGCCCAGCCACGGCTGGTGCTGGAGACGCTGCTGCTGGGCGCTCCCGCCGCCACCGTGGCCGCCAGCTGAGCCGCGACGCCTCATTGTTTGCGCCCCTCAACGGCCTGTGCTATGCTGCGCGTTGCGCCCAAAAACTTGATGGGCGCCTCCTTCCACGGCTCCCACGCGAAAGACCCGTACCTCGTGGGGCCTCGCAGCGTAAAGGAGGGATCGCGATGCACGTCATCGTCGACGGATTCGGGGGTGATCCTGCTCAGCTAGCGGATGAAAATGTCGTCCGCGCGATTTTGGACCTCTACCCGGAAGAGATGGGTATGACCAAGATCGCGCGGCCCACAGTAGTCCGTTATAGAGGCACGAAACCGGAGGACTGGGGCGTCTCGGGCTATGTGATGATAGCCGAGAGCCACATCTCCTTACACACCTTCCCTGAACGCAACCTGATCTGGGCCGACATCTTTTCCTGTCGCGACTTCGACGCCGCCCCGGTCATCGACGACCTCCGCCACCGTTTCTCCCTGCGCGAGGTGTCCGTCAACATCCTCCCCCGCGGTCTCGAGGCGCCTGTCGCTCCGGGCGGCTGACATGTCCGCCCACGGCGAGCGCGACGGTCACCAGCGCGAGGTGACGCCGTTCCCGATCACCGCCGCCGCCTCCGCCAACGACATCGCCCGGCGCCTGGAGGCGACGGCCTTCCAGGCCCGCAACCTGGGCCAGGCCGTCTCCATCTGGGACGCCATGCTCCGCGACGAAGCCACCATCTTCATGGGCCTGGCCGGCGCCATGGTCCCCGCCGGCATGCGGCCGCTAATCGTCTACCTGATCGAGAACCGCCTGATCGACGTCCTGGTCAGCACCGGCGCCAACCTCTACCACGACGTCTACGAGACGCTGGGCCATCCCCACTTCCAGGGCGACCCCGACGGTGGCGACGACCTCCACCTGGCCAGCCTCCGCGTGTATCGCTTCTACGACACCCTGGCCCCCGAGCACGAGTTCTCCATCGGCGAGCGTTTCGTTACCGAGTTCTCCCTCACCCTGGACGAGGACCGCCCCTACTCCACCCGCGAGTACTTCCGCCTCCTGGGCCAGGCGCTGGCCCCGGTCGCCAAGGAGGAGGGCATCCTGACCGCCGCCGCCAGGCACGGCGTCCCCATCTACTGCCCCGCCTTCGGCGATAGCGTCCACGGCCTCGCCCTGGCCGAGGGACGGCTGCGCACCGGCAAGCGCGTCGCCTTCGACATCATCGGCGACGTGCTGGAGACCGGTCACCTCGCCCTCACCGCGAACAAGACCGGCGTCGTATACGTCGGCGGCGGCACCCCCAAGAACTTCATCCAGCAGGCCGGCGTCGCCGCCTACCTGTTCCAGCGCGAGCGCCCCGGCCACAGCTACGGCATCCAGGTGACCACCGACGAGCCGCAGTGGGGCGGCCTCTCCGGCTGCACCTTCGAGGAGGCGCAGTCCTGGCGCAAGATCGCCCCCGACGCGAGCTTCGTCACCGCCCACGTCGACGCCACTATCGGCATGCCCCTCATCGTCAGCGCCCTGGCCGAGCGCTCGCAGGACGCCATCGCTGCCCGCAAGCTCCCCGCCCTCGACTGGGAGTACGACAAGCGGGTCGTGAGCCCAAAGTGAATTGTCATTCTGAGCGCCGACAGCGCTCGCGCGGGGGAAGACGCTTGCCGCGAATCCGCCTAAGGCGGATGGGGCGGGGCCAGCGACCGGTCGCGGGCGCTCTACTAGGGCGACGCCGATGACTGACGACCGCTTCTGGCCCGCCCGCGGCTTCGCCGCCCTCCCCCCCGAGCACTCCGCCTACGAGACCTCCCGCGTCGTCGTCCTCCCCGTGCCCTACGACTCCACCGCCAGCGGCTGGGTCGGCGCCCGCGAGGGCCCGTCCGCCATCATCGAGGCCTCCGAGAACATGGAGCTGTACGACATCGGCATCCAGAGCGAGCCCTACCGCGCCGGCATCCACACCCTGCCCGAGCTGGCCGTCCACGCCGGCGGCCCCGAGGCCATGGTCGACCGAATCGAAGCGGTCGTCGGCGAGCTGCTGGACGACGGCAAGTTCGTCGTCACCCTGGGCGGCGAGCACACCGTCGCCGTCGGCGCCATCCGCGCCCACGCGAAGCGCCGGCCCGGGCTCAGCGTCCTCGCCTTCGACGCCAACGCCGACCTCCGCGACAGGTACATGGACACGCCCTACAGCCACGCCTGCACCCTGCGCCGCGCCCTGGAGTCCGCCCCCGTCGTCCAGGTGGGGTTGCGCTCCGCCGAACGCGAGGAGCACGATCTCATCCGCGAGCGCGGCCTGGCCTTCCTCAGCCCGCAGGAGCTGCGCGCCGCCGGGCCGGAATCGATCGCCGAGCGGCTGTCCGACGAGGTGTACATCACCTTCGACCTGGACGCCTTCGATCCGTCGCAGGTCGCGGCCGTGGGCACGCCTGAGCCCGGCGGCCTGCTCTGGGACGAGGTCTGCGAGCTGCTGGCCACGGTGGCCACCCGCCGCCGCATCGCCGGCTTCGACGTGACGGAGCTGGCGCCGTCGCTGGGCCCCCGCGCCAACGCCCAGCTCGCCGCCCGCCTCACTTACCGCATCATCGGCCTGGCCCTGCGGGAGTAGGGGGACAACCCTGCGGGATGAATCCCGCAGCTGTCCTCTATCGAACCCTGTCATTCTGAGCGCCGACCACGGCCGCGCCGGGAACAGCAATCGTCGCGAAGGAATCTTGGCGGACGGACCTACCGTTGGCCTTGCCGGACAGGCCCGAAGCCTTACCTACAACTCCCACCGCATCGTCGGCCTGGCGCTGCGGGAGTAGGGGGCCGATGACCCTCACTCCGACCTGCCGGTCACCCCTCTCCCGCTTGCGGGAGAGGGGATGGGGGAGAGGGCGTTAACGCGATCGCGAGATCCTTCGCCCTCCGTCCCCCGGCGTCAGCTCTCGGGCTCCTCCGAGTCCGGCGTCGCGTCCTCGACGTTGAACAGGCCGATCATGCCGGCGTCAGCGTGCGCGACGACGTGGCAGTGGAACAGCCACGGCCCCGGTTTTGTGAACGTGAAGTCCAGCGTGTCGGCCTGACCGGGGACCAGCGGCAGCACGTTGCCCGCCCACTGGTCTCCCTGCAACGTCCCCTTGGAGATGTGTTTGACGTTGTGGGCGTGGAAGGAGTGGATCTGGTCCCCGATGTTGATGACGTGCACATTCATCTCCTCCCCCACCTTTGCGGAGATGACCGGCAGCGTCTTGTTGAACTGTGCCTGCACCCCTTCAATCCCCTGGTCCAGGAAGACCTGCTCCAGCGCATGCTCGCCGCCGGGCAGACCCAGCCCGTTCATGATGTACGGCGGCAGGCTATCGCCCTCCGTGTCGAAGCCGATCTCGCTCATGAACACCACTTCGTCACGCACGGGCGGCGCGTTGGGGTCCTTGACGATGATCGCGCCGTACAGCCCCTGGTGAATGTGCTCCGTGATGTGGTGGCCGCCGTCGGCGGAGTGGCAGTGGTAATAGAGGATCCCTGGCGTGTCCGGGTCGAACTCGTACGTCCACTTGCCACCGGGCTTTATCATCGCGCCGGCGCCGATGCCGGTGATCGTGTTCAACTGGCTTCCATCAGACTCCATATCGTAGTTGGAGAAGTGCGTGTGGAAGCTGTGGACGATGTCCAGCTTGTTGGTCACGTTCACGCGCAGCTTCTCGCCCACGTTCACGACGAGCGTGGGCCCGGGGACCGAGCCCGCCGGCGCGTCGGCGTCCTTGAACGTCCAGGCGTGCCATACGTTGCCGCCGCCGTAGTCGATGTCGGTCGCGACGACCTCCAGGTTGTACTCGCGTATCGGCTGGGCGTCCGCTCCTTCGCCGCCGCCCGTGACCAGCGCGGCGATCACCCCGGCCGTCACCGCCATCACTACCAGCAACACCGCCGAGACGATGGTCAGAACACGGCGCTCCTTCTCCGGCATACCGGCTGGAAAGCTCACACGGGGCCTCCTCTCTGGCTGAAGCGACAGGCCGTACGCCAGGATAGTAGCGCCCGTGAAGAACGTCACACAGGGGCCGTTAGTACTGGATTCGGCGTGACTTTCGGCGGCAAGGCGAGCGCGGCCCTCACCCCCAGCCCCTCTCCCGTTAGTCGGGAGAGGGGCGATCGGCAGATGGGGTGAGGGGCGTCAATTCTAAGGCGAAACATGCGCCTATCCGCCTCAGGCGGGGGCGAGCGGGACTCACCACCAGAGCCGTTGAGGGCGGCGAAACATTCGCTTGGGAGCCGCCGAATTCATTCGGCGGGGTTGGTCCTCACCCCAAGCGCGCCCGGGCGGGCGACCTGAAGAGCCTCCCTGAGTTTGCCGAAGGGTCGCCCCTACACCGTCGGGGCGAACCAGTCCACCTCACCCCGCCACGATGCCCGGGTGCGCCCGCAGCCGCGATTCGATCGTCGCCCGGTCCGGGGTGTTCTCCTGCCCCGTGCCCTCGACGATGAACGAGGCCGCGCAGGCCGCGAAGCGGGCCGCCTCCCAGACGTCGCCCGTCTCCCGGTAGCGCACCAGGAACGCCGCCGCGAACACGTCGCCGGCGCCCGTGACGTCCAGCGCCCCCGCTGGAAACGCGTCGATGTGCCGCCACGTCCCGTCGTGGCACACCTCCGCCCCCCGCGACCCCCGCGTGTAGGCGACGATCTCTACGCGCCGGGCCCAGCCGTCGAGCACCCGCCGCGCCTCGACCTGGGCCAGGTCCTCGTCGGAGACGAACAGCGCCCGCGCCGTCTCCAGGAAGGCGTCCCCCTGCCAGCTGGCCGGCGGCAGCGGCCGCACCCGCCCGTCGGCCGCGATGTCCCGCAGCCAGCCCTGCGCCGCGATGCCGACCAGCGCCTCCGGGAAGCAGGTGGCCAGCGCCGGGTCGATCTCGCCCACCATCGGCCCCAGCAGGACGATGCCCGCCCCGCGCCAGCCCTCCGGCAGCGAACCGGCGCCGATGTCCGCCGCGCGCTCCGGGATGTACTGAACGCGCCCCTCGTCCGTATAGGTGTTGCGGATCAGCGTCGTCCGCTGCGACGGCGCGCGGGCGATCTCGATGCCCGGGAACTCTTGCTCGAGGGGCAGGCCGGGGGCGGCTGCGGTCAGGATCGCTGTGCGCAGGCCCAGGCGCTGCGCCAGCTTCGAAGCGTAGGAGGCTGCGCCTCCGTAGCGCCAGGTGGCGCCGCCGTCCTCCGGCGGGAGGTCCTGGACAACGTGGCCGACGACCAGGAACTCGGGCGGCGTCGCCCGGTCTGCCATCAGCGACCGCCGCGGCTGGGGTGGATCACCACCTTCCGGTGGTCGCCCTCGCCCACGGAGCCGGTGGTCACCCCCTGGTCCTCGCTGAGCGCCAGGTGGATGATGCGGCGCTCGCCCGGCGGCATCGGCTCCAGCGTCATGGAGCGGCCGCTACGGCTCACACGCTCGGCCATGCGCTGGGCCAGGCTGTACAGTGAGTCCTCACGGCGGCGGCGGTAGTGCTCCACGTCCACGCTCACCAGCACGCGGCTGCTCTTCTGCCGGCTCACCATCAGGTTCACCATGTACTGCAGCGCGGACAGCGTCGTCCCGCGCCGGCCGATGAGCAGCCCCAGGTCCTCGCCCTCAACGTCCAGCACGGCGCTCACCCGCCCCAGCCCGTCGCCCGGCGTCTCCGGCACGCGCACCGTGACCTCGCTTGGTATCTCCATAAGGCCCAGGAACCGCGTCAGGTACTCCGTCGCCAGCTCCACCTCCGGCGAGTCCAGGTCAGCGAGCTCGACGTCGGCCGCGACGGGGCCGCCAGGCGCCTGGAAGTCCATGTCCTCCGGCTCCGCCATCGGCCGGGCGGTCCCCTCCTCCAGCGCCGTCACCCGCACCCGCGCCGGCTCGCCGCCGATGCCGAACAGCCCGGGCTTGCCCGCGCTCAGGATCTCGATCTCGACCTGCGAGCGCTTCAGCCCCAGCTCGTCGAGGGCGATATCGATAGCCTCATCGACGTTTTTTGCGCTTACCTCTACGCTTTCCATGGCGGGATCCTCTCTCCTGGTCTGATGCGGGAGCGGCCGAAGGCTCCGAAGCCTCGTCCAAGTCTTCGGTCTCGGCCTCCTCCCGGTCTTCCGAACGCTCTATCTTGGGCCGCGCCGCCTTGGGGTCGGGCGCGGGCGACATCGGCAGCAGCACCCGCCAGCTGAAGGCCCGGCCGTACACCAGGTAGCCGGCGAACACGCTGAACAGGTTCGAGACGACCCAGTATACACCGACACCGCTGGGCAGAGTCAGCGTGAACCACACCATCATCAGGGGCAGCATCCAGGTCATCATCTGCTGCTGCTGTTGCTGCTGCGGCGTGGTCGCCGGCGTCTGCGACACCCTCGTCTGCACGTACGTGCTCACGCCGACGAGTATCGACAGGATGAACGTGTTGTCCGGCTTGCCCAGCTCCAGCCACAGGAACGACTGCTGCAGCGGTATCGCCTCGCTCAGGTAGGACCAGGGGTAGATGCGCTGTGATAGGGAAACCACGCTCTCCGGGCTGCCGCCGACCACGAACGCCAGCGCCCTCCACAGCGCGATGAACACCAGCATCTGGATGGCCAGCGGCAGGAAGCAGCCCAGCGGGTTGACGCCGGTCTCCCGGTACAGCTTTAGCGTCTCCTCCTGCCGCCGCTTCGGGTCCTTGTACTTCTTCTGCACCTCTTGCATGCGCGGCTGCATCGCCTGCATCGCCTTGGTGGAACGCAGCTGCCGCAGAGTGAACGGCAACGTGGCCAGGCGCAGGATTATCGTGAACAGGATGATCGCGATGCCGAAGTTCCCGCCCACCAGGTTGGTCAGCAGCAGCAGCGCGTTGATCAGCGGGTTCATCAGCAGCGTCGTCCAGGCCTGGCTGGGCCCCATCACGATAAACGAGCCGGCGATCACGACCACGATGGCGATCATCACCATCGTGCCGATGCTGGGGCGAGGCGTGGGGGCGCCGGTCTGTGTCACGGCTCCACCACCTCCACGAACGCCCCCGCCTCCGGGTCCAGCCGCGATACCGTGCCCTCGGCCACATCGTCCACGCGGAACAGGTCGCCGCCCTGGGCGCTGATCAGCAGCTGCCCGTCCAGCACCAGCGGGTTGGACAGCACCTTCTTGCCCAGCTCCCGGGACCACTTCAGGCGCCCGTCGCCCTCCGCCTCGGTGTCCAGGCCGTATACCGTCCCGTCACCGTCGATGATGACGAGCGTATCCCCGACCCGCACAGGGGTCGATCGAAGGGTATCGTCCGCGGAAAACGTCCAGAGCGCGTCACCGCTCTGGAGATCGAGCGCATACAGCTCGCTGTCCAGGTTCGGCGCGTACACCGTGCCGTCCTCGACGAGGGGCCGCCCGTAAAACCAGTTGTCAGCCTTGTACGACCACGCCCCCGCTCCGTCCTCAGCATTCACGGCGTGAAGCGTGCGGTCGATCCCGCCCACCAGGACGGTCCCATCGGCGAGGACCGGATCGGTGATCAGACCGTGGTTGGTCCTGTACGGCCGGTCCCACACGGGGTCGAGCGTCTCGGCGTCCAGGGCGTAGAGCACGCCGCTTACCGAGGAGACGTAGATCACGCCCTCCGCCAGCAGCGGCGTCCCCCACACGCCGTCCCCGGCGTCGAAGCGCTCCTTCACGCTGCCGTCGGCTGCGTCCAGCGCGAACAGGTCGCCCCCTTCGGTCGCCACGTACACGGTCGACTCCCCGGCCGCGAGCCCTGCGACTATGGGGTCGTCGGCTTCGAAGTCCCACACCGGCTCCCCCGTCTCCAGGTTCAGCGCGTACACGTCGCCGCTGTAGCCGGCGATGTACACCGCCGCATCGACGATGACCGGCGTCGTGTACACCGCCTCGAGGTCGATCTTGGGGTCTTCGTCGCCGGTTGGGAACGTCCACAGCACCGAGAAGTCGCTGTCCAGGCCCGAGACCTTGGCCTTGTCCAGGCTGGCCACGATGACATCGCCCTCAACAGACGGGCCGGCCCAGCCTTCCGGTTTGTTGAAGTTCGTGCAAGCCGCCGCCAGCGCCAGGAATAGGAGCAGCGCAAGGGTGAGCGGGAATCGGGTGCGCGCCGGTCGCCGGATCTTCGTCCTCCTTATCGGCCGAACGTGTTCGGCCTCATGTCGCGGTAGAGGTCCTGCCGACGCGCCGTCAGGGTACGGGATCGTAGCCGCCGGGGTTGAACGGGTGGCAGCGGAGCAGGCGCCAGAGGGTGAGCAGGCCGCCCTTGAGCAGCCCGTGCCGCTCTATCGCCCCGTAACCGTAGTGCGAGCACGTGGGTTCGAAGCGACAGGCCGGCGGCCGCGCCGGCGATACCGACACCTGGTACCAGCGGATCAGGGCCAGGGCCGGCCGCCTCACGGCCGTTTTCCCTCCGGCGACTCCTCGGCGAGGATGCCGGCGCGCGCGAACAGATCGACTACCGCGGATTTCAGTTCGTGGAAGCTGGCCCGCGAGGCGGCCTCGCGGGCGGCGACGACGACGTCCCGGCCGGGGGTCGTCCCCAGCGACCGGACGCCCTCGCGCAGGCGGCGGCGCACGCGATTGCGGACCACCGCGTTACCCAGTCGCTTGCTGGTGATGAAGCCGTATCGGTTGTGCGGGAGCTGGTTGGGCAGCGTTCGCAGGACCATCAGCCGGTGGCGCTCGACATCGCCCTTCTGCAGCACGGCCTGGAAGTCCTTGCGCTTGCGCAGCCGTAGCTCACGACGCACGTCCGACTCAGCCCCACTGGCCCGCGCCTGCCTGCCGGCAGGCAGGCTAGACGGCCAGCCGCCACCGTCCCTTGAGGAAGCGGCGCTTGAGTACCGCCCGCCCGCTGCGGGTCCGGTTGCGGGCCATGAACCCGTGTCGCCGCGCGCGGCGGCGCTTCTTGGGCTGGTAGGTACGCTTGGGCACAAGGCTCCTCCACTGGCCGATAAAGCTAGGCCCCGCTCTGGACGGGGCACGCAGGAATTATAAGAGGCGGTATGTTGGGGGTCAACGTCGCCATCACCCCAACGCCAGCGAGGCCGTCTCCGTGAGGCCGTACGCGTAGCGGTAGCGAGCGTAGTGCTCCAGCACCAGCTCCACGTAGGCCCGCGTCTCCGATAGCGTTATCGCTTCCAGGAAGACGTCGGGGTCGCCGGCCGCCGCCTCCTGCCAGCGCTGGGCGTTGCCCGGGCCGCCGTTGTAGGCCGCCAGCGCCGCCGATACGTCGCCGGCCAGAAACTCCAGCTGCCTCCCCAGGTAGTGCCCCCCGAACCGAAGGCTGACCAGCGGCCGGAACAGGTCCGAGTTCACGAACCCCTCCTCACCCAGCTGCCCGGCGATCTCCTCCGCCGTCGTCGGGATTACCTGGGTCAGCCCCAGCGCCCCCGCCGACGACTCCGCGTCCGGCCGGAAGTAGCTCTCCTGCCGGATCAGGGCCAGCATCAGCAGCGGCGGGAACCGGTTCGGCGCCGCCTCCGCCGTGGCCAGGTCCAGGTAGTCGCTCGGGTAGGCGACCCGCAGCAGCTCGCGCGGCGCGTCGGGGTGGTCCTCGATCAGCCGCGCGGCGGTGCGGGCCGCCGCTTCCGTCTGCGATTCGTCGACCAGGGCGCGGGTCAGACGGTACATCAGCCACGGCTCGGCGGCGTCGTCGTTGCGCAGACCGTCGAACTGGTCTTGCGCCTCGTCCGCCAGCCCCGCCCCCAACAGCTCCAGCCCCCGCCGCAGGGGCACGCCCTCCTCGAACGCCTGGCGCGCGACGTCGTCCTCCGGGCCCGCCCACGCCGTTAGCCACTCCTCGACGGCCGTCCAGTCCGCCTCCGCCACCTCCGGCGCCGACTCGTCCAGAGCGAGCGGCGCCTCGCCCGCGACCAGCGCCGCCGCCCGCAGCGTGTAGTAGTCCCAGGGCTCGGCCGCGGCTGCCGCCGCCAGGTGCGCGTCCGCCGACGCCGTGTCGCCGGCCGCGATGGCCGCTTTGGCCAGCCAGAAGCGGGCGCGGGCCACATCCTCGCCCGTGGCCAGCTCCAGGTAGCGAGTCCATAAGACGCTGGCGTCCGCAGCCAGGCCCTGCTGGTAGCGCAGGAAGCCCGCCCGGAACAGCGATTCGGGCGCCAGCGACGCCGCCGGCGCGACGTCCGCCAGGCTCGCGTAGGCGGCGATCGCCTCCTCCGTCCGGCCCAGCGCCTCCAGGAGCAGCGCCTGCTCCCAGGTCACCTCGCCGATGAGCTCCGGAGCGGCGGCCCCGGCCAGCGCCGCCAGCGCGGCGTCGTAGCGCTCCAGCGCCATGTCGTTTTCGTCCGCCCGCTCGGAGAGCAGCGCCAGCTTCAGGTACGCCGTCCCCTCGGACGCCGCGCTGGCGTCCTCCTGGATCGAGGTCTCGAACGCCGACGCCGCCTGTGCGTCCAGGCCGTGCTCGAAGAACACCAGCCCCCGCTCCAGCGACGTCGGCACCGGCGCCGCCGCGTAAGGCGTCAGGTTCAGCGCCTCCAGCGACCGCGGGTGCCAGGGGTACTCCTGCACCAGGCGCACGAGTGTGTCCTGGGCGACTTGCGCCTCATCGGTCCGGCCGGCCTGGGTGAGCAGCTCCCACAGAGCCTCACCCCGCTCGAACGGCGTCGCTCCCTCGTCGGCCAGGCGCTGCCGCGTGGCCAACGCCTCGTCGAACCGCTCCGCCGTCTCCTGGGCCCGGCCCAGCGCGAACAGCGCCTCCGTAGCCTGCGCCGGCGGCGGCGCCTCGGCCAGGGCCAGCTCCAGCTCCTCGATGGCGCCGCCCGTGTCGCCCTCACCGGCCAGCGTCAGACCCAGCTGCAGGTGGGCCTGCGCCGTCGCCGCGCCACCGAGTTCGATGTACTCGCCCAGCACCTCGCGAGCGGCTCCCGTATCGCCCAGCTGCCGCTGCACCGTTCCCAGAAGCAGCAGCGCCCGGCCCCGCTCCTCCGGCGTCTGCACCGTGTCCAGGAGCGTCGTCACCGCCGTACCGCTCTCGGCGAAGCGGCCCTCGTCGTACAGGACCGCGCCCAGGCTGCTCAGCGCCCGCTGCCGCTCCGGCCCCTCCACGCTCTCGGCCACGGCGTTGTACACGGCGATGGCGCCGTCGACGGCGCCGTCGTGCAGCAGCTTGTCGGCGACGTCGAGGTCCAGCGGGACGTCCGGAGGCGGCGGCGACGCCTCGATCGTGGGCAGGGGGCTGGGGTCGGACGAGCCGCCGCCCCAGCAGCCGCCGGCGACGAGGAGGAGGGCCACGAAGGCAAGGGAGAGGACGCCCGGCCACCGTTTCGGGCGGGCTCCGCTGCGGGTGGGGCGCGTCCGATAATTCGTTGACAGGCCTCCAAACCCGATGTTACGCTAGCCTCGTTCCGTGCGGCAATCTCTATCCCTGTCCATCTCTCCCGCAGGCGTCCGATGAACGTCATTCGCTGCACCGTAGTCGACTACAGAGGTACGGTGAGCTTCATCGCCGACGTCGAGGCCCTGCCGGCCATGGTCGCCGCCTGCGCCGCCAACCCCTCCCGCCTCTCCCAGCTCCTCGAGCTCAGCGAGCCCTACTACAGCAGCCTGCGCGGCTACGTGGAGTCCGCCCTCGCCGTGTTCGACGAGCGCAACGTACCCGGCCGCTACCAGGCGATACACGAAGAGCTACGCCGGCTCCCCTCCGAGCAACAGCCGGTCTTTCGCGTCGTCGATGGCCTGACCCGCGAAGCCAGCCTGAGGCCCGTTAAGGCCGGCGCGATCATCTTCAACCTGCGCGCCAAGCGCATCGTTCAGCTGATGAACTCCTACCGCGAGATTCGCCGCAGCGGACACTCCCGCATCTTCGACGGCCACACCTATACAGAGACGGTCTTCAGCTACCGCCTCCCCAAGGAGTGGGCGCTTGTCCCCTAGATTGAACGGGGAGAAACTTTTCGAATACCCCAGCGTTGTAAGGTACTGGAACCCGCATGGTAGCTGACAGCTCGCAACCCACCCACTGGTGGGGGCGTCCCCTCTGGACAGAGATAGACCTGGACGCCCTCGCCTATAACGTGGCGTCGCTCAAGCGGCAGGCCGGCCCGGCCGCCCTGGCCGCCGTGGTCAAGGCCAACGCTTACGGCCACGGCGCCGTCGGCATCGCCCGCGCCGCCCTCGAGGCCGGCGCCGACCGCCTCGCCGTCATCTGCGTCGACGAGGGGGAGCAGCTGCGCCGCGCCGGCGTCACCGCGCCCATCCTGGTCATGGGCCACACCCCCACCAGCGAGGCCCGCCGAGTCGTGGAGCTGGGCGTCACACCCACAGTCAACTCGCTGGAGATGGGCCAGGCCCTCGCCCGCGAGGCCGACGCCGCCGCCACGCGGCTGCCCATCCACGTCAAGGTCGACACCGGCCTCAACCGCTACGGCCTCTCCCCGCGCGACATCGTCCCCCTGGCCGAAGCGCTGCGCGACCTCCCCTCCCTGCAGATCGAAGGCATCTTCACCCACTTCGCCAGCGCCGACGAGGGCGACAAGCGCTTCACCCTGGAGCAGTACACGACCTTCCGCCAGGTCATGGAGCAGCTGCCCTGGATTCCCGTGCGCCACGTCTCCAACACCGCCACCCTGCTGGACCGGCCGGAGATGAGCCTGGACATGGTCCGGCCCGGTGTCGGCATGTACGGCCTCTACCCCTCCCGCTACGTCAGCCGCTCCCTCAGCCTGCGACCGGTCCTCAGCCTTAAGAGCGTGGTCGCCCGCGTCAACCGCATATCCGCCGACGAGAGCGTTAGCTACGGCCGCACCTGGCGCGCTAACCGGCCCAGCGACATCGCCCTGGTCATGTGCGGCTACGGCGACGGCTACCCCAGGGTGCTGTCCAACCGCGGCACCGTCCTCGTCCGCGGGCGCGAAGCTCCAGTCGTCGGGCGTGTCTGCATGGATATGCTCATGGCCGACGTAACGGACATCCCGGACGTGGCCGAGGGCGACGAGGTCGTGCTCATCGGCCGGCAGGGGGAGGCCGAGATAACGGCGGAGCAGGTGGGCGACCTCTGCTCCACAATTAGCTACGAGATACTGTGCGGCATCGCGGCCCGGGTGCCGCGACTCTACCTTCGGGCGGGCCGGCTGATCGGCGCCGAGACGCTGAACGCCCCCCTGGCCCAGGAATCCCCCGTGAGCGCCGGCCGATAGAGCCCCAGACGCGCGTGACTAGACACCGGAGCGAGAAGCGAATGACGTTCAGGCAGGCGGCATCGGTATGAGCTGGGAGCGCCCTCCCTTCGAGAGGCCGGACCGCCGGTTCCGCCAGGAACCGGAGACCCCCAACCCCGTGGCCCATCGCCGCCGCTTCAACCCTCTCCTCATCTTCGCCATCGCCCTGTTTGCCGTCGGCGCCTTCTACGTTCTCCTCATCGTCGCCACCATCGCCGACGACATCTTCCTCCCCGGCAACGAGCTCCAGATCGGCATCAAGCTCCCCGGCGTCGACGGTGACAACCCCGAGGTGGCCGACATCAACGAGCGGATTAACATCGTCGTCCTCGGCCTGGACCGGCGCATCGGCGGCAGCGAGGACACGGCCGCCCGCACCGACACCGTGTTCGTCCTCACAATCGACCCCTTCAGCAAGACGGCCGGCGTGTTCAACATCCCCCGCGACCTCCTCGTCGATATCCCCGACGGCTACGGCGGCTACTACACGGACCGCGTCAACACGGTCTGGGAGGTTGGCGAGTACAGCTACCAGGACTACCCGGGCGGCGGCCCCGGCCTGGTCAAGGACACGATCGATCACAATTTCGACATACCGATCGACAACTACGTCATCATCGACTTCGCCGACTTCGTGGACCTCGTCGACGAGGTCGGCGGCGTCGAAATCGACGTGCCGGAGTACGTCTACGACTACGGCTACTCCGACACTCTCGGCGGCGCGGTTTACCCTGTGGAGTTCCTCCCCGGCCCCGAGCACATGGATGGAGAGAGAGCCCTCGCCTACGCTCGCATCCGCAAGGGCTCCAACGACTTCAAGCGCATCGAGCGCCAGCAACAGGTGATCCAGGCGACCGCTGAGAAGGCGCTCAGCCTGGACCTGCTCGATCCCACGAAGGCCGTTAGCCTCTACAACACCTACAAGGACGT
Source organism: Dehalococcoidia bacterium (assembly GCA_040877915.1). Classification (GTDB taxonomy): domain Bacteria; phylum Chloroflexota; class Dehalococcoidia; order SM23-28-2; family RBG-16-64-32; genus JBBDNA01. The sequence goes on from JBBDNA010000001.1 coordinate 112,279, forward strand.
CGTCCAGACCGACATCCCGGACTCCAAGATCCCCGGCCTGGCCCTGCTGGCCAAGCAGATCGACCTGGAGGCCATGGAGATGGTCTCCATCGCCGAAGCCACCTTCCCCTGCGGCGAGTGTTACGCCTCCGTCCTCAACGCCGACTGGGACAAGATAGAGGAGCTAAAGGCGCAAGTCTTCGCCGACGGCAAGATACAGGCCGAAGGCGCCCTGGTCGAGTTGCAAAACGGCAGCGAGCAGCTGGGCCTGGCCGAAGAGGTGGCCGGCTTCCTGCGCAAGCACGGGATCGCCGCTGACGACCTCCTCCTGGGCGACGCCGCCACGATCCAGTCCGGCTCAGTCATCGTCGACCTGGGGGGCAAGGAGTACACAGCCAAAAAGCTGGCGGAGTGGCTCAACCTGCCCAGCGACAGCGTCGTCGGCGCCACCGATCCGATGGCCTCGGACTACGCCGGCTCCACAGGCGACATCATCGTCGTCCTGGGCTCCGACGCGTCCCTCGCGACGGCCGCCGTTCCCTGAGACAGGCTGGCTACTCGCGCCAGCTCTCTGAGTTCCCTATATTCTGTTGTTCGCTTGCCCGCCGGGGGCGGGCAAGGTGTGGAATGCGGGGCTAGGGCTAACCCTGGCCGAACCAGCTCCCCATCTGCATGAGCACGCCCATGTCACCCGTGAAGGTGAACTGACCGCTCATGAAGGCGGTTGCGCCGTCCAGCTCGCGGCGGAGGATCTTCAGCCAAACGTCCGACGGTGAGTTGATCGTCACCGTGGCGTCGCCGGTCTCCCCCTCCTCCACGCTGCACTTGCCGTCGCCTACCTTTACAACCCAGTTGCCGGGCTCGGCGCCACTGAACTTGTACTGGATAGTGGCGTTCACGCCGGCAGCCTTATCGGGCTGGAAAGCGTCGGGCGTGCGCTCCATCGCCTCCTTGATGGAGTTGGGTAGTTCCTGCTCTTGGACCATTCGGACCTCCTTCATTTAGCGTTCGCTAAGCCAGAGCAAACCCGCAATAGAATAGCACCAAACCCCCAGCCCGTAAATACCCTCCTCAAAACTTTCACTTTTCGCCGCGCTCACAGCTCCATCATCGTCTGCGACTCCACCGCCACCGTCGGGTGCGCGCCCGCCGGCGCTCCGTCCCGCGCCACCTCTTCGACGATGTCCAGCGCCGCGTCCACCTCCTGCTCGGTGTTGTACACGTGCATGCACAGCCGCGTGCAGCGCGCGTCCGGCGCCGTGCGCGCCACCACCCGGCCGCGCTCCCACAGGCACGCCGTCAGCACCTCCGCCGCTACGTCCGGCAGCGAAAACGACACCATCCCCGACTCCACAGCCTCCTCGTTCGCCGGGCTGACGAACCGTATGCCCTGGATCCGGGCCAGGCGTCGCGTGGCGTAGCGACCCAGCTCCCGGCAGCGGTCCCGCACCACCTCCAGCCCTATCCCCTGCATGAACTCGATGGCCGCCACGAACCCGGCCAGCAGCGGCACGCTCACCGTCGTCAGCTCAAACTTATCGACGCTGTCGCCCTTGGGCTTGAACCGCCCGCGGAAGTCGTAGGACTCCGACGCGCGGTGCGCCACTTTCGGCGACTCCAGCCGCTCGATCAGCCCGCTGCGCACGTACAGCGCGCCAGTGGCCGCCGGGCCCAGCAGCCACTTGTGTCCCGGGAACGCCAGGAAGTCGCAGTCCAGCTCCCGCACGTCCACCGGCATCTGGCCCACCGTCTGCGCCGAGTCCAGCAGCACGTACGCCCCCGCCTCGTGCGCGAGCGCGGCGATCTCACGCGCCGGCAGCGGCCGCCCGCTGACGTAAGGCAGCTGCGATAGCATTACCAGCTTCGTTGCCGGTGTGATCGCCTCCGCCATCCTGGCCAGCACCTCGGCGTCGCTGTCCCGCGCCGAGAGCCGGACGACCTTGCAGGTCACGCCGCGGCGCTCTCGCGTGTAGTAGAAGGGCACGATCATCGATGCGTGCTCCAGGCTGCAGGTGACCACCTCGTCCCCCGGCGACAGGGCCAGCCCCGAGGTCACGATGTTTATCCCCTCCGTGGTGTTCTGCTGCAGCGTCACCTCTTCCGGCGACGCGCCGATCAGCTCCGCCGCCAGCCGTCGCGCGCGGCGGAATGTCTCCAGCCGTCGCTCGTTCACGGGGGGCGCCGTCGGGGCGCCCGCCTCCAGTTCGAACGTCTCGCGCACGGCCTCGATGACGCTTTGAGGGGAGGGGCCCTGCCAGCCGCAGTTCAGGTAGACGAGCGACGAGACGCCCGGTATCTGGGCGCGTATCGCGTCTACGTTGGGGGAGGTGACCATACGCCGGCCTCTCCGGCCCGCGCCGGCCCTAGCTCTTGGTCTTGCGGCTGCGGCTCGTCTTGGAGGACTTGGCCTGACCGCGCTTGGGCTTCTCTTCGGCACCGCCCGGCGACTGTATCGCCGCCACCGCAGCGTTGTACTTCAGCACCAGGCGCGACTTCCTGCGCGCGGCGGCGTTGGCGTGGATCACGCCCTTCTTGGCCGCCCGGTCCAGGCCGGCCAGCGCCGCCCGCACGGCATCGCGGGCCGCCTCCGGGCCGGCCGCCGCGATGGCCGTCTCCGCCGCCTTCACTCGCGTCTTCGTGAAGCTGCGCACCATGCGGTTGCGCAGACGCTTCTTCAGTGACTGGCGGTGGGCCTTAGCTGCGGATGAAGTAGCCAATTCTCCTCCTTGAGGGATGCCTGCCTGCCGGTAGGCAGGGGCGCAGACTCATCATACGGTTCGCCATTTGCCTTTGTCCAGCGGCCGGCGGCCCGGGGGCGGCCGGCTCGCGTCAGACGTTAAGGAAAGGTTTAGGAAAGCAATATTCCACCATTGATAATCTTGACACGTTCTTCGGGTGTCCTTCTATAATGTCCCCAATCTGCCGCCCCCGATCGGCGCAACCACCCACTGTACGTGTAGCAAGCAGGAGATCGCCCCGTGCCTCATGCTGACAGGATGCTAATCTGCCGCGATTGCGGAAGCGGCTTCGCCTTCACCGCCGGAGAGCAGGACTTCTTCGCCAGACGCGGCCTCACCAACGAGCCCGGCCGCTGTCCCGATTGTCGCAACGCCCGCAAGACCAACGGCTCCCCCTTCGGCGACAACTACGTCCAGTACGGCCCCTTCGCCAGCTACGGCGGCAGGACACCCCGGCAGATGCATCCCGCCGTCTGCGCCAGCTGCAACCAGATGACGGAGGTCCCCTTCCTCCCCCGCGGCGGACGCCCCGTCTACTGCTCCGAGTGCTTCTCCGCCACCCGGGAGGCCGCCAGCTAGCGCCCCCCGATTGACACCACATTCCCGCCATCGATACACTTGACCCCACAACCGAATACCAGGGCGATGACGGAGACGAGTACGGCGCGCGCGTGACGGCAAGCGAGTCCCGCACGGTGTGAGGGGATACGAAACCAGCGCCCGAAGATCCCTCCCGAGCCTCCGACCGAACGACCTTCCCAATGTAGGGGCTACCTTTAGGTCGCCCGCCGGGAGGGGCCAGTAGGCCCGGACGGAAGCCACCGTTAGCGAAGGCAGGGGCATAAGCGGCAGCCGTGCCCCGCAACGAGAGTCCGCCTCAGGCGGAAACCAGGGTGGTACCGCGGGCCCAAGGGCTCGTCCCTAGAGGGGGCGAGCCTTTTCTGATTCTGGGACTACGGCCCGTCCCTCAGGGGGCGGGCCGTTCGGCGTATAGGGAAGGGCACAGGCCATGTTCGAACCAGTAGACAGCCGTCAGAGCTTCCCCGAGATGGAGAAGCGCATCCTCCAGCTCTGGAAAGAGCGCGACGTCTTCCGCAAGAGCGTCGAGAGCCGTCCCGAGGACAACCTCTACGTCTTCTACGAAGGCCCGCCCACGGCCAACGCCCGCCCCGGCATCCACCACGTCCTCGCCCGCGCCTTCAAGGACCTCTTCCCCCGCTACAAGACCATGCGCGGCTATCGCGTACCCCGCAAGGCCGGCTGGGACACCCACGGCCTCCCCGTCGAGCTGGAGATCGAGCGCGAGCTGGGTCTGGGCAGCAAGCAAGAGATCGAGGAGTTCGGCGTCGAGGAGTTCAACCGCCGCTGCCGCGACAGCGTGTTCCGCTACGTCCAGGAGTGGGAGGCGCTGACCGAGCGCATCGGCTTCTGGCTGGACATGGAGCGCCCCTACATCACCTACGACAACGACTACATCGAGAGCGTCTGGTGGATCGTCAAGCAGCTGTGGGACAAAGGGTTCGTCTACCAGGCCTACCGAGTGACGCCGCACTGCCCCCGCTGCGGCACCTCCCTCTCCGACGCTGAGGTTGCACTAGGCTATCACGAAACGGATGACCCTTCAGTATATCCAGCATTCAAGGTTGCCAAATCCCTCTACTCCGAGGAATTTCTCGATCGCCTGCGCGGTGGGTATGGAGATAAAGTGGCTGACTTTGCAAAGCGGCTCCTCGATCTTGCAGGCGACAAGCCCGTGTATCTGTTGGCGTGGACCACCACACCATGGACGCTTCCGGGAAACACCGCACTCGCGGTTTCGCCGGAAGCCGAGTATTTGCTAATGAAGGGTGAGCGCCACTTGCTTATCGTCGCTGCATCACTCGAGAACCAGGTAGGGCTTGAAGGTTACAGTGAGATCGCCACGTTCAAAGGCAGCGACTTAGTCGACCTGAGGTATGAACCCTTGTTCAACCCATTCGACTTCGACGTGCCGGTCCGCAGCATGGGCACGTGGGAACAACGAGGGCCGTCCGAAGAATCCGCGGAGCCTTCCTCTCAGATCAACTGGAAACCAGGCGGCGTTCTGAATTACCCCGTCATTGCGGGTGACTTCGTCTCGTTAGAGCAGGGCACTGGCATCGTCCATGTCGCACCCGCTTTCGGCGCCGAGGACTTCGCTGCCGGCGTGGAAAACGTCCTCGAATTCGTTCGTGACTATGTGGATTCGGAAGGTGTGATCCACGGTAGTTTTCCCTGGGCCGGGCAGTTCGTCAAGGACGCCGACGAGGGGATCATGCAGGACCTCGAATCGCGCGGGCTTCTGCTCAAGCGGGGTGTCATCCAGCACACCTACCCGTTCTGCTGGCGCTGCGACACGCCGCTGCTGTACTACGCCAAGCCCACCTGGTACATCCGCACGACGGCCGTCAAGGACGGCCTCATCGCCGGCAACGAGCGCATCAACTGGTACCCGGAGCACATCAAGCGCGGCCGCTTCGGCGACTGGCTGGACAACAACGTGGACTGGGCCCTCTCTCGCGAACGCTACTGGGGCACACCACTACCCGTCTGGCGCTGCGAAGGCTGCGGCGAATACGAGTGCGTCGGCGCCCGCGCCGGCCTCCGCTCGCTCGCCGCCGACCCCGCCGCCGTCGACGCTCTCGACGACCTCCACCGCCCCTACATCGACCGTATCGAGCTGAAGTGCGGCCACTGCGGCGGCGTCATGCATCGTCAGCTCGAGGTCATGGACGGCTGGCTTGACTCCGGCGCCATGCCCTACGCCCAGTGGCACTACCCGTTCGAGAACGAGGACGCGTTCCGGCGCGCCTACCCCGCGGACTTCATCTGCGAGGCCGTGGACCAGACACGGGGCTGGTTCTACACCCTCCACGCCGAGGCCGTGCTCCTCCAGGCGGCGGCGCCCGAGGACGTGCCCCGCTCCGGCGACCTCTGCTACCGCAACGTCATCTGCCTGGGCCACATCCAGGACGACAAGGGCCGCAAGATGAGCAAGTCGCTCGGCAACGTGGTGGAGCCGATGGAGGTGATCGACCGCCACGGCGTCGACGCCCTGCGCTGGTACCTGTACACGGCGACTCGCCCCGGCGACGCTCGCCGCTTCTCGTCGGACCTGGTCTCCGAGGCGCTGCGCCGCTTCCTGCTCACCCTCTGGAACACCTACAGCTTCTTCGTCACCTACGCCAACATCGACGGCTTCGACCCCACGCAGGCCGCGCCCGGCGAGCGCTCGGAGCTCGACCACTGGGTGCTCTCGGAGCTGCACACGCTCGTCCGCCGCGTGACCGAGCAGCTCGAAGCGTACGATCCCACCGGGGCCGGTCGGGCCATCCAGTCCTTCGTCGAAGACCTCTCGAACTGGTACGTGCGACGCAGCCGCCGCCGCTTCTGGAAGAGCGAGGGCGACTCCGACAAGCTGGCCGCCTATCACACGCTATACGAGTGCCTGGTGACGCTGTGCAAACTGATGGCCCCCTTCACCCCCTTCGTCGCCGAGGCGATGTACCAGAACCTCGTCCTCTCGGCCGACTCGGAGGCGCCCGAGTCCGTCCACCTGGCGTCCTGGCCGGAGAGCGACCCTTCGCTGGTCGACCAGCGCCTCATGGAGGAGACGCGGCTCGTCATGCGCGTGGTCAGCCTGGGCCGGGCCGCCCGCAGCAAGGCCGGGATCAAGGTGCGCCAGCCCCTGGCCAGCGCCACCGCCTTCGTGCTGACCCCCCAACACGCGGACGGCCCCCGCCGCTACGAGGCGCAGGTCCTGGAAGAGCTGAACGTGAAGGTCCTCAACGTTCTCGTCATCAGCGAGCTGTTCAAGGAAGCGTACGAGCGCCCCAAAGACCTCCTGGCCCAGCTCGGCGAGGGAGGAGTGCTGGCCGACGACGAAGCCGGTTACGCCGTCGGCCTCGATACGCGACTCACCCCCGAGCTCGCCGACGAGGGGTTCGCCCGCGAGCTCGTGCACCGCATCCAGGGCCTGCGCAAGGCCGCCGGCTTCGACATCGAGGACCACATCACGACGTACTACAGCGGCTCGCAGCGGGTCGCGGACGTCCTCGCGAAGCACGGCGACTACGTGCGCCAGGAGACGCTCTCCGAGGAGCTTCTGGAGGGCCCGCCTCCCAAGGGCGCCCACGCGGAGGAACAGACGCTGGACGGGGAGAGCGTCACCCTGGCCGTCGCTCGCCGCTAACGCCTCGCTGTGTAGGGGCGACCCCCTGTGGTCGCCCGCGACCCCCTGTGGTCGCCCGCGACCCGCTGGCCCGGTTAAAGTTTGGAATCAGAGCGTCATCCGCCCGTGCGGGGGTTGACGCTCCCTTATGGCGTTTGCGTATACTCATTCCGTGCAGATTCAGGAGGCCCGCACGTCTCCCCTCGGGGAGACCCTCCAGCGCGCGAGGCAGGCCCGCGGCATCAGTATCGGTGACGCCGAGCGCGCGACCCGCATCCCCCGCAGATACCTGGAGGCGTTGGAGCAGGAGAACTTCGGAATCCTGCCCGCCCCAGTGTACGCACGGGGCTTTCTGCGTTCCTACTCCGGCTACCTGGGCCTGGACGCCTCCGAGCTCCTGCCCTTCTTCCCCGTCGGCCACGTGGAGGAGCCGGAGCTGGAACCGCTGCCCGAGGTCAAGCACCCCCGCACGATGAACGCCAGCGGCTTCGTCGCCTTTGGCGTGGTAGCCGCCCTCATCCTCCTGGTCATCGCCCTCTACAGCATCGGCAACGAGGGCGGCGGCAGCGAGACTTTCCTCGCCGCCGAGCCCGCCGCCGTCGAGGACACCGGCCCGGACGTGATCGTGCCCCCCACCGACACCACCGCGCCCGAAGACACCGCCGTCGAACCCGGCGTCTCCCAGGCCCTCCCCGACCTCGCCGGCCGCAGCCTGGACGACGCCATCGCCGTCGTCGAGGACTCCGGCGCTGGATACGTCGTAGTCGGCGTCCGCGAGGGCGAGGTGCCCGTCGGCCAGATCGTCGACCAGCAGCCCGTGGCCGGCACCGTAGTCCAGTCCGGCGACCTCGTCACCTTGATCGTCAGCCGCTAGCCTGCCCCGACACGTCGGCGCGCAGACTCGCTTGTCCCAACCCCGCCGGCCCCCTCACAATGGCCCTATGCGCTTCTGGCTGACGCTTGCCGCCGCCCTGTGCGGCGTGGTTGCCGGACTCGTTGCCTGGATGGGCTGGCGCTGGGTCACCCCACACCGCGAGCCGGACCCCGACCTGCCGCCCGGCCTGCACGGCGAGTACGTCCGCTTCCGCAGCCTGGACGGAACGCTGCTGCGCGGCCTCTGGCTGCCCGGTCGCAAGACGCATCCCACCATCGTCCTCTGTCACGGCTACTTCCGGAGCCTGTACGAGCCCCTGGACGTCGCCGTAGCCCTGCACGAGGCCGGCTACAACGTCCTGACCTTCGACTTCCGCGGCTGCGGGCGCAGCGGCGGCCGCTTCACGACGCTGGGCCGCAAGGAGGCCTGGGACGTCGCGGCCGCAGTGCGCTACGCGAGGGAGCGCCAGCCGCGAGGCAGGGTCGGCGTGCTGGGCATCTCCATGGGCGCGTCCGCGGCCATCATCGCCGCCGCCCACACCGAAGACATCCGCGCCCTCGTTGCCGATTCCCCCTACTCGCGGATGGAGGGCGTCATGCGGAAGAAGCTGCCGGACTTCCTGCCCGCCTGGGCCGTCCCCTTCGGCTGGGCCGCCATCGCCGCCGGCGAGGCGATGGCCGGAGGCGGGCTGCGCGGCGTCCGCCCCGTCGACTACATCGGCCGGCTGGCGCCCCGCCCCCTCCTCCTCATCTACGGCCAGTACGACTCTTACATCCCGGAGGACCAGCCGCGGGAGCTGTTCCAGGCCGCCGGAGACCCCAGGGAGATGTGGACCGCGCCCGGCTCCGACCACGCCGTCGCCCGCATCGACTACCCCACGGAGTACCACCGTCTCGTCCTCGAGTTCTTCGACGCGCACCTGCGGCCGGCCCGCAAGGCCGCCGCCGGGTCCGCCGCGACGTCCGGCTAGCCCTCGCCAGGCCCGTCGTTCAAGGCGTGCACCATCTCCGTGCGGTAGTCCACCATCTCCGCGTCCGGCCGCTCGTTGCGGATGAACGCGACGACGTTCGATAGCATCTGGTGGGCGTGGGCCTCGCTTGTAGTCACGCAGGTCATGCCCAGAGACGCCATCTGCCAGCGGTCCTGGTCGTCCACCTCCGCCACCGCGACGTTGAACTTCGCGTGGATTCGCGCCGCCAGCGACTTCACGACGCGGCGTTTGTCCTTCAGCGAGTGGTTCTCCGGCAGGCGCAGCCAAACCCGGCACACGCCTATAGTCATGCTCACGACGCCCCTCCCTTTACGGCCAGGAACAAGGTGCAGGGGTCATGGAACAAGACCCCCCGCCTCCCCGCCGTCGACGTCGCCGGCTCCTTGTTCCTTGTCCCTTGCCCCCTGTTCCTCCAAAGGAGGCAGGTCCTCGGGCTTCTCCAGCCCGAAGTGCTCCAGGAACCGGAACGTCGTCCCGAACAGGTACGGCCGGCCCGCCGCCTGCGCCCGCCCCACCTCCGTGATCAGCCCCCGCGCCCGCAGCGAGGCCAGCGCCCGGTCGCAGTTCACGCCGCGGATGCGCTCCATCGTCTGGCGGGTTATCGGCTGCTTGTAGGCGATGATGGCCAGCGTCTCCAGCGCCGCCGGCGAGAGCCTGTCGTCGTCCTCCACGCCCAGGTAGCGCTCCACGTAGGACGTCGTCTCCGGCGCCGTCACCAGCTGCACCGCCGATTCCGTGCGCTGCAGGCGGACGCCCCGCTCCCGGCACTCTTCCGCCAGCGCGTCCACGGCCTCCCCCGTCTCCTCCAGCCCCGCCTCGGCGATGCGGGCCAGCGCGGCGATCTCTACCGGCTCGTCGGCCACGAACAGCACGCTCTCCACGATGAGCTTCAGCCTGTCGAACGCCTCGTCGGGCATCGGGTCGCCTAGCGCTGCGGTGGCTCTTCCGGCGGCCCTTCCCCTGGAGCCGGAGGCCGGCCCGCGCCCGTGGACCACGGCGGCGGCTGCGCTGGCGGCTCGCCCGCCGGAGGTGTCTCCGGTTCGCCCGCCGGTGGCGCGGCCGCGTCCATCGCCGCCGGCGGCTCCTGCGGCGGCTGCGATATCGACGACGTGATAAAGCGGCCCGACGCCGGCGGCTCCGGCGGCGTCGCCGGCGCCTTTGGCGGCCCGAACATGATCCGCACGATGGGCGGCGCCGTCACCGGCAGGCCCAGGTCCGCCTGCAGAGTCTCCACCACCACTCGCGACGCCTCCTGCGTCACCAGCGCCACGTTGGATTCCCGGGTCACCGTCAAGTCCAGCTTCATTCCCACACCCTTGTCGTGCGAGAATACCCGCGCCCGCGCCGCGGTCACCTCCGCCATCCCCAGCAGCGCCTCCTCCAGCCGCAGCCGCAGCGGCTCCGCCGGAACGATCGTCGTCGCGCCGGCCTGCTCCACCCGTATCTCCCGCGACTCATCCTCCGGCGCCAGCTCCACGATGATCAGCAGCAGCGCCAGCACTATCAAGACCAGCGCGCCCAGCGTCACGATGAGGCGCGACGCGTTGTCGCGGTGGTCGTCCAGGTAGCCCACGAAGTCGTCCAGCCCCTCCACCACCTCGGCGTCGGCGCTCCAGGCCAGGAAGATCACCACCGCCATCAGCACGATCCAGATCGCCGCCGCGACGATGATCCCCATGCGGTTCGTCTCGTTCATGCCGCTCGCACTCCCGCCGGCCCCAGCTCGCCCTCCAGACCGCCGGCCGTCAGCCCAATCAGCCGCGCCGGCAGCAGGGAGTTCGCCAGGTTCCGTTCGCTGTTCGTGAACACGCGCAGGTAGTTCGGCGTCAGGCCGCTCCAGCGCCCGCGTCGCTCCTCCTCCCACAGCACCGGCATCACCCGGCCCATGTAGCGTTCCCGGAACGCCCGCGCCGACGTTTCGCCGATAGCCAGCAGCCGCTCCAGGCGCTGCCGGCGTACCGCAACCGGCGCCTGGTCGGGCATCAGGTTGGCCCCGGTGCCGGCTCGCCGCGAGTAGGGGAACGCGTGCACCGCCGCGAAGCCCATCTCCCTGCACAGCGCCGCCGTCGCCTCGAAGTCCGCGTCCGTCTCGCCGGGGAACCCCGCGATGACGTCCGTCGTGATCGAGACGTCCGGCACGCTCGAGCGGACCAGCAATACCGCCTCGCGGAAGCGATCCGCCGTGTAGCGGCGCCGCATCCGGCGCAACACCCCGTCCGAGCCGCTCTGCAGCGGCAGGTGGAAGTGCGGGTTCAGGCGCGCGTCCCGCCACAGTCTGACCAGCTCCGGCCTGATGTCCTGCGCCTGCAGCGACGACAGGTGAATGCGCGGCACGTCGGTGCCTTCAAGTAGCGCCTCCAGCAGCCGCCGCGGCCCCTGCTCCGTCCAGCCCAGGTCGCGGCCGTAGTTGCCCAGCTGCGTTCCCGTCAGCACCACCTCCAGCACGCCCTCGGCCTCCCGCGCTCGCACCTCTCCCAGCACCTTCTCGATGGGCACGCTGCGCTCGCGGCCCCGCGTGCGCGGCACGATGCAGAAGGCGCACATCTCGTCGCAGCCTTCCTGGATCTTCACGAAGGCGCGGGTTCTCAGCGCACCCTGTGCCGGGTCGGGGCAGCCGGCCGCCGGATCGCCGCGCAGCCGCAGCCGCTCGACGAGCGGCGATGGTATCTCAGGTTTGCCGGCGTTCCCCAGGACGAAGTCCGCGCCGGTAAGCTCCGCGACGTTGGCCGGCGCCGTCTCCGCGTAGCAGCCCGTGAGCACGATCGTCGCCGCGGGCGAGAGGCGCCTCGCCAGCCGTGTCAGCTGGCGCGCCTTGGCGTCGGCCACATGTGTGACCGAGCAGGTGTTGATGACGAACCCGTCGGCGCCCTTCTCCGGCCGGCTGACGACGCGGACGCCTTCGCCGGCCAGACGGCGCGCGATAGCCTCCCCATCGGCCTGGTTCAGCTTGCAGCCCTGGTTGAGGACGGCGACGGTGAGCCTCTCCGACATTTGCAGCCATCATAGCCGCATGTCCCCGCCACCGTCCAACGGCAGAGCCGCCGCCAGCGCAGCCCCCGAAGGCCAGGCTTAAGCCTGGCCCGCGCCACCCGCTACCCGCTACCCGCAGCGCGAGAAGCCGCACACGGGACACGAGGCGCACCCTTCGGCGTGCACCAGGGGGCCGCCGCAGTCCGGGCAGCGGACGCCGCGCACCAGGGGGAGCCTCAGTTGTGTGCCTGTCAGTCTTCGCATCGCCGATTCTCCTACCAATATAGAACGCTCGTTCTGTCTCTCGTGCAACCGTAAGAGAACGCGCGTTCTGTTGTCAAGGGGCAACAGTCCCAATTACGTATGTTTGTTCTGTTTTCTCGCCGCGACACGCCCGTCGCTGCGGTGCTATCGTGTCCGCGTGAGGGTCCTGATAGCGCCGCAGGAGTTCAAGGGCACGCTGACCGCCGTCCAGGCCGCCAGTGCCATCGCCGAGGGCGTCCGGCAGGCCCTCACGGATGCCGACATCGACGCCCTGCCCATGGCCGACGGCGGCCCCGGCACCGTAGACGCCGTCGTCGCCGCCAGGAACGGGCGCGCGGTCACCACCACCGTCCGCGACCCCCTGGGCCGTCCCGTCGAGGCCGGCTGGGGCATCGTCGACGGGACCGAGGCGATCATCGAGATGGCCGCCGCCGCCGGCCTCACCCTCCTGGCCGACGCCGAGCGCGACCCCCGCCTCACCGCCACATTTGGCGTCGGCCAGCTCATGCTCGCCGCGCTCGACGCCGGCTGCAAGCGTATCGTCGTAGGCCTCGGCGGCAGCGCCACGAACGACGCCGGCGCCGGGATGGCGCAGGCCCTGGGCGCGCGCCTGCTCGACGCCGCGGGCCGCGACCTGCCCCCCGGCGGCGCCGCCCTCGCCTCGCTGGACCGCATCAACCTGTCGGGCCTCGACGAACGCCTGCGCGCCTGCGAGATCGTCGCCGCAGCGGACGTCACGAACCCCTTGTGCGGCCCCCACGGCGCCTCCCTGGTCTACGGCCCCCAGAAGGGCGCGGACGCCGGCGCCGCTCGCGAGCTGGACGCGGCCCTGCGACGCTTCGCGGAGGTCGTCCAGCGCGACCTGGGCGTCTCCGTGCTCGACGAGCCGGGGGCGGGCGCGGCCGGCGGCCTCGGCGCGGGGCTCATCGCCTTCTGCCGCGCCCGCATCCAGCCCGGCGCGATGGTCGTCGCCGGCATCGTCGGCCTGCGCGAGCGCATACGCGGCGCCAACCTCGTCCTCACCGGCGAGGGCAGCCTGGACCGTCAGACCGGCTTCGGTAAGACCGTGGCCGGCGTCGCCCGCATCGCCGGCGAGGAGGGCGTGCCGGTCCTCGCCCTGGCCGGCGTCCTCGGCGAAGGCTGGGAGACCGTGCTGGCGCCGGGCGTCGCCGGCGTTGAGCCGATCGTCCCTTCCCTGGCCAGCCCGGAGGAGGCGCTGGTGCGTCCGGCGGCGCTGCTGGCGACGGCGGCGGCGCGGGCCGTCAGCGCCTGGATCAGCATGGCCGCGATCGCGAAGCGAAATGACTAGCGAGCACCTGGACCTCTTCCGCGAGGTGGGCCGCATGCTCTGGGAGGCCGGCCTCGTCTCCTCGCGCGGCGGCAACCTGAGCATCCGGTTGCCGGACGGCGGCATCGTGATCACCCGCACGGGCGCGATGCTGGGCCGCCTCAGCGAATCCGACCTGGTGACGGTTGCGCCGGACGGCTCAGCGGACGGCGCCCAGACGGGCGCCCTGACGGGCGAGCCCTCGATGGACACGGCGCTGCACCGCGCCGCCTACGACGCCACGGATGCCGCCGCCGTCCTCCACGCCCACCCGCGACACGCCATCGCCCTCTCGCTGGACGCGGACGTCATAGAGCCGGTCGACGCCGAAGGACAGCTCAGGTTGGGCGCCGTGCCCGTAGTGGAGGCAGAGGCTATCCCGCAGGCGCTGCGCGACGCCCCCATCGCCGTAGCCCGCGGCCACGGCTCCTACGCCCGCGGCGACGACCTCTGGCAGGCGCTGCAATGGACGACGGTCGTTGAGGAAAGCGCCCACGTCCTCTGGCTCACGCGCTAGCCGCCGGCGAACCGGTCCGTGGCCCGCACGATCTCTCGCGCGATGGCCGGACTGCCGGCGGCGTGGCCGGCGTCATCGACGATAACGAGCTCGGCCCGGGGCCAGGCGCGCTTCAGCTCCCAGGCGTTGGCGATGGGCGCCTGGAAGTCGAAACGTCCGTTCACCAGGACGCCGGGGATGTCCGCGAGCCGGCCGGCGTCGCGGAGCAGGCTCCCATCCTCCAACCAGGCGTTGGGCCGGACGTAGTGGGTGACGATGCGCGCGAACGCCAGCGCGTAGGCCGGATCGCGGAATCTCTCCGCCAGCCCGGTCGCCGGCGGCCACTCCGGTGTCGCCGACTCCCACAGGCACCAGGCTTCGGCCGCCCGCTGCCGGACCGCAGGGTCGGGATCGAACAGCAGCCGCTGGTACGCCTCCACGATGTCGCCATCGCGCTCGGCCTCCGGCAGGCCGGCGCGGAGGCGCCCCCACTGCTCGGGGAAGAAGGCGGCGAGACCGCCGCGGAACGTCCAGCCGAACTCGCTGTGGCGTCCGGTCGTCACGCCGAACAGAACCATCTCCGTGACCCGCTGCGGGTGCGTCTCGGCGTAGGCCAGGGCCAGCGTGCTGCCCCAGGACCCACCCAGCACCAGCCAGCGGTCGACGCCCAGATGTTGCCGCAGGCGCTCAATGTCCGCGATCAGGTTCGCGGTGTTGTTGCTCGACAGGTCGGCGTCCGGCTCGCTTGCGTGCGGCGTGCTGCGACCGCATCCCCGCTGGTCGAACAGGACGACACGATAGGCCGCGGGATCGAACAGCCTGCGCTGCCACGGCGAGCACCCGGAGCCGGGGCCGCCGTGCAGGACGACGGCGTGCTTACCTCGCGGATTGCCGCTCGTCTCCCAGTACACGAGGTTGCCGTCCCCGGCCTCCAGCATGCCGTGCTCGTACGGCTCGATCTCCGCGTACAGGTCAGTCATCGTGACCTCCCGCTCTTTGTCCTGAGATGTCCGAAGCGGCCTGCGCTATTTCCCATACCTCCACGAGCGGTAAGCGAATGTAGCGGAGGCCTTCAGGCCTCCAGGGTGCGCGTGGAAGCCTAAAGGCTTCCTCTACACACCGGTCTTTCCCTACACAGTCGCCAGCTCCTCCTCCGGCGTCGTCGACTGGAACACGTTCAGGAACGAGAGTACGGCCAGCGTCGCCGCCCCCGCCAGCGGTATGATGACGCTCTCGGCGCTGAAGTCGCCGGCGCCCAGGTGGTAGAGGTTCGCCGCTATCGCCGCCCCCTGCTCGATCAGCGCCAGCCAGAACACCCTGTGATAGCGCGCCGGGTTGCGCGCGCAGTACAGGTACAGCGCCGCCAGCGGGATCTGCTCCCAGCCCAGGGCCCGCCCGCCCAGCGCCCCGTCCAGCTCGACGCCTCGCAGGTCGACGAACAGGCCGCTGGACGTGAAGAACTCCGTCAGCGCCCCGACGATGGCCCAGCCGGCCAGCAACAGCAACACGATTCGCGGCTGCCGCAGCGTGTCCAAGAACGTGTTTTCCGAGTATACGACCGCTGGTTCTGCGCCCTGGGGGGTCTCAGCCATTTCGAACCTCCTTTAGCCAACGCCCAGCTCGTGCAGCCGGTCCTCGTCGATCCCAAGGTAGTGACCTATCTCGTGCAGCACCGTCTGCCGCACCTGCGCCACGATCTCTTCATCCGAGCGGCAGTACCGCTCGTGCGTCTGCTGGTAGACGACTATCGTGTCGGGCAGGGTCATGGAATAGCCGCGACTGCGCGCCGGCAGCGGCACGCCCAGGTAAACGCCGAACAGCGTGCCTCGTCGCACGCCCGCGCGCCGCAGCTCGGCGGGCGTGGGGCGCCAGCGCACCTGGATGTCGATGTTCTGGAGGGCGCGCTGGAACTGTTCGGGGAGCTCTTCCAGCGCTTTCAGCACCAGGCGCTCGAACTCTGCGCGCCGCATCTCGGCGCACATTGTAGCACGAGGCTAGTTGCCGCCGGCGGCGCCGATCGTCGCTTCCAGCACCTGCCGCGCCTTCGGGCCCGCCTCCACCGACCCCAGCTTCCCCTCCTCCAGCGCCACCAGAGCCAGCGCCGAGGGCGCCGACCGGTTAGCGTAGGCCACGAAGAACACGTGGTCCGCGCCGAACGGCAGGTCCTCCGCCGTACCCGACTTCCCCGCCACGTCCAGTGTCGACGTCGCGAACACCTGGTACGATGTCCCGCCCGGGTTCTGCGTAACCAGCGTCAGCCCGTTCCGGATCTCCGCCAGCGTGGCCGCCGAGACCGGCAGCGGCCCTATCTCCTCCGCTGCGAACTCCTGCGCCGCCGCCCCGCCCGGCTCGGCGATCGCCTTCACCAGCAGCGGCTTGCGCAGCACCCCCGTCCCGGCGATGGCGGAGTAAGCGTTGGCGATCTGCAGCGGTGTCACGGCCAGGAACCCCTGACCGATGCCCATATTCACCGTGTCCCCGCTGTACCAGGGCTCCCCCACGTTCTCCTGCTTCCAGGCGTCGTCCGGCACCGTCCCCGGCGCCTCGTCCAGCCCGTTTATCCCGGTCAGCGCCCCGTACCCGAACCCCCGCGCGAACTCCGGCAGTATCGCCGGGTCCGTCAGGTCCGTGCGCAGCGCTATTTCGTAGAACACCGGGTTGCAGGACGCCATTAGCCCCTGCGCCGGCGTCAGGTAGCCGCGGTCCGTGCTCTGCCAGTTCTTCTTGACGAACTCCTCGCCCAGGCCGTCCCACGACGGCGAGCAACGGAACGTCTCGCCGGCGGTCACACCCGCCTTCTCCATCCCCGCCGCCATCGTCACCGGCTTGAACGTCGACCCCGGCGGGTAGGTCGCCAGCAGCGGACGGTGCAGGAACGGCTGTCGCTCGTCGTTCGCCAGCTTGTTGTACTCCTCCGTGCTCAGCCCGTCCGTCAGCCCCTGCGGGTTGAACCGCGGGTACGAGGCCAGCGCCAGCACCGAGTTGTCGCGCGGGTCCATGACCACGATCGAGCCCACGCGCTGGCCCAGCGTCTTCTCGGCCGCCTTCTGCACGCCGATATCCAGCGTCAGCACGATGTCCTTGCCGGGCGTCGCCGGCTTCTCCGCTATCGTGCGACTTATCGTGCCCTCCGGCGTTATCGTCGTCAGCGACCCCCCGCGCTCCCCCGCCAGCACCTCGTCGAACTGCAGCTCGATCCCGTCGGCCCCGATCTTGTCCCCGGGCCTGAAGCCCCGCGACGATAGCTCCTCCAGCTGCTCTTCCGAGACCTCAGCCAGGTAGCCCACCACGTGCGCCGCCGAGTCCCCGTTGGGGTAGATGCGCTGCGACTCCTCCCGCACGACAACCCCCAGGTCCGACATCGCGTAGAACTTCTCCAGCGTCTCCGCGCTGGTCCCGTAGGGCAGCGTCTTCAGCGGGATGAAGTAGTACGAGGGCAGGTCCGTCTCCACGATCGAGCGGACGTCGCCCTCCGACATCTCGAGCCGGGCCGCGAGCGCGGTGATCAGCGCCTCCTTGTCCGAGGTCAGGTCGGGCACGAAGCCTACGACGGGCAACGTGGCGTCCACCGCCAGCTCGTCGTTGTTCCGGTCCAGTATGGAGCCGCGGCGCGGCGTCTCCGTGAAGAAATGCACCAGCGTAACGTCGTCCAGCTCCGCGAAGATCAGGCTGGGCGTCCAGTCCACCCGCCACTCCTCGGCCGTCTGTGGCGTCTCCCCCTCTTCGCCCGGTCGCGTCACCTCCTCGCGGACGAGGAACACTCGCTGGCCCTGGGTGATGTCCCCGAAGAACGCCGTGTGGATCGTCACGTCCACCACGACCTCCTCGTCTCCCGCCGTGACGTTCGCGCCCAGTTCGTAGTCGATCCCGTCGATCGTCGACTCGTCGGCGATGGCGTCGTAGCGCTTGACGAAATCTTCCTTGGTGATGCCTGCCCTCGCCTCCGCCGAGATCAGCTCATACATCTCGCCATGCTCCCCGTCCTGCCAGAGGTCCAGGAAGCGCTGAGCGGTCTCCAGGGGCGTTTTTGGTGGGTCCGGCTCGGCGTCATCGCTGGAGCCCCCGCCTCCGGTCTTGCAGGCCGAGAGGAGGATCAGGGCGAGGAGCGGGGCAAGGGCGGCGAGCCAGCGCATGACGGCTTGTGTCCTCATTCTATCAGAACGCCGGAGCCCGGCCATCGGTGCGGTATTTACCGCCGGACTGCCGCGACGTTACGATTAGCAGGTGCTGACAAACCTCGGTCCTCGTCCTTCGACAGGCTCAGGACGAGCGTGTTTGTGTTCCGCTCGTGGTGAGCCTGTCGAACCATGAGGGTCTCCAACCCTTATTCAGCACCTGCTAGTCGCTAACGATGGCCGTCGAACCGCAAGACATCCGCCTGTTCGCCAACCACAGCTTCCGCCGCCTTATCGAGTCGCGCGCCGTGGGGCAGGTCGGCCAGAGCGCGATGCTGTTCACGCTCCTCATCATCGTCGTCGAGAAGACGGACTCCAGCCTGCACAGCACGATGCTGGTCACCGCCTTCATCCTCCCCTCCATCCTCCTCGGCCTGCCCGCCGGCGGCCTCGCCGATATCCTCCCCCGGCGCGGCCTGCTGGTCTCCGGCTACCTGGCCCGCGCCGCCCTCGTCATCGCTATGGTCTACTACGATAACGACCTCTGGAACCTGTACCTCCTCGCCTTCGTCTTCTCCTGTGTGGGCCAGGTCACCGGGCCGGCGGAATCGGCCTCCCTTCCCGGCCTCGTCGGCCGCGACCGCTTGACCGCCGCCAACTCCTGGATGGTGCTCTCGGTGACCCTGGGCCAGGCCGCCGGCGCCATCGTCCTGGCCCCGGTCGCGATCAAGCTTGCCGGCACCTCGGAATCCCTTGCCACGTCCGTCCTGGCGTTCGCCGCCGCCGCTTTTGTCGTGTCTGCGGCCATCGACCTCAACCGTCGGGTAGAGGACGACGGCCCCCGCGACCGCACCGGCCTGGCCGAAGCGATGACCGCCGGCTGGCGCGTCCTCCGCACCAGCCGTAGGGCCTTCCTCGCCCTCGTCTACCTGACCGTCGTCGGCACGCTCTCCAAGGCCCTCGCCGTCCTCGCCCCCCGCTACACGCGAGACGTGCTGGACATATCGGCGGAGAACGCGGTGTTCGTCGTTGCCCCCGCCGCCATCGGCGCGATCATCGCGCTGGCCTTCACGCCGCCGCTGGCCCGCCTGTTCGGGGCGTTGAGGATAGCCGCCGTGGGGTTCATCCTCTACGTCCTCAGCATCGCCGGCCTCGGCCTCGTCGTCCTCGTCCGCGACAACATCGTCGAAAACCTTCAACTCGCGCCCGGCCTCACCTTCGTCGAAAACGAGGTCGGCGTCTCTTCGGTCATCACGATGGCCATGATCCTGGCGATCCCCGTCGGCTTCTCGGCCACGATGGCCGCCGTGGCCGGACGCGCCGTACTCAACGAGGAGGCGCCGCAGGGGAAGCAGGGGCGCGTCTTCGCCACCCAGAGCGCTCTATCCGACGCCCTGTCGCTGCTGCCGCTGTTCGCCATCGGCGGCGTGGCTGAGCTCGTCGGCGTCCGCGAGGTGCTGCTTGTGGCGGCGATAACGGGCCTCGTGGCCGGGATCTACCTGAGCATGTCACGGCGGTTTGGGCCGCCGCCGCAGCCGCCGCCGGAGCCGGCGGCCGCCCAGGCCGGCTAGCTCACTCCAGGCTATTCCGGTAGAATATACGTGCTATGTGGTGGGATGATAGACGCGAGATTGGCCACTCCTCGTTCAGCCTGGGCGATGTAAGACAAGCGAGAGCCTACCTTCAAAACAAGTTCAGACGACTCTCTCCGGAGTGGATGCGAAACCCAACGGAGGGTGCCGCCAACCACTTTACGAAGACGTGGCTCGATACGGGGCGGTATCCACTTGCGTTCATTACATACGTTGCCCAGGCGTTCGAGTACCTTGAATCTCGAACCGACGCCAATGGCCGGGCGGCGATCGAGCGGAAGCTGGCTAGTCTTCCCGTATTGACGGAGGCTCAGCTTCAGTCAGTGCTCACAGAAATCATGGTCGCAGCGCAGTTCGCTACGCAATTCGCTCCATTGGAGATTGAGCCGCGCACGGGCGTCGGCGACACGAGGGCTGACTTTGCGTTCCAGTTCGAATCGCAGGAGATCGTCGTGGAGGTGACTCGCCTTTCCGTCAAGGCATTTTCCGACCTCACCATGATCCAAGACCAGCTTCAGGAACGAGCAACCCTCATGTGCCACAAGAAGCGCATTCATCGACAGGCCCGGATTCGCTACAACTACTTGCCCTCGGCTCACGACAAGGACCTTATCTTGAAGCGGGTGTCCGCCATCTTCGCTGAAGCCGTCGCAACCCCGCGGGTTAGTCGGACGTGCGACATGGGCGGGCAGAATGCAATCGAGGTCGACATCGATGATCTACCTATCATCTACGGCGACGACGACAAGAGTATAGCCTTTGATGGAGACTGGCAGCTAAGGATGCAAGTGGATAAGGAACTCGAGGGTAAGATCGAGTTCGGTGGCGCCTTCACTCTCAAACATTCGGTGAACACGTCGGCCTTCGTTGACCTCCTGCGGTCGAGCTTCGAGCAAAAGCTGAGAAATACAGTTCGGGGCAAACTGGGGCAGCGCAAACGAGGCAGGCCCTTCATCCTTGTGGTCGACCTGTCGCAGGTTGAGGCCCTGGGAACCCGACCGACCGAAGAGGCGACAGAAAACCTATTGACCAATCAACTCATGCGCCACTCAGGTGTATCCGCCATCTGTCTGTTCACACGTGGAGAACCGTGGTTCCGCGGGAAGAGTCGCAATCGCATCTTCATGTCAGTCGACGGAAGAGGCCAGCAAGACGTTCAGCTCTCGAAGGGGTTTGTCCAGTTCTGGGCCAAGGGGTCGGAGAAGGTGGGAGGTTTGGAGTCGTTCAAGGAACGACCTCAGCCTACCAGTAGCTGATCTCCCCCTCGATCATCGCCCGCGCGATCACCAGCCGCTGCACCTGCGACGTCCCCTCCACGATGGTCAGCTGCCGCGCGTCACGGTAGTGCCGCTCCAGCGGGTGGTCCTTCATGTACCCCTGCGCACCCAGGATCTGGATCGCGTCCGACGATACGCGGATGCACATCTCCGTGGCGAACGTCTTGGCGATCGACAGGTAGGGCGCGTCCACGCGCTCGTAGCGGCCCTCGTCCACCATCGAGGCCGCGTGGTACACCAGGTGCCGCGCCGCCTCGATCTGGATCGAGGCCTCCGCCAGCATCATCTGGATCGCCTGGTGCTCCACCAGCGCCTTCCCGAACGTCTTCCGCTCGCGGGCGTAGTCCAGCGCGTAGGCGATAGCCCCCTGGGCCAGCCCCAGCCCCCGCGCCCCGACCACCGGCCGGCAGGTGTTCAGCGTCAGCATCGCCGTGCGGAAGGCCCGATTCTCCTCGCCCAGCCGGTTCGCCGCCGGCACCCGGCACTCCTGCAGCACGATGTTGGCCGTGGGCACGCCGATCACGCCCATCTTGTCGTCCGTGCGCGCCACCGAGAACCCCGGCGAGTCCGCCGGCACCACGAACGCCGATACGGCCTGCGTGCCGTCGTCACCCGTCTTCGCGAAGTAGCAGACGTAGTCGGCCACGGAGCCGCCCGAGATGTACACCTTCTCGCCGTCGATAACGTAGTCGTCGCCGTCCCGGCGCGCCCGCGACTCGATCGCTGCCGCGTCCGACCCCGCGTTGGGCTCGGTCAGGCAGAAGGCGCCGCGGACCTCGCCCGCCGCCGAGCGGGGCAGCCACTGCCGCTTCTGCTCCTCCGACCCGCCCAGGTTTATCGGCTGCGTGGACAGCGCCGACAGCAGCAAAATCAGCGCCGAGGAGTTACAGTGCTTCGCCACCTCCTCCACCGCCAGGGCCAGGGCCAGGAAGCCAGCGCCGCTACCGCCGTACTCCTGCGGTATCGACAGCCCCAGCAGGCCCACGTCCTTGAACGCCGCGAACACGTCCTCCGGGTACTCGCCCGTGCGGTCCATCTCCGCCGCCCGCGGCGCCACCTTCTCGCGAGCGACCCGTCGCGCCGTATCCCGTATTAGCTTGTGGGCATCGGAAAGTTCGGTCATGGCCTGCCTATTCTACTGGATGCGGGTTCATCCCGCGATTGAGGCGATGTAGCGGAGGCCTTTAGGCCTCCACGTCCGCCTCCCTCTCGCACGGCACCCCGTGCGACCGCAGCCGCTCGAGCCACACGTGCACGGGGTCCTCCGCGAAGATCGCCTCCAGCAGCCGCCCCAGCCGTCCCCTCGGGCCCGCCACGCTCGCCGCCCCCCACGAGCCCGGGTACGCCAGCTCCGGCCGCCCCACGCACTTCGACAGCGCCTGCCACTGCAGCTCGCTCTCGCAGGCGACGCGCACGTAGCCGTCGCGGCAGCGGTAACGGCGGCTGGCGGGCGAGGCCCGGTTATCCATGCCTGCTCTCGCCCTCACCTCGACCTGCCGGTCACCCCTCTCCCGCGAGCGGGAGAGGGGCAGGGGGTGAGGGTCAGCTCATTCTCGCAGGCCACAGCCACGTAGCCATCGCGGCAGCGGTAGCGGCGGCTGGCGGGCGACGCGCGGTCAGGCATGGCACCGGAAACTATACCGCACGTTGACGCCCTCCGATGCTCGGTGCTATGTTGCCGCTGCCATGCCAGAGCGAGAAGACTGGGACGCTATCGTCATCGGCTCCGGGATCGGCGGCCTCACCACCGCCGCCTACCTGGCCACCAACGGCCTGCGCACTCTCGTCCTGGAAAAGCACTACGTCGCCGGCGGCAACTCCCACGTCTTCCGCCGCAAGCAAAAGTTCGAGTTCGACGTCGGCGTCCATTACCTCGGCGACTGTGGCCCGGGCGGCCTCATCCCCACCGTCCTCCGCGGAGTCGGCCTCGAGAGCAAGATCGAGTTCCTGGAGATGGACCCGGACGGCTTCGACACGCTGATGTTCCCCGGCCTAACCTTCCGCGTGCCCAGGGGCTGGGACCGCTACCGCGACCGCCTCGTCCAGACGTTCCCCGACGACGAGACCGGCATCCACCGCTGCCTGGACGTCATGCACGGCGTTGTCCGCGACTTCGGCAAGGTCAAACTCCCCGTCCAGCCCCAGGACGTGCCGCGCCTGATCCAGGAAGCGCCGAATTTCATGCAGTGGGGCATGCGTTCGCTCGGCGACCTGTTCGACGACTGCTCGCTGGGCCAGAAGGCGCGGGCCATCCTGGCCGGTGAGTCCGGCGACTACGCCGCGCCGCCCTCGCGCGTCCCAGTGCTCATGCACGCGCTGCTCATCGACCACTACCTGAAGGGCGCCTACTACCCCAGGGGCGGCGGCCAGGTGCTGGCCGCACACCTCGTCGACGTCGTCCGCTCCCACGGCGGCGAGGTGCGCACCCGCGCCGGTGTCGAGCGCATCCTCGTCGAGGACGGGCGCGCCACCGGCGTGAGTATAAAGGACGGCGAGGAGCTCCGGGCGCCCGTGGTCGTCTCCAACGCCGACCTCAAGCGCACGTTCATCGACCTCGTCGGCGAGGAGCACGTCTCAGCCCAGACGGCCGCCCGCGTGAAGGGTTATCGCATGGCCCTGCCTCTGTTCTGCGTGTACCTGGGCCTGGACATCGACCTGCGCGACAGCATGCCCAACACGAACTACTGGTACCACGGCAACTGGGACATCGAGGCGCCGTACCGCGACTGCTACGAGGGCCGTCTGCCCAACGACCTCTACATGTACATCACCGCCGGCTCCGTCAAGGACCCGCACACCGAGGCTATCGCGCCCAAAGGCTGCACCAGCCTGGAGATCATGACCCTCGTCCCCGCCGACTACCGCCTCTGGGACATCGAGTCCGGCCCCACCGAGGGCGAGAAATACCATCGCAAGCCCGGCTACCAGTCGGCCAAGCAGACCCTGACCGAAGCGATGATCGAGGGCGCCGAGCGGGTCATTCCCGGCCTGCGTGAACACATCGTCTGGCAGGAGGCGGCGACGCCGATCACGCAGGAGCACTTCACGTTCTCCACCGGCGGCACTTCCTACGGCATCGAGCTGGCCACCGACCAGTTCGGCCCCAACCGCCCGATGCCCAAGACGGAGATCGAGGGCCTGTTCCTGGTGGGGGCGAGCACCGTGTTCGCGCACGGCATCGCAGGCACCATGCGCGGTGGCGTCGGCTGCGCCGGCGCCATCCTCGGCCGTGATCTCTACTCGGAGGTCGCGGACGGCAGCGTCTTCGGCGATACGTCGAAGCTCAGCGGCGGCGGCCCCGGCTGGGACCCCTGGGAGGCCAGCCGCTAGCCGTTACACCATCACCCGGCCGCCGTCGATGTTGATCGTCTGGCCGTGGATGTACGACCCGTCCGGCCCGCACAGGAACGCCACCAGCTCGCCGATCTCCTCCGGCTTGCCCTCACGGCCCAGGGGGATGCTGCGCATCACCACGTCGCGGATCGGGCCGTGGGTGATGTCCTGCATGCGGTACGTGTCCACCAGCCCAGGGCAGACGCAGTTCACGTTGATCCGGTGCGCCCCCAGCTCCGCCGCCAGCACCCGCGTGAACTGGATCAGCCCCGCCTTGCTCGTGCCGTAGGCCGCGAACGTAGCGATCGGCTCCCGCCCCGCCACCGACGATATGTTGACGATGCGACCGCCCTCGCCCTGCTCGATCATCGCCTTCGCCACGGCCCGCGTCACCAGGAACGTACCCGTGAGGTTCACCTCCAGCACCTTCCGCCACTCCGACTCATCGAGCCGGATGACGGGCACGCGATCGTTCCCGCGGGCCGCCGCCGCGTTGTTCACCAGGATGTCGACGCGACCCAGCTCCCGCCCCGTCTCGTCGGCCAGCCGTTGCGCCTCCTCCGCCTTCGTCACGTCGATCACAAGGGGCAGCGCGCGGCGGCCGAGCTCCCGTATCTCCCCGGCGACGGACTCCACGTCCCGCCAGCCCATCTCCTTCTCGTCGTCCGGATACGACTCCGGCGGGCGGCCGGAGCCCGTTATCGCCACGTCGGCGCCGTCGCGCGCCAGGGCCAGCGCGATGTGGCGGCCGATGCCGTTGTAGCGCCCGGCGCCGGTAACGATGGCGACCTTACCTTCGAGCGGGGGCACGGCTCAGACAACCTCCCTGTGGGCCACGGGCCCCGGGCGGGGCGGGGGGCGCGATGCCCCAGCCTGAAGGCTGGGGTCCGGTAACACACTTCCCTCAACCCCTGACATAGCGCCCCGTAGTATACAGGCCGTGCTATCATGTGCGCACCCTTCGCCCGGAGGCGCCCGTGTCCGACTGCTTGTTCTGCCGCATCGCGAGCGGCCAGACCTCGCTGCCCCTGCTCTACGAGGACGACCTCGTCGTCGCCTTCGACATCCCCGAAGGCCAGCCCTGGCGGCAAGCGCCCGTCCACTTTCTCGTCGTCCCCAGGGAGCATATCCCCTCGGCTCGCGAGGCCGAGGAGCGGCACGAGCCCGCCCTCGGCCGTCTGGTCACCGCCGCCGCCAGGGTCGCCCGCGACTTGGGCATCGAGAACAGCGGCTACCGGCTCGCCTCCAACACCGGCGACGACGCCGGCCAGACCGAGTTCCACCTCCACCTGCACTGCCTGGGCGGGCGCAAGCTGGGGCCAAAAGGATAGCCCTAACGTTTACGCGAACTGCAGCCGAAGTGCTATAATCCGCTCGGAATGGAGTCCTGGGCAGTCGGATTCGAAGGCGACGACGACGTCGAGCGCCACGCCGGCATCGGCACGGAGGCGCCCGCGAAACCACGCCTGCGCGTTCGCATGGTCTCCGACTACATCTGCCCCTGGTGCTTCGTCGGCCTGGCCCGCATCGAGCGCCTGGGCGAGGAGTTCGACCTCGATCTCGAGGCCTGCGCCTACAACCTCAGGCCCGGCGTCCCGCCCGAGGGCCTCCCCCGCGACGAAGCCTACCGCGGCCGCCAGTTCCCCGAAGGCTACCGCGAGCGGTTGCGCCAGACCGCCCGCGAGGCCGGCATCGAGATGATCTCCCCGCCCGTCGTCGCCAACACCTTCAAGGCCCACGAGGCAACCGAGTTCGCCGCCGAGCAGGGACAGCTGCGACCCTTCCACCGCGCCGTGTTCGAGGCCTACTGGGAGCGCGGCGAGAACATCGGCGACATCGAAGTGCTCTGTTCTATCACCGCCGCCTGCGGCCTCGACTCCCACGCGCTGCGGCAGGCCCTCGCCGAAGACCGCTACGCCCAACGAGTCGAGGACCAGATGGCCTGGGCCCGCGCCGCCGGCCTGGGTGGCGTCCCCACCTTCATCTTCGAGGAGAATTTCGCCCTCGTCGGCGCCCAGGACTACGAGCTGTTCGCTGACGTCGCCCGACGCATCCACAGCGGCGCGCTCAAGGCGGAAGGGTGAGCGCGGCCGCATGACGCATGTAGCGGAAGCCTTCAGGCTTCCACGCCTACCCGGAAGGACAGGCTTCAGCCTGTCGCAACGTTCGCCAGGCGGGCTGAAGCCCGCCCTTCGGATGAGCTAGGACAGGAGTCAGCCCACATGGAGTTCAGGTTCAACCCCGAAGAGGAGGCCTTCCGCACGGAGGTGCGCGCGTTCCTGAAGGAGGAGCTAAAGCCGGGCTGGCAGGACCGCTTCGACAACGAGTCGGAGATGGGACTGGACCAGAGCGGCGAATTCGCCAAGCAGTTCAACAAGAAGCTCGCCCAGCGGCGCTGGCTCACCCTGCCCTGGCCGCAGGAGTACGGCGGCCTCAAGGCCTCCATCATGACCCAGATGATCTACAACGAGGAGATGTCCTACCACGGCGCCCCCACCGGCCTCAACATGGGCGTCGCCTGGGTGGGCCCCAGCCTCATGATCTACGGCACCGACGACCAGAAGCAGCGCTTCCTCCCGGCCATCGCCAACCACGACGAGATCTGGTGCACCCTGTACTCCGAGCCCGGCTCCGGCTCCGACCTCGCCTCTCTCCAGACCCGCGCCGTCCGTGACGGCGACGACTGGGTGATCAACGGCCAGAAGATCTGGACCAGCGGCGCCCATCGCTCCAACTGGGGCTGGCTGGCCGCCCGCACGGACCCCGAGGCCCCCAAGCACAAGGGCATCAGCATGTTCATCCTGCCCATGGACACCCCCGGTATAACGATCCGGCCCCTGATCAACATGGCTGGCATGCGCGGCTTCAACGAGGTCTTCTTCGAGGACGTGCGCATACCCGCCAACTACCTCGTCGGCCAGGAGAACAACGGCTGGTACCAGCTCGCCGTCGCCCTGGACTTCGAGCGCTCGTCCGTCGCCGGCGTCGCCCGCGCCCGGCGCTGGTGGGAGGACCTCCTCCGCATCGCCCGCGAGGAGCCCGCCCTCGTCGAGTCGCGACCGGAGATTCGTCACCGCCTGGCCGAGATCGGCCTGGAGATCGAGGCCGGGCAGAACCTCTGCTACCGCGTTGCCTCGCTCCAGCAGACCGGCAAGATCCCCAACTACGAGGCCTCCATCGCCAAGCTCTACTCTTCGGAGCTGGGGCAGCGGCTGGCCCGCACCGGCATGGATCTGCTGGGGCTGTACGGCCAGCTGCAGCCCAGGAGCAAGCATGTCCACCTGAAGGGCCGCATCGAGCGCTACTACCAGGTGAGCGTGGCTGAGACCGTCGGCGGCGGCACCAGCGAGATCATGCGCAACATCGTCGCCATGCGGGGGTTGGGGCTGCCGAAGCAGTAGGACGCCACGTCATCCAGCGTAGGGGCGACCTTTAGGCCTGGCCTGAGCCTGCCGAAGGGTCGCCCACCCTATGCTTGCCGGGGTCGCCCACCAGGCGGAACTGAAATGGCGTGAGATTGCTTCGCTTGCGCCTGCCTGCCGGCAGGCAGGCTCGCAATGACCGTAATCCGTGGCGTCATTGCGAGGAGCGACGACAGGAGCGACGCGGCAATCTCACGAGTCCAGCTTCCGGCAGGACGAGGCGCACATCCTGCGTGTGCGTAATCCTTACTCCAGCCGCAGCTCCCCGCTCTTGCCGCCCGTCTTGCGCACCAGCCGGATATCCCCGATGCGGATGTCCCGCTGCGCCGACTTCAGCATGTCGTACACCGTCAGCGCCGCCACCGACACCGCCGTCAGCGCCTCCATCTCCACCCCCGTCTTCGCCGTCGTCCGCACCGTAGCGGTGATGTCGACTGCGCTCCGGCCCTCGTCCGCCGCCAGCGTCACGTCGATGCCGGTCAGCGGCAGCGGGTGGCAGAGCGGGATCAGCTCGTGCGTGCGCTTGGCGGCCATGATCCCGGCGATCTGCGCCGCCGTCAGCACGTCCCCCTTCGCCGCGCGACCGGAGGTCACCAGCTCCAGCGTCTCGGCCGACATGTAGACGCTGCCTTTGGCCACCGCCTCGCGGGCGCTGTCCGGCTTGCCGGTCACGTCCACCATCTTCGGGCGTCCGCCGGCGTCCAGGTGGCTCAGCTTCGGCCTGCGCCGAGGGGTGGCCACGTCTAACCCCCCACGTACGACATCTCGACCTTCGGCAGCCCCACCGTCTCGGCCGAGCGCAGCTCCGAGTAGCGGTCCTCTCGCACCCGCCAGATCGAGCGCAGGAACTCCGCGATCTCCCCGTCCGTCTGGCCGGACCGCAGCAGCGCCCGCAGGTCGTGCCCCTTCGTCGCGAACAGGCACGTGTAGAGGTTGCCGTCGGCCGAGATGCGGGCCCGCGAGCAGTCGCCGCAGAACGGCTCCGTCACCGACGCGATGATCCCCACCTCGCCGGAACCGTCCGCGTAGCGGAAGCGCTTCGCCACCTCTCCCCGATAGCTCGGCGGCAGCGCTTCGATCGACTTCTCCTTTTCCAGGAGCCGCCCGATCTTCGAGGCCGGCGCCACGTCGTCCAGCCGCCAGCCGTTCGTCGTCCCCACGTCCATGTACTCGATGAAGCGCACGATGTGGCCGCTGCCGCGGAAGTGGCGGGCCATCTGGGCGACGCTATCCTCGTTCACGCCCTTCTTGACGACGACGTTCACCTTCACCGGAGTCAGCCCCGCTTTCGACGCCGCCTCGATCCCCGCCAGCACCCGCTCCACCGGGAAGTCCGCGTCGTTCATCGCCTTGAACACGTCGTCGTCCAGCGAGTCCAGGCTCACCGTCACGCGGTGCAGCCCCGCCGCCTTCAGCGCCCGCGCCTTCGACTTCAGCAGCGAGCCGTTCGTCGTCATCGTCAGGTCGCGCAGCCCCTCGATGCCGGCCAGCATCGCCACCAGCTTCTCGATCTCCCGTCGCAACAGCGGCTCGCCGCCCGTGATCCGCACCTTCTCCACGCCCAGCGACACGAAGGCCCGTGCCAGCCGCTCTATCTCCTCGAACGTGAGGATCTCCTCCCGCGCCAGGAACGGGTACTCCCGCCCGAACACCTCCTTGGGCATGCAGTAGGTGCAGCGGAAGTTGCAGCGGTCGGTCACCGATATCCGCAGGTCGCGCAACGGCCGCCCGAACCTGTCCTTTAGCTCGCCCGGTCGCGGCGAGTCAGGCGGCGTCATCATCGGCGCCTTTGCGCTCGTATAGCATCTGCATCAGCAGCCAGCGAGCTTGCATCGCCGCTTGCCCGCGGTGACTCACGATGTCCTTCACCCTCTCGGGCAGCTCCGCCATCGTCGCCGCGCGCTGAGGCAGATAGAACAGCGGGTCGTACCCGAACCCGCCGCCGCCCCGCGGCTCCAGGGCGATCATCCCACCCACCTCCCCCTCGCACAGCCTGGCGTCCTCCGAGTCCGGCAGCGCGATGGCGATGAGGCAGCGGAATCGCGCCCACCTCCGCGCCGATTCGAGGCCCTCCATGTCGGCCAGGATGCGCGCGAAACGCTCATCGAAACCGGCGTCCTCGCCCAGGAAGCGCGCCGAGCGCGGCCCCGGCGCCCCCTCCAGCGCCTCGATCTCCAGCCCCGAGTCGTCGGCCAGCGTCACGAGCCCGCTCAGCCGCGCGCCCTCCAGCGCCTTCAGCCTGGCGTTTTCAGCGTACGTCTCGCCCGGCTCCTCCGGCGACAGCTCGATTCCCAGCGCGCCGGCTGTCATCAGCTTCCAGCCGCAATCGCCCAGCAGCCGCTGGAACTCGGCGACCTTTCCGGGGTTGTTCGTGGCGATCAGAAGTTCGGGCATCGAGAACTATAAGATACGCCTCTCGCGCCGCGGCTGGAAGTGATAGCTGCTAGCTGCAGGCGCTGCCGGTTCCGAACACGACCCGGAACTGGTTGAACCCGACGATGAGGTCGGCAACGTCCACCTGGCCGTCGGCAGTGAAGTCGGAGCGCTCATGGTAGTTTGCGGGGTTCATCAGGATGTTCTTGAAGAGCATGATGATGTCTCCCATGTCCATGTCCCGGTCATCGTTAGCATCCGGTGGCCAGGCGTCCGGCTCCTCGTCGCTTGAGATCAGGGTGGCAGGACATTGCGTGAGAGGGTCTGTGCCCATGTAGGCTTCCTTCGGGCTGGAAGTGCCATCGCAGTCCGGATCGTCCGGCACTGCGGGCCATTCGGGAAGCCCCTGCTCCGGGTTGGACCAGGCCGGGCAGTTGTCGACGTTATCCAGCCAGCCGTCTCCATCCGAGTCGGCCGGCGCGGGCGTCGGGGTGGGGCTGGGCGTGCTGCTCGGGGCCGGTGTGGCCGTCGCCGTGGCTACCGCCGTCGGCGTCGGAGTCGCGGTCTGCGTCGGCAGCGGTGTTGGCGTAGGCGTCGGCGTTGGAGCCGGCGTCGGCGTAGCCGAGGGCGCGGGGGTCGGCGTGGGCGAGGGCGGCTCGACACCGTTGCACTCGCCGATGTAAAGCATCGGCTCCGGGAACCCGTCCGGGTCCCCGGTGAAGCCGCACTCACTGTCCTGGGCCACGGCGAAGCCGCCGGCCAGCATCGCCGCCACCACGTCCCCGCTCTCCGCCGGCCCGTCGTAGCCATCCATGAGCAGGCGCGCGATAGCTCCCGCTACGTGAGGGGCCGAGAAGCTCGTGCCGAAGCCTATGGCGTAGCCGCCGCCCATGTAGGTTGAGAGGATGCTGACCCCCGGCGCCGCCATGTCCACCGCCGGGCCGTTGCTGCTGAACTCGGCGAACGTATCGTCGAGGCCGTAGGGCGTGCCCGCGCCCACACCGCCGGAGCGCCCATCCCCGTCCGCGATGGCCGAGACGGCTATCGCGCTGGCGCAGTTGGCCGGGCTCAGGAGGGACGCGTCCCCGGTTGTGTTGCCCGCGCCTACCGTGTACACCACGCCGGCCGCCACTGAGGCCGCGATCGCCTCGCACAGCGCCGGGCTGTCCGGGATAGCAATGCTGATGTTCGCCACTTCGATGGTGTCCGCGTTGGCGGTCACCCAGTCCACTCCCCTTATGATGCAGGACGCGTACCCGTCGGCCGCGGTCAGCACCTTCACGGCCCATATCCGCGCCCCCGGCACAACGCCCACATAGCCGATGCTGTTGTCGCGGGCCGCCGCCACTCCCGACACCTGCGTGCCGTGCCCGTGGTCATCGTCGTAGGGGCCGCTGCCGTCCCCGCACTGGGCTTCCGGCCCGTTGAACGCGGCGCCGCCGGCCACCCGCAGGTCCGGGTGATCGATGTCCACACCGGTGTCGATGATGGCGATGTCCACGTCCGGCGCCGGGTCGGCGCCGGTCATCGTAACGACCTCCGCCTGCACCCGGTCCACGCCGTTTGTCAGGGTCTGCCCCGTCAGCGTCGCCAGCTTGTCCGGCTCGATCGATTGCACCCTGGGGTCCGATCGCAGCGTCTCGGCGTCCGCCGCCGAGAGCTCCGCCGCGAACCCGGCCAGCGCCTCCCGGTAGACAGCATCCGCCTCGAACCCCATGCGGTCGCCCAGCTCCTCCGCCAGCGCGCCGGGATCGCTCCCCTCGCGCAGGACTACGATGTAGCGCCCGGAGACTACGTCCCCCTGCCCGGAGGACAGACCGACGTATTGCGGCCCGCCCTGCTGGCCAAGAATGACGATGAGTGTGAGGACGGCGATTAGCACGCCGCCACAAAGCGTTACCAAGGTCAGCCGGAAAGGTGCTGGTCGCACACCACCCCCAGACAGCGTGTACGGGCTGCTGCCTACAGCGCTGCGACTACGAGCCTGCCGTTAATGGACGAAAGGATGAATACCGGACTGCCTGAGGGTGACCGAGCGAACGCCCGCGCCTGCCGCGCCCCTGAGCAATCGCTAGAATACTAGCGAGCCCCGCGCGGCCGGTCAATACGAAATCGGCCGAACCTGACGGTTTTTTCGGGAATTATCCGGAGAGCGAGCCTACGACCCCGCCGCCGCAGCCGTCGCGTCGATCGGTTCCCAGCGCGACTGCAGCTTGCCCGCCACCACCGGCATCGTCGTGTACTCCATCTCCTCCAGCGGCAGCCGGTGCGGCTCGAACGGGCCGTGCGCCCGCAGGTAGTCGGCGATCTGGTTCGCCTTGTCCCGCACGTGGTCGAACCCCGGGTCGTCGAACATGTCCCGAGGCTCGCCCAGCTTGCCGTTGGCCAGCTGGAACCCCAGGCAGGCCAGCCGCGGCGGCCCGTCGAAGCGGCTGGGCGTCGCGTTGCTCAGCCCCACCGGCATCAGCGGCCCGTGGTGCGATCCGCGCATCCAGCCCTCCACCAGGAACGGGTTCGTGAACGGCTCCAGCACCTCGCCCACCGCCGGGAACACCCCCTGGCAGCGCACCACCATCGCCGGGTCGTCCTTGCCGATGTAGCGGCCGGCCATCAGCGACAGCTTGTCCGTGCTGGACACCGCGCCCACCTCGCCGGTGCTGCGCGCGTACACCTTCTTGACCGCGTAGCGGTTGGGCGCGCCCAGGAAGATCAGCATGTCGTATATCTCTTCCGGCGCGTTCAGCGTGATCTTCAGGTGCTCCCGCACGTCCTGCACCTCGAACGCGAACCCTTCGTGCAGACCCTCGGCGATGATCAGCCCCGGCGTGTTGAACGCGTCCGCGAACATCTTGTACAGCGGCAGGTTGAACGCCCCCGCCGACGTCTTGTCGCCCATGAACACCAGCAGCGGCTCCGACGGCCGTTCCTCGATCTCCATCTCCGCCGAGCCCGGCCCCGCGCCGCGGATGTTCCCGGAGAACGCGTCGGCGATGAGGTCCTGGCCGGCGCCATACAGCTTCAGCTTCTTCGCCGTCTCCGTGCCGTCGATGAACGTATCCCAGGCCAGCTTGTGCACCTCCTCGGCGTTCTCGCCGCGGTCGTGGGTCATGATCAGGAACATGTCGTCGCCACAGTGGCTGACGTGGGCGTCCGTGAGCAGCCCGCTCTGGATCGCCTTCGCCATCCACTCGCGACCGCCGTCCAGGATCTCCGGGTGCGAGGCGGAGTGTCCCACCCAGCCGCCGATGTCGGCCTTGATTACGCTAACGGTTACCACGCATGCACCTCCACGCGACTAGTCCGTCTGGAACCGAGAGGGTTGGGCGCACCTCGCGAGGGCGCCCGAACTAAGAGACGGGTATGCGGCAGAAAACGTATCAGATAGACCACCCCGAATAGTACGGCGGCGGCTCCGAAGGTGTCAAGGAAAGGGGGGGGAGTCCCACACAAGCGCTGTGCCCCTAGTGCTCCTCGAATATCTCATGAACTTCTGGTCTCACTGCTTGGGCGTAGTGGATCACGCTGTCGATGTTGTCCTCCATGGCAGCAAAAATCTCCCTCAGGCCGTCCTCGTCTGCCATCTCCTGAATCGCCCTCCTTAGGGTCTCCATATAATTCGACGATTCATGATAGAGCCAAGCTAGGCCAACCCAGAGTCTGCCGTTTGGAGACGTCACTCCAACAGCGCGGAATCGCTCGTCCAAGATTGGCACCAGACGCGCTGGGTCAGTTTGTGGAACCTTCGCCAAATCTTCCAAGGCCGATCACCCTTTCCTTCAATCATTCTTTCTGTCACCCCAACTCCCCCAGCACCACCGCCGCCAGACGCCGTGCCGTGCGTCCGTGGTCCCCGTGCGATGGGTTCTCCGGCGACGCCAGCAGCGCCACCACCTCCGCTCGCAGCGAGGCGGTGCGTTCGGCGGCGATAGTCTCGTTCAGCGGGAAGTAGCCCTGCAGCTTGCGCGGGCCCTCCCGCCCGCCCTCCGAGATGTACCAGTCGCGGAAGGAGCGGCAGCCAACCCTGAACAGCAGGTACCCCAGCGGCGAGGTCACCGGCGGGTAGCCCAGCGTCAGGACGCGCTCGCTCTCCCTCTGCCCCGGCGAGTCGTACTCCACCATCAGGTGCCCGCCCGCCGGCACCAGCGACGCCAGCGCCGCGAACAGCGCCTCCTCGCCCCCGCTCGAGCGCAGGTCCGCGGTCGCATCGCCGATGCGCGGCGACGGTTCGTAGCGAGTGACCTCCGCCCAGTTGTACCCCGGGTACGGCCCCCGGTTGTGCAGCCCGAACGCCACCGCCCCCTCGCTCATCCGCCCCGCCCCGTCGACGACGAACAGCTGGAAGTAGCGAGAGCCCACGTTGTTCTTCGGGCCCAGCAGCGCCAGCGCCCGGTAATCGCCGAGCGCCAGCCCCTGCAGCCGCCCGATCGGGTGCTCGCGCTCTTCGGCGAGGGCCCAGGTCTTCGCCAGGAGCGCGTCCAGACGTCGTTTGTCGTGCGGGTCCGTGGGCAGCGGCGGTTCGGGCACGGCTCCATTATAGGAACGGGGCGTGCTATAATCGCGCCCGCGCCGTGAACTACAGCCAGTCCCTCGAGTACCTCCTCTCCTTCGCCGACTTCGAGCGCAGCGGCCGCTTCCAGGACCGCCCGGACGTGGCGCCCGTGCTCGCCCTCCTGCGACAGCTCGGCGACCCCCACCTGGGGCGACGCACCGTCCACATCACCGGCAGCAAGGGCAAGGGCAGCGTCGCCGCCATGGTCGAGAGCTGCCTGCGGGCCGCAGGCTACTCCACCGGCCTGTTCACCTCCCCCCACCTCCACTCCTACACCGAGCGCGTCCGCCTCAACGGCGAGCCGATCCCCGAGGCCGTCTGGGCCCGCCTGACCGACACCCTCCGCGAGGCCGTCGACGCCGTCACGCCCACCCTCAGCGACCGCCGCTTCGTGACATTCGACCTGCTGATCGCGCTGGCCTTCCTCGCCTTCCGCGAGCGCGATGTCGACGTGCAGGTGCTGGAGGTCGGCCTGGGCGGCCGCGTGGACAGCACCAACGTCTTCGGCCCCACCGAGAAGGACGTCTGCGCCTTCACCGCCGTCGGCCTGGAGCACACCGACATCCTCGGCGACACGGTCGAGGCCATCGCCGCCGAGAAGGCCGGGATCGTAACCCCCGGCGCCACCGTCGTTATAGGCCCGCAGAGCCACCCCGCCGCGCGAGGCGTCATCGCGAAGGCCGCGGCGGAGGCGGCCTGCCCCGTCGTCGATGTCGCCCAGCGCTACTCCTGGCGCTACCTTGCGCACGACCTCCACGCCCAGACGTTTGAGCTCGAAGGCCCCGACGGCGCGATCCGCCTGACGATCCCGCTCCTGGGCCGCCACCAGATGGAGAACGCGGCCACCGCCGTCGCCTGTCTCCGCGCCCTCGCCGAACGGGGCGTCGATATCCCCCTCGAAGCGATCGAAAACGGCCTGGCTCGCGTATCCTGGCCGGGAAGGCTGGAGGTGCTGCGAGAACGCCCGCTGGTGATAGCGGACGGCGCTCACAGCCCGGAATCCGCCGCCGTACTCAAAGGGAGCTTGACCGATTACTTTTCGTGCTCATCGGCGTTTCTGATAATAGGTATGCTCGCGGGCAAGGACGCCAGCGCCTTCGCGCGAGAGCTGGCGCCCGTCGCCCGTGCGGTCGTGACCGTCGCGGCGGGCCACCCGCGGGCCATGCCGCCGGAACAGGTAGCGATCGCCTTCGAAGAGGCAGGCGTACAAACGAAGATCGGCGGCTCTGTCGGCGACACGCTGGAGGAGGTGCTAGCGAAAACGGACAGCGGCGAAGTAATATGTGTCACGGGCTCGCTGCTCGTTGCGGCGGAGGCGCGGGCCCGGCTTCTCGGCATCGCGACCACGGCTTAGAGCAATTATCCATCGTATTAGAGATTGCAGAGAGGGAAGCCGCATGGCAGGCAGCAACGGTAGGAACGGCAGGAACGGCCGGCGCGTAGTCGTCACCGGCATGGGGGCCATCACCGCGCTGGGCAATAACGTCGGCGAGTTCTGGCAGAACTGCCTCGAAGGCAAGTCCGGCGTCGGCTACGTAACCCAGTTCGACGCCTCCGGCTACCCGTCCCGCATCGCCGGCGAGGTCAAGGGGTTCGACCCCCTGGACCACATGGACCGGCGCGACGCCCGCCGCATGTCCCGCTTCAGCCAGTTCGCCATCGCCGCCTCCCGGCAGGCCCTCGAAGACGCCGAGCTCGACCTCGAAAGCGAGGACCGCGCCCGCGTCGGCGTCATCCTCGGCAACGGCATCGGCGGCCTCACCAACATCGAGCAGGCCGTCCACACGATCCGCGAGAAGGGCGGCATGCGAATAGACCCGTTCTTCATGCCCAAGATGCTGCCCAACATGGCCGCGGCCCAGCTCAGCATGATCTTCGGCGTCAAGGGCTACTCCAATACCGTCATCACCGCCTGCGCCGCCGGCACCCAGGCCATGGGCGACTCCCTGGACCTCCTCCGCTCCGGCCGCGCCGACGTCGCCATCACCGGCGGCACCGAGGCCGCCCTCTGCGAGCTGGGCCTATGTGGCTTCGCCGTCATGCGCGCCCTCTCCACCCGTAACGACGAGCCCCAGAAGGCCAGCCGCCCGTTCGACGCCGACCGCGACGGCTTCGTCGCCGCCGAGGGCGCCGGCATGTTCGTCTTCGAGGAGCTGGAGCACGCCAGGCAGCGCGGCGCGCCCGTCATCGCCGAGATCGCCGGCTACGGCGCCTGCAACGACGCCTACCACATGGTCGCCCCCTGCGCCGACGGCGAAGGCGCCATCCGTGCCATGACCTGGGCCATGGAGGACGCCGGCGTCAGCACCGAAGACATCGACTACATCAACGCCCACGGCACCTCCACCAAGCTCAACGACAGCGCCGAGACCACCTCCATCAAGAAGACCTTCGGCGAGCTGGCCTACCGCATCCCCATCAGCTCCACCAAGTCCATGGTCGGCCACTCCTTCGGCGCCGCCGGCGCCATCGAGTGCGTCGCCTGCCTGCAGACGATCCGCAACGGCGTAATCCACCCCACCATCAACTACGACAACCCCGACCCGGAGTGCGACCTGGACTACGTGCCCAACGAGGCCCGCCGCGCCGACGTCAACGTCGCCCTCAAGAACAGCTTCGGCTTCGGCGGCCAGAACGCCTGCCTCGTCTTCAAGCGCTTCGACGGTTAGCCTCCCGCCTATGACTCGAGATGCCAAGCTGGAAGACACTGGCTCTTTGGACGACCATTGGATTTCTGTGCTTCGTGGGTCTAATGGCACTGTGGGTGCTGACCTCCGGAGCGGTCCTTCGGACATGCGGCTCCTTTGGCGATAGCACCGGTACCGTGCACACGGACTGTGAGTGGGATGTGAGCTGGCGACTTCTTATCGGCTCGACGACCGTTTTCGTCGGCTCATTAGCCTTGCTCGCCTTCGCCATTCCAGGCCTTCGAAGATCGATACGCCGGGACCGGCTGCGGGCCAAGTAGAGACGGCCGGTGAGGGTCCTCGTCATCGGTGGCGCCGGTTACGTCGGTAGCGTCACCGTCGACCAGCTCCTCGAAGCCGGTCACGCCGTCACCGTCCTCGATAACCTCGTCGCCGGACACCGCGACGCCGTTAACCCCGACGCCGAGCTCTCCGTCGGCGACGTCCGCGACGAGGAGGCCCTGGCCCGCCTCGTCGCCGCCCACTCCTTCGATGCCGTCTTCTTCTACGGCGGCTTCATCCAGGCCGGCGAGTCCGTCCTCAATCCCGGCCGCTACTTCGCCAACAACGTCGGCGGCGCCATCGCCGTCCTCAACGCCATGGTCGCCTACGGCGTCCCTCGCTTCGTGTTCAGCTCCAGCGCCGCCGTCTACGGCGAGCCGGAAGCCGTCCCCATCCCCGAGGACGCGCCCCTCCGACCCGTCAACCCCTACGGCGAGACCAAGCTCGCCGTCGAGCGCATGCTCCCCTGGTTCCAGAACCAGGGCGTGAGCTACGCCTGCCTGCGCTACTTCAACGCCGCCGGCGCCACCGGCCTCCGCGGCGAGGACCACCGCCCCGAGACCCACCTTATCCCCATCGTCCTCCAGGCCGCCGCCGGCGAGCGCGACGCCTTCCCCCTCTTCGGTACGGACTACGACACACCCGACGGCACCTGCATCCGCGACTACGTCCACGTCTCCGACCTGGCCGCCGCTCACATCCTCGCTCTCCAGCACCTCGAACAGGGCAGCGGCGCCTACAACCTGGGCAGCGGCAGCGGCTTCTCCAACCTCGAAGTCATCGAGGCCGCCCGTCGCGTCACCGGCAAGCAGATCCCGGTGCACGAGGAGGACCGCCGGCCCGGCGACCCCGCCCGGCTCGTCGCCTCCAACGAGAAGGCCGTGCGAGAGCTCGGCTGGCAGCCCGCCCTCTCCGGCATCGATTCGATAATCGAGAGCGCCTGGGCCTGGCGACAAGAGCATCCCGCCGGATACGCCACCTGACGCCGGTATTCCGGCGCGCGAGCGAGGATGCGCGCCCTCCCTTCACAACGTGGGACGGACGTGCCACTCACCCTGCGCCTCCACGTTTGCCACTAGACGCGTTATCCGGTAACAAAGACTTAGCTGTGCCCGTCTATAGACTCGCTTATGAATCGAGTCGTTATTTTACGGGCGCTACGCGCGGCCGCACTGGGCCTGACCGTGCTCGTGCTCGCGGGCTTGAGTCGTGGGGTGGTGGAGGCAGCGCCCGCGCCCATCGCATCCAGCGTCTACAGCAGGCCCACCGGCGTGCTGGAAGAGGTCAAGCGGCCCAACTTCCCGGTGCCGCTCCCTACACCCACGCCCCGGCCCACGCCCACACCGACGCCCGTGCCCCCCACGCCCACGCCAACGCCCACGCCCGTTCCGCCCCAGGCCACCGCCCCGGCGCCCCAGGCGCCGCAGCCCGTGGCCCCGGCAGCCGCGCCGCCCTCGGGCCAGGCGTCCGACTCCGCGACCGCCGCCGCGCTCGTATCGCTGACTAACAACCTCCGCGCCCAGCACGGCCTGCCGCCGCTGGCCGTGAACGCCAACCTTACAGCCGCCGCCGAGAGCTACGCCGGCGTCATGGCTGCCAACGACTGGCTCTCCCACACCGGGCCCGACGGGTCCACCCTCGGCGCCCGCGCCGACGCCGCCGGCTACGCAGGCTGGACATTCCTCGCTGAGAACCTCTACGTCGGCTACGCCGGAGCGGACGCCGCCAGCATCCTCCAGGCCTGGGCCGAAAGCCCCGGCCACCTCGAGTCGATGCTCAGCGCCAACGCCACCGAGATCGGTATCGGCTGTCACATCGTCGGCGAATCGCGCTGGTGCGCGCAGGAGTTCGGCGCCCGCTAGGCCAGCCGCCCCAACAGCGAGATTAGCCCGTCGACGAGCGGCCAGAGCACGTCCCTGGCCAACGGCAAGATTAGCCACTCCCAGACCCCGCCCAGCACCAGCCCCGTCCACAGCAGCGAGTGCGGGTAGCTGGCGCCCACCGATAGGGGGTACGCCAGCGCCGGCTTCATCCCGAAGAAGCGGTAGGCGATCGCCCGCCAGAACGGCCCCAGGAAGAAGATGCTGGGCACGACCGCAACGATTCGTCGCGCCCGGCCGACCGCATCGTCGCGTTCCCCCAGCCAGCTCATGGCCCGCCCCATGCGACGCCGCTCGCTCCAGGCGCGGAGGTCCTCCAGCACCGGGTCGTCGCCCAGGAGGAACAGGAACACCGCCGAGAACGCGGCCATGATCGACCCCATGACCAGCGCCCCCGGCCAGCGGCCCAGCGTGGCCACCATCAGCAGGGCCAGCGGCAGCGCCGAGTGCGCCTCTATCCGCCACAGCACCAGCGCCACCGCCGTCTGCGGACGCAGGTAGCGCAGCAGGTAGGGCTGCCTCCGCCTCCGCTCGTGCCGGCGGGAAGGCGCTTCGACGCGCTCCGGCGTCTCCGGTTTGCCCATCTAGCGCGCCTCCGTCAGCGGGAACGCCGCCAGCCTCGTGTACACGGCGCCTCCCGGCCCCAGCTCGCTCCGCATCAGCGATACCTCTTTCGCTTCGAACTCCATTTCCGGCGTCGATACCTCCGCCAGCGCCGCTGTCAGGCGCTCGGCCAGCTCTCGCGGCGGCGGCTGACGCACGCGCGCCAGCGTCAGGTGCGGCGAGAACTCCCGCTCCTCCGCCGGGAAGCCGATGGCCACCAGCGCCGCCTCCACCGCCAGCTGAAGCCTCCGCAGCTCCTCCACCTCACCCTCGAGGTCGATCCAGACCACCCGCGGCCGTCCCCGGCTCCCGAACGTCCCCGCAGCGCCCAGCGCCAGCCGGAACGCCGTTCGCCCGTCCACCGCACTCGCCACCGCAGCCTCGATGTCGCCCAGCCTGACGGCGGGCGTCTCGCCCAGGAACTTCAGCGTCAGGTGGACGCCCTCCGGCCGCGTCCAGCGCAGCCCTTCCAGGCGATGCGCTCGTAGCTGGTCCTGGACGTCGCCCAGCGCCGCCAGCACTGGTTCCGGCAGCTCGATGGCGACGAACAGTCGCAGGGGCGGTCCGTCTACGCTCTCGGGCACGATCCGTCCCATTATAGCCGGGCCCAAAAAAGCGTCGCAGGAAGGCGGGGGTGGCCTTCCTGCGACAAGCCCAAAGGGAGGGTATCGACACGCTTACGACGACCGCGACAAGGGAGAGGTCTTCGGGCTTGCCGCGGCGGCTGCTCGTCGTTTCCGTGAGCGGGGGCGCTCACCCCGGTACGAGCGCGGCGTCCGGCAGTTGACCCACGATGCTAGCAGCGCATCGGATGCCCGTCAACGAACGTGAGCGGGAAGACCGTGAAGATACGAGTTCACAGCCCCAGCAGCCGCGCCGCGTTATCCCCCAGCACCCCTCGCAGCGTGGCTTCGTCCAGCCCGCCCTTCCGCACGTCTTCGATGGCCGCCGCCTGCCCGATCAGCGGGTAGTCGCTGCCGAACAGGAGGCGCCCGCTCCCCAGCGCCGAAGCCACCTGCGCCAGCGCTGACGGCTCGTGCAGGTAGCGCAGCGCCGCCGTGTCCGCGAACACGCCGTCCGGCAGCGCGGCGCCGGCATCCAGCGGCAGCCCGCCCGCCAGGTGCGCCCCGACGACCGTCACCCCGCTCTCCCGCTCCACGAACCGCCGGAACGAAGCGACCGGCAACCCCAGCTTCCCCGCGTACTCCCGGTCTCCCTCCTCCGTCACGTGGAACAGCAGGACCAGCCCCAGCTTCCGCGCCAGCGCCGCCAGCGCCTCGCCCGCCACGCCGTCGAGCGACCAGCCCTGGCTGTCCGGCCGCAGCTCGCCCAGCCCGCGCGCCCCCGCCGCCGCGCAGCGCCTCGCCTCCCGCTCCGCCGCCTCCACGTCGTCGAAGTTCGTGGTGCAGAACGGCACGATCCGCCCCCCGCTCTTCGACGCCGCCTCCAGCAAGTAATCGTTGTGCCGCGCGCAGTCGTGGTGGTCGCGCCAGGCGAACCCCAGCGCCACGCTGACGTCGATGCCGGCCTCGTCCATGCTGGCCAGCAGCTCCGCCGCCGTGGCGATCGCGGCCTTGGGGCTGCCGTACATCTCCGCGAGCGTCGGGTCGCGCCGAACGTACCCGTCGCGATTGTCCCGCACCTGCGGCGGAAAGATGTGCGTGTGGAAGTCGACGATCACGACCCGATGATAGCAGCCTGCAAGGCCTGTCATTCTGAGCGCCGACCAGGGTCGCTCGGGGAACGGTGTTTGGGTCGCGAAGGAATCTGGGGCGGGGCAAGGGGTCGTTCTCGCGGTGCCTCGGGTCTTGGGCTGGCACCCCCCTTCGGGCGACCTGAAGGTCGCCCCTACGTCGAAGCCCCATCCGCTGGTTAGCCAACAGCCTTCAGGCTGGGGTGCGTATACCCTCGGTTGCGCCGCTCCGTAAGCGCTTCCTATAATGGACTCGAAGCGCTCCCTCGAAAGGCAGGCCTATCCCTCTTGCCATCTCTCACCCCCGCCGACGCCCGCGAGCTGGAATCCGTCGCCAAACGGATACGTAGAGACATCATCCGCATGGTCGCCGAGGCCAACTCCGGCCACCCCGGCGGCTCCCTCTCCTGCGCCGATATCCTCACCGCCCTCTATTTCCGCGTCCTCAACCACGACCCCAAGGACCCCACGATGGCCGGCCGCGACCGCTTCGTCATGAGCAAGGGTCACGCCTCGCCGGCGATGTACTCCGTGCTCGCCGAGGCCGGCTACTTCCCCACCGATGAGCTGCTGACCTTCCGCAAACTGGGCAGCCGCCTCCAGGGTCACAACGTCCGCGGTGTCCCCCCCGGCGTCGAGATGTCCGCCGGCGCCCTGGGCATGGGCTTATCGTTCTCCCTCGGCGTCGCCCTCGCCGGCCGCATGGACGCAGACGCGCGTGGCGGCCGCGACTACAGCGTCTACTGCCTCCTCAGCGACGGCGACTGCAACGAGGGCCAGACCTGGGAGGCCGCCGCCGCCGCCTCGCACCACAAGGCCGAAAACCTCATCGCCATCGTCGACTACAACCACATCCAGAACGACGGCTACTCTGACTTCGCCCGCTTCAGCGGCCGCGATGGCAAGGACGGGCGGGCCGGCGGCTGGGTGCTGGAGGACGGCCACACCGTCAACATCCTCTCGCTGGCCCCGCTGCCCGAGCGCTGGCGAGCTTTCGGCTGGAACGTCCAGGAGATCGACGGCCACGACTTCCCCCAGATCGTGGACGCCCTGGAGAAGGCGAAGGCGCACAGGGGCGGGCCCAGCGTCGTCATCTGCCAGACGACCAAGGGGAAGGGCGTCAGCTTCATGGAGAACAACCCCGCCTTCCACGGCAAGGCCCCGAACGCCGAGGAGACGGAACAGGCCCTCAAGGAGCTGGCCGGCTGATGGTCTCCGAGGCGCGCACCGCCGCCACTCGCGAGGCCTTGGGCCCGACGCTGGTCAAGCTCGTCGAGGAGGGGCTGGACATCGTCGTCGTCGACGCCGATCTCGGCGTGTCCACCAGCGCCGCCAGGTTCGGCCAGAAGTGCCCCGATCGCTTCATCACGGTTGGCGTCACCGAGCAGAACATGGTCGGCGTCGCCGCCGGCCTCGCCGCCTGCGACAAGATAGCCTTCGTCAGCAGCTTCGCCGTCTTCCTGCCCGGCCACTGCTACGACCAGGTACGCATGGCCATCGCCCAGCCCAACCTCAACGTGAAGCTCGTTGCCAGCCACGGTGGCGTCGTAACCGGCGAGGATGGCGCCTCCGCTCAGTCCCTTGAGGACTTCTCCCTCATGCTGGCCCTCCCCAACTTCCGCGTCATCGTCCCCGCCGACGTCGTCGAGGCCGAGCAGGCCATCCGCGTGGCGGCGAACACCTCCGGCCCCTTCTACATCCGCACCATCCGGCCCAAAGTCCCCGTCATCTACGACGACGGCTACCGGTTCGAGCTGGGGACCTGGGACCTCCTGCGCCCGGGGCACGACGTCACGCTGATAGCCACCGGCGTCCTGGTCAAGGCCGCCCTAGACGCCGCCGGGCTCCTCGCCGCGGACGGCGTCGACGCCCGCGTCCTCAACGCCGCCTGCCTCAAGCCGGCCGACGAGGCCGCCGTGCTGGCCGCCGCCTCCCAGACCGGCGCCATCGTGACCGCCGAAGACCACCAGGTGCACGGCGGTCTCGGCTCCGTCGTCGCCGGCATCACCGCCCGCACCAGCCCCGTACCCATCGAGTTCGTCGGCATGCAGGACCGCTACGGCACCAGTGGCCGCTGGGACGAGCTCCTGGAGCACTTCGAGCTGACACCTGCCGCTATCGCCCGGGCGGCGCGAGACGTCATCGCCCGGAAGTCCGGCTAACGGAGCGGGGCGCACTCGCGTCTCTCTATCTGAGATGACCGCGTCAGTCCGAATAGCAGCCATATCCCTGGCCGCCACGCTCTGCCTGTTCGTCCTCAAGCTCACCCTGGGCATCATCAGCGGCAGCATCGCCGTCCTCTCCGACGGCATCGACAGCGCGACCGACCTCGTGGGCGGCGCCGCCGCCCTCCTCAGCGTGGGCATCGCCAGCCGCCCGGCCGACGAGGAGCACCCCTACGGCCACGGCAAGATCGAGAGCATCTCGGCCTCCGTCGCCGCCACGATCGTCGCTCTCGGCGCCGGCTTCGTCACCTTCCAGGGCGTCCGCCGCCTCGTCCAGGGCAGCCCCGACATCGACGTCGGCCTCGGCCTCGTCGCCGTCATCATCGCCGCCCTCGTGAACGCCGTCATCGCCGTCTACATGCGCCGCGAAGCCCGCCGCGCCCGCTCCCTGGCCCTGGCCTCCGAGTCGACCCACCTCCAGACGAACGTCGTCCAGGCCTGCGCGATTATCGCCGGCCTTGGCCTCGTCGGTATCACCGGCGTCCGCGAGTTCGACGCCATCGTCGCGCTCTGTCTGGCCGCCTACATGGCGTTCACCGCCGTGGGACTGGCCCGCGAGGCGCTGTCCGAGATCATGGACGTGGCCCTCCCCGACGACGAGCTA
This sequence comes from Dehalococcoidia bacterium, assembly GCA_040877915.1. Taxonomy (GTDB): domain Bacteria; phylum Chloroflexota; class Dehalococcoidia; order SM23-28-2; family RBG-16-64-32; genus JBBDNA01. Next base: position 156,742 of record JBBDNA010000001.1, read on the forward strand.
CGGGCCATCCACGAGATCATCGAGGGGCACGGCAGCGATATCCGCTCCTACCACCGGCTACGCAGCCGCCGCTCCGGCCCCACCCGCCACATCGACATGCACCTCATGGTCGACTCCGACCTGACGGTGGCGGAGTGTCACACCATCTGCGATCGCCTGGAGCACGCCATCAGCGAGCGGCTACCCGGCGCCGTGGTCACCATCCACATGGAGCCCGACGACGGCCGCTCCCACGGCCCCCTGGAACGCATCCTCCGCGAAGGGTAGCCGCGTCACTCGCGCCCGAATGTAGGTCGGGGTCCCTTCGGCTTCGCGCTTGTCGTCTGTCATTCTGAGCGAAGCGAAGAGTCTCGGCGGCCCCGAACCACAGCGGGCCGCGAAGGCCTGTCCACGTGTGGGGGGAATCTTGGGCGGGGCGAACGGCCCGCCCTCGTCGAGCTCGGAGGCCTAAAGCATGTCCTGAGCGAAGCCGTAGGGGCCTCCGCTACAATCGCCTTCGAAGGACTACCCCTCGCGGTGGCCGTTACCCTCCGGCTCCTCCTCCTCCTCCTCATCCTCACCCTCCCCGAAGTCCTCGTCCGAGAACACCACCGCCTCACGACCCGCCCACACCGTCACCACGAAGTCCTCCCGGAACGGATCCGTCGTCAGCACCAGCCGCTCGTCGATCTCCTCCACCAGCTCCCGCATGTCCTCCTCCGTCATGTCCTCGCCCACGCACAGCGTCGCGTACGCCATTGAGGCCGTGAAGTGGATGTCCACGCGCCCGACCTCCTCCTCGCCGGCGCCGATGATGTAGCACTCGGAGTGAGGCGTGCGGCACTCTCGCTCGAACATGTAGTCGGTCACGCTGGACCCCCTTTCGGCCGGACGGCTGCTGGCGTTCGGATGTCTACGGCCGCGTCTGGCCGTCGCCCAGGACGATCCACTTGTAGGTCGTGATCTCGCGCAACCCCACCGGCCCCCGCGCAATCGTCTTCTGCGTGGAGTCGATGATCTCCGCCCCCATCCCGAACTGCGCCCCGTCCGTGAACTGCGTGCTGGCGTTCACGTACACCACCGCCGTGTCCACCTCGTCCACGAACCGCATCGCCGAGGAGTAGTCCTCGGTTACGATGGCGTCCGAGTGACCCGTCCCGTAGCGGTAGATGTGCTCCAGCGCTTCGTCTAGCGACTCGACGACCTTCACCGACGCCACCATCGCCAGGAACTCGTAGCCGAAGTCGTCCGGCCCAGCGGCGAGCACTCCGCCCGATATGCCGCTCGACTTCAGGATCCCCAGCGACCGCTCGTCGCAGCGCACCTCCACCCCTGCCTCCACCCAGCTCTTCCCGATAGCCGGCAGGTACGCCTCAGCGACGCTTTCGTGGACGAGCAGCGTGTCCAGGGCGTTGCAGTTGCTAACCTTGCGCACCTTCGAGTTGAGGGCGATGGCTACGGCCTTGCCCAGGTCCGCGGTCGGGTCCACGTAGACGTGGCAGACGCCGCGACCGCCGATCAGCACCGGCATCGTCGCGTTCTCCCGCACGTAGTCGATGAGCTGCATGCCGCCCCGCGGCACGATCAGGTCGATTACGTCGGACATCTTCAGCAGGTCGCCCAGCAGCGCCCGGTCCGTATTCTCGATGAGCTGCACGACGTCCGCCGGCACACCCTGGCCGGCGATCGCCTCCCGGACCGCCCGCGCCAGCGCGATGTTGGAGTTTATCGCCTCCTTGCCCCCGCGCAGGATGCTGGCACTGCCCGCCTTCAGGCACAGCGAGGCGATGTCCACCGTCACGTTGGGGCGGCTCTCGAACACCGCCGCGATGACGCCCAGGGGAACCCGCTTGCGCCCGACTCGCAGGCCGTTGGCCAGCGTGCGCATCTCCGTGATCTCGCCCACGGGGTCCGGCAGCGAGGCCACGTTGCGAACGTCGGCGGCTATCTCCTGCAGCTTGTCGTGGTCCAGCTTCAGCCGGTCCAGCGAGGGCGCGTCCAGCCCGGACTCCCGCCCCGCCGCCAGGTCGCGCTCGTTCGCCGCCAGGATCTCCGATTCGTGGGCCAGAAGCCCCTCGGCCACGGCCAGAAGCGCGGCGTTCCGCACGTCGCTGGACAGGCGCGCCAGGGCCCGCGAGGCCGCCCTGGCCGCCGCGCCCTTCGCCTGTACCTCGGATGCCGTCGTGGTCACGCCAACGCTCCGCTACCCCGGCCCTACTTGTGCCGGCGCTGCCAGCGGGTCTTCTTCAGCGACTTCCGGTGCTTGTGCTTGCTGATCTTCTTGCGCCGTTTCTTGATTACCGAGCCCATCTATCCTCCGTCGTCAGTCGTGTTGCCTGCCCTGTTCCTTGAACCTTGCACCTTGTCTCTCGCTCACGCGCCCTGTCATGCTAATGCGCGCGCCCTGCGCGTGTCCAGCCTGACCTACAGCAGCACCATGTTGTCCCGGTGCACCACCTCGCTGCCGTAGTGGTGCCCCAGCTCCGACTCTATCCGGTCCGAGCGCAGGCCGCGGATGCGCAGGATCTCCTCCGCGCTGTAGTTCGCGATCCCGCAGGCTATGCGCTGCCCGTTGCCGTCCGTTATCGCCACGGCGTCCCCGCGTGCGAAGCCGCCCTTCGTGTCCCTGACCCCCGCCGGCAGCAGGCTGCGACGCTGCTCCCGCAGCGCCTTGATCGCACCCTCGTCCACGGCGATGCTCCCCTTCAGCGAAAGCCCCGCCACCATCCAGCGTTTCCGGCTCTCCATGCGGTCTACATCGGTCGGGAACAGCGTGCCGAGGGCATCCCCATGCGCGAGGCGTACGAGCACGTCGCGCTCCCGCCCGTCGGCGATGATGACGTCGGCGCCTCCGGCCAGGGCCAGACGGGCCGCCTGCAGCTTCGTGACCATGCCACCGACGCCACGGCCCCGCGTGTCCGTCGCCAGCCGCTCGATCTCCTCGTCGATGCGCTCCACCCGCGGCAGCAGTTCGGCGTGCGGGTCCAGGAACGGATCGCCGGTGTACAGGCCGGACTGGTCGGTCAGCAGCACCAGCGCCTCGGCGTCGACGAGGTTGGCCACCAGCGCCGACAGGTTATCGTTGTCGCCGATCTTCGCCCCCTCTATCTCCTCCACCGCCACCACGTCGTTCTCGTTGATGATAGGCACCACGCCGACGTCCAGCAGCCCCAGCAGCGTGTTGCGAGCGTTCAGGTAACCCTGCCGGTCGGCCAGGTCACGACGCGTCAGCAGCGTCTGGGCCACCGTTACCTTGTGCCGGCCGAACAGCCTCTGGTAGGCCTGCATCAGGTCGCTCTGGCCCACCGCCGCCAGCATCTGCCGGAACGGCATCCCCTTGCGGTCCTTGGTCACGCCCAGCCGGTGCCGGCCCGCCGCAATCGCGCCCGAGGTCACCAGCAGCACCGCCGCGCCCTCCCGCTGCAGACGCGCCACCTGCCGGACCAGCGCCGACATCACCGCGACGTTCAGCTGGTCCGTGCCCGCCGTGAGCACGTTGGTGCCCACCTTGGCCACGATCCGCCGGTACTTCAATGCGCGGCGGCCCCGGCCCCTGGAGTTCGATGCGTTCTCAGTCATAGATAGCTTATATCGCGAAAGTGTGTTCGCAATTATATCAGGCGCCGCGAACCACCCTCAAGGAAGGGGCTTCGACCAGGCGCCGCCATATGATACATTCGCCTTCAGTATGGGCAAGCTGCCTGCACCCGCTCGCCTCGCCGCCCTCCTCGCCGTGCTCGCCCTCGCTATCGCCGTCCAGCCCTTCGTCTCCCCCGCTCACGCCCAGCCCGCGCTCGTCGAGTCGACGCCGGGCGACGGCGACATCATCGACACCGCGCCCGAAACGATCAACCTCTGCTTCGACGAGGCGATCCGCACCGACTTCGTGGTCACGATCCGCGTGCCCAACGACCAGACCGTTCCCTACACCCCGCTCCTGCGTTCCGGCGGCGAGTGCCTGGACCTCCGCGTCGGCAAGGTCCCGCCCAACGTCCGCGGCGAGTGGTCGCTGCAGTGGCGCGTGACCTCCGCCCAGAGCACCGCGCCCGGCACCGGCTCGTTCGAGTTCACCGTCCGCCAGGGTTCGTCTGGCGCCGGTTCCGGCGCGGCGGCGGACTCCGACGGACCCGACCTGCTCGAGGTTCCCGTCATCACGGCGGCGGTGTTCGGCATCGCCGCCTTCGCCGGCCTCGTCCTCTACGCCATCCGCCGGAAGATCGGCTTCGATATGCACCGCCCGCCGCCCGAAGGCGCCGGCGACGAGCACCACTAGCTCCTCGCTTCGAGCGCGGACATGATGACGAAACCGCTCGTGCTGAGCCTGTCGAAGTGCGAGCGGGTTAGGCCGGGCGACGAGCACCGCCAGCGGCTGGCAACGAAAAGCCCCGGCTCTCGCCGGGGCGTCGGGTTCCCGTTAGAAGCGGCGCTAGGCCACCGGCGCCTTTCGCTCCAGCTGCTCCAGCTCCTTCATCCAGCGGTCGAACGTCTGCAGCCGCTCTTCCAGCTGCGACTTCATCTCGCTCATCTGCTCCGCCTTCTGCGCCACGATGTCGTGCTGGCGGCTCACCACGTCTATCGCCTTGCGCAGCTGCACCTTCTTCTCGTCCACGTCCGAATCTGGCCGGTACTGCGCCTTCAGCTCCAGCAGCATCTCCTCTGCGTCCACCATCTCCTTGATGTCGGCCAGAGTGATCCCCAGCAGGTCCTGCAGCCGCCGGATGTGGTCCACCCGGCGTACGTCATCCTCGGAGTACAGGCGGAAGCCGCCGTCCATACGCTCCGGCGGGCGCAGCAGCCCCTTCTCTTCGTAGAAGCGCAGGGTCCGCTGGGTCACGCCCGTGCGCTCGGCGACCTCGCCGATCTGGAGATAAGCCTCGTTCGTATCTGGCACAGGTACGCAGCTCCTTAAACTACTGCACTGCGTTGCTCGAATCGCAGTATAGCCACGCCTGACCCCTACGTCAAGGTTATATTGACGTACTATTCGTCGTCGTCGTCTTCCTCGTAGTCGCCCGCCCCGACCAGCGACGGCAGCAGCGCGTCCGAGTGTTCACTCTTGCGCTTGCCCCGCTGCGGCAACGAAAGCACGAGCTTTCGCAGCGCCGGCAGCTTGGCCGCCGACTTCCCGTCCAGTATCACGCCCAGCACGCCGGATTCTCGCAGCGTCTCCAGGCGTGACGCCTCGATCTTCGGGTCCACTTCCACCAGCAGTGGCGTCTGCGAAAGCACGGCCAGCCGCCGCAGCTCCAGCAGCCGGCCCAGCGTAAACGGCTCCTCCATCTGTCCGACGACGATCGCGTCCAGCCCGAGACCGGCCAGCGTCCGCAGCTCCGGGTCGCCCCACTCGTCCGCGACCAGCACCAGCCCCACGCCGCCGCTCTCCAGTAACGCTTCCGCCGGCGACGCCGCGTCCAGCACCACGAAGTCCGCCGCCGCCCCCCGCGCCGCCGCCACTGCCGCTCGGTCGCCCCCCTCCAGCCGCAGCCCCAGCAGCGTGTCGCCCAGCTTCTTGGCCACGCTACCCGCCCTGTCCGCCGCCACCCCCTCCAGGATCACCGCGTCCGCGTCCGCCGCCTCCGGCTTTTTCGATTGCTCCTTGTCCAGCCGCAGCAGGCACAGCATCGACGCCGGCGCCTCCCGCGGCCGCCCCAGCCCGAAGCCCAGCGGCGCCGATTCCACCTGTCCCGCCCGCCGTATCTTCTCCGATAGCTTGCTCATATCATCCGCCATTATGGGCAGCCGCCACCCTTCGTACAACCGTCGACGCAACCGGCCACCGTCGGCTACGATGTACGCCCAGCGTCTGAAGCCCAGGGAGACACGCCATGAAGCTCGAAGGTAAGGGAGCCCTGATCACCGGCGCCGGCATCGGCATCGGCCGCGCCACCGCCCGCCTGTTCGCCGCCGAGGGCGCCTCCGTACTCATCGCCGAGATCGACGACCATTCCGGCCAGGCTCTGGCCCGCGAGATCGAGGACTCCGGCGGCCGCGCCTCCTTCGTCCACGCCGACACGACGAAGGAAGACGAGGTGAAGGCCGCCGTCGCCGCCGCGGCCGAGGCCTGGGGCCGGCTGGACATCCTCGTGAACAACGCCGGCATCGGCGGGCCCCAGTACACCTGGGACCAGATCATCGCCGTGAACCTCTCCGGCGTCTACTACGGCTGCCTGCACGGCCTGGAGGCGATGAAGGGCCACGGCGGCGCCATCGTCAACCTGGCCTCCATGGCCGGTCTCGTCGGCGCGAAGCTCCCCGGCGGCTTCCCCGGCGGCTTCGGCTACCCCTACGGCGCCGCCAAGCACGGCGTCCTCGGCCTCACCAAGCAGTTCGGCCTGGACGGCGCCCCCCACGGCGTCCGCGTCAACGCCATCTGCCCCGGCTGGATCGACACGCGCCTCGTCGACCCGTTGAAGGCGGCGCCGCCGTTCCTGGAGTGGGCGATGGGTAACGTCCCCATGGGCCGTCTCGGCCAGCCCGAGGAGATCGCCAAAGCGGCGCTATTCCTGGCCAGCGACGACTCCTCCTACATGACCGGCGCCTGGCTCACCGTGGACGGCGGCTGGACCGCGCAGTAGCCTACCCGCACTCGAAGACCGTTTCCGTCACGTCGAAACCCGCCTCCAGGTGGCTCTTCGCCGTCTCCACGACGTGGAAAGGCCACGTCAGCATCGACGCCACGACGCAGGCCTCGCCCGGGACGCTGCGCTCCACCCGCACCACCAGCCGCTCGCCCACGACCTCGATGGCGGTCACGTAGAACGTGTGGCCGCCCGTCGGCTGCTGCCCGTCGATGACCGCTACCACCATCCGCTCGGCGAAGTCCACCGCCGGCGGCTCGGTCACCGGCTGCCTGCCCGCCCGGTGCCGCGACCAGAGGTCCTGCCACTCCTCCGGCGTCCGCGCCACCTCCAGCACCGCCTCGTCGCCCTGAATGCCGCTCTGGTCCCCCTGCTCTATCGTATCGAAGGCCAGCGACCCGTCCTCGACCGCCGCCGCCGTCGGCGTCGTCCCCGAGGACGAACCCTCATCCTCGCAGGCGGCGAGCAGCAGCCCGCCCAGCGTCAGCAGCGTCGCCGCGGCGACCAATCGCATCATGTTTCGGCTCCTGTGTGGTAGACGGGACGCGGCTACGGGAAGTTCCACGGCTATAGTATCTTGCTCAGGAAGGCCTTCGTCCGCGGCTGCTGCGGCCGCTCGAACAGCTCCCCCGGCGGCCCCTCTTCCAGGATGAGCCCCTCGTCCATGAACACGATCCGGTCCGCCGCCTCCCGCACGAACCCCATCTCGTGGCTCACCACGATCATCGTCATCCCCTCTTGCGCCAGCGACTTCATCACCTCCAGCACCTCGCCCACCAGCTCCGGGTCCAGCGCCGAAGTCGCCTCGTCGAACAGCATCAGCTTCGGCTCCATGGCCAGCGCCCTCGCGATCGCCACCCGCTGCTGCTGCCCGCCCGATAGCTGCGCCGGGTAGGCGTCCACCTTGTGCGAGAGCCCCACCTTGGCCAGGAGCGCCCGCGCCGACTCCTCCGCCCGCTTGCGCGGCGCCTTCTTCACCCGTATCGGCGCCTCGATGACGTTGCCCAGCGCCGTCAGGTGCGGGAACAGGTTGAAGCGCTGGAACACCATCCCGATCGAGGCCCGCTTGCGCGCCACCTCCCGCTCGCTGTCCTCGACGATGCGCCCGTTTTTCTCGCGATACCCCACCAGCTCGCCGTCGACGTAGATGCGGCCGGCGTCGACACGCTCCAGGTGGTTGATGCAGCGCAGGAACGTCGTCTTGCCCGACCCGCTGGCCCCGATGATCACGACGACCTCGCCGCGGGCCACCTCCATGTCGATCCCGCGCAGCACCTCCTGCCGCCCGAACCGCTTGTGCACGTCCCGGCTCTCGACCATCGCCTCCGACATATGTCTATCCTGGCTCACAGCCCGCGCCGCCCGGCCACCAGGCCCATCGCCCGCGATAGCAGCGTCTCCGGCCGGTCCCTCTCGGACACCGTCAGCGCCCGCTCCAGCTCCGCCTGCAGCAGGCTGAAAATGGACACCATCACCAGATACCAGAACGCCGCCACCGTGTACAGCTCCATCACCTTGAAACTGCGCGCCGACTGGATCTTCGCCGCGTTCAGCAGCTCGACGACGCCGATAGCGAACGCCACCGACGTGTTCTTCAGCATTGCGATGAACTCGTTCCCCGTCGGCGGGATCATCACCCGGAACGCCTGCGGCAGGATCACGTGGCGCAGGGCCTGCAGGTTCGTCATTCCCAGCGATTTCGCCGCGTCCATCTGTCCCGCCTCCACCGACTGGATGCCCCCGCGCACGATCTCCGCCATGTACGCCGCCTCGTTCAGGGCGAACGTTATCACCGCCGCCCGGAACCGCGTCCAATTGTCGCGGAACAGGTCGTCCTCTATCAGCTGCCTCATGCCGAAGTACATGATAAGCAGCTGCAGCACCACCGGCGTCGCCCGCCAGAACCACACGTACAGCCCGGCGAACACCACCGCCACCGGGTTGTGCGAGACCCGCATCACCGCCAGCACCACGCCCAGGCCGATGCCCAGGGCCATGGCCAGCACCGCGATCGTCAGCGTCTCCCGCATCGCCCGCAGGATTATCGGGTCGAACAGAAAATCGCCGACCGTATCGAAGTCGAAGCGGACGGCCAGCAGCCAGTCCATCTCCCCCACTCCCTACTGACCAGAGAAAGAGCGACCCCCACAGCCGGAGCCGCGGAGGCCACCTTTCAGCACTTGGCTCGAATCATCCGTCGCTAAGGCAGCGCCGTGGACTCCAGGCCCCACTCCGCCAGGATCTCATCGTACGTGCCGCTGTCCTTGATCGCCTGCACCGCGTCCGCGAGCACATCCTTCAGCTCGGTCGACTCCTTGCGCACGCCGATGCCGTAAGGCTGCGGGTTCGGCGCCGGCTCAACGAGCTCGAGAGTTCCGTCAGACTCCTCGGCGTCCAGGAAGGCCACCGGGAAGTCGGCGAAGTTGGCGTCCGAGCCGCCCGTGCGCAGGTCCTCCACCGCCAGCGGATTGGTATCGAACGTCACGATGGTCATCTGCTCATCGCATTGGGCGTTCTGCTCGTTGAGGATATCCACCTGGATCGTGCCCAGCTGCACCGCCACAGTAAGGCCGCACAGGTCCTCCAGCCCCAGGATGTTACCGGGATTTCCCGCCGGGACCAGGACACCCTGACCGACGTTCAGATACGGCACGAGGTCTATCTCTGCGGTCCGCTCCGGCGTGATCGTCATGGCCGACATGATCACATCGTAGTCTTCCGTCTGCAGCGCCGGAATGATCCCATCGAAGCCCGTGTTGATGAACTCCACCTGAACGCCCAGCGCCTCGCCGATCGCGTTCAAGATATCGACATCCACACCGTCCGGCGTCTCCGTCCCCTCGATGTAGAACTCGATGGGCGCGTAGGCGATGTCCGAGCCCGCGCTGAGCACGCCGTCCTCCAGTTCGGGCACGCTGGAGATGTCGATGGCGTCCGCCCCGTCCGCCGGCGTCTCATCGCCGGCCGGAGTCTCCTCCGCCGCCGGTGTCTTGTCCTTGTCGTCGTCGTCCTTGCACGCCGCCAGAGCCAGCGCCGAAACCAGCGCCAGCGCCCCTAGGATGAGCGTAAAGCGCCCCAGTTTGCTGTACCGCATTGCCTACCTCCTCAGGGGAAATCTCGCTATCCCTGAATATCTGGATTATAGGCTCGCCGGCCCCTCTGTCAAACGCCCGAAGCCGCCTCCACACCGACACCTGAAATGAGATTCCCCGCGAGAACGGTCGTCTGCCCCGCCCCAGATTCCTTCGCGTAGATCGCTGTCCCCCGCGCCACCGTGGTCGGCGCTCAGAATGACAGAGGGGAGGTCGCCAGCCTCATCCGTTTATCCGCTCCCCATGTGTTGACAGAGCCCCCGGCTGCCACCGCTGGACGGCTTCTTGCCGTTTGCGTTAGAGTTAGCTTCGCCATGGCAGAGCCCAACCTGCCGGTCATCGTCGGCGCCGGCCAGTTCACCAACCGCTCCCGCGACCTCGCCGACGCCGTCGAGCCGCTGGACATGATGGACGCGGTGGCCCGCGCCGCCCAGGATGACGCCGGCGTCCCCGGCCTCCTCCCCCGCCTCGACAGCCTCCAGATCGTCAACATCATGGCCTGGCCCTACGCCGACGCCGTCGGCCTCCTGGCCGAGCGCCTCGGCGCGAACCCCAGACACCGCGTCTACACCGCCGTCGGCGGCGAGAGCCCCCAGCGCATCATCAACGAAACCGCACAGGCCATCGTGTCCGGCGACGTGCGCCTCGCCTTCCTCTGCGGCGCCGAGGTCCTCCACACCGCCCGCCGCGCCCGCAAGGAGGGTTTCGACCTCCCCTGGCACAAGCGCGGCACCCCCGTGCAGGTCGTCGGCGACACCCGCACCGGCGTCAACGACGCCGAGGCCCGCCACGGCACCGTCCGCCCCATCACCATGTACCCCTTGTTCGAGAACGCCATGCGCGCCCACCTGGGCCTCACCATCGACGAGCATCGGCAGCGCCTCGGCGTACTCTGCGAGCGCTTCTCCGCCGTCGCCGCGACGAACCCCTATGCCTGGTTCCAGGAAGCCTTCACCGCCGGCGAGATCACCACCGTCTCCGCCGACAACCGCATGATCTGCTTCCCCTACCCCAAGCGCATGAACGCCATCATGCAGGTCGACCAGGCCGCAGGCGTCATCCTCACCGGCTCTCGTACCGCCGAGGAGCTGGGCATCCCCCGCGACCGCTGGGTCTACCTCTGGGGCTGCGGCGACGCCGTCGACAAGTGGTTCGTCTCCGACCGCGTCAACTACTTCTCGTCGCCCGCCATCAAGGCCGCGACCGGTCGCGCCCTCTCCATGGCCGGCCTCGGCGTGGACGACATCACAATGTTCGACCTCTACTCCTGCTTCCCCATCGCCGTGCAGTTGGCCATGGCCGAGCTGGGCCTCGCCCTGGACGACCCCCGCCCGCTGACGCTGACCGGCGGCCTGCCCTACTTCGGCGGGCCCGGCAACAACTACGTCATGCACTCCGTAGCCGCCGCCGTCTCTTGCCTCCGCGAGGACCCGCAGGCCAGGGCCCTCGTCACCGGCCTCGGCTGGTTCGCCACCAAGCACTCCGCCGGCGTCTACGGCGCTGCGCCCCCTCCCGCCGGCCGCTGGCAGCGCACCGACCCCAAGGCCGACCAGGCCCGGCTCGACGCCATGGATAGCCCGCCCACGGTCGAGCGCGCCGAAGGCCCGGCCAGCGTCGAGACCTACACCGTCCAGTTCGACCGCGAGGGCAACCCGGAGCTGGGCATCGTCATCGGCCGCCTGGGGAACGGCGAGAAGCCCGGCGCCCGCTTCCTCGCCAACATCGAAGGAGACCCCGAGCTCCTCTGGTCCATGACCCGCGAGGAGTTCATCGGCGCCTCCGGGCAGGTCACGCCGCACGATGCCAGCGGCCGCAACATCTTCCAGCCTTAGCCCCGCCCCAACGCTGGTATCCGGCCCCCGTTGTCGCTATAATGAACGATTGCTGAGAGCCTAACTTAGCGCCAGCTAGAAGAAGGAGGCCCCATGACCACCGAGACCGCCGCGCCACAGGCCGTCACCGGCAAGACCTATCAGCTCATCATCAACGGCGACACTGTCGAGCCCAAGAGCGGCAAAACGTTCGAGCGGCGCAACCCGGCCAACGGCGACGTCGTCGCCACCTGCCCCGCCGCCAGCGCAGAGGACACCGACGCCGCCATCCAGGCCGCCCGCGCCACTTTCGACAGCGGCAGCTGGTCCCGCACCACCGCCCGCCAGCGCGCCGAGGTCCTCCGCAAGACCGCCACCAAACTCCGCGACGAGCAGAACTACCTGGGCCGCCTCCTCGCCTCCGAGGTCGGCAAGCCCCTGGCCGAGGCCATGGGTGAGGTTGCCCTCACCGCCGAGGTGTTCGACTACTACGCCGGCCTCGCCCTGGACGTCAAGGGCCAGGTGGTATCCAACTGGACCGACGACGCCATGGGCCTCATCCTCAAGGAGCCCGTCGGAGTGGTCGGCATCATCACGCCCTGGAACTTCCCCCTGATCCTCGCCAGCTGGAAGATCGCCCCCGCCCTCGCCGTCGGCTGCACCCTCGTCATCAAGCCCGCCACCTACACCCCCTGCACCACCTACGAGCTGGGACGCATCCTCAACGAGGCCGGCGCTCCCAAGGGCGTCGTCAACGTCATCACCGGCCCCGCCAGGGACACCGGCGCCCGCCTCGCCGAGTCCGCTCTCATCGATAAGATCGCCTTCACCGGCTCCACCGAGGTCGGCAAAGAGGTAATGCGCGCCGCCGCCGGCAACGTCAAGAAGATCTCCCTCGAGCTCGGCGGCAAGTCCCCCAACATCGTCTTCGCCGACGCCGACCTCCAGGGCGCCGTCATCGGCTCCCTGTTCGGCATCTACCTCAACGCCGGCCAGGTCTGCCAGGCCGGCTCCCGCCTCCTCGTCGAAGAGTCCATCCACGACCAGTTCATGGCCATGTTCACCAACTTCACCGCCGGCGTGAAGGTCGGCGACCCCCTGGACCCCTCCACCCGCATGGGACCCCTGGTCTCCGAGGACCAGCTCAACACCGTCGCGGGCTACGTGGACGCCGGCAAGAAGGAGAAGGCCCAGCTGGTCAAGGGCGGCAACCGCCTCACCGGCGACGAGTACGACAAGGGGTTCTTCTACGAGCCGACGATCTTCGACCAGGTGGACAACCGCATGAAGATCGCCCAGGAGGAGATCTTCGGGCCGGTGCTCTCCGTCATCCCCTTCAAGGACGCCAACGAGGCGCTGCAGATAGCCAACGACAGCATGTACGGGCTGGCGGCCGCCGTCTGGACCAAGGACATCAACAAGGCCTTCAAGTTCGCCAAGGGGATCAAGGCCGGCACCGTTTGGGTCAACGCCTACCACGCCGCCGGCACCCTCGGCGTCCCCCTCATGCCCTTCGGCGGCTACAAGCAGTCCGGCATCGGCCGCGAGATGGGCCAGGAGGGCATGTCGCTGTTCACGGAGACCAAGAGCGTCTCCATCAAGATCAACTAGCCCCCGCCGAATCCGAGACGAGACCGAGACCCGCCGTTGACCGGCGGGTCCTCGCGTTTCTCCGATTGGACGCCCGCGCCCGCCCCGCCTAGAATCGTATCGCCATGCCCCCTGACCCGCCCACCCGCAGCGAGCGCGACTCCATGGGCCCCATGGACGTCCCCGCCGGCGCCTACTACGGCGCCTCCACCCAGCGCGCCGCCCTCAACTTCCCCATCTCCTCCCTCCGCTTCCCCCGCCCCTTCATCCGTGTCCTGGGCCTGATCAAGGGCGCCGCCGCTCGCGTCAACGCCGACCTCGGCCTCCTCGACCCGAAGATAGCGGACGCGATCGGGCGGTCCGCCCGCGAGGTTGCCGACGGCAAGCTCGACGACCAGTTCGTCGTCGACATCTTCCAGACCGGCTCCGGCACCTCCAC
>JBBDNA010000002.1:0-167456 GCA_040877915.1 Dehalococcoidia bacterium
CCGCAGCCCACGCCGACGCCCACGCCCACGCCGACGCCGGAGCCCACGCCTACGCCGACACCCACCCCGACGCCTACGCCGACACCCACCCCGACGCCGGAGCCGACGCCCACCCCGACTCCCACCCCCACGCCGACGCCCACCCCAACGCCGGAACCGACGCCTACCCCCACGCCGACGCCCGATTCCGATGGAGATGGCGTCCTGGATGACACCGACAACTGCCCGGCCTGGCCCAACCCGCTACAGTCGCTGCCCATCTGGCCCGTGCCTGCCGACGACCCGGACTGCGACGGCTTCTCCTCGGTGCGGGAGGGGTTCGTGGGTACGCTAGAGCTGGTGGCCTGCCCGGCCAGCGGCGACACCGACGATGTTGACAATGACGGTGACACCGTCATCGATGAGGCGGGCGAGGGCGTTAACGACGAGCACCCGGATGCCTGGCCGCCCGACGCCGATGACGATCAGGACGTGGACATCGGCGACGTCCTAGTCTTGTTCGGCGGAGGGAAGATGCTGATCGATGACCAGAATCCCCTGTACTCGACCCGGTCAGACATGGACGGGAACGATCAGATCGACACGGGCGATGTCATCATCGCCTTTTCGAACACGATGCTGCGTAGCTGCCGGGCGGCCGAATGACGCTCGCGCCGGTCGCTTACCGCCCGCTGTAGGAATTCCCCGGACGCCCTCAGGCGGCGAGGGAGATCGTGTCAGGGACCGCCGGCGCGGTTGCCGCCTTCCCTCTTTCGCCCGGAGCGGGCGGCCAGCACCATCCCCATGCCCAGGGCCAGCGGCGCCGCAAGAAGGATCGGGGCGTGTGGTGAGGACCCTGCGGACACGAGCGGTGGCCCCGCGGGCGCCAGCGACTGGGACGCGACAGCGGGCGTGGTGAGGGTGACTTTCATGACGTTGAACTCGTAAGAGCAGCTGGGGTGGCATGACCACTGCAGGTACATCGTCTTGCCGTCCGCGCTGATCCACTTGGGCGGGAAGTTGGGGTGGAACGGGTTCTCGGCGCGATCGTCGGGGAACTGGTCGCCCCAGTTATCCTGCCAGAAGACGGTTGTGAATGGGCCCCAGGGGTTGGGCGCGTCGAAGACGAAAAGGCCGTCCCGGGAGCTGTCCACGGAAGGCCGCATCAAGAACGCCAGCATCATCCTGTCCAGGCCGGGGTTGAGGACGGCGTTCGGCCGATAGACCCGGCCGGGGAGGGTGAACACGGGCTCTCGCTGGCTCACGTTGGATGTCCAGGTGGGGTTGCCGCCGCTCATGCCGGCGAAGAACTGGTAGGCGCTTTCGGTCATGATCTGGTTGGCGGGAACGCGCATCAGCACCAGGTCGTTGGCGGGGTCGTAGGCGCTGGGGTCGTCGGGGGTGTAGATGTACACGTAGCCGTCGATCGCGGCGGAGTAGTTCTGGCCCATGTTGGCGAAGAAGGCGTAGCCGAACTCTTCGAAGCTCCAGTTGGCGTAAGTCCAGCTGGAGCCCCCGTTGGTTGACTGCGCCAGGATGGCGCCCTCGCCGGAGCAGTTGCCGTTGGCGTTGCGGAGCCAGGCGTAGAAGTTGCCGTTGACCTGGATGAGGCCGGACACCTTGCGACCGCAGGAGCCGTTGGGGCCGGGCGCCTCGATGTTGGCGCTGAAGTCCTGGCCAGACCAGGCGCCGGAGGCGCCGCTGTTGCCGCTGATCCTGGCCCAGCCGATGCTCAGGTTGCTGCCGCCGGAGAAGCCGGTGCCGTCGGCGTAGAACGTGTACATGTTGCCGTCGGCGGCCCAGGTCGTCGGCCAGTTGTCGCCGTCACCGGCGCGGTTGTAAGAGCCGGTGTCGATATTGAAGCCGGTGATGGCCAGGCTGGGCGGGTAAGGCGAGCCGGGGAAGGGGGTGGGAGTGGGCCCGGGCGTCGTCGTTGGGTTGGGTGTCGGCGAGGGCGTGGGAGTGGGCGTCGGCGTGGCGCTGGGGGCCGGTGTGGGCGAAGGCGTCGGAGTGGGTGTGGGAGTGGCGGTAGGCGCCGGCGTGGGCGAAGGCGTCGGAGTCGGTGTGGGAGTCGCCGTGGACGCAGGTGTAGGTGTGGGAGTCGCTGTGGGCGCTGGGTTAGGTGTGGGCGTAGCAGTGGGAGTGCCCGTGCCCGGGTCCAGCACGAACGTCGTCACGGAGTAGGGGGGCAGCGTGTAGCTCAGGAGGCTGTTGACGACGTTCGTCGTGCCGAGGTTCGCGGGCGCGGCGAAGGGCGAGGCGGAACCGGACTTCCGCCAGACCTGCACCGTTCCCGATGCGAAGCCGTCGA
This sequence comes from Dehalococcoidia bacterium, assembly GCA_040877915.1. GTDB lineage: Bacteria > Chloroflexota > Dehalococcoidia > SM23-28-2 > RBG-16-64-32 > JBBDNA01. The sequence goes on from JBBDNA010000002.1 coordinate 2,291, forward strand.
AGAAGAAGGCGCCGGCACGGCTGGCCGACGGGTCCTTGTTGACGACGACGACGTTCCGGGCGCCGCTGGACGCGTAGACTTCCAGGTTGCTCAGGCTGGTCAGCGTGTCGACGACAGTTCCGCCGAAGGGCCGGAACAGGCTCTGGCCGGTGAACATGCCGATTCCGTGGTAGATGGGCATCGGGTCGTCGCGCGATGTCCCGTAGGTGGCGCTGTCTGACTCGAACAGGGCGCCCAGGCCGCCGTTCTTACTGGCGTAGGGCAGAGAGAGTCCGCCCGCTTTGAGGATGCGACCGAGGACGGAGGCGCTCCAGACGGTGTTGAAGTTCGTGTAGTGCTTGGCGTCGCCGTCCCAGTCCAGGTTCCACTCGCCGATCTGTATCTCGATCTGGCCGGCGCGGGCGGGGACGGTGTTCTGGATCATCGTGCGCATCTGGCCGATGGTGCTCTCCCACTCGGCGGTGTTGGCCAGCAGCTCGGCCTCGGAAAGGGCGACGGGACCGCCCTGGCCGTACTTGTGGTAGTCGATGAAGTCGACGCGGCTGCCGGAGCTGTTGAGGAAGGTCTGCAGGAAGCCGGTGTTGAACCAGGCGGTGGCCGGCCCGCCGACCTCGATGCCGGGGTCGACGGCCTTCATCGCGTCGTACATGGCGTTGAAGTGCGTGGAGTACGCCGATGCCGACATGCCGGCGTTGTCCGGTTCGTTACCGATGATCCAGCGCTGGACGGGGTTGCCGGTGTCGATGTTGAAGTGCTCCACGATGTTGGCCGCGTCCGATGCGGACAGCGACGTGTTACCGGAGTAGATGGGGATGATAACGACGGGCTCGGCGCCGGCCGCCTTGATAGCGTTGACGTAGGCCTCGCCGCTGGGGGCGCCGCCGCTGCCGACGCAGCCGGCCGCGCCGCAGACGATCCCGGCGCCGGGGTTGCCGGCCGTCTTGTACTTCAGCTCCACGCGCATGTACGCCACGCCCAGGTTGGTCACGCGTTGCAGCTCCAGCGGGTCGGTGGGCAGGACAAGGCTGCCGGCCCCGTAGGCGCTCTCGTCCAGGCCGATGGCCAAAGGGTTGAGGCTGCGGATCGGCGTGTTGAAGTGCACGGATATGTTGGCGCTGGCCGGTGGCGTTGCCGTGGCCGATGGTGTGGCGGTGGGCGCCGGGGTTGGGCTGGGGGTTGGCGTTGGCGTCGGTGTTGGTGTGGGTGCGGGAGTCGGCGTGGGAGTCGCGGGGGGAGGTGTCGGAGAAGGGGTGGGTGTAGGCGTTGCGGTGGGCGCGGGAGTGGGCGTCGGCGTGGGTGTAGGCGTTGCGGTGGGCGCGGGCGTCGGCGTCGGCGTCGGTGTGGGCGTTGCGGTGGGGGAAGGCGTAGCCGTCGCTGACCCCGGCGCGCCCACTTCGACGTCGATCACGCAGTCATTGAAGTCGCTGTCACCCCCGCCGTACAGGTCCTCCCAGCCCACCCGCGCGGATGTCGGCGACAGGCTTTGCACGCTGGCGTGGACCAGCCCGTCGGGGTTACGAGAGCCGGAGCCGGTGGAGTAGGTGTAACCCTGGGGAGTCGTGAGCGTGATGACCAGCTCGCTGAGAGGGAGCGATCCGAGCTCTACGGTGTGCCCGGAAGGGCTGCTGAGGCAATTGAAAATGCTGGCGGACACAGGGGCGGTGATGCCGACCATGCTGTTGTAGCTGCCGCCGGCCGACACCCGCCGGACTTCGACGGGAGCGGCTGTGGTCAAGAGAAGCCGGTCCCCCAGGACGACGAGCGGCGAAGCGGGAGGTGTCGGTGTGGGCGTTGCGGCGGCGGTGCACTCGGCGTTGTAGTTGAGGCGAAGCGCCTGGATATCGGAGATGTCTATCTCCCCGTCCGCGTCCAGGTCGTAGCGCGGGTCGTAGACGGCATCGCCCAGGACGGAGTTATGGAAGTTCCGGATAAGGGCCAGGTCCAGCACGCCGACTTTCGTGTCGTCGTTGAAGTCCGGTGGCCAGGCGTCCAGCGGCTCATCGTTGGCGGCCGTCGTCTGGTTGCAGGCGCTGAACGGATCGGTCCCCATGTATTGCTCGAGCGCGTCGGTGAAGCCGTCGCCGTCGCTGTCAGTCTCGGCGGCGGCGGAGGTTGGCGGGAGGTAGATAGCGGCGAGCGCCGCTATCAGCACGAGGAATGGGGCGAGCAAGAGAGCCTTGCCGGGGGACGCGAAAGTCGATGCCACAACCGGCCGCAGGGGCGGCCGAGCCGGCTCGCAGAGCCGCCGATCGGCAGATAAGCCGTCGAGCATTCGCACCTCCTAGTGTGCCGCGTTGACCTGGGGCTGGTCAACTATCAGGGACGCGAGTCAACAAAGTTGCGTTACAGTAAAGATTGCAGCGATAAAGGCGCGGCTATCTGTCGTCACGCGGATCTTCACGGCCTGCCGCGTCGCGCCTGCTATAATTGACTGCGCTCCGGGGCCTCTCACTGCGCCCCAGATACGCCCAGGAAGCAGGAGGAGGTAGCATGAAGCGCTATCAGAACTTCGTCAACGGCGAGTTCGTAGACGCCGTGGACGGCAAGAGCGTCACGATCATCGACCCCTCCACCGAACAGCCCCTGGCGGAGGTCCCCGACGGCTCCGAGAAGGACGTCGATCGCGCGGTGGCGGCGGCCGCGACCGCCTTCGGGGGGTGGTTCGACACGATCCCGGCCGACCGCGCCGCGGCGCTACTGAAGCTGGCGGACCGGATCGAGGAGAACGGCGATGAGCTAGCGGCGATCGAGGCGGAGAACGTGGGCAAGCCGATCTCCCTGGCTAAATCTGAGATCCCCTTCCTCGTGGACAACCTGCGCTTCTTCGCCGGCGCGGCGCGCCTGCTGGAGGGCAAGGCGGCTGGCGAGTACCTGGCCGGCTACACCAGCATGGTCCGCCGCGACCCCGTGGGCGTGGTGGCGTCCATCGCGCCCTGGAACTACCCGCTGATGATGGCGATCTGGAAGATCGGGCCGGCGCTGGCCGTGGGCAACAGCGTGGTCCTCAAGCCGTCCGAGCAGACGCCGCTAACGACGCTGCGGCTGGCCCAGCTGGCGGCGGACGTCTTCCCGCCCGGCGTGTTCAACGTGATAACCGGCGACGGCGAGCCGGTGGGGGCGGGGCTGGTGCGGCATCCACGAGTGAACATGGTCTCGCTGACGGGGGACGTGGCCACGGGCAAGGAAGTGGCGCGGGCGGCGGCGGCGACGCTGAAGCGGGTGCACCTGGAGCTGGGGGGCAAAGCGCCGGTGATCATTTTCGACGACGCGGACATTCCTGCGGTTGTCGAGGGGATCAAGGTCGGCGCGTTCACGAATAGCGGACAGGACTGCACCGCGGCCTGCCGTGTTTACGCCGGGGCCAGGGTATACGACAAGCTGCTGGCCGACCTCGTTCCCGCCGTGCAGTCCCTCAAAGTTGGCGACGTCAGCGACGAGGAAACGGAGATGGGCCCGCTGGTTTCGGCCGAGCAGCGCCAGCGGGTGAGCGGGTTCGTGGAGCGGGCGGTCGCCACCGGTCACGTGAAGGTGCTGACCGGCGGCGGCAACGGCTCCAGCCCCGGCTTCTTCTTCTCCCCCACCGTCATCGCCGACGCCGGCCAGCAGGACGAGATCGTGCAGCGGGAGGTGTTCGGGCCGGTGGTGACGGTGACGCCGTTCAAGGACGACGACGAGGCGATCGAGTGGGCTAACGACGTCGACTATGGGCTGGCGGCCTCTGTCTGGACAACGAACGTGAGCCGGGCGTTCAACGCCTCGCGGCGGCTGCGCTTCGGTACGGTGTGGATTAACGATCACCTGCCCATAGTCAGCGAGATGCCTCACGGCGGCTTCAAGCAGTCCGGCTACGGCAAGGACATGTCCATGTACGCGCTGGAGGACTACACCGTGGTGAAGCACGTAATGGCCAAGTTCGCCGGTTAGGCGGCAGTATGGCGTCGTCGGTTGTCCTGAAGACGGAAGTCCCGGGCCCTCGCAGCCGCGAGATCATGCGGCTGGCGGAGGAGCACACGCCGCGCGGTGTGGCCCACGTTACGCCCATCGCCGTGGCCCGCGCCGAGGGCGCGCTGGTCACGGACGTCGACGGCAACACCTTCATCGACTTCGCGGGAGGGATCGGCTCCCTCAACTCCGGTCACCGCGCCGCAGAGGTGACGCGGGCCATCAAGGAGCAGGCCGACCGCTACCTGCACCTCTGCTTCATGGTCACCCTGTACGAGCCCTACGTGCTGCTGGCCAAACGCTTGAACGAGATCACGCCCGGGGACTTCCCCAAGAAGACGATGCTGTTCAACAGCGGCTCGGAAGCCATCGACAACGCGATCAAGATCGCGCGGGCCTACACCGGCCGCACGGCGATCCTCACCTACCAGCGTGGGTTCCACGGCCGCACCATAGGGGCGCTGAGCCTGACCGGCCAGGTGAAGCCCTACAAGGAGGGGTTGGGCCCGCTGCTGGCCGACGTCTACCGCATCCCGTTCCCCTATACCTATCGCTGCTCCGAGTGCCTGGAGTCGCTGTGCGAGCGGCACTCCCCGGAGGCTCTACGAGAGGTGTTCCGCACGCAGGTGTCACCGGAGAACGTGGCGGCGCTGGTTGTCGAGCCCGTTCTGGGCGAGGGCGGGTTCGTCCCGCCGCCGCCGGACTACTTCGTGGCGGTAAAGCGCATCTGCGACGAGCACGGCATCCTGTTCGTCGCCGATGAGGTGCAGACGGGGTTCGGCCGGACCGGGCGGCTGTTTGCAATGGAGCACTTCGGGGTGGAGCCGGACATGATAATCACGGCCAAGAGCCTGTCCGGGGGTACGCCGTTGAGCGCGATAACCGGTCGCGCGGAGGTCATGGACGGCCCGGCGCTGGGGAGCCTGGGCGGAACCTACGGCGGCAACCCCCTGGCCTGCGCCGCCGCCCTGGCGGCTATCGACATCATCGAGCGGGACAACCTGCCGGCCCGCGCCGCCGAGATCGGCGCCAGGGTGACGGCCCGCTTCCACGAGATGCAGGAGCGATACCAGGTCATCGGCGACGTGCGCGGCCTGGGGGCGATGGTGGCGATGGAGCTCGTGCGCGACCGCGTCTCCAAGGAGCCGGCGACCGAGGCCGCGGCCACGGTCGTGCGGCGCTGCTACGAGAGCGGGCTGCTCGTGCTGAAGTCCGGCGCCGATGCCAACGTCCTGCGCACGCTGATGCCGCTGGTCATCACCGACGATCAGCTCGACGAGGGGCTGAACATACTGGACGGCGCCCTCGCCGAGGCGGATGCCGGCCGCTGATCGGAGGCGCCTCGTGACCCGAACCTACCCCTTCCTGCTGGCGGGCGAGCTGACCGGCAGCGAGCAGCCTCTGGAGGTCCGTAGCCCCTACAGCGGCGAGGTCGTCGGCGTCACTTCCATCCCCAGTGCTGGGCAGGTCGAGAGCGCGGTGGCGGCGGCCGTCGAAGGGTTCCAGCGCACGCGGCGGCTCTCCTCGGAGGAGCGGGCGCGCATCCTGGTGCGCATCCGCGACGGGCTGGCCCAGCGGCGCGAGGAGTTCGCGCGGATCATCGCGCTGGAAGCCGGCAAACCGATTAAGGACGCCTCGACTGAGGTGGAGCGCGCGCTTCATAACCTGGAGGTGGCCTCGGAGGAGGCGAAACGCATCGGCGGCGAGATACTGCCGCTGGACCAGCGGGAGCACTCGCGGGGGCGGATCGCGTTCCTGCGGCGCTACCCCATCGGCCCCATCGCGGCGATCAGCCCGTTCAACTTCCCGCTCAACCTGCCGCTGCATAAGCTGGGCCCGGCGATAGCTTCGGGCAACACCATCGTCCTCAAGCCGGCGGCCAAGACGCCGCTGACGGTGCTCGCCCTGGCGCAGGTAATCGCCGAGGCGGACGCACCGCCCGGCGCCGTCAGCATCCTGCCGATATCGTCGGCCGTGGCCGAGGAGGCGCTGGTGCGCGAGGACCGGTTCAAGATGCTGACGTTCACGGGGTCGGCGGAGGTGGGCTGGCGGCTGAAGGCGCTGGCGGGCAAGAAGAAGGTCACGCTGGAGCTGGGCGGCAACGCCGCTGTCATCGTTGACCGCGACGCCGGCCTGGAGTTCGCGGTGCGGCGCATCGCCCAGGGCGGCTACTCCTACGCGGGCCAGAGCTGCATCTCCGTCCAGCGAGTGTACGTTCACGCCGACGTCTTCGATAGCGTATCGGAGGCGCTCACCGCCGCCGTCAAGCAGCTCAAGGTTGGCGACCCCCTGGACCCGGAGACGGACGTCGGGCCGCTCATCGACCTCGGAGCAGCGCAGCGGACGGAGGGCTGGGTTCGAGAGGCCGTGTCCCTGGGCGCCCGGCTTCTCGTTGGCGGCGAGGCGGACGGGCCGATGTTCCAGCCGACAGTTCTGGCCGGGGCGCCCGAGGACAGCGCCATCTGCCGGGCCGAGGCGTTCGCGCCGGTGACCGTCCTGCTGCCGTTCAGCGATTTCAAGGACGCTGTGGCGCGCACGAACGACTCCCCCTACGGGTTGCAGGCGGGCGTGTTCACGGGCAGCCTGGAGAATGCGCTCTACGCGTTCGACGAGCTGGAGGTGGGCGGCGTCATCGTGAACGACGTGCCGACCTATCGCGCCGACCCTATGCCCTACGGAGGCGTCAAGGACTCCGGCCTGGGACGTGAGGGCCCGCGCTACGCCATCGAAGAGATGACGGAGCCGCGCTTGATGGTCGTAAACCGGCTGTAACGCGCGTGGACGGGCCTCTGTTCGTTGACAATCGAGAATTCGAAGACTACATTTGCCGTGACAGGGCACCGTCCACCCGAGATGGCAGGAGGAAAAGCGATGGCGCAGTTCTATCCAGCCCGGCGAAGAGGATTGGGACGGAGGTTTACGCGGCGGACGGTCCTGAAGGGGACGGCGCTGGGGGCCACGGGCCTGGCTGCGGCGGCGTTCCTGGGGTGCGAGGATGACAACGGCGGCAACGGCGGGAATGGCGCCGGCGCGCTGGACGCGCTCAGCATCTCCAACTGGCCCTACTATATCGATGCCGATACGGTCGCCAACTTCCAGGACGAAACCGGGATCACCACCTCCTACACCCAGGATATCAGCGACAACGACGAGTTCTTCGGCAAGATCAGGGAGCCGTTGTCCCGCGGGCAGGACATCGGCCGCGACATCATTGTGCACACGGACTGGATGGCCGCCCGCCTGATACGGCTGGGATACGTCGAGGAGCTGGACAAGGCCAACATCCCCAATTGGGTTAACCTGCGGGACGACCTGGAGAACGTAGCCTTTGACCCCGGCCGGAAGTACAGCCTCACCTGGCAGTCCGGCTTCACGGGGATCGGTTACAACCCGGAGCTCACGGGTCGAGAGCTGACAAGCATCGACGACATATTCGACGAGGCGTTCAGCGGCCACGTGACGATGCTCACCGAGATGCGGGACACCGTGGGCCTGACGTTGCTGACGATGGGGAAGGACCCGGCCACCGCCACGGTTGACGACTGTCTGGCCGCGATCGACAAGGTGAGCGAGTACGCTCGGAGCGGCCATATCCGCGCCTTCACCACCAACGAGTACGGGGACGACCTCGTCCGCGGCGACGTCTGGGCGGCGTTCGCCTGGTCCGGCGACGTGATACAGCTGAGCCAGGAGGACCCGAACATCAAGCTGCTGCTCCCCGAACAAGGGTTCATGGTCTGGTCGGACAACGCGCTCATCCCCAAGAACGCCAAGCACAAGGCGGAGGCCGAGGCGTTCCTGGACTACGTATACGATCCGGCCAACCAGGCGCTCATCTCCGCCTACGTCCAGTTCATCTCGCCGGTTGACGGGACCAAGGAAGCGATCGTCGACATCGACCCTGCGCTGGCGGACAACCAGCTGATCTTCCCGAACGAGCAGACGCTGGCCAACGCGAAGACCTTCCGGCCCCTGGACGAAGAGGAGGAGCGGGAGGTCAACGAGGCTTTCCTGACCCTCATCGGCGCCTGACCGGCGATGCCGTTCGCCCGGCTGAGGCCGTTCCTCCCATACCTTCTCCTGCTGCCCGGCCTGGCCTGGCTGGCGATATTCTTCGCCGCGCCCATGTTCACCCTCGCCCAGAGCTCGCTGGAAGAGGGCGCCTTCGAGACCGGCTTCCGGTTCACCTGGAACTGGAGCAACTACTCGGACGCCATCCAGGAGTTCGATACTCAGTTCCTGCGCTCCTTCCGCTACGCCGGCGTAGCCACGCTGCTGGCGCTGGTCATGGGGTATCCGCTGGCCTACGTGATCGCCTTCCGCGGCGGCCCGCTGAAGAACTACCTGCTGTTCATGGTGGTGCTGCCGTTTTTCACGACGTACCTCATCCGGACGCTGGCCTGGCAGACGATCATGAGCGACGAAGGTCAGGTGGTCTCGGCGCTGCAGACGACGGGCGTGATGGAGGTGCTGGACGCGCTGCGCATCTCCCAGGACGGGCGCCTTCTGGCGACGCCGACGGCGGTGGTGACGGCGATCACGTACAACTACCTGCCGTTCATGGTGCTCCCCATCTACGTCAGCCTGGAGAGGATAGACCGCCGGCTGGTGGAGGCCGCGCAGGACTTGTACGGCGGCCCGCTACGGGCGTTCCGGACGGTGGTCTTCCCCCTATCGCTGCCGGGGGTGTTCGCGGGCAGCCTGCTCACCTTCATCCCCGCCGTGGGCGACTTCGTTAACGCCCGCCTGCTGGGCAACCCCAACACGTCGATGATCGGCAACGTTATCCAGAGCCGGTTCCTGGTGGTACTGGACTACCCGCTGGCGGCGGCGATCTCCTTCATTCTCATGGCGCTAATCCTGGTGGCCGTTCTCATCTACGCTCGACTGCTGGGCACGGAAGATCTGGCCGGGTAGGCAGCCGATGGCGGTACAACCGATCGCAGCCCGGGCCCGCTCCAGATGGCGGCCGCGCGCGGTCCTGGGGTTCGCCGGCCGGCACCTGGTGACCGTTTACGGGGCGCTGGTGCTGCTGTACCTCTTCCTGCCGATCGCGGTGATGGTGCTGTTCAGCTTCAACGAGCCGAAGAGCCGCTTCAACTTCGTGTGGCAGGGGTTCACGCTGGACGCCTGGACCGACCCGTTCGCCGTGCCCGGCCTGGGCGACGCGATGCTCTTGAGCCTTGAGATCGCCGCCATCTCCACCGTGATAGCGACAACGCTGGGGACGCTGGTGGCGTTCGCGCTGGTGCGCTACCGCTTCCGCGGCTCCGGGCCCATCAACCTGCTGATCCTGCTGCCGCTGACCACGCCCGAGATCGTCATCGGCGCCTCGCTGCTGACGCTGTTCCTGCAGATGGGCGTGGAAACGGGCTTCATGACGATCGTCATCGCCCACGTCATGTTCAATATCAGCTACGTCGTCGTCATCGTCCGGGCGCGCCTGCGCGGGTTCGACTGGACGCTGGAGGAGGCGGCGATGGACCTGGGCGCGAACGAGCTGCAGACGTTCCTCAAGGTCACGCTGCCGCTGATGTTCCCCGGCGTGCTGGCCGGCGCGCTGCTGGCGTTCGCCCTCTCCCTGGATGATTTCATCATCACGCTGTTCAATTCCGGGCAAGAGGTGACGTTCCCGCTGTTTGTCTGGGGGGCGGCCAGGGTTGCCGTGCCGCCGCAGATCAACGTCATGGGGACGATGATCATGGTGGCCACCGTGGGACTGCTGGCGTTGAGCATACTGGTCCAGCGAGCGCGCAGCTAAGACGGGCGCGGCGGTCCTACGCGGCCGTTAGGTCGCGGGCGAAGTCCTGGAACACCGCCAGGTGCTCGTCCAGGTCCTCGTCGGTGTGCTGGATTGACAGCGTCCACTGCTCGTCGGCGCCGGGGGGCATCATCACGCCGCGGTTCATCAGGTAGAGCCAGTGTGCGTAGGAGAGGTCCACGTTGAACGAGAGGTATTCGCGGTAGTCGTGCAGCTCTTCGGCGGCGAACATGACGCAGCCCTTGGCGCCGATGCCGGTGGCGTACATGGGCAGATCGTGTTCGTCGATGATCCGCTGGCAGCCGTTGACGAGCTTGTCCTTCATCTGGTCGAATCGCTGGTAGGCCTGGGCCGTGAGGATCTCGGTGAGGGTGACCAGTCCGGCGCGCATGGCCAGCGGGTTGCCGTTGAACGTGCCGAGGTGGGCCACCTCGGTCGGGCGGATGTGCTCCATGACCTCCCGAGAGCCGCCGAAGGCGCCCAGGGGGATGCCGCCGCCGATGGACTTGGCCAGGCACACCAGGTCCGGCATGACGCCGTAGTGCTCGCAGGCGCCGCCGGGGGCAATCGTCACGCCCGTCTTCACTTCGTCGTAGATCAGCAACACGCCGTGCTCCCTGGTGACGCGGCGCATCTCCTGGAGATAGCCGGGCTGAGGGTGGACGATGCCCAGGTTCATCATCACCGGCTCTATGATGACCGCCGCCACTTTGCCCTCGTTCTCGCGCAGCCGCTGCTCCAGGATGTCGGGGCGGTTGAAGGGGACGACGAGGGTGAGGTCCACGAAGGCCTGGGGGACGCCGGCCGAGAACACGACCGAGTTGGGGTGTTCCAGCGGGCCCAGGCCGTCCGGCGGCGGCTTGACGGAGACCATGACGGAATCGTGGTGGCCGTGGTAGGAGCCTTCGATCTTGATGAGCATGTCGCGGCCGGTAACGCCGCGGGCGACCCGGATGGCGTCCATCGTCGCCTCGGTGCCGGAGTTGCAGAAGCGGACCATGTCGAACCCGAAGCGTCGGCAGAGCTCCTCCGCCACCAGGACCGCCTCCTCGCCGGGCATGGCGTACATCGTTCCCCGCGGCAGTTGCTCGCGCAGCGCTTCTACGAGCCGCGGGTGGGCGTGACCGACGGCGAGGGTGCCGAACCCGAGATGATAGTCGCAGTACTCGTTGCCGTCAACGTCCCAGATGCGGGCGCCCGACGCGTGGCTGACGTACAGGGGGTAGGGCGGCGAGTCCTGAAATGATGACGGAACGCCAAGGGGGAGAGTGCGCAAGGCGCGCTGCAGCAATTCGACGCTGCCGGGCGTGCTGGATTTGAACCGGTCGAGTTCGCGCTGGATGAGCCTTTGTAATGAGCCCTCGTCGACCGCTGCGCGCGCCATCCGGATTCGTTCCTCACTCCACTCTTCCGGCAAGTCTAATTGAAAGCGGGCAGGCAGGCAAGCTAAACTAGCCCTGTCCCGCTCGGCGCATGGCGATGGGCGAAGGGCCGAGGCAGCGGGCGAGAGGACGGCTTTGGCAACTGATCCGGAGCGAGATACCGTAATCGTCGTCGAACGGGTGACGAAGCGCTTTCGCAACGCCGTGGCGGTTGACAGAGTCGACCTGAAGATATCGCAGGGCGAGTTCTTCTCCCTGCTTGGCCCCTCCGGCTGCGGCAAGACCACGACGCTGCGCATGATCGCCGGCTTCGAGACGCCGACCGAGGGCCGCATCCTGCTGGAGGGGCGGGACGTGTCCGACGTTCCGCCATACAAGCGGGACGTGAACCTGGTGTTCCAGAACTACGCGCTGTTCCCTCACATGAACGTGTTCGACAACATCGCGTTCGGGCCGCGCAACAAGGGGATGTCCAGGGCGGGGCTGAAGGTTCGCGTGGAAGAGATCCTGCGAGTCGTGCGCATGGAAGGCTTCGGCGACCGCAAGCCGGGTCAGCTTTCCGGGGGCCAGCAGCAGCGGGTGGCGCTGGCCAGAGCGCTGGTCAATCGCCCCAGGGCGTTGCTGCTGGACGAGCCGCTGGGCGCGCTGGACCTGAAGCTGCGCCGAGCCATGCAACTGGAGCTGAAGCAGATCCAGCGGGAGCTGGGGATAACGTTCGTGTACGTCACGCACGACCAGGAGGAAGCGCTCACGATGTCCGACCGGGTGGCGGTGATGAGCGCGGGGCGGGTGGCGCAGGTGGGTACGCCGGAGGAGATCTACGATAAGCCTGCCACTACGTTCGTCGCGGGGTTCATCGGCGTGGCCAACATCCTGGGCGGCACCGTGGACCAGGTGCAGGGAGAGAGCGTGACCCTGGCCCTGGACGGAGGCGGCTGGACGTCCGCCGGCCATAACGAAGGCGACCTCAGCAGCGGTCAGCGCGCCTCTGTGGTGCTGCGGCCGGAGCGGATGCGCCTCTCCGTTACGCCTCCAGACAGCGAGACGGTGGGACGGATCCAGGCGCGGGTAGAGGCTATCGTGTTTCAGGGCGCTGTGACCCGCGTGGACCTGACGATCGCGGGCGGCGCTCCGGTAACCGTGCTGCTGCTGGCGCAGGAACGGCCCGAGGGCGTGGCCGAATCGCAGGAGGTCTGGATCACCTGGGCGCCGGAGTCCGCCTGCGTCCTGCCCGGCGACCCACCGGCGGAAGCGGACGCTCCGGACTGACGCTAGGAGCCCGCCGGCCTCTCCACCGACACCGTCGTACGGATGTCCCGCTGGGCCAGCTCGCGGAAGAAGTTGTCCGGGTTGACGACGGACTCCGGGGCGTTGACCCCGGGCGCCCGCAGCTCCCCGGCGGCGATCCAGGCGGCGCAGATCGACGCGGGAACGCCGGTCATGACCGAGCCCGGGTCCAGCCCCCAGCGCGGCGTCGTGGCCACCGTCCGTACGGTGATCCGCACCGGACCCTCGCCGTCCCGACCGCGCACGTCGGTTACCAGCTCCTCGGCGCCCTCGGCGCTGGCCGGCGCGGCCTTCGCGGCCGCTCGCGACAGGACAGCGATCAACACATCGCGCGGTATCACCGGCGTTTCACCGACGTCGACCGGCTCCCGTGAGGCGAACCCGAGGTCGGCCAGCGACTTGAGTCGCGCCAGCACGGCCGGCGAGAAGCCGAAGTCGTTGATCTTGAACGTGACCTCCTTGATCCCGCGTTCGCCGTACACGAGGGGCATCGTGGCGACCTCCGAGTGCAGGCTGTGGTGGACGTTGCGCAGGCCGATTGGCGGAGCGAACAGGAACGGCTCCGGTTCGGACAGGGGGGCCAGCTCCACGAACTCGCCGTCGCGGAAGGCGAACGGGTTCATCACCAGCTCGTCCAGGATGGTGGCGATGGAGTACCCCCAGACGATCTCGTCGTCGGTGGCCGGTAGGATGCCGTCGTAGACGCGGATGCTCTCGATCGCCGACATGGCGCGGGCGGTGTGGGCGGCCTGCACGTTGGTCACGCCCGGGTCGGCGCCGATGCCGATGACGGCGGTGAGGCCGGCCTGGCGGAACTGGCCGTCCAGGTCGAGCTGCTTGCGGGTCATGTGGAACAGCCCGCCCAGGTCCACGTAGTGGACGGCCTTGCGCAGGCAGGCCCGCATGACCTCCAGGTTGAAGTAGTAGTTGACGGCGTTGACGGCGCAGTCCTGCCCCTCCAGGAGGGCGTCCAGCGCGGCGGCGTCGCGGACGTCCGCCGGCCGGACCTCCACCGTGCCCTGGCCGATCCAGTCGGCAGCGGCGCCGGCCGCGACCGGATCGGCGTCGGCCAGGGTGACCTCGGCGCCCCAGGACTCCACCAGATCGCGAGCGGCGACGCGGCCCATCATGCCGCCGCCGCCGAGGACGATAGCCTTCATCGTCGCCTCAGCGGCGCCGCTCGATGCCCGAATTCGGCGCTGCGCACGTCTTCGCGGTGGAGTACGGTTTCGATCATGGCGCTCGCGCCCCGATGATAGCATGCGAGGGCGAAGGTGCAGAGCGGCCGCGAAACGTAGTACATTCAGAGGCGCCTTCATCGCCCCAGCGGAAGGAGACCGAGATGCTGAAGGAAGGGACCGCCGCCCCCGATTTCGAAGCGGAGCTGGAGAACGGGGATGCGTTCAAGCTGGCCGATTATCGGGGCCGCAAGAACGTTGTGCTGTACTTCTACCCCCGCGACTTCACGCCCGGCTGCACCCGCGAGGCCTGCACCTTCCGGGACAACTATGCCGAGGTGGAGAAGTACGACGCCGTGATCGTGGGCGTGAGCGCCGACTCCGCGGAGTCGCACCAGGAGTTCCGCCAGAAGCACGAGCTGCCGTTCCCGTTGATTCCCGACCCCGACAAGCGGGTCATCAAGCTGTACGACGCCGATGGCCTGTTCGGGCTGATGACGGCGCGGGCGACATACGTAATCGACAAGGCCGGGGTTATCCGGGCGGCGCTGCGGCACGACTTCGTGGTGAGCCGGCACCTGCCGGAGGTCCTGGACGCGCTCAGGGCGATAGAGGGCGTTCCCGCCTAGCGAGTTCGGGCGGTCGGGGCGACCAGAGTGACCGGGGTCACAGTAACGCCGCGCCCGCGGGTGTACAAGATATGAGTGACGATACCCCCTCCAGGTATGAAGAACGTGAGACGAAAAGCATGAACGGACCGGGAATCACCGAGAGGCTGGCCGCGGTTAGCGCGCGGCACCCCTGGCTGGTCGTGGCCAGCTGGATTGCCCTGTTCGTGCTGGGCGGCTTCCTGGCCTCCGGCGTCGGCGACGCCCTGACCAGCGAGATCTCGTTTACGAACGAGCCGGAGTCGGTCAAAGCCGACAACCTGCTGGAGGAGCGGTTGCGCGGGCCGGAGATGGCCATCGAAACCGTGATCGTCGAGTCCGAGGGCACGACGATAGACGACCCCGCGTTCCAGTCGTTCGTCGGCGACCTGCTGGCGGACATCCGGGGCCTGGACGGCGTGGTGGAGCAGGCGACCAGCTACTACGAGACAAACGACGCGCGCCTGGTCTCCCCGGACGGCGACAAGACGATCCTGCCGGTCTGGCTGGCCGGGGACGCCGAGGAGGCTTCGGACAACGTAGGCCCGTTCGTCGACGTCGTCCACCAGGCGGATGGGTCGGAGGGCTTCCGTGTCCTGGCCGCGGGCAACGGGAGCATCGGCCACGAGGTGGACGAGATCTCCGAGAGTGACCTCCAGCGCGGTGAGATAATCGGCATCCCCATCGCGCTGGTCATCCTGCTGCTGGTGTTCGGGGCGGCGGTGGCGGCAGGGATCCCGATCATCGTCGCCGTGCTCTCGATTGTCATGGCAGTGGGCAGCGTTGCTGTGCTGGGCGAGCTGTTCGAGTTCAACCTGCTGGTCGTCAACATGATCACGATGATCGGCCTGGCCGTAGGCATCGACTACTCGCTGTTCATAATCCACCGCTACCGCGAGGAGCGGGTCCGCGGTCTGGACAAGCAGGCGGCCATCGCCAGGACGGGCGGCACGGCCGGCCGGGCCGTGCTGTTCTCCGGCGGTACCGTCGTCGTGGGGCTGCTGGGCATGCTTATCATCCCGGCGAGCATCTACCGCAGCCTGGCCGCCGGGGCCATCATCGTCGCCATCATCACGGTGATCGCCTCGCTTACGCTGCTGCCTGCCATCCTCAGCATCCTGGGCGACAGGGTGAACAGTCTGCGAGTGCCGTTCCTGCAGCGCCTGGGCTCCGGCGACGGACCGGGTTTCTGGGGGCGCGCCGCCTCTCTGGTCATGGCGCGGCCGCTGGTCAGCGCCGCCCTCGTAGTTGGCCTGCTGATGGTGGCCGCCGTCCCGTTTTTCTCCCTCAACCAGGGGTTGCCCGGCGTGAGCACGCTGCCGCCCGACTCCGAGTCGCGTCAGGCGTTCGAGATCCTGAACGAGGACTTCTCCGCCGGCCTGATTTCGCCCACGGAGATAGTCGTGGATGCCGCCAATGTCAACGCGCCGGACGTGCAGAGCGCCATCGGCGATCTGACGGCGACTCTGGCCGAGGACCCGATGTTCGGCCCCGTCGAGGTGGAGACGAACGACGCCGGCGACCTGGCGCTGCTGTCGACGATCATCGACGGCGACGCCAACGCTGACCCCGCCTACGATGCCGCGCAGCGGCTCCGCGACGACTACATACCGGCGGCCTTCGCCGGCGTGGACGCCGAAGTGCTGGTCGCCGGCGATTCAGCGCAGGCGCTGGACCTGTTTCAGATGATCGACAGGTATACGCCCATCGTGTTCGGGTTCGTGCTGGGGCTCAGTTTCCTGCTATTGCTCGTCGTGTTCCGGTCCATAGTCGTCCCCATCAAGGCGCTGATCATGAACCTGCTGTCCGTGGGCGCCACCTACGGCCTCATCGTGCTCGTCTTCCAGCACGGGGTGGGCAACGAGCTGTTCGGCTTCCAGCAGTCGGACACCATCGCCGCCTGGCTGCCGCTCTTCCTGTTCGCTATCCTGTTCGGCCTGTCCATGGACTACCACGTGTTCCTGCTGAGCCGCATCCGCGAGCGCTGGGACCAGACGCACGATAACAAGGGCTCGGTGGCGTTCGGAGTGCGGACCACGGCGGGTATCATCACCGGCGCGGCGCTGATCATGGTGGCCGTGTTCGCGGGGTTCGCCATGGGCGACCTGGTGGACCTGCAGCAGAGCGGGTTCGGGCTGGCGGTGGCGGTGATCCTGGACGCGACGATCGTGCGCTCGGTGCTGGTGCCCTCGACGATGGCGCTGCTGGGCGATCTGAACTGGTACCTGCCGCGCTGGCTGGAGTGGCTGCCCGACGTCCGGGTGGACGGCGGCCAGGAGACGGCCCCACGGCCATCGGCCGGGGGCACGGTGGACACGTTCGTCGGCGGCGGTCAGTAAGGAGTAGGCCGGGGCGAACCCCTAGGCGGGCGGCGCGTAGCCGGCGCGCTTCGCCGCCCGCATGGCCCGCATGCCCTCGGCGACGGTCATCAGCGGCGTGGTCCTGATCGTCTTGATGGCGCCTCCTGCCGTAGCGGCAATGGAGAAGGCGGCGGCCGCCTCGTTGTTCGGCATGTCGACGACCAGGACCAGGTCATGCTCGCCGAACGCCAGGTAGAAGCTGACCAGCTTCCCTTTGAGCTGCTTGATCATGGGGCGGATCGCTTGCGCCCGGTCCTGGGGCTTGTTGACAAGATTGGCCCAAGCGTCCGCGGTGTAGCTCGCCTGGTACAAGTACAGCGGCATATTGCACCTCCCTCGGCTTGCCGCGTCACGATGGCCGCTATTCTACCACGAGCGGCTAAGGCGTGCCGCGCCACCCGCTGGCTCGACTCGACGGCCCCCCCTCGGCGATACCCCCGCTAGCGGAAGCGGCGCGCTCTGGCGGCGAGCAGGACGCAGACCGCGAAGACGAGCGCTAGAACCAGCGGCCAGACGAACGTAGAGCCGCCGGGGGGCTCGCCGCCGGTGGGCGGGAGGGCGCTGGGGTTAGAGGCGGAGTCGCCGGGGTCCGAAGCGTCGCCGGCCGGATCGACGGCCTGTTGCGTGGGCGTAGGCGTCGGTGTTGTAGGCGTGGGCGTTGGCGTGGGCGTGGGTGTGGGCGTGGGTGTCGGCGTGGGCGTAGGCGTCGGCGTTGGTGTAGGCGTCGGCGTCGGCGTGGGTGTAGGCGTTGGCGTCGGCGGCTCCTCGGAGAACGTCCGGAACGCGAAGTCCTGTGAAGACACGACGGCTCCCGACTCTATGGCGGTGCCACCCGCGTACGGGTCCATCGGATGGTAGCGCCAGGCGTGGCTCGCGTTGTCCGTGTCAATCTCCAGGACGTACAGATTGCCCGGCGTTAGCGTCAGAGGAGATGCGAAGTCGAAGTGCAGCCAGCCCGTGAAGGTTTCGGGAACGATCTCGCCATCGCTTCCGACGATGGTGCCGGTGATTGAGTCCTCCCTGATATGAGCGATCATGGCAGCCTGGCCGTCCGAGTTCAGGTTGACGAGCTCCACCTCCACAGCCACAAGAGTCGCCTCCGTCGGTGTGAAGCTCTGCCCTGCCGGCTCAACGGCCTGAATCGTCACGGCAGAGCCCATATCCGGCAGATTCTCCTGGTCCAGCAGGCCGTGGGCGCGCACCAACCCTGGCGGGCCGCCGGCCAGGAGGACGGCGGCGAAGGCGACTGCGGCCAGCACGGCCGCCGTAAGAGCGGCTGCCAGGCTCCGGTTTCGGGTTCGATCGTACATTTGCATTTCGGTCTCCTGGCCGGTTGGGCGATTGGCATCCCTGACCGCGGCCAAAGGTTCGCTATTAAGGACGGGGATGGGCGACAAGTGTTACGAGGAGCGTATGAGAGGGCTGCGTGGAGAGCGGGCGTCCGGAGCCCGGTTCAGAAGATGCCGTCGGACGGGGACGGCGTCGGCTCCCCATCCTGGTTATCACCCTCCATAGCCAGCCAGAGCCGCGAGAGTCCGTTAGAATGACCTTCTGGGGCACGTAGCTCCGGGCTCAAGCGATGACCAAGACACCGGCGCATAACCTACCTGTCCAGCCTACCCCCTTCCTGGGGCGGACGGGTGAGCTGCGCGAGCTGGAAGTCCTCCTCGGCGACGCGAACTGCCGGCTTTTGACGCTGGTCGGGCCGGGCGGCGCCGGCAAGACCCGGCTCTCCATCGAGGCCGCCCGCGCCGCCGCCGCTGCCTTCGCCGACGGAGTTCACTTCGTTGCCCTGCAGCCGGTCACCTCGCCGGAGCTGGTAGTTCCGGCCATCGCCGATGCCCTCAAGTTCTCGCTGCGCCAGGCCGAGGAGCCGAAGGTGCAGCTGTTTGGCCACCTGGCGGAGAAGCGCCTGCTGCTGCTCCTGGACAATTTCGAGCACCTCCTGGCCGCGGCGGACCTCCTCAGCGACCTGCTCTCCGCCGCGCCGGGAGCGAAGATCATGGTGAGCAGCCGCGAAGCGCTGAACCTGGCGGAGGAGTGGGTGGTACCGGTACCCGGCATGCGCTTCCCGGAGGAGGCGGGGACCGAACGCCTGGAGGAGTACGACGCTGTGCGCCTGTTCGTCGAGCGGGCGCGGCGAGTGAAGCGAGACTATTCGCCGGAGGGGGATTGGGGCGAGATAGCGCGAGTCTGCCAGCTGGTGCGGGGGATGCCCCTGGGGGTGGAGCTGGCGGCGGCCTGGGTGAAAGTCCTGCCGGCCCGCGACATCGTCGCCGAGATAGAGCGCAGCCTGGACTTCCTCGCGACCAGCACACGCAACGTCCCGGAGCGCCACCGCAGCATGCGGGCTGTGTTCGATGAGTCCTGGCGTCTCCTCAGCGACGACGAACGCGATGTCTTCAAGCGCCTCTCGGTCATGCGCGGGCCGTTCGGGCGAGAGGCGGCCGCCAGCGTCGCCGGCGCGACCCTGACCTTGCTCTCCGAGCTCGTCGACAAGTCGCTCCTGCGGCCGCTGCCGGACGGCCGCTACGAGGTGCACGAGTTGCTGCGACAGTACGCCTACGAGAAGCTTGAGGAATCTCCGGACGACGTTGCGGCGGCTCGCGACCGCCACTGCGAGCACTACGCCGGGTTCCTGGAGTCTCTGACCGGTGATGTTTACGGCCGGAGGCAGCTGGAGGCCAGCGCGGCGGTGGAGGCGGAGATGGAGAACGTGCGCGCGGCCTGGCAGTGGGCCGTGGACCAGGCAAAAGCGGTGGAGCTGGGCAAGGCAGTGCGAGCGCTCACCCAATGCTGGCAGTTCAAAGCACGCTACGCGGAGGCCGCTGCGGCGCTGCAGCGGGCGGCGGACAGCCTCTCCAGGCTGGAGCTGACGCTGGACAGCGGTCTGGCGCTGGCCCAGGTGCTGGTAAACAGCAGTTGGTTCGCCTTGCGGCTCGGCCGCGTGGTGGAGGCGGAGGCGGCGGCCCGCCGCAGCCGCGAGGTGTACCAGGAGCTCAAGGCCGCAACGGTTCCGGGCTTCGCCACGGAGCCGCTGTGCGCCCTCGGCATCATCGCCACGGTGACGGGTGACTACGATCTCGCCGCTGAGCTGGGGGAGGAGGCCCGCTCCGTGGCCGAGGCCCGCGGCGACCCGGCTAACCTCCAGCTGGCCTACTACGTGCTGGCGCGGGCCGCCTTCCTTCAAGGCCGTCATCAGGAAGCGAAGGAGTACGCGGAGCGTGCTTACGCCATCACCAGCGAGTCCGGTGAGCGCTGGTTCCGCGCGTATTGCCTAATCGAACGGGGGAACGTGGCCCGGGCCCTGGGAGACTACGCTGCGGCGAGCGCGGATTTCCAGGCCAGTTTCGCCATTCGGGAGGAGTTCGATGACCCCGAAGGCATGGCCGTGGCTCTCAGCTCGCTGGGCGAGGTTCTGCTCCCGCAAGGCAAGCACAAGGAGGCCCGCGAGCGCTTCCAGCGGGCGCTGGCTATCTACCTGGAGATACACGACAAGGGGGGCCTGTCCGCCGCCCACAGCGGTCTGGCCAGGGCGGCGCTAGCCCTTGACGATCACGCTTCGGCGCGCGAGCAGTTCCGGGAGGGGTTGAAGGTAGCTGCGGCGATCGGCCACGTGCCTCAGATACTGTCCCTGGTCACCGGCACCGGCGAGCTGCTGCTCAAGGCCGGAGACCGGGAAGCCGGGCTGGAACTGCTGGGCCTGGCGATGTGCTACCCGGCCACCGATCACGAAACCAAGATGTGGGTCGAGCGCGTCCTGGGCGCTGTCGACTGTCCCGACGCCGACCCGGCGAAGGCCATCGCCGTCCTGCGCGCCACGCTCTCATTGCCGGACGACCTCGGGCTGTCGAAGTTGCTGGCTGGCGCCGAGGCGAAGGCCGAGGAGCCGGAGGCCGCGCCCGCCTACCCCGATGGTCTCACGGAACGCGAAGTGGACGTGCTGCGGCTCATCTCCCAGGGCAAGAGCAACCGCGCGATATCCGGGGAGCTGTTCATCACGGAGAACACGGTGGCCAACCACGTGAAGAGCATCCTGTCTAAGACGCAGAGCGGCAACCGGACCGAGGCGGCTGCCTACGCGATCGAGAAAGGCCTAAGTCAGGCCCGGCCGGCATAGCCAGAACTGGCTAGTCACCCCCTCAGAACCTCGTTCCTCCAAACGGCCAATCCTGGAGATGTGTTCGTCCCTGCCTGCCCGTAGTCTGGAGTCACGGACACAGGAGCCAGTGGACAAAGGAGGCGCGAGATGACAACGCAGGTCAAGATGGAAAGCAGGACACAGACAAGAGTCGACTTCGGCGCCGCGGTCGACGACGCGATGGTCGGCATCGGCGAGAGGTTTGGCCTGTATGAGGTGATGGCGACCATGGGCCCAGTGACCGTGGCCGAGGTGGCCCAGCGAGCGGGCATATCGGAGCGCGACGCGCGCTTCTGGCTGAGCGCGCAGGCCGCCGGGGACTACATCCACTTGGACGAGGCGAGGGGCCGCTACAGCGTCTCCTGCGCCTGGCCCCGGAGCAACTGAGCGGTAGCGGCGAGTAGTAGGAGAGGACGGACGGCGATGCAGACGCGAGCGCTAGTGGCCCTGGTCATCCTGGGATGGACGTTCGGCGCGGCCTTCCTGTTCATGAAGGTCATCGTCGATGAGATATCACCCTCGGAGCTCGTGGCCGGGCGCATGTTCCTGGGCGCCGCCACCGTGGGCCTGGTGCTGGCGGTGCTGCGCCGCGCCCCGCGGCTGAGCCCTGCCATCGTCGGGCGGACGTCTCTACTGGCCCTCATGGACAGCGTACTGCCCTTCACCCTCGTCGCCTGGGCGGAGACGCGCATCGATAGCGGCGTCGCTTCCGTCCTCATATCCACCATGCCGCTATTCACGATCATCATCGCCTCCGCGGTCCTTCCGGACGAGCGGCTGGCGCCGGTTCGCATGCTGGGCATCGGCCTGGGCTTTGCCGGCGTCGTGGCGCTGACGAACGGGGACATTCTGAGGCTGGAGGATGGCAACGCGCTGGGGATGCTGGCGGTTATCGGCGCCGCGGCCTGCTACGCCGCGGCCGCCGTCTACGCGAAGCTGCTCCTGCGCTCGGAGGACGTGCTGAGCCTGACCGGCCTGAAGCTGGCCCTGGGCGCCGTGCTGGCGTTCGGCATCACCTTCGTTCTGCATGGCGCCCCGGACTACGGCGCGCTCAGCCTGGAGGGCGGATCGGCGCTGGTGGCGCTGGGCGTCGTCTCCACCGGCATCACTTTCATGCTGTACTTCTGGCTGGTGGCCAACGCCGGCAGCGTCTACGCCTCGCTGGTCACATACGTGGTCCCGGTGGCGGGGTTGACTCTGGGCTGGGCCGTCCTGGGCGAGCACATCGGAATGAACACGGCGCTGGGCGCGGCCTTGATAGCCCTGGGCGTGGCCGGCGTCATGTACGGGCCCAAACTGGCCTCTCGCCTGGGGCGCCTGCGGCCGGCAAGGCCGGCGGTTCCCCGGGCGGAGACCTTCATCGCGAAGGAGGAATACGCATGACCGGGGAACTGAGGCTCCTTCTGGTCCTGGCCCACCCCGACGACGAGTCGCTGGGCAACGGCGGGATCATCGCCAAGTACGCGTCGGAGGGCGTGAAGACCTACCTCGTGACGGCCACCCGCGGCGAGAGCGGCTGGTTCGGGCCGGAGGAGGAAAACCCGGGTCCGGAGGCGCTGGGCCGCGTCCGCGAGGGCGAGTTGCGGGACGCCGCCGAGGTTCTGGGCATCGATGAGGTGACCCTACTGGATTACCGCGACGGCGAGCTGGCCGACGCGGACGCCGGCGAGGCGGTGGCGAAGATCGTGACGCACATCCGGCGCATCCGGCCGCACGTCGTGGTCACGTTCGACCAGAACGGGCTGTACGGCCACCCGGACCACGTGGCGATATGCCAGCTCACCACGGCTGCCGTTGCCGCGGCCGCCGATCCGGACTACGCAGGCGCCAAGGGCCAGGCCCCGCACCACGTGTCGAAGCTGTACTACATGGCCTGGACGGAGAGCGATGTCGAACTCTACCACTCGGCCTTCGGGGAGCTGGCGATGCAGATCAACGGCCACCGCCGCAGCTCCGTCCCCTGGCCCGAATGGTCGATCACCACCCGTATCGACGCGACAGCTCACTGGCGCCGCGTGTGGAGGGCCATCACCCGCCACTGCACGCAGCTCCCCGGCTACCGGGCGCTGGCGGCGCTGCCGGAGGAGAAGCACGAGCAGCTCTGGGGAAAGCCCGTATACTATCGCGCGTTCAGCCGCGTCAACGGCGGCCGGAAGGTGGAGGACGATCTGTTCGCAGGGCTGCGCTAGCCGGCGTCCCCCCTTCGGCCGCGCTAGCCGCCGGCCATGGCCCCGACGACCAGGTAGGGCTCCGCGCCGGTCGCCACCGCTTCGGGCAGCGGGGCGTCCGGCGGCTCGTTGGAGAGGTCCTGCTCGCAGGCGAAGAACCTCACGAACGGCCGGCGTAGCTGCGTGAACTGGTCGCGGACAGTCCCCCGCAGCATCGGGTAGGTGGCCTCGAGCGCGTCGAGGACCGAGCGCTGCGTGACCTGACCCTCGACCTGGAGCGCCACCTCACGCTCGGCGTTGGCCAGCCGCTGCAGGTGCAGCGGCAGCACGACCCGGATCATGGCAGGGTCTGGACTTCGACCGATAGGACCGGCGGGAGATCGCGGACGATGGGCGCCCAGCTGTCGCCGGAGTTCGCCGATACGTACACCTGCCCCCCGGTTGTCCCGAAGTAGACGCCGCACGCGTCCAGGGAGTCCACGGCCATCGCGTCGCGCAGTACGTTGACGTAGCAGTCTTTTTGGGGCAGGCCGTTGGTTAGCGCCTCCCACTCGTTGCCGCCCGTCCGGCTGCGGTACACGCGTAGCTTGCCTTCGGGCGGATAGTGCTCGGAGTCGCTGGTGATGGGGACGACGTAGATGGTTTCCGGCTCGTGTGCGTGGACGTCAATCGGGAAGCCAAAGTCGGTGGGCAGATTCCCGCTGATCTCTTGCCACGACTCGCCGGCGTCGTCGCTGCGTATGACGTCCCAGTGCTTCTGCATGAACAGCACGTTCGGGCGCGACGGATGCATGGCGATGCGGTGAACGCAGTGGCCGACCTCGGCAGTCGGGTCGGGGAGCTGGGGGGAGGTCAGGCCGCGGTTTATCGGCCGCCACGTCTGGCCGGCGTCGTCGGACCGGAACGCGCCGGCCGCCGAAATGGCGGCGAAAATCCGCTCGGGTGCGCTGGGATCGGCGATGATCGTGTGCAGGCACATCCCGCCGGCGCCGGGCTGCCAGGCGCCCGCCGAGTCGTGCCCGCGCAGTCCCGGCAGCTCCTGCCAGGTCGCTCCGCCGTCGGTCGAGCGGAACAGACCGGCGTCTTCGACCCCGGCGTAGACGGTGTCCGGATCGGTCAGGGACGGCTCGAGATGCCAGACGCGGGCGAACTCCCAGGGGTGCGGCGTGCCGTCGTACCAGAGGTGAGTGCCGGTGGCGCCGTCGTACGCGAACTGGTTGCCCACGGGTGCCCAGGTCTTGCCGCCGTCGCCGGAGCGCTGGATGACCTGCCCGAACCAGCTGCTGGACTGCGACGCGTACAACCGATCGGGGTCGGCAGGTGATCCCTTGAGGTGATAAATCTCCCAGCCGGCGAAGTGGGGGCCACTGACGCCCCATTGTTCGCGCTTCGCGTCCGAAGTCAGAACGAACGCGCCCTTGCGTGTGCCAACCAGTACGCGCACCCCGTTCATGCCGCCCTCCTTCCTGGCCTGTCATGGCCCGGCTGTCATCCTCTTGCCAGCCCGCCTATGCCAGCACTAGAGTACCCTTCCGCTCCCTCGGATGGAAGGCGCGGCAGGCGCTACGGGCGCCCGATTACCCTGTCGAAGACGGGGTCCGGCTCTCCGGCGCCACGCCGGCGACGCCCTCGCCGATCACGCGACCGTCCAGCATCCGCACGATGCGCTGCGCCCGCTGGGCGACCTCCGCGTCGTGGGTGACCAGGACGACGGTCAGCCCGCGCTGGCTCCGCAGCTGCTCCAGCAGGTCCAGCACGCGCCGGCCGGAGTCCGAGTCCAGGCGGCCTGTGGGCTCGTCGGCGAGCAGGATCGGCGGGTCGTTGGCCAGGGCTCTGGCCATGGCCACGCGCTGGCGCTCGCCGCCTGACAGCTGCGCGGGCAGGTTCCTCTCGCGCTGCTCCAGCCCGACCTGTTCCAGCAGCTTGCGCGCCCGCTCGCGGCGCTCGGCGGCCGAAAACCCCAGTTCGAACATCGGCACCTGCACGTTCTCGCTGGCGCCCAGCGTGGGCAGCAGGTTGTCCAGCTGGAACACCAGGCCCACTTCGCGCGCCCGGTAGCGGCTCAGGTCGCGCTCGTGAGCGAGGTCTCGCCCGTTCACGCGGATGATGCCGCCGTCGGGCCGGTCCAGCGCCGCTATCAGGTGCAGCAGCGTGGACTTGCCGCAGCCGGAAGGGCCCTGCACGGCCACGAACTCGCCTTTGTCCGCCGTGAAGTCGGCGCCGTCCAGGGCTCGCACCAGCCCGTCTTCGAACGTCTTCACGAGACCGCGCACGTCGATGACGGGGGCGTCGCTATTCATAGCGCAGCGCCTCCATGGGAGTGAGGCGCACGGCGCGGAACGCCGGGTAGGCCGCCCCCACCAGCGCCACGACGACGGCGACGACCAGCGCGCGGATGAACACCTCCGGCGTGTACTGAGGTTCCAGCAGGTTGCTCACGGTGTCGATCAGGAGTATCGCGCGGGTGGCCAGGATGCCGAGGACGGCGCCCACGAACGCGGCCAGAACGCACAGGATCAGCGACTCCGCGATGATCATGCGCAGGATGCGCCGGCCGCTCCAGCCCACCGCCCGCAGGATGCCGATCTCCCGCGTGCGTTCCAGCACGGACATCACCATCGTGTTCATGACGCCGATAGCGCCGATGCCGACGGCCAGCACGGAGATCGCGATGTTGACCGCGTCCAGGGTCTGTATCCCCTGGTCCACCTTGGCGTAGTCGTCGACGTTGGTGACCGTCGCCAGGTTCGGGAAGTCCTCTTCGATGCCGGCGGCCACGGCGGCCGGATTCGCGCCCTGCTCCACGCTGACGAACACCGCCGTCACCACCCCCGACTTGCCCGCGATCTCCTGTGCGACTTCCAGCGGCGCGTACGCTCCGCCGTCCTCCCACAGCCGCCCGCTCTGGTGTATCCCGGAGACCCGGAACTCCCGGTCCTCGATTTCGACGGTGTCACCGACTCCGGCCCCGAGGTCGTCCGCCGCCCGGCTGCCGAGCAGGATCTCGTCCTCGGCGCCGGCGGCCCAGAGTTCGCCCTCCCGCAGGGGCGGCGGGTTGCCGGCGAGGTCGTCGGCGCGACGACCAATCAGGAAGAAGTACGGGTTGGAGCCTACCCGGGCGATGTGGAACAGCATCCCTTCGGCGCGCTCCACCTCGGGATAATCGGCCAGCTTCTCCACGTCTTCGGCCGCGACGATGCTGAACGAGAGGTCGGCGGCGCCGTCCTGCGCCACCATGAAGTCGGCGTCGCCCAGCCGGATGATCTCGCCGGCGGTGTCCTTCAGCCCGCTGGTGACGACGCCCAGCGCCACCACCGTGGTTATCCCGATAGAGATGCCCAGCAGAGTCAGCGCGGTCCGGATTGGGCGCCGCGCCAGGTTCTTGAGGACCATCACGGAGAAGGACATGTCGAGCCCCCTAGGCCAGCACCAGCGTACCCCTCTGCTCTATCGGGTGGAAGTCGCAGCGGAAGTTGTAGACGCCCGGCTCGTCGATCTTGACCACGACCGTCCCTTCCTCGCCCGCGCCGATCGTCATTGGCTGCCCCCCGAAGTCGTCACCCGTCTCATACTCGTTGTCCGGCCCTGCCAGGCGCAGGTTGTGTGTGACCGCTCCGATGTTGTCGATCTTCAACTCGATGACGTCGCCGGCGGCGCCCGCGAGCTCGGTGGGCTGGAAGAAGTTGTCGCCGGCCTCGATGCTGAGCGTCGTGTCCGGCGTCAGGCCGGCCACGCGGGGGTCCGGCGTGGGCGTGGCGCGTCCGCCGCCCGGCGTGCCCGACGAGCCGGCGGTGACTATGGCGACGACGATGAGGACGACGCCGCCGGCGAGAACCGGGGCCATGAGCAGCCACGGCGAGAGGCGCATCCTGGACAGCGCGCCGACCGGTCCGCCCGCCCGCCGCGATCGCTTTCGCGCTGGCCGCTGCCGTACGGGCGCCGCCGGGCGCTGCGGCGCGGGCGCGGCGTCCTCGGCCGGGCTGCCTGCGCCACCTTCGCCCTGCTGGGCGTCTTCGGCCCTGGGCTCGTCGTGCTGTCTGGCGCGACGGCGGGCCTCCCTGCGCTTTCTCTTGCTGCTCAGCGGGCTATTCCTCCAGAAATTGGCGTAACAAACACCACCGTTTCATAGTCTCATATTAGGAACGGAGGCGCCGCTCCTGCAGGTGCCGGATGGCCCGAACCCGACGGTCATTCCGCCCCCTGTGGGAGAAAAGCACCGCCTCCGCTATCATATAGGCGAACCGGGGACCTTGCGCGAAAGGACAGTGCGTCCATGCTGACCGAATTCCTGGAGGCCGTTCGCGGCCTGGAGAGGCAGAAGAACGTCACCACGCTCAGCCTCGATGATCTGGCCGAGCGCGCGCCCGCCTTCGGGCGGCGCACCGCTTCCGGTGGCATGGGTTTCTTCAGCAACGTGCGCAACCGCAGCGCCGCCGTCTCCGTCGTCTTCGGCGGCGAGTCCGTAGGCCAGACCAACCTGACCCCGGCGCAGCAGGCGATCCACGACAACGTGGAGGCGACCCTCAAGACCGTCCGCGAGTACCTGAAAGTGGCGCCGCTGATTTGCGTGAAGCGCACGATAGGCGACAACGGCGCGTTCGAGCCGAAGTGCATGCTGTACCTGTCCGTCCAGCGCTCGGACAACGTTCGGCAGGCGCACCTGTGGTCTCGAACGCTCAAGGACTTCGACGCCAAGACCCCCGGCCCTGACCTGCGCATCATCTGCATCCCGGAGTGGCCGGAGCAGGGGCGCCAGGTGCTGCTGTTCCCGGAGGAGGGTCTCACCGTAATGCTGGGCTCGGACTACGTGGGTGAGGTGAAGATGGGGTTCCTGCGCCTGGCGATGTGGGAGGCGAAGCAGGCGGGGATGCTCGCCCTGCACGCTGGATCGAAGGTCGTGAAGGCGCGGCGCCCGGACGGATCGATCAAGCGCTACGGGATGCTACTGTTCGGGCTGTCCGGAACCGGCAAGACGACGCACGCCTGCCACGACCACGGGCTCACGGGTGACGGCGAGGGGATCGAGATCCTCCAGGATGACATCGTGTTCCTGCGGCCGGACGGCTCGGCGCTGGGGACGGAGCAGGGGTTCTACCTGAAGACGGAGGGCATCAGCTCCGAGCACCAGCCCATCATCTACAAGGGCCTCATGACCCGCGAGGCGCTGTTCGAGAACGTAGTGATCGACGCCGAGGGCACGATCGACTTCACGAACATGACGCTGGGCAGCAACGGCCGCGCCGTCATACCGCGATCGGTCCTGGCGCCGCACCTGGCGGACGGTATCAACCTGCCGCCGCTCGATCAGCTCGATGGGCTGGTTGTCGCCTTCATCACCCGGCGCATGACGGTGCTGCCCATCGCCTCGCGGCTGACCGCGGAGCAGGCGGCGGCCACGTTCATGCTGGGCGAGAGCATCGAGACCAGCGCCGGCGACCCCCGCCGCGCCGGCCAGTCCGTCCGCGTCGTGGGCACCAATCCGTTCATCATCGGTGACCAGGCCAGGGAGGGGAACTGGTTCTACGACTTCCTGAAGTCGAATGAGGATAAGGTGCAGTGCTACCTGCTCAACACCGGCGGTGTCGGCCAGCTGTCCGACCGCGAGGAGGACGGCAGGTTCGTGGTCAAGCGCAAGCCGCTGCGAGTGGAGATACCGGAGATGGCGGCGATCATCCGCGGGCTGGCCAGCGGCACGGTCGAATGGACGCCGGAGGAGGCGTTCGGTACGCGGTCGCCGGCCTCCGTGGAAGGCGTGGACATGGGCAAGTTCGATCTGGAGCACCACTACAGCGCGGAGCAGGCGAGCGAATACATCTCGACTTTGCGTCAGGAGCGCCGCGAGTGGCTGTCCCGGTTTCCGGCGCTGCACAAAGACGTGGCCGATTCGCTAGCCTAGCGCCGGGCTAGAAGCGCGTCCACTGATACCATTTTCCCAGGGGCATCGAGAGCAGGATAACGTCGTGCCGGTGGCCTTCTGGGTCGCGGGCCGCGCCCTCGATGGTGCCGATGCGCAGGAAGCCCAGCCACTCGGCCGCCGTCAGCGCCTCCTTCTCGCGCTCGGCGACGATCTCGAACAGGACCTTCTCCAGCCCGGCGTCATCGGCGATGTCGCACAGCTCGCGGATAAGGGTCGTGCCCAGGCCTCGGTTTCGCCACTCCGGCACTACCACCAACCGTATCTCGCCGATGTGGCTGCGGGCGTTACCCCGCCGCCGGATAAGCACCGCGTCCGCCACTATCCGCCCGTCCACCAGCGCCAGCAGGGGTAACGCCCGCTCGTAGTTCAGGCGCCCCAGCCACTCCTCTATCAACGTTGGCGAGGTTACATCCTCCTTGAGGAAGTAACGCTCGTCCTCCGGGATCGAGAGGAAGAACTGCAGCAGGGCGTCGCCGTCTTCTCGCTCCAGGGGCCGGATGTCCACCTTCGACCCGTCGCGCAGCGAGAGCTCCTTCGGATACGCCGCGATCGTGTAAGTTGCCATCCTCGTCCTCCGCTGCTTCTCGGCCCAGAGTAGCTCGGGGGCCGGGCCGGAGCTCAGTGGCAAGCGTCCCTAGAGGGGCGGGCCGTTTGGCACTAATGGCGCGGGCGAGGGCCGGCTATCGTTGAGGGTGAGAACGGAGGTGACGTATGAAGGCCGAGGACATCATGAACCAGCCGGTGATCGCGGCGACGAAGAGCACGACCGCCCGTGATGTGGCGATACAGATGCTCATGGGGGGCTACAGTGGGATGCCGATAACGGAGGCCGATGGCGGCGTCGTCGGCATCGTCACGGAGCTGGACCTGATCCGCGCCCTGCGAGCGGGCAGGCCCCTGGAGACGACGCGGGCGGAGGAGATAATGACGAAAGAGGTCATCAGTGTGGACGTGTCCGCTACCGTCGACGAGGTGATGGAGCTGCTCGATACCAACCAGATCGTCCGCGTGCCGGTTACCGAAGAGGGCCGGCTAACGGGTATAATATCCAGGCCGGACGTTATCAGAGGGTTCATCGAGCCGAAGTTCATGACCTTCAGCTAACGCAGCGTCCGGCAGGAGCGCGGATTGGGCGACAGCCTCACACGGAAGATACTGGCGGAGCACCTCGTCGACGGTGAGCTGGCCCCCGGCGCCGAGATCGGCGTCCGGGCGGACCAGACCCTGACCCAGGACGCCACGGGGACGATGACCTACCTCCAGTTCGAGGCGATGGGCATCCCCCGCGTGAAGACGAAGCTATCCGTGTCCTACGTCGACCACAACATGCTGCAGACCGGCTTCGAGAACGCGGACGACCACCGCTTCCTCCAGAGCGTAGCGGCGAAGTACGGCATCTTCTTCTCGCGGCCGGGTAACGGCATCTGCCACCAGGTACACCTGGAGCGCTTCAGCTCGCCGGGCGACCTGCTGCTGGGCGCCGATAGCCACACGCCCACGTCCGGCGGCGCGGGGATGCTGGCGATCGGGGCCGGTGGCCTCGACGTCGCGGTCGCCATGGGCGGCGGCGCTGTCTATATGCCTATGCCGAGGGTCGTCGGCGTCCACCTGAAGGGCAAGCTCCAGCCCTGGGTTGCGGCCAAGGACATCATCTTCGAGTTGCTGCGCCGCCTCACTGTGAAGGGCGGCGCCGGCAAGATCTTTGAGTACCACGGCGACGGAGTCGCCTCCCTCACCGTGCCTGAGCGCAGCACCATCACCAACATGGGCGCGGAGCTGGGCGCCACGACTTCGATCTTCCCCTCCGACGAACGCACCCGCGAGTACTTCCGCGCCCAGCAGCGCGAGGAGATGTGGCGCGCCGTCGGCCCCGACGCTGACCCCGATTACGACGAGGTTATCGAGATCGACCTGAACGCGCTCGGCCCGCTGGTGGCGCGGCCGCAGAGCCCCGACAACGTCGTCCCGATCGAGGAGGTGGAGGGCACGAAGCTCGCGCAGGTCTGCGTGGGCTCTTGCACCAACTCCTCGTTCCACGACCTGTCGGTCACGGCGAACGTCCTCAAGGGCCGCAAGGTCAACGCCGATATCAGCATGACCGTGACGCCGGGCTCGAGGCAGGTGTTCACGATGATCGCGCGCACCGGGGCGCTGGCCGACCTCATCGAGTCCGGCGCGCGTATCCTGGAGTCGGCCTGCGGTCCCTGCATCGGCATGGGGCAAGTGCCGCCCTCCGGCGGCGCGTCGCTGCGCACGTTCAACCGCAACTTCCCCGGCCGCTCCGGCCTCGCCGACGACAGGGTGTACCTGGCCAGCCCGGAGGTGGCCGCGGTCTCCGCTCTCACCGGCGAGATCACCGATCCCCGCAAGTGGGGGGCGCAGCCGCCCACGGAGCCGCCGGCCGAGTTCACAATCGACGATGACCTGATCATCCCGCCGCCGGACAACGGCGCCGGCGAGATCGCGCGCGGGCCCAACATCAAGCCGCTGCCGCTGGCCGAGCCGTTCGCGGACCGGATCGAGGCGCCGGTGCTGATAAAGCTGGAGGATAACATCAGCACGGATGTTATCCTGCCCGGCGGCTCCAAGATCCTGCCCCTGCGCTCCAACATCCCGGCGATCTCGGAGTACGTGTTCTACTACGTGGACCCGGAGTTCCCGGCCAGGGCCAAGCAGGCCGGCTCCGGCATCATCGTCGGCGGGTCCAACTACGGACAGGGCTCCAGCCGCGAGCACGCCGCCCTGGCCCCGATGTTCCTGGGGGTGAAGGCCGTGTTCGCCAAGACCTACGCCCGGATGCACCACACCAACCTGGTGAACTTCGGCATCCTGCCTCTCGTGTTCGCCGACGAAGCCGACTACGACCGCGTCAACGCCGGCGACCGGCTGGAGATCGAGAACGCGCGCGAGGCCGTGAAGACCGGCGAGCTGACGGTGCGCAACGCCACCCAGGGCTACGAGTTCAAGGCCCGCCACAACCTGAGCGCGCGCCAGGTGGAGGTGCTGCTTGAGGGCGGCCTCCTCAACCACGTGAAGGCCCACGCCGGCTAGCCTCCGCCACGCGGACTCGCTTTTCCCCGATATAATGGCGGCGCGGTGTCCAAGATGAAGACTCTCTACTGGCTCAGCGTCGCCGCCCCGCTGTCCTTCCTGCTGGCGCTGGCTGCCGTCCTCGAGCTGGCGCTGAAGCCGGCGCTCCCCGATGGGCCGGCCTACGCCGTGGCCGCCGCCCTGGCCGCGCTTGGCGTTTTCGCCTTCGCCGGCGGCATGTTCGCCGCCCTGCGACAGGCCCAGGAGCGCCTGCGCCGGCAGACCGATGAGCTGGCCGCGCTGTACGAGGCCGGCATGGCCCTCAACTCGGAGCTCTCGTTGCCCGCCGTTCTGCGCCGGCTGGTCGACCTGGGAAGGACTCTGACCGGCGCCCGCTTCGGCGCGCTCAGCGTGCTGGGTCCGGACGGCCGCATCGAGGAGTTCGTGCACGCCGGCCTGAGCGACGAACAGAGGCAGGCGATAGGCGCCCTTCCCGTCGGCAAGGGGCTGCTGGGCGTGATCCTCCGCGAGGGCGCCGTGTTGCGCGTCAACGACATGGGCGGGGACGGGCGCCGCGTGGGCTTCCCGGCCAACCACCCGGAGATGAAGTCGCTCCTGGGTGTGCCCGTCCTGTCGCGGGGGCGGGTTATCGGAAACCTCTACCTGACCGACAGGCTGGACGGGCGCCCGTTCGACGAGGCGGACGAGGACCTGGTGCGGCACCTGGCCGCGCAGGCCGCCGTCGCCATCGATAACGCCAAGCTGTACGAGGCGGAGCGGCGTCGCGCCGAGGAGTGGAAGGCGCTGTTCGAGCTGGGCGAGGAGGTGACGGCGTCGCCCGACCTCGGCGGCCTGCTGGGCTCGGTCGTCGAGAAGGCGCGAGCGCTGCTGGAGACCGAGGTGGCCGTCCTCATGCTGCTGTCCGCCGAGGGCGATGAGCTGGAGGTGGCGGCCGAGTCCGGGCTCAAGACCGCATCGTCCCGGGAGCTACGGGCCTCGAAGACGCGGGGGCTCCAGGGCTACGTCATCGAGTCCGGCAAGCCCGTGGTGGAGGCTGACTACGCCTCCAACCCTCGTCTGAGCGAGCCGCCTTCGCACCTGGAGCGAAGGGAGGGGCTGGTCTCCGTGATCGCCGTGCCGTTCTCGGCCAAGGGCCGCCTCCTGGGCACGCTCACCGTCGGAAATCGAACGTCAACCGCGTTCACGGAGCGCCAGGCCGAGCTACTCGCCGCCTTCGCCAGCTGGGCCGCGGTCGCCGTGGAGACCAACGACCTGTACGATGGCGTGAGAGCGCTGGCCCTGCTGGAGGAGCGCGAGCGCATCGGCATGGACCTGCACGACGGGATCATCCAGTCGATCTACGCCGTCGCTCTGGGCCTGGAGGGGGCGCAGCTGCGGCTGGAGGAGGCGCCGGACGATGTCCGTCGCCAGCTGGACAGGTTTATCGAGGAGCTGAACAAGGCGATCCGAAACGTCCGCAGCTACATCTTCGACCTGCGTCCTCAGGTCTCCGGCGCCGGCGACCTGGCCGCGGCCCTCGGCGAGCTGGCCGACAACGTTCGCGTCAACACGCTCATGGAGACGGACGTCCAGCTTGACGGTGACCTCTCGCGTCTGTCCGACGACCAGGCCGTGGAGCTGTTCCGTATCGCCCAGGAGGCGCTCAACAATGTGATGCGACACTCCCGCGCTCGCTCGGCGCGGCTCACGCTGGCGGCGCGCGACGGCGTACTCAGCCTCGAAGTAGCGGATGACGGCGTCGGCTTCGATCCCGAGGAGAAGGGCGACTCCACGCACAGCGGCCTGCGCAACATGATGGACCGCAGCCGCGGGCTGGGCGGGCGCCTGTCCATCGATAGCTCGGCGGGCAAGGGCACCAGCGTGCGATTGACCGTACCGCTGCGGGAAGCCGCGGAGACGGCCAGGCCGTGAGCGCGAAAGCCGCGAGGCAGGTTCGCATCCTGGTCGTGGACGACCACGAGGTGGTCCGCATGGGCCTGCGCTCGCTCCTGGAGCGGCAGGAGGGGTTTCTCGTCGTCGGCGAGGCGGGCAGCGTCGCCGAGGCGATCCACGCCGCCCGGCAGTCGAATCCCGACGTCGTCGTGATGGACATCCGCCTGCCGGACGGCGACGGCGTGGAGGCTTGCCGCGAGATTCGGCAGCTGAACCCGAAGACGAAGGTGATAATGCTAACCGCCTTCGCCGACGACGAGGCGCTGTTCGGTTCCATCATGGCCGGCGCCTCCGGCTACCTGCTCAAGCAGACACGCGGACAGAGTGTGGCCGAGGCGGTCGAGAGGGTCGCCCGCGGCGAATCGCTGCTGGACCCCGGCGTGACGGACAAGGTGCTGGCCCAAATGCGCCGCCTGGCCTCCGGTGAGACCGACGAGCTGGCCGCGCTGTCGCCACAGGAACGGAAGATACTGGCGCTGATCGCCGAGGGGAAGACGAACAAAGAGATAGCGGAAGACGTATTCCTCAGCGACAAGACGGTGAAGAACTACGTCTCCAGCATACTGGGCAAGCTCAACATGCGCCGCCGCTCCCAGGCCGCCGCCTTCATGGCCCGTCGCCGCCCCGACGCCTAGGCCGCCGGCCCGCCACCGCTGGGCCGTAACCGCCGGACTCGCTACAATCCGGTTAACAACGACATAGCCAGACGTTCGCCCATTCGCTCGCTTCGCCGCCGCCTGTGCACGCCGTGATCGCCGTCCTCACCGGTCGCCGAAAGGTGTTCTACGGCTGGTATATCCTGGCCGGCTCGGTCGTCGCCATGGCGCTGGGCAGCGGCACGTCCTTCTGGGCGTTTGGGCTGTACGTGGAGCCGCTGGAGAGCGATTTCGGTTGGTCGCGGGCCGAAGTCTCGCTGGGCTTCTCGATTTCCCTGCTGGTCAGCGGCCTGTCCGGGCCCCTCGTCGGCCGCTGGATCGACGTGCGCGGCCCGCGCTCGGCGATCATTGTGGGTGCGGTGTTCACGGCCTTGTCCTACGTCCTGCTGGCCACCACCGCCGAGCTCTGGCAGTGGTACGCCTACAACACCGTCAACGCCGTGTTCCGCCAGCTCATGTTCTTCATCCCCTTCCAGGCGCTGATCTCCCGCTGGTTCGATCGGCGGCGCGGCATAGCCCTGGGGATCCTGGCGACTGGCTTCTCGATGGGAGGCTTCGTCGTCGTCCCGGTCATGCGCGTCGTGATCGATAGCATCGGCTGGGAGGGTTCGTTCGTGTTCTCCGGCGCCGTCATCCTGGCGGTGTACGTGCCGATGGGGTTGCTGCTGGTGCGGAACAGCCCGGCCCAGATGGGCACGTTCGTGGACGGCGAGCCGAGGCTGGACGCCGCCGGGCAGCCGGCGCCGCCGCTGGCGCTGGGCGGCATCACGGCGGGCCAGGCGCTGCGCAGCCCCTACTTCTGGGTCATGGCGATGGCGCTCACGCTGTTCTTCTACGGCGCCTTCGGCTGGCTGGTCCACCAGGTCCCGTTCTACGAGTCGGTGGGCATCTCGCGCGGGGTGGCAGCGGCGCTGGTGTCCGCCGCCGCGGCCGGCGGGATGGCCTCACGCCTCGTTTTCGGCTACCTGGCGGACCGTATCCCCCGCATCGAGACGGCCGCGATGGGGTTGATCGCCTGCCTGATGGCCGGCCTGACCGCACTCCTCCTGGACTCGGGGACGGCGGGGATAATCGTCTTTCTCACGTTCTGGGTCGTGGGCAGCGGCGGCGGGCCGCTGCTGGAGCCGCTGCTGTTGCCGCGCGCCTTTGGCCTGCGCCATTTCGCGTCGATCCTGGGGACCCTCGTGGTGATCGAGACGATCGGGATCATCGTCAGCCCCGCCGCCTCCGGCGCCATCTACGACTCGACGGGCTCCTACGACTGGGCGCTGGCCATGTGGTTGGCCGCGCTGGGCGGCGCGTTCGTGTTGTTCTACGTTGCCTCGCGGATGCGGCGGCCCTACGAACCGCAAGCCTGGCCGGCCGAGCCGCGCGCGGTGCCGGCCGGCGCGACCGAGTAGGTTAGCGCCGTCGAGTATACTCGCGTTTGACGGACGGAGGCATCGTGGCTGACATCGAGGTACGGATCGAAGAGGCAGACGACGGCTGGACGGCTGTCGTGGAGGTGTCCGAGGACGGCGGCCAGACGACGCACCGCGTGGCCGTGACCCGCGACGCCTACGATCGACTGTCGGGAGGCGCCGTGACGCCGGAGGAGCTGGTGCGCCGCTCGTTCGAGTTCCTGCTGGAGCGCGAGCCCAAGGAGTCGATCCTGCGCGAGTTCGACCTCACGGTGATCTCGCGCTACTTCCCGGAGTACGAGGAGGAGATACGGCGGTGGCCGGCCTAGGGGCCGGTCACGGCGGCCGGGTCGATCTCTATCGTCGCCGAGCGTCCGTCCACGGTCTCGACGGAGATGGTCAGCGGCGCGCTGCCTGACAGCGGGCCACTCACCAGCCCTTCGGAGCTTTGTTAAACCGTAACGTTAATTATTGCTGAACGTCGCTAACGGGGTTGACAGGCTCGCCGTCGCGTATCTACTCTCTAAGTGTCCTTTCACTGCTCGCAGCAAGGCGGAGACGAGCTGAGGAAGGGCGTTTTTGGTTAGACACCGGACGATACGAAGGGCACGAAGGCCCGACAGGGACGCAGAAATGTTGGCGCGGCTCGCAGTGCTCGAAGCACAACAGGCCGACGCCAGAGACTGGCGAGCCCGCGTCGAGACCTGGTTCGTCACCGGCGTGATAGGGTTGCTAATCCTCGTCGCCGACGTTCTCCTCAGATAGGCAAGGCAGCGTCTTCTCGCTCCGGATAGAGTCGAGCGCTGCTTGAGGGTTCATCGGCCGTAACCTGTGCTATGATGCCCCCGCTGTCCATGATTCGCTGGAGCGTCCTGGGGGGACTTCTGATTCTGTTCGCCGGTGTCGGCGCGCTTGCCGCCTGGGGCATACCCGAACTCCTCAACAATGACGAGAGCAATTCTGTCTCCCGGGAGTTCTGCGACAGTGTCTCTGCCTGGCACGGCCCACAGGTCGCCTTCTCGCGCAGAGTGAACGCACCAGGGGCACAACGGGGAGGCGGGCTTGATGAGACCTTCGACGTCTTCTACAAGGCTGCTGAAATCAGCCTCCCGCACGCTCAATCCGACCGCGAAGATGAACTCAGGGCTCTCCTCCGTGAGGTCGTGCGGATCGAGGAGACATGGCTGTCCGAATTGAGCACGGCGAACGCCATCGATGAGGTAGAACCCCCTGTGTCCGAGGAAGTCGTGAGACAGTACTTTGCCGTCCGCGACAAGGCCGAGGCCGAAAGGATAGCGCTCAATGATCTTCTGAGAGAAGCTAACGCCCTATTGCCCGAATGCGGCCTGGACCCACTCCCGATCTATGGTTAGCTGTCCGCTCATTGTCTCAACCTCGGCGGCTGGCCTAGGGGCCGGTCACGGCCGCCGGGTCGATCTCTATCGTCGCCGAGCGTCCGTCCACGGTCTCGACAGAGATGCTCAACGGCTCGCCCTCCGAGGCGCCGGGCGCGACAACGGCCGCCCAGAGCAGGAAGAGCGATTCGCCGGCGGCCGAGATGTTGACGGTGATCTGCTTGTCGATGACGCACGAAGAGCCGGGCCGCGGGCCGCCGACGGAGTCGAACGTGCCGCCCCACAGGCTAAAGTGGCCATCGCCGTCGTCCGCCGTGGTCGCCGGGTCGTCGGGAACGGTCATGGCGGCGTCGGGCAGGGCGCTGCCGGGCCCGCCCGAGGCGAGAGGAGGCTCTTCTCCGGCGTCGTGGCTGAACGTCGTCAGGAACTCGAAGCCTTCGCACTCATAGCGTATCGTCAGCGGGAACGACGAGCCCGGCTCGACACCGCCGACTCGCAGCATGAAGGCGACCGCCTGGCCTTCCCGGAACGTTGCGCCCTCCGGTGGCTCGAACCGCCAGGTCGCGCCGTCCCACAGCGTCAGCACGTAGCGGGCGCCGGGCTCGTCTGCCGACGGGGTCGGCGAGGGCGTGGGCTCAGGCTGCGGGGTAGACGTGGGTGTGGCGGTCGGCTGCGGGGTTGAGGCCGGGACAGGAGTGGCCGACCAGGGGGTCCCGGCGGTCGGCGTGGGGGTCGAAGTCGGGGCGCCCCCGTTCTCCTCCGCCTCGGAAAGCCACGTACCAAGCGCGGCGAAGCCGATAAGCGCCAGCACGACGATCAGGCCCAGGAGGGGAATTAGCGGCGCCCCCGCCGGCCCGGGCGAGGGCGGCGGCGAGGGCGGCGGGGAAACGGGCGCGGAGCCCCAGTTCCAGCCGGACTGGTTGGCGCCACGACGACCGATGATGCTCAAAGACGAAGGGGCTCCCTATGGGCAAAGCGGGGCGAACGCTAGTGCGATTGTCGGGCGAATAGTGGGTTATTGTCAAGTTTTCCAAACCATTGGCTAGCCTCGCCGCCCCGCATCGCGTTTACCAATGGTTCACCTTCGCCGCGCCTCCTCTCGTAACGGTCGCATATCTGGCGGCATCTCTGAGAGTGAGGAATCCTATCGCCTATCCAGGGAGTGGGACGTGTCAGATAACGGCAATCAGGTAACGAGCAGCGCTCAGGGCTTCCAGACCCGCTTCCGCACCGCCGAGCGGCGCTTCAAGAGCGGCTCGCGGACGCCCCGAATCGGCAAGTACCTCTGGGTCGTGGGCGTGGTCTCCACCCTCGCCTCCATGGCGGTCCTGCTCATCGGCCAGGAACCCACCGCCTTCAACTACGTCGCCACTATCGTCCTCCTGGGCTCCATGGGCCTGCTGGCCTTCGTATCGGCCAGCCGGGCGCTGGACCTGGGCGCCCGCTACGAGGAGTCCGTGCTCTACATCAAGGAGGTGGAGCGCAGCTACCAATCGCTCCGCCAGGTCATCAGCTCCACGATCGACGTCTACGACCACCGTCCGGACGGCTCCGACCGTGTGGTCCGGCTCTCACTGGAGCTGGGCGCCCGCCTGGGCCTGCCCGCTGATCGCCTGCTGCACCTGGAGTGGGCGGCCTTCCTCCACGACATCGGCAAGGTGCGACTGAACGATCAGCTCATCGCCAAGCCGGGGCCGCTCAGCGCCGGCGAATGGGGCGAGATGCAGCAACACCCTTACTTCAGCTATTCCATCCTCACCCAGATAGAGCACCTCCGCGAGGCCGCCGAGATCGTATACTGTCACCACGAGCGCTACGACGGCATGGGCTATCCTCGCCGCTTGCGCGCCGCCGAGATCCCCATCGAGGCCCGGATTTTCGCGGTGGCCGACGCCTACGACGCCATGCTCTCCGATCGGCCCTATCGCGAGCCCCTGGGCCACGACGACGCCGTTCGCGAGATCATTGGCCAGAGCCAGCGCCAGTTCGACCCGGACGTCGTTGCCGCGTTCGTGCGCTGGGCGACCGACATCGGCGACGAGAACACCCGTCGCACGGTGGAGGAAGGGCTGGCCGCGCTCCCCGCCGGCCTGCCGGCGCTGGACCGCCCCCACTGGGCTTACCCCAAGTAGCGTCCGCAGCCGGACCGTCCCGGCGCCGGCCAGCCGGCACGCGGCCGGTGGTACAATCCGCGCGTGATAAGCGACGTCGACCACGTGGGCATCGCCGTGCGCGATATGGAGTCGGCGCTGCGCTTCTACGGCGGGGCTCTGGGCCTGCCCATCGTCATCGAGGGCGAGTCGGGGGCCCGCGGCGCGAAAGTCGCGCTGCTGGCGGTAGGCGGCAGCTACCTGGAACTGGTCCAGCCGACTTCGGACGCCTCCCCCTTCGCGGCGTACATCGCCGTGCGCGGCGAGGGGCTGCACCACGTGGGCCTGCGCACGGACGACGTCGACGGGCTCGTCGCCTCGCTCGTCGAGAAGGGCGTGTCGCTGGAGGACGAGTCGCCGCGGGAGGGGTTCACGGGCCGCCTGAGCTACCTCGCGCCCGAGGCGTTCGACGGGGCGCTGCTGGAGGTGGTGCAGCCGGGCGAACGCCCCGCCGTCGAGCCGACCAGCCCCGTCACGCGGATAGACCACGTGGTCCTGCGCCTGCCCGACGTCGGGGGCGTCTGCGAGCGCATGCGTGACTACTTCGGGGTGGAGACGAAGCGTACGTTCGAGCGGGGCGAGACGCGGTTCAGCTTCCTGCGTCCGGGCGACGTGACTTTGGAGCTGATCGGCCCGAAGGAGCGGCCGGCCGCGCCGCGGCCCGGCTCGATAGCGGGGCTGGCGTTCGAGTGCACGGGCATCGACGCGTTGACCGCGGACCTGAAGTCGCAGGGTTTCCCCATCGGCGGGCCGCACCCGGCGCTCCAGGGCGGGCGCATCGTCAGCGTGCATGCGTCGGGCGCCTGCGGCGTCCCCGTGGCGTTCATCGACTTCACGGACAGCCCGCGGTAGGGGGCGTTTCGCCAGGAGGGCGCGATGACTATTTCGGCCGCAGCTCGGGATTCACTGAAGCAGCTCGCGCAACTGATGATCCGCGAAGAGGTAGAACCGGTTCGCTACTCGCTCACGAAGCCATTCAAGCATGGGCGAATCCCTATCCCCCTGAAAGAGAGTGCCGGTGCCGAGGCATTGTACATCGATGGCGAAGAGTTGGATGCATACGTTCGAACCGTTCGGCTTCTCAGCAAAGAGCGGGAATTGGAGCATATCTCGGCCCAAGACGTCGATGAAGAGCTCTGGGGTCTCGTCTGCGAGTTCTTTGCGAAGAAACGCGAATACAGAAAGGAAGGGGCTCGCGCAAGAGCCATCGGGCGTTTCCTGGACGGGCTTCGCAAGCCATGGGAAGACTACTCGGTGATCTCTCCCGTGGAACATCTCACGGCCACTATCCGGCGACTTGATGTCATCGGAGTGCGTCTCACAACGATGAGCAGGCAGCTTGCCTCGGAACTTGGACTCTTCGACTCTCAGATAACCGCGGATAGTACCGATCAACTGCTGGGTAAGGCGATCTTGGTCGGCAGCGTTAGGGCCGGCACAGCGAGAAAGGCGGCTGAGAAGGGGGCACAACTGATAGATAATTCGCTGAACGCCCTTCGCGTGGCCGTCGTTGGCTCCATTCTTGCACGTACCCTAGACCAGCAGCTTCTCTTCTGCCGTGGGGTGATCCTGGTGGTTGTTTCCACGGTTAGTGGCCATCCCGTTTTTGCCGAGTGGCACAGACCCTTTGAACCAATCAGCTTTGAGATGCGCCGAAACACTGCGATTCCAGTGGCTCGTCACCTCAAGCCGATATCTGATGTGATCTGCGGGACGTTCCCAGAACCGATCCAGGCGCAGGTTCAGAGAGCAATCCATTGGATTGGCACCAGCGTCACCAGGGAGAGCTATGACGACAAGATAATCGACCTCTGCACGGCTCTGGAGTGCCTGTTAACAACCGTAGATGACAAGATGAAGGGCGAGGTGATCGCTCTGAGAAGCGTGCTATTGCCAGAGGCGTTAGGAGAAGGATTCTTCGATCCGTTCGCTATCTACGAACTATACGAAATGCGTTCGAAGATCGTCCACGGTTCGAAAATTGGCGTGTGCACGCGTGCTCACTACGAGCGTCTGCTTTGGGAGACTGGGGTTATCCTTACGCACTACGTTCAGCTCGTCAGGAATGGGCGGCGGGTTATCACTAGGCCTTCTAAGGCAATCGAGGCGATTGAAACGCCGGAGCTTCTGGCAAAGGCTGTGGGTTGGTTCGAGAGGTACCCTGGTAATGAGGCCCGTAGCATCGTGCGGGTCACGAAAGAGAGGCTCGCTTCGCGGACCAAGCGTTAGCGCTAGCGCAATTCCCGCCGCCGTACTATCATAGGGCCGAATGTGACGCTTACGTAAGGTTTATCGTCAGCCGCCCGCCCCAGGGCGGGACACCGAAGGGAGTTCGCTTAATGCCACGAGAAGTCGTAATAGTCGAGGCCGTCCGCACGCCGATGGGTCGCCGCGCCGGAGTGCTGTCCGGAATCCACCCGAATAACCTCGGCGCGCTGGTCCTCAACGAGGTCGTGAGGCGCGCCGGAATCGAGTCGGCGATGGTCGAGGACGTCGTCTTCGGCTGCGTCTCGCAGGTCGGCGATCAGTCGGCCAACGTGGCCCGAAACGTCATGCTCACCGCCGACTTCCCCTACGAGACCCCGGCGACGACCGTCGACCGGCAGTGCGGCTCCAGCCAGCAGGCCATCCATTTCGCGGCCAACCTGATCCAGGCCGGCACCTGCGACATCACCATAGGCGGCGGCGTGGAGTCGATGTCCCGCGTACCCATGGGCGTCAGCATCACCCAGGGGCCGGGCTTTCCCTTCCAGCCGGAGCTGATCCAGAAGTACCCGCTGACGTCGCAGGGGATCGCCGCCGACAAGATCGCCGCCAAGTGGGGCATCGAGCGCCCGGAGGCCGACGAGTTCGCGCTCGGCAGCTACGAGAAGGCCAGGCAGGCCCGCGACGAGGGCCGCTTCGCCCGCGAGATGCTCAAGGTCGACGTCAAGCTGGAGGGCCTCCCTGCCACGATCGACAAAGACGAGGGCATCCGCGACACCTCGCTGGAGAAGATAGCGTCGCTGGAGCCGTCGTTCGGGCCCGGTGGGGTGCACCACGCCGGAAACTCCAGCCAGATCACGGACGGCGCCGCCGCCGTGCTGCTCATGGCCCGCGAGAAGGCGGACGAGCTGGGGCTGAAGCCTCGCGCCCGCATCATCGGGCAGGCGGTTGTCGGCTCCGATCCCGTGCTGATGCTGGAAGGACCGATCACGGCCACGCCGAAGGTGCTCAAGAAGGCCGGGCTGGAGCTCAAGGATATCGACCTGATCGAGATCAACGAGGCGTTCGCGTCGGTCATTCTGGCCTGGAAACGAGAGGTCAGCCCGGACATGTCGAAGGTCAACGTCAACGGTGGCGCCATCGCCCTGGGCCACCCGCTGGGCGCGACGGGCGCCCGGCTGATGACCACGCTCCTCCACGAGCTGGAGCGCACGGGCGGCCGCTACGGTATGCAGCTGATGTGCTGCGGCGGCGGCCTGGGCACGGCCACGGTCATCGAGCGCCTGGACTAGAACGGCCGGTGGCCGCCCCGCTCTTCCGCAAGGTCGACTGCGTCTGCGTCCCGGTGCCCGGCCTCGAGGCCGGGCTGGCGTTCTACCGCGACCGGTTCGGCCACGAGCTGCTCTGGCGGACGGAGACTGCGGCGGGGCTGGCGATGCCGGACAGCGACGCCGAGATCGTCGTCCACACGGAGCGACCTGGAGTTGAGGCGAACCTGCTCGTGGACTCCGCCGACGAGGCCGCGTCGCGCGTCGTGGAGGCGGGAGGCAGCATCGTCGACGGCCCGTTCGACATTCAGGTCGGTCGCTGCGTCATCGTCCGCGACCTCTGGGGCAATCGCCTGGTCGTCCTGGACATGAGCAAGGGCAGGCTGCGGACTGACGCCGAAGGCAACGTGATCGGCAACGCGAACTAGAAGGAGACCCGCCATGAAAGCAGCCGTCTACTACGAGACCGGCGCGCCCAGCGTCCTCAAGTACGAGGATGTGCCCGACCCGGTGCCGCGCACCGGCGGCGTCCTCATCGACGTCAAGGCGATTAGCATCGAGGGCGGCGACGTCCTCAACCGGGCCGGCGGCGACATGCCGGCCAAGCCCCACATCGTCGGCTACCAGTGCGCCGGGCTCGTGAAGGAAGTCGGTGAGGGCGTTGCCGACCGCTCCGTCGGCCAGCCCGTCGTGGCGGCGATGCCGTTCGGCTCGCACGCCGAACTGGTGACCGTCGCCTCGATGGCGACCTGGCCTGTCCCCGAGGGCATGGACCTGCAGCAGGCGGCCTGCGTGCCGATCGCCTTCGGGACCGCCCACGAGTGCCTGTTCGAGTTCGGGCGGCTGCGGGAAGGCGAGAGCGTCCTGATCCAGGCCGGCGCCGGCGGCGTCGGCCTGGCCGCCATACAGCTGGCCAAGCGCGCCGGGGCTACGGTGCTCGCCACCGCCTCCAGCGACGAGAAGCTGGAGCGCCTGCGCGAATACGGCCTGGACCACGGCATCAACTACAAGACCGAGGACTTCGCGGCCCGCGCCAGGGCGCTAACCGGCGGTCGCGGCGTCGACCTCGTCGTCGACTCGGTCGGGACGACACTGGCCGGCAGCATCCAGGCGACGGGGTACAAGGGGCGAATCGTGGTCGTCGGCAACGCGGGACGGGCGGAGGACCGGCGATTCGACCCCGGCGTGCTCTCGGAGGGCAACAAGTCGCTGACCGGCGTATTCTTCGGCGGGGCGCTGATGATGGAGCCGCAGCGCGGCTATCCGCTCGTGGCGCAGCTGCTGCAGGACGTCGCGGACGGCGCCCTGAAGGTGGTCATCGACCGGACGTACCCGCTATCGGAGGCGGCGGAGGCCCACGCCTACCTGGAGAGCCGGCAGGCGTTCGGGCGGGTCGTGCTGGTACCGTTGAGCGCTACTAGACTCTGACCGATAACCCGATGTAGGGGCGACCTTCAGGTCGCCCGTTGCGGGGGCTTGGTGAGTAGCGTCCCCCTGCACGGGGCCGCCGAGATTCTTCGCCGCTTACGGCGGCTCAGAATGACGGGGGCTAGCGCCCCTCGCGCTCGATCTCGTTGACCTTGTCGAGGCGCCGGCG
Organism: Dehalococcoidia bacterium; assembly: GCA_040877915.1. Taxonomy (GTDB): domain Bacteria; phylum Chloroflexota; class Dehalococcoidia; order SM23-28-2; family RBG-16-64-32; genus JBBDNA01. Next base: position 46,688 of record JBBDNA010000002.1, read on the forward strand.
GTAGCGTTCGACGTCAGCGAGGAACTGCGCGCCGACGAACGCCCTCACCAGCTCCAGGGCCAGGTCCTGCCCGACGACGTGGGAGCCGAGGCAGAGCACGTTCATGTCGTCGTGCTCCACGCCCTGGCGGGCGGAGTAGGTGTCGTGGCAGACGGCGGCGCGGACGCCGCGCAGCTTGCTGGCGGCGATGCTGGCCCCGACGCCGCTGCCGCAGACGAATACGCCACGGTCGGCCCGGCCCTCGGTAATCGCCGCGCCGATGGCGCGGGCGTAGTCGGGATAGTCGACTGACTCGTCGCTGTCCGTACCGACGTCGACGACCTCGTGGCCGGCCTCGCGCAGGGACCGCGCGATGAGGTCCTTCAGCCGGTAGCCGCGGTGGTCCGCCCCGACGACGATGCGCACTTAGAGCCAGCCGTACTGCTTGTACCAGGCCGCGGTCAGCGCCGTTCCCTCGGCCAGCCCCACCCGCGGCTGCCAGCCCAGATCGCGGTCGATCTCGTCGTGGGAGCACACCCAGTAGGGCTGGCGCATCTCGTTCACCTTGTCGCGGGTGAATGCCACAGGCTGCCGGCGCAGGCGGCCGTACGTTTCGCTCACCGTCGCGGCCGCCGTGAACGCCCAGGCCGGCGAGGGCAGGCGCAGCGCTTTGCGATTGACGGCGCCCTCCACGGCGCGGAGCAGGTCTCGCCAGGTGTACACCTCGCCGTCGTCGAGCGTGTAGGTGACGACAGGCGCCTCGTCGCCGGCCGGGGCGACCAGCGCCACCGCCCGTGCCGCGTCCTCCACGTAGACGAGGGAGATGGCGTTGTTGCCACGCCCCAGCAGCGGGGCCAGCCGCCAGCGGGCGAGCTTGAAGAACGGCAGCAGCTCGCGGTCGCGGGGGCCGTAGATGACCGGAGGCCGGACGATCGCCGCCGAGCGCCGGGTCCCGTTGGAGCGGCCTTCGGCGGCCCAGGCCCGCACCAGCTCCTCGCCCTTTAGCTTGCTGCGGCCATAGGCGGTTATCGGGCTGGGCGGCGCGTCCAGGGGTCGCGGCCGGCCGTCCTCGCTGGGACCGTGGGCGGCCAGGCTCGATACGTAGACCAGGCGCTGCGCCGTCTCGCCGCCGTTGAGGGTGGCCAGCAGGTTGACGGTGCCCTGCGCGTTCACGGCGTCGAAGCCGGCCTCATCGCGCGCCTTCACCAGGCCCGCTGCGTGTACCACCGCGTCGACGCCGGCAACCGCCGCGGTGAGCGAGCTCGGCTGCGTGACGTCGCCCTGCGCCTCCTCGACGACTATGCCGCGCAGGTGCGAGCGGTCGCTGGTCTCGCGGAGGAGAACGCGCACGCTGTGACCGCCGCGCACAAGCTGCTCGGCGATGTGCGAGCCCAGGAAGCCGCTGGCGCCGGTTACCAGTACCTTCATCGATTCATATGGCGAATCACAGGCGAATCAGAGGGGCTTCTCGTAGATGCGATAGGTCTTGTAGATCTCGCAGCCCACGTTGCGGATGATGGTGTTGACGGCGGTGTTGTCCTCCAGCGTCCAGGAGAACTCGCAGCGGTGGTAGCCGCTCTTGCGGGCGCCACGGTAGACCTCGTCGCACAGGAGGTAGGCCAGGGCCAGGTAGTGTCGCGTCCGGTACTCCCTCTTGACGCCGAGGATCATGAGGCGGCCGGTCTTCGGTTTGCGCACCTTGAGCCGCCACAGCAGCTTGGCCCAGCCGAAGGGGAACAGGCTGCCGCCCAGGTCGTGTATCGCCTCGTTGAGGTTAGGCGCGGCCAGCACGACGCCGGCCGGCTGGCCCTCGATCTCGGCGATGATAACGATGTTGGGGTCGGCGATCTGCTTGAGGTCCTCGCCCAGCCGCTTGGCCTCGGCCTCCGTTACCGGCACGAACCCCCAGTTCTCGCTCCAGGCCGAATTGAACACCTCGAGGATCGTGGCGATCTCTTCCCTGAAGCGCCCGATCTCCCCGTTGCGGATCTTCACGTCCGGCCGCCCGCGCAGCTCCTCGACGGCCTTGCGCGCCTTGGGCGGCACCGTCTCCGTGTGGTACAGCCAGGCGAACAGGTCCTTCAGCCGGGCGAATCCGGCCCCTTCGATGAGTGGCCCGTAGTATGGCCGGGCGTGGTTCATCATGATCATCGGCGGCGTGTCGAAGCCGTCGACGAGGAGGCCGACCTCCTGGTTTATCGAGAAGCTCAGCGGGCCGCGGACCGACTCCATGCCTCGCTCCCGCAGCCAACCCTCCGCCGTCTCCAGCAGCGCCGACGCGGTTCGGGGATCGTCCTCCGACTCGAAGAAGCCGAAGAACCCCGTTCGCTCCTCGTGGAAGCGGTTGTGCTCGTGGTCGACCTGCGCCGAGATGCGGCCGACGACCTCGCCGTTGCGGCGGGCCAGGAAGAGCTGGTGGTCGGCGTGCTGCAGGAAGGGGTTGGTCTTGGGGTGAAAGCGGTGCCGCTCCATGAACAGCAGTGGCGGCACCCAGTTCGGGTCGTCCCTGTACAGGCGGAAGGGCAGCCGGATGAAGGCGTCGAGGTCCCGGCGACCGGAGACCGGCGTCACCGCCACCGACATCCGGGTCTCCTTAAGGTAGGTGGCCGTGTTTCCGGCCAAGCTTCTGGAACTGCTCCAGCGCGAACTCGATGTGCTGGTCCGTGTGGGTAGCCATGCAGCTGGTGCGCAGCAACGCCTTCCCCATGGCGACGGCGGGGAAGATGACGGGGTTGGTGTAGACGCCGCAGTCCAGCAGGTCGCGCCAGAAGGTGACGGTCGCAAGCTCGTCGCCGATGGTGACGGGAATGATCGGGGTCTCCGAGTCGCCGGTGTCGAACCCCATTTCGATGAGGCCGTTGCGCAGGATGTCCCCCTTGCGCTGGACCTCCTGCACGCGCTCCGGCTCCTCCATGAGCACTTCGAGGGCGGCCAGGGCCGCGCCCGCGGATGCCGGCGGCAGGCTGGCCGAGAAGATCATGGAGCGGCCGAAGTGCTTGATCCACTCCATTACCGCCCGGCTCCCCGCCGCGAACCCTCCCACCGAAGCGAACGACTTGGAGAATGTTCCCATGGTCAGGTCGACCTTCTTCTCGAGCCCGAAATGGCTGCCGGTGCCGCGTCCGCCCACGCCTATCACGCCCAGGGCGTGAGCGTCGTCCACCATCAGGCGGGTCTGGCGCCGCTCGCACACCTCGGCGATGGCCGGCAGGTCGGCGATGTCGCCGCCCATGCTGGTCACGCCGTCGATCACGACGAGCGTGGCCTTGCCTGGCTTTATGCGCTTGAGGATAGTGTCCAGGTGGCGGGCGTCGTTGTGGCGGAAGCGCAGCATCTCGCCTTCGGACAGTTGGCAGCCGTCGTAGATGCTGGCGTGGTCGGTCTTGTCGACGATGGCGACGGAGCGGCGGTTGACCAGCGACGAGATGACGCCGAGGTTGGTCTGGTAGCCGGTGGTGAAGACGATGGCGGCCTCGGTGCCCAGGAACTCGGCTATCCTGCTCTCCAGCTTCTCGTGCAGGTGGGTGGTACCGTTCAGCAGGCGGGAGCCGGTGAGAGAGGTGCCGTGCTCGTCGAGGGCGTCGTGGGCGGCCTGGATGACCCTGGGGTGGCGGGTCAGGCCCAGGTAGTTGTTGGAGCCCAGCATGACGACGCGCTTGCCGTAGATGTGGGCTTCTGGGCCGTCGTTGCGGTCCAGGGGCTGGAAGAAGGGGTAGAGACCGACGGCGCGGGCCTGCTCCGTGAGCTTGAAGCCGTGGACCTTGGCGAAGATGTCGCGGGTCTCTTCGTCCTCGTAGCGCTCTCGCAGCATCGCCTCGATGGTGAGGCCAGCGAAGGCGTTGGCCGCTTCCTGCGGATCGGTATCAGGTTCGGTCCGTTTGGCCATGCGTTTACAGTTTGGGAACCGCCGTGCTAACTGTCAACCCGCTGATACGATTGGCGATGGCGTCTGCTACATCTCCACCGCCGGCTTTTCCGAGCCGACGTACTTCGGCGGGTCTTCCTCGAACATGTGCCTGCAGCCGGGCGCGCAGAAGTAGTACGTCTCGCCCTCGTACTCGCTGGTGAAGCGAGCGCCGCGTATTTCCACGTCCATATGGCAGACGGGGTCGATGGCGGTGGCCGGTTTGCGCCGGAAGATGTCCAGGAGCCCCACGGCGTCATGTTCGGGGATGCCGCCGCCCCTGTCAAACCGCCGCCCTGTTGCGTTATTATCTATGGCAATGGCGGCGATAGGGGGACAGCAGCGGCCCAGCCCCGCCTCACGCACGCCGGCCCCGAACGCCGGCGCCGCGCCCGCCAACCTCCCCGGCCGGCTCCCTCGCTCCATCGAGCCGATGCTGGCCCGTATCGAACGCCGGCCGTTCGACTCCACCTCCCACCTGTTCGAGCTGCTGTGGGACGGCGTACGCGCTATCGCCTTCGTCGAAGGGGGACGCGCGCGCCTCCAGGACCGCCACCTGGCCGATGTCACAGGCCGCTTCCCGGAGCTCGGCTCGATCGGCGAGAGCGTGCGCGACGGCACGGTGCTGGACGGGGCCATCGTCGCCCTGGACGGCGACGGCCAGCCGGACTTCGCCCGGCTGCGCGAGCGGCTGGCCGGCGCGGGCGGGCCGGCGGAGGCTTCGCCGGTGACCTTCCAGGCGTTCGACGTGCTGTACTGGAAGGGCAAGGCAGTGATGGACTACCCGCTGTGGCGGCGCAAGAACCTGCTGCTCCAGGCCGTGCAGCCGGATCCCGGCATCGCGGTGCCGGAGCACATGGAGGTGGAGGGCATCGCCTTCTTCGAGGCCGCGCGCGACCACGGGCTGCCCGGGATCGTGGCCAAGCAACGGAGCAGCCCCTACGTCCCTGGCAGCCGCAGCGACGCCTGGCTCAAGCTGCGTGTCTACCAGAAGGAAGAGTTCGTGATCGGCGGGTTCACGTATGGCGGGCGGCCCCGCGACAAGCGGCGCAAGCCGCGCGAGCCGTTCGCCACGCTGCTCCTGGGCCTGCACGACGAGAGCGGCGGCCTGACCTACGTGGGTGAGGTAGGCGGCGGCTTCAGCGAGGCCTCGGCGGCGGAGACGGTGCGAGTACTGGACTCGCTCCTGGGCCCGGACTGTCCGTTCCGCGAGCGGCCGCCCTCGCAGCGACTGGTCTTCTGGTGCCGGCCGCGGCTGGCCGCCAGCGTGCGCTTCTCCGAGTGGACCGACGACGGCAAGCTGCGCTTCCCCGTATTCGAGGGGCTGCGCCCGGACGTGCCTCCGGACGCCTGCCGCCTCGTACGCGCACCCGAAGCCGGCTAGCCGGCCTCGTCTGGCACGGCGTCCAGCATCGCCTGCAGGTCGTGCTTGGCATCCAGGATGCCCGACCACAGGTCGCCCGCCTTCACCAGTCGCGTCGGCGCGGAGAGGATCGTGAAGTCGGTGGGGTAGGCGCCGTCCAGCTCGTCCCAGCGCAGGGGCATGGAGACCGCCGCCTCGGGCAGCGGCCGCGCCGAGTAGATAGAAGCCAGCGTCTTGCCGCGGACGTTCTGGTTGTGGTCCAGGAACACCTTGCCCGTCCGCTTCTCCACCGCCCACTCCATCGTGATCTCCTTCGGGTGCTGGGCCATCAGGAAGCGGCCGATAGTCTCGCAGCCGTGGCGGACGGCGCGGTAGGGCAGCTGGCGCAGGATCGGCACGTAGATGTGCAGCCCCGTGCGGCCCGTGGTCTTGACGAACGACGACAGCGACAGCGAGTCCAGCAGTTCCTTGAGCCAGAGCGCGACCTGTCGCGTGGCGGCGAACGCCTTGCGGTTTAGCTCCGGCTCCTCGCCCTTCTTCTCGCGGCCGGAGTAGATGTAGGGGTCGAGGTCGAACACCATGAAGTCGGGGTAGTTCAGCAGCGAGCCGTCGATGCTCTCCCGCGAGCCGGCAAAGTCCGTCGAGAGGTCGTGGCCGTCCGGCTCGGGGCTCACGCGGGAGTACCAGGTGTGCAGCTCCAGGTCGGCCAGCTGGCCCAGCCAGAGCAGCGTGGTCAGGTTGTTGCAGATCAAGTACTCGGTGTCCTCGTCGTTGTGCTCTGAGAACAGCAGGACGGTGTCCACGAACTCCGGCAGCGGCTGCTCGTAGTGCTTCTGGTAGAAGTGGCCGCCGTGGATGCCGTTGGGGTAACGGGTGAGCGTGAGCGGGCGGTCGCGGAGGTGGGGCAGCAGGTGCGGCGACACCTGCGCCAGGTAGCGGATGAAGTCGCGCTTGGTGAGAGCCCGCTGGCCATCGTGTTCGGGCCAGAGCGGCTTGTCCAGGTTGGTCAGCGACAGCTTCTGCCCCTGGACCTTCAGCAGGAATCGCTCGCTCTTGCGCTCCAGCTGCTCCAGCACCTCTTCGACGTCCGACTCGAGCGATGGCCCGCCGCTGCCGGGGTTGCCGGGCGCGCCTGCCGGCGCGGCGACGACCTCCGCCGGCCGGACGGACTCGGCCGGCTTGTCCTCGCGCAGCCGCAGGAAGACGGGCGCCCGCAGCTGCCCCTCGCGGGTGCGCTGGGCGAACTTGACCTCGACCACGAGCTCCGGCTGCACCCACGTGGGCGGCGGCTTCAGCGGCGGTGTCTCCGCGAACGGGCACTCCTTCGTCCGCAGCGGCTCCAGCCGCGGCAGCAGCGCCTCCAGCGTGCGGTCGTCGAAGCCGGAGCCCACGCCGCCGACGAACGCGAGTCTCCCGTCTTCTTCGTACGAGCCGAGCACCAGCGCCCCGAACGTCTTGGCGCGGCCGCCCTGCCCCTGCGTGTACCCTCCGACGACGAACTCGTCGCTGAGCGTGGCCTTCACCTTGAGCCAGCTCCTGGCGCGACGGCCCGGCTCGTAGACGCTCGATCGCCGCTTGGCGACGACGCCCTCCAGTCCCAGCTCGACCGCCGCCCGGTAGGCCGTCACGCCGTCCTCCTCAAACGCCTCCAGCAGGCGAATCCGCTCCGTGGGCAGCAGCACGCGCTCCAGCAGCGCCCGCCGGCCCTCCAGCGGCACGGAGACGAGGTCGTAGCCGTCCAGGTGGAGGATGTCGAAACCGTAGAACAGCACCGGCGCCTCCGCCTCCGCCCGCCGGACGTCCTCCGGTCGCGTCAGGCCGATGCGCCCCTGCAGCAGCTCGAACGACGGGCGGCCCTGCTCGTCCAGGGCCACGATCTCGCCGTCCAGGACGAGGGCGCCGGCCGGCTGCGTCGACAGCTCCTCGGCGAGCAGAGGGTACGCGGCGCTGGTGTCCAGCCCCCGCCGCGATAGCAGCTTCGTCTTGCCGTCGTGGATGAGGGCGATCGTGCGGACGCCGTCCAGCTTCGGCTCGAACAGCCAGCCGGCGTCCGAGAAGGGGTGGTCGGTGAGCGTGGCCAGCATCGGCTCGACGGACCTGGGGAATCGCGCGGCCTTCGCGCCGGGGAGGCCGGCCGGGTTGACCGGCAACGGGCGCTGGCCGCGGTCGGGCAGGCGGCCCGCCTTGAGGTCCTCGATGGTCAGCCCGCAGATCACCGAGCGGTCCTCGCCGACGATCTCGCGCTTTTCGTCGGCGTAGACGTCGCGGTGCTTTATCAGGAGCCACTCCTTCTCCGTGCGCTGCATCTTCACCAGCGCCCACGAGCCCTTGAGCTTGCGCCCGCGCATCGAGATCGAGAGCTTGCCCTCGGCCAGGCCCCGGCGCATCCGCTCCTCGGCCTCCGCGCGGTCGGTCCAGTCGGGAGGGCCGCCCTCGTCCGAAGCGTATGTCCCATTGTCCCAGACGATAACCTGCCCGGCGCCGTACTCCCCCTTCGGGATCACGCCCTCGAAGCCGCCGTAGTCCAGGGGGTGATCCTCGACCATCACGGCCAGCCGCTTCTCCTGCGGATCGAGCGAGGGGCCCTTGGGGACCGACCACGACTTGAGCACGCCGTCCACCTCTAGCCGGAAGTCGTAGTGAAGGCGGCTGGCCCGGTGCTTCTGCACGACGAAGGTCAGCGGGCCGGCGTCCGCGCCCTTTTTCGCGGGCGGCGGCTCCGGCGTCTTCTGGAAATCGCGCTTCTTGCCGTATTCGTCCAGCATCGGTTCTATTATGCCGCAGGTTCGGCGGCGTGGGCGGCGCCAGGGTTTCGCCCGAAGGGGGCGTAGGTTACGCTGCGGTCAGGAGGTGCGATGACGCAGCGAAAGGGCCGCTCGCCAGGGGTATTCGACAAGGCGTTCCTCACCGGCATCGAAGAGGAGGTGACGGAGGTGCTGCTGGTCCGCCACGCCCAGCAGGAGGCGGACTTCGAGAGGGCAACGGTCGCCGAGATCATCAACCCGCCGCTGAGCGAGCAGGGTCGTCAGCAGGCGAACCTTCTGGGCGAGGCGCTATCGACGTCGCACATCGACGCCGTGTTCGCCAGCCCCCTCCTTCGCGCCGTGGAGACGGCCGAGGCGATCACGCGGCACCACCGGCTCGACATCCAGCAGATCGAGGACCTGCGCGAAGTGGAGATCTTCCGCGACCTGCCGGGAGACAAGCGGGCCAGCGAATCGCTGGGCGACGACCTGCTGGAGGCCGTGCGCCTGCGCATGCTCAACGAGCGCAGCTGGGACGTCTACCCGTTCTCCGAGTCCAGCTTCGACTTCCGCAAGCGGTCGATAACGGCGGTGGAGACGGCGATAGCGCGCGCTTCGGGCGAGCGGATCGTGCTGGTGGTGCACGGCGGCGTGATCAACGCTTACATCGGCGACATCATCGGCGCGAAGTACGATATGTTCTTCCGGCCCGCGCACACGTCGGTGAACGTCGTCGTGGCCGGGGGCGGACGGCGGGTGCTGCGCACGCTGAATGATACGCACCACCTGCGCACCGGTGAGGGCGACTTCCTTAGCTACTAGGGGCTCTTGAACCGGTAGGACAGGCTCCAGCCTGTCGCGTCAGCGCCGGCCCGTGGTCGGGGGTTTGCCCCGCCCCAGATTCCCCCTCGACAAGCTCAGGGCAGGCTTCGCGGCTCGCCCTTCGACAGGCTCAGGACGAGCGATCTTGACCCGCTCGTGGTGAGCCTGTCGAACCACGAGCCCTCGATTTGGCCTGATGTGCGGCGGGGCCAGGGCGGGCGACCTAAAGGTCGCCCCTACGCCGGTTTGAGTCTCGCCGCTCGGCGCTCGGGATGCCAGCCGCTGGCCCTTAGCCAGCCTTGCGACGCCGGCGTGGCGCCTCTTCCTCGCCCTCGTCCTTGCGCCCAGACGGGCGAGCGTCTGCTCGCTTCTTCGCCGCCTCCACGCTCAGCTTGAGCGCCGCCATCAGGTCGACAACCTTGGCCGGCGCGGCCGCCGGCGCCTCGGCGATCTCCTGGCCCTGGAGCTTGGCCTCGATGACCTGCATCAAGGCGTTCCGGTACTCGTCGTGGTACTTTTCGGGATCGAACGACTCGGTCAGCAGGTCGATGAGGGCGTTGGCCATCTCCAGCTCTCGGTCGGACACCTCCACGTCGGGGATCTCGGTCCCGGCGGCGCGGATCTCGTCGGAGTACAGCAGCGTCTCCAGGACCAGCGCCCCGTCCATCGCCCGCAGCGCGCACAGCCGCTCCTTGTTGCGGATGGCGATCTTGGCGACGGCCGTGAGCTTCTTCTCCTTCAGCGCCTTCATCAAGAGGGCGAACGGCTTGACGCCGGTCTCCTCCGGCTCCAGGTAATAGCTCTTCTCGTAGAAGATCGGGTCGATCTCCTCGGCGTCGACGAAGGCCGACAGCTCGATCGTGTGCTTGCTGGGCAGCGGCAGCTTCTCGAAGTCCTCCTCGTCGAGGACGACGTGCTGGTCGCGGGCGTACTCGTACCCGCGGACGATGTCGCCCCACTCCACCTCCTCCTCGTCGACGGGGCAGACGCGCAGCTGCTTGAGCCGGGCGTTGTCCTTCTTGTGCAGCAGGTGGAACGAGACGTCCTTGCTCTCGGTGGCCGTGAACAGCTTCACGGGGATGCTGACCATCCCGAAGCTGATGACGCCGTTCCATATCGATCGAGGCATGTCGCCGCTCTCTTTCCCTTCCCCGGTGCGATTGAGGGGGTATGTTCTATGATACCGCTCTCCCGCAAGCGGCGAAACGCGACCCGTTATCGCAGATTCATCAGTTTCTGCAGCCGCTGCGCGTTCACGATGCCCTGGTCCTCCGCTTTGGTGTTGAATACGACATACACCTCCTCCGCCTCCGCCGCCAGCTTCTCGATGCGCGGGACCCATTCGCCCAGCTCCTCGTCGCTGTAGGTCCAGTCCAGCCGCTCCGCCATGCTCGCGCCCTTTTCCTCCCAGCGCGCCGCGTTGCGGCCGCGGAAGCGAACGGAGGCCACCCGCGACGTCGCCGCCGCCACCGGCGGGAAGCTCGACTTCAGCCCCTGCGGCTCGTCGACGCAGACGAAGCCGCAGCCCAGCTCTCGCAGGAGAGCGAACGTCCGCTCTTGCGACTCCTCGTCCGAGACCCAGAGCGGGTTGCGGAACTCGATCACGACCTCGTCGTCCGGGAGGCGCTCGCGGGCCTGGGCGATATACTCTCGGTTGGCGTCGTTGGGCACGTACCAGGGCGGGAAGTCGACCAGTATGGCGCCCAGCTTGCCGGCCGAGCGCATCGGCTCCAGGGCGCGACGGAAGATGCGCCACAGCTCGTCGCTGACCTCCGGCGGCACGTCCTTGTAGTACAGACGGGCCTTGCCGAGCGTCTCCGGCGGCAGCGCCTCGTGGAAGCTCCTGGGGATCGACTTCAGGGGCGTCGGGTGCTGGGTGAACAGCGCGAACGCCTTTACGGCGAAGCGGAAGCCGTCCGGCGCCGCGCCCGCCCAGCGCTCGATGTTCTTGCGCGAGGGCAGGGCGTAGTACGTCGAGTCGACCTCCGCCAGGTCCAGGTGCCGGGCGTAGTAGGCCAGCCGCGACTCGCTGTCTTTGACGTCGGGCGGGTAGAAGCGCCCGGAGTCAACGAGCGACTTGTCGACCCAGGAAGAGCTGCCGACGTAGATGCGACCGGGCATGCCCTCAGGTTCGCCGCCGCCGGAGGCGCTGTCAACCGCGCCGAATTGACACCCCAGCAGTCGCGGGCCTATCCTAGCGGCGCCGTGCCATCAGACGCCGTATCCCGCGCTATCGTCCAGGAGGGGACGCGAACGCTCCGCCCCGCCGAGTTCCCCCTGCCCCGCATCGGCGATGAGGACGCCCTCCTGCGGGTGGAGGCCTGCGGCATCTGCGGCAGCGACTACGAGCAGTACGAGGGCGCGCTGCCCGTCCCCTTCCCCGTCATCCCCGGCCACGAGCCGGTCGGCGTCATCGAGGAGATCGGGGAGGTGGCCGCCAAGCGCTGGGGTGTCGGCCGCGGCGACCGCGTGGGCGTCGAGGCGCTGCTCCCCTGCGGCCATTGCCGCGCCTGCGTGGCCGGGCGCTACCGGCTGTGCCGGGCGCGCGGCGTCATCTCCGGCTACGGCTACATCTCGACGGCCACGCCGCCCTCACTGTGGGGCGGCTACGCCCAGTACCTGTACCTGGACCCGCACGCGCTGGTGCACCGCATCTCGCCGGAGCTGCCGGCCGAGCTGGCGGTGCTGTTCAACCCCCTGGCCGCCGGCTTCCGCTGGGCGGTGGACATGCCCGGCACGAAGGTCGGCGACACGGTTGTTGTCCTGGGGCCGGGGCAGCGGGGGCTGGCCTGCGTCATCGCCTGCCGCGAGGCCGGCGCGGGGACGATCATCGTGACCGGACTGGCCGCCGACGAGCGCAAGCTCGACCTCGCCCGCCGCTTCGGCGCCCACCACACTGTCAACGTCGAGGCGGAGGACGTGATCACCCGGGTCCGCGAGATCACCGACGGCGCTATGGCCGACGTCGTCGTGGACGTGACATCGTACGCGGTGGAGGCGGTGACGCAGGCCGTGAACCTGGTGCGGCGCGGCGGGACAGTCGTCCTGGCCGGGACGAAGGGGCCGAAGCCCGTGCCCGATTTCCTGAGCGACCGCGTCGTCGTCAAGGAGCTGACGATCATGGGGGCGCTGGGCGTCGACTACCCCGCCTACGAGACGGCGATACGCTTGATCGAGTCCGGCCGCTACCCGCTGGCCGAGATGCACACACACACGCTGCCTCTAGACGAGGCCGAGCGGGCCATCCGCATCCTGGCCCGCGACGTGCCGGGCGAGGATGCGATTCACATCGCGCTGGTGCCCTAGGAGGAGATGCCCATGCCGGCTGACGACAAGAACCTGGGGCGCATCGGCAAGGTGGTGGCCGGCGTCCCCTACATGAAGCATCTGGGGATGGAGTTCGTCGAAGGCGGCGAGGGCTATGCGAAGCTGCGGCTGCGCTTTCAGGCGGAGAACGCCACGGCCGGCGACGCGCTGCACGGCGGCGCGATCGCCTCGCTGATCGACACGACGGGCGCCATGGCGGCCTGGACCACCGCCGAGATCCTCTCGCCCCGCTACTTCGGCTCCACCGTCGGCATCAACGTGAACTACCTGTCGGCCGTCATCGGCGAGGACGCCTTCGCCGAGGGTCGCGTCCTCAAGCGCGGCAAGGAGATAATCTACGCCGACGTGCGCGTGACCACGGAGAGCGGCAAGCTGGTCGCCCAGGGGAGCGTCGTCTACCGCATCGTCGAGCGGGAGGGAAGCTGATGGCCGTCGTATCGAATATCGAGACCGCGGACACGCCCGAGCTCCAGCAGTTCTATGAGACGATAGAGCGGACGAGCGGCGGCCTGGGCGTGCTCAACGTGTTCAAGGCTATGGCCCACTCGCCGGAGCTGATGCGCACCTGGTGGGACGTGATGACGTTGCTGTTCACCCGCCTCAGCCTCTCCCCTCGCCTGCGCGAGCTGGCCATCCTGCGCCTGTTCCAGCTCACGCGCTGCGAGTATGGCTTCGCGCACCACGTCCGCATCGGCAGGCGGGTTGGTATCACAGCCGAGGAGATCGACGCCCTCGGCGAGTACGAGTCCTCGTCGCGCTTCCCGGAGGCGGAGCGGCTCGTCCTGCGTTACACGGACGCCGTCACGGAGCTGCGATCGGACGCCCCCGGAATCGCCAGCGCCCTGCTCGGCCACCTGAGCGAGGCGGAGCTCGTCGAGCTGACGTTCTGCATCGCCAACTGGAACCTGATGGCGCGTCTGCTGGAACCCCTCGCGGTGGAGGTAGAAGACGAGATCGCGGCGGAGCTGCCGGGCTGGTGGTCCCGTGGCTGAGCGGACCTGGCGCAACTGGGCCCGCAACCAGCAGTGCGAGCCTGCCGCCGTCCACCGGCCGGAGACCGAGGAGCAGCTGGCCGCCATAGTCCGGCGTGCCGCGGCCGAGGGCCAGCGGGTGAAGGTCGTGGGCGCCGGGCATTCGTTCACCGGCATCGCGCTGACCGACGGCCGCCTCGTGAAGCCAGACAACTACGGCGCCATCCTCGGCGCCGACGTCGGGCGGGGCCTGGTGACCGTGCAGGCCGGCATCCAGCTGGCGCGCCTGAACCGGGAGCTGGAGGACATGGGCCTGGCCATGGAGAACCTGGGGGACATCGCCTACCAGTCGATAGCCGGGGCGATCTCGACGGCGACGCACGGCACCGGCGCCCGCTACGGGGGGCTGGCCACGCAGGTCGCGGGGCTTCGCATCATCGCCGGCGACGGCTCCGTCATCGAGTGCTCGGAGGAGATCGAGCCGGAGGTGTTTCGCGCGGCCCGCGTCGGCCTCGGCGCGCTGGGGGTCATCTCCGCCGTCACCCTGCGCTGCGTACCCGCCTTCAACCTGCGCGCCGTCGAGATGCCGATCCGCGTGGACGAGGTGCTCGAATCGCTCCACGAGCACGTCAGCGAGAACGAACACTTCGAGTTCTTCTGGGTGCCGCACACCGGCTGGGCCCTCACCAAGCGCAACAACCGCACCGACGACCCCCTGGCCCCGCGCGGGCGCTGGCAGGAGTTCCGCGACGATATCCTGCTCTCGAACCTGACGTTCGGGGCGCTGTGCCGCCTGGGCCGGCTGCGACCTTCGATGATCCCGCGACTGGTGCGCATGTTGCCCGGCGGCGGCCGCGTGGAGTACGTCGACAAGGGCTACCGCGTGTTCGCCTCGCCCCGCCTCATCCGCTTCTACGAGATGGAGTACGCGATCCCGGCGCAGGCGGCGACAGAGGCGCTGAACCGTGTGCGGGAGTACGTGCGGCAGAGCGGCCTGAGGATCAGCTTCCCGGTGGAGGTGCGGTTCACCGCCGCCGACGATATCCCCCTGAGCACCGCGTCCGGCCGTGAGACCTGCTACATCGCCATTCACGTCTTCGAGGGGATGCAGTACCAGCAGTACTTCGAGGGGGTGGAGCACATCATGGACGACTACGACGGCCGCCCCCACTGGGGAAAGCTGCACTTCCAGACCGCGGGCACGCTGGCGCCGCGCTACCCGGACTGGGACGCCTTCCAGCAGGTGCGCGCCCGCCTGGACCCGAACGGCGTCTTCTCGAACCCGTACCTGGACCGCGTGCTGGGGCCGATAGCTTAGCGTGGACTATCCCCGACTCCCTGCACGGTTGGTGCAACGGCAATGACTTCCGGTCGTCTCGGCGGCGATCCGTTCGCACTGAGCCTGTCGAAGTGCTTCGTCGATACGTACGAACACGAAGGCTGTTCGCTCTATCTGCACGCAGGTTGCGATCACGACGCGCCAACGAAGCCCTTCGACTCGCCCTCGGCCCGCCTCTGGCGGACTCCGGGCGGCTCAGGGCGAACGGATGGTACTACGCTCTAGCGGGCAGCCGCCGCCGCGGCCAGCGGCGGCTGGCGAAGCGCACGCATGCGCTGGCGGTCGGCGGCGTACATGCGCTCCAGCTCGTCCTCGAAGAAGAAGCGCTCCTCGCTGAAGGCCGGCCGCAGGTCGCTCAGCCAGGTGGCCCGCTCGTCGTACTCGGCGAAGAACGGGCGCATCGTCCAGTCCGGGTTGCGGCCCTGCAGCATCTGCAGCGCGATCACCTTTCGCCCGGCGACCTCGCTCACGCCCAGGACCTGCACCTTGCCCGGGTCGGCGGACATGCTGGGGCCGCGGACGGTGCGGGCGACGCCGCTGACGGAGTTGTGCGCGTTGCGGAAGATCTCCCAGGCGCGGACCAGGGGCACGCTGAAGTAGTGCTGGGCGCCGGTGTCGCGGGCCACGAACATGTAGTAGGGGATGCAGCCCAGCTGCACCTGCCTGCGCCACATCTCTGCCCAGACCTCTGCGCTGTCGTTGATGTTACGCATCAGAGGCGACTGCGTCCGGATCTGCGCGCCCGTCGCGCGCACCCGCGCGATCGCCTGCTCGACGGCTTCGGTGGCGAGCTCCGCCGGGTGGTTGAAGTGGGCCATGAACGCCAGGTGTACGCCGGAGTCGACGACGCGACGGAACAGATCGAGCACCTCGCCGGCGTCGGCGTCGGTCGTGAAGCGATGGGGCCAGTAGGCGAGCGACTTGGTGCCGATGCGGATCGTGCGCAGGTTGGGCAGCCGCGCCTCCAGCAGCGGCTCTATGTAGCGGGCCAGGTTCCTGGTTCGCATGACCATGGGGTCGCCGCCGGTGAACAGCACATCGGTCACTTCAGGGTGGTTGCGGACGTACTCGACTAGCAGCTGCGTCTCCTGCATAGCGAACTTCATCTCGTCCATGCCCACGAACTGCGGCCAGCGGAAGCAGAAGGTGCAGTAGGCGTGACAGGTCTGGCCGTTGCTGGGGAAGAAGAGCACGGTCTCGCGGTACTTGTGCTGCATGCCGGTGAGGCGGGTGTCTCCCAGGGTCGGTACGTTGTGCTCCATCTGTCCGGCCGGGTGCGGGTTCAGCTCCATGCGGATCTGGTTCGCCGCGATGTCCATCTCGCGCTTGTGGGCGCCGCGGCGGACGAGCGAAGCCATCCGCTCGAAGTGGTGGGGCAGGAGCATGTCCCGCTGCGGGAAGTTGAGCACGAACATCGGGTCGTCGGGGACGCGGTCCCAGTCGATCAGGTTGTCGACGACGTAGCTGTTGGTCTTGAACGGCAGAACCCGCGCCACGACCTCGATCGCGAAGCGCTGCTCCTCGCTCAGGCGCTGGACCTGCGGCAGCTCGCGGTAGTTGTGGAGCGTGTACGCCTGGTAGCGCTGGCTTTCCGGACCGGTCCCGGCGCTCAGGGCGTGGCGGCCGGGTGACCGGGACGGATTCCCGTTACCGTTCGGGCGGGCGTGCGGCGCGCCGCCGGCGTTTGGTTCGTCTGCATGCTTCCGTGCCATGCAAGAGCCTCCTTCCTGGAGAGACGGCCCGCTTGCGCACAAAGGGGGCCCGAGACTATGCCTCGGGCCCCTCTCTCCACACCGGACTAGTCTCTCCTCGCGGCCTGCGGGGTTAGCTGACGGGTTCGGCACAAGGAGTTTGCCTACTCGCCTCCCGGCGAGATTCACCCCAACTGTTCGGGTCCCCCGTCTCCGGCTCATCGCCGGAGCTCGGCCATATTCTCTTGTCACAAAAATCATAGCGCATACGCCCGCGGTTCCCAAACCCGCTGGCGCAATCGCGATGTATCTGTCAAATCGCCGCCCGTCTGCTGGCGTGAGTCCAAATCTCATCGATATCACATGAAGCGAGGCACGCCCTCTCAAAATGGCGACATTTACTCGTGTTTTCGCGCCCGCCGGTATCATGATTCCGGTATCGACGACGGTTTGGCGAGGGGACCGCGTCGTCCATCTTAATGCGTTCTTAACCGAATCCCGTGGCCGCCAGTAACACACGGCGCTCCGCAGGCGTTATACTGACGAAGAACAGTTTGACCGCCGAGTCCTGGAAACGGGAGCGGACAACCCGACCGTAACGGTGAGCTTCGCGTAAGCGAACAGGGCTAGCCTTTCAGCCCGAACCGTCGAGCTAAGTCCGCAGGCGTGGGAAGGCCCACATTCCGTATGGGAGTGGGTCTTTTTTGACGCCGCTCCCCGGAGAGGAGCGGCATGGTACAACTGGCGCCGAAGATAGAGCAGGCGATCCTCCGGCCTCAACCCGCGCCCGACGCCGAACCCGCCGTCAACCCCCACGATGTCCTCGTCGGCGGCTCCAACTCGGCTTTCCCGCTCCCCCTCGAAGGCTGCATCGAACGCGGCCAGGGCACCCGCGTCTGGGACGAGGACGGCCGCGAGTACATCGACTTTCTGCTGGCCTCCGGCCCGCTGATCCTGGGCCACGCCCACCCCCGAGTGACCGAGGCCGTCGTGCGGCAGGTCTCCAGCGGCGCCGCCTTCCACACCCTCAACCGGCCGGCGCTGGAGCTGGCGGCTCGCGTCGCCGGGCTGCCCGGCTGCGTGGACACGATTCGCTTCGCCTCCACCGGCACCGAGGCCACCCTCCACGCCGTTCGTCTGGCCCGCGCCTACAGCGGCCGCGACAAGGTCCTGGTGTTCTCCGGTTCTTACCACGGCAGCCACGACGTCTCGCTCGTCGGGCACCGCGGCGCCAGGGCGCAGGGCGGTGGCGTCCCCACCAGCGCCTTCGCCGACACCGTCGTCGCCCGCTTCAACGACATCGCTAGTGTGGAGCGCGCCTTCGCCGAGCACGGCGACACCCTCGCCGGCGTGCTCATCGAGCCCCAGCAGCGATCGCTCGACCCCGAGCCCGGCTTCCTGCCGCGCCTGGCCGAGCTCTGCCGCGCCGCCGGCGCCACCCTCATCTTCGACGAGGTGCTCACCGGTTTCCGGCTGGCCTTCGGCGGGGCGCAGGAGTACTACGGCGTGGAGCCGGACATCGTCTGCTACGGCAAGATCCTGGGCGGCGGCCTGCCTCTTTCCGCCATCGGCGGGCGGCGCCACATCATGGCTCTGGCCGACCCGGCCATCTGCCAGTCCTCCAGCTACGTGCACATCAGCGGCACCCTCAGCGGCAACCCAGTCTCCGCCGCCGCCGGACTCGCCACGCTCGAAGAGCTGGACCAGCCGGGGGTATACGAACGGCTGCACGACCTGGGCAGACTCCTCCGGTCCGGCCTCCTGCGGAAGATGATCGACCGCGCGGTGTCGGGGCGGGTGATCGGCAGCGGGCCTATCGCCGCTATCCAGTTCGACGACAGCGACGGTCCGGGCTCCGGCCCCTCGCTGCGTAACGACGTCAACCGCGAGCTGATCGGGCGCGGCATCCTGGTCCAGATGCGCACTCGATTCTACCTCTCGCTGCTCCACACGGAGGCCGAGATCGACTGCGCCGTCGACGCCTTCGGCGACGCCCTGGACGCCGCCCTCGCCCGCGCCGGATGAGCGACGGCGAGGGCGAGGCCCTGCCCGGCGATCCCCTGGAAGCCGCCCGCAGCGAACGCGGCTACACGCTTCCCCTGCACGGAGTTCTCGCCGCCGAGGACCCTGACGTCCTCGCCGCTTACGAGGGGATGATGAAGGCCCTCTACCTGAAAGGCCGGCGGCTGGACGGCAAGACCAAGGAGCTGGTCTACGTCGCGGCGCTGGTCGCCCTGGGCGCGACTGAGGAGCACGTACGCGCGCACATGGAGCGCGCGCAGCGCGAGGGGGCCTCGCCCGAGGACGTGCTGGAGGCGCTGGAGCTGCTGATCCCCGCCGCCGGGGTCGCGCGGGCCTCCGCCGGATTCGAGATCTGGCGGCGCGTCTTCCGTTCCGGCGCGTAGCTCCGGGCGGGGGCTGGTCGCCCGGCCGCCCGGCGGTCACAATAAGGGTGCGACCATGAAGGTTCTCGTCACGGGCGCCAGCGGGCTCGTCGGGTCGGCCCTCGTTCCCTTCCTCACGGGGCGTGGCCACCAGGTCGTTCGCCTCGTCCGGGCCGAGCCGCGCGGGGAGGACGAGGTGCGCTGGGACGCCGCCGCCGGCGAGATCGACGCCGCGCGATTGGAGGGGTTAGACGCCGTCGTGCACCTGGCCGGCGAGAGCATCGCCGGGCGCTGGTCGGCCGCCAGGAAGGAGCGCATCCTGGACAGCCGCGTCGCAGGGACGCGTGTCCTGGCCGAAACGCTGGCCGGACTGCAGCGACCGCCAGGCGTCCTCGTCTCCTCCTCGGCGGTTGGCTACTACGGCGACCGCGGCGACGAGACGCTGACCGAGGACAGCTCCTCCGGCTCGTTGTTCCTGTCGGAGGTGTGCCGGCAGTGGGAGGCGGCGACGGAGCCGGCCGCGCGTAAGGGAATACGGGTCGTGATCTTGCGCACGGCCCCCGTGCTCGCGGCGGCGGGCGGGCCGCTGGCGCAGATGCTCCTGCCTTTCCGGCTGGGTCTGGGCGGGCCGATCGGCGGGGGCAAGCAGTACTTCCCCTGGATCGCCATCGACGATATCGCCGGCGCCTACCACCACGCCCTCACGGCGGAATCGCTTTCGGGGCCGGTTAACGCCGTCGCGCCGGGCCAGGTCACGAACCGCGAGTTCACGAAGACGCTGGGCCGTGTGCTGGGCCGGCCGTCGGTCTTTCCCCTGCCCGCGTTCGCCGCGCGGCTGGCATTGGGCGAGATGGCCAGGGAGTTGCTGCTGGCCAGCGCCCGCGTCGAGCCCGCGAAGCTGGTCGCGAGCGGCTACAAGTTCGCCTTTCCCGAGCTCGAAAGCGCGCTGCGGCGCCTGCTGGGCAAGTGAGCCGCGTGTCTGACGCCCTTTACAGGGCCTGCCGCCTCGCATAAAGTTGACCTATCCTGCCCCTGGATAGGAGCCGCCCCGTTTGAGCGAGCCCGACCCCTTCAACCACGAATACGCTACCATCAACGGCCTCCGCTACCACTACGTCCGCGAGGGCGCCGGCCCGCCACTTTTCCTGATTCACGGCTGGCCCGGCTTCCACTACGAGTGGCGAATGAACATCAAGCCCCTGGCCGAGCACTTCGAGGTCATCGCGCCGGACATGCGCGGCTACGGCGAGACCGACAAGCCGGACCTGCCGCCCGAGGAGGCGTACACGCCGGACGTGTTCGCCGCGGACATCCGCGGCCTCATCGAGCACCTGGGCTTCGACAAGGTGAGCATCGCCTCCCACGACTTCGGCTCCCTGTGGACGTACCGCTTCGCCGTACTCCACCGTGATCTCATCGACAAGCTGGTCTTCTTCCAGCCCGCCTATCCGGGCATCGCCAATCGCTTCCTGACCCCGGACCGCCAGATCGAGACCTGGTACCAGTTCTTCCACCAGCTTCCCCTGGCCGAGGAACTGGTGGGCTCCAGCCGCGAAGCCACGGAGATATACCTGCGGCACTTCCTCACCCACTGGTCCGGCGGCGAGTCGGTGTGGACCGACGAGGAGGTCGAACGCTTCGTCGACGCCTTCTCGCAGCCGGGCGCGCTGCGCGGCGGCTTCAACTGCTACCGGGCGATGTTCCGCGCCGGCGCGAGCATGTTCAGCGGCGACCTGACGATCCACGCCCCCACGCTCGTCCTCTGGGGCGAGAACGACCCGCTGTTCAAAGTGGAGTGGGCGGACCAGCTAGAGACGTTCTTCAAGGACCTCACGTTCCGCAGCGTTCCGGACTGCGGTCACTGGCTGAACCGCCAGAAGCACGAGCTGTTCAACCGGGAGGTCACCGAGTTTCTGCTGACCGGCGGCGCCGCGAAGTAGCCATGCTCATCGACGAGTTCGTTCCCGAGTACGATTTCCGCTCCCGCCACGATACCGTCGTGCCGGCGCCCGCAGAGGCCGTCCGGCAGGCGATCGCGGAGTGGCGGCCGGCAGACTCTTTCCTCTGGCGGCTGCTGCTGCGGTTGCGCGGACTGGGCCGGCCGGACGGTACCCTGCGCGAGTGGGCCGAGGCCATGGGCTTCCTGCGCCTGGCCGAGACCGAGGATGGCGTCGCCTACGGCCAGATCGGACGCTTCTGGGCGGCGCGCGAGCGGGCCGCGCTCGTCTCGCCGCGAACGGTCGAGGAGTTCCGCCGCTTCGATGACCCGACCTGCGCGGTGGCGGTCATGGTCATCGGGTCGGAGCCCTCCGGCAGCGGCCGCACCAGACTCTACACGGAGACTCGCGTTCGCGCCCTGGGGCCGCAGGCGCGGCGTCGCTTCCGTCTGTACTGGCTGGCCATCGGCCCGTTCAGCGGGCTGCTGCGGCGCTCGATGCTGAACGGCGTCAAGGCCCGCGCGCTGGCCATCGATCGTCAATCCCCCGCCCTTCAGCAGCGCGAAAGGAGCGTTTGAAATGCGACTTGAGTCCCATATCCAGGCCCCCACCATTCACGGCCTCGCCGAGTACGCGAGGGGGATGGAGGAGATCGGCTTCGACTCCATAGTGACGCCGGAGGCCGGGCACGACCCGTTCCTGCCGCTGATGATCGTCGCCGAGCATACCGAGAAGCTGACGTTCGGCACGGCGGTGGCCATCGCCTTCCCGCGCAGCCCGTTCGCGGTGGCCCAGATGGCCTGGGACCTGCAGCGGTTCTCGGGCGGCCGCTTCCTGCTCGGCCTGGGCACCCAGGTGAAGGGCCACAACGAGCGTCGCTACTCGACGCCCTGGAACGGCCCGCCCGGCCCCCGCCTGCGGGAGTACATCCTCTGCCTCAAGGCGATCTTCAACACGTTCCAGACCAACGAGCGCCCCAGCTACCAGGGGGACTGGTACCAGTTTACCCTCATCTCGCCGTTCTTCACTCCGGGCCCGAACCCGGACGGCAACGTGCCCATCTACATCTCCGCCATCAACAAGTACAACCTGCGGCTGGTCGGCGAGCTGTGCGACGGCCTGCGAATGCACCCGTTCAACACGCCGAAGTACACCAAAGAGGTGATCCTGCCCACGGTGGAGGAGGGCGCCAAGAAGGCCGGCCGCAGCATGTCCGACGTTGACATCGTCGCCTCCAGCTTCCTGATCACCGGGGAGACGGAGGAGGAGGTGGAGAGGGCGAAGGGCGCGATCAAGCAGCAGATCTCCTTCTACGCCTCCACGCGCTCCTACTCGCCGGTGCTGGAGTGCCACGGCTGGGACGAGACCGGCCCGAAGCTCCATCGCCTGTCCATGGAGGGGAAGTGGGGCGAGATGGCCAACGAGATCACCGACGAGATGCTGGACGAGTTCGCAGTGGTCGGCACCTACGATGAGATCGTGCCGATGATGAAGGAGCGCTTCTCCGGCGTAGTCAACACCCTGGGATTCGCCTACGCCATGCAGACCCCGGAGCAGGTGGAGCGGCTGCGCTGGCTCGTGCAGGAGGTGAAGGGGTTCTAGCCCTGCCGGTCTCGGCGCGCCCGCAGCCGGCCGGGGCTCACCGATGAACGAGGCCGACGGCCGGACGGCCGCGCGCCACGGGGAGATATGGGAGGCGTTCCGCGGCCACCCCCAGGCCACGCCCGTGTCCGACCGGCCGCTCATGCCGCCGGAGATCGTAGCCACCCTGGGGTTTGTGATCCCGGTGGAGGACGCCGGCGTCCGTGAGCGCTTGAGCGACGTGGTCGCCAGGCTGGACGCCACCGGCTGCGTCATCCCCTTCCGGCCCGATTACTGGCATATTACTATCGTGCCGCCTGCCTTTATCACCAGCGGTGAGCCGGACCCGCCTCGCCTCATGCCGCGCTCGTTCGTCCAGGAGGCCCTCGACGGCGGACGGGAAGCCGTGCGGGGCCGGGACCGGTTCGATGTCGAAGTGCGCGGCCTCAACGCCTTCCGCGACGTCGTCGTCGCCGTGCCCTACGACGGCGGACGCGGCCTGGAGCTGGGTGGCCTCATCCGCTCCGCCGTCGCCGAGATGCCGGACCGGTATCCGGACGGTAACGAGCCGCTTCCCCACATCTCGCTGGCGCAGTACTCCCGCAGCGAAGGGCTGGAGGCGCTCGTCGACGTAGTCCAGAGCGAACGAGAGACCGAGCTCGGCCGGCTGCAAGTGCGCGAGCTGAGCATGTTCGTCCTGCCCTGGGAGGACGGCATTCCGGGGCTGGTCCAGAAGCACGCGATGCCGCTGGCGGCGTCATGACCGTGCGTGACGGCTTCGCGGACCTGCCGGGGCTGCGCCTGCACTACCGCGACTGGGGAGGGGAGGGACCGCCGTTGGTGCTGCTGCACGGCCTGGCCTCCAACGCCCGCATCTGGGACCTGACGGCGCCGCTCCTCGCGGCCACGCATCGGGTGTTCGCCCTGGACCAGCGCGGCCACGGCCTGACGGACAAACCGGAGGACGGCTACGACTTCGAGGCGGTCAGCGCCGACCTGGCCGCCTTCCTGGAGGCGCAGGGGCTACCCCGGCCGGCGATCGTGGGGCACTCCTGGGGCGCCAACGTGGCCTTGCAGTTCGCCGCCGGCAACCCGGACGCCGTATCGGCGCTGATCATGGTGGACGGCGGCTTCATGGAGATATCGGCTTTCCCGGAGATGACCTGGGAGCGAGCCCGTGAGATGCTGGCGCCGCCGCCGCTGGCCGGCCTCAAGCTGGACGTGTTCCTGGCCGGAGCGCGCAACTGGTCCGGCCTGGGCGAGCACTGGAACGAACAGGTCCAGGAGATCGTGCTGGGGAACTTCCACATCGACGAGGAGGGAAGCATCTACCCCTACCTCACGCGCGAGAACCACTTCAAGATCCTGCGCTCGCTGTGGGAGCAGAGGCCGTCCGAGATGTGGGCCAGCCTCAGCTGTCCGGCACTCCTTATCTCCTGCGAGCGCGACAGCGGCGATCCGCGCTCGCAGATGTGGGCCGAGCACAAGTCGAAGGCGTTCGCGCTGGCCCGGGAACGAATGCCGGAGGTTCGCGTACTTCGGATGCAGGACACGATTCACGACGTCCCGCTGCAGCGGCCGCGAGAGCTGGCGGAGGCTATCCGCGAGTTCCTGGAGGGCGGCGGTTAGTCCGCCTGAGGCGGATGGCCGTTCTGCTGGCCGCCGTTCTGCTGGCTGAGGAAGAGATTGTACGCCCGCTCGAATGACTCTTCGTCCAGCACCGGCTCCACGCCGTCGTAGGCCGCGCCTTCGACGATAACGTCCAGGATGTCGCGGGCGTAGGCCGCCCGCGGGTTCTCGCCCAGTTCGCTGTAGAACCGCTTCACCACGCGCTCCACGGCGCCCTTGGGCGCCTGCACCTTGCGCTGCTCGCATAGCTGCCGCAGTATCTCGCCGAACTCATCGGGGCCCGGGCTGGGCATCTCGACTTTGTACAGGATGCGCCGGAGCAGAGCGTCGTCTACCAGCTGGTCCATGGGCTGGTTCGTGCCGAACAGCAGCTGTACGTCGAACGGGATCGTCAGCTTCTCGCCCGTGTTCAGGCTCAGGCTGTCCCAGCCGCGCTCCACGGGGATGAGCCAGCGGGCCATCAGCTCGTGCGAATCCGACTTCTGGCGGCCCAGGTCATCGACGACGAGGACACCACCCTGCGCCTTCACGTGAGGAGGGGCCTGGTAGAAGCGTGACTGCGGGTCGTACGCCAGGTCGAGCGACTCCAGCCCTACCTCGGAGCCGAGGAAGATGGCCGGTCGCCGTACCAGGATCCAGCGCCGGTCCAGCCTGGCGTCGTCCTTTGTGGCGTTCCGGTCTTCCTCGTCCTCTATCGGCTCGTGGATGGACGGGTCGAACACGCGGATGACCTGGCCGTAGGCGTAGATGGCGTAGGGGACCAGCACGGTGCCCTCCAGGCTCTTGGCGAAGCGGTCCAGCACGCAGGTCTTGCCGTTTCCGGAGGGGCCGTACAGAAGCGTTGTCTTGCCGGAGTAGAGCGAGCGGGCGATGGCGTCCGCCACCGCCGGCGCCAGCACGAACTGGTCCAGCATCTCCTTGATGTGCGAGCGCGAAGGAGTGGCGCGGTGCATCTGCTGCTCGCGCATGACATCGGCGTACTGCTCCGCGGTGACCGGCGCCGGGCCGGCGTAGCGGGTGCGCTCCAGCGCCTCGTTGACGCGGGACGTACCGCGCTCCGAGAGCCGGTAGCGGTAGTTCCCGGTGTACAGGTCGGACTGGCTGAGGACCTCGCACAGGCGGTCCTCTTGAAGCGAAGCCAGTATCTGCTGCACCAGCGACTGGCCGAGGCCGAGCCGGCGCATGAGCTGGCCGGTGGAGGGTGTGCCGGAGTAGTGCATGATCTTCAGCGTCAGGTCCGTCAGGAAGGCCTTGGACAGCCCCACTTCGGACAGCGTGCGGGGCTGCGACGGGTAGAGCGAGGCTTCCCTGGGCAACGGGGCCGGAGCCCCGTCCTCCGCCTCCAGGGTGGCGGCGACGCTCTTCAGCGTCGCCGATATCGAATCGCCGTCTTCGCCCAGAGGCGCGGCTGCCGCGAATGAGGGGCCGCTGTCCCCGTTCAGGTCCTCGCGATCGAAGATGGAGGGGCGGTCTCCCGCTTCCGCCTCGCCGTCGAGCCCCTCGGCGAGCGCGTCGTCTCGCGGTTCGTTATCGGTGACCATAATGTTGAACTCCTGGATGTGGCGTCGATAAATGTGCGTCCTCAGGTTAAGACGCGTGGGACCTATCCGCGTTACCTTGCCTGACCGCCGGCGCCGGGCGCGGTGGAGTGGGCCGTTTGCGTTTGTGAACACAAACCCTTGACTGGGCGTGTGCGCAGTGCTATAAGGAGTTCAGTCAGCTAGGCGCGATAGGCGTGGCCGCAGTACGCTATAGAGAAATTGAATAACACGACAGAACCATGGAAATCCCCTCCGTCGTCATCGACCGGCTCCCCCTGTACAGCCGAGCCCTATCGTCGCTGGAGGCCGAGGGACGGGAGGTTGTCAGCTCGCAGGAGCTGGGCACCCGCCTGGGCGTGACGCCGGCCCAGATCCGCAAGGACCTGAGCTACTTCGGGCGCTTCGGCAAGCAGGGTCGCGGCTACAACGTACGCAAGCTCCTGGAGGAGCTGCGGCGCATTCTCGGCCTGGACCGGCAGTGGCGGATGGCGCTCGTGGGCGTGGGTCGCCTGGGACGGGCTATCATCGGCTACGAGGGCTTCGGGCCGCAGGGCTTTCGCATCATCGCCGCCTTCGATGTCGACCCATCACGGGTCGGCGAGCAGATAGACGGTCTTACGATCAGGGACGCCCGCGAGATAGCCGGCGCGCTGGCCCGGGAGCCTGTCGACGTCGGGATCGTGGCGGTGCCGGCGGAGATCGCCCAGGACGTTATCGATACGCTGGTGGGCTGCGGCGTCCGCGCGATCCTGAACTATGCGCCCATCGCGGCGCGAGTGCCGCGCGGCGTCTACATCAAACGGATAGAGCCGGTGCTGGCGCTACAGAGCATGACCTACCACCTGAAGAACGAGGTCCGGCCCACCCCGTCCGCTCCCGCCGGGGGCTAGACGCTGGCCAGCCACTCCCCTTCGGTGGGCTGAGCCCTCTCGATCAAGTCAAGGTGCTCGAGCGCTAACCCGGCGCCGATGGCCACGCACTCCAGCGGGTTCTCGGCACGGTAGCAGGGGATGCCGATCTCCTGGGTGATCAGCCGGTCCAGGTTGCGCAGCAGCGCCGTTCCGCCGGTCAGTACGATGCCCCGATCGATGATGTCCGAAGCCAGCTCCGGCGGCGTCCGTTCCAGCACTGAGCGAATGGTCCCCAGGATCGCTTGTAGCGAGTCCTGGATCGCCTGACAGACGTCGCCGGCGTTGACGGTAAGCGTCTTGGGGAGGCCGGTTATCTGGTCGCGGCCGCGCACTTCGTACGTCGCCTCCTCCTCCAGCGGCAGCGCGCTCCCCAGGGCAATCTTCAGCTCCTCCGCGGTTCGGTCGCCGATGTTCAGGTTGTAGCGGCGCTTGATGTAGGAGGCGATGGCGTCGTCCAGGCGGTCGCCGGCGACGCGCACGGATTCGCTGACGACGATGCCGTACATGGAGATGACGGCCGCCTCGGCGCGGCCGCCGCCGATGTCCACGACCATGTGGCCCTGGGGTGAGGCGACGGGAATCCGGGCGCCGATCGCCGCGGCCAAGGGCTCCGGGATGATGTGCGCCGGACGACGCGCGCCCGCTGCCTCGGCAGCGTCCTGCACCGCCCGCTGTTCCACCCCGGTGACGCCGGCCGGTACGCAGATCATCACCTCGGGCTTGACCAGCGATAGCCGGCCGTTCACCTTGCCGAGGAAGTATCGCAGCATCGCCTCGGTGGTCAGGTAGTCCGCGATCACACCTTCGCGCATCGGCCGGATCACCTGGATCGCCCCCGGCGTGCGACCGAGCATCTCGCGCGCCTCGGTGCCAACGGCGACGATCGTGTTGTCGCGCTGGGCCACGGCTACCACCGCCGGCTCATTGATGACGATGTCTCTACCTTTGACGTAGACCAGCACGTTGGCCGTGCCCAGGTCCACGCCTATTCGCTTTCCGAACAACCAGACCCCTTAGACCCTCTCTATCGCCGCGCCGAGCCCGCGCAGCTTCTCGCCGATACGCTCATAGCCACGGTCCACGTGATAGATGTCGGCAACCTCCGTGCGACCGCTGGCGGCCAGGCCGGCCAGTATGAGCGCCGCCCCCGCGCGCACATCCAGCGCACGAACACTAGAACCGATGAGCGGGGTCGGCCCGCTAATGATAGCAGTGGTGGTTCCCGTAGTCACTACCTCCGCTCCCATCTTGCGCAGCTCTCCCACGTACAGCAGCCGGTTATCGAACACCCTCTCGTGAACGTAGCTGACGCCGCGGGCCTGGGTCAGGAGCACGGCCATGGGCGCCTGCAGGTCCGTGGCCAACCCCGGGTAGGGCAGCGCCTGTATCGTCACCGCCTTCAGCTCGCCGTTCCGCCAGACGCGGACGATGTCACCGTCCTCCTCGGCGAAGACCCCGGTCTCCCGCATCTTGGCCAGCAGCGAGAACAGGTGGTCCGGTTCCGTGCCGTGTATCTCCACCCGGCCGCCGGTGACCGCCGCCGCTATCGCGAAGGTGCCCGCCTCCAGCCGGTCCGGGATTATCCGGTGCCTGGCGCCGTGCAACGCGTCCACGCCCTGCACCGTGACCGTGTGCGAGCCCGCTCCCTGGATGCGCGCCCCCATGGCGTTGAGCATGCCGGCCAGGCTCTGCACCTCCGGCTCCGCCGCCGCGTTCACGATGACCGTGGTGCCGCGGGCGGTGGCCGCGGCCAGCATCAGGTTCTGCGTGCCCAGGACGCTGGGATAGTCGGCGAACACGCGGGCGCCGCGCAGGCCGTCCGTCTCCGCCACGTACTTGTCGCCCTCGCGGCCGACGCGGGCGCCCATGGCGGCGAAGCCCACGAGGTGCACGTCGATAGGGCGCTGGCCGATGACGTCGCCGCCCGGCGGCGAGCAGCCGGCCTTGCCGATGCGGCCCAGCAGGGCGCCCATCACCAGGAAGCTGGCGCGCAGGCTGCCGACCAGGTCCGTGGGCGGCGAGCTGCTGGTCAGGTTCGAGGCGTTGATGCGCAGGCCGTTCTCCGAGGTCGGTTCGACGACGGCGCCCAGGCTGCGCAGGATCGCCGCCATGTGCCCCACATCGCCGATGGCCGGCACGTTCTCCAGGAAGCAGTCCTCGCTCACCAGGAGAGCGGCCGCCATGGCGCCCATGGCCGCGTTCTTGGAGCCGCTGACGCGCACCGAGCCCTCCAGCACGCGTCCGCCCTCGATGACGAGCTTGGAATCGTCCTGGCTGCTGGTGTACAGCAGCGGTGCGGCTTGTTCTCTCAAGGCAGAGACCCGCTATGGACCGGGCGGCCCGCTGCGGGCGCCTCGCCGGCGGCGCAGCCGCTCTACCACCTTCAGCTGGGCCAGCGCGTGGGCCAGCGCCGCCTCCAGCGCCGCGCGGTCCACCTCCTCCTCGCGCTCCTCCAGGGCGCGCTCGGCCTGGCGGCGGGCCTCCTCCGCCTTCATCGCGTCGATGTCCTCCGCCCGCTCGGCGGCGTCCGCCAGTATCGTCACCCGGTTGTCGCGAACCTCCAGGAAGCCGCCGGTGATCGCCACGTCCGTCTCTTCGCCGCCCTTCTTGATCCGCATCACCCCGGACTCGATCATCGTCAGGAGCGGCGCGTGCCGGCTGAGGACGCCCAGCTCCCCTTCGACGCCGGGCACGATGACCTCGTCCACCCCTTCTTCGGAGTAGATAACGCGCTCCGCGGTCACGACGTCAACGGATAGAGGCATTCTAGATCAGCATCTCCTTCATCAGCGCCCGCAGCCGGGGCGAGCCAGCCAGCGCTCCCTTTAGGCCTTTCATCTCGTCACTACTAACGATGAGAGGGCTCCTCTGGAAGCGGCCGGCGTGGTCATAATAGCAGAACCGTATCGAGAGCGAGCCGTCGTCGAACGCCAGCAGCTGGAGTGCCGGCTCGTGGTGCTCGCCGGCGTACCTCGCCTCTTCGACGATCTGGCCGCTCCCCCAGTGCAGGGCGAACGGCCTCGGCAGAGTGCGCGACTTCTTCGGCATGGCCCCTCCTACGCCGCGGCGGCCTCCTTCTCCATCTGCTCGGCCCGCTCCGCCGCCTCCTCGATCGCACCGACCATGTAGAACGCCTGCTCCGGCAGGTGGTCCCACTTCCCCTCAAGGATCTCGCGGAAGCCGCGAACGGTCTCCTTCACCGGCACGTAGCGGCCGGTGCGGCCGGTGAACGCCTCGGCCACGAACATCGGCTGCGACAGGAAGCGCTGGATGCGACGGGCCCGCGCCACCGTTTGCTTGTCCTCGTCGGAAAGCTCCTCGACGCCCAGGATGGCGATGATGTCCTGCAGGTCTTTGTAGCGCTGCAGCACTACCTGCACGCCCCGCGCCGTGTCGTAGTGCTCGTCGCCGACGATCCGCGGGTCCAGGATGCGCGAGAACGAGGTCAGCGGGTCGACCGCCGGGTACAGCGCCTGCTCGGCGATCGAGCGCTCCAGGGCGATGACGGCGTCCAGGTGGCCGAATGTGGTCACGATGCCGGGGTCCGTGTAGTCGTCCGCCGGCACGTAGATCGCCTGGAAGGACGTGATGGAGCCGCGCTTGGTGGAGGTGATGCGCTCCTCCAGCGCGCCCATGTCGGTGGCCAGCGTGGGCTGGTAGCCCACGGCCGAGGGCATGCGCCCCAGCAGCGCCGACACCTCCATGTTGGCCAGGATGTAGCGGTACACGTTGTCGATGAACAGGAGGACGTCCTGCCCCTCCTGGTCGCGGAAGTACTCGGCCATCGTCACGCCGGTGAGGCCGACGCGGGCGCGCACGCCGGGCGGCTCGTTCATCTGCCCGAACAGCAGCACCGTCTTGTCGATGACGCCGGTGCCGCGCATCTCGTGCCACAGCTCGTTCCCCTCGCGGGAGCGCTCGCCGACGCCGGCGAACACGGAGAAGCCGCCGTGCTCCGTGGCGATGTTGCGGATCAGCTCCTGGATGATGACGGTCTTGCCGACGCCGGCGCCGCCGTAGGCGCCCACCTTGCCGCCCTTGGTGAACGGGGATACGAGGTCCAGTACCTTCAGCCCCGTCTCCAGGACGTGCGGCTCCGTCTCCCGCTCCTCGAAGGTGGGGGCCGGGCGGTGGATCGGCCAATGCTCGTCGGCCTTCACCTCGCCCAGCCCGTCCAGGGGCTCGCCGAGGACGTTGAACAGCCGGCCCAGGCAGGCCCGGCCCACCGGCACCGTGATCGGCTCGCCGCTGTCGATGCACTCCGCCCCGCGGCGGATGCCGTCCGTCGTATCCATGGCCAGGCAACGCACCCAGTTGTTGCCCAGGTGCTGCTGCACCTCGGCGATGAGCTTCTTGCCCTCGCCGGCGTCGATCTCTACGGCGTTGTAGACCCCCGGCAGGCCGTCCGCCGGAAACTCGGCGTCCACCACCGTGCCGATGATCTGGACCAGCTTGCCTTTGGTGCCTTTAGCCATGCGAACCTCCTAGTCAGCCACAGAATTACACAGATGAGTCACAGATTGATTCACAAAATCGGCCATCTGTGCGTCGTCTGTGTCCATCTGTGGCCATTCTTCTCTTACCCCTGCAGCGCCTCGACGCCGCCGGTGATGTCCAGCAGCTCGCTGGTGATCGTCTCCTGGCGCGCCTTGTTGTATACCAGCGTCAGCTCCGACTTGATCTCGTTGGCGTTCTCCGAGGCGTTGCGCATCGCCACCATGCGCGCCGATTGCTCGCTGGCGATCGCCTCCAGGATAGCGCCGTAGATCTGCCGCTCTACGTATCGCGGTAGCAGCTCGGCCAGGACGTCCTCGCGCGAGGGCTCGTAGATGTAGTCGACGCCCAGCGTCTCGGCCTCCTCCGGCGGCTCCACCGGCAGCAGCTTGAGCACATGGGGCTGCTGCAGGACGGTGCTGGCGAAGTGCGCGAACACGATATAGGCCTCGTCGCAGCGCTCCTCCAGGAAGTCCTCCAGCACCACCTGCGCGATGGGCCGCAGCTCGGCGTAGGTCGGGTTGTCGCTCACGGCGATGAACTCCGCTACCAGTTCGCCCTTGGTCCGTCGCACGAAGTCGCGGCCCTTCCGCCCCACAGCGACGACGCGGACCGGCTTCTCGGTCTCCAGGACGAAGGAGGCGAGCCGGCGGTTGAGGCCGCCGGGCAGGCCGCCGCACAGGCCGCGATCGGGGGTGATGAAGACGACCTCGACAGCCCGTACCTCGCCCTGGCGGCGCAATAGCGGGTGCAGCGACTCCGGGTCGGCGTGAGGCAGCGTCTCGGCCAGGTCGGCCATCACCCAGCGCAGCTTCTCCGCGTAGGGCCTGGCCTCCAGCGCCCGGATCTGCGTCCGGCGCATCTTGGAGGCGGCGACGAGCTCCATGGCGCGGGTGATCTTCGCCGTGCTCTCGATGCTGCGGATGCGCCGCTTGATCTGCCTTAGGGTGGCCATGACGTCGCTTTCGGTTGAGAGGTTGGGGGTTGGAGGCTGGACGTTAGAAGGCCGCGAGGGGTGTGCCTGTACCCCAGCCTGAAGGCTGGGGCATCGATGCAGGCGTCCGAGGCGCGTTCGATGCCGCGGATGCGGCGCTTGATCTCGCGTAGTGTTGCCATTGACTATACCCAACCCCGCGCATTGAAATGCGCGGCTCCGATCTTTGAGCAGGCGGATGTAACATTGGTCGTCTCGTGGGACTCGGCTCTATCTTCCAACATCTAACATCCAGCCTCTACTCCGCACCACTAGTACGGCACCGTCTCCTTGCACTGCAGGATCGCCTTGCGCAGCTTCTCCTCCAGCTCCGGCGTCATCTCCTTCTTCTCCTCGATCTCCTTGAGGACATCCGGGTGGTTGCCCCCCATGAAGCCGTGCAGGGCCTCCTCGAACGAGCGCACCTTGTCCAGCTCCACGTCGTCCAGCAGCCCCTGCACGCCGGCGTAGAGGATCGTCACCTCCTGGGCCAGGGTCAGGGGCCGGAACTGCAGCTGCTTCAGGACCTCGGTCAGGCGCTGGCCGCGCTCCAGCTGGCGCCGCGTCGACGCGTCCAGCTCGGACGTGCCGAACTGGGCGAACGCGGCGAGCTCGCGGTATTGCGCCAGGTCCAGCCGCAGACCGCCGGCGACGCTGCGGATGGCCTTCGTCTGCGCCGCCCCACCCACCCGCGATACCGAGAGGCCGACGTTGATAGCGGGGCGGATGCCGGCGTTGAACAGGTCGGCCTCCAGGTACAGCTGCCCGTCCGTAATCGATATGACGTTCGTTGGAATGTAGGCGGAGACGTCGCCGGCCTGCGTCTCGATGATGGGCAGGGCGGTCAGGGAGCCGCCGCCGTGCTCCGGCGAGAGCTTGGCCGCGCGCTCCAGCAGGCGGCTGTGCAGGTAGAAGACGTCGCCGGGGTAGGCCTCGCGGCCGGGCGGCCGTCGCAGCAGCAACGACATCTGGCGGTAGGCCCAGGCGTGCTTGGACAGGTCGTCGTAGATGATGAGGGCCTCCTTGCCCTGCTCCATGAACTCCTCGCCGATGGCGCAGCCCGCGTAGGGCGCCAGGTACTGCAGCGCCGCCGGGTCGGCGGCGTTGGCGGCGACGACGATGGAGTGCTCCATCGCTCCGTGCTCCTCCAGCGTCGTCACGACCTGCACCACCTTCGAAGCCTGCTGGCCGATGGCGACGTAGATGCAGATCAGGTCGCCGCCCTTCTGCGCGATCATCGTGTCCAGGCAGATCGCGGTCTTGCCGGTGAAGCGGTCGCCGATGATCAGCTCGCGCTGACCGCGGCCGATGGGGATCATGCCGTCGATGGCCTTGACGCCGGTCTGCACCGGCGTGGCCACCGCCTGGCGCATCACCAGGTTGGGCGCGATACGCTCGACGGGGCGGCGTTTGTCGGCCTTGACCGGGCCCTTGCCGTCGATCGGCTGGCCCAGAGGGTCGACGACGCGGCCGAGCAGCCCCTCGCCCACCGGCACCTCGACGATTCGGCCGGTGGAGCGGACCTCGTCGCCCTCGCGGATACCCTCGTGCTGGCCCAGGATGATGGCGCCGACGGTCTCCTCCTCCAGGTTCAGCGCCATGCCCATCACGCTGTCCGGGAACTCCAGCAGCTCGCTGTACATCGCGCCGCGCAGGCCGTGCACCCGCGCGATGCCGTCGCCGGCCTCGACGACGGTGCCGACGTCGACGGCCGTGATGGCGCCGCCGAACTGCTCGATCTGCTGCCGGATTATCGAGGCGATCTCTTCCGGTCGTACCGCCATGTCGTCCTCCTACGTCTCCGTCTCGTCTTGTAGCTGCAGGCCTTTAGGCCTGCCGGGCCGTTGGGGCAGGGCTGAAGCCCTGCAGCTACATATCGTCCTCCCGATTTCCACCGAAGGCCGGACTTCAGTCCGGCACGACAGGCTGAAGCCCGTCCTTCGGGTGGTTCGCTACGTCTCCGTGGTCTCCAGCTGGCGCCGCCAGTCGTTCAGGTGCTCCAGGTGCTCGCGGTAGTGCTCGTAGGTATCGCCGGCGAAGCGCTCCAGCGCGGTGAGCCCCTTCACGTTCTCCTGCAGCCGCTCGGCGGGGAACGCCGCCAGGGCGTC
Organism: Dehalococcoidia bacterium; assembly: GCA_040877915.1. GTDB lineage: Bacteria > Chloroflexota > Dehalococcoidia > SM23-28-2 > RBG-16-64-32 > JBBDNA01. Next base: position 80,386 of record JBBDNA010000002.1, read on the forward strand.
CAGGGCCCGCTGAAAGCTCTGCAGCCACTGCTCCCGCACGTCAGAGAGGTCTTTGTCGGCTCTCGCCGCCTGCTCGCGGGCGTTCCACTCGTCCACGGCGGCCTCGCTGCCCGGCTCTTCGACGTCCTGGGGCCGGCCATCGGCGATGTGCTGGAGGTCCTCGGCGGCCTTTTCCGCCCAGAAGGCGATGTGCCCCAGCAGGTCCTTCACGCTCCAGGCGTCGACGACGCCGGGCTGCTCCATCTCGGCGTCGGGGAACGAGTCCACGGCCGCGGCCAGCGCCTCCCAGTCGCGGAGCATCTCGCGCTCCAGGTCGGCCTTGCTCGCCTCTGCGCTCATGCCCGCGCCTCCTGCAGACGGCGCTTCAGCGCCTGCAAGCGGCTGCGTGTGGAGCCGTCGATGAGCCTGTCGCCGATGCGGGCCACCAGCCCGCCGATGATCGACTCGTCGACCTCCGGCGTCACGGCCACCTGCACGCCGCTGATCTCGCTGAGCTTATCGGCGACGGCTGTTGTCTCGGTGTCGGACATCGGCACCGCCGTCGTCACCACGGCGTGGGCGATGCCGCGCCGGGCGTCCAGCAGCTCCTGGAACGCCTCCGCGATCTGCGGCGCCAGCGACGTCCGGCCGCGGTGGATGAGCATGCGCGCCAGGTTCAGGACCAGCGGGTCGGCGTCTGCCATCGCCGCCTCGACGAGGGCCGCCTTGCGCTCGTAGGGGATGCGGGTCTCGCCCATCACCGCCTCCACTTGCGGGTCGGAGAACACCGCCGCCATGAGGGACAACCCCTCCGACCAGGCGTCCTCGCTGCCGGTTTCCCGCGCGATGTCGAACGCGGCTTCGCCGTAGCGGCGGGCCGCTATTTCCCTGATCACGTCTGACCGTCGCTCCCGTTGCCGCCCTGCGGCGCCTCCGCCAGGACCTCCTGGATGAGCTCTCGATGGGCGTCGGCGTCCAGGCTGCGGCGGATTACGCGCTCGGCCGCGGTTATCGTCAGGCCGGCGAACTCCCGTCGCAGGTCGGCGATGGCGGCGTCGCGCTCCAGCTGGATCTCGCTGCGGGCGCGCTCCAGCAGCGTCTCCGCCTCCGCCCGCGCCGACTGCCGGGCTTCCTCCTGGATGCGCGCCGACATCTGCTGCGCCTGGCCGACCAGCTCCTGGCCCTCGCGGCGGGCCTTGTCCAGCTCCGCCGCCGACTCTGTCTCCGTATCGGCGAGGCGTCTTTTCGCTTCGTCGGACGCGTCCAGCCCCTCCTGGATGCGCTTCTTGCGCTCGTCCAGCATGGGGAAGATGACGCGCTTGAACACCCAGCCCAGAACGATGAGCAGGATCGTGAAGTTTATGAGCTGCGCGATGAGGCTGGGCAGGTTGATGCCCAGCGCACCGATGCCGCCTTCGGCCAGGAATACCATAGCTTTCGCCCCTGTCTAGGCGCCTCGCACGGGCCGCCTTAGAAGACGAACCCGATCATGACCGCCGTGACCAGGGCGTAGATGGCGATAGCCTCGGCGAAGGCGAGACCCAGGATCATGTTCGTCTGGATGGCCGGCTGGGCCTCCGGGTTGCGCCCCAGCGCCTCCATGGCCCGGCCGACGAGGTTGCCGATACCGATGGCCGGGCCGAACGCGCCCAGACCCATGGCCAGCCCGGCGCCGATGAACTTGATGCCGTCGTCGGTGATGGCGAACGTCGTCGCGCCGCCCTCCTCCTGGGCCACCATTCGCGCGCCCTCCAGGACCGGCGGGATGATGGCGAGAAGCGTCTCCATGAACTACCTCCTTTGGCTCGTTCGCTCTAGGCCTCGGACCCGCTCGCGGCGGACGCCTCGGCGCTTTCGTGCTTTCCGTTTCCGTGCGCCTCCCCGTGGGCCACGGCCATCATGCCGAAGACCAGGGTGAGCACGGCGAAGATGAAGGCCTGGATGACACCCACGAACAGCTCCAGGCCGTAGAAGACGATCGTCAGGACCAGCGGAGTCAGGAAGGTGAACATGAGGATCACCACCTCGCCGGCGAACATGTTCCCGAACAGACGGAAGGTGAAGCTGATCAGCCGCACGATCTCCGATACCAGCTCCAGGAACCCCACGAACGCGTCGATGACGCCGCGGAAGAACTGCCCGAAGTTCAGGCTGAACAGCCCCCGGAACATGCCGCCCCAGTCGAAGAACTTGCGGCCGTAGCCCAGCCCCAGCGAGGCGATGCCCCAGCTTTCCACCGCGATGGCCGAGACGATGGCCAGGGCCAGCGGCGTGTTCAGGTCGGTGTTGGGGCCGCGGAAGAACGGTATCAGCAGGCCGACGGTCTTCCCGTCGTCGGTCGCTTCCTCGAACTGGGCGTGGGCGTCGGCGTCGTCCTCGTCGATGGAGTCGCCGCTGAGCCGCGATGGGCTGGACAGCGGCACCCAGGCCACGTCCAGGGGGCCGGCCGGCTTCTCCTCCATCACGAACCCGTGCTCCGCCTCCTCGACGATGCCGATGACGTTGAAGATGGGGAACAGCGAGAACCAGTTGGACACGAGGATGAAGAAGAAGATCGTGGCGACGACGGGGAAGAAGCGGCGGCCGTTCTTTTCGCCGGCGATGCTGATGACGAGGTTGTAGAACGCCTCGATCGCCGCCTCGAAGGCGTTCTGGAAGCCGCTGGGCACGAGGTTCCGGCTGCGCGTGCCCAGGTATACGACGAGAAGAATGATGGCGACGACGATCCAGGAGGTCAGGATCGTGTTGGTCAGGTCGAACGGGCCGAAGGATTCGAGCGTTTCGGCCTTGATCTCGATGTGGGGTGTGGGGCCGCGGAAGAACACGAATCCCACCAGGGCCAGGAGCACGAGTCCGAGGGTCACGAGCTGGGTCCGGCTGAGAATCACTTAGCGCTTTCCCTTTTGGTTTCCGGCTCTCAACACGTCGATAAGGAGCAGGACGGCGCCTCCCAGGCCGAGGATCAGCCCCGCGAACAGCCCCAGAACGGCGAACAGACGGCCGGTATCCAGCGCCTCGTCCAGCTGCACCCCCCCGAACACGCCACCACCGATGCAGATGGCGATGTAGAAGCCGATACCCGTGAGCCTCACCGCCGGGGGCAGCCCGTCCATTACGGTGGAGCGCTTCCCCTCCGCTTGCGAACTTTATCACAACCGTACATTACAATCCAACACCTGCCTGCCCCAAATAGCACAAGAGCCCCAGGCCGCAAAGCCTGAGGCGCTCCTCGCCGTTAGCATTCGATTACTTCTTCTCGAAGTCCTCCAGGTCCAGGCCCTCGATTACGTCCCGGAACGGTGATAGCTTCTCGAGCTCCTCCGCCTTGGCCTCGCTCGTCGGTTCGATCTCCCCCAGCTCGCTGCCGTCCAGGGGCTGCCCCTCCTGGTCAAGACGTACACCGGCCTTCTCCAGCACCGTCTCGTCGGCGTAGATCGGGACCTGGGCCCGCACCGCCAGGGCTATCGCGTCGCTGGGGCGGGAATCGATCTCCATGCTCTTGCCGTCGACCTCCAGGGCGATGCGCGCGAAGAAGGTGTCGTTCTCCAGGTCGTTGACCAGGATGTGGACGACCGTCGCGCCCAGACTGTCGATGACCGTGCGCAGCAGGTCGTGCGTGAGCGGCCGTGCCACCGACACTTCTTGCAGCCGCACGGCGATGGCGTCGGCCTCCGCCGGCCCGATCCAGATGGGCAAGTAGCGATCCGAGTCTTTCTCCTTCAGAATCACCACTCGCTGGTAGTTCATCAGGCTGACTCGAATGCTCTCAATGGTCAGCTCTACCACACCCACCTCCGGATAGGGGTCAAATTCAAGTCAATGCTAGCCCAGCCTACTAGGGGTGTCAACAGAACTCGGCACGCGCTCCGGCCGCGGCGGGGGTGGCGGCTCGCCGCCGGTCTGGGCGCCGGTGCGGGCGCTGAGGATCGCGAAGCCGATCAGGAAGACGGAGATGCCCAGCAGCACCGCCGTGATGCCGGCGAAGTCGGTGATGGCGCCGACCATCAGCAGCGGCAACAGCGATATGAAGTTGGCCGAGACGACCTGCGTGGCGAAGATGCGGCCTCGCATCTCCGGCGGTGCCCTCTCGTGCAGCACGGTCTGGGCCGGGGCGTTGAGCAGCGCGTAGGAGAACCCCATGGGGAAGGCGAAGGCCATGGTCAGGGCGTTCAGGAACGAGATGCCCAGCCACTCCTCCGGGTTCAGGGGGCCGGGCGTCGTCTCCATGATCTCCACCAGCCCCCGCACCGTGGCCAGCAGCGCTATCGCTATCGCCAGACCCACCAGCCCGAAGATCACCACTTCGTTCTTGCCCCAGCGCCGCGTGAACCAGGGGATGAACCGCAGGCCGATGAGGGCGCCGATGCCCGTGGGGGCGAACAGGAGCGCCGCGTTGCTCGGCGATACCTTCAGCACGTCGTCCATGTAGCGGGGGATCAGGATCGCGAACAGCAGGACCAGCGTGGCACTCATCGTCATCTGCATCATCGCCACCGCCGAGGCCACGTCCGACGTGAGCGCTTTCCAGCTCTCGCGGAACTGCGCCGGCAGGCCTCCGAACAGAGGCCCGCGCGGCAGCTCCACTTCGCCCTCCACCTTCTGGTAGCTCAGCCACAGGGCCAGCCCCGCGCTCAGCGTGTACAGCGTCGCCGCGCAGATGAACATCGCCCGCTCGTCGCCGGCCTGCAGGAACGCCGGTGCCAGGAACACCATTCCCAGCAGCTGCGCCCCGGTCAGCGTGAAGTTGTACAGGCTGTTGGCGTTCACCAGCTTCTCCCGCGGCACGAACGCCGGGATAAGCGACACGATGGCCGGGTTGAAGAACAGGCCGCAGCTGCTGAACACCAGGCTGATGGCGTAGATGGCCAGGACATCATCGTTGAAAAAGAGGTACAGCAGGCAAGCGCCGGCCCGTATCAGGTTGGTGACCAGCAGCACGGTACCTTTGTTCCAGCGGTCCAGCAGCACCCCGACGAAGACGCCGATGAAGATGGACGGCAGGATGAACGCCAGCACTAGCACGCTGCTGGCCGTGCTGGAACCGGTCAGGTTGAGCACCAGCACCAGCAGCGTGAACAGGATGGCGTTCTGCGCCGTCTGGGAGAGGCCCTGAGTCAGCCACAGCGCCCCGAACCGCGGCTCCATGAGAAGGGAGCGCGATGCCGCCAACTCGTCGACGTGTGGGGGTTCGTATACCATTAGGTCGCGCTCTCAGGGGCTTCCGGATCGCTGCGCGAGAGGAACTCCTTGACCCGCTTCTCGAAGATGCGCCGCTCCAGAAGCAAGCGGCGGCCGCAGGTACGGCAGCGGATGCCGATATCGGCCCCCAGGCGCACGACCTCCCACTCGTAGCCGCCGCAGGGGTGGACTTTGCGCAGGCGCACTACGTCGCCCAGACGCACCTCTATGACCATGGCTAGCTGAGCGTGTGGAGAGCGTCTCGTTGCCGGTTGATCTCGTCGCGTAGTTCCCGGGCTGACCGGCGGGCCGCCGCGGCGTAGTCGTCGCCGACCGACGCGTACAGCACCCGCCGCGAGGCGTTGACGATGAGGCCGCCGCCCAGGGAGTCCAGGCCCGCCCCGAGGGTGGCGCCGAGGTCTCCCTCCTGCGCGCCGACGCCGGGGACGAGTATCGATAGGGCCGGACAGATCGCGCGCACCCGCGCCAGCTCCCCCGGCCAGGTGGCCCCGACGACGAGGCCCACGTTGCCCCGCGTGTTCCACTCGTTGGCCCGCTCCGCCACTTCCTCGTACAGCGGCCGTCCGTCTTCCAGGCGCAGGCTCTGGAAATCCGCCGCGCCCGGGTTGGAGGTGCGACAGAGCAGGAATACGCCGCGGTCCTCGTACTCCAGGAACGGCTCGACGGAGTCGTAGCCGAGGTAGGGGCTCACGGTGGCCGCGTCGAAGTCGTACTGCTCGAACAGCGCCTGGGCGTAGAACCGGTTGGTGTTGCCGATGTCCCCTCGCTTGGCGTCGGCGATGATCGGGATGTGCGCGGGCACGCGCGTGAGCGCCTCCAGCATGGTCTGCATGCCGCCGATGCCCAGCGCCTCGAAGAAGGCGAGGTTGGGCTTGTAGGCGCAGACGAGGTCGTTCGTCGCCTCGATGATGGCCTTGAGGAAGTCGGCGACGGGCGTGCCCTTGAGCCTCGATGGGTCGGGGTCAAGCCCGACGCACAGGAGGCTTTGGTTGCGCCGGCCCGCCTCGCTGAGCTTTTCCCGGAAGGTTGCGCCCGTACTCGTGCTGGCCTACCTCCTCTGCCAGCGCATAATATAGGCGCAGGAGTCCAGGGTCAAGGAATATTTGTGCGCCTAGACGTTGCCCTCGCGCCCTCCCAGATACGCGATACCGAACAAATTTGCGCCGTCGTAGATACACTGCGCGCCTCGTCGACGATCGTCACCCTGCTGGAGCGCGGCGTGCCCGAGATCCTCCCCGCCGCCTCGATAGACGATGCGCGAACGATGCGCGAACGCTTGCCGGACCACCTGCTTTGCGGCGAGGCCGGCGGCCTGCCCCCGCCCGGCTTCGACTACGGCAACTCGCCCGCCGAGTTCACGTCCGCTGAGCTGGCCGGGCGCAGCGTCATCCTCGCCACCTCCAACGGCACCCGCGTCCTGGCCAGCCTCTCGTCATCGCCCGCCGTGGTCGTTGGCGCTCCGCTCAACCGCGAGGCCGTGGCCGCCGCCTTGCTCGCGCTGGGCGCGGAGCACAGCCGCGACGCCTGCGTCGTCTGCGCCGCGGCGCCCAGCGGCGCCCTGGCCCTGGAGGACGCGCTCGGCGCCGGCGCCATCGTCGAGGCCGCGCTGCGGCTCGACCCCTCGCTCCAGCCGACCGACGCCGCGCGCTTCGCTCGCCAGGCGTTCCGGGCCTGCCGGGACGACCTGCCGGCGGCGCTGGCCTCGGGCCGCCACGGAGTCGAGCTCGTCGACGCCGGTTTCGGCGCGGACGTGGCGTTTTGCGCCCGGCTTGACGTTTCGGCGGTCGTCCCGCGGCTCGGCCGCACGGACGGCGGCCTGCTGACGCTGCGGCCCTAGGCTGCGACCATCCCGCCGTCGACGAGGAACGGGGCGCCGGTGCAGAACGAGGAGTCGTCGCTGGCCAGGAACAGCGCCAGGCGGGCCACCTCCTCCGCCGTCCCCAGCCGCCCGACCGGCTCCATCGCCTCCAGCGCTGCCCGCGCCGCCTCCGCCCCCGCCGCGAACCGCTCCACCATCGGCGTCCAGATGACGCCCGGGCAGATCGCGTTGACTCGGACGCCCTGTCCGGCGTACTCCAGCGCCGCCGTCTTCGTCAGCTGGACGACGCCACCCTTGGCGGCGCAGTAGGCGGGGATGTTCGGGAAGCCCACCAGCCCCGCCACCGACGCGTTGTTGACGATCGACCCGCCGCCGCCCTTCAGCATCGCCGGGATGCCGTACTTCATCCCCAGGAATACCCCGCGCAGGTTGATCGCGATCACGCGGTCGAAGTTCTCCAGCGAGCAGTCCGCCGTGGGCGCCTGCTCGCCCTCGACGCCGGCGTTGTTGAACAGCACGTCCAGCCGTCCATAGACCTCGACCGCCGTCTTCACCATGCGCTCCACGTCCTCCGCCTTCGACACGTCCACCTTCACGAACGTCGCCTCGCCGCCGGTACCCTTCGCCTCCCGCACCACGGCCTCGCCCTCGTCCTGCCAGTCGGCGACGACGACCTTCGCGCCCTCCCCGGCGAACAGCAGCGCCGTCGCCCGGCCGATGCCGGAGGCGCCGCCCGTTACGATAGCTACCTTGCCGTCCAGTTTGCTCATGCAGTCGCTCCTCCTTCCTGCCCACCGGAAGTGTACGCCGTTGGGCCAGCGCCGTGAGCCGCCGTTCGGCACGACCGCGTGGGGCCGATCATCCTTGACCGCCCCCGACGCCCAACCTATGCTCGTGCCATGAAGGCGGAGATCATCTCCGTGGGCACGGAGATACTGCTGGGCGACATCCTGGATACGAACTCGCAGTACCTGGCCGTGCGCCTGGCGCCCCTGGGCGTCGACCTGCACTACATCTCGAAGGTCGGCGACAACCTCAACCGCCTGGCCGAGGCGATTGGCCGCGCCCACGAGCGCTCGGACGCCGTCCTGATCACCGGCGGCCTCGGCCCGACCGAGGACGACGTCACCCGCGAGGCGATCGCGCAGACGCTGGGCGAGGAGATGCACGTCGACCGGGAGACGGAGCAGCGGTTGCGCCAGATGTTCGCCGCCCGCGGCTTCACCTTCCCCGAGCGCAACGTGAAGCAGGCGATGCTCATCCCCTCCGCCCGCGCCATCGCCAACCCGCGAGGCACCGCGCCCGGCTGGTGGGTGGAGAAGGACGGCCGTTACATTGTCGCCATGCCGGGACCTCCGGCGGAGCTGGAGCGCATGTGGGAGCACGAGGTGCAGCCGCGGCTGGCGCGGCTGGCCAGCGGCGACGTCATCGTCTCGCGCACGGTCAAGACCATCGGCATCGGCGAGGGCCACCTGGACGAGATGGTGAGCCACCTGCTGAAGTCGGAGAACCCGACGATCGGCGTCTACGCCAAGCCGGACGGCGTCCACCTGCGCCTCACCGCCAAGGCCCGCGCGCCGGAGCAGGCGCGGGCCCTCATCCAGCCGGTCGAGGAAGAGCTGCGCGGTATCATCGGCGAGGCCGTGTGGGGCGCCGACGACGACACCCTGGAGGCCGTGATCGGCGCCCTGCTCAACGAGCGCGCCCTCACCCTGGCCACGATGGAGTCCTGCACAGGCGGCCTCCTGGCCTCCACCATCACCGACGTGCCCGGCAGCTCCGTGTACTTCCGCGGCGGCTACGTGGCCTATACGGCGCGGGTCAAGATGAACCTGGGCGTCAGCGCGGAGCTGATCGAGACGCACGGCACGGTCAGCGACGAGGTCGCTGCCGACATGGCCCGCGCCGCCCGCGTGAACACCGACTCCGGGGTCGGACTGTCGGTCACCGGCGTGGCCGGCTCCAACGAGCTGGAGGGCAAGCCGCCGGGGCGCATCCACCTGGCCGTGGACGACGGCGGGCCGGGGCTGGCGATCAACTACACGTACAACCAGGGCCGCGCCGCCAACAAGCGCCGCGCTGTCACCTCTGCGCTCGCGCTGCTGCGTCGGGCGCTCCTGGCGCGGGGGACGTGACGCGATAGCCGCCGCTTGCCGCGCCTGCCGCCCGCAACCGCCCGTAGGGGCGCCGCTTGCCGCGCCCAAACTCGCCCCTCGGTCACGCCTCCGCTAAGCTGCACTCGGTCTTATCGATAACCGAAAGGAGTGGCCGAGTGCCGCACCCCATGCCCCCGCGCGACGCCGAACGCTTCCTGCGCGGCCGCCACATCGGTGTGCTGACGACGATCCGGCGCGACGGCTCGCCGCTGCAAACGCCGGTCTGGTACCACTGCGACGACGGGCTGATCTTCGTGCGAACGAACTCGCGCAGTGCCAAGGCTCGCAACATCGGGCGCGACCCGCGGGTCAGCCTCTGCGTCCAGCAGGAGCGACCGCCCTACAAGGGCGTGACGGTCAGGGGCACGGCTTGCGTGGAGGCCGACCGGCCGGAGCTCTCGGTGAAGATGGCCCGGCACTACGTGGGCGCCATCGCAGCGTTCTTCTACCTGCGGCTGCGCACCCTGCGCGAGATCGAGGACGACCCGGACACGATCCTGGTCATCCGCCCCGAGCGCAAGAGCGGCTGGGACTACACCCCGCAGACGCCGCTCGTCGGGCGGCTGTGGCTGGTCGTGAAGCGCGTCCTGCCGCCGTGGGTGTAGGGGGAGGCGGCCGTATCCGGCGGTCGTTGTACTAGTAGGGGCGTTGCTGTGAACCGCCTGCTGCTCGCCGTCATCTTCCTCCCCGCGCTGCTCCTCGCTGCCTGCGAGACGGCGAGCGAACCGCTGCCCGCCTCGCCAACGACGGAGCCGACAGCCTCCGCGACGGCAACAGCCCTTCCGACGCCGACGGTCACGTCCAGAGCCGGCATCAACATGAGGCAGCTCGCCTATGCTGGTGCGGATATGGAGCTGTGGCTCGTCAATGCGGACGGAAGCGGAAGACGACTCCTGACTCGTGAGTGTCCGAGCGTGAGTTTGGCATGGGCGCCTGATGGGGACATGATCGCCTGCACCTATTTCTCGATTGCGGTGTTTGACCTTCAGGGACGTGTCGTTTGGGGAACTGAAGACACGACCGTGTGGTCCGCCGTCTGGTCGCCCGACGGGCAACGCCTGGTCTATCAGGCGGGTGATGAGTCGCTTCGCATCGTTGACTTGGCCTCTCAGTCCGATGAACTGCTACATGTGAAGGCGTTGCCGCTGGAATGGCCGAGAGAAGATAGGCTGCTCGTGGGATTGAATCCGATACAAGGTCAACTCTTCCAGACTTGGGAAGCTAATTGGCTGAACCCGGAGACGGGAGCACTCGACCGCGTGCCGCGCCTAGACAATGTTACGATCTGGCCGCTGCCCGGCGGCGAGCGAGCCATCCTCTTGGGCAGCGACGGCCTCGCCATGTTCGACATCGAAACGAGCGAGGAAACAACCATCGCAGCACTAAACTTACAATTCCCCACGGAGGGGCTGCCGCCATATGCAATCTCGGTATCGGCCAATGGAGAGCTGGTGTACGCAGCTGACGCGAGCAGCCAGCCGACCGTTATCTATCGCGTGGTCATCGATTCCGGGGAGATCCGGGAGATCGGCACGGTACCAGGGGTGCTACTCAACATCTCTCCGGAGGGTATCGTGGCCTATCTAGCATACGGCGGCATACCGGAGACCCTCCACCTCGCCAATCTAACGACGGGTCAAACAATTGAGGTGGGTCTCGCCCAGTCGCACTTAGCCTGGCGCCCTATTCCGTAAGCCGGCGGTACAGCGTGGTGATGCGCGAGGGGAGGGACTCGATGTCCGGGACGACGGCGTAACCGACGTCCTGGCACATCTGCTTCAGGTAGTCGTGGCCGTAGCGGTCCACGGTCAGGCAGAACGGCACTATCCCCTTACGCTTCGCCTCCAGTAGCGCCATGTGCGTGTCGTGGATGGCGTACTCCTTCTCCGTGCGGTCGCGGCCGTAGCCGTGGTCCTGCGGACGCCCGTCCGAGACCAGGAAGAGGATGCGCACCTTGGACTCCCGCACCTCCAGCTTCGAGGTGGCGTGGCGGATCGCCGGGCCCATTCGGGTCGAGCGCACCGGCGCGATCTTGTCGATGCGCTTCTTCACGGTCTCGTCTAGCGTCTCGTCCAGGCCCTTGACCACGTAGAACTCCACGTTCTCCCGCCCGTAGCCGGAGAAGCCGTAGATGCCGTACGTGTCGCCGATAGTCTCCAGCGCCCTGATCAGCAGGACGATGCTCTCCTTCTCGAGGTCGATGATGCGCTTGGGCGGGGTCAGCAGCTCCTGCGCCCGTCGCGCCATCCACCACGAGAAGTAGCGGCGGGGGTCGTCGTCGAACTCCTCCTGGGCGTAGCGGCGTTCGTGCTTGGCGATCTCCTCGTCGGTCGAGGCGCTCATGTCCAGCAGGAAGGCGACCGAGACGTCGCGCTGGACCTTGTTGCGACGCCAGTAGACCTTGCCGCTGGGCGTGTGCCCGGCCCGCTTCTCGACCACGTACTCCGTGACCGCGTCCAGGTCGAACTCCTCGCCGTCCAGGAGGCGCTTGACCTTGCGGAACGTCTCCGGGCGCAGCAGCTCGAACTGGCGCTGCGTCTGGCTGGCCAGCGAGGCGTACTTCTGCAGCGTCTGCTCGTAGTACTGCGGCAGGCCTTCCGAGACCGCGTACTCGACGACTCGGCACCACTTCGGCTTGAAGTCGCCGGCGCGGAAGTCCCACTCGTCGTAGTAGAAGTACTTCGGCTCCACGGGCAGCTCGCGGTCGTCGTCGCCGGTGCTGAGGCCGGTGACCGGCTGGCCGTCCTTCACCGGCGCCTTCTCCGTCTTGTCCTTCTCCTCGCCCTGGGCGCCCATCTCCTTGATCAAGTTGGTCAGGAACAGGTCCGAAGACTGCGTGAGGTCCGCCTCGGCCATGTCCGAGAGCGATATCTCCACGCTCTTCTCCAGCATCGCCTTCAGCTGCTCCGGAGACAGCGGCGACAGGGGGCCCTGCTCGCCGCCGCGCTCCTGCTTGAGGCGCATCAGCAGCTGCACCATCTCCGGCTTGAAGTCGCCGCGGAAGTCCACAGGCTCGGGGCTCTCGTAGGGCATCTCGGCGCCGTCGGGGAACTGCAGGTCCATGCTCTCCCCCAGCGCGTCCGAAGTCAGCGGCATCACCTGCATCGAGTCCTCGTCCAGCCCCTGCCACTCCTCGTTCTCCATCATCTCCGAGATGATGTTGGGGATCTGCTCGGCGATGCGGTACAGCCGTATCGTCGCTTCGGCGGAGTCCTCGACGATCGCCTGCGGCTGCTGCAGGGCGGCGATGACGCCCATGGCCTGTTCCAGCACCGGCAGCAGCGGCTGCGGCCAGCGCACGTACTCCTGCCCGCCCAGGCTCACCCGCACCAGGTTCTCCACGAACGCCTGCAGCAACGGCAGCTTCTCCACCTCCGGCCGGCGTCCCAGCTCGACGGACTGTCGCTGGCCGTAGGCGCCGCGGATTCCCGCGTACTCGCGGCCGACGATGACGTCGATGCGGGCGTCCTCCAGCAGGGCGAACAGGTCGGAGGCCAGCCGCCGGTTGTCGAACAGGTCGAAGAAGCGCTCCATGTCCGTGAACGCCTGTCGGGGCGTCTCCGCGCCCTCCGGCGATTCGACGACTTCCGGCGGCGCCTTTGCGCGGCCGGCCTCCGTCTGGCGTCGTGCGTTCGGGAAGACGCGGCCTTCGCGCTCGAAGTTGAACCCGAAGGTGTCGAACTCCAGGTGCCCGGCCTGGTGCGTGGAATAGACCTTGTAGATCGAGAAGTTGTCGTCCTTCTCGCGGAACTCTTCGACCCAGGGCGGCAGGAAGATCGCCGAACCCTCCGTGGAGGGCGCCTCCGTCTCCACCCAGCCGATCCCCTTCTCCGCCAGCGCCTCCGCAGAGTGGATGGCGACCTCGGTCCCGGTCAGCGCCTTGCAGTACATCCGCAGGACGTCGGTGACGCGGCTCAGGTCCACGCGCGACGACAGGGCGTCCAGCACCTCTTCGCCGCGGCTCGACTCCAGGCGGAAGTAGGCCTCGCCGCCCTCCGGGGTGTTGTCCAGCAGGTTGCTGCCCTCGCCGTGCCAGAGCGCCACCTCCTCGGCCCCGATGCGGGCCAGCACGACGGGCGAGCTCTTGAGGAACTCCATGGCCGCCACCGGCGAACGCTCCACCAGCTTCTCGGACATGGCGATGAGGGTTTCGTGTATCTCGGGGTCGACTTCGTCGAGCGCGCGGGCCGCCTCCGAGAAGAAGGTGAAGGCCTGCCGGCCCTCCCGCCGCGCCAGCTCCCGCGAGAGCCCCAGGAAGCGCACCCTCTGGGTGGGCTGAACGTGGGCCAGCAGCGCCGGGCCCTTCTCCAGGTAGGAGCGGGCGTCCGCCCAGCCCGTGGAGGCCAGCGCCTCCGCGAATCGCAGGAACGCGGCCCGGTCCTCGCCGTCCAGTGGCGCCAGAGCGTGTGGCGCCACGCTCAGGCAGTGCGCGGCCAGGTCGTAGGAGCGGTCGCACAGGGAGTCGACGAATCGGACGAGGATTCGCGCCTCTTCCAGCGACAGGTGGCCGAACAGGGCAGGGCTGCCGTCGAAGAACTGCACGGCCAGCGAGGCGGAGCGCCAGGTGCCCTTGTACAGCTGCCGGCCTAGGCCCACCCAGTCGCCCAGCCGCTCCAACGTCACCTGCGGCAGCGTCGCCGGCGAGGCGCGGAAGTAGGCGGCGGCAAGCGCCGACGACACCTCGGCCAGCTCGCGGCCGTGCTGGGCCCAGCGCTGGAACTCCTCGAACCCCAGCTGCGGCAGCACCTCGCGGGTCACGCGGAAGTACTCGCCGGCGGCCTCCCAGGAGCGCCAGGACTGGCGGGCCAGGTCCAGACCCTCTTCCGCCCAGGCCTCGAGCTGCTCGGGCGAGAGCCTGTCCTCCAGCGCCTCCGCCGAGCGGCGGAACTCGCCGACGAGGGACGTGGAGAAGGGAGCGAGCTGCTTCTCGTAGGCGCCGTAGATGCGCCGGTACCGGTCGCTACTCAAAGATGGAAGACACCACCTCTTCGATGCTGCGCTGGACGTCTCGCTCGTCGGTCAGGGCCCAGACAACGGCCACCTGGCAGGCGCGGCGGGGCGCTATCCCCTTGACCATGAGCCGTCCGGCGTAGATCAACAGGCGGGTGCTGGCGCCCTCGGCCAGGCCGTGCTCTTTGAGGTGGCGCACCTTCTCGCCCAGCTTGGCCAGGTCCATCGCGATAGCCGGCGAAACGCCGGACTCCTTCTCGATGACCTTGGCCTCCAGCTCGCGCGGCGGGTAGTTGAACTCGAGAGCCATGAACCGCTGGCGCGTGCTCTGTTTCAGGTCCTTCAGAGCGCTCTGGTAGCCCGGGTTGTAGGAGATCACGAGCAGGAACCCGTCCCGCGATTCGATGATCTGCCCCAGCTTCTCGATGGGCAGGACGCGGCGGTGGTCGGTCAGGGGGTGGATGAGGACCGTCGTGTCCTTGCGCGCCTCGACAACCTCGTCCAGGTAGCAGATGCCGCCGGCCTTCACCGCCCGCGTCAGCGGCCCGTCCACCCAGCGCGTAGAATCGCCCTCCAGCAGGAAGCGGCCGACGAGGTCCGAGGCCGTCAGGTCCTCGTGGCAGGCGACGGTGACCAGCGGCAGGCCGGACGGTCCCGCCTGCTCGTCGGTCTCCGTCACGTCCTTGACGATGGTCAGCGGGCGGTGCAGGCGGTAGGCCATGTACTCGATGAATCGTGTCTTTCCGCAGCCGGTCGGCCCCTTGAGCAGCACCGGTATCTTCTGCTCGTACGCCGATTCGAACAGCTCGATCTCGTCGCCCACGGGCACGTAGAACGGCTCGTCCTTGAGTACGTACTCCTCGATGGCGTACTGTCTGTATGTCTCGTCGCCTGTCATTACCGGGCCACGCTTCCCTTTGCTCGGGCTCAAACGCCACTCCTCGCCGAAGGGCTCTCCAGCCGCTCCAGCAGCCGCTGCCACTCTGCCTTGACCTGCTTCCGCGTGTCTTCCAGCGGGCAGTCCGTGTCTATTATCACCTGCGAGCGGGCTACGCGCTCGTCGTTGCTCATCTGCGCTCGTATCCGCGCGCGCGCCTCCTCGACGCTGATGCCGCTGCGCTCCGCCGTTCGCTTCGCCGTCACGTCCTCCGGCGCGTTCGTCACCCAGACTTCGTTCGTCAGGTCGTCCCAGCCGGCGTCGAACAGCAGCGCCGCCTCCAGCACCGCCACCTTTGTCTCGCGCGCGCGTTCGGCGTCCAGCTTCTCGCGCATCAGGTCCTTCATCCGCGGGTGGGTGATGGCGTTGAGCCGCTGCAGCTGCTGCGGGTCGCCGAAGACGATGGGGCCCAGCTTCTTGCGATCGATCGAACCGTCAGGGGCGACGACGTCGCGGCCGAAGGCGTCGACGATCTCCTGCCAGGCGGGGCGTCCGGGCGCGTACACTTCGTGGCCGGCAGTGTCGGCGCTCAGGAGCACGGCACCCATCGATTCCAGCATCTGGGCTACCGTGGACTTCCCGCTGCCGATCCCGCCCGTTAGGCCGATTACGTACATGCTGCCCGCTGTCGCCGGTCGCTTCCGGCAAAAATGGCCGGTACTCGCCGACCGCAGGGCCATTGTAGGGTCAACCTTCCGTACACGTCAAGGTTGGCTGCGGCCACCGGCTGGACTGCTTACTGACGGTATGCTAATATATGCATACTATGAGTAAGCGCCTGACCGTAACCCTACCGGATGAGCTGGCGGCGGAACTCAGGGAGGAAGCGGCCCGCACCGGCGACCCCGTCAGCCGGCTCGTGGCCCGGGCGATCGCTGACCGCAAGCGACAGCGGCTCCGAGAGCTGATGGCCGAGGGCTACCGGGCGTGGGCGGACGAGGATGAGCGCCTGGCCGAGGAGGCGATTCCGGTAGCGCTTGAGACCTGGCCGGATGATTAGGCGTGGCGAGATATACGACGTCAACTTCGGTCCGGCCAGGGGCAGCGAACAGGCGGGTCGCCGCCCCGCCCTGGTGATCCAGAACGATATCGGGAACGAGTTCGCCTCCACGACGATAGTCGCCGCCTTGACCTCGCTCCGCCGCGACGAGTATCCGTTCCATGTCCACATCAGCGCGAAGGAGAGCGGGCTGTCCAGCGGCTCAACTGTGCTGCTGGAGCAGATCCTGACGGTGACGCAGGAACGGTTCGGTAGGCGCATTGGCCGGCTGAACCTCGACCTGATGGCGGAAGTCGATGAGGCCCTTCACCACAGCCTCGGGATACGGTACTGTCCCAGCGCGTCTACGTCCCCCAGTCGAGCGTGAACGTCTTGCTCTCTGCCATCCCCTGCGACAGGTAGAACCGATGGGCGTCCGCCCGCCCCGGTCCCGACGACAGCTCCAGGTGGGTGCAGTCGCGCTCCTGGGCCCACTCCCGCGCCGCGGCGATGAGCGCCGCGCCCACGCCGCCGCTGCGCCGGGTGGACGTTACCACGAGGTCCTCCAGCCAGCAGCGACGCCCGAACCGGATGAACGGCGGGTCCAGGTACACGCTGGCCAGACCTATCGCCTCCTCGCCGTCGAACGCGAGCAGTACGTCAGCGCCAGGGCGATCTAGGCAGTGGCGGAAGCCCTCGCGGCCCCGCTCCGAGGTGTAGTTGGGCGGGTGGACGCCGGGCGGCTCGAATAGCTCCTCGATGAGCCGGAGGACGGCGGCTTCGTCGGCCGCCGTGGCTGCCCGGACTTCGATCGCTCGTTCCGTCTTCTTCGCGCCGTCTATCCCGTCTTCAGCTCCCGCGCCTTCTCCGTAAAGCCGGCCACCACTTCCTTCCAGTCGCCGACGACGGCGAAGCGCGAGGACTTGAAGATGTTCGCCTCCGGGTCCTTGTTTATGGCGACGATGTTCTTGACCTGCGAGATGCCGGCCATGTGCTGGCTGGCCCCCGAGATGCCCACGGCGATGTACACGTCCGGCGTGACCACCTTGCCGGTAAGCCCCACCTGGGCCGCGACCGGGTACCAGCCCAGGTCGCAGACGGCGCGGCTGGCGCCTACGGCGCCGCCGAGGACGCTGGCCATCTCCTCTATCTCCTTGAAGCCTTCGGGCCCGCCCAGGCCGCGGCCGCCGCTGACGACGACCGGGGCGTCCTCAAGCCGGATGCCCTCCGCCGCTTCCTTCCGACGCCCCGTCACCTTTGCGCGGATGGCGTCGGCGCTGACGCCGGCGTCCTGCTTCACGACCTCCGCTTGCTTCGACGCGTCCGGCTGCGGGTCGAACACCTTCGCCCGAACGGTGGCCATCTGGGGCGTGGCGTTGAACGTGTAGCGGGCGCGGGCGCTGCCGCCGTAGCAGGGGCGGCCGGCGGTCAGCCTGTCGCCGTTCATGGTCAGCTCCACGCAGTCCATGGCCACGGCGGTGTTCAGCCGCTGGGCCAGTCGCGGCGCCATGTCGCGGCCGACCATCGTTTGGCCGAACAGGACGACGCTGGCGTCGGTCTCTCTGGCGATGCGCTCGCCGATGGGGACGTAGGCGTCGCCCTGATAGTCCTTCAGGAGCGGGTCATCGACGACGATGACCTTGTCGGCGCCGAGCGGCCCGCACTGCTGGGCCAGGCCTTCGACGCCGGCGCCTAGGAGCGCGCAGGTCACAGGACCGCCCAGCGACTTCGCCGCGCCCAGCAGCTCGCCGGTTACCGGCGCCAGCGCGCCGTCCTCCGTCGCCTCTCCGAACACGAGTACTCCGCTTGCCATCGCTGCCTGCCTCCCCTTAGATCAGCTTCTCTTCTCGCAGCCGGAGGGCCAGCTTCTCGCCGGCCTCCTTGCCGCTGTCCGCCTCGATGAACTCCGTCTCCACCTTGGACTCCGGCACGAACAGCGCCTCCAGGTTCACGCGGTTCCTGGCCTCGGCGATGCCGAGGTCGGCGCCGGTCAGCGTCTTCACTTCCTTCTTCGCCGCCTGCATGATCTGCCGCAGCTGCGGGTAGCGCGGCTCCCCCAGCTCGTTGGATACGGTGACCACGCAGGGCGTCGGCGACTCCACCGTCTCGAAGCCGTCCAGGAGCACCCGCTCCACGGTGACCTTGCCGCCGTCCATCTGGAGTTCCTTGGCGATGGTGACGACCGGCATATCCATGATCTCGGCGATCGTCGAGCCGACGATGCCCATGTCCCAGTCGACGGCCTGGCGGCCGCAGATCACCAGGTCCACCGGCTGCAGGGACTTGATGGCGGCGGCCAGTATCTCCGCCGCCGCCCAGTGGTCGGCGTCGTTCAGGGCCGGGTCGTTGATGTGGACGCCCTCGTCGGCGCCCATGGCCAGACAGTGCTTGATGGCATCGCGAAAGGAATCGGGGCCCAGAGTGAGGATCGTGATCGTGGTGTCGGCTATCTTGTCCTTGATTCGCAGCGCGGCCTCCACGCCGATGGTGTCGAACTGGGAGGGGACAGGCTGGATGCCCGGTATCGGCAGGACCTTCCTGGCCGCCTCGTCCACCTTGAACTGCGATGCCGGCGCCTCGGGGTCGGGGACCTGTTTGACGCAGCAGACGATGTGGGGCATAGGCGAACCTCCTCGGGGCGGGTTCCGTGATATGGGAGCTGTGCGAGGCGACTGTGTGAAATCAGTCACCGCAGAGTATATCAGGCCGCGCGCTGCGCGCAAGGCGAGTTGTCTGGACTGCACCCCCAGCCTGAAGGCTGGGGCACAGCGGTGTCCTCTCCCTACCCCGTCCCCCGCGTCTGCTGCTCCAGCCCCACTTTGATCTTCTCCGAGGAGGGCAGGCCGGTGTAATCCGGGGCGCGTCGCACCGGCGACCCCGCCGGCACCGACGGCGCCTGCTCCCTCCGCTCTTTCTCCATCCGCTCTCGCATCTCCGTCACCACCCGCTCCGCCGCCTCCATCTGCTGGTCGATCTCCTCCGGCGTCTCCCCCGTCACGAGGTCCGCCGGCACCTCCGGCGCGGCCGCCAGGCGCGCCTCCCGGTACCTCCGGGCGGCCGACGAGAGCTGCGCGGTCAGCCGCTCGTTCTCCGACTGCGCCTCCGCGATCTCGCCCTGCAGCGCGAGGAGGCGGTCGGCCTGCGTTGCCGAGCGCGCCTCGCTATCGGCGGCGTCCGCTTGAAGCGCCTCGAGCTGTGCCACCGCGTCGGCTAGCTGCTCCTTCAAGACCGCGACCTCCGGGTCTACCTTCGTCATGAGTGTCCTCCTTCGCTTTTTTTCGGGCTCTGGCGTGAGAATAGAACGTATATGCCATCACCTCAAGCACAAGGTGGCACGGACTGACCGTTGGCTCGTATACTGGGATTGCGATGAGCGCTTCGGGGAGGCGACGGTTTGTCCGCGTTGTGGCCCTCGTGGTCCTGCTGGGCGCCATCCTGCCCAACGTCACCTTCATCGGCCACTGGAGCATCCGCGGCCTGGAGGCGGCGACCGAGGACCCGCTGGACGATGGCCACGCCTACCACTGTCACGGGTCGTCTTCCTGCTCCGATCAGGCCGCTTACGGTCTCCAGTGGTGGAACGAGGGCAACGGCGCTCCCGTCCTGGCGGGCGCCGCCGAGCGCTCCGCGCCCGGCGGCGGCGCTCCCCGGCCGCTGGAGGCGGCGCCGGCATCGCTCGATCCTCCGCCGCGATACGCCTAGCCCGCTTCCACGACCATCCACACCTTCACGTCTACATACAGGAGGTAGCTGTGCGTATCGCACTTGCTTCGATAGGTGGCGGCGTTATCGCCGTGATCGCGCTGGTGCTGGCCGGGATAGCCATGGCCAGCGACGACAAAGGGACGGATTACAGCTCGCAGCTGGCGGACATCCAGGGCTCGCTCAGTCAGATAGAGCAGTCGCAAGCCGGAATGCAGGAGTCGCTGGACAAGACCCAGGTCACGGCGGCCATGACGGCGCTCGACGCCGCCGGGTTCCACGCGATCGACGACGAGCTGCAGGCGGCGACGGAGATCCCGGCGGGCACTGCCGGCTCTATCACCACGGCCCACCAGATCACCCAGGGCACGGCCTGGCCCGGCGAGCTGGCCGATCCTTCCGCGACGCTGCTCTCGACGCTCGAAGAGTTCGAGGCGGCGCTCGAGGCTGAGGACCTGGAGGCTTCCAAGGGCCTGGCCACGGAAACCCACGACGCCTTCCACGAGCTGGAGCACGAGGCCTACCCCTACATTGCCGGGGAGGAGCACGCCGAGGAGGACGAACACAGTGAGGAGAACGGCGAGGCGGAAGGCGACCACGCTGAATAGCCCGCGCGCGGTTCGAGTTGGATTTCCGCTGGCGGTAGCCCTCGCGGGGCTGGTCCTATCGACCGGCTCCGCGGGGGCCCACGCCAACTACGAGCGCTCGGAGCCCGGGGACGGCGCGACCGTCGCGGAATCGCCGGAGCGCGTCGACATGTGGACCAGCCAGGAGATGAGTCGTAGCCAAGGCCTGCCCACGATGATCGTCGTCAACGAAGCCGGCGATGTGGTCAGCGAAGGCGACGCCGTTCTCGACGACGCCGACCGTACGCACATGCACGTGGAGCTGCCGCCCTCCCTGCCGGACAAGCGCTACAGCGTCATCTGGCACACGCTGTCCGACGAGGACGGGGAGGAGGCGCAGGGCGCCTTCCACTTCTTCGTCGGCGCAGCCGCGGACGGCGGGAGCCCGACGCCGGCCTTGACCGAGGAGCCGACGGCGCCACCGGATGAGACGCCGGTGGCCACGGCGTCGCCGCAACCCACCGCTACGCCCGCCGGCGACGACGGCGATGGCGGCGACGTGCCCCTGTGGGCCCTCGCGCTGGGCATTGTTGGTGGCGTGGTGGTCGGCGCCGTCTTCGGTGTGGTGATAGGCCTGAGGCGCGAGCGTTGAAACGAGACCTAATCGCGGGGGTCGCCCTGGCCGCCCTCGTCGTGCTGGCTGTGGTCGTCGCTATCCGTGAGTTCGGGGGCGGGAGCGACGCCGAGTCCGGCTATGTCTGCGACATCGGGCTGGGCACCGTTCGCATTCAGCTGGACGCGGAGGCGTTCGCGCGGGGGGACGAGAGGCTTACGGCGCTCCAGGAACGCGCCGCCATCGGCGACTTCGACGGCGTCTGGTCGTCGTTCTATCCGTTCGCACACGCCCTCACTCACGACGTGAACTTTCGGCTGCGTTCGGAAGGCCACAGAGGCCTCGCCGATGACCTCTGCGAGGAGGTTCTGGCCTTCGAGGTGGACATCGTAGTGCCGGAGAGGGACTTCGAGCAGATGGCGGCTCGGGCGGAGGCGATCCGCGGGCTGCTGGACGAGGCTCGGCGGGAGCTGGGGTTCGGCGCCGGGTAGCAGCATGCGTCTACTCTGGGCGCTCCCGCCGGCCTTCACCTTCGCGCTCGCCGCCTGTCTCGGCGGCTCTGGAGGCGAGTCGCCGGCGGGAACGGTGATCGGTACTCCCGCCGAGATTCCGGGCGAGCCGGGCCTGGTTCTCTATCGCGACTCGTTGGAGGGGGCGTTCATCGCAGCGGACCCCGGGGGCTCGGGTCAGTGGCGGCTGGCGGCGGCGCCCGGCCTGGAGGCGATCCTCCTGGCCGACTGCACGCCGGACGGCCGGCGCCTGGCCTACGTTGTCGCCGATCCGGCCACCAACATCAGCACCTTCTACATCCAGGGGGAGGAACCGCTCTCGCCGGTGGAGGTGGAAGGGCTGGTGCAGAGCGTGGCCTGGTCTCCGGACGGCTCGCGGATAGCGTTGGCCCGGCTGGACGCCGAGACGTTCGAGAATCACCTGTTGCTGCTGGACCCCGCGTCCGGTGATTTGCAGGAGCTGCCCTCCGGCGAAGACTCGCCCGGCCCGCCCCGCTGGTCCCCGGACGGCGAGAGGATAACCTTCAGCGCTATCGGGGAGAACGGCAGCGACATCTACGTGCTGCGACTCGGCGACGAGGCCCCGGCCAGGCTCGATCGCGAGGAGTTCGCGTTCGACCCAGACTGGTCGCCCGACGGCGAGTCACTCATCTTCAGCGCGTCCGCCGGCGAGAGAGCCTACCAGCTGTTCACGATGAACAGCGACGGCGGCGGCGAGCGTCAGCTGACGATGACCGACACGCTGAAGTCCTACCCGCGCTGGTCAGCGGATGGCTCTCACATCGGTTATGCCGGCACGGTGTTCGTGAACGTGCCCTCCGTGTCTATCACCGCCGCCAGCAAGCACCTCGTGGGCGTCTGGGTGGCGCGAAGCGACGGCAGCGACGAGCGGCTGCTCACCGACCTGGCGCAGGACGCCCGCTTCCTGGGCTGGTGCGCCCAGGGCGAGTGGCTGGAGCAGGGATGGGAGCCTCTGTGAGGCTGGCCATCGTCGTGGCCCTGCTGTCCGCAATGGTACTGGCCGCGGCCACCGTGCCGGCGCCCCGCGGGGCCTCCGCCCACGCCCTGCTCGTCCGCTCCGACCCGATTGTCAACGCTCAGCTGATAGACCCGCCGAGCGCGATTAGCGCCAGCTTCTCGGAGTCGCTGGACCACAGCCTGTCCACCATGAGCGTGGAAGACGGCCTGGGCGAGCGCTTCGACGACGGCGAGGTGAGGTTCCCCGGCCAGGACGATGCGCAGATGAGCGTCGGCATCGAGGGTGAGCTGTCGCCCGGCTTCTACGTCGTCCTCTGGGAGACGCTCTCGTCGGTGGACGGGCACTACATCAAGGGTTCGTTCCCGTTCACCGTCCTCAACCCGGACGGCAGCGAGCCCTCCGGGCCGAGACCGGAGATCGGCGGCGTGACCAGCGGCGGCCAGCCCAAGATCGACGCCACTATCGGCAGGATCGGCATCTTCTCCGGCATCGTGGCGCTCGTCGGCGCGCTGGCCTTCGCCGTGCTCGTCGTCCCCGGCGCGGCGGCGTCCCTGGCGCGGGAGTGGCAGGACCCCGTACGCCAGGCCGGGCGCCGCCACTCGCTGCGGGTTATCTGGCCCGCGCTTGCCCTGCTCGCTGTCGCCGGCATCATCGAGCTCGTCGCGCAGGCGCGTCAGCTGGGCGGCATCGACCTCGTGGACACCGTCCTCGCCGACACGGACTGGGGCGAACGCTGGCTCCAGCGCCACCTCGTCCTGACGATAATCGTCACGCTCGTCGTCGTGGCCACACGGCTGCCGCCGGAGCGAGGTTCGGCGCGACGGACGCTGCTGGGGGCGGCGCTGCTGGGTGGCCTGGGGTACATGCTCCTGGTCTCGCTGGTCAGCCACGGCGCCGCCGCCCAGGGCTCGTTCTGGGCCGTGGCCGCCGACTTCCTGCACATAAGCGCCGCCGCGGTCTGGATCGGCATGCTGATACAGCTGGCGCTCACGCTGGTCTGGGCGCGCGGAAACGTACCCGACGCGCCGCGCACGGTCGTACTCGCTGCTCACCTGCAGCGCTTCTCGGTCATCGCCGCCGTCAGTGTCATCGCCTTGCTGGCCGCCGGCACGTTCAGCGCGCTGGTGGAGATCCCCACGCCGGAGGCCATGGTAGACACGCCGTATGGGCGCGCCCTGTTCGCCAAGCTCGCGCTCGTCGGCCTGCTGCTGCCGGTCGCCGGCCTCAACGCCTTCATCCTTCGCCCGCGCGCGCTGCGGCAGGCCTCGGCCAGCGGCCGCGAGGCCGTCGAACGGCTGCGGGGGTTGCTCGTTCGCACCGTCTGGCTGGAGGCGGCGCTGGCCGCCGGCATCCTGGTGATCGTCGGCGTCCTCACCCAGTACCCGCCGGCGCGGGTGGTAGAGGAGTCGCGCGCGTTCGTGGAGGAGTCCGTCGAGGCGGTGGTCGGCTACGAGTCGGCGTCGCAGGCCGGCGATCTCGGCGTGAACATGAGCATCGCGCCCAACGCGGTGGGCACGAACTCCTACCAGGTGTTCCTGTTCCCGGAGCCGGGCCAGGCCCTGAGCGAGGTGCTGCAGGTGCGGTTGCGATTCAAGCCGCCGGATCCAACCCTTGGCCCGTCCGAGATCATCGCCGATGAGGTGAACCCCAACTTCTTCCAGGCCACCGGCGCCTTCTTCGTCAGCGAGGGCGACTGGGAGGTGCAGGTGGACATCCGCCGCGCCGAAGTGGACGATGTCAGCACCTTCTTCCGCGTCCCGGTTTCAGGCGCCGGCATCGCCGGCGGCGGGAAGGATGACCGGTTCGCGTTCCCGCTGGTCAACGGCTCCTGGTCCGTCGTGGCCGCCCTCGGCTTGCTGGCCGGCGCGGCCATCGTCACGGTGCCAGCTCAGGGCTGGCCGCGCATCCACGTCCGCGTCGCCCGCTGGCTGCGCATGACCGGCGTCACCTGCGTCGTCATCGGGCTGGCCCTCATCCTCGGCGTTCACCGGCACGTCGGCCTGAACGACGAGCAGGCGCGCGAAGGCAATCCTGTGGCGGCAACGGAGGAGTCGGTCGCTCGCGGCCGTGAGCTGTACGAGCAGAACTGCACGCAGTGCCACGGCCTGACGGGACGGGGAGACGGTCCCCTGGCCGATACCCTGTCCATCCCGCCGGCGGACTTCGACCTGCACGTCCCCTACCACACCGACCAGTTCTTCTTCCAGGTGATCACGCGCGGCTTCGGCGACGTTATGCCCTCATTTGGTGGCCAGTTCAGTGAAGAGGACCGCTGGAATCTGATAAACTTCCTGCGAGCTACCCACTCCCTGGAGGCACAGCAACAGTAAATTGCGCGGCGATATCGTTCTCTTCCTGGCCCTCGTTGGCGTCGTCGGTGGCGCCATAGTCGTGGCCGTCGTGTGGCTGCTGGGAAACGGCGGCGGCAGCAGCCCCTGCGATAACCCGCTGCCGCCATTGGGCGAAAGCGCCGAGCGATCGCAAGCCGCCTTCCAGGAGGAGGACGTAGCGCTTACCCGCGTCGTCGAAGCGGCCCAGGCGGGGAACCTCACGGCCGTGGACCAGACGTTCTTCGGCGAGGTGCACAACTTCACCCATAACGTAGACCCGCCCTTCCGCGAGATCGACGAGGACGGCGCGAAGGACCTGTGCGGCGCTGTCATCCGCCTGGAGGAGGAGCTGGCGTTCGACCGCCGTCCCGACGTTATCGCCACCGAGGCCACCCTGGTCCGCGACCACATCCGCGACGCGGCCGTGGCCCTGGGCTACGACCGGCCCGGCCAGTAGGAGGCGTTTGGCGGGCCGCCCGCGCCAGCCTGTCATCCTGAGCGCCCACCACGGCTGGGCGTGTGGGCCACGTCTCGCCGCGAAGCCTGCCCTGAGCCTGTCGAAGGGGGATCTGGGGAGGGGCACACGCCCGCGCGTCGTGCGTTTTCGGTTCCCGTCCTTGCGCCAGCACTGGCGCTGAGCCTTCAGCCGGACGAGCGCGTTGGCGGGCGGCCCATCGCGTGCTATATTCGACCCTGCCTGCCCACCGGCAGGCGCGAACCGGCGTCGACGCTAGGAGGAGGCCGTCTTGGAGTTCGGAGCGCACCTGCCCCACGTGGGCCCCTTCGCCACGCCGGACAACGTGGCCGCCTTCGCGCGCAAGGCGGAAGAGCTGGACTTTCACTCGGTCTGGGTGAGCGACCACATCATCACCCCCCGCAACATCGAGACGTCTTACCCGGGCGGCCGCTACCCGGTAACGCCGGAGACGCCGTTCCTGGAGCCGATATCAACTCTGCTCTACGTCGCGGCGATCACGGAACGCGTCCGCCTCGGGACGTCAGTCATCGTGATCACTCAGAGACAGCCGGTGCTGCTGGCCAAGGAGCTGGCCACTCTGGACGTGCTGTCCGGCGGGCGGCTGATCTTCGGCGCCGGCGCCGGCTGGATGAAAGAGGAGTTCAAGGCGCTCAACGTCCCCTTCGCCAACCACGGCCCGCGCATGGCCGAGTACCTGCAGGTAATCCGCCGCTGCTGGACCGACGATGACCCCACGTTCCACGGCCGCTTCTACGACTTCGGCGACATCGGCTTCGCGCCGAAGCCCGTGCAGAAGCCGCACCCGCCCATCTGGGTGGGCGGCTGGGTGGAGGGTGCCCTGCGCCGCGTGGCCGAGTTCGGCGACGCCTGGCACGCCGGCGGCCCGCCGGACATGCTGCGGCCCGGCTACGAGAAGATCAAGCAGTTCGCGAAGGAGTACGGCCGCGACCCGGACGGCATCGCTCTCACGATCCGGGGAGACGGGGTGCCGCTGAAGGACCCTGAGCAGGCGATCAACGTCCTGCGACTGTACAAGGAGATCGGGGCCTCGCTGGTGACGCTGGCCTTCACCGGCCCCGACCTCGGTGTGATGATCGACCGCATGGAGGCGTTCATGCGGGACGTCGCCCCGAAGGTGTGAGGGGTCACGCGCCCACCTGCGCGGCAGAGGGCCCGCTTTCGAGGGATTCCGTCTCCTCCCGCCAGCGCTCCCACTCCCCGTCGGGGTCCTCGACGTCCAGCAGGCCCGCTGCCGTTCGCCGCGAGTGGATGCCCGCCGCCACCAGTCGCGCCTCGTCTTCGGCCAGACGCGAGCGGTCCTGCGGCAGCACCGGCCCCCAGACGACGCGCGTGCGGTAGGGGGCGAGCTGCTCGCCGGTGTGCTGTTCGAGGATGCGCAGCGCCATCTCGTTCCTGCGTCGCAGCGCCGCCGAGCGGATCAGCCGCTTGCGCTGCACCTTCTTGAGCAGCGGATCGAGCTCCATCTGAAGCGCCACGCCGGACAGCGCCTGCCGGTTCTCCCCGAAGGCGCTGCGCGGCACCTCGGCCAGGTCGTGGAGCGTGCGCAGGACCAGGTTCACGTAGTCCACGTGCAGGCCGACGCCGCCGCCCTGCAGCAGGTCCAGCAGGTAGGCCCGCGCCTTCTCCGGCACCTCCCACACCGCCCCCGGCTGCACCGCGATGTCCCGAGCCTCCGTCACGTTCTCCAGCACCGCGATCGGGTTGCCCGACAGCTCCAGGATCATCGATAGCTGCGACATCGCCCGGTTGAGCTCGCGCAGGGATTCCTTGATTGGCTCCAGGTCGGACACGCCCCAGAACCGCTTCGGCTCCCGCAGGTTGGGGTAGATCACGAACGGCACGAAGCCGTAGGGGTTCGCCTGCTCCCGGAGCAGCGCGCCGTCCAACCAGAGCTCGAACTGCGAGTCCGTCCACACCTCGACGACGGTGTGTTCCGAGCGTCGCGACGCCGGGAGCTCACCGAACAGCGCTTCCGCCTCCTCCGTCGACAGCGCGTAGCGGGAGGCGACGCGCCAGACGCGGCTGGGGTCGTCGCCGATCCACCAGGCGAACAGCCCTTGCACGTCCGGCGCCGAGACGCGCACCCGCTCCTCGCGGGCGTCCCAGGTTATCTTGTAGGCGGCGTCCCCCAGCACCGAGCAGTCGATCTCGTTGTCGAAGTCCAGCTGCTCCAGGTTGTTGGCGTCGCGCAGTTCGCGCAGGGCGCGCTCCGCCCGTCGCGCCCGCTCCTGCTCCTCGGGCGAGCCGTCCGCCGGGCCTGTCCTGAGCGAAGTCGAAGGGTCGACGAGCGAGGAGTGGCCGGACATGACGTACGACGCCGTCTTCTCGACGATCGCCTTGGCGTAGTTGAAGGTCACGCGGCGCTCCCTTCGCCGCTGGGGCTCGCGCCACTGCGAGCCCTCGTAGAACGCCAGGTTATCGCCGTACGCGCGCAGCCGCGCGGCGTCCATGCGCAGGAGCTGCTCCGGCAGGGGGACGCCCGCGCCGTTCAGGGAGCGTGTCTGTATGTCGATCATCGTGTCGTCACCGCTTCCGAGTGTGTAGTGCCGTGTCTTCGAGCGCCGGGGCTACGCCGGCACGTGCCGGACGATCAGCCAGACAACCGCGGCCGTCACCGCCAGGTATCCTAGCGTGTGCGCCGCCATCGCCATTGCGTTACGCATAGAGCGCCTCCTTTCCGGTGTGTTCGCCAGCGCCGTTGGCCCCCGCCGACGAGAGGATGCGGAACACCGTGCGGCGCGACAGGCTGTAGCGCTCGGCGATATGGTCCACCGGTGCGCCGTCGCGGCGCAGGGCGACGATCCGCTCGTCGCGGTAAGCGTTGAGCATGGCCCGCAGGCCGCCGGGCTCGTCGTAGCGGCAGCGGGGCAGCGGGCAGGTCAGGCAGTGGGGGTGGATGTCGCAGCCGTCGTCGCGATAGCTGATCTCCTCCGGGAGGGCGTCGCGACGCACCCTGCGCAATAGGTCGCGCACCGGCGCCTCCTCCGTCCGCGTAGCAGTCGCCATAACCATTGCAATTGCTCCTTTCTGTCGCTTCTATCGTTCGGCGGCGCCGGAGCGCCCGCGGGCCACCCGCGGCGCCGGGTCCAGCTCTCGCGCCGCCTCCACCGTCAGGGCCAGGCTCATCAGGTAGTCGTCATGTCCGTCCGAGGGGTCGACGAAGTAGCTCATCGTGCGGTTGGCGCGGTACGACACTCGCGCCAGCTCCATCTCCCGCCAGAACTCCGCGCTCTCCGGCGAGCCGTCGGCGGCGTAGACCTTCAGCCGGCCGCCGTTCAGCGCCGACAGCAGGTTGTACCCCAGCCGCGACTTCGATTCGGCGGTGAAGCGGAACGGCTGCACGGCGGCCGGGCCCAGCGCTTTCGCCAGCAGGCGGGCCAGCGTCTCGCCCAGGCCGGTGGCGTCCACCGTCACGCGCCGCACCCGCCACACCCGGCCCAGCACGTCCACCAGCCGCGCGAACAGCTCGTCGTGGCGGACGCCGGTCAGTGACAGGTGCTCCACCACCTCCAGGCGCGGCTCGGCGACGATCGCGTCCAGCGCCGCCGCGACCACGCGGGCCACGGTAAGGACAGTGGAGTCGTGCGGGCGCGCGCTCTGCGCCGCCGAAGGGCGGGCCTCGTCGCCGTCGAGGTCCTGCCCGCCAACGTCCAGCCCGGCGACGTACACCTCCCCCGGCGCCGCCGACGCCTGACGCTGGTGCGTCCCCTGGAGCTGCGCCCGTTGCCCGGTCGCGAACAGCCGGCCGCCGGACACCGTCTTCAGCGCGTACTGCGTGCGGAACAGCGGGTGGCTCTCGCCCAGCCGCTCCCGCTCCCCCTGCACGTAGCGGCGATACTCATCGCTCAGCTCGGCGACGACCGTCCAGTCGAACTGGAAGTGGCGGCGGACGCCGTCGCGGCGCTCCCGCTCCAAGTTCGATTGCGCCGCGCGCTCCAGGAGCGTGGTGTCGTCCCAGGGGGTGCCGTAGTACACCGTCGTGGCATTGGTCGACGCGGCCATCGGCCGGAACTCGCGGTCGAACTTGTCGCGGTCCACGTCCTGCGCCTCGTCCACCTCCAGCAGCAGCGACGCCGTGTGCCCGACGACGCTCGCCGAGGGCTCGGCGGAGAGGAACAGCTGGCGGGCCCGGCCCAGACGGACGACGTGCCCGTCCTCGCGGGCGGCTAGCGGCTCTAAGCCGGCCTGCTGAATGCGGCTCCAAAGCCGCCGCAGGCTGATCCGTCCCTGCGGCTCGAACGTGGGGGCGCACTTCACGCCGTCCAGCGAACGACGCGCGTTTTTGGCCAGCAGGAACAGCTCGATCTGTGCGGAAAGCTCGTTCTTGCCCGCCTGCCGGGCCATGACCACGGTAAAGGTGAGCCCGCGCCCGTTCATCGCTGAGTCGACGATGGCGTGGCCGGGCAGGCACTGGTAGGGCCGCAGTGGTGGAACGCGAACAGGCGTGCTAACGACCATGGCCAGAGTATAGAACGGGCGTTCTGGCCTGTCAAGAGGGTGCTTGCTCGAAGCGAGGTCTACTCGAGCAGCCGCAGGACCCACCTGCGCCGCCAGCGTGCTGGCCCTGATCTTGTCATTCTGAGCGACCGCGTCATGTCTGCCGATTTCGAATAGGGGCCCTAAGCGAAGAATCTCGGCGGAGCCGCAGCCCGAGTCCACGTTTCCCTGAGCTGCGTGCTACTCCACGAGCCGGAGCACCACCTGCGCCGCCACCGCCCCGGCCAGGGCCAGGATCAGCCCGTTGACGCGGGCCTTCACGTCGGCGATCTCGCGTTCCAGGGCCCGCATCCGCTCTTGGGTCGCCGCCCGGAACTCCGCCGCCGACAGCGCGCGGGCGCCGCTCTCCGGCTCGTCGGGCCGTCGGCGGAAGCGGGCTATGGCGCGTTCTAGGGCTCGCGACACGGTCAGCGCCCGTTGGCCGGCAGCAGCTGGTCGCCCAGGCTGTTGAGCAGGGCGGTCATGTTCTCCGCCAGGTCCCTCTTGGACTTCGGGGACAGGCGGTAGCGGGTAGCCACCGCCCGCACCAGGATCTCCATCCCCCTGGTCAGGAGCTGCATGTCCTGCGGCTGCTCCTTTACCGCCCGCTTCAGGCGCACCCGTAGCAGGGCGATCTCGTCGTCCAGCCCCTCGATCTCGCCGGCGCGGTCGAGGTCGAGGCGCTCCGCCTCGTCCACGGAGCGGCGGTAGAAGTTGCGCGCCGTCGCCCGGCCGGACGGGGGGCCGTCGGGCCGCTTAGCGGCGGCGGCGGCCACGGGCGCCCCTCGGACGTTGCTCGTCGTCCTCGAGCCCGGCCAGCAGTTCTAGTAGCCCCTCGACGGCCTCCGGGGGCAGCGCGGCGGCGGCTTCGGTGACGCCCAGCATCAGGCAGAGCGCGGCCAGCTCCCACTGCTTGCGCTCGATAGCCGTGGCCAGCGCCGTCAACGGCCGCGCACCTCAGGCCAGGCGTCGGCGGCGAGGCGGCGCAGGATAAGCGCCGATACCAGCGCCATGCCGGCCAGGGACAGCGCCCGCACGAGGGTCCAGAGCGGGGTGGCGAGGGGAGAGCCTGAGGAGACCGCCGTGAGCGAGGCCAGGAAGTACAGGCTCTCCCCCATCGCCGCCAGGGAGACCAGCGCCAGCGCGAGGGCAGCCACCGTACGTGACGCCCTCTGCCGCCGCCGGGCCGACCGGAAGAGGAAGTATGTCAGGTTGAAGGCGGAGCAAGCCGCGGTGGCCGCGTCCACGGCGACCGTGGCTCTCCATGCGCCGAGCAAGGGTGCCTCCCGTCGTGTCTAGAGCAGTGAAGTGGCTGTGCACGATGCGAGGATAGAACACGCGTGCTGAATCACCAACGGGGAACCGTCAGCATGGACGCGAGTGCGAATGCCCACGTAGGTCGAGGCCCCAGCCTTGACCGGAATATCGCTGTGGTGTCGCCCGCGTCGGGGTCTTTAGGCCCCGACGAGCGGCGCCGCTAGCCCTCGGGGCCGAGGCGGCGGCCGCCCACCATGTGCAGGTGCAGGTGGGGTATCGTCATCCCGGCGTGATCGCCCACGTTGAACGCCAGCCGGTAGCCACGCTCGTCCAGCTCCTCCTGTCGGGCGACCTTCGCCGCCGCCTCGAACAGCCGGCCCAGCATGGCGGCGTGCGCGTCTGTGAGGTCCAGGGCCGTGGGGATGTGCTCTCTGGGGATGACCATCACGTGCGTCGGCGCTCGCGGGTGGATGTCACGTATAGAGAAGACGAGGTAGTCCTCGTAGAGCTTGGGGACCTGCATCTCCCCGGAGGCCATGTTGCAGAACAGGCAATCGGCCAAGGCGAACCCCCCTCCCGCGCGCGGCAAACGAGATGCGCGTATTGTACTCGAAAGGCGGAGGCGCGACTAGCGGCGGCGGACGGCCCTGGCGGCGATGAGGGTGCCTCCCGCGAGGATGGCAGCGGTCGCCAGGGCGATGACCGGCAGAGGGACGCCTGTGCCGGAGGGCGGTGGCGAGCCCGTATCGGGGAGCTCCGTCGGCGGCTCATCACCTCCGCCGCCGAAGCCATCGTCCGGCGGAGGGGTGGGAGTCGGCTCGGACGCCGTGGCCGTCCACTGGAGGACACCGGTGTCGCAACCCGTGTGTTCGAGGTCGATCACGCGGAGCGTCCCCTCGGCTTCCGTCTCGGACAGAAGCGAGCCGGTTACGATAGCGGACCACGCCGGTGATGTATCGGCCACGATGAAGGTTCTGAAGAACTGGAACTCACCGGACACGATTGGTTGCATTTCGCCTAGTCCGGCCACAGCAGCAAGTCCGCTTTCAATGTCGGAGCAGGACTCGGGCCCGAAGTCTACGTTTCCCACGCTGAACCACGTGACGAAGTCTGAGGTGAGAGACGTCGAGAGGGTGACGGATACGCCCTCGGGCGTTTGCCCGTTGAAGGTCCGCTCCCCCAGGCCCACTGAGTCGACGTTGTACAGCGCCATGCCCTGCCAGGACATGAGCCCGGTATCACAGACGGGATCGTTCGGACGAAGCGCTTGATAGGTGCCCGAAGCGGTGCCGTCAGGCGCCAGATCGCCCGTAATCGTCACCTCGGTCGCAAATGGGCTCGGCTCAGGGCCGAAGTTGAAGGCTAGGTCGAACTCGAAGTGGCCGGCGGTAATCCCTTCTATCGTCTGGCCGATGAAGCGATCAACATGACCAGAACCGCATTCGGCATCCTCGGTATCGGCTAGGTGCGCCAGTGTCACAGACGTAGCATCTGGACTGAGAATGAAGCGGATCAAGCGACCGTCGTCTGCGAATCCTTCGTAGACGTCGCCCCCCGCCTGCGCCTGCGCGCTGCCTGCGTCGGCGAGCAGCAGCGCTCCGCCCACCAGGGCCAGTGCGGCCAGCGAAAGGATGCGATTCGTGTTCATCGGGCGAACTCCGTGTGCATGCGTCCAGCGCTATGTTAACGCCGGATGGGTTCGCGCGGCCAGCGGCGGGCTAGCCGCCGGCGAACACCGGCGCCGCCGCCACCACCAGCAGCAGCAACGACGGCGCGAAGATCACTACGTACTCTCGCATATCGACCCCACAAACGAAGCGCCCGACGCGTCGGGCGCTTTCGGATTAGTTTCCTTTTACTCCTCGAACAGGCCGCTCAGCAGGTCGGAGAAGGACATTGCGTCGGCCGGCGCCGCCGGTATCGTTACCGGCTCGTTGTATCCGCTGAACACAATAGACGCGTCGAAGGACATGGACTCCGCGCCGAAGGCGACGTCGCCGGTCATCGTCACCTTGTAGGGGAGGAGGGTCGCCGTGTCTACCCAGGCGTCGATCACCAGCGGGCCGCTGACCTCGTCCAGACCCAGCCCCTCCGTGGCGCCCAGAGCGTCGCTGAGCGAGGCGGCCAGGTCGGAGAAGTCCACGGTGCCGCGGTAGTGCCGATAGGTCTGGCCGGCAATCGTCTCTTCGCCCAGGTCCTGGATCTCTCCGCCGATCTCCGCGAACATCTGTTGCAGGTCAACGATGCTGTGGTCGCTGAACGCCTCCTCGAACGATTGGGCGTCCAGGCCCAGCTCAGCCACGCCCTCTTCGCCCAGCAGCTCCTCCAGCGAGATCACCACCCAGCCCTGCGGCGGGATGTTGATGTACATGGCTTCGCCCAGGAGGAGGGCCTCGTACGAGCCCAGGGCGCCCAGGTCCATGGTCATGTACATCTGGTCGGGAGCCTGGAACGCCAGGTTCGCCGTCATCTCCATGGCCACGCCGCCGATGTTGATCGAGAACACCATCTCGCCCTGTACGGACGTGATGTCCTGCTCGAAGCTGGTGGCGGATTCCGAGAGCACGGCCTTCGGGTCGGTCGTGACGAAGTCGATGGCGTCGCCGGAGCCGTCGTCGCCGCTGTCGCTGGTCTGGTCGTCGTCGCTATCGTCGCCGTCGGACGGGTCGTCGGAGACGGCGGTCCCGGCCAGGACGTCGCCCATGCGGCGGTCCATCAGGCGGGCCCAGCCCTCGATCGCGTCCTCAGAGGAGCGCTCCTCGAACGAGGCCAGGGCCACCGAGCCGATGAGGCGGCCGTGCCGGAAGCCGGCGATCGTCATCCAGATGTCGGCGCTGGAGCCGTCATCGCCCTCAACGCTGCCCGTCATGGCGTAGCCCGCGGCCTC
Organism: Dehalococcoidia bacterium; assembly: GCA_040877915.1. GTDB lineage: Bacteria > Chloroflexota > Dehalococcoidia > SM23-28-2 > RBG-16-64-32 > JBBDNA01. The sequence continues at coordinate 114,223 of JBBDNA010000002.1, forward strand.
GTCGCCGGCCTCCACGCCGAACGACTCCACGTCCTCTATCGTTACACCTTCGCTCGTCTTGCCGGCCATGTCCGTCACTTCTTGCTTGGTGTCCTCGAAGTAGCCGGCCGCGCCGTCGACGTCCTGGAACAGGCTTACGTCGCTGCCCACTACGAAGACGCCGGCCTGGCCTATGGCGGCCGCTGTGTTCATGTAGTCCTGCGTATGGCCGGACTGCCAGCCGTACTCCTCCAGGTCCTGGCGCTCATTTTCCGGATCGAAGTCGCCCTCCACCCGCTGGTCCAGCGTTTCGGACCCGTTCTCATCGTCGGCGCCGAAGCCGCTGTAGGAGGCGCCGTAGTCGGTCAGGGCCAGCACCATCTGGGAGAGCTCTTCGTCGCTAACTTCGCGGCTGCTGGCGTCGCCGTCGCCGCCGTCGCCGCCGCCGCTCTTGCAGGCGAAGGCGAAGGCGATCAGCAACGCGGCCGCCAACGCCAGTGACAGGGCTCGGAATGTCTTGCTCATGGTCGTACTCCTACTCGTGGGTCTCCACGTTAGTAAGAGTTGAGGGGACCGGCCGATGTTACAGTCAACGGATTAAGCTTTAGTCTGCGATTTGGCGCTCACGGCTATGACTCGCGCCTGTTGCCCGTCTGCGGCTCACACGTATACAATAGCGCACCACAATGGCTTTCGACGAGGCGCTGGCCGGCCGGATACGCAAGCTCATGGCTTCCCGGGAGGGGCTGAGCGAGCGGCGCATGTTCGGCGGGCTGGCGTTCATGCTGGGCGGCAACATGGCCTGCGGCGTCACCTCGAAAGACCTGATGGTGCGTGTCGGGCCCGGGGCCTACGACGAAGCCCTCTCGCAGCCCCACGCGCGGCCGATGGACTTCACGGGCCGCGCGATGAAGGGGATGGTGTTCGTCGACCCGCCCGGCTACGCGAGCGACGAACTCCTCGCCGCCTGGGTAGAGCGGGGCGCCGCCTTCGCGGCCTCACTGCCGCCGAAGTAGTAGTCCTGGGCTAACCTGTCATCCTGAGCGCCGACCACGCTCGCTCGCAGTCCGGCCGAATCGTCGCGAAGGATCTGGGGAGGGGCAAACCCCGGTGCGAGGCACGGCGGGTCCTCGTCGTGTGTCCGCGCGCCAGCGTAGTCACCGCGCCGCAGCGACTTGGCGATTCTTCCACGTAACCTCTTGACAAACGGCAGATATCTGCTTATAATCCGGCTGCTATGAGGAGAAAGCCCGGTCAACTGCTCCCGATCGAGCTCTCGATCCTGGATGCCGGCATTGAGCTGGCCGTCCGGGGAGCCCGGCACTTCCACGGTTTCCTGATCGCCAGGGAGATCAAGGAGCGCGAGGACGCTCGCCTCCTGACGGCCCACGGTACGCTGTACCGGGCGCTGGACCGCATGGAGAAGGCGGGCCTGCTGGAGAGCGAGTGGGAGGACCCGATGCTGGCGGCTGGCGAAGGACGTCCGCGCCGGCGGTTGTACCGGGTAACCGCCGCGGGCGAGGCGGCGCGGGCGGCGGCGCGCGCACCCGAGCGCAGGGGCGCGACGCAACGCCGGCCTCAAGCGGGGCCGGTGACGCCATGAGCGCCGCGCTGGTCCTGGCCGTGGGGATGGCCCGCTCCTGGGTGGCGATCTACTCGCGCGGCCTGCCCGGCCCGGTGCGGGAGGCCAGGCGGGATGAGATCGACTCCGACCTCTGGGAGCAGCGGTGGCTGGCCGACAGGCGGGGCGAGCCGCCTCTCGCCACCGCGGCGGAGATGGCCGCCCGCACCCTCCTCGGCATGTTGTCTGACGTTACCTGGCGCGTGCAGGCTGGCGCCTCCGCGCGCCCTGACAGGAGTATCAAGATGAAAGACTCAACGATCGTCCGCGTCGGCCTTGTAGTCCTGGCGCTGCCGCTTCTTCTCGTCGCGGCGAACGGCATAGGCATGCTACTGGGCGGGGGCGAGTTCGAGTCCCGCCAAGAGCAGGTGCTGTACGGATTTGGGGTCGCTATCGCGCCGCTCGTGGCTATCGCTGGGCTGTGGCTCTGCGCTTCGCAACCGAAGCTGGGCCTTACCCTCGTGCTGGCGGGCGTCGTCTCGATCTGCGCCCTCTTCTACTGGATGCTCTTCATCACCGTGCCCATCGGTCTCGTGATCGTCGGCTTCGCCTTCTTCCGCGGCCGCGGACCGCGGCCGAACCAGCCGCAGCCCGCCTAGCCCGCCGTCTATCGAAACGCGAAGCCGCCCCGCCATCTGGCGGGGCGGCTTGCCACTGTCATTCTGAGCGCGACCACGCCCGCTCGGGGTGCAACGATGGCCGCGAAGGAATCCTGGGCGGGGGCAGCCATCGCCCCCGCAGCCGGTGCCGCTCGCCTAGACCTCCAGCTTCTGGGCCACCAGCTCGCGGTGGTAGTCCGCGTCGCCCCACATCAGCTCCATCCACTTCTGGCGACGGAAGTAGAGCTGGATCTTGTACTCCTTGGTGAAGCCGATGCCCCCGTGGATCTGCTGCCCGTGGGCGACGACGCGCCGCGAGGCGTCGGACGTCCAGGCCTTGGCCATCGAGACCATCAGGTCGGCGTCCGGTTCGCCCTCCTGGAGCGACCAGGCCGCCTTGTAGGTGATGAAGCGGGAGCCGTCCACGTCGATGACGGCGTCGGCCAGCTTGTGCTGGATCGCCTGGAAAGACCCGATGGGACGCCCGAACTGGACGCGCTCCTTGGCGTAGTTCAGGGTCACGTCGAAGTCCATCTGGGCCAGGCCGACGAGGTAGGCGCAGGCGGCGACGGTGGCCACTTTCTTGACCTTCTCGACGATCGGCCAGCCCTTGTCGACCTCGCCGAGGACCCAGTCCGCGGGGATCTTGACGTCCTTGAAGGTCACCTCGCACTGCTTGTCGGCGGCGATCGTCTTCAGCACCTCGTAGCTGATCCCGTCCGCCTTGGAGTCGACGAAGAACAGCGTCACGCCGTCTTCGGGGTTCTTGCCGGAGGACGTGCGCGCCGCCACGATCATGCGGTCGGTGACGTGGGCGTCCGGTACGAATAGCTTCACGCCGTTGAGCACGTAGTCGCTGCCGGACTTCTTGGCCTCCAGCTGCACGCCGTCGGCGTCCCACTTGGCGGAGGGCTCGGTGAGGGCCAGGGTCATGATGGTCTCGCCGGATGCGATCTTCGGCAGCATGTACTGCTTCTGCTCGTCGCTGCCGGCCTCCATGATCGGCGTGGCGCCGAGGACGACGGTCGAGATGTAGGGGCCGGGCACCAGCGCCCGCCCGAACTCCTCCAGCAGGACGGCCAGCTCGCACAGGTTCATCCCCGTGCCGCCGTACTCCTCGGGGATGATGAGCCCCATCCAGCCCTGGTCCGCCATCTTCTTCCACAGGTCGGGCGAGTAGCCCTTTTCGTCCTCCTCCATCTCGCGGACGAGCGATTCCGGGCACTCCTTCTCCAGGAAGTCGCGGGCGAAGTTCTTCAGCAGCTCTTGCTGTTCGTCGAGTCCGAGGTCCATTGGGGCGTTCCTCCTTTGGGTTATCGATCGGGTCGGGCACCGAGGCTGCCCGCCGGTTGATGACGATTGCTTTCCCTGGCGTACTTTCCTTGTCTTACGGCCTCGGCATGCCCAGGCCGCGCATGGCGATGATGTTCTTCTGGATCTCCGGCGTACCGCCACCCACGCTCATCCCCGTCTGCCACAGGTACTGCCGCTCGAACTTGCCCCGCAGCGGCGAGTGCTTGGAGGGCGGCTCCAGCTGCCCGTACAGCCCCATTATCTCCATGCCGGCCCTGGCCATCCGCAGCTGCATGTCGGTGTTGAACAGCTTGGCGATGGACGACTCGTAGTTGGGGACCATCCCCCGCTGCTGCATGGAGGCGACACGGTACGACAAGAGCCGCCCCAGCTCAACGTCCAGGGCGGCGTCGGCCAGCCGGTTGCGCACCGTCGTCTCCTCCGAGAGGTATTTCCCGTTGCGCTTCGTCTCCCGCGCGTAGGTGACGAGCTCCTCGAGCATCCGACGTCCGCCCACAGCGCCGCCGATGGACGAGCGTTCGAAGTCCAGCGTCGTGGCGGCCATGTACCAGCCGCGGTTCTCCTCGCCCAGGAGGTTCTTGCGGGGGATGCGCACGTCCTCGAAGAACATCTCGTTGAAGCCGTGGTTGTTCATCATGTCGATGAGGGGGCGTACGGTGATGCCGGGCGTCTTCATGTCGACCAGGAAGTACGATATGCCCTTGTGCTTGGGCGCCTCCGGGTCCGTGCGGGCGATGAGGATGCACCAGTCGGCGAGGTGCGCGCCGGAGGTCCAGATCTTCTGGCCGTTGATGACGTAGTCGTCGCCGTCGCGGACGGCTTTCGTCTGCAGGGAGGCGAGGTCGGAGCCGGCGCCGGGCTCGGAGAACCCCTGGCACCACATCATCTCGGCGTTGGTGATGGCGCTCAGGTGCTGCTGCTTCTGCTCCTCGGTGCCATAGACGATGAGCGTGGGTCCTACCCAGCCGACGCCGATGATGCTGTAGCCGACGGGCGCCTGGGCGTGGGCCATCTCCTCGTTGAAGATGAGCTGCTGGATAACGGAAAGCCCCAGCCCGCCGTACTCCACCGGCCACTGCGGCGCGACCCACTTCTTCTCCGCCAGCTTCCTGGCGAAGGTGCGATAGATGTTCAGCGTCTCCGGGCTCTGCTCGCGGCTGAAGCGGTCCTGTTGCCAATCTTTGGGCAGGTTATCGCCAAGCCAGTCGCGGACCTCCTGGCGGAACGCCTCCTCCTCGGGTGAGAGCCGAAAGTCCATGGCGGCGTCACGATACCATGACGCGCACGTAAAGTGCAAGGTTGGGGGCGATGAATGGGGCCTCCCGGTGCCGCACGATCGAAGAAGGAGGCCTCTGCACCGTTAGCGGCTTCGTCTTGTCCGACTTGCCGCGTTAGGATTTTTCGCCTCCTGCAAAAACCCCCCTTAGCGGTTAGTGCCTCGTCTTATCTGGCTTACCGTAGGTCTGGCCGGGCTTGAGCGTCGGCGGGAACGGCTCGCCTTTGGTGACCGTTCGTTCCTTACCGGTGTCGCCGCCGCGAGGCCCGCGTATCGGGTACTGCCCGGAGTCCTTGGCTATTTCCCCGGGCTTGTGTGTCTCCGGCTTTGCCATGGTCTCCCTCCTTTCCTTAGAATTTCAAGCGACGGTTAAGGTCTTTAACCGTCCGCTCAAGATCGTCGAGGGCACGCTGGGCGCGACGGCCGTCGTCGCCGGTGAAGCGTATGGTGGCGCCGCACGACGGACACGAGCGAGACGTGCCAGGGATCATGTCCTCTACGTTGATCCGTAGGGCTGTTTCGCAGTTCGGACAGTTTACCTCGGCTGCGAGTTTATCCATACCACCCTCCTACTGCCAAATGGGCCTAGCGAAAGAATGTAGCTGATGCTTAAAGTGTAGGAAATACCGGAGTCCGTTGTCAAGCCTGCCGACAATCGGGTAGGATTCGAAGTGATGGTTACGTCCGAAGAGTTGGGAAAGCGTATCAGGGAGGCGAGAGAAGGTCTTGGGATGTCGCAGCAGCAACTTGGTCAGCTCCTTAACCCCCCAAGATCTCATGCGGCGGTCTCTGACATGGAGCGTGGTGTAACACGGGTTGGTGCGACGGACATCGCGCAGCTTGCGAGAATTTTCAATAGGGGGACGTCGTTTTTCTACGGCGAGGAGGCGTCCACTCCGCAACCGTCCGGGCTCCAGGGGCGAGGGAACCTTTCAGACGATGTAACGCAACGATTCAGGCAGCATGTAGACGAGCAGTTGAAACAGAAGAGGGAAGAAGGTGAGGGGGAGTGATCCGCTCGAGGGAGTCGCGCCAACGGGCGAAGAATATCCTTGAAATGTTTCGTGTGAACGAGCCTCCCACCGATGTCCACGGGATTGCCGGCGAGCTCGGATTCATGGTAATCCCGTACGACTTTCCCGAGGATACCTCCGCCATGCTCCTAATCCGCGAAGACGCGAAAGTCATCGGCGTGAACGAGAATCACGCCGAGGTGCGCCAGCGTTTCTCGATAGCGCATGAGTTGGGGCACTATCTGAACGGACACGAGGATTTCACTGTGCGGGGTGGGCAGGAAAAAATACGGGTTGACGGGGAGTTCGACTTCACGGACCCGCAGCAGCGGCGAGAGCAAGAGGCAAACGAATTTGCAGCGGAACTCTTGATGCCCGAATCGATGCTGAAAAGGGACATCGCCGCTGCCGGACGGCTAGATGTGCCGGCGCTCACCAAAAGATACAATGTCAGCGAACAAGCGATGTGGATTCAGCTAATCGATTTGAAGCTAGCCTCCCAATACGCCGCGGGCAGCTAGCGGCGGTTGCGGCTACGGGCCGCAGTCTGTGAGGATGACGCCGCCGCCGAAGAGGATGATCACGTCGCCCACGTTGACGCTACCGCCGGCGTCGCCATCGGAGCGGGCGTTGTAGCGGGCCGGGTCCAGGATGATGCCGCTGAAGGTCTGAATGACGTCGCCGACGTTGGCCTGCGTGTCGATGTTGCGGTCCGGGGGCCAGGCGTCGTGGCTGCCGTTGGTCGGGCAGTCCGCTAGCGAGTCCGTGCTTATCGCGCCCTCGATCACGTCGGAGAACCCATCGTCGTCGTCGTCGGTGTCCGATGTGTTGGCCTGCGTATCGCCGTCCGTGTCGACGCTGGCGTCCAGGCAGTCGCGCACCGTGTCGCCGTCGCTGTCCCAGTTGGCGCCGGCCGGGTCCTCGTCCATGGCCGTGTCGCCGTCGTTGTCGATTCCGTCGCAGCGCTCGGGGATACTGTCCACGTCGGCGGGGTCGGAGCCCTTCGTCTCCTCGTCGCCCTCCCAGTGGCCGTCGCCGTCGTCATCGACGTCGCAGGCGTTGCCCTGGCCGTCGCTGTCGATGTCCAGGGCGGGGTCGCAGGTGAGGCGGAAGATGACGGTGTTGAAGGTGAGAGCCAGGAGCTCGCCGTCCGGCAGCTCGGCGAAGGAGCTGATAGCCCAGGGTGAGTTCAGCAGCTGGACGGGGCTGCTGCTGTCGGCGGGGTTGACGGCCCATATGCGCCCGCTGCAGAAATCGGCGTAGACGTACCAGCCGTAGAGGTCGGGCAGGTCGGCGCCGCGATAGACGTAGCCGCCGGTGACGGCGCAGCCCAGGCTGTGGTCGTAGACGGCGCGGGGGAACTCGAAGTCGCCCGGGTCCGTTGAACAGCCCGCCGGCTCGTAGGCGGCGAACCCCTCGTAGCAGTCCCAGCCGTAGTTGCCGCCCTTGACGATCTCCTGCACCTCCTCCCAGTCGCCCTGGCCCACGTCGCCCAGCCAGAGGTCGCCGGTCATCCGGTCGAAGCTGTAGCGCCAGGGGTTGCGGAGGCCGTAGGCCCAGACCTCGTCGGCGCCGGCCACGCCGACGTAGGGGTTGTCGGGCGGGATGGCGTACGTCGTCTCGCCGGTCACGTCGATCCGCAGGACGGAGCCCAGGAGGTCGGTGTTGTCCTGGCCGGTCTCCTCGGGGTCGCCGCCGCCACCGCCGTCCCCCAGCGAGAGGTAGAGATAGCCGTCCGGCCCGAACAGCAGGCGGCCGCCGTTGTGGTTGATGTGCGGGTGCGGCGTTTGCAGGATGACCTGCTCTGTCCCCTCGTCCAGATCCGTGGCAGTGGCGTCGAAGCGGGAAAGGATGTTGGGCTGAGGCAGGCCCTGGGTGTAGTAGACGTAGATGCGGCCGTCGCTCTCGAACTGCGGCGAGAAGGTGACGGACAGGAGGCCCTCCTCGTCGCCGCCGCCGCCGACGACGCCGGTGAGGTCACCGAACTCGACTGGCGCGAAGGCGCCGGTGAGGGAGACGCGCCAGAGGAGGGCGTCCTTCTGAATGGCGACGATCGCTTCGTCCTCCTGACCGGGGATGACGGCGAGATCGACGGGCTGGTCGAACTCCGGCCCCGATATGAAGCTGGTGAGGGCGTAGGCGTCCGGCACGGGGTCGGCGGCGGCGGGGCGTTCCTCCGCTCCCAGAAAGAGGAGCGTCAGGCCTAGCGCCACGAGGGCGAACTGCGGAATACGGTGCATGGGACTGAGGAGGGTCAGCCGCGCGGCAACCCCAGCCCCCGGCCGGCGATGATCCCGCGCTGGATCTCGGACGTCCCCGCCGCTATTGTCAACCCCACGTTGGTCAGGTACGTCCTGGCGAAACGGCCGCGCAGTCGCGTGTGCTTGGAGTCCTCGCGCAGCTGGCCGTACGGGCCCATGATCTGCACGCCGGTGTTGGCCAGCCGTTGCCCCAGTTCCGACTGATAGACCTTTGAGGCCGACGACTCGTAGTTGGGGATGTGGCCCTTGGCCTGCATCGAGGCCACGCGGTAGGACAGGTAGCGCCCGGCCTCGATCTCGATCGCCATCTCGGCCAGCCGCGTCTTGACTCCTCGTTCGTCGATCACGCGGACGCTGTTGAGCCGCGTGCCGGCGCTATAGTCGATGAGTTGGTCGAAGCTGCGGCGGTGCTGTGCCGAGGTGGTGACGTTGGAGCGTTCGAAGTCCAGTGTGGTCATGCCGACGTACCAGCCGCGGTTCTCCTCGCCGACGAGGTTGGTGGCGGGAACGCGGACGTTGTCGAACACGATCTCGTTGAACACCTTCTCGTCGGCCATGTTTATCAGCGGGTTGACGGTGATGCCGGGCGCGTCCATGGGGACGATGAAGTAGGAGATCCCCTTGTGCTTGGGGGCGTCCGGGTCCGTGCGCGCCATGAAAAAGCACCAGTTGGCCTTGTGGGCGTTGGACGACCACATCTTCGTGCCGTTGACTACGTAGTCGTCGCCGTCCTTGACGGCCGACATCTGCAGCGAGGCCAGGTCGGACCCGGCGTTGGGCTCCGAGTAGCCCTGGCACCAGACGATCTCGCCCGAGGTGATTCCAGAGAGGAAGCGCTTCTTCTGGTCGTCGGTGCCGTAGACGATGACCGTCGGGCCGGCGTAGGTGATGCCGATGAGGCTGGTATTCGGCGCCCGGCGGTAGGCCAGCTCCTCCGAGAGGACGAGCTGCCGCATGTAGTCCAGGCCCAGGCCGCCGTACTCCACAGGCCAGGCCGGGGCCAGCCAGCCCTTCGTCCCCAGCTTCAGGGTGAACTTCCGCGCGAACTCCCAGTTCTCGTCGTGCAGCTCGAACGGGTCGTAGTCCCAGTCGTCGGGCAGCTCCGACTTCAGGAACTCGCGCACCTCTACCCGGAAGCCCTCCTCCTCGGGCGTGAACCGATAGTCCATGGCTGCCTCCTCTGCTGGCGGGCGGCCTGCCTATCCGGCAGACGCGTTCATTCTACACCCGCGGGCGGGAGGGCGTGAAGGCGGCGCGGGGCGTCCGCGACTCGGCCCAGGGCAGGCTGCTTGGGTCGCCCAACCCATTCTCGAAGGTCAGGCTTAAGCCTGACTCGCCGAACCAGAAGGTGCGCCGGAGAGGGGGAGGGCGTGAAGGCGGCGCGGGCGGTGACCGGGGGCGTAGGGGCGACCTTTAGGTCGCCCGCCCTGCGAGGCGCCTTTGGGCTTGCCGGCTCCCTCCCTGAGGGTCGGCTGTCCGCCCCGGCCAGCGATGGGCAGCGTCCGCGCTCCCGTTCCGAAGGCCAGGCTTCAGCCTGGCCGTGCCAGCGCGGCCGGACTGAAGTCCGGCCTTCAGGGGATGCGGGCCCGGGCGCGCGATGCTACGCCGAGCACTGGCTCTCGAAGATGGAGTCCAGCGCGACTTCCGTGCCGTTGTAGTACGCCTCGAGGATGAAGGAGGCGAGCGCCGGCCGGAAGAAGTCGGCGAGGCTGCCGCAGAGCGACTTCGCCGCCTCCTCGGGCGTGGGGAACGTCGCCGAGGCATCAAGCGGCTCCAGCACGGCCCGGTACTCGGGGTCGATTCCGCCGCCCGGGTAGCCGGACAGCAGCGGCGGGTCCTTCTCCGCGCCCACCTCGGCCACCGTCAGGTAGCCGCCCTCGGCGCTGCCGTAGTTTGTGATTCGGAAGACTGCCCAGCCGCCGCCGCCGCCAGCCGACCCGCAGGCGGCCGGATCGATAGCGTACTTGGAGACGAGGTCGGCGGTCTGGGAGTTGCGCAGCTCCCGGTACAGCTGCCGGCCCAGGGCGGCGCCCTGCAGGTCCACGGCGTACTCCGTGACGTCCTCCAGGATGTCGCCGGAGACGATGCTCTCCTCGATCGTCGCCACGATGCGCGGGTCCAGCGCCTCCGTGCCGATCACCAGCTGCCCGGAATCGCGCACGATGTTCGTCTTTTCGAGGAAGTACTCGTAGGCGAACGAGTACAGCGCCATGCCGAACATGTGGTAGCGCGCGCCCCGCTCGTCGCCGCCGTCGCCGCGGTAGTTCGCGATCATGTCCTGCACGGGGCGGCTCTCCCGGTTGTCACGCAGCACGTTGTGCGCCGTCACCAGCGACTGGAACACGTCGCCGCCGTTCAGCTCCATCGCCTTCCCGAAGATGTCGCCCAGGGATATCGAGTTGTACTCGCGGGCGCCGAAACCCGCCTCCTGGTACTGGTCCGTTATCCAGGTCTTGAGGGTATCTTCCTGGCCGCTGCTCAGCGCCGACGCCTCGAAGCCCAGGTAGTCCAGCAGCGTGGGCAGGCCGGGGATTTTCGTCAGGTTGGCCGCGGGGTTCTGGCCAGAGCACACCGCGCCGCGGGCGAACTTCTCGTAGGTGTCCTGGGGGAGCTTCGCCGTCGCCGTGGAGACGCCATCGAACGCCCACAACGCGGTCAGGTTCCCGGGCGCCGCCACCAGGTTCTGCAGCCATTTGAGCACCGAGAAGTGCGCGACCTCGGCCGTGGCTATCCCGGCGTCCTCGTCGATCGAGAAGTCCGCGACCTCCCAGCTTCCGTCCGCGCTCTGCACCATCGGCAGCGCGGTTGTGGGGTCGTCGATCCCCAGAGTCGACAGCGGCATGCTCACCGAGATGGGCTCGCCGAACTCCGCGCCGTCGGGACCGAAGGCGATGGCCGGTCCGGCGAACTCGGCGCTGGACAGCGCGAACAGCGGTCCGTACAGCGGGTGCATCGCCGCCGTATCGATGTTGTCCAGCGCGTAGCCGACGACCGCCAGGTGCAGCTCCGGCTCCGCCTCCGCCAGCTCAGCGACCGAGCCGCCCTCCTGCTCGCTGCCGGACATCGTGATCGTCATCGAGTCACTCACCGCTCCGGGAGGGACGTCCAGTACGACGCCGGCCAGCGTCTCGTCCGAGGCGTCCACCTCGTAGCGGCCGCCTTCCGCGCTGACCTCGACCTCGTGCAGGCGCATGACGTCGCCGTCGCCGCCGCCGCTCTTGCAGCCCGCGGCCAGGGCCAGCGCGGCCAGCAACGCCATCGTAGCGCCCATGGCCTGCGTAAGTTTGCGAAAGCCGATCGCGTCCATGGTACGAGTCCCCCTTCGGGTTGGTGTTCGACGATTGGACGCGCGCGGGCGCGGTCGCGTTACCGGAACCTGTCTAGTAGGGCGTGAAGGATTGGCCGGGCCGGTCTACAGCAGCTCGACCGGCTGCAGGTAGGCCGGCTCCAGCAGCTCGGCCTGCGGCGCCTCGCGCCTGAGCTCGTCGCGCAGGGGGCCCATGTCGAACTCCTTGCGCGTGATCGGCGGCATCCAGTCGTCCTGGTGGCCGAGGACGACCCGCCGAGGGCCGAGGAGGCGCGCCTCCATGGCCAGGAACTGCGCCATCGAGCCCTGGACCGGCTCCCCGTCGACGTTGGGCCGGCCGGAAGCGGCTAGAATCGCCGCGTCGGCCGAGAGGCCCGCCAGCACTCCCGTCCAGCAGCCGGACGTGTCCTGGTAGAAGATCGAACCCTGCGGCGTCTCGATGAGGTAGACCAGCGGCCCGCCGTCGCTCAGGCTGCCCGCGCACGACTGGATGTGCTGTAGGACCGTCCGCCCCTCTTCGCTCCCGCTGGCGATCAGGGCCCAAATCCGCTGAGCGAGGCCGGGCTGCTGCGCCCGCTCCTCCTGGGTGAGGCCGGTGTGGCCGTGCTCCTCCTCGCCGCTGGGCGGGTCGGTGAGGATCCAGGTGCAGGCGTGCATGCTGGGGAACACGCGCACCGTGACGCCTTCGGCCAGCCCGTGCCGCTCGCCGCCGGACGAGGCCAGCAGCTGCTCCTCCGGCACGCCGCGCTCGCGCATGACGCGGCAGGCCTTGTGCGAGCCGATGATCCGGGCGCCAGTGTTCCTGGCGATGACGTCCGCGCCGCCCAGGTGGTCGAAGTGGCTGTGGCCGACGAGGATGTAGTCCGCCTCCGTGACCTCCGCCGCGCTCAGCCCCACCGGGGGCGCGGCGGGCACGCGGTCCATGTATGTGTCGAGGAACAGCGTCAGCCCGCCGATCTTGAGGCGGAACGTCGCCGTTCCCAGCCACTCCAGCGTCGTGGTCACGGCAAAACGAATGTAGAGGCGACCTTCAGGTCGTCCGCCCTGGGGCTGGGCCGGGGCATCCGTTTATCCCTGCCTGCCGGCAGGCAGGCGTTCATGATCCGTTGACGGTCGACACCCGTCACTCCAGGTCGCGCATCCCCGGGCGTGGCGTCCACCTGAGGCGGACCGCCATCACCCCCAGCGGCTGGCGTCCCGATTCCTCTGTCATTCTGAGCGCCGACCACGCTCGCTGGCCAGTGACACCATTCTCCGCGAAGGAATCTGGGGCGGGGCACCTTCCGCTCTCGCGACCAAGCCGCCCCCTGCCCCGGCAAGTGACGTGCTCACTCCAGGTCCCGCATCCCCGGGCGCGGGGCGCTGACCAGCGCCGCCATCACCCCCAGCGGCTGGCGCCCCTCGTACATCAGCTGGTGGCACTTGCCGATCTCGTCGAACGCGTACGTCTCGCCCAGGCAGGGGTCGATCTTGCCGTCGAGCACGAGCTGATTGAACGCCGCCGCCTGCTCGTCGTTGGCGAAGTGCGAGCCCTGGAACCGCTTCTGCCGCATCCACAGGTAGCGCAGGTCGACGACGGCGTTGAAGCCGCTCGTCCCGGCGCAGATCACGACCATGCCGCCGGTGTCGCAGACGAAGATCGAGGTCGGGACGGTGTCCTCGCCCGGGTGGTCGAACACGATGTTCGGGCTGCGACGCTCGCCGAGGACGTCCCACAGCGCCTTGCCGAAGGCGCGCGCGCCGGCCGCCCACTTGGCGTAGGCGGCCTCGTCCGTCCAGTGTGGCATCATCCCCCAGTGGTCGAACTCCTTGCGGTTGATGCACCCCCTGGCGCCGAGCTTCATGCAGAAGTCGAACTTGTCGGGGCTGGAGACGACGGCCACCGGTGTGGCCCCGGCCTCGCGCGCGATCTGTATCGCCATCGAGCCCAGGCCGCCGGAGCCGCCCCAGACCAGCACGACGTCGCCCGCTTTGACGGTGTTCGGTGGCCAGCCGTGCAGCATCCGGTAGGCCGTCGCCCCCACGAGCGTCGGCGCCGCCGCCTCCTCCCAGGTGAGCTGCGGCGCCTTTGGCAGGCACTGGTGGGCCTGCACCTTCGTGAACTGCGCGAACGACCCCCAGTTGGACTCGTAGCCCCAGATCTGGAAGCTGTTGCTGTACATCGGGTCGTTGCCTGCCTTCACGAACGGGTCGTCCTCGTCCCACATGCCGCAGTGGATGACCACGCGGTCGCCGACCTTGACGTTGGTCACGTCGTTGCCGACGGCGTAGACGATGCCGGAGGCGTCGCTGCCGCCGATGTGGAAGCCGGTCGTGTCGCCGTCGCGCTCGTGGACCTTGACGACATCGACCGGCTGGCCGAGGGCGGCCCAGACGTTGTTGTAGTTGATCCCGGCCGCCATGACGAACACCAGCGCCTCTTTCGGCTTGAGGTCCGCCGGCACGTCCACCTTCTCGACCTGGAACGCGTTCGCCGGTTCTCCGAACCGCTCCTGCCGGATGACCTGGGCGTACATCTGGCCGGGGATGGCGCCGAGGGGCGGTATCTCGCCGAGCTCGTAGACGTCCTTGACGCTGACCATGGGGCTCCTCCGAACCTCAACGTGGGGCAGGGCTTCAGCCCTGCCGGGGCATGGCTACGGTATCACGGGGCGCGATGGGGTGACAACGTATCCGAGAGCAGTTCGGGGCCGCCGAGATTCTTCGCCGCCTTCGGCGACTCAGAATGACGGATGCTTGGGGGGCCGCTGCCAGGCTGAAGCCTGGCCTTCAGGGGTTTCGTGGCTGGAGCGCGCCGCCGCTAGTCCCGGGGCAGGCCGAGGCCGCGCTGGGCGACGATGTTGCGCTGGACCTCGCTCGTGCCGCCGGCGATCGTCGACGATACGGCGTTGAGGTAGGCGCGCATGAGGCGGCCCTTGTTCGGGGCGTGGCGCTGCGTGGCCGAGCCCTCGGTGTTGTCCCGGTCCAGCTGGCCGTACAGACCCACCATGCGCACGCCCGTCTCCGAGACCCGCTGGCTCAGCTCCGAGGCGTAGAGCTTGGCGCAGGACGCCTCGTGGTTCGGGACCATGCCCTTGGCCTGTAGCGTGATCACGCGGTACGAGAGCAACCGCGCCGTCTCGGCCTCGATGGAGCGCTCGGCGAGCTCCAGCTTGATCGTCGGGTGCAGGACGGCGCCGCCGCCCTTGACGAACAGGATCAGGTCCTCGACCCCCTGCTGCTGCGCTATCGCCGCCCCGATGGACGAGCGCTCGAAGTCCAGCGTCGTCGTCGCCACGTACCAGCCGCGATTCTCCTCGCCCAGCAGGTCCTTGCGGGGGACCCGCACGTCCTCGAAGAACACCTCGCTGAAGCCGGGCGTGCTGGCCATGTTGACCAGCGGCCGCACGCTCACGCCGGGCGACTTCATGTCCAGGAGGAAGTAGGAGATGCCCTTGTGCTTGGGGGCGTCGGCGTCGGTGCGGGCCAGCAGGATCATGCGCTGGGCGAACTGGGCGCCGGTGGTCCAGATCTTCTGGCCGTTGATGATGTAGTCGTCGCCGTCCTTGGCGGCCCTGGTCTGGAGCGACGCCAGGTCGGAACCGGAGCCGGGCTCCGAGAACCCCTGGCACCAGACGGCGTCGCCGGCGAGGATGCCGGGCAGGTGCTCACGCTTCTGGTCGTCGGTGCCGTAGGTGATGATCGTGGGGCCGGCAAATCCGACGCCGATGCCGCCGGGACGAGGGGCGCGGGCCCTGGCCATCTCCTCGTTGAAGATGAACTGCTGCATCACCGTCATCCCCGCCCCGCCGTACTCCTTGGGCCAGGCCGGGGCGATCCAGCCGCGCGCGGCCAGCTTGTGCATCCAGTCCTGGTACACTCCGTAGCGGTCTACGCCGCCGCGGAGGGCCTCCTCAGAGGCGGGCGACTTGCCGGCCGGCCCTTTCGCCTTCCCGAACCCCTTGGGCATCTCGTCGGCGAGGAAGGCCTTGACCTCCCCGCGGAAGGCCGCGTCTTCAGGCGCGTCCCGGAAGTTCATGCGTCTCGCCCTTCCTCGGCGCGGGGTTCGGCGCTAGTCTCCCCGCGGCAGGCCGAGTCCCCGCGTGGACATGATGTTGCGCTGGATCTCGCTCGTGCCGCCCTCGATGGTGTTGGCCACCGAGCGCAGGTACTGGTACTCCAGCCGGCCCTTGAGGGGCGCCCACTTGCTGACGCGGTCCAGCAGGCCGTACGGCCCCAGCAGGCGCACGCCGGTGTTGGCGATGCGCTGGTTCAGCTCCTGCGAGAACAGCTTGACCGCGGACGACTCGTAGTTGGGAATCAGCCCCTTGGCCTGCATCGACACGACGCGGTAGGAGAGCAGCAGCGCCGCCTCGGTCTCGATGAAGCGCTCGGCCAGCTCGTAGCGGAGCGACTTGTTGGAGTTGATGCGGACGACGCCGTTGTTCCGGTTGTCACCGGCGAACCGGATCAGGTCCTCCACATTCTGCTGCTGGCCGACAGCCGAGCCGATGTTGGAGCGCTCGATGTCCAGCGTCGTCGCCGCCATGTACCAGCCTCGGTGCTCCTCGCCGACCAGGTTCTGCGCTGGGATGCGTACGTCCTCGAAGAAGACCTCGTTGAACTCGTGAGTGTCGGCCATGTTGAGCAGCGGCCTTACCGTGACCCCCGGCGACTTCATGGGCACGATGAAGTAGGAGAGGCCCTTGTGCTTGGGGGCGTCGGGGTCTGTCCTGGCCAGCAGCAGCATGTACTGCGATATGTGGGCGACTGTGGTCCAGATCTTCTGGCCGTTGATAACGTAGTCGTCGCCGTCACGGACGGCGCGAGTCTGCAGAGAGGCGAGGTCGGAGCCGGAGCCGGGTTCGGAGAAGCCCTGGCACCACATGTTCTCGCCGGAGAGGATGCGGGGGATATGCTCCTGCTTCTGCTCCTCGGAGCCGTAGTGGATGATCGTGGGTCCGATGACCGCGACTCCCAGCCCGCCGATGAAGATGGGCGCCGGGGCGCGCGATCGCGCGGTCTCCAGGTTGTAGATGAACTGCTCCATGATGGACATGCCGGCGCCGCCGTACTCCTTGGGCCAGGCCGGGGCCACCCACTTCTTCTGGGCCAGCTTGGCCCGCCAGGCGAACAGGTGGCCCGCCTGCTGGAACAGGTTCACACCGGCGCCCCGCAGCTCCTCAGGGCACTCCTTGTCGATGAATTGGCGGACTTCCTCTCGGAACGCTTCCTCTTCGGGGCTAAACCGAAAGTCCATCGTAATCTCCTTGCGGTTGACGACTGCGCCGGAAACGGGGGCGCAAAGCGCGGGCTCCACGCCGGTTTTCGGCACTGGGATGATACGGCAACCTTGACGTGCAAGTCAAATGCTTTACGAAAAAATGTAAGGTTGGCGAATCGAGTGTTCGGAATGGCGATTCCGGACTGCCGCCTCGCGCCGGTTCGTTGACACTCCGAGCGCCGACTGGTAGCATTACGCCGCCTTATTCTGAAGGAGGCTCCGATGTCCCGTCTGCGGCTCCCGCTACTTCTCATCGCTCTGGCTATCGCTGGCATGCTCCTCTATGCGGCCTGCGGCGACGACGACAAGGAGGAGGAGGACGGCGGCGGCGACGACGGCGGAGTGGAGGTTACGCTGCTCCCAGTGGGGGAGTATCCCGCCACAGTGACCGGCGCCATCGAGTTCACCCTTCCGGAGGAGTCCGTGAGCGCGGCTGTGGTCGGGCCGCAAACCAGCACCGCCGAACTGTCCGGCACCGCCACACTCAAGATGGGCGCGGACGGCTCGTTCGAGATCCCGGAGTGGGGCATTAGCGGCAACTTCTCGGAGGGCGGCGAGACCCAGACGATCGAGATGAAGGACAGCTCCGCCGAGCCGACCGAGGGGGTTACCACGGCCGATGGGAGCACCGGCGACCTCTACACGGACGTGACCGTGGGGACCAGCGCCGGGCCCGTGACGGGGACGAACACCGACACTATCGGCCTCACCGGCGACCCGCTCCTGAACACTACTGGCTCCGCCAACTTCGAGATGAATAACACCGCGCCGGTAGACGTCGTCGACGCAAACAACGAACCGATCATGACCGTCCACGCGCTCGCCTTTCTCTTCGATCTCGAGCCGGACGACGCTGACGGCGCGGGAGATGGAGACGGCGAAGGGAACGGCGATGTCGATGGCGATGGAGCCGACGCGGACGGCGCTCCCTTCGCTCTGGTGACGGAGCTCGTGGGCTGCTTACACCGCGGCCCCGGTGACAGCGTGGTTCAGAAGCTCATGACTGTCACGGATGCTCCGGCGTCGCAGAACCGGCAGCCCGGCAGCGAGGGATTCCTAGTCGTGTCCTTAGTGGACGAAGGCATGGCGCCTCGGGCGGGCGGCTTCCCCGCCCTGGGGACGGGAGAGCCGGTCGTGGGCGCGACTGTTACGGTTGAGGCCTCCGGAGCGGGTCTGCTGCCAGGCGAGGAGTCGAAGCGAGCGGTGACCAACGCAGAGGGGGAGGCCCGCGCCGAGTTCAGCATCAACAAGTTCGGTGAGTACGAGCTAACAGTCGTCGAAGTCGCGGCCTCGGACGGTACGCGTTACGAGTTCGATCCCGCCAGCCAGCTCTCCGAGACGTTCACCGTAGGCGAGACCTGCGAGTCCCCCGAGGGCTGGTAACCGTCTCGACATTGCGAATCGAATAGCGGAAGCGGCGCCGCTAGCCCTGCTCCCCTTCGCCCTCCCGCTCCGCGCGCTCGCGCTCGCGCGCCTCGGCCTCCTCCCGCTGCTCGCGCTCGTCCGCGCTCTCGGACAGCTCGATAGCCCCCTCGTCAGTGGTCCGCAGCTCCGCCTGCAGCCGTTCGCCCAGCGTGGCGTAGCGGTCCAGGCCCAGGTAATGCAGCGGCCGGTACTCCGCGTCCTCCAGCGACCACGTTTCGTCGAACGACTGCCGCTCCGCCTGCACCACAACCACCCGCCCTACGAACAGCGTGTGGTCGCCCAGGCGCAGGGCCTCCTCCAGTCCGCACTCGATGTAGGCCACGCAGCCCTGGATCAGCGGCGCCTCCACCTTCGAACCTTTGAACGTGGGCAGCTTGGAGAGCTCCAGCTTGTTGACGTCGCGTCCGGACACCATCCCGAAGTAGTGGACGTGGTTCATGAGGTCCCGTGCCGGGAAATTGAGCGCGAACTGCTCGGAGAAGCGGATCATGTCGTGCGTGTGGCGCGAAGGGTGAACGACGACGCCGACCAGCGGCGGCTCGTGGGATAGCGGCGATGTCCAGATGGCCGGCATCACGTCCGTCTGGTCGCGCAGGCGGGTCGTGACCAGCACCAGCGGCCCGCCGTCCAGCAGTCGCATCGCTTCGCCCGGCTTCAGATTTCGCATGGCAAAGCGATTATGCCACCGGCGGCTACTTGCTTCCAGACGCGCTGGGTGGGGATAATGGCCCAGCGTTGAACCAAACCTCTCGCTCCGTCTTTCCGGTGGCCCTCGTTGCCGTGGCTGTGCTGGCCGGCGCCCTTGCGGCTGGCTGCAAAAGCGGCGGTGGCGATGGCGGCGGCTCGCCGTCGGACTCGGCCTCGCCCGTCGACTCGGAGCTTGCCGAGATCTACGCGCAGATAGCGGAGGCGATGACGCAGGAAGGGCAAGTCTACCACTTCAGGATAGAAGGCACGACGGAGGCCGGCGAGCTCTCCAACACATCGGAGGCCGAATACTGGATCGACGTAGAGAACGAGGTTGCCCGGCAGGACCTGGGAGTGACCGATGGCGCCGGCGCGGTCGTCGAACAGACGACGTTCGTCGTGGGGGACGAGCAGACGACGGTGGGAGCTGCGCCCACCTCTACGGTGGCAGCGGCGGCCTGTCCGGGCCTCTCGGCGGCGGCCTCGTTCTTTCTCTCCTGCGGCGACGAGGTTGGCGATGTGAAGATAGAGGAAGGGGAGTTCGAAGGGACGCCGGCGCGCATCCTGACCTCCCGGCGGCTGCAGCGGACGCAGCAGCGAGTGCTGGATTTCACGCAGACGACCTACCTGGACCTGGGCACGCTGCTACCGCTGGCCGCCGTGCTGGAGGGCACGGTGAAGACGCAAGCGAACGATGCGGAGGCGGAGGGAGCGGAAGCGGAAGCAGAGGAGATAACGCTGGCCGGCACGTCCCGCGTTGTCGAGGACGATTTCGTTGACCGGGAGTCCCTGCCGGACGATCACTTCGTGCCGGCGGAGCCGGAACCCCAGGCCACGCCGACGCCGACGCCTGAGGGCTAGATCCAGCGGCGCGCAGCCTCAATCCACGAGCGCCTGGGCGATGGCCAGGTAGATAAGAATCGATAGGAGGTCCTGGACCACCGTGGCCAGGGGCCCGCTCCCGAAGGCGGGGTCTCTGCCCATGCGATGGAAGAGCCAGGGGAGAAGCATGGCCACCAGAGTGGCCATGGAGCAGGCGGCGAACAGGGCAAGCGCTACGGCCAGGGCAACGTCTCCCTGGCCCCAGCGGATCAGCGCTACGGGGAAAAACGCGAGAGAGATGGCCGCCCCCACCAGGACGCCGGTCAAGGCCTCGCGCCGGACAACCCGGCCTACGGGAACGCCTACGGACAACCCACGGATCACCAGCGTCTCCGTCTGGGTACCCACGGCGTCCGCCAGGTAGACCACGCCCGGCACGAAGAAGACCAAGATGACGTTCTTCTCCAGTGTGGCCTCGAAGGCGCCCACGATATCTGCGGCCAGGAGGGCGCCGGCCAGCCCCATGAGCAGCCAGGGAAGGCGGTGCCAGAAGCGGCGACCCACCGCCTCTTCGCTGGCAGTTCTGGCGGCTGAGGTATCGTGGATGAAGCCGCCCAGGCGCGCCATGTCCTCCTCGTGCTCCCAGAGTAGGACGCCGAGTATCCGCCGCGGTGGGATCAGCCCCAGGAACCTCCCGTCCTCGTCAACGACGGCCAGGCTGGTCTCCCCCTGCTGCACGGCCTTCCAGGCGGCAACCTCCTGGTCGGTGCCGGGAGCGACAACGGGTGGGTTCGCATCCATGAGGCCGGCAACGGGCGCGTCTTCCGCCGCCGCCAGCAGAGCCTCCAGGCTGAGCAGGCCGACGAGCCTCCCGTCCTCGCAGATCGCTACGTTGGCCGCGGTCTCGAATCGCTTGCCGATGAGCGAGCGGCGGAGGTCGCCAGCGCGCGCCTCGGGGGTCGCGACCGGCACGCTCGAGCTGAGATGCTCCGAGGCGGTTTCGAACACCAGATCGTGCGGCTCGATACCCATACGACACCTCGCTGACTAGGTCGGCGAATCAGATCCAGCGGTGGTGGCGGAAGTAGGCCAGCAGACCCGCGGCGATCGCTATCATCGTCCCGACGACGGCGCCGAAGGCCCATTCGCTATCGGCAGGTGGCCAGAAGCCCTCCGTCAGGTTCATGCCGTAAACTCCGGAGATGAGCGTGCCTACGGTCAGGGGCACGATGGCGACGGTCAGCACCTTCATCACCTCGTTCAGGCGGTTGGACACGACCGAGAGGTAGGTGTTCAGCGCCCCATCCGCGAGGTCCCGCAGCGCTTCGATCAGGTACTCTACCCGCACCAGGTGATCGTAGATGTCACGGTAGTAGATGGCCGTCTCCTGCCGGATGAGCTTCGGGAACTCGCCACGGGAGAGCCGGTTCATGATGTCGCGCTGCGGGGTCGCTGCCCGTCGCAGGCGGAGCGCGTTCCGCTTCACCATCATGATCCGCTGCAGGATACGAACGTCTCTCTCGTGGAGGACCGCTTCCTCCAGCTCATCGATGGTGTCGTCCACCGCGTCTACCACGGGCAAGTACTCGTCCACCAGGCCGTCCAGGAGGCCATGGAGGACCCAGTCAGCGCCACGGGCCAGCGGATAACCATCCTCCTGACAGCGCTGGTGGAAGCGCTCGATCGCCGCCAGCGGCTCGCGGTGGCACGAGACGACGTAGTTGGGGCCGATGTAGAATTCCGCCTCCACCGCCGGCAGCGCCCGATCCGGGTGATACTCTCCCAGGGCCTGCACGACGATGAACAGGTAGTCGCCGTGATCGTCAATCTTGGCCGGGTCTACGTGCGGGCTGATGCAGTCCTCGATGGTCAGGTGGTGGAAGTTGAACACGTCGCGCAGCACCGCGGCGTCCGCCTCGGAGTGGATCGGCAGGTCCAGCCAGAGGACGCCCTCCGGGTCGGCCAGCGCTGCCCGTAGCCCCTCATCGTCGGCGGGGTGCGTGACCTTCCCTTCGTGAGAGCGATAGACGGCGGTGGGGCCGGCGGCGCCAGTCATCGGCGACATTGTAGCGCCTGGCGAGCCGCTGACGGTAGCCGCGCCGTGCGATAATCGACCCATGACCGGCGCTATCCCTGTGGCCCGCCTGAACCACGCCGTCCTCTACGTCCGCGACCTGGACCGCTCGGTGGAGTTTTACCGCCGGGCGTTCGGCTTCGAGGAGATCGGCCGCGAGGGCGGCGTCATGGCGTTCCTCCGCGCCGCCGGTGGCGCCAACCACCACGACCTGGCGCTGATGGCCGTCGGTCCCGACGCACCGTCGCCACCGCGGGGGTCGGTCGGCCTGTACCACCTGGCCTGGGAGGTGCCGGCGATCGAGGACCTGGCGGCCGCCGCCGCCGCCCTCAGCGATCTCGACGCCCTGACCGGCATGAGCGACCACGGCGCCACAAAGTCCCTCTACGGCCGCGACCCCGACGGCATCGAGTTCGAGGTGATGTGGCTGGTCCCCCGTGACCAGTGGGGCGAATACGAGCGGCGCGGCGTGGTGTTGCCGCTGGACATCGGGCGGGAGCTGGAGCGCTTCGGGTCTAAGCCGGCGTAGCAATCGTGACGTGACCGCGCGCATCCTGGTCGGCGCCTGCTCCTGGGCCGACAAGACTCTCGTCGACAGCGGCTGGTACCCCCGCGAAGCCAAGTCGCCGGAGGACCGCCTCCGCTACTACGCCGACCAGTTCCCCATCGTCGAGGTCGATTCGTCCTACTACGGCATCCCGCCGGAACGCAACGCCGCCGCCTGGGTGGAGCGCACGCCGGACGGCTTCGTGTTCGACGTCAAGTCCTACGCGCTGTTCACCCACCACGGCGCGTCGCTGCGCTCGCTGCCCAGGGACGTCCGAGAGGGGCTGCCTCCAGCGTTCGTCGACAAACGGAACCTCTACTACAGGGACACGCCGCCGGACATTCGTGACGATCTGTGGCAGCGGTTCAACGCCGCTCTCCTGCCCCTGGATTCCGCCGGCAAGCTGGGGACGATCCTGTTCCAGTTCCCGCCCTGGTTCCTCCCCGGCCGCGATTCGTCGGACTACATCCTGGAGGCGAAGGAGCGACTGGGCCAGTACACAATGGCCGTGGAGTTCCGCAACGAGCGCTGGCTGTCCGATCGCAACCGTGACCGCACCCTCAAGCTTCTGGCGGACAACACGATCCCGTTCGTCTGCGTCGACGAGCCGCAGGGGTTCGCCAACAGCGTGCCGCCCGTCACCGCCGTCACCGCGCCGACCGCCATCGTCCGGATGCACGGCCGCAACGCGGAGACCTGGGCGAAGAAAGGGATCGGCGCCGCCGACCGCTTCGACTACCTGTACTCGGACGACGAGCTGGAGGAGTGGGTCCCCCGCATCGAGTCGCTCGCCGGCGAGGCGCGCGAGGTGCACGTCTTGATGAACAACTGCCACTCCGACTATGCGGTGCGCAACGCCCGCCAGCTGTCCGAGCGGCTATCGGCGGCCCGCCCCACCGCCAAGACCCGGCAGCGGCGGCTGCTGTAGGGGGTGGCCCTCTCCCCCCGCCCCTCTCCCGCGCGCGGGAGAGGGGTGACCGGCAGGTCGGGGTGAGGGAATCTGAGTCCGGACTCGGTCGGTCGAGTCACGAGTTTCGGATAGCGGGCTTCGTAGCCTTGGCGGAGGGGGTGGGATTCGAACCCACGGTACCCAAAGGGTACACACGCTCTCCAGGCGTGCCCGTTCGACCACTCCGGCACCCCTCCGCGGTGAGCGACGGGAGAAGCGCCCTAAGGGTAGAACTTCTCCCCTTTCGCCAGCATATCGATTATCGCGCGTATGCGCCTCTCGCGCGTCTCCGGCCGCTTGGCGCTCTGCAGGCGGTAGGCTATCGGATACGTGTTCCGCTTGTTGAGCGTCGCGAAGAACGCCTTCGCCTTCGCGTTCGCCTCTAGCGCCGCGAGGAAGTCCTCCGGCATCGTCGCATCGCTGGGAGAGTCGTAGGCGCTCGTCCAGCGGCCGTCGCGCATGGCCGCCTCGACCTGCGCCAGGCCCGCCGGCCTCATCCTGCCGGCCTTCGTCAGGCGCTCGATGTGCTGCGTGTTTCTCTTCGACCACGGACTGCGGGCGCGACGCGGCGTGAACTTCTGGACGTACGATACATCGTCCAACCCTCTGGCCTGGCTGTCGATCCAGCCGTAGCAGAGCGCCACGTCCAGCGCTCCCGCGTAAGTGATGGAAGTCTGGCCCGATCCCTTCTTGAACATCCGCAGCCAGACCCCGGCCGCGCGGTCGTGGTTCTCGTCGAGCCACTCTTCCCACTCTTCGGGGGATCGAAACGAAAGGGTCGGATAGTCAGACGCGGCGCTCACACTAGGTATCGTTGGCTGGCGGAGGGGGTGGGATTCGAACCCACGGTACGCCCAAAGACGTACAACGGTTTTCGAGACCGCCCCGTTCAACCACTCCGGCACCCCTCCAGCGATCAGTTTAACAGAGGGCAGGCCGGACGGCGGTCCAGCAGTATGCCTATCGCCGTGAGCGCGACTTCTCGTAGCGGGCGCGCATCTCATCCTCCGCCTCCTTGGCCGCCTCGCGAGCCTCGCCCCAGGCCTCCTGCACCTGCTTCTGCAGCCGCTCCATCGCCTTGCGCAGCCCCGCCGCCGCGTCGCCGTTCTGGCTGAACACGCGCCGTGCCTCGCCGCCCTCGCCCGTCGACGCCTCCGGCTGGTGCAGACGCCCCTTGCTCGGCGCGAACAGGAGCGCACCCGCCAGCCCGATCCCCAGGCCGATCAGCAGACCGAGTATGAATCGCATCGTCGACCCTCCCTAATCCCCCGCGCTACGCGTGAACCGGCTGACCACCACGATGAACCGCCTGGCCCCGGCGAAGATGCCGTACGTCCGCACCACCGGCGTTATCGCGTTCTCCGAGATGAACTCCACGGTGTGCCGGACGCTGCCCGTCGTCTCCCGCACGTTCTCCAGCGTCGGCTCCAGGTTGCCCACCATCTGGCGCAGCCTGCGGATCAGCGACCACAGCCCGCCGCCGATGACTATCGCCAGGATGATGCCGAGGAGGAACATGACTGTCCCCGCTATGGTGAAACTGATGATAGTGACATCGCGAAAGTCCTGAAGTGTGTCTATTCCCATCAGGCGGTACCTCCCTCGGGGCTTTGAGGTGGCCATTATACAGGGGCCGGTCGTCGCCAGGCCACCCGACGAGTTATCGGTGGGGGTTCGTAGGGGCCGAGCTTAAGCTCGGCCCTGGACAGAGCTGAAGCTCTGTCCCTACGGCGATTACGCATCGCCGTGTGGCCCTCCCGCCCGCCGGGAAGCTGGTACTGCGCCTTTCAAGGCGCAGCTTGGACCCTACCCCTGCCCATCCGTTCGCCCTGAGCTTGTCGAAGGGTCGCCCTGGGGCCGCCGGAGGGTCAGTCCAGCCGCCGGAGCGTCTTCCCCCCGCCCAGCACCCGATCGCCGTCGTAGAACACGACCGCCTGGCCCGGCGTCACCGCCCGCTGCGGACGCTCGAACCGCACCTCCGCCTCGCTTCCTCGAACCGTCACCGTCGCCGCCGCCGGCGTGCTGCGGTAGCGTATCCGCGCCTGCGCCCGGAACGCCCCCGCCGCTGCCTCGCCCGCCACGAATGAAAGCTCATCCGCGATGAGCCCGTCCGCCAGCAGCTCCTCCTGCGGCCCGACGATGACCTCGTTCGACCCGGCGTCGAGCTCGAGGACGAACAGGGGCTCGCCGCCGCCGCGGGCCGGCAGTCCGCGACGCTGGCCCACCGTGTAGCCGGCTATCCCCTCGTGGTCGCCGACGGCGTTGCCCGCGGTGTCGACGATCCGCCCCGGCGTCACGCCCACTCGCTCCCGCACGAACGAACGGTAGTCGCCGCTGGGGATGAAGCAGATGTCGGCGGAGTCGGGCTTGTCGGCGTTGGGCAGGGCGTGGCGGCGGGCGATCGCCCGCACCTCGTCCTTCGGCAGGTCGCCGAGGGGGAATAGCGTGCGCTCCAGCTCGCGCTGGCCCAGCGTGTACAGCACGTACGACTGATCCTTCGTCTCGTCGGCGGCCCGCCACAGCTCGTAGCCGCGCTCGGCTCGCCGCACGCGGGCGTAGTGGCCGGTCGCCAGGTGGTCCGCCTCCAGGGCCAGCGCGTGCTCCAGCAGGGGCCGGAACTTCACGCGGTCGTTGCACTCCAGGCAGGGGTTGGGCGTCCGCCCCCTCGTGTACTCCTGGACGAACGTGTCCACGACGCCGGCGGCGAACTCGCGCTCGAGGTTCAGCACGTAGTGCGGCACGTCGAGGACGTCGCAGGCGGCGCGGGCGTCGTCGGTGTCCTCGACGGAGCAGCAGCGGCGGTGGTGTCGCGCCGCCGACGGGTCATCCTCCGTCCACAGGCGCATCGTCACGCCCACGACCTCGTATCCCTGCTCGGCGAGCAGGGCGGCGGCGACGGAGGAGTCGACCCCTCCGGACATGGCGACGACGACGCGCGGCCTGGACATAGCTCCTCCATGCTATAATAACGGCCCGATGTCAGGAAGCGCTGGATAGGGAGGACACCTGGAAGCGGGAGCGCTGGCCCGTAAGATCGTAGAACTACTGGCGGAGAAGCAGGCGGAGGACGTGCTGCTGCTGGACATCAGCGGCGTGGCGTCCTTCGCCGATTATTTTGTGATCGCCAGCGCCCAGTCCGGCCGCCAGCTGCAGGCGATGCTTGAGTCCGTGGACGAGGGGCTGTCCGGCGACGGCGTCTCCACCAACGGCCGCGAGGGCGACGCCGGCTCCGGCTGGGTGCTGCTGGACTACGGCGACGTCATCGTCCACCTGCTGGGCCGCGAGGAGCGCGAGTACTACGACCTCGAGGGGCTCTGGAGCGGCGCCAAGCCGGTCGTGCGGGTGCAGTAGGGGCTAAGGTCGTGGCTGCAGGTGAGCCAGATCTTGGGAAAGTCGCTAGAGCCTACGCGCGGCAGCACGCGTTAGTAGATGGTCTTGCAACGAAGCTCATCGATATCCCGATGCTCAGGCAGATTGGGGACATGAACGCTTCCCTCGATCTGCTCCGAAGGAGCATCGCCCCGGATTTGTCGACGCTGAATGCATCCCTCTTGATGGGTGCTGAGGCTACCAGAACGATGACGGCAGCACTCAGCGCTTTGGGCCCATCTAAAGAACTCTTCGAGAGCTTGGCATTAAGCCCCCGCTGGAGTTCCTCACTGGTAGCCATCGGCAAGACTTCAGTAGCGGCGCAGTTGAATCGACAGCTGGCGACTATTATCCAGTCGAACCTGCTGGCGGAGGAAGCGATCGCGCGCATCGCTGCACGATCTTTCTTAGTATCAGAGCGGTTCGCGGACATCTTCCATAGGATGGGAACAGCTCAGCGGAACCTCTGGCTTGGGCCATGGTCAACTTTCGAGACTCTGTCCGCCACTCCGCGAGTCGCTGTCGAGACCGCAGGAACGGACTATTATCTCGCTGCTCACCAGCTCGATGTCAGCCCTACAGATGCAGAGGTCAGGCCTCAAGATGAGAGTCTGCTTGCAGAGCTGTCCGCGAGGGCCACAAACGTTCCAACCCTAATCGCTTCTCTGGGCGCCGAACTTCTCGTACCCTACCGCGGCGCTGCGGAAGCGATCAGGTCGAACAACCCAGACCGGATTCGGCACGCCGCCGGATCTCTCCGCGAGTTGTTCACCCAGGTTCTCCACAGGTTGGCACCAGACTCCGATGTCGTGAAATGGATTTCTGACACGTCGCTTCTTGATGATAAGGGCCGCCCAACAAGAAGAGCGCGGCTGTTGTATGTGTCGCGTACCATTAACCACGGCGAATTCGTGGAGCTAATCGAAGCGGATCTCGCGGGAGCATTAGAGTTCTTGAGCGTCCTGCAAAAGGGAACCCACAAGGTAGAGGCCACGCCATTCTTGACCGATAGTCAGTTGAGAGCATTGCAGGTTCGTATGGACTCGCTGCTCTACAATCTGATCCAAATCGGCACGGACCGTTCGTAGGGCGTGCCGCAGGGGGCCAGTTCCTAGCCTCCCTCCCCTGCGTTCTCGGGCGGCTTCTCCTCCCCCGGGCGGCGCGCGAACTGCTTCATCGTCTCGCCCATCTGGCGCAGGCGGGCGTCCACGCGGGCGTTGACCGTCCCCTCGGGGTACGTGCCGTCCGGCTGGCGCTCGCCGGCGGGGACGCCGGTCAGCAGCTCCATCGCCTCGTCAACCGAGTCCACGGAGTAGATGCGGAAGCGGCCCTGCCGCACCGACTCGATCACGTCGCGCCGCAACATCAGGTTGCGACGGTTGCGCGAGGGCATGATGACGCCCTGCTCGCCGGTCAGGTCTATCGCCTTGCAGACGTCGTGGAACCCCTCGATCTTCTGGTTCACGCCGCCTATCGGCTGCACCTGGCCGCGCTGGTTGATGGAGCCGGTCATCGCCAGGTCCTGTCGCAGCGGCGCCTCGGCCAGGCTGGACAGGATCGCGCACAGCTCGGCCAGGGAGGCGCTGTCCCCCTCCACCGGCTCGTACGCCTGCTCGAAGGAGATGCTGGCCGAGAGGCTCAGCGGCTTGTCCTGGGCGTAGCGCCAGCCCAGGTAGCCGCTGAGGATCAGCACCCCCTTGTCGTGGATGCGGCCGCTCAGCTGCGACTCGCGGTCGATGCTGGTGACGCCCTTTTGCCCCATGAACGTGCGGGCCGTGATCCGTGAGGGACGCCCGAACCGGTACTCCCCGAAGTCCATCACCGACAGCCCGTTGACCTGGCCGACGGCCGACCCCGTCACGTCGACGATGATCACGCCGCGCGCGATCATCTCGCGGATGCGCTCCTCCACCAGGTTCAGGCGGTACACCCGCTCGGCGATAGCGCGTTCCACGTGCTCGCCCTGGACGAGGTCGCTGCTCGCCTGCGCGGCCCAGTAGTCCGACTCGACGAGCAGGTCTCGCATCTGTCCGAACCGCGCCGAGAGCTTCTCCTGGTCGTCCACCATGCGGCTGGCCTGCTCGATGACCTCCGCCACCGCTGTCCGGTGGAAGTGCCGCAGCCCCTCGCGCTCGCAGCTGGCGCAGATGAAGCCGGCGTAGGCGATCCCGTTCTCCGGCGTCCTTTCGATCTGGGTGTCGAAGTCGGCCTTGACCTTGAACATCTCCCAGAACTCCTCGTCGTTGGCGGAGAGCAGGAAATAGGCCAGGGGGTCGCCGGTCACCACCAGCTTCAGGTCGATGGGGATGGCCTCCGGCCGCAGCGCCTGCGGCGCCAGCAGCCCGAACTGCTCCATCGGGTCCTCCAGGCGCAGCTCTTTCGTCCGGATCAGGCGCTTTAGGCCGTCCCAGGCGCCCGGCTTCATCAGCACGTCGATGAGGTTGAGGATCAGGTAGCCGCCGTTGGCCCGCTGGACGGCCCCCGGCTTTAGCATCGTGTGGTCGCTGACGTAGGTGCCCAGGTAGGCCCGGCGCTCGATCTTGCCGAACAGGTTCGTCCACGTAGGGTTCGGTTCGACGATGATCGGCGGCCGCGTGGCCTGGGAGTTGTCGACGAATACGTTGCAGCGGAACGCCCCGAACGGGTCCGGTAGCGGGTGCCCCATCGCCGTCATGGCTGCTACCGCCGCCTGCTGCTGCTCGCCGTCGCGGAACAGGTCCACGTTGCCCATCGTGAACTCCCGCAGCTGCTCCAGGAACTGCGGGACCTCCGGGTGCTCGCCGTTCTGGGCGACAATCGAATCGAACAGGCTTGCCACCGCCGCCTCGGCCACGCGGCGCTCCAGCTGGCGCATCCGCTGCGTCACTTCGCGTTCCAGCGCTCGCAGCCGCTCCGCCACCTTGGACATCTCGTCCATCGTCTTCTGCTGCCGGCGCTCGATCTCCTGACGCTGCTCGACGTCCATGGCCGCCCCCTGTTCGGGGGTTATCGGCTTGCCGTCCAGCAGCGGCACCAGGGTCATGCCCACCGGCGAGAAGCGCAGCAGGAACCCGGCCTTCGTGGCCTGCTTCTGCGCCTCGTCCATGACGACCTGGGCCTCTCGCTGGCCCCCCTCCAGGATCTCCCGCCGCTGACCCTCGTACTCTTCGCTGGAGAAGGCCCGCCGCAGCCCGTCCCGCACGGCTTGCAGGAGCTCGTCAAGCCCGTCGCGCAGCCGCTTCCCCGCCGCCGCCGGCAGGCGCAGGGCGTTGGGCTCGTCCGGCCTCTCGAAGTTGTAGACGTAGCACCAGTCGTCCGGGGCCTTCGACGCGCCGGCCTCCCGCCGGCCGGCCACCGCTCGCTCGATGTACTCCAGGATGGCCGTCGCCTTGCCGGTGCCGGTCAGGCCCGTCACGAAGATGTTGTAGCCGGGCTTCTCCAGCTCCAGGCCGAACTGCAGGGCCCGCACGGCTCGCTCCTGCCCCACGAACTCCGCGAGCGGAGTCAGCTCATCCGTGCACTCGAACTGGAATTCGCTGGGGTCCTGCTCGGCGCGCAGGTTCTCCGGCGGGACGAGCAGCTCCTCCGGCTTGCGCATGAGGGATGCGCCTCCGGCCGCTACTCGGCCGCCTCGAACAGCCAGCGGTCGATGTCCCGAGGGTAGGAGTGCAGCTCCTCTTCGCGGAAGAATAGCGCGATCTCGCGAGTCGCCGACTCGGCGGAGTCCGACCCATGGATCAGGTTGCGTCCGGTCTCCAGCCCCAGGTCGCCGCGGATAGTGCCCGGCGACGCCTCCGCCGGGTTCGTCGCTCCCATCGTCTGGCGCACGGTGGATATCGCGTCCGTGCCCTCGAAAACGGCCGCGACGACGGGGCAGGCGGTGATGTAGGCGACGAGGCTCTCGTAGAACGGCTTCCCTTCGTGTTCGGCGTAGTGCTTGCGGGCCAGCGGTTCGTCGACCTGCGTCAGTCGCATCGCCACGATGCGCAGGCCGCGCCGCTCCAGCCGGGCGATGATCTCGCCGGCGAGGCCGCGCTGCATGGCGTCCGGCTTCACGAGTACGAGGGTGCGTTCCACGTCGCGGCTATTTTAGCATCGGCGTCGCTATGGGCTAGCGCGCCGGGCCGATGGCCGGCGGCCGCAGGTAGATGACCCGCAGCTGGCCGGGATGCTGGCCCTGCCCGGCGGACAGCCGCTCGAACCCCGCCTCGGCGAGCGTCGCGGCCCGCCGCACCGACGCGGCCGGCGGGGCGATTACGCCTTTGCCCTCCAGCGCTTCGCGTATCGCGGAGGCCAGCGCTTCGTCCACCTCCCCGCAGAACAGCGTCCGGCCTCGAACCATAGGCAGCAGCTCCTCCGGCCGGTCCAGGCGCGGCGCTGTGACCTCGCGCCAGGGGCCGGAGCGGTACGATGCCCAGGCGAGGTCACCCCGGCCGGCCCGGTGCACAGCCACGATGCGGCCGGGGAATACCGCGTGCTGTCGCGCGTCCAGCTCCAGCCGCCCCACGCCGACCACCGGGATCGACAGCGCGTAGGCCAGCCCCTGCGCCGTGCTCACACCCACGCGCAGGCCGGTGTACATCCCTGGCCCCGTGCACACGAACACGGCCGTCAGCTCCGATTTCGCGACGCCAGAGGCGGCCAGCAGCCGCTCGATAGCCGGCAGCAGCTCGACGGTGTGGTTGCGGCGGCAGCGCCAGGTCGCCTCCGCCTCCAGCACCCCCTCCCGCGACAGGGCGATAGACGCCACCTCGGACGCCGTATCGATGGAGAGTTCCACGTCAGCGCCCCGCCCGCGCCCGTCCCGTCACGCCCGCCAGCAGCTCGCGCGAACGCGGGCCGCGCGCCTGGAGACGCAGCGTTCGCGTGCGCTGGCCCGTCACCTCGAACCGCACGTTGAGGGCGTCCGCCGGGAATACGCCGTCGGCCCGCTCCGGCCACTCCACGGCCAGGGCGCCGTCGGCGCAGGTCTCCGCCAGCCCCAGCTCCGCCGCCTGCTCCGGCGCCTCCAGCCGGTACAGGTCGGCGTGGTACAGCTTGCCGCGCTGTCCGGCGTACTCGCCCAGCAGGACGAACGACTTCGAGGAGGCGGAGCCCTGGTACCCCATGCCGCGGGCCAAACCCTGCACGAGCACCGTCTTCCCGGCCCCCAGCTCGCCCGATAGCAGGACCACGTCCCCCGCCCGCAGCAGGCGGCCCAGTCGCTGTCCCAGCCGTCTCGTCTCACCCGGCCCCCCGCTGTCCAGTCGGGCCCGCGAGGTCATCCGCGCAGGTGGTCCCAGCCGGCGGCGTCGATGAGGATCTCGTCCCCCGACGCGTCCAGCAGCCGGGCGCGATGCTCTTCGCTCTCCACCATCTCGCCGATGACGGCCACCTGTACACCGGGTGAGGCGCGCACGAGTCGCATCGTCTCCTGTGGCGCGACCAGCGCCAGCTGGTAGTCCTCGCCGCCGCTGCAGGCCAGCGATAGCGCGTGGTCCGGGAACGCCTCTCGCAAAGTCCGGCTCAGCGGGATGGAGTCGGCGCGCACGACAGCGCCCAGGCCGCTGCGCTGGCACACGTGGCCGATGTCCTGCAACAGCCCGTCCGAGATGTCGATAGCGCAGGGCACGCCCAGCCGCGCCGCTTGCTGTGCCTCCTCCAACGGCGGCCGCGGGCGCAAGTGGGCTCGAACCAGGGGGTCGTCGGCTGGCGCGCCCTTCTTCAGCCTGACCAGCCCCGCCGCGGAATCGCCCAGCGTCCCGGTTACGGCTATCGAGTAGCCGGCCTGAGCGGCGTCGCGGCGCATCAGCAGGGGCTGCCCCGCCTCCTCCTGCTCCGCCCGTCCCAGCATCGCCACCGTGACGCTGAGTTGCGGCGCGCGCACAATATCCCCGCCGACGACCGCAACATCGTATTCTTGGCAGCACTCGTGGATCCCCTCGTACAGCGCGTCCACGTCCTCGACCTCGGTGCGAGGCGGAAGGGACAGCGTTACCAGCGCTAGCTCCGGCGCCCCGCCCATGGCCGCGATGTCGCTGACGTTGACCGCGATCGCCTTCCAGCCGAGGTCAGCCAACGGCGTCCAGTCCCGCACGAAGTGGACCCCTTCGACAAGCGTGTCCGTAGTCGCCAGGAGCACCGCGCCGCCGGCCCGCCAGGCGGCCGCGTCGTCGCCGATGCCAACGATGACTGATTCCGGCCGCTCGGCGCCCACGGCCCTGCCCAGCCGTTCGATCAGTCCGAACTCGCCCAGCTCCGCGACGTCCACGGCTCGATTATACGCATTCGCTGGACGCACCCGCCGAACGACGTATACCATCGCGCCAGATGCGCATCGCTATCCTGTCCGACGTTCACGCCAACCTCGCCGCCCTCGAGGCCGTCCTCGCTCACGCCGGTGCCGGCGGCGCGCTGGACGCCGTCTGGTGCCTGGGCGATACCGTCGGCTACGGCCCCCAGCCGTCGCAGTGTATCGCCCGCCTGCGCCAGGTCGAGGCGACGCTGGTCGCCGGCAACCACGATCGCGCCGCCACCGGCGCCATCGGCGTAGACGAGTTCAACGCCGACGCCGCGACAGCCGCGCTGTGGACGCGCGGCCAGCTGGGCGCGGACGATGCCGGCTACCTGGACAGCTTGCCGGAGGTCGCTGCCATCTCCGAACCCGACGCCGAGTTCACGCTGGTGCACGGCACGCTGCGCTCGCCCCTCTGGGAGTACCTCTACTCGCACGAGGCCGCGCGCGCCCACCTCGACCTGCAGAAGACGCCGTTCAGCCTCGTCGGTCACACCCACGTGCCCTTGCTGGTAGTCGACGGCGAGGACGGGCCGCAGGGCTGCGAGCTGTACGCCCTGGGTGACGGCGATCGCGTGGAGCTGAGCGGCGAGCGGCGTCTGGTCATCAACCCCGGCGGCGTCGGCCAGCCCCGCGACGGCGACCCCCGCTCCGCCTACGCGCTGTACGACACGGCGCCGGCGACGGTCACCGTCCACCGCGTGGAGTACGACATCGCCGCCACTCAGAAGCTGATGGCGGAGGCGGGCCTCCCGCGCTGGCTCATCGAGCGGCTGTCGCTGGGCCGCTAACCCAGGTTCGGTGGGACAGGCTTCAGCCTGTCGCCGTGAGGGCCTATGGTGTCACTCGCCCATGACGGTGATGCAGGGGCGACCTTCAGGTCGCCCGCATGTGGAACCGCCGGTCTCTAGCCCACGTTCGAGTCGAACCAGCCCCAGTACTCCGGCCAGTCCGGCAGCTGCATCCACGAAGGCGGTGTGTAGTAGATGGAACCGGCGACCGCGAACGCCTCGATAGGGTTGTCCGCGGTAATCGAGCCCGTTCCGCCGGAGGTAGACTCGTAGGTGAAGGGCCGGCCAGCGTACACGTAGAGGCCGTTGAGCGCCGTCCAGGGCTGGTTCACCGCGGCCCGGACCTGCGCGTCGCTGCCCATCTGTTGCCAGCCCGTCGCTGCCATGAACGACTTCATCTCCGGCTGCAGCAGGGCCAGCGCGTATTCGTCCGGCCCGACGTTGCGGCACTGGTAGGCGTGCAGTATCTCGTGGCCGATGGAGAGCGAGCCGGCGCCCACGTTCAGCACCACCTGGTTGCTGGCGTGGTGTCCGCCCGGGCCCTGGTCAGAGTTCGTGTAGTAGGTCATCGGGTGGCCGCCGTAGGGCTGCCAGCCCTCCAGCGTGCGTCCCTGGTTGTTCGAGACGAAGGTCAGCGGCCCGTGCGGGTGTGAGACGACCGCCGAGATCACGGTGTCCGGCAGCCGCTCGATGGCGCTGACGACGGCCTGGACGTTGTTGACCTGCGCCGCCTCGCTGTCGCCCCAGTTCTGGCCTTCGATCAGGATGTTCACGCCGTAGGCGGCGTTGGCCTGCGCGGCCAGCGCCTCAGCGCCCGAGGCCGCGGGCGGCGCGCCGACCGGCTCTACAGGAACCGGACTTGCCGACCAGGAGCTGGCCGCCGTCTTCGGCGATTCGACGACGCTTGACGCGGGCCCGGCAGCCGCTTCGATGCTGCCCGCCGAGCCCGGGTCCTCGGCGAACTCCGGTCGCGGCGTTGGCGTCGGCGTCGGTTCGGCCGAGGTTTCCGAGCGATCGGGCAGCGGCGCCCGCCGCTCCACCGGCGAATCGCCTGACGAGCCGGCCGCCATCACGGTGAGCGTGGTCACCACGGTGACGACGGCCACGGTCAACGCCGCGGCGATCAGAAACGCGCGAGAGGTAAGAAGCCTGTGCCGGCCCGTTTCGCGGACGGGACCGAATCCATTGTTCCCTTGTCCGGAGGGAATCTCGTCCCCGGTCATACGGTGTCCTCCCTTTGGGCTCCGTCCCGGGGTCTTGCTCCCTGTAGCCCCGAGCTAATCGGGGTGCGGGGTTCGGCCGACTTCGGGACAGCCGGTCCGCTCTTGCGAGCGCGGAGGCTGCGTGGCCTCCGTTCTCAACATAAGACATACCCCTCAGGGCGTCAGTTAACGAACGGTAAAGGATGCCACGTATAGCCGAAAATATAGCCGCCCTTCGACGCGCTGTTCTGCCTGCGCCCGCCGCCCGATATAATGTCCAGCACCATGCCCGATGAAGTCACCGTCGTCCTCGCCCTGGGCCTTCCCGACGAGCTCGCCGCCCCGATCGAGGCCGTCAGCCCGCGACTCAATGTCGTGCGCCTCTCGTCCGGTGAGCGACGCGCCTACCGCAAGGGCCGCCCCGTCTGGTACGCCTACGCCGAGCAGCAGAGCCCGGCCCCGGAGACGGACGCCGAGGCCGAGGCGAGCCTGGCCCGGGTGATGTCGCAGGCCGACGTGTTGTTTACGACGCCGATGGTCCCGCCCGAGCTGAACGAGCTGGCGCCCAAGCTGCGCTGGGTCCAGCTGACCTCCGCCGGCGTGGACCGGATGATGGAGGGCGCCCTCGGCCGCACCGGCCTCACCATCACGACGGCGAGCGGCATCCACGCCATACCCATCGGCGAGTACGTGATGGGGGTCATGCTGGCCTTCGCCAAGGGGCTGCCCGGCGCCATGCGGGCACAGGCGCAGCGTACGTGGCGTCCCTACCTGGCGGAGGAGCTCCACGGCAAGACGGCCGGAATCGTCGGCCTGGGCGCCATTGGCGGCTACGTCGCGAAGCTGGCCAAGGCCGACGGCATGCGCGTCCTGGCCATCCGCCGCTCGGCCGAACGCCGCGCCTCCGGTACCGACGCCGGCCACCCCGACGTCGACGAGCTGCTGCCGCCGTCCGACCTGCCGTACTTGCTGGGCGAGTCCGACTACGTAGTGATCGCCGTGCCGCTGACGCCGGAGTCCCGCGGCCTGATCGGCGAGGCCCAGCTGCGGGCGATGAAGCCCGGCGCCCGCATCGTGAACATCGCCCGCGGCGCCGTCATTGACGAGGCGGCGCTGACCCGTGCGCTCAAGGAAGGCTGGATCGCCGGCGCCGCACTCGATGTTTTCGAGCAGGAGCCGCTGCCCCCGGACAGCGAGCTATGGGGGCTGGACAACGTGATAGTTACGGCGCACATCAGCGGTGGCACCCCTGTTTACATGGACCGCTGCGTGGAGCTGTTCTGCGATAACCTGCGTCGCTACCTGGACGGCGAGCCCCTGCGCAACACCGTCGACCCGGAGCGCGGCTATTAGCGCGGCGGACGCAACCTAGCCGCTGGCGCCGACCAGCTTCGGCTCTTCGGCTCGAGTTTCCGGATGCAGGGCGGCGTTCAACACCGCGTCCACGTGGTCGACGAGGATGAACTCCAGCTCCCGGCGCACCTCTTCCGAGACCTCGTCGAGGTCGTTCTGGTTCTCGTCCGGCAGCACCACTCGCTTGATCCCGGCGCGGTGGGCGGCCAGCACCTTGTCGCGCACGGAGCCGACAGGCAGGACCTTGCCCCGCAGCGTGATCTCGCCCGTCATCGCCACGTCCTTGCGCACCGGGCGCTTCGTCACCGCCGAGACGAGAGCCGTGGCGATCGTCACGCCCGCCGAGGGCCCGTCCTTGGGGATCGCCCCGGCCGGCACGTGGATGTGGATGTCGTACTTGTCGAAGAATGAGGGCTCGATGCCCAGCGCGGAGGCGCGCGAGCGCGCGTAGGTCACACCGGCCTGCGCCGACTCCTGCATCACCTCGCCCAGCTTGCCGGTGAGGATCAGGCGGCCCTTGCCCGGCACCGTCGTCGCCTCCACGAACAGCACGTCGCCGCCGGCCATCGTCGCCGCCAGGCCGGTAGCCACCCCCACCTCGTCCCGCTCCTCCGCCAGCTCCCAGCGGAACCGCGGCGAGCCCAGGAACTCCGGCAGGTTCTCGTCGGTCACAGCTATCGGCTCGGTGTTCTCCTCGGCCACCCGCCGCGCTACCTTGCGGCAGATCCCGCCCAGCTCCCGCTCCAGGTTCCGCACGCCGGCCTCGCGAGTGTAGGACCGGGCTATCTCCAGTATCGCGTCGTCCGTCACCGTGAGCATGTCGGCGGGGATGCCGGTCTCGCGCACCTGCCGTGGCAGGAGGTACTGCCGCGCGATCTCCAGCTTCTCGTGGTCCGTGTAGCCCGGCAGCTCGATGACCTCCATGCGATCTCGCAGCGGCGCTGGGATCGTGTCCTGCACGTTGGCTGTGGTGATGAAGAACACCTTCGAGAGATCGAAAGGCACGTCCAGGTAGTGGTCCGTGAAGGTGTCGTTCTGGGCCGGGTCCAGCACCTCCAGCAGTGCCGAGGCCGGGTCGCCGCGGAAGTCGGAGCCCAGCTTGTCCACCTCGTCCAGCATGAACAGCGGGTTGTTGGACCCGCAGCGCCGTATCTCCTGGATGATCCGGCCCGGCATCGCTCCTACGTAGGTGCGGCGGTGGCCCCGGATCTCCGCCTCGTCCCGAATACCACCCAGCGACATGCGGATGAAGTTTCGCCCCAGCGCGCGCGCGATGGACTGACCCAGCGAGGTCTTGCCCGTGCCCGGCGGCCCCACGAAGCACAGGATGGGGCCGCGGGTCTCGTCGGCCCGCAGCTGCCGCACCGCCAGGAAGTCCAGGATGCGTTGCTTGACCTTCTCCAGCCCGTAGTGGTCCTCGTTCAGCGTCTGCTCGGCCAGAGCGATGTCCAGGGCGTCCTGGGTGCTCACGCCCCAGGGCAGGTCGGCCAGCCACTCCAGGTATGTCCGCGACACCTGGTACTCGGGCGAGATGGAGGGTATCGTCGTCAGCCGCTGCATCTCGCGGTCGGCCTCTTTGCGGGCCCGCTCGGGCAGGGCCGTCGCGTCCAGCCGTTTCTTCAGCTCCGTCAGCTCCGGCGTCGTCTCTCCTTCGCCCAGCTCCTTCTGGATCGCCTTCATCTGCTCGCGCAGGATGAACTCCCGCTGTTTCTTGTCCAGCTCGCCGCGCACGTGCGACTGAATCCTGGACTCCACCTCGAGGACTTCCTGCTCGTGCCGGAGCAGCTCGATCATGAGGACCAGCCGTTTGCCCGCGTCCAGCTCTTCCAGCGCCTGCTGACGCTGCTCCGGGCTGATGTGGATGTTGGCCGCGACGAAGTCGGCGAGGGCCGACGGCTCCCCGATGTTGGCGACGGCCGCTTCCAGCTCCTTGGGCAGGGCCTCCGAGATGGCGACGACGGCCTGGAACGCGGCCGCGGCTTTCCGCATCAGCGCCTCGGTCTCCAGGCTTCGCTTGGCCGCCTCCTCCAGCTGCGTGACGCGACCCCGCAGCCACGGTTCAGACTGCTCGAGGCTCACCAGCCTCACCCGCGCCAGACCCTGGAGGATCGCGTGCACGGAGCCGTCCGGCGCCTTGGCCATGCGGACGATGGTGGCGGCGGTGCCCGTCTCGTACAGCTCGCCCTCGTACTGGCCGTCCTCCGGGCCGGGCCGCTGCGCGAACAACGCCAGCACCTTCGATTCGGCCGCGTCGTCGATGGCCTTGATGTCGGCGTCCTCGGTGGCCAGCACCGGCATCAGCTGCTGCGGGTACATGACGGTCGAGCCGCTGCCGATGATCGGCACGGAGTCGGGGATCCTGACCTGGGGGGTGTCGGCGGGCGCGGGCGTCTGCTCGATCGTGTCCAGCGCTGCGTCCGGCGCTCCCGCAGTCCGCGAGCTGGCGCGCCGCGTGCGGGGTTTTTTCGGCATGCTAAGGCCTCGCTCCCGGGTCGGTCGTGGATCGCGGGCGGCTAGTGAACGACAATCTTGAGCTGGCGGCGGCTGGCGCGCCGCGTCATTTTCGGCAACTCGATCTGGAGCATTCCCTGGGAATATACGGCCCGCGCCTCGTCCGCGTTCACCTCCGCCGGCAGCAGAAGCTCCCGCCGGAACGGCCCGTGGCCGATCTCCAGCTGCGAATACATCCGGCCGGGCTCGCCGGCGCTGGGCTTGCGCTCCCCGCTCAGCGTGAGCATTCTCCCGTTTACCGTTATCTCCACCTCCTCCTCAGAGATGCCCGCCATCTCGGCCACCACCACCACCGTCTCGTCAGTCTCGTAAACGTCCGCCGGCGGCTCCAGCACCGGCGGCCCGAATCGGTGCGCGCCCGGCGGCCCCAGCACCTGCTGCCAGGCCTGCTCCATCCGCTCGCGGATGCGCTCGAAATCGGAGAAGATGTCGGCTGAACGCTGCTTCATGGCCTGGACCCTCTCACGGGCCGGACACCTCCACTACCATCTCCACCTCCACGGCGATGTTGAACGGCAGTTCCGCCACGCCCACCGCGCTTCTGGCATGCGTCCCTCTATCACCGAACAACGATATCAGGAACTCGGACGCCCCGTCCACAACCGCCGGCTGTTGCGTGAACCCGGCGCCGCTGTTCACGAACCCCAGCAGCTTCACGATGCGGCTGACGCGGTCGAGGTCGCCCAGCTCTTCCTGGAGGGCGCTGAGGCAGCCCAGGGCGCACAGCTTCGCCGCCTGCTGTCCGGCCGCGAGGTCAACATCGACGCCGAGCTTGCCGGTCATCATCCCGTCCGGGGCCACGGGGCCGGCGCCCGATACGAATACCAGGTTGCCGCTGCGCACCGCTCCGACATATCGCCCCACGGAACGGCGAGGCGGCAGCTCCAGCCCCATCTCCCCCAGCCGCTGGAGGATGGCGGACACGTCTAGCGTCCCTTACCCTTCGGCTTCCCCCTGGACGCGCCCGGCTGCCCGGGCGACGATTCGCTGGCCTTGGCCCAGGCCCTGCGCTTCGAAGCGGCGGGCTTCGCCTTAGCGCCGCCCTTGCCCGGAGGCTTGGCTGTCGCTTTCGCGGCGGGTTTGGCCGTTCCCTTCGCGGCGGGTGGCTTGGCCTTCGCGGCCGGCGCCTTCAATCCCTTTGCCGATGACGGCTTCGCCTTCGCCCGGGCGCTCGGCTTGCCGGCCGGCGCCTTGGAATCGGGCTGGGGCTCCGCGCTAACACCCGTAGGCAGCGAACCGTCACCCTTGAACCCCTGCGTCATATCGACGACCGTGACCGCCGCCACCTTGTCCCCGGCTTCCGTGTCCATCAGCGTCACACCCTGCGTGGGCCTGCCCTGAACCGATATCTGCTCGACAGCCGTCCGCAGCACGATCCCGCCTTCGGATATCAGCATCAGCTCCTGCGTGGGGTTCACCATCCGCGCCGAGACCAGGGGGCCGGTCTTGTCGTTGGTCTTGAAGGTGATGACACCCTGCCCGCCCCGTCCCTGCAGAGGGTACTCCTCCACCGGCGTCCG
Organism: Dehalococcoidia bacterium; assembly: GCA_040877915.1. Lineage (GTDB taxonomy): Bacteria > Chloroflexota > Dehalococcoidia > SM23-28-2 > RBG-16-64-32 > JBBDNA01. Next base: position 154,359 of record JBBDNA010000002.1, read on the forward strand.
CTTTCCGAACCCGAAGGAGCTGATGACCAGCATCGCCTCGCCCTTCTTGGCGATCTCCAGCGCGACGACTGTGTCACCCTTGGCCAGCTTGACCCCGCGGACTCCGCCCGATGCGCGCGAGGCCGAGCGCAGCGTCCCCACCTTGAACCGGAGCGATTGCCCCCTGCCCGTGATGATCATGGCGTGGTCCTCGTCGCTCGCCTGCTTCACGGACACCAGCTCGTCGCTGGCCTCCAGGTCCATGGTTATGAGCCCGCTGCGGCGCACGTTGGCGAACTGGGCCAGGGGCGTCTTTTTCACCTCGCCCAGCTTGGTGCCCATCACCAGGTAGGCGTGCGTGACGTCCTTGGGCAGACGCACGATCGCCGTTACCCACTCTTTCTGGTCCACGGAGACCAGGTTGATCAGGGGGATGCCCCGCGCCGTTCGCGCCGCGTCCGGCAGCTCGTAGGCCTTGATCTGGAAGCAGCGGCCGCGGTCCGTGAAGAACAGCAGCTCGTCGTGCGTGTCCACTACCAGGAGATGCCGCACCGCGTCGTCCTCTCGCGTCTTCATCCCCGTCACGCCGCGCCCGCCCCGGCGCTGGGCCCGGTAGGTGTCCAGCGGCAGGCGCTTGGCGTAGCCGCGAGTGGACAGCGTGACCACTACCTCCTGGTGCGCCACCAGGTCCTCTTCGCCGAACTCCTCCGGCTCCTGCTCCATGATCTGCGTGCGACGGTCGTCGCCGTACTTGGCCTTGATCTCCAGCGCGTCGTCCCGGATCAGGAAGTCGATCTTGCGAGGGTTGGCCAGCAGGTCCTCCAGGTAGGCTATCTGCTCGATGATCTCCTTGTACTCCTCCTCGATCTTCTCCCGCTCCAGCCGCGCCAGGCGCCGCAGCTGCATGTCCAGCACAGCCTGGGACTGGCGGTCGGAGAGCTTGAACGGCGCCTTCATCAGCCGGCTCTTGGCCTCCTCAGCGGAGGGGGAGCCGCGGATGGCCTTGATCACCTGGTCCAGGAGGTCCAGCGCCTTGAGCAGCCCCTCCAGGATGTGACAGCGCTCCTGTGCCTTCTCCAGGTCGTATTCCGACCGGCGCCGGATCACCACCCGGCGGTGGGTGATGTACGACTCCAGTATCCGCTTGAGGCTCACCGTCCGCGGCTGCCCGTCCACCAGGGCCAGCATGTTGACGGCGAAGGTGGACTGCATGGCCGTGAACTTGTAGAGGTTGCTCAGCACCTGCCGCGGCTGGCCCTCGCGCTTCAGCTCGATGACGATGCGCATGCCGTGCCGGTCCGATTCGTCCCGTAGCTCGGAGATGCCGTCGATCTTCTTGCTGCGGACGTGCTCGGCGATCTTCTCGATGAGCGCGGCCTTGTTCGTCTGGTACGGTAGCTCGCTGACGATTATCTGGTAGCGTCCGCCCTTGGCCATCTCCTCAATGTGGGCGCGGGCCCGTACGATGATGCGGCCCTTGCCCTCCCCGTGGGCGTTGCGGATGGCATCCCGTCTCTCCGTCGTCGGGCCCTCGCCGTTCACGGCCGGCAGCCGCACCGTCTCGTAGCGGAAGATCAGGCCGCCGGTGGGGAAGTCCGGGCCCGACACGATGTCGCTCAGGTCGGCCGTCGTGGCCTCGGGGTTATCGATGAGGTGTCCGATGGCGTCGCAGATCTCGCGCAGGTTGTGCGGCGGGATGTTCGTGGCCATGCCGACGGCGATGCCCGACGCCCCGTTCACGATAAGGTTGGGCAGCCGCGCCGGCAGCGGCATCGGCTCTTTCAGCGAGTCGTCGAAGTTGGGCACGAAGTCCACCGTGTTACGGTCGATGTCGGCCAGCATCTCCTCGGCGATCGCGGCCACCCTCGCTTCGGTGTAGCGCATGGCCGCCGGCGGGTCGTTGTCGACCGAGCCGAAGTTCCCCTGCCCGTCGACGAGCGGGTAGCGCATGCTGAAGTCCTGGGCCATGCGCACCATCGCCTCGTACACGGGGCCGTCGCCGTGCGGGTGGTACTTGCCCAGCACCTCACCGACGATACGGGCGCTCTTCCTGTAGGCGCCGCCGGGACGTATCCCCATGTCGTGCATGGCGTAGAGGATGCGGCGCTGCACCGGCTTCAGCCCGTCGCGCACGTCCGGCAGCGCCCGCGAGACGATGACGGACATCGCGTAGTCCAGGTACGAGGCCCGCATCTCCTCTTCGATGCGGATACGGGAGAACCGTTCCGGCGGTGCGGTTTCTAGCGTCATGCGTAGCTCCTCTGGGGGCCCAACCCCTGTCCCGAAACAGTCAGGGCTCCAAGGTTAGGAACGCCGCCAGTGTTACGGCGTTAACAACCGCATCATAGCGCGTCCAGTGCGCAGGTTCACGCCACGGAAATGCAATTCGGTGGCCGAGTGGCGCTCGTTGACCGGGCGCCGGCCTGGGGCTGCCGTCGGTGCCTGTATCCGACCCCGGCTAGGCCAGCGGCTCCGCCTGCACCTCGTACACGCGCACCGGCTCCGCGAACCCCTTCATCGTCGCCTCGCCGCGGTCCTGGAAGCGGAACTCCTTGCCCATCGCCAGCCCCTTCACTAGGTCCGATACCAGCACCTGGCCGCCCTCCGCCTGGGCCGCGATCCGCGCCGCCAGCTGCACCGCCGCCCCGAACAGGTCTCCGTCCTCCGCCACCGGCTCTCCCGCGTTTATGCCGATGCGCACGCGGATGGCGTTCTCTGCGCCGGACTCTTCGCCGAACCGCGTCTGGATCGCCAGCGCGCAGCGCAGGGCCCGCGCCGCCGAGGGGAAGCAGGCCATTATCCCGTCTCCCGTGTGCTTGATCTCGCGGCCGCCGCTCACGTCCAGCGCTTGCCGTATGACGCCGTTGTGGTTGCGCAGCACCTGCTGCGCCTTCTCGTCGCCCAGGCGCTGCGTCAGCGCCGTCGAACCTTCGATGTCCGTGAACAGTATCGTCTGCAGCCCCTCCGACGCCTTCCCGGCGTGCCGGGCTCCCTCCTCGCCGAGCAGGAAGGCCTCGATGGCTTCGATCAGCGGCTCCGTGTCACCCAGCGACATCACGTGGACGTCGCCCTCCAGGGGAACGAAGCGGGCCCCACGGATACGCGAGGCTATTTCCCGCCCCTGCTGGAACGGGCAGGCTTTGTCGCCGCGGCGGTGCAGCACCAGCGTGGGGACGTTGATCTGTTCCAGGAGGGGAGTCACCTCGTATTCGAACGCGGACCTTAGCGTCGCCTCCGCGTCCTCGGCGTTGGCCGCCTGCCGCTGGTACTCGGCGAACACCTCCCGCGCCTGAGGCGGCGCTCCCGGTATGAACACCTCCAGCATTGCAGAGGCGCCGTAGCCTCCCCAGTCCGCCCGGATCAGAGCCGAGAATCCGTCAACCAGTGTCTTGAAGTGGGCTGCCCTGCCGTCGTGGAAGCTCCCGTAGATAATGAGGTGCGAGACGTTTTCGGGGTGCCGGGCCGTGTAGCCGATCGAGATCGTTCCGCCCTGCGAGTAGCCGAGCAGCGCCGGCTTCGTCAGTCCCAGCGCCTGGACTATCGCCTCCAGGTCCGCGACGTTCGCCTCCAACGAAAAGTCCTCGATGTTGCGGTCGGACAGGCCGGTGCCGCGCTTGTCGTAGCGCACGAGGAGGTGATTCTCTGCCAGCCGCTCGTACACGTCGTGCTGGTCCGGCCATGTCCAGTCCAGCTCCAGGTGGCTGATCCAGCCGGGCACGATGACTAGCGGCAGCCCGGCGCCCATGGTGGCGACGGCCAGGCTGACGCCGTCTTTCGACGTTACGAACTGTACCTGCTGCTGCATGGCGCCCACCAGAATAGCACTTCGATTCGACGATTCATAGCGGGAAGGTCGCCGCCGGTCCCGGCTGGTGTATACTGCTGGCCGTAACCAGCGCCCCTAGCGCCTCGCGGCGCCCGATAGCCCGATAGGAGTCTGCCGGTGTCCCTCCTCCGCCTGCTCGCCCTCGCCTTCACCGCCGTCGTCGTTCTCGCCGCCTGCCGGGAGGGCGACACGCCGGAGGAGAAGACTGCTATCGCTGAGCTCCTCGAGTTCGTTAGCGACGATGGCTTCTTCACGTTCGGGATCCCGGAGGATCTAGTCGAGGACGGCTTCGACCTCACGATCACGGCGGTCCCCCCGGACCAGCTCCCGCCCGAGCTCGCGAACCTTTCGGGCGGCGGGACAGGGTATGAGATAGAGCCCGCGGGCATGACCTTCGAGGCGCCGATCACTGCCACTCTCAAGCTGGACCTCGCTGGTCTTGACGGCTTTCCAATGAGCGGCGCCGACGCCTACGGCCTCCTCGGCTTCAGCGAAGGCGGTGAGCGCACGCCGCTGTCCGACCTCACGACCGAATTCTCGCTGGGCGAGGCGTTCCTCACGGCCACGGGGACGACGACGACCCTGCCGGAGTTCATCGGCCGCACCAAGGGCTCCCTGCGCGCGGAGATGGACGAGATAGGGACGCTCCCCGTGGGCGAGTTCGCCGCCGTGGAGTTCACGCTGCGGAACGCGGCACTGCCAGAAGACGGCGTCACCCTCAAGGGCGCCTCAGCCGACGCCAGCGGTTCAGCCGCCATTAGCGTCACCACTCCACCAACGCTCGAGCCTACCGACCTGGCCGCCGGCGCGACCGCGCCCGGCGATTTCGATATCAAGTGCGCCGACGATCCCGGCACCGGTGTCTACACACTGGAGGCCAGCTCCACCAGCCTCGTCGAGGGCGGCAGCGCGGAGGGCGTGCCGCTACGCATCGTCCTCGACTCGGTTGTCGACTGCGTGGACGAGGACGATGCGGGCGAGCCCACGGAACCGCCCGAGGACGAACTGGATCTTCCGCCTGGCCTCAGGACATACCTCCTGGCCTGGGGTGTTCCCGAGGATGACCTGGACCTGGTGGCGTTCACTCAGGATGAGGAGGGGGATCACTTCTACTCCGACCCCAGCAAGGAAGCGGGCTTCACGCCGGAATACACCGACCTCAGCGGCGTCTTCGCCGCCAGCGTGGAGCTCACGGAGGAGGCTGCCGAGACGATAAACAGCCTCTACACTTGCGGCGCCACCGTGGCGAGCGGCATCCAGACGGTCTGCTCCAACCCAACCGCCGCCGTCCAGCCGGGCCGGGCGCTGATCGTGGGTGGCACGATGGTTGGCCGCTTCCCGGACTTGCCCGATCGCGTCTGTGTCATGGGGTCCGTGTTCGACGCCGGCAACCCCTGGGAGGCCTACGAGCCCTACACGAAGGACTTCTACCTCGGCGCCGGAGTCTGGTACGAAGTGGGCCTCGACGCGACCGGCGTCGCCCAGGCCCTGGCCAGTCGCGTCGGCGATCAGCAGGAACCCAGACAGCCGTTCACCAGCAACTCCCGCTTCTACCTGGCTCGCGATATGCTGACGTTCGGCGGGATCATCCCGCTGACCGAAGTCACGGGTGCCAGCGGCTACCGCGTCACCGCGTTCTGCCACAAGCCTGAGACCAGCCTGCCCTCGGACGCCGGCGGCGACATCGCGCCCGGCAGAGACCCCACGGCGTTCCGAGAGATCCCGACCGGTGTCATCACCCTCAAGCAAATCTGCGGCGGCACGTGCCTGAACCAGCCGCCCAGGGAGCGAATACTCTAGGGGGAACCGGCCGGGGCTAGGAGCGGACTTCGAACAGGCGGACGGGGTCTTCGAACCCGCGCAGCGGCGTCTCGCCGACGTCCGAGAACAGGTAGCCCTTGCCCGCGGCGAGCTGTCTGACCACGTCGGACACCAGGATCTGGCCGGGCTGCGCCATCCCGGCGATGCGGGAGGCCAGCTGTACGGCCGTGCCGAACAGGTCCTCTTCCTCCACGACAGGCTCGCCGGCGTTCAGGCCGACGCGCACGTTGATGGGCAGCTCGGGGTTCGCCTCGTTGTGTTCGGCCAGCGCTCCCTGGATGTCCAGCGCGCAGTCGATACCCCCCGAGGCCGAGGGTATCGAAGCCATCAGCCCGTCCCCGGTGTGCTTGATCTCGGAACCGCCGCGCAACGCCAGCGCCTCGCGCACTATCGAGTTGTGAGTGCGCACCATCTCCTGGGCCCTGGCGTCCCCTACGAGCTGGGTCAGGCTCGTCGAGCCCTCCATGTCCGTGAACAGGATGATCTGCAACCCGGGCGCCACCCGGGGGACCGGCGCGCGCCGGGCCGAGTGCTCCTGATGCGCGTGGCCGTCGCTCGTCGCCAGGAAGTCGTTCACGGCCTCGATTACGGAGTCCGTGTCGCCGTAGAACGGGAGGTGGGCGTCGCCGGCCAGGGAAACGAAGTGCGCGTGCGGTAGCAGCGCGGCCAGGTCGCGGCCGCAGCCGGCCGGGAACGCCTTGTCGTCGCGGCGGTGCAGGACGAGGGTCGGCATCGTCAGCTTCGGCAGGTACTCGCGGACGTCGGTGTGGAACAGCGCCTCGTCTAGGATCGAGGCGGCCACATCTCCCGACGAGGACGCAAGCTGGTAGCGGCTCAGCGCCTCTGAGATGTCCTTGTCGGCGTTGGGGTGAACGAACTCGCCGATAGCCTTCGCGCCGATGCGCCACTCGGCGCGAATGAGGTCCACCAGCGCCTTCCCCAGCGGCTCGCGGTCGCCGTGGCTCTGGTGGGAAAACGAACCGAACAGGATGAGGTGGCTCACCTTCTCCGGGTGCGTGGCCGCGTAGATGATAGCCGTCGGGCCGTTCATGGACTGGGCGAAGATGGCCAGCTTGTCGGCGCCCACGGCGTCCACGACCGCTTCGACATCGCGAGCGCGGGCGTGGATCGAGAGGTCGTCCACCTGGCGGTCGGACAGCCCTGATCCGCGCATGTCCAGGCGGATGAGTCGCCGCTGTCCCCCGTCCGAGAGCTTCTCCACGAAGGCCAGACTGCTGGGATTCTCCAGGTCCATCTCGAGGTGCGAAACCCAGCCGCCCAGGAGCATCAGGGCGGGGCCTTCGCCTCTGGTGCAGTAGGCGATGTTCACGCCGTCGGCCGTATTGGTGAAGTGGATACGTTGCTGTTGCTGCATTGGCTAACTCGGTTTGGCCGGGCCTGTTGTCAACAGCTTATCACCGGCGCGGGGTGACTGGAAGATGACTTGCGTCACACTTGGCGCGAGTTAGCCGTGCCTGACCTCGTACAGGCGCACAGGGTCGTCGAACCCGCGGAGAACCGTCTCGCCCTGACCGGAAAACAGGAAGCCCTTGCCCACGGTCAGCTGCCGCACCACGTCCGAGACGAGCACGGTCCCGGGCTGGGCCTGATCGCATATCCGCCGCGCCATCTGCACCGCCGTCCCGAACAGATCGTCGTCCTCGGCCACCGGCTCGCCGGCGTTCAGCCCGATCCGCACCCTGGGCGTCTCCGGCCTCGCCTCCGTCTCGCTCTCCATCCGTTGCTGGACGGCCAGCGCGCAGGACACCGCGCGCGAGGCCGACACGAACGAGGCCATGATCCCGTCCCCCGTGTGCTTTATCTCCGACCCACCGTGCGCCGACAGCGCCTCCCGCACTATCGTGTTGTGGAGGCGCAGCACCTCCTGCGCCTGCGCGTCACCCACGCGCTGGGTGAGCGTCGTCGACCCCTCCAGGTCCGTGAACAGGATCGTCAGAGGCGGCCGGTCGCCGGTCGCGGTGACCGGCGTCTCCATCCCCAGGAAGTCGGCGATGGCCCTGAGCGCCGGCGCGCCGTCGCCCTCCCAGCAGTTGCTCTCCTTCCCTTCCAGGGGCACCAGCTCGGCCGTCGGGATCTTCGAGGCCATCTCACGCGCCACGCCGTAGGGGAAAGACATGCTGCCGCGGCGGTGCAGCACCAGCGTGGGCACGTTTATCGCCGGCAAGAGATCGGACACGTCCATCTCGAAGGCCAGGGAGTACAGCTGCGCGGCCACCTCGGCATCGATTATCTCGGCCATGGGGACCTGCCGGTGGGGTGCGTCCTCGGACCCGGGCGCGGTGTAGTGTGTGAGCAGCAGGCGGGCGGCGTCCGGCAGGTCCCGGATCACCGACACGAATGTGGACGCGCGCTGGGGCGTGGCGACGTCGCGGCCGCGGGCGTACGTCCCGTGCAGGATCAGGTGGGAGACGCGGTCCGGGTGGCGGGCAACGTAGGCGATGGCGACGGGGCCGCCGAAGGCATCGCCGAACAGGGCGATGTCTCGCAGCTCCAGATGGTCGACGATCGTCTCCAGGTCAGAAACGAGATCGTCGAACGAGACCTCCGTGACGTCGCGCTCGGAGAGTCCGTTGCCGCGGCCGTCGTAGCGCACGAGGGTTCGCTGTTCGGCCAGCCGTTCGAAGAACGACCGGAAGGCGGCGTCCTGCCACAGGAGCTCCAGGTGGCTGATCCAGGGCCGGACGAGGACGAGCGGCGGCCCTGCCCCGATGACGCTGAAGGCCAGCCGGACGCCATCGGCAGAGGTGACGAAGCGGATCGATGGTTCCATGAGCGTCTCGCCCCGGCGACGGCGGAGAAAGCATACCATTATCGTCAAGGTCTGCGTAGTATCTGTTATAATGCCCGTCGTTACGGGCAATCGTTGCCCTGCATGCCCGAGGGAAGGGGGCCTTCGCATGACCTACTACCAGGCCATCGTAGCGCGGCTGACGGAACGGTTCAGTCCGGAGAACGTGATCACCGTTAACCCGGAGATCCTGGCCGCTGACATACCGCTGGTGGAGGCGCTGGAGAAGCTGGAGATAGAGCTCTCCCAGCAGGACAAGGACTACATCAACATGTGGCCCCGCGGCCTGCAGCAGGCCGTGAGGTGGGCCACCCACGCCGCCGTCGACCGGCCCGAGGAGGAGAGGCTGGCGGTCACGTTCGGGGGCGCGCCGAGCTCGTTCTTCGAGGTGACGATCTGGGAGACGTCGGGCGGAATGGCGATCCAGTTCCGCGGCCCGGTGCCCTTCTAGGCGCCGGGCGCTAGTCCCGGGCCCGGCAGGCCTCCACGAACGCCTCGAACAGCCGGTCCGCCGCCGGCCGCATCTCCGGCCGCTCCGGGTGCCACTGCACGCCGACGACCCAGCGGTGCGACCCGCTCTCCGCCGCCTCCACCAGCCCGTCCGGGGAGTAGCCAACCGCCTTGAGCTGCGGCGAAAGGGTGTCGCTGGTCACGCCCTGATGGTGCCGCGAGTTCACGCGAAGCTCGCGCCCCTTGCCGTAGACATTCGCCAGCAGGCTGCCGTCTTCGGAAAGCGACACCTCGTGCCAGCCCGACAGCGCGCCGCCGGATTCCGCGTGGCGGTGTCCGTCGCCCTCGATGTGCTGGATGAGCGAGCCGCCCAGCGCGACGTTCAGCAGCTGGTGGCCGCGGCAGACCGCCAGCACCGGGATGTCGCGCTCCAGCGCCTGGGCCAGCAGGCCGAACTCGTGGTCGTCGCGGGCTTCGTGCGGGGGCTGAGTCTCCGGACCAACGGTCTCGCCGTAGCGCTGCGGGTCGACGTCGACCCCGCCGGGCAGGACGAGACCGGCTGCCTCGTCCGGCAACTGCGGGCCGTCGACGACCAGCGGCTCGGCCCCGGCCTGGCGCAGCGCCTCGTGGTAGTGCCGCGTCCGCTCGAACGTGGGCGCCGGCCAGTGTGGCATCGCGACGAGGGGGTGTACAGGAGTCACGCGGCTATTCTAGCAGGGTAGCGGGAGAAGCCGGTCCGGACCTCGTGGTTCGACAAGCTCACCACGAGCGGCCGCATTCAAGCGCTCGTCCTGAGCCTGTCGAAGGGCGAGCCCCGCAGTGCCGTTGGCCTGCTTGCTGCGCCCCGGCGCCCAGCGTGCCCGACCCCCGTAGGGGCCGAGCTTTAGCTCGGCTAGGGACAGAGCTTCAGCTCTGTCCCGGCGAGCGGGCAGCGCTTCGGAGCGGCGGCCCTGACGCTCTGCCCCTATTTCACCAGCCGCCGCCGCATGGAGTACACGGCGACGACGTAGAACACCACCGCCACGACCGCCATCCAGGCGATGTCGCCCAGGTGGCTCCACTCCACGTTGCCGGACGTCAGGCCGCGGTACACTTCCACGGCGTGCGTGGCCGGGATGAACCAGGAGGCCCTCTCCGCCCAGTCTGGCAGCCGGTCGATGGGGAAGAACACGCCGCCCAGCCAGAACATGGGCGTGATGAACACGGCGAAGAAGTAGTTCAGCGAGCTGATCGACCAGGCGAAGGAGGTGTAGGACAGAGATATGCTGGCGAACATGATGCCGGGCAGGATAGCCAGGGGCAGGACGAGCAGCGCCAGCGGCGAGTCGACCAGCCCCCAGGCCGTTATCACGATGAGTATGTACACCGTGGATACCAGCGCCCGCGTCATACCCCACAGGATCTCGCCGGTGATCACGTCCTCGATGCTGACGGGGGTGGCCACGATGGCGTCGAAGGTGCGCTGGTTCTCCATCCGGAAGAACGAGCCCCAGCCGCACTCCCCCGCTGCCGCCCACATCGGCCACACGGCCAGTAGGCCGGGCGCGATGAACTCGATGTAGCTCTGCCCGCTGTCCAGGGCCACGAGGCCGCCCAGGCCGACGCCCAGCGCCGTCAGCGTCACCAGCGGCTCTATCAGCGGCCAGATCAGCTCCGACTTCCACAGCCGCAGGTAGACGTCGCGGTTGCGCTGCCAGACCCGCAGCGCCCGCAGCGACACGTCCGGGCGGCGCCAGAACTCCCGCCGTGGCAGCCCTATCGCCGTCACTCCTGCAACCCCCTTCCGGTCAGCCGCAGGAACACGTCCTCCAGGTTCGCCGGGCGGTACACCACTTTCATCGACCCCAGGTTCAGGGCCGCCGGATCGAAGCCATCGCCGCCGCGCACGTACACGTAGACGATGTCCTCCACCTCCTCGACATCGACCCCCTCTATCGCCGAGAGTTTGGCCAGCACCGGCGCCCGCTCCTCGTCGACGGTGTGCAGCTCGACGACCTGCTGGCCGGCGTAGCGCTCGACGAGCTCCGGCGCCGTCCCCTCGGCGATGATGCTGCCCTGGTGGATGATGACGATGCGGTCACACAGGTGGGCGGCCTCGTCCATGTAGTGGGTGGTCAGCAGCATCGTTACTCCCTGCGAGCGCAGGTAGCGGAGCTTCTGCCACACCAGGTGCCGGGCCTGCGGGTCCAGGCCCGTCGTCGGCTCGTCCAGGACCATGATCTTGGGCGAGTTGATCAGCCCCCGCGCGACGGTGAGGCGGCGCTGCATCCCTCCGGACAGCGAGGCGATACGGTCCTCGCCGCGGTCTGTCAGCTGGAACAGCTCCAGCGCCTCCTCGATCCGCTCTCGCACCAGGGCCGCCGGCAGGTCGAAGTAGCGACCGTACACGCGGAGGTTCTGTCGCACCGAGAGGTCGGGGTCGAGGTTGTTGTCCTGTGGGACGACGCCGAGGATCGACTTTATCGCCCGCGGCTCGCGGCTCACGTCCATTCCGTCCACCGTCAGCTCGCCCGAAGTCACGGGCGAGACGCAGGAGATCATGCGGATGGTTGTGGTCTTGCCCGCCCCGTTAGGGCCGAGGAACCCGAAGCACTCCCCCGTCCGGACGGCGAAGGTGATGCTGTCCACGGCCGTGAACGGGCCGTAGCGTTTGACAAGGTCGCGTGCGCGAATAATCTCGGACATGGTGAGGCGAGTGGGAATTCATCGGGGCCCACGGTATGTTAGCAGAGCGAGGCTGGAACCGGCAAACCGGCGAACCGGCGAACCGAGAAAACAAGCGTGCACTGATAGCGAGCAGCCTGGGACGCCGGCTTGCCCCGCCCCAGATTCCTTCGCGGCGCGTAGCTGACCCCCGGGGCGCGCGTGGTCGGCGCTCAGAATGACAGCTGCTGCGAAAGGAGCCGTGTCGCGGCGTGGTGATGGGGGCGCCAGGTTGGCTGGCTCTGCGAAGCGGAGTGGGGGAGGGGCGCCGGGGAGGGCTGGCGCTACTCCTCCTCTTCCTCCTCTTCGGTCTCGTCTTCGTCTTCCAGCGTGGCGCCGGAGTACTTGCTCACGGCGGCGCCGCCCTCCTCGTCGGAGTCGCGCCCCGGGACCCAGTCGTCGCCGTCCTCGGATTCGTAGAACGTCTCGTCGCTGGCGTCCTTGCGGACCAGCCGCTCCTTCACGTAAGGCCGGAAGGGCTCCGTGACCTGCGGCGGGAACGAGAGCTTGCCGGCCTGGCTGGCGTCCTGGAACGTCTCGCGCAGGAACACCCGGACCTCGTTCTCGCCCAGCGCGCTTATCGCGGCCAGGTAGCGGTTGCCGGCGTCGATCAGCTTCATCAGGCGCTGGCCCAGCCTGGGCTCCACCTCGCCGATGAACTCCCCCTGACTGCTCTGGACGATGAGACTGCCGTTCTCCCGGCCGAGCTCCACCACGTCGCCGGCGGTCATTCGGGCCGCCGCGGCCATGTTGGGCCTGAGCAGCGTTGTAGCGCCGGTCTTGCCCATCTCTTCGATGAACATCTGCGGCGCCACTTTCTGCGTGGCCTGTCGGGGCTTCGCCTTCTCGCCCAGGTTGGCCAGCCGCGCCAGGTTCTTGCTGGCGATCGAGTTCAGAGGGTCGATCTCCAGCGCCTTCTGGTAGGCGCCCTTGGCGTCAGCGTAGCGGCCCAGCTCGGTGTGAGCCTTGCCCAGCCGGTTGTAGGCATCCACGTCCGTGGGAAACGCCCCGATAATCGACCGGTTGAGGTCGGTCGCCTCTTCCCAGCGGCCCTGAAGGGCCAGCTGGATTGCCTGGTCCGCCCGCTGCCTCCGGGTCTTCGCTCTATCCTCTGCTTGAACCATCCTCCACTTCCTTCCGCTCAGCCTGCCCGTCCCGCTAATCGCCGCATTCTAGGCTCGCTGGAGTAGCACCGGCAAGAGCTTTTGGTCACAGAATTGTTAACCTACGGTTATAACGAAATCGGGCCTCATGGGTTGCGTGCCGTCACTGCTCTAAGACGGCGAATTTCAGAACTCGTTACCTCTCCAAGCTCGTTTGGCGGCGGAGAAACCGAAAATGCTATCACGCCCGGTCAAGCGCCGGAGCAACCCGCGGACAGCGGGCGCGTTGTTCCATGAGGGGAGGATCAATCGGAGATGGAGCATTCGATGGTCGGGGTGGGCGGATTCGAACCGCCGACCTCACGGTCCCGAACCGTGCGCTCTAACCTGGCTGAGCTACACCCCGA
>JBBDNA010000003.1:0-66812 GCA_040877915.1 Dehalococcoidia bacterium
GAGGGCCCGGTGGGATTCGAACCCACGACTCCCGGATTAAAAGTCCGGAGCTCTAACCGCTGAGCTACGGGCCCCCGACGCCGAAATCGTATCCTCTTTCCCCCTCCCTGACAATGTATCGCTGGCCCCCTTGGGCGCCGAGGTCGGCACTCTGCCCCGCCCGCAACATCCACCCGCGCGTTCAGCGCATAGGTAACGTAATTCTAGAATCACAACGTATCCCACAACACCCATTTCTACCAAACAGTTTCCTGGCGCTTCCCGCTCTGCCTTCCCTCCCCGGCGGCCCTCGGCGCTATAATGCCCCTGCATCGCGACCAGCAAGGAGAACGCCCGTGACCAGCGAACAGCTCGACTATCGCACCGCCCAGGGCCGCGACCCCCGCGACGCCGCCTTCTACTATCGCGGCCCCACCGAGACCGTCACCGAGGGCGTCGTGTTCTTCCCCGACATGGGCAACGCCACCGCCTTCATCTGCGACGGCCGCATCATGCTCGTCGACACCACCGGCGCCTGGATCGCCCCCGGCCGCGTCGAAGCCTTCCGCTCCGAGCACGCCGACGCCCCCATCGAGGCCATCGTCTACACCCACGGCCACATCGACCACACCACCGGCGCCGCCGCCTGGATCGCCGACGCCGGCAAGCGCGGCCACAAGCAGCCCCGCATCGTCGCCCACCAGGACCTCCCCCGCCGCTTCGACCGCTACCGCATGCTGGGCCCCCAGAACGATTTCATCAACACCATCCAGTTCAGCCTCCCCGACTCCTTCTCGAAGGCGTTCACCACGGTCCCCTGGACCTACCCCGACGAGGTCTACAACCAGTCGCTGGTCACCACCGTCGGCGGCGAGCGCTTCGAGCTCTACCACTGTCGCGGCGAGACCGACGACGAGACCTGGGTCTGGAACCCTTCGCGTCGCGTCCTCTGCACCGGCGACACCTTCGTCTGGTGCACGCCCAACGCCGGCAACCCCTACAAGGTCCAGCGCTACGCCCGCAACTGGGCGCAGGGGCTGGAGGCGATGGCCGCGCTGCGTCCCGCCTTCCTCTGCCCTGGCCACGGCCCCGTCCTGGCCGGCGAGGAGGCCATCCAGGAGGCCCTCACCACCACCGCCGCCTTCCTCCGCTCCATCCACGACCAGGTCGTCGCGAAGATGAACGAGGGCAAGTGGCTGGAGGACATCATCCGCGAGATCGACTGGCCTTCGACCGACCACCCCTGGCTGCGGCCGATCTACGACCACCCCGAGTTCATCGCCCGCAACGTCTACCGGCTGTACGGCGGCTGGTACAGCGGCGACCCCGCCGACATGCTGCCCGCGCACTCGGAGGACGTCGCCCGCGAGCTGGTGGGCGTCTGCGGCGCCGGCAAGCTCCTCGCCCGCGCCCGCGCCCTCCGCGACTCCGGCGACCCCGACGGGCAAGGCCTCAAGCTCGCCTGCCACATCGTCGACTTCGTGCGCAAGGGGGAGCCGGACAACCGCGAAGCCTGGGAGCTCTGGCGCGAGCTGTTCGCCGCCCGCGTCGAGCAGGAGGACTCGCTGATGGCCCGCGGCGCCTTCCACGCCGCCGTCCGCGAAGCCGAACGGCGCCTGGGGGAGTTGGGGTGACATAAGCGATTGACAGAAGGATGGCGCCGTGACGGACGAACTAAAGGTTAGGGAATCGCAGATCGAGGATGTACTCGCAACATATCCTGAACTGACTCAACGTATCGTCGGATCTCCTCAAGAGCTGCGGCTGATAGCGCGTCAGATGGCTCTGCCCTCAGGCCGCATTGATCTACTCTTCTCGGCAGGTGCGCGCCTTCTCCTGATAGAACTCAAGGTTGAGCCGTTCAGGAAAGTTTTTCTCCAGCAGATTACCTCCTACGCCGCCGACCTTGCTCAACTCCAGCAACATGGAGAGCTCGTGCAAGCGGCTATCGATATGTTGCTCCTCTGCCCCCGATTCGCCGCCACCGAAGAACAACTCTGCCTGGGGCAAGGCGTAAGGCCGGTGCCCTATTCTCCCGAAGAAGTGTTGATGGAGTTCTACCAGCGCCTTGGCTCAATAGCCAGCTTCATCTCGCTCCGTCCATCTGACCATGGACTGTGGAACATCCACCTCATCCATCGTGTGCTGTATGGCCTGGCCGCAAATCCCACCATAGTGCAGCTTGCCGGAGCCACGGGGCTTTCCGAAAGATCAATCGCGAATCATCTGCGGTTCGCACAGGAGTTGCAACTCGTGAGCCACGAGGGGCGGAAGTTTACCTTGACAGAAGCCGGAGAAGAGTACGTGGCGGCGCGTGAAGCCAGCATGCCACCGGGCCACACATCCGAGCAGCAGACGGAGGTATTGAAGAGCCTTATCATCAAGGATCCGTTCGCTTCACCTACGATCTTCGGGGTGTACACCCTCGTGGAGGCCGTGTTCTCACTATCCAGGAATGGCTATCCCGTTCCGTGGGACAGCCTAACCACCTTCTTTCGCGAAGCCTCGGGGAAGCGCTTCGAATGGGCGGCGGCCAAGACCGAATATCACGGAACTCGCATGTATTCCAACTACGCAGCAGAATTGGGCCTGCTCGGGCGGGTTGGCCACAACCTCTATCTCACTCCAGACGGGCTGCGCTTTATCCTCCTCCTTCAGCTGCACAAGAGCATCAAGATGATCGATGCGCTTCAGATGAAGTAGGATGACACGTTCCCGCCGACCGGTAGGCCCTCGGACACACCACCGACGTGGAACCCAGATTTATCTTCTGTGGTGCGTGGCTCACGAACGCGCGGATCCGAGTTTGCGTAATGCGGCCCACGCTGGGCCGTGCGCCAACTGCAGCGATGGATGCGTCGCAGACGTGTACTGTGATGGCTGCTGGAAAATTCTATGTGAAAGCTGCTGGCTGGAGCATAATCAGGACGCGCCAGACCACGAGCCCTTTGCGGGGTAGCGGTCGTCAGCCCCTCTACGGCGTCAGCGCGATCTTCAGCACCCCGTCCGCCTTCGAGCGGAACAGGTCGTAGGCCTGCGGCACCTCCGAGATCTTCATGCGGTGGGTGAACAGGTCGCCCAGGTCCACCGTCCCGTGCTCCAGCAGCGCCAGCAGGTGCTCCATCCGCTCGCGGCCCGCAGGACATATCGTCGTCACGATCGTGCGGTGGTGGAACGAGGGGATCAGCGTCGGCATCGATAGCTGCGGTACCTGGCTGTAGATCCCGATCGACGACACCACCCCGCCCCGACGCACCACCCGCGTCGACGCCTCGAACGTGGGCTGCGTGCCCACCGCCTCCACCGCGATGTCCACGCCCTCCATCTTCGTCAGCGACATGATCTCCGCGACGGGGTCCTTCTCCTGCGGGTTGATCACCACGTTCGCCCCCAGCTTCTTCGCCATCTCCAGCCGCTCCGGGATCGTGTCCACGCCCACGATCAGCCCGCAGCCGCGGATGCGCGCGCACACGGTCGTGCACAGCCCCAGCGGCCCCTGCGCGAAGATCGCCACCGAGTCTCCGATCTGGGCGTTCGCCCGCTCGATCCCCGAGAACCCCGCCGACATGATGTCGGAGGCCAGCAGCGCGTTCTCGTCGGACACGGAGTCCGGGACGTGGGCCACGCTCGTCTCGGCGTCGCGCACGGCGAAGTACTCGGCCTGACAGCCGAACAGGGGCGACCCGAACGGCGACAGGCTGGTGCAGATGCCGTAGTCGCCGTTCATGCAGGAGTGACACCTGCCGCAGGCCGTCAGGCAGGAGGCGATCACGCGGTCGCCCTCCTTGAAGCTGGTCACCCCCGCGCCCACGGCGTGGATGTGGCCCACGCCCTCGTGGCCCGTGGGCAGCCCCTCCGGCCGCATCATCGTCGGGAACGTCGCCGCCAGCACCTCGTTGGGCAGCTCGTCCAGGAAGTGCATGTCGGAGCCGCAGATCGTGGCCATCGAGGTCTTGATGACGACCTCGCCGGGGGCGGGCTCCGGCACCGGCAGGTCCAGCATCTCGGTCTTGCCGAGGGCGGTCTTCACGCAGGTAAGCAAGGGGCACCTCCTGTGGGCTGTCGTGTGGGACTATGCGAGCACAAAGCGGGGACGGCGGTCAAGGAGCAAAATCCGACGCTCGCACTTCGACAGGCTCAGCACGAACGGAGGATTTTGCTCCTTGACGCCGCCTTCGAGCGCCTGATAGTCTTGCGACGCTTTCCGGTCGCCCCGGAACGTGAGGAGGCAGCATGCCCGATGCCGTAATCGTAGAGGCGGTGCGCACGCCCATCGGCAAGCGCAACGGCTGGCTGGCCGGGCTCCACCCGGCGCAGCTGCTGGCCGTCGCCCAGACGGAGGTCGTCCGCCGCGCCGGGATCGAGCCGGGCATGGTCGAGCAGATCGTCGGCGGCTGCGTGACCCAGGCCGGCGAGCAGGCGGGCAACGTCACCCGCAACGCCTGGCTGGGCGCGGGGCTGCCCTACCACGTCGCCGCCACTACCGTCGACTCCCAGTGCGGCTCCTCACAGCAGGCGAACAACTTCATCGCCGGGCTGATCGAAGCCGGCGCGATCGACATCGGCCTGGCCTGCGGCGTGGAGGCGATGACCCGCGTCCCCCTGGGCGCCAACGTCATCAACGGCCCCGGCTACTACCTGCCGCCGGAGTGGCCCTGGGACTCCCCCGAGACGCAGTTCGAGGCGGCCGAGCGCATAGCCGGCAAGCGCGGCATCAGCCGCGAGGACGTCGACGCCTGGGGCCTCGCCTCGCAGGTGAAGGCGGCGAAGGCCTGGGCGGAGTGCCACTTCGAGCGCGAGGTCGTATCCATCGAGGCCCCCATCCTCGGCGAGGACGGCGCGCCCACCGGCGACACGCGCGAGGTCACGCGCGACCAGGGCGTCCGCGAGACAACGATGGAGGGGCTGGCAGGCCTCAAGCCCGTCGCCGAGGGCGGCATCCACACCGCCGGCAACAGCTCGCAAATCTCGGACGGGGCGGCCGCTGTCCTCTGGACCTCCGCCGCGAAGGCGAAGGAGCTCGGCCTGAAGCCGCGCGCCCGCATCGTCCAGCAGGTGCTCGTGGGCGCCGACCCCTACTACCTGCTGGACGGCCCTATCGACGCGACCGAGAAGGTCCTCAAGAAGGCCGGCATGACGATGTCCGACATCGACATCTTCGAGGTGAACGAGGCGTTCGCGGCCGTGGTCCTCTCCTGGGCGAGCGTCCACAAGCCGGACATGGACAGGGTGAACGTTAACGGCGGCGCCATAGCCCTGGGCCACCCCGTGGGCGCGACCGGCAGCCGCCTGATCACCACCGCCCTGCACGAGCTGGAGCGCAGGGACAAGTCGATCGCCCTGGTCTCGATGTGCTGCGGTGGCGCGCTGGCCACCGGCACGATCCTCGAGCGCCTCTGATGCTCGAAGGCAAGGTCGCCGTAGTCACCGGCGCCGGGCGCGGCCTCGGCCGCGTGGAGGCGCTGGAGCTGGCGAAGCTGGGCGCGCGAGTCGTCGTCAACGACCTCGGCGTCGCCGCCGACGGCAGCGGGTCCGACAAGTCGGCCGCCCAGCAGGTCGTCGACGAGATAGCCGCGGCCGGAGGCGAGGCGATCGCCCACTACGGGGACGTCGCTAGCTGGACGGACTCGGAGGCGCTGGTCAAGACCGCCGTTGACAGCTTCGGCGGGTTGGACATCCTCGTGAACAACGCCGGCTTCTTGCGCGATCGCATGGTGTTCAACATGCCGGAGGAAGACTGGGACGCCGTGCTGCGCGTCCACCTGAAGGGCCACTTCTGCACGACGCACTGGGCGACGTCGTACTGGCGGGACCGCTCCAAAGAGGCGGACGGGCCGGTCTACGGGCGCATCATCAATACGGCCTCGGAGGCGTTCCTGTTCGGCTCGCCGGGGCAGCCCAACTACGCCGCGGCCAAGGCGGGCATCGCCGCCCTCACCATGGCGACCGCCCAGTCCTGCTATCGCTATGGCGTCCGGGCCAACGCCATCTGCCCCCGTGCCCGCACCCGCATGACCGAAGGGACGCTGGGCGGCATGTTCGACAAGCCGGAGCAGGGGTTCGACGTGTTCGCGCCGGAGAACGTGGCGCCGCTCGTCGGTTTCCTCGCCTCGCCCGCCGCCGAGAAGGTCTCCGGCCAGCTGTTCATCGCCTACGGGTCCCGCGTCTCCGTAGTCGCCGCGCCAACTATCGACCGCAGCTTCGACGCCGAGGGGACGTGGACCGCGACGGGCCTCGTCGACGCGCTGGGACCGTATTTCGAGGGGCGGCAGCCGGTCCGCGACGGCTTCGCGATGCCGGCGCAGTAGGGCGGCTGGATTGCCTTCCGAGTACTGGACGCGGTTCTCGCGGAGGCGCCTGAGCCGGCGCTCGCTCATCGCCGGCGCGGCGCTGGGCGGCGGTGGGCTGGCCGCCGCGGCCGCTGTCGGCTGTGGCAGCGGTGGGGGATCGAAGACGCCCTCCGCCGGCGGCACGCCGGTGTCGTCGCCGGGCTCCGACCTCGACATAATCGACGCCCGTCGCGGCTTCGAGCCGGCCCCCGTCGGCATGGAGGGCGGGACCCTGCGCTACACCGGCTTCGACGCCCTCGTCCTGGACACCTACGACCCGCACCAGACGCAGTTCAGCCCCCTCTACAACAGCCAGTCCGGCGTCTTCAGCAAGCTGCTGAAATACGACTCCCTGCAGGAGCAGATCGTCAGCACAGACCTCGCGGAGTCCATCCCCGTGCCCGAGGAGCCGCCCGACGAGGCGCGGACGTACGTCATCAAGCTGCGGCGGGGCGTGAAGTTCCACGACCCGGCCTCGCTGCCGGCCGACGTGCGCGACAAGGTAGCGATTCGGGACATCGCCACCAAGTTCCCCGGCCTCCCCGGCCGCGAGCTCACGGCCGAGGACGTCCGCTACAGCTTCGACCGCCAGCGCAACCCGGACAGCCCCCGCCGGCCCCTCTACTACCGCTCCAGCCAGTACGACGCCATCGAGACGATCGACGTAATCGACGACTACACGCTGCGAATCGTCACCAGGCAGCCGATCTCGCCCTTCCTCCACTTCCTGGCCGATACCAACTCCTTCATCATCCCCAGGGAGGTCATCGACCAGGACCTGGACACGATGGACTTCCCCAACTCGGAGCCGCAGGGGCGCATGGTGGGCAGCGGGCCGTTCATCTGGGGCGAGCTCAACTCGCTCCAGGAGTACACGGCCTATCGCAACCCGCAGTGGTTTGGCTGGGACGACGCCGGCCTGGGCCGGCCCTACCTGGACTCCTACACCGCCCTTTTCATCATCGACGACGCGACCCTGGAGTCGCTCTTCCGCGGCAAGAAGATCGACGAGGCCGGCTTCGTCAGCAACCCCAAGTGGGTCTTCGAGCTGAAGGAGGACAACCCTGACCTGGAGCTGCTGCGGCTGACTGTGACCGCCTTCCTGGGATCACGGCTAAAGGTGAACGATGTCATCACCGGCGCTCCCTGCCTGCCCTGGTCGGACGTCCGCCTGCGCCAGGCCGTCCACCTGGCCGCGGACCGCCAGCAGGTCATCGATTTCGCCTGGTCCACGGAGGGCGTGATGAACGGGCCGGTGGGCGCCGGCATCACCAAGTGGGCCCTGCCGACCGAGGAGCTGATGCGAATCCCCGGCTATCGCCAGGGCGCCGGGCGCGAGGAGGACATCGCGCTCGCCCGGCGGCTTTACGAAGAGGCGGGCAGCCCGGAGTTCGAGTTCACCTTCCTGGACGTACCGGAGTACGTCCCCGCCCTGGCCGCCCCCTTCGCCGAGACTCTGCGCCAGAACATCGGCGCCAACACGCCGGAGCCGGTCATCCGGGCCCCGCCCCAGCTTGCTGAGGCCGCGCTCAAGGGCTGCGAGGTCATGCCGGCGATCTTTAGCTTCGACAACGGCTGGATCGACCTGGATGACTGGGTGTACCCGTACTTTCACTCCGGCGGCTCCAAGAACTCGTTCGGCCTGAGCGACCCCGATCTGGACGCTATGCTGGAAGCCCAGCGCGCGGAGTTCGATGAGGACGCCCGCCGCGACATCGGCTACCGTATCCAGCGCTACCTCCTGGGCATGGACCTGGAGGGCAGCGGACAGCCGTTGGACCCGCCGCCGCCGGGGGCGTTCGTGCGTCTGGACTACGCCTCGCAGGTGTCGGCCGCGCTGGCCTGGCCGTACTACAAGAACCGCTACAACTTCCCGTTCCTGGGGAACAACCACTGGAAGGCCAACGTCTGGCTGGACCGCGACGATCCTTCGTATTCCGGCCGAGAGGGGTAGCGGGGGCCGCCTTCTCACAACGTATATAGAACGGATAAGCGGATGCCCGTCATCTGTTTATCCGTTCGTTCGTCCAATCCGTTGTGAGACAACCCAACCCCTTGACAAACAAACATTTGTTGGTCTATAAAGAGCCGGTAAACAACCGCCTGATTACCGGTCGAGTGTCGCCATGGCCAGCACAGACGCAAGCAGCGCCGAAATCCTGTCCGCCCCGCACGTTCTCGAATACCCCTATCATCGCAGCGTAGGGCCCGTCATCGGGCGCTTCCTGACCGGCCTGCGCGACCGCAAGATCGAAGGGATACGCGCCGGCGACGGCCGTGTTCTCGTCCCGCCCGTCGAATACGACCCGGAGACCGGCGACGAGCTCGGCGAGTTCGTGGAGGTCGGCCAGGAGGGCGTTGTCACCACCTGGGCCTGGGTGTCGTCACCACGGCCCAAACACCCGCTGGACCGGCCCTTCGCCTGGGCGCTGGTGCGTCTGGACGGCGCCGACACCGCGATCCTGCACGCCGTCGACGCCGGCGAAGAGTCGAAGATGTCCACCGGGATGCGCGTGCGCGTCCGCTGGCGCGAGGAGACCGCCGGCGAGATCCTGGACATCGCCTGCTTCGAGCCTGTCCTATGAGCGAGCCGGTGACCAGCATCCGCACGCCCGTCCGCCTGGAGTACAACTACATCGCCGGCGGGGCCCAGTCCCGCTTCCTGCGGGGGATTGCGCAGCGCCGCATACGCGGCCAGCGCTGCCCGCAGTGCTCGAAGGTCTTCGTGCCGCCGCGGGGCGCCTGCCCCGTCTGCGGCGTCGCCACCACCGAGGAGGTGGAAGTGGCCGACCGCGGCGTCGTCACGACGTTCTGCATCGTGAACCTGCCGTTCTACGGCCAGGCGCGGGAGATACCGTACGTCTGCGCCTCGGTGCAGCTGGACGGCGCCGATGTGCCGCTGTTCCACCTGATCCAGGAGATCCCCGCCGACCAGGTGACGATGGGCATGCGCGTCGAGGCCGTCTGGGTCGACGACGACGAGCTCAAGCCCAGCCTGGAGAGCATTCGCTTCTTCCGGCCGCTCGAAGGCCCGTCCGGGGAGGGTTCCGGTGCGTGACGTAGCCATCGTCTCCTTCGCGCAGGCGCCGAACGTCCGGCGCGAGACTTCGCGCGACGAGGTTGAGATCCTGGTCCCCGTCGTCGCCGGGGCGATCGAGCGCTCCGGCATACCGCGCGCGGAGATCGGATTCACCGTATCCGGCAGCTGCGACTTCCTGGCCGGGCAGCCGTTCTCCTTCGTCCTCGCCCTGGACGCCGCCGGCGCCTGGCCCCCCATCCGCGAGTCGCACGTGGAGATGGACGGCGCCTGGGCGCTGTACGAGGCCTGGGTGCGCCTCCAGCACGGCGACATCGATTCGGCGCTGGTCTACTCCTTCGGCAAGTCCTCGCCCGGCGACCTGCGAGACGTCATGGTCATGCAGCTGGACCCCTACTACGTAGCGCCGCTCTGGCCGGACTCCATCAGCCTGGCCGCCCTTCAGGCCCGCGCGTATCTGGAATCCAATGGGGAATCCAACGGCCATAGCGAACGCGACCTGGCCGCCGTCGCCGCCCGCAGCCGCGCCAGCGCCAGGGACAACCCCAACGCCCAGCTCGCCGGCGACTGCGACGTCGACGCGCTGCTCGCGCAACCGTATCTCGTGTCGCCGCTGCGCAAGCACGACTGCCCGCCGATCTCCGATGGGGCGGCCGCGGTCGTCCTCGCCGCCGGCGACACCGCCCGCCGCGTCTGCGAGCGCCCGGCCTGGATCCGTGGCATCGACCACCGCATCGAGCCTCATGCCCTCGGCGTGCGCGACCTCACGCGGTCGCCCTCGACGGCGCTGGCCGGGGAGCGGGCCGGCGTTCACGACGGGCCGGTCGACGCGGCCGAGCTGCACGCGCCGTTCAGCCACCAGGAGCTGATCCTCCGCGACGCCCTCAAGCTGGGCGACGAGGTGGCGATCAACCCCTCCGGCGGCGCCCTCGCTGCCAACCCGATGATGTCGGCCGGGCTCATCCGCCTCGGCGAGGCGGCGCGGCTGGTCATGGACGGCAAGGCGGACCGCACCGTGGCCCACGCCACCTCCGGCCCCTGCCTGCAGCAGAACCTCGTCTGCGTCCTGGAGGGCGAGTGATGGCCGAGCGCTGCGCCGTCATCGGCATCGGCCAGACGAAGCACGCCGCCAAGCGCGTCGACCTCTCCATCGCCGGTCTCGTGCGGGAGGCGGCCGTCCGCGCCCTGGCGGACGCGGAGCTGACCTGGCGCGACGTCGACGCCGTGGTCATCGGCAAGGCGCCCGATATGTTCGAGGGCGTAATGATGCCGGAGCTGTTCCTCGCCGACGCGCTGGGCGCGACCGGCAAGCCGATGTTCCGCGTCCACACCGCGGGCAGCGTCGGCGGATCGACGGCCGTCGTCGCCGCCCACCTGATACAGGCCGGCGTGCACGAGCGCGTCCTCACAGTCGCCTTCGAGAAGCAGTCGGAGAGCGAGGCGATGTGGGCGCTGACCATCGGCAACCCCTTCCAGCCGCCGGTCGTTGCCGGCGCCGGCGGCTACTTCGCACCGCACATCCGCGCCTACATCGCGCGGACCAGGGCGCCGGACCACATCGGTATGCAGGTTGCGGTGAAGGACCGGCTGAACGCCCTGCGCAACCCCTACGCCCACCTGCACATGCCCGACATCAACCTGGAGAAGGTCGCCGCCTCCCCCATGCTCTGGGACCCCATCCGCTACCTGGAGACCTGCCCCTCGTCGGACGGCGCTTGCGCCATGGTGCTGGCGAGCGAGTCGGCCGCCGCCCGCGCCCCGCGGCCCCCCGCCTGGGTCCACGGGACCGCCGTCCGCAGCGAGCCGATCTCCTTCCCCGGCCGCGACGAGGTCAACCCCCGCGCCGGCCGCGATTGCGCCGCCGAGGTCTACGGGCAGGCTGGGATCAGCGATCCCCGCCGCGAGATCGACGCGGCGGAGATATACGTGCCTTTCAGCTGGTACGAGCCGATGTGGCTGGAGAACCTGGGTTTCGCCGGCGAGGGCGAGGGCTGGAGGCTCGTCGACGAGGGCGTGACCGCCTTCGAGGGCGAGCTGCCGGTGAACCCCTCCGGCGGCGTGCTGTCGTCGAACCCGATCGGCGCCTCCGGGATGCTCCGCTTCGCCGAGGCGGCGATGCAGGTGCGGGGCCAGGCCGGCGAGCACCAGGTGGACGGTGCCCGCGTGGCGCTGGGTCACGCCTACGGCGGCGGCTCCCAGTTCTTCGCCATGTGGATCGTGGGCAGCGAGAAGCCCTAAGGAGACGACGATGGAGTTCAACCTGGCCGACCTGCTCGAGTCCGTCGCCGACGCGGTACCCGATCGCACCGCCCTGGTCTGCGGCGACCGCCGTCTCACCTTCGCCCAGCTGGACGAGCGGGCGACGCGAATGGCCCACCACCTCTCCGACAGCGGCATCGGCAGCGGCGATCACGTCGGGTTGTACCTGTACAACTGCACGGAGTACCTGGAGGCCTCCCTCGCCGCCTGGAAGATCCGCGCCGTGCCCATCAACATCAACTACCGCTACGTGGAGGAGGAGCTGCGCTACCTGTTCGACAACGCCGACCTGGCGGCCCTGGTCCACCACCGTGAGTTCGCTCCCCGCATCAGCGCCGTCGTGGGCGAGGTGCCCTCGCTGCGCACGTTCGTGGCCGTCGACGACGACAGTGGCGTCGACACCTCCGCGCTCGGCTCAGCCGACTACGATGCGGCGCTGGCCGCGGCCTCCGCCCGGCGCGACTTCGCCCCACGCTCCGGCGACGACCTGTACATCCTGTACACCGGCGGCACCACGGGCATGCCCAAGGGCGTGATGTGGCGGCAGGAGGACCTGTTCTTCGCGGCGCTGATGGGCGGCAACCCCTACGGCGCGACGCCCGAGCGGCCGGAGCAGGTGGGCGAGAACGCCGCCGGCCGCGGCGAGATGGCGATGCTCCCCGCCGCCCCGCTGATGCACGGCGCCGCCCAGTGGGCCGCCCTCATCGGCCTGTTCCAGGGCGGCAAGATCGTCCTCACCGCCGGCAAGAGCTTCGACCCCGACCGTATCTGGCGGCTCATCGGCGAGGAGAAGGTCAACTCGATGGCCATCGTCGGCGACGCCATGGGCCGCCCCCTGGCCGAGGCGCTGGAGCGTTCGCCGGGCGTCTACGACACGTCGACGCTGCGGGTCATCGGCTCCGGCGGCGCCACCTACTCCGAGGGCGTGAAAGCGCAGCTGAAGGAGAACCTGCCCACCGTGATCCTGATGGACACGTTCGGCGGGTCCGAGGGCGGCAACCAGGGCCAGGGTGTCGCCGCCGATACGCCCGGCACCGCCCCCGGCCCCCGCTTCCGCGCCGACGCCACCACCGCCGTCCTCGACGAGAACATGAAGCCGCTGGCGCCCGGCTGCGGCGTCGTCGGCCTGCTGGCCCGCAAGGGCCGCATCCCCCTCGGCTACTACAAGGACGCCGAGAAAACGGCGCGCACCTTCGTCGAGGCGAACGGCGAGCGCTGGGTCGTCTCCGGCGACATGGCCGCCATCGAGGGCGACGGCACGATCACGCTGCTGGGCCGCGGCTCGAACTGCATCAACAGCGGCGGCGAGAAGGTCTTCCCGGAGGAGGTGGAGGCGGCCCTCCGCTCCCACCCCGCCGTGTTCGACGCCATCGTCGTCGGCGTGCCCGATGAGCGCTGGGGCGAGCGGGTGACCGCCGTCGTGGCGCCCCGCGAGGGCGAAGCGCCCACGCTGGAGGAGCTCGACGCCCACTGCCGCACGAAGGTCGCGGGGTACAAGGTGCCGCGCGGACTGCACATGGTCGACGCCATCCAGCGACAGCCCAGCGGCAAGCCCGACTACCGCTGGGCCAGGGCCGTGGCCACCGGCGAGGCCGCGGAGGCGCGATCGTGACCGCCCCCGCCCTCCTCGTCGAGCGCGACGGCCACGTCGTCACGCTCACCATGAACCGGCCCGAGGTGAAGAACGCCCTCAACCCCGAGATGCTCTGCCGGATGGCCGACGCCTGGGACATGATCGACGGTGACGACGACGTCCGCGTGGCCATCCTCACCGGCGCGGCAGGCGACTTCTGCGCCGGCGCCGACCTCGACAAGCTCGTCGCCCGCCAGCTCAAGGGCCTGCCCCCGGAGGACGAGTTCGAGCAGCGCTGCCGCGACGACTCCGGCGTGATCTTCAAGGGGTTGCTGCGCTCGCAGCGGCTGGTCAAGCCGCTGATCGCCGCCGTCGAGGGGACCTGCATCGCCGGCGGCACTGAGATCCTCCAGGCCACGGACATCCGCGTCGCCGCCCAGGGCGCAAAGTTCGGCATTTCGGAGGTGCGCTGGGGGCTATTCCCCATGGGCGGCTCCACCGTGCGCCTGCGACGCCAGATCCCCCACACCCTGGCCATGGAGCTGCTGCTCACCGGCGACCACTACCCCGCCGCCGAGGCGCTGCGCATGGGCCTCATCGGGCGGGTGGTGCCGGACGGGCAGGCGCTGACCGTGGCCCGCGAGATAGCCGGCCGCATATCGGCGAACGGGCCGCTCGCCGTGCGCAAGATCAAGCAATCGGTGCTGGAAACGGAGTACCTGCCGGAGGCGGAGGCGCTGGAGGTGGAGTTCAAGCACGGGATGCAGGTGTTCGCCAGCGAGGACGCCCGCGAGGGCCCGAAAGCATTCAAGGAGAAGCGTACGCCCCAGTTCAAGGGGCGCTAGGAGCGTGATGAAGATGGTCTGGGCGCGATCTCGTGGTTCGACGGGCTCACCACGAGCGCTGGTAAACAACGCTCGTCCTGAGCCTGTCGAAGGGCGAGCCTCGAGTGACCTTCATCACGCTACCTGGAGGAAAGTGGCATGACCCTGAACTTCACGATGTCCGACGAGCACAACCTGGTGCGGACCTCGGTGCGCTCCATGCTCCAGAAGTACATGCCACGGCGCCAGGAGATGCGCGAGCAGGCCCGCCGCGAGCGCAAGTTCCCGGAGGAGCTGTGGCAGGACTACGCCAGCGTGGGCCTGACCGGCTGCCTGGTGCCGGAGGAGTACGGCGGCAACGGCATGGGGCTGCTGGCGCTGACGCTGGGGTTCGAGGAGATCACGACGCAGGGGTTCTCCCCCGGCCTGCTCCTCGTCCAGGCCATGGACTCGTCCTGCATCCTCAAGAACGGCTCCGACGAGATGAAGCAGCGCTTCCTCCCCGGCATCGCCGACGGCTCGCTCAAAATGTGCTTCGCCGTCACCGAGCCGGACGCCGGCACCAACACGTTCCGCATCCAGACCGTGGCCAAGCGGAACGGCGACAACTACCTGCTCAACGGACAGAAGATCTTCATCTCCGGCGTCGACGCCTGCGACTACATGCTCGTCGTCGCCCGCACGACTTCGCTCGACGAGGTGGCGGCCCAGGGCAAGCCCAAGTCGCACGGGCTGTCGCTGTTCATCGTCGACACCAACGCCCCGGGGATCGAAAAGCAGCCGATACCGATCACCCTCAGCGAGGAGCTCACGCAGTTCCAGCTCTTCTTCGACAACGTGGAGGTCCCCGCCGACAACCTCGTCGGCCAGGAGGACAACGGAATCATGGCCATGTTCAACTCGCTGAACCCGGAGCGCATCCTGGCCGCCGCCATCTGCACCGGCATGGCCGAAAGCGCCTTGACCAAGGCCGTGGAGTACGCCAAGGAGCGCAAGGTGTTCAAGGACACGCCCATCGGCGCCTACCAGGCGATCGCCCACCCGCTGGCCGAGGTCAAGATACTGCTGGAGTCGGCCAAGCTCATGTCCTACAAGGCGGCCTGGGCGTTCGACTGCGGCGTCAACCCGGCCGAGGTGGGCACCTACGCCAACATGGCCAAGCTCCTGGCCGCCGACCTGGCGATCAAGGCCGTCGATCACGCTATCGAGACTTTCGGGGGGCTCGCCTTCACCGACGACGTTGGCCTGCTCACCCAGTGGAGCGGCGCCCGCCTGTTCAAGACCGCCCCGGTCAGCCGCGAGATGATCCTGAACTACGTCGCCGAGTGGAATCTGGGGCTTCCGCGCTCCTACTGATCGGATGTGAGAACATGACCCAGCTGGCAATCGCCGAAGCGACCGACAGACCGCAACCGATGCGGGACGTCATCCTGGACGCCGCCGAGCGCCTGTTCGCCGAGCGCGGCTTCTCCGCCGTCTCCATGCGCGACATCGTGGCCGAGACGCCGCTCAAGAACCAGGCCAGCCTCTACCACCACTTCCAGAACAAGCAGGCGCTGTACGAGGCCGTCCTCGCCCGCGGTCTGGACCACATCGGAGCGCTGCTGCCGGACCGCAGCACCGAGACGCTGGCCGACCTCCACGCCAACCTCGATAGGCTGCTCGACTACCTCTCCCGGCATCCCCACCTGGCGCGGCTCATACAGCGGGCCGCCCTGGACGACAGCCGCTACCTGGCGAGCGCGGTCACCAGCCTCCTGCGACCCATCTACACGCAGGGCCGCCGCGCCCTGGCCGGCGCCGACGAGATCTGGGACGCCGACGAGATCCCTCACCTGGCCGCCGGCCTGTACATGCTCATCTTCGGCTACTTCGCCAACGCCACCCTGCTCCAGGCCGTCGTCAGGGGCGATCCCCTTGGCGAGGAAGCCGTGCAACGACAGCGCAAGTTCGTGAAGACAGCGGTGGCCCGGCTGCTGGGCATCGAATCGCCCGGCGCGGTCGCCACATCCCAGCGCCACGAAGGGAGGCCCTGACCATGCAGACCGAACGCACCCTCACCCTCGCCGACGTCGACCTCTCCGACCCCGGCCTGTTCGTCGACCACGTCCCCCACGAGGTCTTCCGTCTGCTGCGGCGGGAGGCGCCCGTCTTCTGGAACAAGGAGCAGGAGGGCCGCGGCTTCTGGGCCGTCACCACGTACGCGGACCTCATGGCCGTTAGCCACGACTGGAAGACGTTCTCTTCCCACGAAGGGGCCGTGTTCATGTTCGACCCGGAGCCGCAGGTCCTGGCCGATCTCCAGCTGATGATGCTGAACATGGACCCGCCCCAGCACGCCAAGCTGCGGCGGCTGGTCAAGACCGGCTTCACGGCCCGCCTGCTCCGCCGCGTGGAACCCCACATCCGCGACGTCTGCAACCAGATCATCGATAGAGTGTGCGAGAAGGGCGAATGCGACTTCGTCACCGACGTCGCCGCCGAGCTTCCCCTCCAGGTCATCGCCGAGATCATGGGCGTGCCCCAGGAGGACCGTCACATGCTGTTCGACTGGAGCAACCGGCTCATCGGCTTCGACGACCCGGAGTTCCAGACCTCGGAGGAAGACGGCCGCGTCGCCGCCGGCGAGGTGTACATGTACTCCAACCAGCTGGCGCAGCAGCGGAAGGGGAAGCTGGGCGAGGACCTCGTGAGCATCCTCATGGAGGCGGAGGTGGAGGGCGAGCGCCTCACCGAGCTGGAGTTCAACCTGTTTTTCCTGCTGCTGGCCGTCGCCGGCAACGAGACCACCCGCAACGCCATCTCCGGCGGCATGCTGGCCCTCATCGAGAACCCGGACGAGCGCGCCCGCCTTCTGGCCGACCGTTCCCTCATGCCCCTCGCCGTCGAGGAGATCGTGCGCTACATCTCGCCGGTCATGTACTTCCGCCGCACCGCCCTCAACGAGACCGAGATCCACGGCCAGAAGATCGCTCAGGGCGACAAGGTGCTGATCTACTACATCTCGGCCAACCGCGATGAGGACGTCTTCCCTGAGCCGGACCGGTTCGACGTAGGACGCACGCCCAACGAGCACATCGGCTTCGGCGGCGGCGGCCCTCACTTCTGCCTCGGCTCCAACCTCGCGCCCTTGGAGATACGCATAATGTTCGACGAGCTGATGCGCCGTATCCCTGACATGGAGCTCTCGGGCCCGGTGTCGCGGCTGCGCTCCAACTTCATCGCCGGCATCAAACACATGCCCGTGACGTTCACACCGCAGCGCGCCGAAGGAGCGAAGTAGCATGGCCGGACGACTGGACGGGAAAGCCACCGCCATCACCGGCGCCGCCTCCGGCATCGGCCGCGCCACCGCGCTGCTGTTCGCCCGCGAGGGCGCCGCCGTTGCCGTTCTCGATTGCAACGAGGAGGGCGGACGGGAGACTGTGGCCCGGGTCGAGAAGGAGGGCGGCCGCGCCGTCTTCCTCGCCTGTGACGTCTCGCGCGAGGAGGACATCGAGAGCGCCCTCGCCGCCACTATCGAGCAGTTCGGCGGGCTGAACGTCCTCGTCAACAACGCCGGCATCGTCCTCATGGCCAACGCGACGAATACAACGGTCGAGCAGTGGGACCGCGTCCACGCCATCAACCTTCGCGGCGTCTTCCTGGGCTGCAAGCACGCGATCCCGCAGATGCAGAAGCAGGGCGGCGGCGCCATCGTCAACACCGCTTCCATCGGCGCCCTCGTCGCCGTGCCCGTCCACGCCGCCTACGACACGGCCAAGGCCGGCGTCCTCGGTCTTACCCGGCAGCTCGCCGTGGACCACGGCCCAGACAACATCCGCGTGAACTGCGTCTGTCCTACGGCGACCGACACGCCGCTGGTGCGCGGGGCCGGCGCCAACGATGAGGCCCTGGCCGCCCTCGCCAGGATGCACCCGCTGCGCCGCGTCGCCCAGCCGGAGGACATCGCCCACGCCATCCTCTTCCTCGCCTCGGACGAAGCCAGCTGCGTAACCGGCGTCGCCCTGCCTGTCGACGCGGGATGGACGTGCCAGTAGCCATGAAAAGCCCGACAATCAGCGAACGAGAGCTGGCGGAGGCCGCGGAGAGCGGCGGACCGCTGCCCGCCCTGGTCCTCGCCCCGCGCGACATCTACGCGGCCGCCCACAACCGTCGCGACATGCCGACCAACTCGCTCGGCGGCGCCGACATCGAGGCGCTGCTGCGCGGCGGCGGCAAGTACGAGCACCAGCGCGAGGCGATCCGCGGCCTGCTCAAGGACATCGCCGCCGATAGGCTGGTCTTCCCTGTCGTCGTCCGGCCTGACCCTGACGGCGTCGAGGGGCGATACCAGCTCCTCAGCGGCTGGCTGGTCTGGAGCGCCGCCCTGCACCTGGGCAAGGAGCGCATCAACGCTCTGGTCTGGGACGGCAACGACCTGGAAGCGCTGGCGCTGGCCTACCGCCTCAACCACCACCGGCTCCAGATGAAACGCAGCGAGACCACCCGCATCGCCCGGCGAGTGGCGCGCCTCCTGGCCGAGGACATGGGCGAGGTCACCTATCGCGAGGTCGCCGCCGCGCTCGGCTGCTCGCCCTCCTGGGCGCACAAGCTGCTGCACCCCGAAACAGTCGGGGCCTCCGGCCGCTTCGAGGGCGACGAGTACCGCCGGCCACGCGGCCGCCCGCCGGTATCGCCCGTCCTCAGCTTCGAGATCGCCGATCCGCGGGGCTGGGAGTCCAGCGTGCGCCTGCGCGTGATCGTTACCGGCAAGGGCCCGGCGGAGCGCGTCCGCCTCCAGCGCTCGGAGGAGTTCGAGGCCTGGCGCGACGTGACCATGGATGAGTTCCTGGGGGCGTTGTCCACGGAGGTCGAGCGGCTGCAAGACTGGCTTCACCGCGCCGATCCCGGTTCGGGGAAGGTATTTTTCCTGGGGAAAAACGGTGACAGCAACGGGAAGAACGAGGAGGCCCGCCGCAAGCTGGCCGGGTAGGGAGAAAGGGAAGCGAGATGCACACCCAGATATGCGACGACTTCGGGATTGAGTTCCCGATCTTCGCCTTCAGCCACTGCCGCGACGTGGTGGCTGCGGTCAGCCGCGCCGGCGGCCTCGGCGTCCTCGGCGCCCTGGCCTTCTCCAACGAGCAGCTGGAGATCGAGCTCAAGTGGATCGACGAGCACGTTGACGGTAAGCCCTACGGCGTCGATGTCGTCATGCCCGCCTCCTACGCCGGCTCCGACCTCACGGCGCTGGAGAAGATGATCCCGGAGCAGCACAAGCAGTTCGTGGAGGAGACGTTGAAGCGCTTCAACGTGCCCGATCTGCCGCCCGGCGAGCCCCGGATCGAGAGCCTGCTGGCCTGGACGCACGACAAGGCTCGCCTCCAGGTCGATATCGCCCTCAAGCACCCGATCGCTCTGCTGGCCAACGCCCTGGGCGCGCCGCCCCGCGACGTCATCGACAAGGCGCACGAGCACGGCGTCAAAGTGGCCGCGCTGGTCGGCAGCGTCCACCAGGCCCAGTACCAGGTGGAGGCCGGCGTGGACGTAGTCGTCGCCCAGGGGACGGAGGCCGGTGGCCACACCGGCGAAGTCTCGACGATGGTGCTGGTGCCGGAGGTGGTGGACGCCGTGGCGCCCGCGCCGGTGCTCGCCGCCGGCGGCATAGGCAGCGGCAGGCAGGTGGCGGCGGCGCTGGCCCTCGGCGCGGCCGGAGTCTGGACGGGCTCCATCTGGCTCACCGTCAAAGAGGCCGACACCAACCCCGTCGTCGTCGAGAAGCTGATGGACGCCTCCTCCCGCGATACCGTGCGCACGCGATCGATGACCGGCAAGACGGCGCGTCTCCTGCGCACAGCCTGGACGGACGCCTGGGACTCGCCCGACTCTCCGGGCACGCTCCAGATGCCGCTGCAGTTCATGCTCAACTCCGAGGCGATATCGCGCATCCACCGCTACGCCCACGTCGACGGCTCCGGCGCCAAGGACCTCGTTGGCTCGCCCGTCGGCCAGATCGTCGGCGCTATGAACACCGTCCGGCCCGTCCGAGACGTGATCCTGGACATGGTCAGCGAGTTCGTGGAGTCCGTCGACCGGCTGTCCGGATCGCTGCCCGTCGAGGAGAAGCCGAAGTAGGGCGACGATGCCGGTCCTGACGCGCGAACACCAGGCCCTCATCGGAGCGGAGAGTCCGCCCCGGCCCGCCTCGGACGCTGTGAACGAG
Organism: Dehalococcoidia bacterium; assembly: GCA_040877915.1. Taxonomy (GTDB): domain Bacteria; phylum Chloroflexota; class Dehalococcoidia; order SM23-28-2; family RBG-16-64-32; genus JBBDNA01. The sequence continues at coordinate 20,207 of JBBDNA010000003.1, forward strand.
GCGATGGCCCGCCACTGGTGCGAGATGGTGGAGGACGCCAACCCCATCTACTTCGACGAGGCGTATGCCCGCAGTACCTGGCTCGAGGGCGCGTTCGCGCCGCCCACGATGCTGTTCACCTGGGCGATGCCGCCGCCATGGCCGGAGGTCGAGCGCGAAAGCCCGGCGGCCAGACTCCAGTTCGACGGCTGCACCAGCACGATCGCCGTGAAGGCTGTGCAGGAGTCCTTCGCGCCCCTCCGCTACGGCGACACGCTGACGATCGCCAGCCAGATCGCTTCCATCAGCGAGGAGAAGACTACGCGGCTGGGCACGGGCCACTTCGTGACGACGACGGACACGTTCCGGAACCAGCGCGAGGAGGTCGTTGGAACGCACAGCTTCGTGCTGTTCATGTACCGCCCGGCCGAGGGAGGCGGATCGTGACTGCGGCCTGGAAGGAGGGCGACAGACTGGCGCCCGTGAGCCTGGAGCTGACGTTGCGTCGCGCAGTCCAGGCCGTGGCCGGCACGCGGGACTACTACCCCGTCCACCACGACGAGGCCGCCGCCCGCGCCAGCGGCGCCCGCACCATCTTCTTCAACACGATGTTCCTCCAGGGGTTCGTCGGCCGGGCGCTTTGCGAGTGGTTCGGCAACGACGCCTTCCCCCGCCGCATCGAAGTCGCCATGCGCGGCTCCAACTACGTGGGCCAGACCCTGACAGCCGGCGGGACGGTCGCCGCCGTCCGCCAGTCGGACGGCGCGATGCTCGTCGACGCCGACGTTACGCTCTCCACCGAGGACGGCCCGACGACCGACGTCAAGCTCACGGTGCAGCTGCCATGAGCATCCTCAGCGGCCTCCGGGTGGTCGAGATCTCGGCCAGCGGCGCAGCCGCCATGGCCGCGAAGCACCTCGCGGATTGGGGCGCCGAGGTCACGATCCTGGAGCCCGCCGGCGGCACCCCCCTTCGCGACGAGCCGCCGTACTACGAAATCGATGGCCGGCGGCGCAGCGCCACCTGGGCATGGCTCTCCCGCGGCAAGACCGCCGTCACCCTCTCGACCGAGGACGCCCGCGCTCTGTGCGAGAGCGCCGACGTCGTCCTCGCCGAGAGCGAGCTGACCGGCGACGTCCTCGGCCTGGCGCCGGCCGATGTCCGCGCTCGCTTCGAGGGCAGGACAACGTTCGTCCTCGTCTCACCTTTCGGCAGCGACGGGCCCTACGCCGGCTACGCCGCCACCGACCTCGGTCTGAACGCGATGGGCGGCTGGATGTCGCTCCTCGGCGACCCCGGCCGCGAGCCGCTCCGCCCCGCCGGCTGCGAGCTCGTGCCGCGGCTCAGCGGCCTGTTCGCCCTCGTCGCCGCGCTGATCGGCCTCCGACACGTCCGCCAGGGGGGAGCGCCGCAGTTCGTCGGCCTCAACGGGCAGGCGGTCGTCGCCTCGATGCTGGTCGCGCCCTGGATGGTCAAGAGCATCGTCGGCATCGAGCACGAGCGCCGCGGGAACGCCTGGCCCATGGGCGTCATGGAGTGCGCCGACGGTTTCATCGGCGCGCCGCCGCTGACCAACGCCCACTGGGACCTCCTCTGTCAGCTCATGGAGATCGACGACATCCTGGAGGACCCGCAGAGCCACGACCTGGGCTGGCGAATGCAGCACGCCGCCGAGCACCACGAGCGCGTCAAGCCCTGGCTGGCTCAGCGAACCCGCGACCAGATCTTCGAGCAGGCGCAGGCGTTCCGCCTGCCCGCCGCCCCCGTCCAGACCATCGCCGGCCGGCTGGAGTGCCCGCAGCTGGCCGCCCGCGGCTTCTGGACCCCAGCCCAGATCGACGGGCGTACCGTCAAGGTCCCGCGCGTCACCTACAGCGTCGACGGCGTTGTTCCGGTCGAGCGCGGCCCTCTGCGCGAGGCCGGGACGGTCGGGGCGCCGCTGCCCAGGGCGGCGGGCGGATCGAACGGCGCGCCGTCGTCGCCCTTCGAAGGGATTCGCGTCCTCGACCTGACGCTGCTCTGGTCGGGGCCGTATGCGATGATGATGCTGGGCGCGCTCGGGGCCGACGTCATCAAGGTGGAGTCCGTCCAGCGGCCCGATCCCTACCGCTACACCTGGGCCCCCTTCTACCGCGAGCGCTGGTGGGAGTGGGCGCCCCTCTGGAACGACAGCAACTGCGACAAGCGCGGCCTGACGCTGGACCTGACGTCCGAGGCCGGGAAGGCGCTGTTCGAGCGGCTGGTGCCGGAGGCCGACATCGTCATCAGCAACTTCTCGAACCGGGTGATGCCCAACCTCGGCCTCACTGCTGAGCGTCTCCACGAGCTCAACCCGCGGCTGATCGTCGTCAACATGCCGGGCTACGGGATGGGCGGGCCCTGGCAGGACTACGTGGGCTACGCCATCGCCTTCGAGCAGCTGGTCTGCGGCGAGATGACCGGCTACCCGGACGGCGCGCCCTCCTACTGCGGCGGCTTCTGCGACCCCATGGTCGGGCTGCACGTCATCACCGCCATCGAGCTGGCTCTGCGGCAGCGCGAGGAGACGGGGCGCGGCGCCGTCGTCGAGGTCCCCCAGTGCGAAACGCTGGACAGCCTGTTCGCGCCGGAGCAGATCGCCGTGCAGATGGGCGCGTCCTCGCCCACCCGCCGCGCCAACAAGCACGACTGGATGGCCCCGCACGGCGCCTACCAGACGGAAGGCAAGGACCAGTGGCTCACCCTCGCCGTGTCGTCGGACGCCGAGTTCGGGGCGCTGGCGACGGCGCTGGGCCGGCCGGAGCTGGCGCGGGACGGGCCGTTCGCCACCGTCGACGCTCGCAAGGCGAACGAGAGCGAGCTCGATGCCGCCATCGCCGAGGCCGTGAAGGACCGCGACGCCGCCGCGCTGGAGCGTGAGCTCCAGGCGGCCGGCGTGAAGGCGGCGCGCGTGCTCAAGGCCCACGGCCTCACGTCCGACGAGGGTCTGCTGCAGGCCGGCTTCTTCCAGGAGCTGGAGCGCGACCCTACCGGCGCGCAGACGCACAAGACGTGGCCGTTCCGCTTCAGCGCCATCGACACGTCGCACAAGCGGCCGCCGCCGGGGCTGGGCCAGCACAACGCCGAGGTGCTGTCGGGCTTGCTGGGCCTCTCGGAGGAAGAGCTGGCGAAACTCGAAGAGTCCCACGTTATCGGCAGCGAGCCGCTGGGGCTGGGCTGAGGACGACGCCATGGACTTCACGTACCCCGAGGACGTCCAGGAGTTCCGGCGGGAGTTCCGCGAGTACCTGAAGACCGTCGTCACCACGGAGCTGATCGAGGAGGTGCGGACGGGTGGGGAATGGGGTGGCCCGCTGACCAAGGACTTCTGGCGCACGCTCGGCGCCGACGGCTATCTGGGCCTGGGCTGGCCGGAGGAGTACGGCGGCGGCGGCAAGTCGGCGCTGTTCCTCCACGCCTTCAACTACGAGATGAACTACCAGCGCCTGCCCATTCCTGTCGTCACCCTGAACACCGTTGGGCCCACGCTGATGCGCATCGGCACGGAGGAGCAGAAGCGTGAGTTCCTGCCCAAGATCCTTCGCGCCGAGGCCGAGTTCGCCATCGGCTACAGCGAGCCGGAGGCGGGGACAGACCTCGCCTCGCTCCAGACGCGGGCGGTCCGCGATGGCGACGACTACGTCGTGAACGGGCAAAAGGTGTTCACCAGCCGCGCCGACCAGTCCGACTACGTGTGGCTGGCCGTCCGCACCGACCCCGAGGCGCCGAAGCACAAGGGGATCTCGATCCTCATCGTCCCACTCGCCGCGGAGGGGATCGAGGTGCAGCCGTTTTACATAATGTCCGGCGGCCGCACCAGCATCACCTTCTACAACGACGTGCGCGTGCCCGTCTCCGCCCTCGTCGGCGAGGAGAACCGCGGCTGGTACTACATGACCACGCAGCTGGACTTCGAGCGGCTGGCCATCAGCCCCGTCGCCTTCGTGGAGCGCGTCTTCGACTGGCTGTGCGAGCTCTTCCGCCGCGATGGGTTGGGGGCAGAGGAGGAGTGGAGCCGCGTCGCCCTGGCCTCCATGGCCGCCGACCTGAACGTCCTCAAGGTGCTGGACCTGAAGACGGCCTGGATGGTCAGCAACGGCGAGGTGCCGGTCTGGGAGGCCTCGCTGCTCAAGGTGCTGTCCAACGAGCTGCGGGTGAAGCTGCTGGGCGACGGCATGCAGATGCTGAACGGGCGCTCTCTGATCCGCCGCGGCTCGCCCGGCGCGCGTGTCGACGGTGCCGGCGAGACGATCGAGCACCAGTTGAGGGAGTCGCTAATCCTGCTGTTCGGCGGCGGCAGCAACGACATCCAGCGCGATCTCATGGCCACCCACGGCCTGGGGTTGCCGAGGTAGCCATGCAGTTCGACGACTCCGAGACCCAGAAGCTCCTCCGCGATACCGCGCGCTCGTACCTCGCCGACCGCTTCCCCCTCGAGCGGCTGTACGCCCTGGAGCAGGGGGAGCGGCTCAGCGAGGCCGAGCTGCGGGGGTTCGCGGAGCTGGGCTGGCCCGGCCTGCTGGCCCCGGACCCGGCCGGCGGTGGCGGCCCAGACGGGCCCGTATCGGGCGCCTCGCTCCTCGAGGCCGCCGCCGTCATCGAAGAGTTCGGCTACGCCGGCGTGCCCGCGCCCGTCACCGTCTGCAACGTGGTTGCTGCCCTGCTTCCAGACGGCGAGCACCTCCGCGCCCTGGCGACCGGCGAGCGCCTGTACACCGTCGCTGAGGCGTGCCGCCGCTCGGCCAACGGCGTCACGGGCGACCCGCTGTCCGCATCCGGCGGGACGCTCAGCGGCACGCTGCCGCTCGTTCCCTTCGCCGGCGTCGCCGAGTACGTGCTGGCGCCGCTGCGGCTGGACGGTGCGCCGGCGTTCGCCCTGCTCTCTCTCGCCGACGTGCACCTCGAGCCGGTCGACACGCTGGACCGCCGCCCCTACCACCACGTCCACTTCGAGGGTGCCGCCCTGGACGACGCGCTCGTTCTCGCCCGCGGGGACGAGGCGGAGGCGCTGGGCGAGCGCTGCGACGCCCTGGTCACCGCGCTCTCGCTGGTCGAGCTGGCGGGGATGATGCGGCGCGTACTGGAGATGACCGGGGAGTACATCTCCAATCGCGTGCAGTTCGGGCAGCCGATCGCCAAGTTCCAGGCGGCCCGCCATCGCGCCGCCGAGCTGCTGATGCAGACGGAGTCGACGCGCTGGGCCGCCTACCACGCCCTCTGGCGCCTGCAGCAGGACCCGGACGCCGCCGCCGAGGTCTGGCTGGCCAAGCACTGGGCCATCCGCGCCGCCGGCCGCGTGTTCGAGGTGAGCCACCTGCTGCACGGCGGCGTCGGCGTCGGGATGGAGTACCCGCTGCACCTGTACACCCAGGCCATCGCCTCCTTCGCCGTGCGCGGCGGCACGATGGACGAAATGACCTCGCGCACGCTGGAGTCGCTGAGAGCCGGGGCGGCCGCCCGATGAGCATCCGCAACAAGGCGGCGATCGTCGGCATCGGCCAGACGGAGTTCTCGAAGGACTCCGGTCGCAGCACGCTGCGTCTAGCCCTGGAGGCCATCCTGCAGGCGCTGGACGACGCCGGCCTGCAGCCGAAGGACGTGGACGGCATCGTCAAGATGCGGGCCAACGACGACCTGTTCGAGATCGACCTGCTGCGCTCGCTGGACCTGCCCAACCTGCGCTTCTTCAGCGAGATCCCGCACGGCGGCGGCGCCGCCTGCGGCACCGTCGCCCACGCCGTCGCCGCCGTCACCTCGGGCATGGCCGACGTCGTCGTCACCTTCCGCTCCCTGAACGAGCGCTCGGAGCGCCGTTTCGGCGAGTCGGCGATGGGCGGCCGTGTCGGCGGCTGGATGCAGTACACGTTGCCGCAGGGGCTGGTCACGCCGGCGCAGTGGATCGCCATGTTCGCCCAGCGCTACCTGTACGAGTACGGCCACACGACGGAGGAGTTCGGGCGGGTGTCCGTGCTCTGCCGCAAGCACGCCGCGACGAACCCCCACGCCATGATGTACGAGCGGCCCGTGACCCTGGAAGAGCACCAGGAGTCGCGTTGGATCTCCGAGCCGCTGCGGCTGCTGGACTGCTGTCTGGACACGGACGGCGCCTGCGCCGCCGTCGTCGTCTCGGCCGAAAGGGCGAAGTCGCTGAAGGGCGTGCCGGCCTACATCGCCGCCGCCGCCCAGGGTACGGGCAGCCAGGCCGAGATGATGACCAGCTACCAGCGCGACAACATCGCGCGGTTGGAGGAGGCGGAAGCGACGGCTCTCGACCTCTACCGGACGGCTGAGCTGGAGCCGAAGGACATCGACGTCGCCGAGATTTACGACCACTTCACGCCGATGGTGCTGATGGCGCTGGAAGCCTACGGCTTCGCTGCGCCGGGGAAGGCGCCGGAGCTGTTCCGTGACGGCAGGCTGGAGCTGGACGGCGAGATGCCCCTGAACACGCACGGCGGCCACCTGGGCGAGGGCTACCTGCACGGCTTCGGCCACATCGTCGAGGGAGTGCGCCAGATACGCGGCGCCGCCGTCAACCAGGCGCGCGATGTGAGCACCTGTCTCGTCACCAGCGGCACGGGCGTCCCCACCAGCGGCCTCATCCTCTCGCGGGAGGCGTACTGATGGCCGAGCTGCCCCGCCCGCTGCCTCTGCCCGACCGCGACACCGCTCCCTTCTGGGAGGCGATGAACGCCCGCGAGCTGCGATTCCAGCGCTGCTCAGGCTGCGGCGCCTTCCGCTACCCCCTGGGGCCGCTCTGCCCCGCCTGCCGCTCGTTCGACTTCCAGTGGGTGGCATCGACGGGCCGCGGCCACGTCTACAGCTATACCGTCGTGCAACACCAGACTCATCCCGCCTTCCCGGCGCCCTACACCGTCCTGCTCGTCGAGATGGAGGAGGGGCCGCGAGTCGTGGCCCGCCTGCGCGACTCGAACGGTCGTGTCGAGGTCGGAGCGGCGGTGCGGGTCGATTGGGAGGACGCGGGAGGGCAGCTACTCCCCGTGTTCGAGCTGGAGGGTGGCCAATCTTGACCGCCTGCGCAGCGAGCGATAATGTCGTAACGCCGGCCCGCACCCGGGCCGGAGCATCGGAAGGAGGCCAGCGTGGCGGATAACGATTACTTCATCGCCGCGTCCGAGTGCCACCTCATGGGCGATCTGTCCGAGGTCAGCTACTACCCGGACGTCGCCCGCTGGTACCGCAGCGCCATGAAGGGCGTCGCCCGCGTCTGGGGCGCGCCCCGCACCCCCGCCCCAATGCGCGCCTCCGAGCTGATAAAGCAGATGGACGAGGCCGGCGTCGACGTCGGATTCGGCCTGCGCGAGTCGATGATGGACGTCACCGGCTACGCCGCCCCCATGTCCACCAACGCCTTCATCATCCGCGAGATCGCCCCCTACCCCGACCGGCTGTACCTGGAGTGCAACGTCGGCCCCATCCTCAAGCGCGGTGTGAAGCACGCCATCTGGGAGCTCGAGTACCTGGTCAAGGAGCAGAACGCGAAGCTGTGCAAGGTCTACGCCTGCGAGGACGGCCCCCTGAACGACCCCGAGATGTGGCCGTTCTACGAGAAGGCCTGCGAGCTGGATGTCCCCCTCACCGTCCACACCGGCATGGCCTACGTAGTGCCCCAGCCCACGAAGTACACCCTCCCCATCCTCCTCGACGACGTCCTCCTCGCCTTCCCCGACCTCAAGGTCATCGCCTACCACATGGGCTGGCCCTACCAGGAGGAGCTGTTCGGGCTGGCCGGCAAGCACCGGAACCTGTACGTCGGCATCTCCGGTATCGTTGGCTGGTTCACCCGCGCCCCCTATCGCGGCTACCACCTGATCGGCGAGGCGCTGGAGTGGGCCGGGCCGGACAAGGTCCTGTTCGGCCTGGACTGGCCCGGCGTCGACCTCAAGGCCTGCGTCGACTACATGCGCACCTTCGACATCCCCGAGGAGCTGCAGCGCGACTGGGGCTACCCCGCCATCACTGACGAGACCCGGGCCAAGATCCTCGGCCTCAACCTGGCGAAGCTGGCCGGTATCGAGCCCACGAAGCGGGTCCCCGCCCCGTCCAGCGAGGCGAAGGTCTCCGGCGGCTAGCCGCCGCGCGTCTTCCGGAGCGCTGTGAGGGACCAGGCCTGCATCGTCGGCATCGGGGAGACGCCGTACACGCGCGGCTCGGAGCGGACGCTGCTCGCGTTGCAGCTGGAAGCGGCGACCCGCGCCCTCGACGACGCCGGGCTCTCCGTCAAACAGGTCGACGGGCTGATGCCGTTCCCGCGCCTGGGGACGGCCGAGGAGTTCGCGGCCAACCTGGGGATCGAGAACCTGCGCTTCGCGACGACGGTTCACATGGGCGGCGCCGCCCCCGTCGCCTCCCTCCAGCTCGCGGCGATGGCCGTCACCTCCTGCGCCGCCGAATACGTCCTCATCCCCGCCGGCTGGAACGGCTACTCCGGTAGCCGCGCCCGCGAGGCCGTCGTTCACGAGCAGGCGCTGCCCGGCGGCGCCATCGCCCGTGACTACTACATCCCCTACGGCCTGACCGCGCCGCCGCAGTGGTACGCGCTCATCGCGCGCCGCCACATGCACGACTTCGGCACGACGGAGGAACAGCTCGGGGCCATCGCCCTGGCCATGCGCAAGCACGCCCAGCTCAACCCCGGCGCCGTCATGTGCGGCCGGCCGATGACGATGGACGACTACCTGCGCTCGCCCTACATCGCCGCGCCCTACCGGCTGTTCGACTGCTGCCTGGAGACCGACGGCGCGGCCGCCATCGTCGTCACCAGCGCCGAGCGCGCCCGCGACCTCAAGGCCCGGCCGGTGCACATCATGGGCGTCGCCTCCGGCCAGCCCTACCCCGCCGACGAGATCACCAACCGGCGCGACATCTACACGACCGGCCTCACCCTGGCCGCCCCCCGCGCCTTCGCGATGGCCGGCGTGCGCCCCGCCGACGTGGACTTCGCCCAGATATACGACTGCTTCACCTTCGAGGTGCTGCAGCAGCTGGAGGAGGCGGGGTTCTGCAAGCGTGGCGAGGGCGGCACCTTCGTCGAGCACGGGCGAATAGAGCTCGGCGGCGAGCTGCCGGTCAACACCCACGGCGGCCTCCTCTCGGAGGCGCACGTGCTGGGGATGAACCACATCGTCGAGGCCGTGCGACAGCTTCGCGGCGACGCCGGTGAGCGCCAGGTTAAAGACGCCGAGATCGGCGTCGTCACCGGCTGGGGCGATTTCGGGGACGGCAGCATCGCCGTGCTGAGGCGGTAGGCGTGGCGAAGTCGGGATACGCCAAGCCGCTGCCCGCCCTCCACGACCTGTCCGGCCAGTTCTACAACTGGACGCGCAAGGGCGAGCTACGATTCCAGCGCTGCAACGACTGCGATGCCTGGCGTCACGTCCCCCGCGAGATGTGCGCGGAGTGCGGCTCCTGGGACTGGCAGTGGGAGCCCTCCAGCGGCCGCGGCACGCTGTTCACCTGGACGACCATCGCGCGGCCGCTGCACCCCGCCTTCGCCGCCGACGCCCCCTACGCCGTCGCCGTCATCGAGATGGAAGAGGGCGTTCGCATCGTCAGCCGAGTGGCCGACACCCCGCCCGACCAGCTGGAGATAGATATGCCCGTCGAGGTCGTCTTCGAGCGCGTCACACCCGAAGTCACCCTGCCCCTGTTCCGCCGCGCCCGGGTCGCAAAAGGAGCGAGCTGATGGACCTGCCCCCGACCATCCTCTACGAGAAGAACGGCCGCATCGCCACCATCACCATCAACCGGCCGGAGGCGCTCAACGCCATGACCGCCGACATGCTGGCCGGGATGGACGCCGCCTTCGCCGACTTCAACGCCGACGACGACCTCTGGGTCGCCATCTTCACCGGCGCCGGAGACCGCGCCTTCTGCGCCGGCATGGACCTCAAGGAGGCGATCCCCCGCATCACCTCCGGCGACATGCTGGGCTATGAGGACCCCCGCAAACGGCCCCTGGCCGACGTCTTCAAGCCGATCATCGCCGCCGTGAACGGTCACTGCATCGCCGGCGGGCTGGAGTTCCTTACCGGGACCGATATCCGCGTCGCCGCCGAGACCGCCACGTTCAGCCTGGGCGAGGTGCGCTGGGGGATCATCCCCCTCGGCGGCTCCCACATCCGTCTCCCCCGCCAGATCCCCTGGGCGGTGGCCATGGAGCTGCTGCTCACGGGTGGGTCGATCGACGCCCGGCGAGCCTACGACATCGGCCTGGTGAACCGCGTCGTGCCCGCCGACCGGCTCATGCCGACAGCGCTCGAGCTGGCCGAGACGATATGCAAAAACGGCCCGCTGGCTGTGCGCACGGCGAAGGAGATCGCCGTCAAGGCTCTCGGTCTGGAGGACGGGTTCGAGCTGGAACGGGAGCTGGGCGCCAGGGTCCTCGCCTCGGAGGACGCGAAGGAGGGGCCGCGCGCCTTCATGGAGAAGCGTCCGCCGGAGTTCAAGGGCCGCTAGCGATTAGGACATCGAGGCTCGCCCTTCGACAAGCTCAGGACGAGCGCTTGCTAGCCACCGCTCGTGGTGAGCCTGTCGAACCACGAGCCCACGCCACCCAAGAGGAGGCAATCGTTAGATGAAGTTCGGCCTCGGCGTCCCCGCCCTCATCCTGTACAAGCCCGTCATGCACCCCTGGGAGCCCGACGCCACCCCCGCCGACATCGTCCGCGTGGCCCGCCGCGCCGACGAGCGCGGCCTCGAGTGGCTGGTCATCCCCGAGCACATCGTCATGCCGGGGGAGATGGCGGAGATCATGGGCCCGCGCTACCCGGAGGGGCTGTCCGCCGCCGCCTTCCTGGCTGGCGCCACGACCCGCGTGCGCATGCTCACCTACATCCTTGTGTTGCCGTACCGCAACCCCGTGATGCTGGCCAAGCAGATCGCGACCGTCGACTGGTTTTCCGGCGGGCGTATGACGCTGGGGCTGGGCGCCGGCCACCTGAAGCGCGAGTTCGAGATCCTGGGCGTGCCTTTCGAGAGGCGAGGCAAGCTCACCGACGAGTACCTCCGCGCCATGAAGGAGCTGTGGACCGCTGACGAGCCCTCCTTCCAGGGCGAGCACGTCCGGTTCGAGAACGTCGTCTTCGAGCCGAGGCCCGTCCAGAAGCCGCACCCGCCGCTACTCATCGGCGGCAACTCCAGGCCGGCGATGCGCCGCGCCGCCGCCCTCGGCGACGGCTGGCTCCCCTGGCTCATCCAGCTGGAGCAGCTTCCCGGAGCGTTGGAGTACATCCGCGAGCAGCCCGGATTCCAGGAGCGCGATCGGCCCTTCGAAGTGGTCATGCCGCTGGCCCGCCTCAACGTCGAGGACTACAGCCACCGCGAGCTGGGCAAGACGGAGGGCCCCCGCAATCGCGAGCAGATGATCGCGCGCATCGGCGCCATGCGGGGCGCCGGCGTCACCGGCACGCTCGTGGGCCCCGGCAAGAAGACCCGCAGCGTCGAGGAGTACCTGGAGTGGATCGACTGGTTCGCGGAGGATGTCGCGCCGCTGTTCTCGGAGTGAGGACGGCCCTCTCCCCGACCCTTGGGGTCACCCCTCTCCCGCGTGCGGGAGAGGGGACGGGGGTGAGGGTCATCGGCCCGACCTAGAAGATCACCTCCGCCTGCACCAGGCGCTGGAAGCGCTCGTCGTCCAGGCCCAGCAGACCCTTGAACACGCGCTCGTTGTCCTGGCCGATCATCGGGCCGGGGCGAACGGCTGCCTCCGTGCGGCTCGTCTTCACATAGGCGCCGTAGATCGTCTCCTTGAACCCCAGCGGGTGCGTCACCTCGATGAACGTGCCGCGGGCCGTGTAGTGGGGGTCGTTCAGCAGGTCGGCAACGTTGAGCACCGGCGTGGCGGCGACACCGTGGCCCTGCAGCCGCTTAGCCAGCTCGTAATCATCGAAGCCGGCCGTCCACGCGGCGATCCGCTCGTGCAGCGCGTCGAGGTTCGCGAGACGCGACGCCGCATCGTCCATCCCCGACGCCCACTCCGGCTCGCCCATCGCCGCGACGAGCCCCCGCCACTCGTCGTCGGTCATCACGGCGATGGCGATCCAGCGGTCATCGCCGGCGCAGGGGAAGACGCCATGGGGCGCCCCAACGCCGAGCGGGTGGGCGTTGCCCATCGTGGTCGCCACGCGGCCGTTCATGACGTAGTCCATGAACGCCGGCCCCACCATCTGCATCACGCCCTCCTGCTGCGAGAAATCGATGTGCTGGCCCTTTCCGGTGCGCTTCCGGTACTGGAGAGCCACCAGCACCGCGAAGGCGCCCATTATCCCGTTCAGCGGGTCTGAGAACGCGTTCTCCACCGGCACCGGCCCGCCGCCGCGGTAGCCGGTGAGGCTGTCCAGCCCGGTGAGGCTGGTCAGGCTCATCCCGTACGTCCGGACGTCCTTCAGGGGGCCGTCCAGCCCCGCCGCCGGCATCGACAGCATTACGATGTCCGGCTTCACCTCGCGCAGCCGCTCGTAGCTGAGATCCAGCGCCGCCATCGCCCCCGGCCCGAAGTTCTCGACGACTACGTCGCACTTCGCGACGAGGTCTCGCGCCAGATCGCGGGCCTCCGGCCGCTTGAGGTTCAGCGTGACGCTGCCGTTGCCCGCCCAGCCGGCGTGGTTCTGCAGGCTGCGGTCGGGGTCGCGCTCCCCCTCCGCGAACGGCGGCAGGATGCGGTTGATGTCGATGCGAGCCCGCGACTCGACCTTGTACACCTCGGCGCCCAGGAAGGCCAGCGTTTGTCCGGTCATGGGGCCGGCCCACACCCAGCCGAAGTTCGCCACGCGGACGCCCTCGAGCGGCAGCGCCTTGGCCATTAGCCCAGCACCTCGTCGTTGTGCTGGCCCAGCGTCGGCGCCGGCCGAACGGGGCCGCCGGGGCTCTCCGGCAGCTGGAACGGCGCGCCCAGGTCGCGCACTTTCCCCAGCTCCGGGTGCTCCAGCTCGACGAAGTAGCCGCGCTCGACGAGGTGGGGGTGCTCCGCTGCCTCCGCGACCGTGTAGATCGCGGTCACCGGGCAGCCGGCGCCCTGGCAAAGGTCCATGATCTCTTGCTTGCCGTGCTCCGCCGTCCACTGCTCGATCAGCGGGTACATCGCCTCCGAGTTCTGGGCCCGCACGAACATGTCCTGAAACATCTCCAGCTGCGTCCAGTCCGGGTCGCCCATGACGCGGGCCAGCCCGTTCCACTGGCCCGGTTCCAGGGCCAGCATCCAGACGTGGCCGTCCCGGCAGGGCAGGATCGTCGCCGGGGCGCCCAGGGGCATGCCGATGCCCGTCCGGCGCTCGAACACGCCGTCCTGCGCGTAGCCGCCGATGTTCTGCGCGCCGATGAACACGGCGGCGATAACCTCCGCCGTCGAGACGTCCAGCTGCTGGCCGCCGCCCGCCACCTCGCGCCCGAACAGCGCCGCCATCCCCCATGCCGCCGCCGCCGTCGCGCCGTAGAAGTCGGCCGCGAACGTCCCCTGCTCCAGCGGCGCCTCCCCCGGCCGCCCGCAGTAGCGGTGGCCGCACCCCGAGAGGTGGTAGGCGTTCAGGTCGTAGCCGTTCCAGTCCGCGTAGGGCCCCGTCTGCCCGAACGGCGTGATCGAGACCATCACCAGGTTTGGGTTGTCCTTCGAGAGGGTGTCGTAGTCCAGGCCCAGCTCCCGCATCCGCGCCGGACGCTGGTTCTCGATGAGCATGTCGGCGTTCCGAACAAGTCCCAGGAAGGCCTCGCGGCCCTCCGGTGTGGCGATCTCGAGGGTGACGCCTCGCTTGTTCGTGTTGAGGTAGAAGTAGAGCCCGCTCTTCTCCGGATGCGGTTCGTCGTTGGGGAAGGGGCCCCAGCGGCGGGCAACATCTCCCTCCGGCGGCTCGACCTTAACGACGTCGGCGCCGTAGTCGGCGAACAGCTTCCCGCAGTACGGCGCCGACACCGCCTGGCCCAGCTCGACGACGCGGATGCCCTCCAGGGCGCCTTCGGTCACGTGCTCCTCCTTCCTGGGATGGGCACACTTTAGTACGGCGCGCGCTTCGCAGACAAGGCTGGGTCGATATGAGATAATTCCTTCGCCCTGCGACCGGAGGTGGCCAGATATGCCCGGAGACCCGCTTCACACGAAGCTCTGCGATATGCTGGGGATCCAGTACCCCGTATTCGCCTTCACGCCCAGCCGTGAGGTGGTCGCGGCTGTCATCAACGCCGGCGCATTCGCCGTTCTGGCCGGCACCTGGCACGAGCCCGACGAGCTGGCCACCCAGATCAAGTGGATTCGCGCGCAGGTGGGCGGCAAACCGTTCGGAGTCGACCTGCTGTTCCCGGCCTCGGCCCCGCCGGCCGGCGGCATCGAGGAGCTGATGGCGGACATCCCGGAGGAGCACCGGCGCTTCGTGCAGGGGATTAAGGAGCGCCACAACATCCCCGACGCCAAAAGCGCGCCCGAGCACTACAGCCTGGGCTGGATAAACCAGGACCGCGCCCGCCGGCAGCTGGACGTGGCGCTGGAGGAGCGTGTGCCCGTCCTCGCCGTCGGCCTGGGCAGCCCCAACTTCATCCTGGAGGCCGCCCACGAGCGCAGCATCAAAGTGTTCGGACTCGTCGGCAAGCCGCGACAGGCGAAACGCGAGCTGGAGGCCGGCGTGGACGCGATAATCGCCCAGGGCAGCGACGCCGCCGGCCACACCGGCAACATCGGCACGTTCTCCATCGTCCCCGAGGTCGTATCCATCGCCGGCGACGTCCCCGTGCTCGCCGCCGGGGGCGTCACCACCGGCCGCCACCTGGCCGCCGCCCTCTGCCTCGGCGCCGCCGGTGTCTGGACCGGCACCCTCTGGCTCGCCTCGGAGGAGTCGGATAAGGACCCTATCATCAAAAAGAAGCTGATCCAAGCCGACGCCGACGACACGGTCCACTCCCGCTGTGTCTCCGGCTTCTCCATGCGCATCCTCAAGTCGCAGTGGACGGAGGAATGGGAGTCGCCGGAGGCGCCGGAACCGCTGTCCGCTCCCTATCAGCTCCTCCTCGGCGCAGAGGTCCACCAGTCGGTGAACGAGAACCGGATAGAGCCGTTCATGTTCGAGGCGGCCGGCCAGGGCGTCGGCTTCGTCAAGGAGTCGAAGCCCGTCGCCGAGATCGTAGCCGGCCTCGTCGACGAGGCGCGGGCTGTGTTCGACGGGCTGACCAGCGAATCGCCCGTTCGCACCGGCGGCTGATGGACGCTCCGATACCGGCCGTCGCCGGCTTCGATCCCGATGCCGCCGGCAAGCGCGCGGAGTGCGACGGCGGCGCACCCGTCGCCGGCACCGGAATGGCCGCCCGCCAGGAGTTCACGGGCCTCCTCACCGGCCAGTACGTCGACCACGGCGACCCGCCCTGGCGCTGGTACCTGATGACCGGCCTCAGCCGCAAGCCGGCTGGCTACCCCTGGGACGCCGTCTGGTGCGAGTCCGGCAACCTGTTCTTCGACGACGACTGATTGCGCCCGCCGCGCGACCCCCGCTATCATTCGCGAGTACCGATGACGACGACAAAGCGTACCCCCGTAGCCGAGGGCCTGTTCGCCGAGACGGCGGACGGCCCGCGACTGCTCGGCTCGAAGTGTGCCGGCTGCGGTAGCGCCTACTTCCCCCGCTCGCCCGTCTGCCACAACCCCGACTGCCGCGACAAGCGCATCGAGGACGCCGCCTTCGGGCCCAGCGGCACGCTGTGGAGCTACTCCGTGCAGGCCTACCCGCCACCCCCGCCCGCCAAGTACGACGAGCCCTACGTCCCCTACGCCCTCGGCCTCGTCGACATGCCGGAAGGGCTGCGCGTCCTCGGCCGGCTCAGCGTAGACGACGTGACGAAGCTGAAGGCGGGCCTCGAGGTCGAGCTGGTCATCGAACGTCTGTATAGCGAACCGGACGGCAGCGAAGTCACGACCTGGATGTTCCGCCCGCTCGGGGAGGGATCGTCGTGAGGGAGGTCGCCGTCATCGGCGTGGGGATGCACCCCTGGGGCAAGTTCGAGGACAAGTCGATAACCCAGATGTGCCGCGAGGCTGTGGAGGCGGCGCTCAAGGATGCCAGTGTGGAGTGGCCCGAGATCCAGGCCGTGTCTGCCGCCAGCTCCCGCTTCTCCGGCGGCAAGGGCTGGGGGCTCAACGGCAACGACGTCGTGGAGGACATGGGGGCCAGCGGCGTGCCCGTGTACAACCTCTCGGCCGGCTGCGCCGCCGGCGGCAACGCCTTCGACATCGGACGCACCCTGGTCGGCAGCGGGCTCTACGACATCGTCCTCGTTGTCGGCGGCGAGAAGATGCCCCGCGGCATGATCCAGATGTCCGGCGTCCAGGAGGAGACCGACCCCGAGTACATCCGCCAGCTGGCCGTGGGCATGCCCGGCCCGGCGTTCTGGGCGCTGCTCACCCGCCGCCGCATGGACGAGCGCGGCACCACGGAGCAGCAGCTGGCCAAGATCGCCGTGAAGGCGCACCAGAACGGGAAGCACAACCAGTACGCCCGCTTCCGCCAGGAGTTCACGCTGGAGGATGTCCTCAACTCCGCCATCGTCAGCGACCCCCTCCACCTCTACGAGATATGCCCGGTCAGCGACGGCGCCGCCGCCGTCGTCATCTGCTCCGCCGAGGAGGCCCGCAAGCGCACCAGGCAGCCCGTCTGGGTCGCCGCCAGCGCGGTCGCCACCGCCCGCACGGACGACGGCATCCCCCGCGGCCTGGCCTGCCCTGCGCCCGCCGGCGAAACCCACCACAGCGAGGCCTTGCTCGCCGTCAGCAAGGTGTTCGAGGAGGCCGGCGTCGGCCCGAAAGACGTCGACTTCGTCGAGCTGCAGGACAACACTGTGTACTACGAGCTGGCTTTCCCCGAGGAGTGGGGCTTCTGCGAACCCGGCGAAGCGGAAACGCTCCTCGAGTCAGGCGAGACCGTGCCCACCGGCAAGCTGCCGATAAACCCCAGCGGCGGCTTCCTCTGCTTCGGCGAGGCGACCACGGCGATGGGCGTGTTCCAGGTCTGCGAGCTCACCTGGCAGCTGCGCGGCCAGGCCGGCGCCCGCCAGGTCCCCGGCGCGAAGGTGGGGCTGGCCCAGACGCTGGGGCTGGGCTCTAACGCCAGCGCCCTGATCCTCAAACGCTAGGCACACCGCTACCCTGCGGGCGCCCCGTCCCGTTCGCCCTGAGCCGACCGGTGTCCGCCGGAGGCGGGCGGAGGGCGAGTCGAAGGGCTTCGTCAGCGCGCCGCGATCGCACGCCTGGTTCGCCTGGCGGGCGGGCCGCGCCGTTCCTATGTGGTTGACGAAGCACTTCGACAGGCTCAGTGCGAACGGATCGCTGAGCGCAGCGGGCGGCGCCCCTACAGCGCGCTGGCCCGCTAGCGACCCTCGAACTCCGGCTTGCGCTTCTCCATGAACGACGTCGTGCCTTCCTTGGCGTCCCGCGTCGCCGCGGTCATCGTCGAGGCCACCGCCTCGTAGTCCAGCATCTCGTCCAGCGTCGAGGTGAGCGACTTGTGGACGAAGCGACGCCCCAGGTCGACCGCCACGCTGGCGCCCGCCGCCAGCTCCCTCGCGTAGCGCATCGCCGCGCCCAGCGCCTCCCCCTCCGGCGTCAGCTCGTCGATCAGCCCCGCCTTGTGCGCCGCCTCCGCGTCCAGCATCACGCCCGTCTCCACCATCATCAGCGCCGTTGGCAGCCCCACGATCCGCGGCAGGAAGTAGGTCAGGCCGCAGTCCGGGCTCAGCCCCCGCTTCACGAAGATCGCCGACATCCGCGCCGTCGCGTCGGCAATTCGGCGGTCGCAGGCCAGCGCCCAGGCCAGCCCCGCACCCACGGCCACGCCGGTGATCGCCGCGATCACCGGCTTATCGACTTCGATGATCATGCGCGTGAACTCCGTGAACGGCCCGCCCGGCGTCTTGCGCTGGTGCCGGGGGATGTCCCCCTCACCGAGGCCGGGGATCGGCCGGTCGCTCTCGCCGCTGATCCACTCCACGTCGCCGCCGGCGCAGAACGCGCGCTCGCCGGCGCCGGTCAGCACGATCACCCGCACCTCGTCCCGCAGCCGCAGCTCGCGGAACAGTTCGACGAGGCGCTCCGCAGTCTCCCAGTTGACCGCGTTCAGGCGCTCGGGGCGGTTGAGCGTGACCACGCCCACCCCCTCGTCGAGCTCGAATATGACGGTGTCGTCTGCGGACATTTCGGCCTCCTGAGGGGGCAATTATCGCCGACGAACGGCAGCCTGTCTAATCGGCCGCTATCATGGGCGCATGCAGCTCAAGGACGCCGTCGCCGTGGTCACCGGCGCCTCTCGCGGCATCGGCCGCGCCACTGCCCTCGCCTTCGCCCGCGAAGGGGCGAGCGTCGTCTGCACCGCCCGCTCCAGCGACGACGCCCCGACGAAGCTCCCCGGCACGATCGAGGAGACCGTCCGCATGGTCCGTGAGGCCGGCGGGACGGCGCTGGCCGTGCCCTGCGACATCAGCCGCGAGGAGCAGGTGCAGGCTCTGGCCGAACGCACTCTGGCCGAGTTCGGGCGGGTGGACGTGCTGGTGAACAACGCGGCGGTGAACTATATGGCCCCGTTCGCGGAGACGCCGCTCAAGCGCTGGGACCTCGTGCTCAACGTGAACCTGCGCGGCACGATCATGTGCACGCAGGCATTCCTGCCGTCGATGCTGGAGAGCGGCGGCGGCAGCATCGTCAACGTGTCGTCGGGTGCCGTGACGGACATCCCTATCACCGTTGAGCTGGGCATCATCCCTTACGCGGTCTCGAAGGTTGCCGTCGAGCGCTTGACGACCTTCCTGGCCGAGGAGCTGCGGCCGGAGGGCATCCCCGTGAACTGCCTGCGCATCGAGGAGGCCATCGCCACCGAGGGCGCGCGCTTGGCCAACCCCGCGGCCGATTTCTGGGGCTGGGCGACGCCGGAGGCCTGCGCCGACGCCATCCTCTGGATGGCCACCCGCGGCCCCGCGTACACGGGCCGCATCCTAACGCTCGCGGAGGTGCGCGAAGCGCGCGAAGGGACGGCCTAGCGCGATTCACCGTTCGCCCTGCAGCGGTCGCGAGCCCCCAAAGGCCTGTCATTCTGAGCGCCGACCAGGCTGGTGCGGGGGATGAGGATGTGCCGCGAAGGAATCTTGGGTGGGGCCGGCGGTCGGCCTCGGTCAGCGCTGTAGACTAGAACGCGACCGCTTCCCGATGGCGCGAGATTCTTCGCTCAGGACCGCCGTTCGAACGACTAGAGCTGGTTTGGGGTCGCTCAGAATGACACCAGGGTATGGACGCTGCTCGCCGTGCCCTGGGGGCTCGCGACCGCCGCCCCTACAGCGACCACCCCGCGGCACCCTAGTGCAGCGAGTCGATCAGGCGGCGCAGCGCCGTCTCGTCGGCGCGGAGGTCGGCGGGCAGGTCCAGGTGCAGGATGGAGGCGACGCCCCCCCAGCGCTCCTTCAGCGCCGGCCCTAGCTCGTCGTAGGTGGCCACCGTCGCGAAGTCGGCCAGCATCTCGTCGCTCACCAGCGCCACCATCTCCCCCCACTTCCCCTCCATCGATAGCCGGAACAGCGCCTGGCCCGCCTCCAGGTGCCCGTGCAGCTCCAGCGGCGCGTGGTAGGCCCGCGTCGAGGCGTAGAACCCCAGCCGCTGCTTCACGAACGGCTTCGCCCGCTCGATGTCGTCCTTCGTGCGGCCGGTGAGCAGCATCGGCGAGTAGAGGACAGCCACGTCCGAGGCGTCTCGCCCCGCCTTCTTCGCGCCCGACTCGATGGCCGGCATGACCACCTCGCGCATGTACTGGGGCGTGCAGACCGGGTGCGGGAAAATGCCGTCGCACAGCTCCCCGGCGACCCGCGAGATGTAGCGGTTGACCGCGGCCACGAATATCAGCGGCCGGGAGTGTTCGAGAGGGCCGGGATTGAAGACGGGCGGCATCAGCGAGAACGAGTAGTGCTCGCCGGCGAACTCCGTGGGCTTGCCGTTCTGGAACGTCTCGAACATCGCCTTCAGGCAGAGGACGTACTCCCGCAGGCGAGGCCCCGGCGGCCCCGTCCAGGGCGAGGCGTAGCGGCGCTCGTTCTGGCCCTTCACCTGCGAGCCCAGCCCCAGCTCGAAGCGCCCGCCGGAGAAGCGCTGCAGGTCCCAGGCCATCTGCGCCGTCACCAGCGGGCTGCGCGGGAACGCCACCGCGATGCCCGTGCGCAGGCCGATAGTCTTGGTGTGCTCGGCCGCGATCAGGACCGGGAAGAACGGGTCGTGGCCGCCGGCCTCCGGCACGAGTATCCCGTCGAAGCCGGTGTCCTCCGCCCAGCGCGCCGCCTCCGCTATCCCCTCGATGCCCGGGTACACGGGCTCCTCGTGGAAGGGGTGGCTCATCAGCCCAACTTCGACTCGCATCGGGGCGCTCCTAGCCTCTGTGCAGCGATTCGATGATCGAGGGGACGATGTCGGCCGCCTCCTGGGAGCCCGGCGGCAGGCCCAGGAATAGCGTCGTCAGCAGGCTGCCCCAGCGCTCCTTCAGCCGCGACGCCAGCTCGTCGTAAGGGGCGATCACCGCGAACTCGGCTAGCATCTCGTCCGTCACTACCCCCATCATCTCCCCCCACTTACCCTCGATCGAAAGCTGGTGCAGCCGCCGGCCGGCCTCGGCCCAGCCGTGGAACTCCAGCACCGAGTGGTACGTGCGCGTCGAGGCGTAGAAGGCGATCATCTGCTTCGTCGCCCGCTTGGCGGCCTCGATCTCGCCCTCGTCCTTGCCGGTGACGATGAACGGGCTGCCGACGAGGTCGACGTCGCTCGCCTTGCGCCCGGCCTTCGTTGCCCCCGCCTCGATCGCCGGCAGCACGACCTCTTTCGTGAACGGCAGCGTCGCCAGCGGGTGCAGGCGAAGGCCGTCGCACAGCTCTCCGGCCAGCCGCGCCATGTACGGGTTCAGACCCGAGATGTACACCGGCACGCGGCCGTGCTCAATGGGCCCGGGGTTGAAGAACGGCGGCATCATCGTGAAGCGGTAGTGCTCCCCCTCGAAGTACTGCGGCGCGCCCGGGTTCTGGAACGTCTGGAAGATCGCCTGCAGGCACTGGACGTACTCGCGCATGCGCGGCCCCGCCGGCCCCGTCCAGGGCGTGGAGTAGCGCCGCTCGTTGTGGCCCTTCACCTGCGTCCCCAGCCCGACCCGGAACCGCCCGCCCGACATGTCTTGCAGGTCCCAGGCCGTCTGGGCGACGACCATGGGGCTGCGCGGGAAGGCGATGGCTACGTTCGTGCCCAGGGTCACGCGGCTCGTGTGCTCGGCGGCGATGACCAGGGGGATGAACGGGTCGTGGCCGGTCTCGGGCGTAGTCAGCCCGTCGAACCCCAGCTCCTCGATCGCCCGCGCGGCGTTCGCGATGCTCTCGATGCTGGTCCGCGCCTGCCCCTGGCCCGCGTACTGCCCGACGGTGATGTTCGCAAGGATCGTCTCGACTTTGAGCGCCACGGTCACTCCCTCCCGCTCTTGTCTTGCTCCGGCTCCGATGCCGCGACGGGTTCGGCCTTCCGGTGACGGAACGGCGATGTCGCGGCCCGCCACAGCGCCGCCAGCACCCGCACGAGGACGAACGGCCGCTGCGGGCGCACGTACGAAGGCTGGATAGCGACTGCGATCTTCGTGACCAGCTCGTCGGCGCCGGACTGCACCCAGGGCCCGATCAGGTGGTTCAGGATCGGCCCCAGATTCCCTCCGAACTCCAGCGTCGCGTCGCCGCGGATGTCCGTCCCCTGCGCCGCGCCGTCGGTGAGACGGATCGCACCCTCGCCGGTCACCGGCTCGTTTAGCCCCTTCACCGTGAACCCGACGGTCTCGCCCTCGATCCACTCCGTGATGACGACGTGGAACTTCGTCACGCGGGAGATAGGCCCCACCTCTCCCCTCACCGTCCAGATCGACTCGCGGTCGCTCAGGACCTCGTGCTCCTGGTAGCCGCGGGCGAACGGCGCCCAGTTGTTCATGTCGCGTACGAACTCCCAGACGACGGAGCGGGCGATCTCCATCTGGGCGGTGTAGCTGACGTTCGGCATCTGCTATCCGGCCTTCGCTCCGGCCATGGCCTTGGCCTCGGCGGCGGCGTTGATGCCGCAGAGGTAGCCCCAGGTCATCGCTAGCCCTATCGTGCCGCCGCCGCCGTAGTAGCCGGGGCCGGAGACGCCGGCCATCGCGTTCCCGGCCGCGTACAGGCCGCCGATGGGCTCGCCGCGTACGTTCAGCACCTGCCCCTTCGCGTTCGTGCGGGGGCCGCCTTTCGTCCCCGCCGAGTGAGCGCCGATGGGCAGCGCGTAGAACGGCGGCTTCCCGATCGTCCCCAGGTTGGGGTGGGGCGCCTCCGGGTCGCCCAGCCAGCGCTCGTAGCCGCTTTCCCCCCGCCTGAAGTCGAGATCCTCGCCGCCCGCGACGAGCTGGTTCCAGCGCGCGACCGTCGCCTCCAGGCCGGCCGCGTCGATGCCGACACGCGCCGCGAGGGCGGAAAGCGTGTCGTCTTTGTCCAGCCAGTCGGGGTCGGGGTCGCCGGGCATGATTGTCAGAAGCAGGTACTTCTCGCGGTACTGGGCGTCGAAAACGCACCAGGCGGGGAGGTTTCGCAGCTCGTAGGAGTGCGGGTCGAAGTAGTGCAGCGCCTTGCTCACGTCGTTGTAGTTCACGCCCTCGTTCACGAAGCGCTGGCCGTAGCGGTTCACCATGATCGTGTGCGGCAGCGTGCGCTCGCCGATGACCCAGCGGCTGACGGGGTGGCCGTCGTGCTCCTCGCCGGGGATCATCGCGCCGGGGTAGACCCAGGCCTCGCTCATGTTCGCCAGGTCGGCGCCCACGTCCAGGGCCATCGCCAGCCCGTCCCCCTCGTTGTACTTGGGGCTGCAGTTGTGCGTTATCGGCCCGGGCAGGAACTTCGACTTCATCTCCTCGTTCCACTCGAACCCGGCGCAGGCCAGGACGACGCCGCCGCGAGCCCGGATGTACACGTCGCCGCCGTCCCGCTCCGCCCGCAGGCCGGCGATCCGCCCGTCCTCGACGACGAGCTGCCGGGCTCGCGTGTCGAGCAGGACCGGTATCCCGCGGTCCAGGCAGCCCTTGAGCAGCCGCCCGACCAGCGCGTTGCCGGCGGCGACCAGCCCTTGCTGCATCCGCTCGACGACGGTCTTGGCGGGGATGCTGCGCGGCCTGGCCAGCGCCCGCAGTTGCTCGTCGATCGTCAGGGGCACGAACATCAGCGGCGAGGGGCGCAGCTTATCGGCCCAGTCCCCCAGCTCTGCCTTGGCGAACATCTCCTGGTCCAGCGTGCGGCCGCCCATCTTCGCCCCCGGCGTCTCCGTGCGGTAGTCGGGCATCGCGCAGGGGCGGAAGCGCACCGGCGTCCGCTTCTCCAGGTAGCGCACGAGCTGATGCCCGTTGTCCACGAACGCCTCCACCAGCTCGTCGCCGGCGCGGCCGGCGGTCAGCCGCTTGCAGTAGGCCAGCGCCTCCTCTCGCGAGTCCTGGACGCCGGCCGCCGCCATGTGGTGGTTCATCGGGATCCAGAGGCCGCCGCCGGACACGGCGGTCGTGCCGCCGACCTTGTCCGAGCGCTCCAGCACGGCGACCTTGGCGCCGTTATCGTGCGCCAGTATCGCCGCCGTCAGCCCCGCGCCCCCCGACCCCACGGCCACGACGTCGAACTCCTGGTCCCAGCGTGTATCTGCTGCCAATTCGGGTTGCCCTCCTGGATGCCCCTGTATTTAGGCCGAGGGGCGCGCCGTTTGTCAACGAGATGGCGGGATGCTGGCCCTGAGTCGTGCCCCTATAGGTCGCCTCTTCAGTTGGGCCGTTTGCCGATAACTGTTCCCCCTCAGCCAAGCGCTCTCTGCGCTGGGCCAACTGCTTAGGCAGAACATACACGTACCGAAAGAACCATCTGCAGAATTCCACTATCTCCTCTGCATCGGATTCGTCGTTCCACTTCTTCTCAGCTGCCTCGGCACCGTGTGCACCCAGCTTGCCAGCGAGCCTGGTTTCGTGGGCCCACTGCTGTAGGTCGGGCGTGATGAGATTCTTCTTGGCGAGATACTCGATCTTCTCGTACAGAACCTTTCCCTTTCCGCCGAGGTCAGTTGTCGCCTCCTCCAGAGCACGTCGGCACATCAATACGCATCCATCCCAAATCCTCTCGTTTAGAGATTGCAGCGCTTGACGGAATGCCGTTCTGACATCGTCGGGCAACAGCTCGTCGGGCTCTGTCTCGAGCGAGGGAAACGTGTCAACTTCGGTGCCCTCGCGCGAAAACACGACTGCTATGGAAGCTTGGCACTCTTCGTTCCTGCAGGTGTCAAATCGAATATGCGTGCCAACGCGTCGGTTGAAAAGCCTGTTCTCGTCGCCCATCTCATAGCTGCTCATCACTCCGCAGTGCGGACATCTTCTGGATGGCATCGCCGCCTCCTTGGCCGTATTGATTGCGTACAGTCTACAACCTGCACCGCGCTCGTCTATTCTGCGGTCGCTCCCCTCGCCTCGACACCCTCGCCCCTGCGCGCTACTTACCCTCACCCGACTGCCGACTGTCATTCCGAGCGCCGACCACGCCGGCGCGGGGGAACGCGTCTCGCCGCGAGGGAATCTGGGGCGGGGCAAACCTCCGCCCTCGCGCGCGCTACCTACCCTCACCCCGACTGCCGTCACCCCTCTCCCGCTTTGCGCCTGCCTGCCGGTAGGCAGGGGAGAGGGGCCGGGGGGGAGGACGGTCCTCCCCTCGCCTTGACACCCTCGTCCTCGCAGGATACAACCGACCTACCTGCGGAAAGGGGCGAATCCACGCGTGCTGGCGCTTGAAGGCGTACGAATCCTCGATATGGCCCGGCTGGGGCCCGGCCCCCACTGCACCCAGATCCTGGCCGACCTCGGCGCCGAGGTCATCAAGGTCGAGGTCCCCGGCGAGGGCGAGGGCCGTCGCGCCGGCCGCATCATCCGCTTCCCCGGCGACGCCGCCATCCGCCGCAACTCCCGCAGCATCGCTATAAATCTCAAGAGCGACGAGGGTCGCGAGGTCTTCCGGCGCCTCGCCGCCACCGCCGACGTCGTGATGGAGGGGTTCCGCCCCGGCGTCGTCAAGCGTCTCGGCGTGGACTACGAGACGATCCGTGCCGTCAAGCCGGACGTTGTCTACGCCTCGCTCACCGGCTACGGGCAGGACGGCCCCTACGCCGGCTACGTCGGCCACGACATAAACTACCAGGGGCTTACCGGCCTCCTGGGCCTGACCGGCGCCGCCGCCGGCCCGCCCGTCATCCCCGGCAACGCCATCGCCGATAACGCCGGCGGCGGCATGAACGCCGCCATCGGCATCCTCGCCGCCCTCCTCGTCCGGGAGCGCACGGGCAAGGGCCAGCACGTCGACTCGGCGATGGTGGACGGCCTGATGACGATGATGTTCCTGACGATCGACGACTACCTGCGCACCGGCGACGTCCCCCGCCGCGGCGAGACGCTCCTGACCGGCCTCTACCCCTGGTACAATCTCTACGAGACCGCGGACGGCAAGTACGTCTCCGTCGGCGCCATCGAGCCCTGGTTCTTCGAGAACCTCTGCCGCCTCCTGGGCCACGAGGAGTTCCTCGACCACCAGTACGCCGAGGGCGAGAAGCGCGAGGAGATGTTCGCCGCCTTCCGCGACACGTTCCGCACCCGCACCCGCGACGAGTGGGTCGCCGAGCTGATGCCCGCCGAGACCTGCGTCGGCCCCGTATACTCGATAGACGAGGTGGCGAAGGACCCGCACCTTCGTCATCGCGGTATGATCGTCGAGGAGGGCGGGCGGACGCAGGTGGGGGTGATGGTGAAGCTCTCGGAGACGCCGGGGACGATCCGCAGCCCCGGGCCGGAGCTGGGAGGGGACACGGATGCGATACTGGGGGAGCTGGGCTACGACACCTCCGCCATCGAGCGGCTACGGGCAGCGGGCAGCGTCGCCTAGCCGGTAAGGAGCGAGCCATGAACTTTCGGTTCAGCGAGGAAGAGGCTGGGGCAGCCCCATCAACTGGATTCTAATGGAGGACTGAGATGAGGCCTAGGATTGCCGCAGCTGTGACGGGCGCGGCAGTTGCTGTACTGCTGCCGATCCTTGGGTTGAGCGGCCAGGCTGGAGCGCAACAGGGCCAACTCTCAGTCTCGCCGTCTAGCGGCCCGGTGGGCACCACCGTCACGCTTGAGGGAGCAGGATGCAACAACCCCGGCCAACAGACCGTGACTGTTATCTTTGAAGACGTGCACGGATCGCCCGTGATTGGCACGGATACCGCCGTTCGTGACCTTCCGACTGATGATCAGGGTGGGTTTCAATTTACGTACACCATCCCTGCCGCATTTGCGGAGGGCAGCCGTCAAGGCCAAGGTGGGGGGCCAATCGAACCTGGGATGTACGCGTTCGTCAGCAGGCCGGTCATCTGTAACGCCCAATTCACCGTCACCGCGTCCGCCCTCCCAGACACCGGCTCCACGCCCTCACGCGGGCAGCAAGCTGTCCTGCCGCCTTGGGCCATCCCCGGCCTGGGCGCGGCAGCCGTCGCCGCCGGATTGGTGCTGGCCGGTCTGGGCGTTCGGCGCCGAAACCTGTAGAGCCACCTTGCGGTGACTCCCCGCCAGTTGCGCTGGCCGTACTTGCATCAGCGCGTCCCCCTTCGCGTGGTACTATTCATAACGCCATGTCGTACGAAACCCTGCGCCGAAGGAGCGACCCATGAACTTTCGGTTCAGCGAGGAAGAAGAGGCCTTCCGTAAGGAGGTCCAGGAGTTCATCGCCGGCGAGATAACCGACGAGATACCCTCTCGCTGGCTGGGGGGGCTCCTCGATACGCCCGTGCGACAGCAGTTCGTCACCAAGATGGCCGACCGCGGCTGGCTCTCGGCCGGCTTCCCGGAGGAGTACGGCGGCAGCGGCGAGGCGATGCCCCTGGCCCAGTACATCCTCAACGAGGAGCTGCACAAGGCGCAGGCGCCCATCGTGGGCAAGAACCTGGGCGTCGTCGTCAACACGCTCCTCCACCACGGCAGCGAGCAGCTCAAGCGGGAGTTCGTGCCGCGCATCCTGCGCAACGAGATCCAGTGGGCGCTGGCCTACACCGAGCCCGAGGCCGGCTCCGACCTGGCCAACATGCAGTGTCGCGCCGTCCTGGACGGAGACGAGTACGTCATCAACGGCCAGAAGCGCTTCATCACGTCCGCCCACTTCGCCGATTACATGTGGACGGCCGTCCGCACCGACCCCGAGGCGCCAAAGCACAAGGGCATCAGCCTCCTCATCATCGACGCCGACTCCCCCGGCATCACGATAACGCCGCTGTGGACGATCATCGGCGAGCGTACGAACGACGTCTTCCTGGACGACGTACGTGTTCCCAAGGAGCGCCTCGTCGGCGAGCTCAACCGCGGCTGGCAGTACGTCACCGAGGCGCTCACCTACGAGCGCTTCGCCATGACCTCGTTCGCGCCCACCGTCCGCAAGCTCAACCGCCTGGTGGAGTGGGTGAAGGGCGCGCAGCTCAACGGCAGGCCCCTGCGCGAGGACCCCGTCGTCCGGCGCAAGGTCGCGCACATGGCCGTCCTGGTCGAGATCGGCCGCATGCTCGACCTCAAGTGCGTGTGCATGGCCGTGAAGCCGGACTACGTCCCCTACATCGAGGCGGCGATGAACAAGATGTGGGGTGGCATCATCGAGACCGTACTGGCCGACGAGACGCTGGACATAATGGGCCCCCACGGCTACCTCTGGCGCGACGGCGCGCGCAACGAGGACGCTCCCATGGGCGGCGACGTCGTCGACGATTACCTGTGGTCGGGCCACCTGCGGGTGGCCGCCGCCGGCGTCGACCTCGCCAAGAACATCATCGCCCGCCGCTACCTCAATCTCCCCGCATCCTAGCAGCGTGATGGAACGCTTCGGGAGGGAATGCGAGTCGCGTAGGGGCGCTGCTTGCTGCGCCCTGGGGCGGGGCAAGCACCGCCCCTACGCCGCCCTTCGGCGGGGCGTAAAAACGCGATTCGAGAGGCGATAACGCATGGACATGGAGTTCAGCGAAGAGCAGCAGCAGCTCATGCGCACCGCTCGCTCCTTCCTGGAGAGCGAGTGCCCCCTCTCGCTCGTCCGTGAGCTGGAGACGAGCGATCTCGGATTCTCCCCCGACCTGTGGCGCAAAATGGCCGGCCTGGGCTGGCTGGGCCTGCCCCTGCCCGAGGAGCACGGCGGCGTCGGCTTGGGCGCCGTGGATGTCGTCGTTCTGGCCAGGGAGATGGGGCGCGCCCTCTGTCCCAGCCCCTACACACCGACCGTCCTCCTCGCCGGCGGAGCGATCGCCATCGCCGGCTCCGACGCCCAGAAGGGCGCCTACCTGCCCCGCATCGCCTCCGGCGACGCCGTCCTCGCCTTCGCCCTCCAGGAGTCCAGCGCCTACCTCGACCCCCGCGGCGTGGCGACGACCGCCGTCCAGACCGGCGACACCTGGGCGCTGAACGGCGAGAAGATGTTCGTCGAGTTCGCCCACGCCGCCGACCGCATCCTCGTCGTCGCCCGCACCTCCGGCACGCCCGGCTCGCTCGACGGCCTCACGATGTTCCTGGTCGACGGCAAGGCCGCCGGCCTCTCCCTGACCCCGCTCACCACCATGGCCCGCGACAAGCAGTTCCGCCTGACGCTGGAGGGCGTGCCGGTCTCACCGGACGACGTCCTCGGCCCGGTGGACGGCGCCTGGCCCCTCCTTGAGCCGGTCGTCCAGCGGGCAGTCGTCGCGCTCTGCGGCTACATGGTCGGCGCCTCCGAGCATATCCACCACATGGCCACGGAGTTCGCCAAGGAGCGCGTCCAGTTCGGCGTGCCCATCGGCAGCTTCCAGGCGATCCAGCACTACCTGGCCCAGAGCATCACCGAGATCGTCGGCGCCGACACGATGACCTACTACGCCGCCTGGGCCCTCGACGAGCGGCTGCCCGACGCGCGCGCCGTCGTCGCCAAGGCCAAGGCGTTCGCCGGCGACACCTTCAAGCAGGCGTCGTCCATCGGCGCCCAGATCCACGGCGGCGTCGGCTTCAACGAGGACATGGACACAACCCTCTTTCTGCGGCGGGGCAAGCAGTTGCAGCTCTCCATGGGCGACTCCGGCTACTGGGAGGACGTCATCGCCGCCGAGCTCCTCGACGAGTAGGCCGCGCATGGCCCCTGACACCCTCGACTACGTACCGGAGTACCTCCCCGACGACGTCAAGGCGAAGCTCGTCGCCCTGACCGAGGAGTCCCAGCCGCAGACCGCGCCCCTGGAGGTCAACGAGTACCTGATCCGGCACTGGTGCGAGGCTCTGGAGGACGGCAATCCCCTCTACCTGGACGAGGAGTACGCGCGGTCGCAGGGGTACGGCGGCCTCGTCGCGCCGCCGGGCACCGTGATGACCACGTTCGCGATGCCCTTCCGCTGGCCCTGGCCCGACCCTCAGCCCGAGCCGCACATCCACTACACGATCAAGGAGCTGCTGGACCTGCCCGTGGGCATCATCACCGAGGTCGAGGTGGAGAACCACGCCACGCTCGAGGCCGGCGACCGCGTCAGCGTGGGCCAGCGGCTCGTCTCCGTCTCCCCCTGGAAGCGAACGCGCGTTGGCGAGGGCCACTTCTGGACGATGCAGCGGCTCTACCGCAACCAGCGCGGCGAGCTGGTGACCCGCGAGACGATGGTCGCCTTCGGATACGGCCGCGAGGAGGGCGGTGCGCCCCCTGTCGCTGCTTCCTCCGGCGGCTGGAGCCCCGCTGTCGAGGAGGCGATCGAGGGCGAGCGCACGGGCTACCGCCCGCCGCAGTACCGCGATCGCTTCTGGGAGGACGTGAGCGAAGGCCAGGAGCTGCCGCCGCTGGTCATGCCGATCACCTACACCCGCTGCGTCTACCTGGCTTCGGCCACCCGCGACTTCTCCCCCCAGCACTCCAACCGCGACTACGCCCAGGAACGCTCGAAGGCCCGGGACGTGTTCGTGAATACGCCCTTCAACATCGGCATGGTCAGTCGCTTCCTGACCGACTGGGCCGGCCCCCGCGCCGTCGTCCGCCGCACGAAGGTGGAGATGCGCGGCGCCGTCTGCGCCGGCGACGACATGATCCTCACGGGCCGCGTGACCCGCAAGTACGAGGAGGACGGCGCGCGGCTCATCGACGTAGACGTGATGATCGCGACCCAGGACGGGCCGGCCACGCCCTGCTCGGCCACCCTGGCCTTGCCCGGCCGCTCGGCATGATCCGCGACCGCACCGCCATCGCCGGCATCGGCACCACCGAGTACGTCCGCGACATCGGCCGCACGGAGCTGGAGACGGCGCTGGAGGCGATACGCGCGGCCCTTGACGACGCCGGGCTGGCTGCCAGGGACGTCGACGCGATCTTCAAGATCGAAACGCCTGGCGAGGAGCCCAACAGCGAGCTGGAGGTGGCGCGTAACCTGGGCGTGCCCAACCTGCGCGCCTGGGGCGGCGCCGGCTACGGCGGCGGCGGCGCCTGCGCCCCCGTCGTCCAGGCGGCGCTGGCGATCGCCTCCGGCATGGCCTCCGTCGCCGTGGGCTTCCGCTCCCGGAACCGCGGCTCCGGCGGCCGCCCCTGGGCCAGGGCCGGGGCCCGCGTCGGCGGCACCGCCGCCTTCGAGTTGCCATACGGCCTCGTCGGCCCCGTCCAGCAGATCGCCATCGTCGCCCGCCGCTACATGCACGACTACGGCGCCACGCCGGAGCAGTTCGCCCGCGTCGCCGTCGCCCAGCGCGCCAACGCCGCCCGCAACCCCCGCGCCTTCTTCCGCGACCCCATCACCGTCGAAGACGTGCTGTCGTCGCGGATGATCGCCGACCCTCTGCACCTGCTCGATTGCTCGCTGGAGACCGACGGCGCCTGCGCCGTCGTCGTCACCTCCGCCGAGCGCGCCCGCGACCTCAAGCGGCCGCCGGTCCTCATCTCCGGCGCCGCCCAGGGGATGGGCCCGCGCCATTACATGATGAACGGCCTGGTCTACCGCGAGGACCCGTTCGACCTGCCCTCGCTGTACGCCGCCCGCGACGTCTACGCGATGGCCGGAATCGGGCCGGAGGATGTGGACGTGGCCCTGCTCTACGACGTGTTCAGCCCCATGGTCCTCTGGCAGCTAGAGGCGTACGGCTTCTGCGAGCGCGGCGAGGCCGGCGCCTTCGTCGACGAAGGACGGATCGACTGGCCGGACGGCGAGCTGCCGGTGAACACCCACGGCGGCAGCCTCTCCGAGGCCTACGTACACGGGTTCAACCACGTGCTGGAGGGCGTACGACAGCTCCGCGGCGACTCCACCTGCCAGGTGGAGGGCGCGAGCGTCGCCCTCGTCGCCGCGGCGGCCGTCGTCCCCACCAGCGCCCTTCTCCTGCGGAGGCCCTAGCGTGGCCGACGAACCCGGGATGATCTCCCAGCGGCCGTTGCCGGAGATCACGCCGCTCACGCAGCCGTTCTGGGCCGCCGCCCGCGAGCGCCGGCTGGTCATGCAGCGCTGCGCCGCCTGCCAGGCGTTCCAGTTCCCGCCGGAGGTCGCCTGCACCCACTGCGGCTCGCCAAACGTCGAGTGGACGCCGGTCAGCGGCCGCGCCACGCTGTACAGCTGGACTATCGCCCACCCGCCGCTGCTCCCGTACTTCGCCGAGCGCGCCCCCTGGCCCGTCGTCGCCGTCCAGCTCGAGGAGGGGCCGCGCCTGATCACCAACCTCGTCGGCGTGCCCGCCGAGGAGTACGAGATCGGCATGCCGCTGCAGGCCGGCTTCGAGGACGCCGGCGACGACGTTACGCTCGTCGTCTTCCGGCTCGCGGGGGCGTAGCGATGGACTTCGCCGATACGCCGGAGATGGGCGCCATCCGCTCTGAGATCCGCGAGGCGCTGGCCTCCGTCCTCCCGCCAGGCTGGCAGGGCAGCGGCTTCCTGCCCATGGACGTGCGGCCGGAGCACATGGACCTCGCCCGAGAGCTGGACGCCGCTCTCGCCGAACGTCGGCTGCTCGCCCCCGCCTGGCCGGAGGAGTACGGCGGTCGCGGCCTCACCCCGTTCGAGCAGTTCACCCTGTACGAGGAGCTGGGCTACGCGCTCGCCCCCCGCATGACCACGATCTCGGTCGACCTGGTCGGGCCGGTGCTGATCCTCCACGGCAGCGACGAGCAGCGGCGGCGCCACCTCCCGGCCATCGCCGAGGAGGCCACGGTCTGGTGCCAGGGCTTCTCCGAGCCCGGCGCCGGCTCCGACCTC
Source organism: Dehalococcoidia bacterium (assembly GCA_040877915.1). GTDB lineage: Bacteria > Chloroflexota > Dehalococcoidia > SM23-28-2 > RBG-16-64-32 > JBBDNA01. Next base: position 52,470 of record JBBDNA010000003.1, read on the forward strand.
ACCTCTCTTACCACCCGCGCCGTACGCAGGGGCGATTTCTACCTGGTGAACGGCCACAAGATCTGGACCAGCATGGCCCACTGGTCGCAGTGGATGATTCTCCTCGCTCGCACCGGCGAGGCGGACTCCCGCGCCCGCGGCCTCAGCCTCTTCCTGCTGCCCCTCGACACGCCCGGCGTCGAGGTCCGTCCCCTGTACGACGCCAGCGGCGAGCACATGCTCAACGAGGTGTTCTTCGAGGACGTGCAGGTCCCGGTCGAGAACCGCGTCGGCGAGGAGAACGAGGGCTGGCGCTACGCCACGACGCTTCTCCAGTATGAGCGCGGCGACGCCCTGTTCGTCGGCCAGTTCCGCCGCTTGCTGGACGACCTGCGCGCCCGCTTACGCGACGGAGGCCCCTGGCAGGCCCGCCCGCTCCTCGCCCAGAGCGAAGTCGAGCTGGAGGTCGGGCGGCAGCTCACGCTGCGCGTCGTCTCCCTGCAAGCGCAGGGGGAGCTGCCGGACCGCGAGGCCTCGCAGGCCAAGCTGTTCATGAGCGAGGCCTGCCAGCGGCTGGGCGTTGTCGCCCATCACCTGACCGGCCTCGCCGCCAACCTCACCCACCGCGACGCCCGCGTGCCCCTGGGCGGACGGGTCATGCAGTACTACCTGTCGTCGATGACGGCCACGCTCATCGCCGGCACGTCCGAGATCCAGCGCTCGGTCATCGCCACCCGCGGCCTCGGTCTGCCCCGCGGCTGAGTCCGTCATTGCGAGGAGCGGAGCGACGCGGCAATCTCACGCTCGAGTCATCCGTTCGCCCTGAGCCTGCCTGCCCTGAGCGAAGTCGAAGGGTTGAACCACGAGCCCCCAGAAGGGCCGTCCTCCTATCCGTTCGCCCTGAGCTTGTCGAAGGGCCCGGCTACGAACGCGGCCAGCCCCGCGGATACCCCGAACGTGCCACTACGGCCGGCCTCGTGGTTCGAGAGGCTCACCACGAGCGGGATACACGCTCACCCTGAGCCCGTCGAAGGGTGAGCCCCGAATCTAGTCGCCGGGGGAGGGCGCGAAGTCCAGGCGGCCGCGATACAAAGTGCCGCCGTCCACCACCAGTGTCTGCCCCGCCACGAACGACGCTAGATCCGACGCCAGGAAGGCGACGGCGTTGGCCACGTCCCCCGGCGCCGCCAGCCGGCCCAGCGGCACCAGCGCCGCGATGCGCTCCCGGTCCGCGTCCGACATCAGCTTCTCGGTGCCGTCGGTGCGCACGAAGTCCGGCGCCACGCAGTTCACGCGGATCGCCGGCGCCCACTCCAGGGCCAGCGAGCGCGTCAGGTTGATCACGGCCGCCTTCGCCGCGCCGTAGTGCGCCGCCCCCGGGCTGGCCGCGATACCCACGACCGACGCCACGTTCACGATCGACCCTTTGCCTGCGGCCCGCATCGCCGGAGCAACGGCGCGGCAGAAGCGGAACGTGGCGTCCAGGTTCAGCGCCATCACCGCCGACCAGCCGCCATCGGTTATCTCCTGCGCCGGTGCGGCGAACATCCCGCCGGCGTTGTTCACCAGCACGTCGATCCGCCCGAACTCCTCGAGCGTAGCCCGCACGGCTTCCTCCGCTACCGCCGTCTCGCGCACGTCGCCGACGACGGCCAGCGCCGCGCCGTCCGCCGCCTCAATCGCCTTCACGGTGGCCGTGGACGCGGTCTCGTCGCGGTCGACGACGCAGACGGACGATCCCAGCTCCGCCAGCAGCAGGACGCAGGCCCGCCCGATGCCCGCGCTCCCGCCGGTGACGATCGAGGCTGTCCCCGTCAGCCCAAAGCGGTCGTCGTCAGCCATCGCTGGCGTCACGGATGAGCTTCCACAAGCGGTTGGGCGTGGCCGGGACCTCCGTTGCCCGCACGCCCAGCGGCGACAGCGCGTCGTTGATCGCGCACATGATGGCGGCCGGTGTCGTGTGGATGGCGCTCTCGCCAGCGCCCTTGGCCCCCAGCGGCGTGAACGGCGAGGGCGTGACCAGCGGGCGTTTCTCCGTCATCGGCACCTCGTGGATCGTGGGCAGGAGGTAGTCCATGAACGTGGAGGTCAGCAGCTGCCCCTCGTCGTCGTACACGTACTCCTCCAGCAGCGCCGCGCCCACGCCCTGGGCCACCCCGCCCTGCACCATCCCCTCCACCGTCGCCGGGTTCAGCCGCGTCCCGCAGTCGTCGGCGATGAAGTACTTCAGGATGTCGACCTGCCCGGTGTCGGGATCGACCTCCACGACGACGAGGTGACAGGCGTTGGCGGCGGTCAGGTAGCTCTTGGCCCGGCCTTGCTCGTCCGGCTGCGTGCGGCCGGGGGCGGTCCAGACGTAGGTTTCTTGCGGGTTCGGGTCCACGTCCGGCGGCAGAAGGTCGGTGCGCATCAGCATCGCCCCTACAACCTGCCACAGCTTCATCTCGGCCCCGGCGACGCCCTTCACCCGCAGTACGCCGTCGAACAGCTCCACGTCTTCCTGCTTCGCCTCCATCAGGTGTGAGGCGACTCGCACCAGCTTGTCGCGCAGGCGGTGCGAGGCGCCGAGGACGGCGCCTGTGAGGGCGACGCCGAGCCGGCTGCCGCCCGGCCCGAAGTGCGGCGGCGCCGAGAGCGTGTCCAGCGCGATCACCTGCACGTCGTCCAGCTCCACGCCGAAGTAGTCGGCGAGGAGTTGCGCCGCCAGCGTGTACTGCCCCTGTCCCTCCAGCGCGAAGCCGACGCGGGCGACGATCTTTCCCCGCACGTCGAGGCTGATCGTCACGCCCTCCGGCACGCCGATCGACTTCTGGCCGATCACGCCGTACGCGTTCCAGTCGAACACCCCCGGCTCTATCGTGCTCACCAGCCCGATGCCGACGTGCCGTCCCTCCGCGCGGGCCGCCGCCTGCTCTTCGCGCAGACGGGCGTAGTCGCCCATCTCCAGCACCGTGTCCAGCGCCGCCTCGTACTCGCCGCTGTCGTACTCGTTGCCGGAGGGGATGGTGTAGGGGAAGCGGTCGGGCGGGATGTAGTTGCGACGGCGTATCTCCCCCGGGTCGATGCCCAGTTCCCGGGCGGCGATGTCCATCAGCTGTTCCAGGACGAAGTTGTGCGGCGGCGGCCCCATGCCGCGATAGGGGCTGGCCGGCAGCTTGTTCGTCGCCACCAGCGTCAGGTCGTACTGGGCGACCGGTATCGCGTAGCAGCCGGTGAACGAAGCCATCGGTTTCGTCGCTCCCGTCGCCCCGAACCCCTCCGCCGTCGCCCCCAGGTCGTCGATGAGCTTCACCTTCAGGCCGGTGACGGTGCCGTCGTTCTTCACCGCCAGCGAGGCCTCGTAGAAGCGGTCCCAGGCCTGGCTGCCGCCGCCCACCAGGTACTCCATCCGGTCCTCGGTCCACTTCACGGGCCGGCCACCCGCCTTTCGCGACAGCATTATCGTGATGTCCGTGCCGCGGCCGCCGCCCTTCCCCCCGAAGCTGCCCCCGTGCGGCTGGCTGATCAGCCGCACCTTGTTCGGGGGCAGCCGGAACGTCGCCGACCGCCCCAGGGCGAAGTACCCTGGCGACTGGAATGACCCGCGACAGGTGATGGCTTCCGCCACCGGGTCCCACTCGCTGACCACTCCGAACGTCTCCAGCGGGTTCGCGCCCACGCGGTGCCAGCGGAAGCTATCGCTGATCACGCGGTCCGCGGCCTCGAACGCCTCGTCGACGTCCCCCCAGGTGAACACGCGCTGGTACATCACGTTCGTGCCCTTGTCCTCGAACAGCAGCGGGCTATCGGACGCTATCGACGCCATCGGGTCGCTCACCACCGGCAGCGGCTCGTACTCCACCTCGATCAGCTCCAGCGCGTCCTCGGCCAGGTAGCGGCTGGTCGCCGCCAGCGCCGCCACGGGCTCGCCGACGAAACGGGCCTTGTCGACGGCCAGGCAGTGCGTCCCCCAGCCCTCCGGCGCCGTGAATGACGGCCGCGCCCAGCGCTCGGCGTCCGCCCCCGTTACCGTCGCTACGACGCCGGGCAGCGCCTCCGCCGCGCTCGTGTCGACGCTGACGATGCGGGCGTGGGCGTAGGGGCTGCGCAGGATCGCGCAGTGCAGCATCCCCGGCAGCACGACGTTATCGACGAACTCGGCGCGGCCGGTCAGCAGCAGCGGGTCCTCGACACGCTTGACGTCCTTGCCCACCCACTTCGGGGAGCTGACCGGCAGGTCGTCCGGCGATTTCGGCAGCTCCAGCGTCACGTCGGCGGCCCCTTCACCTTGGCCACGGCCAGCCGCACCGACTCCAGGATCGACTGGTAGCCGGTGCAGCGGCAGATGTTGCCGCCCAGCGCGTCCTTGATCGCCTCGTCGTCGGGGTCGCGCTCGTTCTGGAGCAGCTCGTATATCGACATCAGGAAGCCGGGCGTGCAGAAGCCGCACTGGAGGCCGTGAGCCTCGCGGAACGCCTCCTGTATCGGGTGGAGTTGCCCTTCCGGGCTCAACCCTTCGACGGTCATCAGGCTGGCGCCGTCCGCCTGCACGGCCAGCATGATGCAGGAGCGCACGGCCCGGCCCTCCATCAGGACCGTGCAGGCGCCGCAGACCCCGTGCTCGCAGCCGACGTGCGTCCCGACCAGCCCAAGCTCGCCCCGCAGCAGGTCGACCAGCGTCAGCCGTGGCTCGACCAGCGCCTCGTATGGCGTCCCGTTTACGGTCAGCCGCACCCCCCGACGCTGCGTCATCGCGCTCCCGCCCGCTCCGCCGCCTCCGCGAGCGCCCGCTTCACCAGCGTGGCCGCCAGGTGACGCCGGAACTCCGCCGAGGCGTGGATGTCCGACAGTGGCTCCTCGATTCCTGCCGCCGCATGGCGGCCGGCCTCCGCGAACAGCGCTTCGCCGGGCTTCTCGCCGGCCAGCAGGCCCTCGGCCTCCCGCGCCCGCAGCGGGGCGGACGCGACGCCGAACAGGGCGATGCGGGCGTCCGAGATCGACCCGCCGTTCAGCGAGAGCGCCGTCACCACGCCGGCCAGCGCGAAGTCGCCGTGCCGGCGCGCCACCTCCATCACCGACCACCCGCTGTCCGCCGGCGGCTTCGGGAAGCGTACCTCGGTCAGCACCTCGGCCGGTTCCAGCGCCGTCGCCAGGTAGCCCAGGAACAGCTCGGAGGCCTTGATCGTGCGCTCGCCGTTGGGGCCGACGGCGAGCACCTCCGCGTCCAGCGCCAGCGCCAGGGCCGGGTACTCCGCCGCCGGGTCCGCGTGGGCCAGCGAACCGCCCACGGTGCCCCGGTTTCGTATCTGCGGGTGCGCGATGAGCCGCGTCGCGGCCTGGAGTAGCGGCAACCGCTCCCGCACGACGTCCGAGCGCTCGACCGTCCGCTGCGTGGTCATGGCGCCGATGGCCAGGGCGCCGTTCTCCTCGCGTATGTAGTCCAGCCCCTCGATACGTCGCAGGTCGACCAGCGCCTCGGGCCGCGCCAGCCGCATGTTCAGCAGCGGCACCAGGCTCTGCCCTCCCGCCAGCACCTTCGCCTCGCCCTCGCGCTCACGCAGGAGCGAAACGGCCTCGTCGATCGTCGTCGGGTCGAAGTACTCGAACTGGGGTGGCTTCATATGGGGTTCCTTCGACTCGATTGTAAGTGTGGGCTGACGGCGGTCAAGCCGTAATTCGCTTCGGCCTCAGTCCGCTGACACGCGGATCTCGTTCGCATGGGAGCCTTCGGATGATCATGGTTCGACAGGCTCACCATGTGCGCAAGCTGAGCCCCGCTCGTCCTGAGCCTGTCGAAGGACGAGTGTCGCGTTCTTCAGCGCTGTGCTAGTCCGCCGACACCCGGATCTCGTTCGCCAGGACGCCATCCCGCTCCAGCTCGCCGACCTGCTCCGGCGTCCGGCCCAGGATTCGGGTCAGCACCTCGCGGTTGTGCTGGCCGAAGCACGGCGCGGGCATGTCGATCGGCTGCGGGAGCTTCCCGCGCCCCCACTGTGAGGTCGCCCGCACCTCCACGCCGAACGCCGGGTGCTGCACCTCCTGGAAGGCGCCGCGGGCGTTCAGCTGCGGGTCGTGCCAGAGCTGGCGGAAGTCCAGGGCCGCTCCCGCCGGCACCCCCGCCTCCTGCAGCGCCCGCTCCGCCTCCCGCGCGCTCCGCCCCGACGTCCACTCCTCGATGTGGGCGTCGATGTCGTCGTGACGGGCGCGGCGCCCCTCCGCCGTCGCCAGCGAGGGGTCGGCCTGCCAATCCGGATCGCCCAGCGCCCGGCCCAGAGCCGCCCAGTCGCCGTCGTCGCGCACGCTGATCGCCACCCACTCGTCCGCGCCGGCGCAGCGGTACACCCCCTGCGGCGCGAACACGGGGTGCCGGTTCCCCCGCCGCGGCCGCTCGACGCCGTTCATCGAGCGGTCGACGAACGCGGCGCCGTTGCCGAACGAGAGCGCGTCCCGCATCGCCACGTCGATGAACCGCCCCTCGCCCGTGCGACGCCAGGTCCGCACCGCCAGCAGCGTCGCCGAGAGCGCGGCCAGCGCGCCGGCCGGGTCGCCGTAGCTGAAGCCGGTCTTGGCCGGGCGGTCATCGTCCAGGTAGCCGTTGAGCCAGAACAGGCCGCTGGGCAGCTCCACCGGCGCCCCCAGGGCCATCGCGTCCCGTTCCGGCGGCGTCTGCCCGAACCCGGAGATGGAGATGTAGATGACGTCCGGCCGAAGGGCTCGCACGTCCTCGTAGTCGATCCTCAGCTTCGACTTCGCCCCCGGCCGATGGTTTTCGATGAAGATGTGTGACTCCGCGGCGAGGTCCAGCACGACCTGCCGCCCCCGCTCGTCGGCCAGGTCCACGGCCAGGCCCAGCTTGCCGCGGTTCCACTCGTTGAAGTGCTGGTTCACGTTCTGCCGCTCCTGCGGCGTCATGGGACGCGCCTTCGCGCCCACGTAGCGGTTCACGTCGATCACCGTGCGCATCGGGTCGAAGTTGGCCGGCGACTCGACCTTGACGACCTCGGCGCCGAGGTCGTGCAGCATCATCCCGAGGTAGGGCCCCGCCCAGTACAGCGACCAGTCGACGACGCGAAGCCCTGCCAGCGGCAGCTTCCCCGTGCGCCAGTCCATCAGCCTCTCGCCTCCGAGACGGCGCCGAGCACCTCCGCGTTCGCCTCGCCCAGCGCGGGGGCGGGACGGGGTGGGGGCGCCTCGGCCTGCAGCCACGGCGGCCCCAGGACCGAGATCCGTCCCGCCGCCGCGTGTTCGATCTCGTGGACAGCGCCACGGTTGCGCCACTGCTCGCCCTGCAACAGCCGCTCCGGTGTCTCGGCGACGGTCAGCGGGTAACCCTCCAGCGCAAAGGCGCGCAGCTCGTCGCTCGTCTTCGAAAGCGTCCAGCCGGTCAGCACCGCCTGCAGCTCGTCGTTGTGCTCCAGCCGCGCCGACTGCGTGGCGAACCGCCCGTCCTCCAGCGCGTCGACCCGCACGACGGACTTCAGGCGTTCCCACAGCGCCGGCGCGAACGCCGTCAGGTACACCCAGCCGTCGGCGCAGGGGTACACGCCGTAGGTCGCGGACACGCTCAGCCCCGCCCGGTTCGCGACCAGCCCCAGGTTCAGCGCCGGCGGGCGGTGCTCCAGGTTCGTCGCGACGACGTCCTGTATCGCGAGGTCCAGGTACTCGCCCTCGCCGCTGGCGTCGCGCAGTAGCACGTTCGCTACCGTTCCCGCGAACGCGGACAGCCCGCCCTGGTACTCCGCCTGCGACCCGAAATTGGACAGCGGTGGCCTGTCGGGGTCGCCGGTGATCTTGAGCTGCCCGCCCAACGCCAGGCAGACCAGGTTCGTCGCCTCGTAGCGCCGGTACGGCCCCGTATCCCCGAACGGCGTCACCCGCGTCATCACCAGCCCCGGCGCGTCGCGGTGCATCGACGCCCAGTCCAGCCTCAGGGGATCGAGATAGTGCGCGGGCAGGTCGGTCAGGAACACGTCCGCGCCCAGGACGAGCGACCGCAGCGCCTCCGCCTGCGTGTCGATGTCCAGGGTTACGGATCGCTTGCCGGCGTTGGCGTGCAGGTGCGCCGCCGAGGTTTCGATATCGAACGCGTCGCCCCGGAACGGCCCCTCGAACCGCAGCGAGTGTCCCTGCGTCGGCTCGACAAGCACCACCTCGGCGCCGGCGTCCGCGCACAGCCGCCCGGCGAACGCGCCCGCCGCCGTCCGGCTCAGCTCCACCACTCGCAGGTCGGAGAGTTCGTCCATCGCCCTCGGATGGTAGTTTCGCCCCGTTTCCGCTGTCAATGAATCGCTGGCAGCGCTGTTGACGCCCTCCCTGCGGCGAGCCTATCCTTAGGCACGCCCTGAGCCAGAAGGAGGCGACCCTTGACCACGACCGAAGACCGCAAGTACGGGCTGGAGAAGCCCGTGGACGACACCGTCCTCTATGAGAAGACCACCAAGGACATCGCGACGATCACCCTCAACCGCCCCGAGAAGCACAACGCCCTGTTCCCGCCCGACATGTTCAACGAGGTCACGCGCAAGGTGAACATGGCCGTGGAGGACGACGACATCAAGTGCATCATCCTCAAGGGCGCCGGCAAGTCGTTCTGCTCCGGCGACGACCTCAACCTCGCCCCCTACGACACCTACGGCGGCGCACCGGGGACGAAGCCCTCGCAGCGGGTGCGGGTGAAGGCCGTCCTCACCTGGCTCAACGGGATGTACCGCTCGCTGCTGTACTGCCCCAAGACGATCATCTGCCAGGCCCACGGCTGGACCATCGGCGTCGGCCTGGCCATGCTGATGTGCTGCGACCTGGCCATCGCCTCCGAGAGCGCCAAGTTCGGTCAGCGGCAGCAGCGGGTCGGCTTCGCCGGGCTGTCCATGGGCTGGCAGTACATCCAGCTGTTCAACATCGGCTACAAGAAGATGCGCGAGTGGCAGCTTACCGGCCGCACCCTGGACGCCCAGGAGGCGCTGGACTGGGGCGTCATCAACACCGTCGTCCCCGACGACAAGCTGGACGACGAGGTGATGCGCTACGCCAGCGCCGTGGCCCTCAACCCGGCCGACAGCCTTATGATCGCCAAGACCCACATGCACGTCATGTTCGACCTGCTGGGCCTGCCCGGGCAGTTCAGCGCCGGTGCCCTGGCCTACCCGCTGTTCACCAACCTCAAGTGGGACGACGAGGATTTCAACTTCCTCAAGCGTCGCGGCGAGCTTGGCGTCACCAAGGCCTTCGCGGAGAGGGAGCAGCGCTGGGCGGAGCTCGGCTTCTAGCCTGCGCACTCCATCATGAGCGGCCCGCTGGCCGGAATCCGCGTCATCAACTGGTCGCAGTTCACGCCGTCCAGCGCCGGCTACATAATGGGCGACCTGGGCGCGGACGTCATCAAGCTGGAGCACCCCGTCCAGGGCGACGCCTATCGCGGCATGGGCCAGATGTACGGCGACGCCATGGCCATGCCCGGTGGCCGCCACGCCGGCTTCGAGTCCGTCAACCGCAACCAGCGCTCCGTCACCCTCGACCTCAAGCAGGAGAAGGGCCGCGACATCCTCTACCGCCTCGTCGAGAAGGCCGACGTCTTCTACACGAACTACACTACGAGCGTCGCCCGCCGGTTGAAGGCCGACTACGAGACGCTGTCCGCCCTCAACCCGAAGCTGGTGTACGCCTACTCCAGCACCTACGGCCCCGAGGGCCCCTGGGCCGAGCGCCGCGGCTTCGATCACACCGCCCAGGCCCGCAGCGGCATGATGTTCGCCATGGGCGAGCGCGACTTCCCCGAGCCCGTCCAGTCCGTCGGCGGCCTCGCCGATCAGATGGGCGCGACCGTCCTCACCCTGGGCATCCTCGCCGCCCTCGTCGCCCGCGAGGTGCAGGGCGTCGGCCAGCGGCTCGACTCGTCGCTGCTGGGCGCCTCGCTGCACCTGCAGGCGCTCGGCGTCAGCGTCACCAGCCTGCGCGGCAAGTCCTGGGGCCGTCACACCCGCACCCGCACCAAGAACCCACTGGCCAACCACTACCGCTGCGCCGACGACAGGTGGATCCTGTTCGCCGAGATCCAGGCCGACCGCTTCTGGCCCGAGTTCTGCGCCGCCCTCGGCCTCGACGAGCTGACCGACGACCCGAAGTTCGCCACCGCGCTCGGCGGCCGCCGCGAGCACGCCGAGGAGCTGATCGGCATCCTCGATCGCACCCTGGCCACGAAGCCCCGCGACGAGTGGGTTTTCCGCTTCGAGGAGCTGAACGTCCCCTTCGCCTACTCCCCCGTGAACGACTACTACGACGTGCTGGCCGACGAGCAGGTCCTCGCCAACGACTACGTCGTCGAGTTCGACCACCCCGAGGCGGGGCGTGTGAAGGTCATGGGCTACCCGATACGCTTCAGCGCGACGCCGGCGCGGATCGTGCGGGAGGCGCCGGAGTTCGGCCAGCACACAGAGGAGGTCCTCAACGAGCTGCTGGGCTTCTCCTGGGAGGAGATCGCCGCCCTGCGGGGCGAAGGGGTGGTGTGAGTCGGCCGTATTGTCCTGAAGGCCAGGCTTCAGCCTGGCTGGCGGTATGCTTCGGCGCGTCAGGCTTCAGCCTGACCTAGCAGTTGCCGCCACTGTGTAATGAACGGCGGCTCGTCTACGTCTAGCACATCGGGACGATATGAACGGGAACAGAGCGAGGCCGCGGCCGTGATCGGGCGCTACGTCCGAAACCTGCCACACGGCACCAAGCTCCTGTTGGGGCTGACAGCCATGCTCCTATGGCTGATCTCCGTCCTTGAGGCGCTCGCACTGTTGGCCGCAGCGTACTACTCATTGAATCCTGAGGCCCTGGATTTCTTTGATGAGATGGACACTCACTCCAACGCCCCACTCGCTGCCTTTCTTACTGTCGTGGCTGTTGTCATACTCTTGGGCGGACCGGCAGCCGTCTTCCCGCGCCACCCCATACGCGATGCGCTGCTCGGAGCGTCCATTTTGACATTCGTTGGGCTCAACCTCGTGCTCGTGGCCGGAGTCATCCTGGGGGCCGTGGGCGCGCTCTGACATATGCCCTACCTCGCGGCAGCCCCAGCCCCCGCCGGGCTCCTGTCATTCTGAGCGCCGACCACGTCCGCCCTGCGGGAGCAGGGGCCTGGATCGCGAAGGAATCTGGGGTGGGGCAGCCGGTCGTTCACGGGGTGAGACGGAGAACCGTCGCGCCCTCTACCCCCGCGGCAGCCCCAGCCCCCGCTGCGCGATGATGTTCCGCTGTATCTCGTTCGTCCCCGCCGAGATGCTCCAGTGCGCCGTCAGCAGGTAGGCGAAGTTCGGCCGCCCCTCCAACGGCGCCCGATGCGACAGCAACCCCAGCCCCCCGCCCAGCCCCAGCGCGTTCACCGCCGTGTTGGCCAGCCGCTGCGCCGCCTCCGTCGCGAACGCCTTCGATAGCGACGCCTCGTAGTTCGGCGTCTCGCCCCGGTCCTGCATCCAGGCCACGCGGTAGGCCAGCCAGCGCCCGGCCTCGATCTCGATCGCGTGGTCGGCGAGCCTCAGCGCTGTCAGCCGCCTGTCGCCGCGCGACGTCTCGCTTCGCAGGTGCCGCGCGAGGTCGTCCAGCTCTCGCTTGACCGCGCCGATGCGCGTTATCCCCGACCGCTCGAAGCCCAGCGTCGTCGTCGCCACGTACCAACCGCGGTTCTCCTCGCCCAGCAGGTTCTCCCGCGGCACGATCACGTCCTGCAAGAACGTCTCGTGGAAGCCGGAGCGATCGGTCATCTCGGCGATCGGCCGGTGGCTAATCCCCGGCGACTTCATGTCGACCAGGAAGTACGAGAGCCCCTTGTGCTTCGGCGCCTCCGGGTCCGTGCGGGCGAGGACGTGTATCCAGTCGGCGTAGGCGGCGCCGGAGGTCCAGACCTTGTGGCCGTTGAGGACGTAGCTGTCGCCCTCACGCGCGGCCCGCGTCTGCACCGACGCGAGGTCGGACCCCGCGTTCGGCTCCGAGAACCCCTGGCACCAGTAGACCTCGCCGGCCGCGATCGGCGGCAGGAAGCGTCGCTTCTGCTCCTCGCTGCCGTGGGCCATGATCGCCGGCCCGACCAGGCTGGTCGCCTGGCCGCCCGGCCCACCCCCGACCGGCGCCCGGAAGTAGGTGCACTCCTCCTTCATGATCGCCTGTCGCAGGTTGCTCGCCCCCTGGCCCCCGTGCTCCTCCGGCCAGGCCATCGTCAGCCAGCCTCGCTGCGCCAGCTTCCGTTCGAACGCGCGCTCCGCCCGGTACTCCTCGTCGGAATCGACTGACGCGTCGCCGGTACCGCCCGGCCACTCGGCTTCGAGGAAGGCGCGGATCTCGGCGCGGAACGCCTCGTCCTCCGGCGAGAACCGAAAGTCCATGGGGAGCGGCCGCCGCTAGCGGCCCTCGAAGCTGGGCGGGCGCTTCTCGCGGAACGCCGCCGCCGCCTCGCTGTGGTCGTGGCTGTCGCCCGTGATCGCCTCCAGCGCCAGCGACATGTCCAGGGTGTCCAGCGCGTTCTGCAACACCGCCCGCTGCACGGCGACCTTGGTGAAGCGGATGGCCAGCGTCGGGCCGTTGGCCAGCCGTTCCGCGAACGCGAACGCGGTGTCGAACAGCTCGTCCGCGGGGACGGCGTGGTTCACCAGGCCGATGCGCTCCGCCTCGGCGGCGGGGAGGAGGTCGCCGGTCATCAGGTACTCCTTGGCCCGCGCCGGCCCGACCAGCAGCGGCCAGATGACGGCGCCGCCGTCCCCCGGCACCAGCCCCACCCGCACGTGCGTGTCGCCGATGCGCGCGGTGTCGGCCATGAACACGACGTCGCACAGCAGCGCCAGCGTCGCCCCCAGTCCGATGGCGTCGCCGTTGACCGCCGCAATCACCGGAACCTCGATCGACAGCAGGTTGGCGACCAGCTGCCGCGCTCCGGAGTCGAAGATGCCGCCGGGACGGGGGTCGCCGCCGCCGCCCATCTCCTTGACGTCGCCGCCGGCGCAGAACGCCCGCCCGGCGCCGGTCAACAGCACCGCCTTCACCTCGCGGTCCGCCGCTAGCTGCCCGAATAGCGCCTCCAGCTCCCCGTGACCCTTGCGGCTCACGGCGTTCAGGGCGTCGGGACGGTTCAGCCTGCACACGGCCACGCCCTCGCGCATGTCGACGTTGACGAACTCGTACTCGTAGCTGGCCATCGGGCGCTCCCTCTCGATTCGAACCGCCGTTCCCGCCGCAATATACGCGACGCCCCGCTCGCGCCGCAACCGCTTCGGTTGACGGGCCATCGGGCGGGGGTTATCTTCACGTCGATGAGCTGGAGCGACTGGAAGCGGGTCGAAGGCGAGGGGCTGGCCTTCGACGAGATCGTCTACGAGAAGAAGTCCCACCGCGAGCTGGAGGGCGGCGTGGCTCGCGTGTCCTTCAACCGACCCGACAAGTACAACGCGATGCGCCCGCAGACCGTGGACGAGATGTTCCGCGCCTTCTACGACGCCAACCACGACCCGATGATCGGGGTGATCGTCCTCGGCGGCGTCGGCGAAAACTTCGGCGCTGGCGGCGACCTCGACTGGGAGCGCTGGGGGTTGCGCGAGGCGTTCTACTTCCGCTACCCGCACAACCGGCTGGTCCGCACGTCGCGCAAGCCGGTGATCGCCGCCGTGCAGGGCTACTGCATCGGCGGGCACAACCACCTGGCCTACTGCTGCGACTTCACCATCGCCGCCGAGAACGCGGTGTTTGGGCAGGCTGGCCCGAAGGTCTCCAGCCCCGCCGACGGCTTCTTCGTCCCCTACCTGGCCAGCGTCGTCGGCGCCAAGCGGGCCCGCGAGATGTGGATGCTCTGCCGCCGCTACAGCGCGCAGCAGGCGCTGGAGATGGGCCTCGTCAACGCCGTCGTGCCCCCCGACAAGCTCGAGACGGAGGTCGACCAGTGGTGCGAAGAGCTGCTATCGGTGAGCCCCGGCTGCCTGGAGATCCTCAAGGCCACGTTCGACCAGGAGATGGACCAGTTCGCCGAGATGGGTGTCATCTCCAGCCGCATGTACCCCGACTGGTTCGATTCGGCCGAGGGCAAGGAGGGTGGCGCGGCGTTCCTGGAGAAGCGCTCACCCCGCTTCTGGGCGATCCGCCGCGAGGACTCCGAGCGCCAAGCTCGCCCAGAGGGCGAAGCCTGAGACCCCGTTCGCCCTGAGCCGCCAGGAACCGGCCAGAGGCGGGCGGAGGGCGAGTCGAAGGGCTTGGTCAGCGGGCCGCGAGATTTCGACGAAGCACTTCGACAAGCCTGCCTGCCGGCAGGCAGGCTCAGTGCGAACGGATACCCGTTTGCCTTCTGCCGTCCTGAGCCGGCCAGAGGCGGGGGAGGGCGAGTCGAAGGGCTTGGTCAGCGGGCCGCGAGATTTCGACGAAGCACTT
>JBBDNA010000003.1:66912-121079 GCA_040877915.1 Dehalococcoidia bacterium
CGACAAGCTCAGTGCGAACGGATACCCGTTTGCCTTCTGCCGCCCTGAGCCACGCTACCCCTCCGCCGCCACCGCCGCCCCGTCCGACTCCAGCGCCGCGATCTCCTCCGCCCCGTACCCCAGCTCCGACAGCACGTCCCGCGTGTGCTGTCCCAGCAGCGGCGGCGCCAGGCGCACGCTCCCGGGCGTCAGCGACAGCTTCAGCGGAACCCCGGTCACCTCGATCGGGCCCAGTCGGGCGTGCTCCGTCTCCACGATCATCTCGTTGTGGCGGATCTGGGGGTCGCGGACAACGTCCGGGATCTCGTTCACCGGCGCCACCATCACGTCCGCAGCGACCAGCCGCTCGATCAGCTCGTCGCGGCCGATCTTGCGGCAGCGCTCGGCCAGCTCGCGGTCCAGCTCCTCCTCGTTCCGCAACCGCAGCTCCACGGTCTGGAAGCGCGGGTCGCCGGCCCAGTCCGCCCCCAGCGCCTGCGACAGGTTCTGGAAGAACTTCTCGGTGGGGCAGGTGATGCAGACCGACTTCCCGTCGGCGCACTCGTAGACGCCGGAGGGCGCGAGGTAGGGGCTGCGGTTGCCCCGGCGCGGCGTCTCCCAGCCCGTCGCCAGGTAGTTCACGATCCCCGTCGCCTGCGCGTGCGTCAGGGCGTCCAGCAGCGAAACGTCGATCCGCTGGCCCCGCCCCGTCTTCCAGCGCACGTGCAGCGCCGCCAGCACGCCCGACACGACGAGCTCCGACGTCATCATGTCGACCAGCGGCACGCTGAGCTTCATCGGCGGGCCGTCCGGTTCCCCGTTCAGCGACATCAACCCCGCGATCCCCTGGGCCAGGAAGTCGATCCCCGGCCGGCCGGCATAGGGCCCGTCCGCCCCGAACGCCGTCACCCCCGCCCAGATCACGTCCGGCCGCAGCTCGGCCACCCGCTCGTAGGCCAGGCCTAGGCGCGACAGCGCCGGCTCGCGCACGTTGGTTATCAGGATGTCCGAGGTCCTGGCCAGCCGCGCGAACGCCTCCCGCGCCGCCGGCCGCTCCAGGTCCAGCACTAGGCTGCGCTTGTTCCGGTTGAGGCTGAGGAACGGCCCGCGCTGGCCCTCCCGCTCCGGCCCCAGGTGGCGGCTGTCGTCGCCGTAGGGCGACTCCACCTTGACGACGTCCGCGCCGAGGTCGCCCAGCAGCGTGGCCGCGTACGGCCCGGCCAGCATCGTGGCCACGTCGAGAACGCGCAGGCCGTGCAAAGGTCCGCTCGCCGATTCGTCCGATCGGTCCGTCATCGTCCAGACCTACCGTAGATACAGGGGGCGAAGCCCCTCACAGGATGGCCCCCTGCTCCTTCAGCTCACCGACCTGCTCCCAGGTGTATCCCAACGTCTCCACCAGTATCTCCTCCGTGTGCTGGCCCAGCTCCGGGCCCAGGCTCCGCACCGACGCCGGCGTTCGGCTCAGCCCCACCGGCAGCCCGCGCACCACCACGTCTCGCTGCACCTCCTCGCAGTGCGTTTCCGCGAGGTAGCCGTTCTGCCAGGGTTGCGGGTCGTCGGCCAGCTCGGCCAGGTTGCCTACCACGCTCGCGACGACGCCCGCGCCTTCCCAGCGCTCCATCCACTCCGACGCCGTCCGCTTCGCGAGGGTCGCGTCCAGCGCCGCGACGAGCGCGGCGGTGTGTTCGTGACGCCCCTCCGCGCTCGCGAACCGAGTGTCCGAGGCGATCGACTCGTCTTCCAGGCTGTCGCGCAGCCGCGACCAGCTGTCGTCGTCGTTGGGCATCGCGAGGATCAGCCAGCGGTCCTTCGCCGGGTAGGTGTTGCGCAGGGGGTTGGCCGGCGTCTTTCGCGACTGCTGCCGCGAGAACGTGTCGTTGCCGGTGGCCAGGTAGCCCTGGAGGGTGGGCGCGGCCATGAACAGCTGCGCCCCGTACAGTGAGGCGTCGACCTTCTGGCCGAGGCCACTGCGCTCGCGCTGGTGCAACGCCAGCAGCACGCCCAGCGCCGCCATCAGTCCGCCCATCGCGTCGCCTGAGCCCATCCCCAGGTAGATCGGCGGCTGCCCCGGCTCGCCCAGCCGCGTCATCAGCCCGGTCAGCGCCTGCACCGTCATATCGAACGAGGGCTTGGTGATCGTCCCGAACGGGCCGTAGCCGCTGGCCATCGCGTAGACCAGGCGCGGGTTGATCTCGCGCAGCTCCTCGTAGGTGAGCGACCACTTCGCCAGATTGTCCTCGCTCAGGTTGGACAGGAACACGTCGGACTCGGCGACCAGCTTGTGCATGACCTCGCGGCCGGCGGGCAGGCCCAGGTTGAGCGCCATGCTCTTCTTGTTGCGGTTAATCACGAGGAAGTACTGGTTCCAGTCGCCCACGGGCAGCGCCTTGATCGTGCGCACGCCCCGCCCCATGTCCCCGCCCTGCGGCCGCTCGACGTGAATGACCTCCGCGCCGAAGTCGGCCAGGTGCTGCGCCGCCACCGGCCCCTGGAACCACACCGTCAGGTCGATAACGCGGACGCCGTCGAGGGCCATCCGTCCGTCAGGCGACGGCACCGCTCGCCTCCAGCTCTTCGATCTGTTGCGGCGAGTAGCCGAGCAGTTCGCCCAGCACCTCGGCGCTGTGCTCGCCGAGGGCGGGGGCGTGCCGCCGCAGCCCGGCCGGCGTCTCGCTCATGTGGATGGGGAAGCCGATGGTCTTGACCGGCCCGTGCGCCGGATGGTCTACGTCGAGGATGTAGCGGTTGTCGTACGCTTGTTTGTCGTTCGTAGGGTAGGCGTAGTCCTCGATAACGTCGGCGGACATCTGGCGCTCGCTGAACACCGACCGCCAGTGGGTGGCCGGTTGCTTGCGGAACGCCGACTCCAGCTCCGCGATCAGCTCCAGCCGGTTGACCTCGCAGCGCTGCTCGTGGCTGTCGAAGCGAGGGTCGGCCACTTCGAGACCGGTGACCTCGGCCAGCGCCGGCCACCAGCGGTCGGTGTCCGGCATCGTCAGGGTCACCCAGAGGCCGTCGCTGGCCTGGTACAGCGTGCCGCTCATCGGGTTGCCGGCGTCCAGGCGCGAGACGGGGTGCAGGAAGCGCTCGCCGCCGATAGCCAGGTAGGCCTGCAGGTCCAGGCTGCCGCCGTACATGTTCCCCGCCAGCAGCGAGACGTCCACCTCCTGCCCTTCGCCTGTGGCGGTGCGGTGGCGCAGCGCCGCCATCACCCCGAAGGTCAGCATCACCGACGTGTACACCTGACCCGAGCCCGGGTAGACCGGCGGCTGGCCCGGCTGCGGCAGGATCGGCATCATGCCGGCGCGGGCGGCGGCCAGCTCGTCCAGGGCAGGCAGATCGGCGTCCGGGCCCTTCGGCCCGAAGCCGGAGGCGCGGGTGTACACCAGGTCCGGCTTGAGCCGCGACAGGCTCTCGTAGTCCAGCCGTCGCTCTCGCTGCGACGATGGCGGCCCGTCCACGACGAACACGTCCGCCTTCGCGACGAGCGCCTCCAGCGCTTCTCGCCCGCCCGGCGTGTCGAGGTCCAGCGCCAGGCTGCGCTTGTTGCGGTTGGCCAGCTCGAAGCGATAGTCCCAGCCGGCATCGTCGTCGGCGGCGTCGCTGCCGTTGATGCGATGCTGACGGGCGTCCGGCAGTGGCTCCACCTTGATGACGTTCGCGCCGAAGTCGGCCAGCAGGGTGACGCCCAGCGAGGCCCAGAACTCCACCGTCGTGTCCAGCACGAGCAGGTCGTCAAGGGCTTCCGTCATGCTTTGGTCCGTGGGGCAGCCGGCCTCCGCCTAGGTCGACCACCGGCTGACGGTGTCCAGCGTCTTGTCCTCGAACGGCACCTCGTCGGGTAGCGGCTCGCCCAGCCAGTCGCGGTAGAACGTGTCGAGGTCGGGCAGGAACTCGAAGTCCGGCGGCGCGCCGCGCGGCATCGACTCGACTTCGAGCTGCGTGCCGCAGCCTGGGCAATAGTACTCCCGCAGCTGCACCCACGTAGGGTCGGGCTTCTCGCGACCGCGGTAGATCTCGCCCAGCTTCTCCTCGTCGTCGCGGACGTGGATCAGGGCGCTGAGCTTCCAGTTCACGCGGTAGTCGCCGAAATCGTGGCCGCAGCGGCACTTCACCACCCGCTGCCGTCCTTTCTGGACGATGAACAGGCTGGGCGAGAGCGGCAGCAGTATCCGGTTCCGCCACTCCACGCGGCTCTGCAGGATCTGGAGCCACTTCTGAAACCGCTCGCGGTCCTTGGCAGCCTTCATGATCTCCTGCACGCGCGGCCAGGCCAGCTTGCCGTCAACCAGCCGTTCGATCTCGCTGATGTCGTACTCAGGCACGGCGCTACCCTCCTGTCACCACGGGCGCTAGAAGCTGAAGTCCTGCGGCAGCTTCCAGAACGCCCGAATCTCCTCGCCGTAGTCCGGCGAAAGCTCCATGGAGCTGCGCCACATCTCATGCACCGCGCTGGCCATGTTCTCCTTCGCCTGCACCTTCTGCCGCTCCTGCTTCCACCACTCGCGGAAGGGTACGCCGCGGGCCTTCCGCGACTCCCGCATCTGGGCCCGGCGTCGCGCCGTCGCTCCGGCGTTGACCTTCCACTCCCTGGCCTTCTCGTCGAACCGGGCGACGACGCCGTACACGTTGGCCGCCACCCAGTCGCGAGTCCAGCCCTGGTCCAGGTCCGTTTTCACCAGCGTCGGGTCGCGCTCCAGGGGGTCGCCCAGCGCCTGCGCGCCCGAGACGGGGTGGACGACGACGTCGTACTCGTGCAGCTGCATCGGCGTCACGAACGGCGCGACGACGTTCGGTTCGAGAACTTCCGCGACGAGGTTCTTCGCCATGTCTGACTGTTCCGGGTCGCCGCGCTCGTGCACCAGCGGCTTCTTGGCCTCGATGAGCTCCTTGAGGTTCGTGTGACTGGCGTAGCCGGCGCGGTCCGGCCAGGCCGGGTAAGCGCCGAACATGCCGTGGTTGCCCCCCAGCTTGCTGCGCATCCCCGCGCAGCCGCACTGGTACTCCACGCCGGGCGTGTTCATGATCATCCAGACCGCCGTGTGTCCCAGCCCGCCGCGGAACTTCCCGTAGCCGCCGGAGTCCGGCTCCACGTTCCGCCCCAGGTACACGATCGGGTAGTAGAGCTCGGTGACCTCCGCGTTGCCGAAGTCCGCGTTTGGCGTGTAGATGCACCAGGCGCTGTTCTCGCCGTCGGCCATGCCTCGCGCCGGAGCGCCGTTACTGGCCTGCTCCAGGGTCAGCCCCGCCGTGTACATCCCGTACTGGTTGATCCCGGAGAACTCCGCCGTGAGTGTGGTCGCCGCGCCGGCCGCCACCTCCTCCACGTAGCCGCGCGTGTAATAGGCCCGACCGAACGTCTCGTACAGGGAGCTCATCCACATGACGGCCGGCGCCCAGGCCACGCCCGACGAGGCGAAGTAGTTCGCCGGGAACGGGTTGGCCCATGAGCCCGCCGGCGGCGTTTCCAGGTGCCAGGCCGCCACCGAGCCCCAGTTGAACATGTCAAACCCGACGATGTGCGAGTAGGCGTTCAACAGCGCCGACACGATCGCCGGCGGCGTGATGTTCTGCCCGAACGGCACCCAGCCGCTGGCCCCCCGCAGCGAGAAGTTCACCTTGGCGTCCGCGCCGATGTTCACCTCCAGCGGCAGGTTGAACAGACAGTCGATGTCCTGCTGCGGCATGATCACCCGCTTGCCTCGCATCGCCAGGTCCTTGAAGTTCGACTTCCGCAGCCGGCCGGGCACCGCCTGCGTCTTCACCCGCGCCAGGGCGTAGCGGCGGCTGTCCTCCACGTACTCCTGCGTCACCTGCTTGAAGTAGTCCAGTCCGTACTTGTCGATCAGCTCTATCACCTTGTCGCGGATGGTCAGGCAGCCGGCCAGACGGCCGCGAGCGTCCCCCATCACCCAGTCCGGCACCCGCGTGCGCGACTTCACCCGCATCTCGTACCAGGGGTGTAGCCTGTCGTTCTCGCCGATCTTCTCCATCGTCACGGGTATCCCGTCCGCGAACGAGTCCGGGTTCATGAAACCGATGGAGCCGGGCATGATGTAACCCGCGTCCATCACGTGGCTCACTCCGGAGGCCCAGGCCACCAGCTCGTCGCCGTAGAAGATAGGGACGGCGCTGTCGAAGTCCGCCGGGTGGATGCCCCCGAAGTGCGGGTCGTTGTTCTCGAAGATGTCGCCCTGGTGGAAGCCGGGGTCGTCCTCGTACCCGTTCTCGATCAGCGAACGGATGAACAGGGACAGCAGGCCCGGGTGAGCGGTGATGCCGCGGGACGTGGCGACGGCCTCGCCGGTCGGGAGGTGCAGCGCCCACAGGGCGTCGCCGCCCTCCACCGCTATCGGCGACGACGATACCTTGCAACCGACGGCCCAGGCGGTGTTGCAGATGTTCAGCAGGATGTGCCACACGGACTCGTAGGCGCCCGGGTCCTCCTTCTTGCGGGGCAGACGCCGCAGCCCGAACAGGTGACCCGTCCTCTCGAACTGCCGGTCGTTCGCGGCCAACTGCTCTCTGAGCGACGCTTTCGCTCTCTCCTTGGCCTTCACCGCCTGAGCGCTCACCTGCCCGCTCCTTTCTCCAGCCAGTAGATCTCGTGCTCGTCGATGCGCACGCGCCAGCCCGGCGGCACGAACAGCGTCGTCGCCGGGTGTTCGATGACCGCGAGCCCCTTGACCTGGTTCCCCGGCTTGAGCTCCGTCATCTCGTACAGCTGCGCGTCGCCCCAGCGGCCGTCGTAAAACACCGGCCGCGTGCCCTTGGACGCCGATTTCGCCGGCGTCCGGCCGCTCAGCTCGTGCTTCACGACGAGCGGTTTCAGCGTGTCCACCTGGGCGATCACGCTCACCTCGGTCACCAGGTGGGTGGCGAACGGCGGCTTGCCGGCCAGGGTGAACATCTTCGTGAAGATCTCCTCGAAGCGGGCGACCAGCTTGTCGACATCGTGCGCGGTCTTCAGCCGCGGCGCCGGCGATTCCACCTCCACGTCCTCCAGCTGTCCGTAGTAGCGCACGTAGGCGATCTGCCGCAGCGATATCTGGTTCCGCTTGAACCCCTCGCCCTGCAGCTCCTCCAGCAGCTCGGCCTCCAGCTGCTCCCAGGCGCCGCTGATCGTCTGGGCCGCGAACGTCTTGGCCGCGTCGTCGGCGCCGTAGGCCACCATCGCGGAGACGCTCTTGTGGCGGCGGTGGGCGTAGTCCATGCAGGCGCCGCCCCAGGCCGAGAACGCCGCCGCGTGGGGCACCGTCGCCACCCCCTTCCAGGGGTAGTCCCGCGCGTAGCCGGACAGGTGCATCGGCCCGGCGCCGCCGTAGCCCAGCAGCACGTAGTCGCGGATGTCGTACCCCAGCATCAGGGATCGCACCAGGTGCTCGCGCATCATCACGTTCACCAGGTTCACGCACTGCTCCGCCGCGACGTACGGGTCCAGCCCCAGCGGGCCCGATACCTTCTCCTTGAACACGGACAGCGCCTTCGCCTTGTTGACGGGCACCCGTCCGCCCAGGTAGTAGTCTTCGTTGATTATGCCCAGCAGCAGGTCGCAGTCCCCGATCGTCGGCGTCTCGTTACCGGATTCCTGGAACACCGGCCCCGGCGTGCCGCCGGCGCTGTCCGGCCCCAGCTTTATGCGGTTGCTGTCCTGGTCCATCCGGATGTACGTACCCGTACCGGCGCCGATCGAGCGGATGTCCAGCATCGGCACGTTGACGTACATCTGCATGAACGGCGGCTCGCGGTTGATGGGCAGGATGCCGGTCGTGATGCAGCCGGCGTCGAAGCTGGTGCCGCCCATGTCCGAGCAGACGACGTTGTCCAGGCCGATCGTTTTGCCCAGGTGGTGCGCGCCCATGATCCCACCGACCGGACCCGACATCACCGTCTCGAACAGCCGCGGGTAGCGAATGTTGGTTACGCCGCCGTAGCAGAGCACCGTCTTCAGCGACTTGTCATAACCCATTCTGGTGAGTTTCTTCTCCACGCCCAGCAGCTGCTTCCGCGCCGGCTCCGTGGCGTAGGCCTGGATAACAGTCGCGTTGGCGCGCGATACCTCCCGCTGCACCGGCGCCACCTGGCTGGAGATGACCAGCGGCACCTTGCGGCGCTTCTTGCGCATGACCTTCGCCGCGATCTCCGCCGCCAGCAGCTCGTGCGAGGGGTTGATGAACGAGTTCAGGAACAGGATCGCCAGCGACTCTATCCCTTCGTCCAGCAGCTCAGCGACGCCCCGCTCGACCTCGTGCTCGTACAGGGGGATGATCGGCTGCCCGAACATATCGATCCGCTCGGTCGCGCCGCGGGTCAGCCGGCGCGGCACCAGCGGCTGCCGGTGCTTGCGGTACTGCATGTGGGTGATCTCGGACCACTCGTAGCCGATGAACGTCTGCGAGCCCCGCCCCTGCACGATCACGTCCTCGAAGCCGCGGGTCACCAGCAGCCCCGTCTTCAACCCCGATAGGTTGATCAGCGTGTTGAGCATGCTGGTGCCGGTGTAGATGGCCGTCTCGGCGTTCTTGCTCACCTCGCGACCGTCTCCGGCCATGTCCCAGTAGGTGAGGCTGTCGTGGAACGACTCCATGAACCCCACGCTCTCGTCGTGGGGGGTCGTGGGCGCTTTGCCGATGACGAACTGGCCCTTCTCGTCGACGACGATTACGTCGGTCATCGTGCCGCCGGCGTCGCAGGCTACGAGATAGCGAGTCATCGCGAGCTGGTACCTCCCTCGATTCGGCGGCCTTTGCGCAGGAGCGCAACCCCGACGTGTCGGAGCTACGGGGCGAGTTGGATGGCCGGCGTAGGTGCGGCTATCTATGTATCACGCGGCTGGATACGCGGTCAAGGAGCTTATTCGGGCGGGCGGCGTAGCAGCCAGCGGAACAGCCTCCGGAAGAACCCGGCGATCCCCGACCAGACGACCCGCAGCACGACCGGCACGATGCGGATCGGCTCCGATTCCGCCGGCTCGCCCGCGTCCGCGCCCTCCGGCGCCTCCAGCCTCTGGCGGGCGCTGGCCACGAACTGCAGGAACAGCTGGTGCGATACGCCCTGGATCATCCCCCGGCCCACCTGCATCACCCGCCCTGTCAGGTCCACGCTGGCCTCGGCGACGACCTCCGTCCGCCCGTCCCCCAACGAGCGCAGGCGGCTGGACATCGTCCCCCTGGCCGTGCCGCCGCCGGTCTCGCGGCCCTCCGCCACCATACTCACCGTGCGCGCCGCCTCGTCCACGCCCGTGAGCTGGACGCGGCCTTTGTAGCTGGTCGTCACCGCCCCCACCTTCACCCGGATAGTGCCCAGGAACGTCCGCTCGTCCACAACCTCGTCGAGAGCGGCCCCCGGCATGCAGGCCGAAACCCGTTGCGGATCGAGCAGAAACGCCCACACGGCCTCCACCGGCGCCTGCACTTCGAACGTCTCGCGGATCTCAATCGGCATGTCGGTATCCCGCCGCCGCCCGCCGGTAGTCCTCGCGCGTGTCGATGTCCGGCGGCGGCTCGCCCTCGATCGGCGCCTCGAGGAGCCAGTCATCGTGTCTCGCCAGGAGCGCCCGCGCCCCCTGGTCGCCGGTCAGCTTCTCGACCTCCGGCCAGACAGCGCGCGAGAGCACCACCGGGTGGCCGGGGACCGTACGGCTGCCGGACGTGGTGTACACCGGCCGCGCGACCGGCCGGCCGCCGGCCCGGTACGCCGCGACCACGCGGTCGATCAGCTCCGCCGAGACGCCCGGCTGGTCGCCGAGGAGAACAGCCGCCGCCTCGACTTCGTCGTCCAGGGAGCGCAGGCCGGCCCGCAGCGACGTGCTCTGCCCCTCGGCGAAGCCCGGGTTCACGACCGTTCGCGCCCGCTCCGGCAGCCGCAGCGCCGCCCCGACAGCCTCCGCCTCCGCGCCGAGCACGACGACGATTTCGCCGAGACAGGATGACTGGGCTGCATCGATGACGTGCTGGAGGATCGGCCTGCCGTCCAGGGGAAGCAGCTGTTTCGGCTCGCCCATGCGGGCGGAACCGCCGGCGGCCAGGATGACGCCGGCGACCGGGCCGTCAGCGCCCGGCATGGGTCGGGCCGCTGCCGCCGGTCAGGGGTTGCGCCTCCTTGCCGTAGCGGACGGCCAGCATTTCGGCGACTATCGCCAGGGCGATCTCCTCCGGCCCGCGGCCGCCCAGATCGAGGCCGACAGGGGCGTGGATGCGCGCCAGGTCGCCCTCGCCGAAACCCTGCCCGCGCAGGTGCTCCTTGCGCCGCTCGTGCGTGGCCCGGTTGCCCATCGCCCCGACGTAGCGCGTATCGGCCCGCAGCGCCAGCTCCAGCGCTGGCAGGTCGAACTTGGGGTCGTGCGTCAGCACGACGACGTACGCGTAGGCGTCCAGCCCCGCATCCGTGAGCGCTCCATGCGGCCACTCGTTCAGCACCTCGTCGGCCTCAGGGAAGCGCTCCTTCGTGGCGAACAGGCTGCGCGCGTCGATCACCGTCACGCGGAACCCCAGCTCCTTTGCGAACCGGCTCAGCGGCATCGCCACGTGCGTCGCCCCTACGAGGAGCAGTCGCGGCTGCGGCGGGAACGCCTCTACGAACACGGACGCCTCGCCGCCTTCGTAGGGCAGTGTGACGATGCGCGCGCCGCCCGAGAGCAGCATCCGCTCCGCCTCCGCCGCCAGCTCGCCGTCCAGCTTGGAGTCGACGCCGCCGAGCCGATCGTCGCCGCGCATCGCCAGCTTCCGGCCCCGCAGTGTGTCGGGCGCCAGCCCGATGGCCAGCGCCGCCGGCCGCTGCGTCTCCACCGCCTCGCGGACGGCGTCCCACGCCGGGTCCGCCGCGAACGGCTCGATCAGCACCTCGATCGTGCCTCCGCAGCTCAGCCCGACTTCGAACCCCAGCTCGTCGGCGATGCCGTACTCCGCCGTCGCCGGCTCGCCGCTGTCCAGCACGGCCAGCGCCCGCTCGAACACGTCGTTCTCCACGCAGCCGCCGCTGACGGAGCCGGCCATGCGGCCGCTGCGGGTCAGGGCCAACCGAGCGCCGGGCAGCCGCGGCGCCGAGCCGCGCACGCCGACGAGCGTGGCCAGGGCGATCTCCTCGCCCGCTTCGAGCCAGATGTCTAGGTCGGCCAGTATCTCCCTCATACGCCCGAATTATAGCCTGCCTGCCGGTAGGCAGGGCCAGCCCCCGCACCCCCACAAACGCCAAACCCGCGCGCAGGCTGTACAATGGACGCGCCGTGGACCAGCCGACGACCGCCCCAGCACCCGCATCGCCGACCGTATACGAGATTCTCGGGCGGGAGGTGCGGCTCCCTGTGGAGGTGCGCGACGCCACCGCCGCCGTCGCCTACTACGTTGTCCCCGCGAGGGCGGCCCAGCGCCTCGTCGACCCCACCGGCCTGCGCGTCGCCCGGGTCCTCCCCGGTCGCACCCTTGTGACCATCGGCGCCATGGAGTACATCGACGGCGACCTGGGCCAGTACCGCGAGATCGCCGTCACGTTCTTCGTCCACGAGCCGGGCGCGCGACCCCTGCCGCTCGTTGGCGGGATGCTAGAGTTGCTGCGGGGGACGCTGAGCGCTTACATCCACCAGCTCCCCGTGGACGGCGAGTTCACCTGCGAGGCCGGCCGGGCGATCTGGGGCTTCCCCAAGTTCGTGACCGAGATCGACCTCTCGACATCTGAAAACGCCCAGACCGCCGTCCTCCGCGCCGACGGGCGACACGTCCTCACCCAGACCGTGCGCAGGGGCGGCAAGCGCAGGCTTGCCGACCGGCCGCAGGTCTCCTACGCGCTGCGCGAGGGCGTCCTCTACCGCACGCCTTCCGTCATGGCCGCCGAGGGCATGGGCGTGCGCTTCGGCGGCGACAAGCTCGAGCTCGGCGACCACCCCATCGCCGAAGAGCTGCGGATGCTGGGCCTGCCCAGGAAGCCGCTGTTCACGACCTACCTGGGACGGATGACCGGCCGCTTTTTCGCCGCCGAGCGCCGTCCCGCCCCGGCGAGCGACGCCGGCTAGAACCGGAGACCCCATGGACGCGAACGATTTCTCCGAACCCACTCGCCGCTGGCTGGAGTCCGGCCACTACGTGGAGGTCGATGGCCGGCGCGTGTTCGTCTACGAGCGCGGCGAGGGGCCGGCGATCCTGCTGCTGCACGGCTTCCCGACGTCGTGCCACGACTGGCGCGGCGTCATCGACGAGCTGCAGGGCGAGTTCCGCTGCATCGCCTTCGATTTCCCCGGCTACGGCCTCTCCGACAAGCCCGAGGCCTGGAGCTACTCCCTGTTCCAGCAGACCGACGTCGCCGAGGGCGTCGTGCGAGCCCTCAGCGTCGAGGCGGCCCACGTCGTCGGTCACGACGTGGGCCAGACGATCCACGCCGAGCTGCTGGCCCGCGAGCAGGAAGGCCGCCTGGCCTTCCGCATCCTGTCTTCGACGGTACTCAACGGCAGCACCCTTCAGGACCTGGCGACGGTCACGCCGTTCCAGAAGCTACTCGGCTCCAACGAGACTCTCCCCCAGGCGATCGCGGTCGCCGACAACATGAGCGTCAACTACGTCGACGCCCTCAAGGCGCTGATGAAGCGCCCGGAGGCCGTCAGCGAAGAGGACGCTCTGGTCATGGAGGAGCTGCTGCGCTACCAGGACGGCAACCGCCGCATCCCCGCCCTCGCCGCCTACATGCGCGAGCGGCTGCTGCACAAGGGACGCTGGTTGGACGCCTTCAAGTCGGCGAATGGCCCGCTACAGATCGTCTGGGCGGACGGCGATCCCGTCGCCAACGTGGAGATGGGCCGTGCCCTCAGCCAGGAGCTGCCGAACGCCCCCTACACGGAGATCGCCGGGCTGGGACATTTCCTGCCGGTCGAGGACCCTCCCGCGATCGCTGGCCACATCGCGTCGTTCGCGCGCGATGTCTCTGATTAGCCGCTAGCCGAGCTTCTCGATCAGCTCCGCGTACTGCACCAGGTGGCGCATCCCCAGGTAGTGCGCGCGCACGCGCTCCTGCGCGTTCTCGCCCAGCCGCTGGGCCAGCGCCTCATCCTCCAGCACCGTGCGCAGCGCCGCCGAGAACGACTCCACATCCGTGGGGTCTTCCAGCAACAGCCCGCTGACGCCGTCCTCGATCTGGTCCTGGATTCCGCCCACGGCGCTGGCCACCACCGGCCGCCGCTTCCACATCGCCTCCGTGACCGTCAGCCCGAACCCCTCGTGCAGGCTCTTCTGGACCACCACCGCCGCGTGCCGCTGCAGCGCGTTCACGATCGCCGCGTTCTCTTCCACGTCGCCCATGGGCAGGCAGGCCAGGTGCACGCGGTTCCGGTGCGAATGCGGCAGCTTGCGCCACGCCGTCTCCACCCGTTCGAACGTGGAGACCTCCTCCGGGTCGTCCTGAATCGCGCGCACGTTGGGCCCGGCCAGCACCAGCTCCGCCCCCCGCGGCGCCTCACCGTCTATCAACGCCGAGAACCCCCTCATCACGCCCACCGGGTCCTTCAGACCGTCCCAGCGCGATACCTGCACGACCAGCGGCGCATCCCAGGCCGGCGCCCGCCCCATGCGGATCACATCCGAACGACGGTCCACCCGCGCCGGCGAGCCGTCCTCGCGGCGGAACACGGGCGCGCCGTCTCCCGGCGGCCCCTCCACCAGCCCCGTGTGCACCAGGATCGCGCGCGTCGTCGCCTCGTCCAGCTCCTGGTTCTTCGGCGAGAAGGCGTCGATGGAAGGGGGGATGATGATGCTCTTGTTGTGGTTGCAGCAGTGGGGAACGTACTGCCGCCGCGAGAATATCGTGACCTGCATCTGCTTCAAGTAAGGCTCAAGGAAATCCCATCCCCGGGACACCTCCGCGTCCGGCTGGTCGCCGCCCACGTGGCAGCGCCAGATGACGGTCGCCCCGCTGTGCGCCAGGTGGGGCGCCAGGCCGGCCGTCTGTGGGTCGTGCAGCAGGACGATGTCACGGGCGTTGACCAGCCCCAGAAGCTCCTCCGCGTTCTCCTGGGACACGCGCTCGTACAGCTCGCGCTGCCGCTCCCCCAGCTCGGAGCCATCCCCCTGGGACCCGTGCAGGGCGTGATGCAGCCGCTTCGTGATGTGGAAGAACTCCGGCGTGCCGCCGATGACCAGCCAGCGCGCGTCCACGCCGCCCCCGCGCGCGTACGGGAGGATGGCCCGCAGCATCTCCGCCACCCCGCCGCCGCGGGCCGTAGAGTTCACGTTCCAGACGACGCGCCCCTCCAGCGTCTTGCTGGCCCGCTGGGCAATCTCGCGGCCCCGCGCCATCCTCTCCTCGCCCACCAGCGGCAAAAACCGCTCGATCGTCTGCGCCCCTATCGGGACTTCTTCTAGCTTCTTCGTCATATCCGGCTCCGGGACAGCCTGTCGGACACCAGTATACCAAGCCGGGCAGGCTTCCCGGGCTGATACGGGGCCACGCTCGTTCAGACTGCTAGCCGGAGGACCGGCTCACCAGCACCGGCACGCCCGCGTAGCGCACCACCCGGTCGGCGATGCTCCCCATCAGCCAGCGGCCCACGCCGGAGCGCCCGTGAGTGCTCATGGCCACCAGGCCGTTCCGCATCTCCAGCGCGGCGTCCAGGATGACGTCCGCCGGCGGACCCCACAGCGCCTTCGTCTCCACCTCCGCTATCCCCTTTGCCCGCAGTCTGGCCTCGATGCCGCCCAGGTAGTCCAACGTCGCTTCGCTCGGCTCTTGGCGGACGTCCACGGCCACCGCCGCGGCGCCCTCGGCCATAAGCGCGGTGTAGGTGGGCGGCGTCACGTTCAGCAGCACCACCTTCAGCCCCAGCGGTTCCGCCACCGCGACGACGTGATCGAGAATGCCCTCCGCCAGCGGCGAGCCGTCCAGCGGCGCCAGCACCGTCTCCAGCTTCGGCTCGGCGACCGCCTCCTCGTCCTTGCGGGAGTGGACCAGGAATAGCGGCACGGTCGCCGCGTGGAGCACCTTGTCCGAGATGCTGCCCAGCATCCAGCGGCTCGGGCCCGAACGCCCGTGCGTCGACATCGCGATCAGGGTCTCCGGCTGGCTCTCGGCCTCGCTGACGATATACGAGGCGACGTCCGAGGCGTGGCCGCCCTCGTGGACCGACGTGCTCACCTTGAGGCCGGCCTCCTCCAGAGAAGCGGCGACGCCGCCCAGGTAGTCCGCAGCCTCGTTCTGGAGGCTGAGAGCCACTTGATCGAGGTAGCGCTTGTGTTCGGGATCGGCCAGAGTCGGCGGCACGTGGTCGATCACCCTCAGCAGCTCCACCGGCAGGCTCAGCTTGCCGGCCAGCAGCCGCACGTAGGGTAGCGTCTGCTCCGCCAGCCTGGAACCGTCCAGGGGGACCAGGATTCGCTTGTACATCGGGGTCGCTCCTCTCCAGCTCAATTCTGGCATCCGACCGGCGCGGTCTGGGAGTGCCGAACGGCCCGTTCGCGCCGTTTGCCGGGCGGCACGCCTCCGTGGGCCGACTGTACCACGCCTGCCCTTCCTCGTGGCCGGCGCCCACGATATGATGCGGACAGGTTCGTCCCTTGAGTATCGGTGTCCTTGTATCTGCTCGCGCCAATCTCTTCTTCGGCTGGTGGGTGGTATTCGCCTCGGCCGCGGTGCTGTTCCTGACCGGCGGCACCTTCTTCTACGGCTTCGGCGCCCTGTTCAACCCAATCGTCAACGAGTTCGGCTGGAGCCGCGCCGCCACCTCCTTCGCCTTCTCCCTTCGCTCCGAGGTCGGCGGCATCGCCGCCCCCGTCGTTGGCTTCATGGTCGACCGCGTCGGCCCGCGACGCCTGATGGTGTTCGGCGTCGTGACCGTAGCCGCCGGCTACGTGGCGCTGAGCCAGGTGCAAACGTTGTGGACCTTCTACGCCGCCATCATCGTCATCGCGATTGGGATGAGCGCCGCCGCCGGGCCGGTCAGCATCGCCGCCGTCGCCCGCTGGTTCCGCCGCCGCCGCGGCCGCGCTCTGGCCATCCTCACGATGGGCGCCGGCTCCAGCGGCATCATGGTGATCGTACTCGCCGCCCTCATCTCCGCCTTCGACTGGCGCAACGCTCTGCTCATCGTCGCCGCTCTCCAGATGGCGATCTCCCTCCCCCTGGCCCTGAGCATCCGCAACAGCCCGGCCGAGATGGGCCTGGAGCCCGACGGCGACCTGCCGCCGGCGCTGGACGAGGACGGCGAGCCGCTGAAACCCCGCCTCGCCGAGTGGGAAGGGTTGACCGCCGCCCGCGCCGTTCGCACCGGCGCCTTCTGGCGCATGGCGATATCGCTACTCGTTGGCAACCTGGGCGCCATCGCCATCTTTGTCCACGTCATCCCCTTCCTGACGAACAACGTCGGCATGTCCCAGGGGCTGGCCGCGGCCTGCGTCAGCGCCATGGTCCTGCTCAGCCTCACCGGCCGGTTCGGCTTCGGCTACCTCGCCGATTCGCTGGACAAGCGGGTCGTCATGGGCGTGTCGCAGGGCCTGCTGGCGCTGGCCGTTATCCTGTTCGCCACCGTCTACGAGCCCTGGCAGGTGCTGTACGTGCTGCCGTTGTTCGGGTTGGGCTGGGGCGGCGTTATCCCCGTGCGGCCGGCCCTCCAGGCGGACATCTTCGGCATGAAGGCGTTCGGCGCGATCCAGGGGCTGATGTTCACCATCGCCACCCTGGGCGCGCTCATCGGGCCCGTGTGGGCCGGCTGGATGTACGACCAGACCGAGAGCTACCGGCTGGCCTTCGTCGTGCTGGCCGCCGCCGGCTTCCTGGCCGTGCCCCTCATCCTCACCCTCCGCCGCCCGGCCGGCGACCCGCGGCCGGCCTAGCCGCTCAGCGCCCCCCAGTCGCTGGCCCGTTGCGGCTCGATGCGGATGAGCGGCAGCCCCTCCAGCGCCATCGAGCCGTACTGCGGGTACTTCTCGCGCAGCGCGGCCAGCGCCTCGCCCTTCTCGTCCCCGTCCTCCACCAGCGAGGCCGTGCCCAGCACCAGCACCCAGGCCAGCCGTCGCCAGTCGTCATCGTAGCGATCGAACACGACAGAGACCCGCGGGTTCCCCTCGATGTTGCGCAGGCGCCGAAGCTGATGGCCGGACTTGGGCTTCTCGTCCACCGGCGTGTACAGCCGGCCGTCCCGGTAGACGAAGCAGACTGGGACGACGTATGGCTGTCCGTTAGCGTCCGCCGTCGCCAGGTGGCCGGTCGCCTGCCGCCGGACGAACGCCTCCTGCTCGGGGGATAGCGTATCTACGTCTCCACGAGCGGCGTTCCGGCGTCGCAGAGGGGACACGACGCCGAATCGTACGAGGGCAGGTCCAGCGTGGCGCAGGCGTAGAACGGCACGCCAAAATCCACCGCGCCGCCGCTTCGGTCCACCAGCACCCCCACTCCTATCGGCTCGCCGCCGGCGCGTCGCACTGCCCCTATCACGTCGACGATGCTGCCGCCCGTGGTCAGCACGTCGTCGACGACGAGCGTGCGCTCGCCCGGCCCGATCTCGAACCCGCGGCCGAAGTAGCGGCCGCCTGCGTCCTTCTCGGCGAAGATGCCGCGCAGCCCCAGCAGCCGGGCGACCTCGTAGCTCAGGATGATGCCGCCCATCGTCGGCGCCGCCACCAGGTCGGGTTTGTCGGCGCGGAACCGGTCGGCGATGAGGCGGCACAGCGGCTCCGTGTACCCCGGGCGCTCCAGGAGGCGGAACTTCTCGACGTAGACCGGTGAGTGGCGCCCCGAAGCGAGGCCGAAGTGGCCGTCCATCAGCGCTCCCGACTGCCGGAGCAGGGCGACGGCCTGATCTTCGCCCACTACTCTTCTGCCGCCGCCTCGCCGCTGAAGGAGACGCTGTGGTTCGGCGCCAGGTCCAGCTCCGGGCTGCCGTTGCGCCAGTACGTGATCAGCGCCTTGCCGATGATGTTCTCCTCCGGCACGAACCACCCCCGCCGCGAGTCGCTGCTGTTCTGGCGGTTGTCCCCCATCACGAAGTAAGAGTTCGCCGGCACTTTCCAGGGCCCGCAGTCGCCCAGGCAGTTCGTCTGGCCCCGGATGTACGATTCCGTCAGCGTATCGCCGTTGACGGTCACCTGGCTGGAGTTGGGGTCGATCTCCACGATGTCCCCCGGCACGCCGATGATCCGCTTGATGAAGTCCTTACCGGAATCGGCGCCGCCGGTGGCCTCCGGCGGGGCCTGGAACACGATAACGTCGCCACGCGCCGGAGTAGACCACAGGTGGTGCGCCTCGTCCCCGATATCAATCAACGGGATCCAGTCGAACAGGTCGAGGTCAAGCTTGGCGTAGGCCAGCTTGTTGACGATAAGGTACTCCTGGTGGTCCAGGCTCGGCTCCATGCTGGCGCCTTCCACCCGGAAGTTCTGCATGGACACCCGCACCGCCAGGAAGATGAGGATCGCCAGGACGGCTGTCTCGGCCAGCTCTCGCGCGGTGACCGCCCACATCCGCCGCTTTCGGGGGACGACGATGGTCTCGTCGCGCAGGCGCTGGCGTAGCTCGCTGACCTCCTGCGTGCGGGAGTAGGGTTGCGCGCCGTACAGGCCCGGATATCGGCTCTCCATCGGCCGATCCGCCAGCTTCGAGGCCACGCGAAGCTGATCGAGCGTCGACACCGAAGCGGGGTCGTTCCAGGGGTCAACGAGGGGGTCGTAGGGTGGCTCAGGTTGGGGCTGGAGCTCCTCCTCCCCTTCCTCCCCGGACGCCCGAGGCGCGTCCTCCCAGTCTCCGTCTTCTCTCATCAGCGGTTGCAATTGTAGCACGCCCCCACTTAATAGTAGACGCGGCGGGAGGCCATCGGTTGCCGGTTGGCGGGAGGGCTAGTAGGAGAATCCGCCTCCGCCGTCATCGTCTTCGTCCTCTTCGTCGTCGTCGCTTCTCACCGGCTCGTCAGGGTCACCGGAGTCGTCGGCCTCGACATGGGGGCCGCAGGTCACCTCTCGCACGTAGCCCTTCCCCTCCAGCTCGGACTCCAGCGCGTCGCAGAAGCCGGTGTCATCGGTAGTCACCTCGGCCACGCCTATCGGCGGGAAGATCTCCTGGATCAGGAAGTCCACGTCCGGATCGAAGCCGCGCAGGAAGTCGCCCACGGAGTCCATATCTTCCTGCGTGACCTCCTCGCTGAAGCTCACCCGGACGTCGTAGACGTACGTCTTGTTCCCGCCGGTTCCGTCGCCGTTCGATTCGTCCCCGCTGGACTCTTCGCAGGCCACCAGGAGAGCGGCCGCCGCCGCGGCGACGATTAGCAGTGCCCACGGTCTGATCTTCATGCTCGTACCTCCACCACGATAAACGGTCGGGACGCCCCTGAGGTTCCATGTCCGGCGTCCTGCTAGAATGGGCTGGGCCTGCCTACCGGCAGGCAGGCTCTCCGCGCATGACGAGAACGTCCGAAATCGACGACGAACCCGCACTAATCGAGCGCAGCCGCAGCGGCGACCTCGACGCCTTTAACTCCCTCGTCCTCTCCCATCAGCGTCAGGTGTACAACCTCTGCCTGCGCATGCTGGGCGCCCCCCAGCCGGCCGAGGATGCCACCCAGGACACTTTCGTCGCCGCCTTCCGCGCCGTGGCGCGCTTTCGCCAGGGCAGCTTTCGCGCCTGGCTGCTGCGCATCGCCGCCAACGCCTGCTACGACGAGCTGCGGCGGCGTCGCTCCCGGCCCCAGGTCCCCTTGCAACCGCGTGGCGACGACGAACGGCCGGCCACCGAAGCCGCAGCGACCGACGAGCCGCCGGAGCAGCGCGCCGAGCGTCGCGAGCTCTCCGCCGCCATCGAGGCCGCCCTGGCCGCTCTCCCTGCCGACCAGCGGCTCGCGATCATCCTGCGCGACGTCCAGGGCTTCGCCTACGAGGAGATCGCCCAGGCCACCGGCGCCTCCCTGGGCACCGTCAAGTCGCGTATCGCCCGCGGCCGCGCCGCCCTCCGCGACTACCTGCTGACGCAGGGGGAACTTTTGCCCTCCCGCTTCCGTCCAACCAGTGAGGAACCCTGATTTGCCCTGGTTCGATGCACACCGCCGCCTGCGAGATCAGCTCTCCGCCTATATCGACGGGGAGCTGAACACGATGGCGATGGCGCGACTGGACACGCACCTCGCGGGCTGCGAGATCTGCCGCGCTGAGCTGGAGCAGCTCCGCGCCACCAGCGCCGCCCTCCGCGATCTGCCCGAGACCGACGTGCCTCGCTCCTTCACCCTCACGCCGGAACGCGCGGCGACGCCGCGGCCGGCAGCCGGCGTTCCCGTGACGCCGCTCGCCGCCGGCATGCGGCTGGCCACAGCCGGCGTTGCCGTCGCCCTGGCCATCGTAATCGTCGGCGACGTCGCCAACTTCGACGGAGGCGGTGGCGAGCAGCAGACCCGCGTGTCGATGGGCGAGAGCGCGGAGGATCGCGCCGGCGACGATGAGTACGAGTACGGCGCTCCCGTGGCCGAGCCGTCTCCGGCCGGGGAGCTCGATGAAGTCCCCGATACGCTGGGGGGCATACCGAGCACCGATGGCGGCGTCGGCACCGGCGCCGGTGGCGATGCTGACGTTGGCACGGGCGCCGGCGGCGATGCTGCCCCCGGCACCGGCGGGGTTGACACCGGCACAGATGGCACGGGCGCCGGCGGAGGCACGGATACGGGCGGAGGCCTGGATGCGGGCGGTGGCTCGGACGCGGGCGCCGGCGGAGGCACGGATACGGGCGGAGGCCTGGATACGGGCGGAGGCCTGGATACGGGCGGAGGCCTGGATGCGGGCGGAGGCCTGGATGCGGGCGGAGGCCTGGATGCGGGCGGCGGCGCGGATGCGGGCGGCGGCACGGATGCGGGCGAGGAACCGGGAGGGGGTATCGGTTTCCCCACCGGCGGCGATGAGGGTGGCGAGATCGTCCCCGAGCCGGCTCCCCCCGAGACCGACGTGAGCAAGCCGTCCCCACAGGCCGGCGAGGACGCCGTGGCCGACCGCGACGATTCGGCCGAAGAGCCCGCCGGCGGCGCGCCGCTGACACCGGTGGGCGGCGACGAACCCGAAGTGGCAGAGGACGCCGATTCGGGCGGTGACGGCTTCGACGCGCTGACGGCCGCCGAGATCGGCTTCGGCGTCGCCCTCGTCGCCTTCGGCCTGGGCAGCCTGGCGGCGGCCTACAGAGCCAGACGGAGGACCGGATGACATCGACTTCAGCGACTCCAACGAACGTACACGCATGCACAGCAGGAGGTGCGGGATGAAGATACGGATTTTCGCGGTGGCGGTGCTGGCCGCGGCGCTTGTGGCGGCTCTCGTGGTCGCCTGCGACAACGGTGACGGTGGGAACGACGGTGACGACGACGGCGACGGAGCGGGCGCCATACGCACGCGGCAGGGGCTGAGCGTGGCGTCTGTCTCGGCGCTGGCCAGCGCCCAGGGCGGAGACGCGGAGAGCGACGAGGGGACGGACTCCGCGGCGCCCGCGCCCGGGGCGCCGGACGTGGCCGTGGGCACGGACCGGACGGGTGTCTTCGCCCCGGACATCGCGCCCTATCCCTTCCCGGCCCTGCAGGCCGGTGCTGAGGGAATCACCGTCCAGGGGTTCGCGTCAGCGGCCGCGGACGCCGACAGCGCCATCGTGGAGTTCTACTTCGGCTCCAACGGCGTCGGCGTCGAACCGCAGTCGGACTCCGGCGGCGGCGTCTCCGGATCCAGCGGCGCGGCGGAGGACCTCGCCGCGAGCCCGTCGGGGCAGGCCCAGCCGATAACCGAAGCCGACCTCCAGCCGGTGGTCGACGCTATCGTCGGCGCTGGCGTCTCCCCGGACGACATCGAGGTCATCGCCCAACCCTTCTACGGCGACCCCTACTACGGCGGCAGCGCTACTGTGCGTGCCACCGTCCGCAGCATCGATGCGGTCGACGGTGTGGTCGCCGCCGCGACGGAGGCCGCCGCCGGTGTGGCGAACGCCACTCTCCAGGGAACCAACGTCTCCTACGCCGTCAGCGACTGCGCCGCGCTGGAGCGCGCGGCCATGGAGGCCGCCGTCGCCGACGCCCGCGAGCGCGGTCAGACGTTCGCCAGCGTGCTGGGAGTGGGTCTCGGCGCGGTGGTTGCCGCCTCTAACTACTCCTACTCGCTGTACGGCGGCACCCCCTGCGACACCAGTGGCGGCGGGGTGTACCCGCTGGCCAGCATGGCCTACGCCGAGGGCGCGTCGACCGAAGTCGAGCTGTTCGCCACGGTCAGCGTCACCTTCGCGATCTCGTAGCACTCACGCCCTCTCGGCCGAGGCCGTCCGCATTCGGCGGGCGGCCTCGGCCCGTTTGGCGCCGTGCTACAATCTCGCCCGTGACCGTACTCAGCGACCGCACGATCAAAGAGCAGCTGGCCGCCGGCCGGCTCGTCATCGACCCCCTGGACCAGGCCGACATCCAGCCCTCGTCCGTCGATCTTCACCTCGACCGCGTGTTCCGCGTGTTCCGGGTCACCCGCCGGCCCTATGTGGACGTGCGCGAGCCCATGGAGGACCTCACCGAGCTCATCTCCATCGAGGACGACGAGCCGTTCATCGTCCAGCCGGGCTCGTTCGTCCTCGGCTCCACCCTGGAATCGATCACCCTCCCCGACGACATCGTCGCCCGCGTGGACGGGAAGTCGTCGCTGGGGCGGCTCGGCCTCCTCGTCCACGCCACCGCCGGCTTCGTGGACCCGGGCTGGATGGGGAAGCTCACGCTGGAGCTGTCCAACCAGTCGCAGATGCCGATTGCGCTCTACTATCGCATGAAGATATCGCAGATATCGTTCCTGCGCATGTCCACGCCGGTGGACCGGCCCTACGGCTCGGCGGGCCTGGCTTCGAAGTACCAGGGCCAGACCGGGCCCACGCCCTCGCGCATCTACCAGGACTTCGAGCGTGGGCGGAGCTAGGGTGTACTGTCGTCGGTGGGCGCCCCCGTCCTTCGACGCGGCGTCTCGCCCGGCCCGTTCGCTCTGAGCCGCCCGGAGTCTGCCCTGAGCGGACGGAGGGCGAGTCGAAGGGCTTCGTCAGCCGGTTTCCGGCAGACAGGCTCCGCGCGCACGGGCCGACGCCGCACGCGTTCACGTTCAAGCAGCGCTTCCCGCCACCCGGAGGCCGATTAGGTTCGGCTTAGGCAGACGGCGTAACGAACCGGCCCGCTCACACATCCTTATGGCGGAGGACGACGTCACAGACGGGTCGTCCAGTACAGGGGGCTAGACACATGGTCAGTCAAGCAGCGAACTGCGCCGGGTGCGGCGCGAACGTACCGCTGGGCTCCACGCTCTGCGGCCGATGCCAGGGCGACCTCTCCGGCATCATGTACGCCGGCTTCTGGACCCGGTTCCTGGCCTCGTTCATCGATGGAATCGTGCTGCTCATCCCCAACATCTTCATCGGGGCCGTAGTGCCGTGGCCTACCGGCTCCCTGATCCAGCTAGCCATCGGACTCGTGTACACGATCGGTTTCTGGGTCTCCGAGGGAGCGACCCCGGGCAAGATGGCGATGGGCGTCGTTATCCTGAAGGTCAACGGGGAGCCACTGGATGCCGGTTCCGCATTCTTGCGCTATATCGGCTACATCGTCTCGACGATCACCCTGGGGATTGGCTACCTCATGATCGCGTTCCGAGGCGACAAGCGTGCCCTCCACGACCTGATGGCGGACACGGTCGTCCTCAAGAAGACCCACCTGGAGCAGTACATCCGCTCGCTGAGCGAGATCCAGCCGACAGGCTAGCGTCGCGGCGGGCCGGACATCGCCGCCTGGTACGCCTTCACCATCGGCCCGTCCACCCAGGCCGCCAGCTCGGCGTCCGTAGCGCGCTCCGGCAGCGCCCGCAGCATGTCTGCCGCGTGGATCGTGTCGTGGTGCGCCCAGCCCAGCATGAACACCCGCAGCGGCAGCTGCGCCGGGCTGCGCTTGGCGTCTCCCGTGAAGTGCATCACTTGCGCGATGTCCTCGTCCGACAGCCGCTCCATCGAGTCGATGAGCGCCGCCCGGTTGGCCGAGGCCTCCTCCAGGATGCGCTCCAGCGGCCACTCCCGTCGCTCGACGACCAGCGCCTCGTTCAGCGCGTCCAGGTCGAACGGGCTGCCGTCGGGGTTACGCGTCGCGTCCTCCGGCCGCCCCGCCGCGGTCGCCTCGAACGAGAGCACCAGCGTCGGGTCCAGCGTCGCCAGGTGGCTCACGAAATCCTTCACCACCCACGTGCTGTCAGGCGCCGGCCGCGAAAGCTCCTCCTGGCTCAGGGAGCGGCAGAACGCCTCGAACCGCTGCCGGTTGTCCCGGACCGTCTGGATGATCCCGCGCATCATCTCGCTCATCGTCATGGGGCGCCTCCTCGCTGCGTGGCGCCATTCTAGCACGGGGCGTGCAGCCCCACGCGTGCGATAATGCCGATATGACAGACCCCATGCAGCGGGCGCTGGAGCTGGCCCGCGAGGCGCTGGGGACCACCTCCCCCAATCCCGCCGTCGGCGCCGTCGTCGTGAAGGATGGCGAAACCGTCGGCGAGGGCGCCACGCAGCCGCCGCCCGGCGACCACGCGGAGGTCGTCGCCCTCAAACAGGCCGGCGAGCGCGCCCGCGGCGCCACCCTGTTCGTCACGCTGGAGCCTTGCTGCCACGACGGCCGTACGCCCCCCTGCACCGGCGCTATCATCGCGGCCGGCGTCGCCGAGGTCCGCTACGCCATCGACGACCCGAACCCGGAGGTAGCCGGAAAGGGCAGGCTCGCCCTGGAGGCGGCGGGTATCGCCGTGGCGTCCGGCCAGGGCGCGGACGAAGCCCGTCGCATCAACGAGGCGTTCCTGAAGCACCGAACGACCGGCCTGCCCTTCGTCATCGCCAAGTTCGCCGCCTCCCTGGACGGCCGCATCGCCGCCGCCTCCGGCGACTCCCGCTGGGTCTCCGGCCCCGAGACCCGCGAGTGGGCGCACGGGTTGCGCACGAAGGTCGACGCCATCCTCGTCGGCTCTTCGACCGTCGTCATCGACGACCCTCAGCTTACGGCCCGCCTCGGCGGCGTCGACGCCGCGCGCCAGCCGCTGCGCGTCGTCGTCGATAGCCGCGGCCGCACGCCGCCGATGGCTCGCGTCCTCGGCGGCCCCGCCGGCGCCCTGGTCGCCACGCTGGAGACGTCGCCCGACCCCTGGCGCGCCTCGATCCGCGCCGCCGGGGCGGACGTCGTCCCGTTCGCCGCCGGCCCCGGCGGTAGCGTGGACCTGGAGGCGTTGCTGCGTGAACTGGCCGCCCGCGAAGTTCTCTCGGTGCTCGTCGAGGGCGGCGGCGTGATCCTTGGCGCGTTCTTCGACGCCGGGCTGGTCGACAAGCTTCATGCCGTTCTGGCGCCGATGATAATCGGCGCCGGCGACGCCCCCGCCGCCGTGGCCGGACGCGGCGCTTACCGCATGGCCGACGCCCTGCGCCTGCGCGACATAACCGTGGAGCGCCTGGGCGAGGACGTGCTGGTCACCGGCTACCCTGAGTACGCCCAGGCGAAGGAGTAGCGTGCAACCCCTCGGCCCCGTCCTCACCCTCGACCTCTTTCCCGAGGAGCGCGCGGCCCTGCTCGACCTCCTTAGCGGGCTCTCCGACGAGGAGTGGAAGCGCCCCACGGTCTGCGAGGGCTGGTCGGTCAGGGACGTGGCCCTCCACGTTCTCGGCGATGACCTCGGCGTCCTCTCCCGCCGCCGTGACGCGTTCGCCGACATGTCGCTGGCCCGCGGCGCCGGCGACCTCTCGGTATGGGAGAACCTGGTGGCCTACCTGAACCAGTGGAACGAGGTGTGGGTCACCGCCGCCCGCCGCCTCAGCCCCGCCCTCATGATCGATCTGCTGCGCTTCAGCGGCGAGGCGCTCCACCGCTACTACGAATCGCTGGACATGATGGATACCGGCCCGCCCGTCTCCTGGGCGGGACCGCAGGCCGCCCCCGTCTGGCTGGACGTCGCCCGCGAGTACACCGAGCGCTGGCTCCACCAGCAGCAGATCCGCGACGCCCTCGAGAGCCCCGGCCTCACCGAGCCGCGGCTGTTCGCCCCCGTCCTCGACACCTTCGCGCGGGCGTTGCCACAGACGTTCCACGGTGTCCTCGCCCCCGAGGGCACGCACGTCCGCCTCGCTGTCTCCGGCGAGGCCGGCGGCGACTGGTCGCTCGTTCGTCACGACGGCGCCTGGGGACTTTACCGTGACGTCGAATCGGAGCCGGCCGCCTCCGTCACGCTGGGCCAGGACGACGCCTGGCGACTGTTCACCAAGGGCATATCCCGCGACGAGGCGTTCCCCCGCGCCAGCCTCGCCGGCGACCACTCGCTCTGCATGCGCGTTCTGGATACCGTGTCGATAATCGCCTGATGCTGTACTTGTCACGTATGCAGGCCTGTAGCGGAAGCATCTTCGACCTCGCTCAGGGCATGCTTCAGGCTTCCAGGGGCTGGTGCCGGGCGCGGCGTTCCTGACGATCATGCCTGACTACGTACGCATCTACGCCAGGCAGGAGTACCTCACGCCCGGCGCGGCCCGGACCGTCGAGCTGATCGCCGAGCGGGCCGAGCCCAGCGAAGGCTCGCTGCTCGTCGATGTGGCCGCCGGCAAAGGGGAGGCCGCCTGCACGCTGGCCGGCCGCTTCGCCTGCCGCGTCCTGGCCGTCGAACCGTACGACCCGTTCGTCAACTACGCCGCCGCCAAGGCCTGGCACTGGAACCTGCGCGACCTGGTCACCGTCCTCCGCGCCAATGGCCGCCGCCTCCCGATCCGGGACGCCGCCTGCGACACCGGCTACTGCATCGGCGGGCCCTCCATCGTTGGCCTGGAGCGCTGCCTCGCCGAGCTCTCCCGCGTCGTCAAGCCCGGCGGCCACGTCGTCGTCTCCGACATCGTCTGGCGCAGCCGGCCCGAGCCGCCACTCGGCCCGGAGTGGCGCTACCTGGCCGGCGTCGAGCCCAAGCCGCTGCTCGACGAGTACATCCGGTTCGTCGCCAACGCGGGGCTTACCGTCCCCGAGGTCCACGTCCACGAGCGCTCCGACTGGGAGGACTACTTCCGCCCCATGCTCCAGGTGGCCGAGGAGGCCCGCACCGGCTCGCCCGCCGACCCCTTTCTCGCCGACGAGATCGAGTCCACCGTCGAGCTGGAGCGCCGCGCGGTCGAAGAGTACCTGGACTACGTGACGCTCTTGGCCCGCAAGCCGGAGGGATAGGAGGATCGCCATGCCCGCCAGCAAGCTCGTCGGCCTGTTGTTCGACGCCTGGGACGACCTCGACCGCGCCCTCGCCGGCGTCGAGCCCGCGGACGCCGTCCACGCCTCGGACGGCAGTTCCTTCGCCTGGACGGCGGGCCACCTGGCCAACCACGTCAACACCTGGATAAACGTGCGCTTCGCCGGACGCGAGTCGCACCCGCTGGTCGGCCCAACGCGGTTCCGCGCCGGCGGCACGGGCGAGTTCGAGGACTGGCCCGCCGTCCAGGCCGCCGTCGCGGAGGTGCGCGAGGCCGCCCGCGCGTATCTCGAGCCGCTCACGGACAGCGACCTCGACCTCGTCATCCCCTACGACGGTACGTTCGCCCACCTGCGCGAGAGCGGACTGCCGCTACGCCACGCCCTCTACCGAATCTGCGCCCACCACTACTTCCACATCGGCGAGATCGCCACCAAGCGCGACGCCCTCGGCCACGACGTCGGCGACTACCCGGGCCATCTCATGCGGACGGTCTAGCCAGCTTGACAGCGGTACTCCCTCCCGCCTATCCTAACGCGCGACCGCAAGGGAGGCTTTCGACATGAGCAACGACGGCTGGAGACATGTGGAGTTCGCATTCGTCGGCATCGCCGCCGCCGTCGTCGGCAGTCTCTGCATCGCGTTCGGGGTCGACAGTCAGGGCGAAGACACGTTCTTAGACTCGTTCCTGGTTGCGATCGGCGTGTCGCTGATGCTGTTCGGCGTCGGCACCGCCATCGCCTCCGTCACCACATACCTGACCAGTCGCCGCTAGCCAGCTTCGCCCCTTCCTGATACCGTGGTGTCGCCATGTTCACCGGCATCATCGAAGAGGTAGGCGCCGTCCGCGAGGCCGGCCGCGGAACGCTCGTTATCGAGTGCCGCGAGGTCCTGGAGGGCACGCGCAAGGGCGATTCCATCGCGATAAACGGCGTCGACCTCACCGTCGTCACCCTCGACGGCGGTTCGATGACGTTCAACTGCATGCCGGAGACCTACCGCCGCTCCAACCTGGGCGACCTCCGGCCCGGCGACCCCGTCAACCTGGAGCGCTCCCTCCAGCCCACCAGCCGCCTCTCCGGCCACATCGTCCGCGGCGTGGTGGAGGCGACGGGCACGCTGCGTTCGCTCGAACCCGAAGAGGACGCCGTAATCGCCACCTACGAGGCGCCCCCGGACATCCTGCGCCACTGCGTCGTCAAGGGGCCGATAACCGTGGACGGCGCCAGCCTAACCGTCGTCGCCAGGGACGAGACATCCTTCAGCGTATCGCTGGTGCAGTTTACCCAAGCGCACACTAATTTAACGCGCAAGTCCCCCGGCGATAGTGTAAACTTGGAAAGCGATATAATAGCCCGCTAC
This sequence comes from Dehalococcoidia bacterium, assembly GCA_040877915.1. Taxonomy (GTDB): domain Bacteria; phylum Chloroflexota; class Dehalococcoidia; order SM23-28-2; family RBG-16-64-32; genus JBBDNA01. The sequence continues at coordinate 95,436 of JBBDNA010000003.1, forward strand.
GTCGACCAGCTCCTGTCCGAACGGGGTGACTAGTGGGCTAGCGAATGGAGCACGGGTATCCGCCGCAGGCGGAACCCGATCTCCGGAGGAGGCCGCCGTGACCATCGAATCGCTCGACCAGCACCGCAAGTCCCGCAAGCGCAGCCCCTCGCCCCTGGCCAGCGTCGACGAGGCTATCGAGGAGTTCCGCCAGGGCCGTTTCGTCGTGATCGTCGACGATGAGGGCCGCGAGAACGAGGGCGACCTCTGCATCCCCGCCCAGTTCGTGACCGCCGAGACGATCAGCTTCATGCTGAAGTACACCACCGGCGTCATCTGCGTCCCCATGACCGGCGAGCGCCTGGACCAGCTCAACATCCCCATGATGGTGGGCCAGCGCGAAAACCAGGCCCAGTTCGGCACCGCCTTCACCGTCTCCGTCGACGCCCACGCCCGCCACGAGGTCAGCACCGGCATTTCCGCCGCCGACCGCGCCAGGGTAGTCCAGGTCATGATCGACGCGAAGTCCGGGCCGGCGGACATCGTCATGCCCGGTCACATGTTCCCGCTGCGCGCCCGCAAGGGCGGCGTCCTGGTCCGCGCCGGCCAGACCGAGGCCTCCGTGGACCTGTGCAAGCTGGCCGGCGTCTACCCCGGCGCCGTCATCTGCGAGCTGATGAACCGCGACGGCACCATGATGCGCCTGCCCCAGCTCAAGCGCTTCGCCGCCCGCCACGACCTCAAGATCATCACCGTCAACCAGCTCATCCACCACCGCATTCAGGGCGAACGCCTCGTCGACCGCGTGGCCGAGACCAACGTCCCCACTCGCTTCGGCGACTTCCGGCTCTACGCCTACCGCTCCGACATCGACCCCGACGAGCACGCCGCCTTCGTCCTCGGCGACATCACCACGCCCGAGCCCGTCCTCGTCCGCGTCCACTCCCAGTGCGTCACCGGCGACGTCTTCCACTCGCTTCGCTGCGATTGCGGCGACCAGATCGAGATGGCGCTGGAGCGCCTCGCCGAGGAGGGCCGCGGCGTCCTGGTCTACATGCGACAGGAGGGCCGCGGCATCGGCCTGTGCAACAAGATTCGCGCCTACGAGCTGCAGGAGACCCAGGGCTACGACACCGTGGAGGCGAACGAGGCGCTGGGCTTCGCCGCCGACCGCCGCGACTACGGCATCGGCATGCAGATCCTGCTCGACCTCGGCCTCAAGAGGATCCGCCTGCTGACAAACAACCCGGCCAAGCGCGCCGGCCTCGAGGGCTACGGCCTCAAGGTTGTGGAGCGCGTCTCGCTGATGGCCGCGCCCAACCCCCACAACTGGCGCTACCTGGAGACCAAGCGCGACAAGCTGGGCCACATCATCGACATGCCCGGCTGACCCGCACCCGCTCGCCCTGAACCTGCCCGCCTGAGCGCGGCCGAAGGGTCGAAGGACAGGCCCCTGATCACGCCATGACCGCCGCTAGCGTCCGCCTTGACGTCTTCGAGTCCGCCGACCTCCGCGGCGAGCTCACTCGCCTCCGCCCCATGCGCCCCGACGAGGCGCCCCGCTTCTACCAGTGGACCCGCGATCCCGACGTCGCGCCCTGGTGGGCCGGCGTCGCAAGCGCGCGCACCCTCGAGGAGTTCCTCGCCGACTGGGAGCCCTACTACTTCGACGGCTCCCGCCCCGGCCTCGGCCGCTCCTTCGCCATCGAAGCGGACGGCAAGCTGATCGGCATGATCGCCACCAACCGCGTCGAGGTCCACGACCGCCAGACCGAGATCGACATCGTCATCGGCGAGCCGGGGTACCGGGACCGGGGCTACGGCACCGACGCCTTGCGCGCCACCCTGCGCTTCCTGTTCGACACCGTCGGCCTGCACCGCGTCTGGCTGGCCACCTACGAGCACAACGCCCGCGCCCGTCGCGCCTACGAGAAGGCGGGCTTCCGCGAGGAGGGCCTCCTCCGCGAGTCCGACCGGGTGGACGGCCGCTGGGTGAACAGCGTGGTTTACGGCATCCTGGACCACGAGTTCCGCCGCCTGTGCGCCGCTCACCCTGAGCCTGTCGAAGGGTGAGCGGCGCTATAATGCGAGTGTGACCCTCGATCGCTGTCCGTTCAGGCGCATCTGTGGCTAAAGACTCCGCCCACGAAGGCGATTTCGACGGTACCGGCCTGTCCCTGGCCATCGTCGTCGCGCGCTTCAACGAGTTCGTGACCGGCAAGCTGCTGGCCGGGGCGGAGGAGGCGGCCCAGCGCTGCGGCCTGGCCCGCCGTGAGGTGTTCTGGGTGCCCGGCGCGTTCGAGATCCCGGTCGTCGCCAGGCGTCTGGCCGAAAGCGGCCGCTACGACGCCGTCGTCTGCCTGGGCGCGGTGATCCGCCACGAGACGGCCCACTTCGAATACGTCGCCGGCCAGGCCGCCGAGGGCATCCAGCGCGTCGCTCTGGACACCGGCGTGCCCTGCATCTTCGGCGTCCTCACCTGCGACACCGACGAGCAGGCTCTGGAGCGCGCCGGCGGCGAGCGCGGCAACGCCGGCTACTCGGCCGTTGAGACGGCGGTGCGCGTGGCCAACCTGCTGCGGGCCCTCCCGGCGGACTAGCGAAGTGGCGAAGCCGCTGCGGTCATTGACCGGGGGAACCCCGTAGGGACAGAGCTTGAGCTCTGTCCTGGGCCGAGCTGAAGCTCGGCCCCTACGAGGGCAGGTAGGACTAAGGCCGCAGCTCCTTCCGGTACGCCCTCGACACGCTCACCGGCCGGAACCCCAGCGCCCGGTACATGTTCTTCGGCGTGTCCCTGGCGTCCGCGAAGATCGCCACCGGCCCCGCCCCGTGCGCCCGGCAGTCCGCCACGCAGTGCCGGATCAGCGCCGTGGCCAGGCCGCCATGCCGGTAGTCCGGGTGCGTGAACAGGTCCTCGACCTGGCCGACGCCCTCGTTACCCTCCCACGAGCCGAAGTAGGCCCTCGGCTCACCGTCGTAGTAGGCCAGCCACCAGCGCACCGGCGGCGTCTTCTGCCGCCGCGAGACGACGATCTCTCGGCCCACGCTGCGCCAGACCTCCGGGTCGGGAGGCTTCGGCAGCGTCCGCCCAACCGCTTCCCAGTCCAGGGCGTGCAGGGCGCCGTACGCCTCCCAGTCCGCCTCCGTCTCGACCGGCCGGATCTCGTGCTCCGGGCCCTCCCCCGTCAGCTCGCCGTCCAGCACCAGCCCCAGCGTCTCGTCCCACTCGAACCCGTCGGCGATGAGCCGCGCCTCGAACGCCGGGGGCGTGCGGAAGTCCACGCGGAACTGGCGGTGCGGCGATGCCTCGTACTCTCGGTCGGCGCGCGCCAGCAGGCGCTCGATCTCCGTCTCGGTCGAAGCGGTCACGTCCGTCACCTGGTTGCAGTCGCGGATGCGGGGGACGGAGCGATTGCGCGTGAACGAAGCGCCGTCGGCCGGAAAGCGCTCGCAGCCCAGCGCCATCCAGTCGAAGGTCACGACCATCGCCGCGCGGGCGGCTTCGCGCAGGTCCGTCGTCGTCATCGCGCTAGCCCGGCGAGTCCGTCCAGCGGAGGTACTCGCGAAACAGCGCCACCGGACGGAAGCCCAGCGCCGCGTACATGTCCTTCGGAGTGTCCGTGGGGTCCGCGCCGATGACCACCGGCCCCGCGCCCTCGCGGCGGGCCTGCGCCACGCAGTGGTGGATCAGCGCCGTGGCCAGCCCCCGGCCGCGGCAGTCGGGATGGGTGAACAGGTCCTCCACCATCCCCACGCCGTCAACTCCGCCCCAGGACGAGAGGTACGCTCTGGGTTCGCCGTCCACGTAGGCCAGCCAGTGCCGCACGGGCGGCGACTTCACACGGCGCATGCGCATCATCTGCGCCGCTGTGCCCTCGTCGAAGCCGCGGACACCGCCCGGCATCCTGTCCTTGTACTCCCGCCAGTCGACGTCGTGCAGGGCGACGTACGCCTCCCAGGCCGCCTCGTCGTCCGCGGGGCGGATGTCGCACGGCTTCGGCTGCCCGGCCAGCTCCCCCTCCAGCAGCATGACGGCCAGCTCGTTGCGCGTATAGCGTTCGTGCACCAGCCGCGCCTCTACCTGCGGCGGCGTGGCGTTGGTAACGTCGAAGCGGCGATGCTTGATCACGGCGAACTCCCGCTCGGCCCGCTCCAGCAAACGGTCGATCTCCTGTGGCGTCGACGCCGTGATCGACGTGACGTGGTTGGAGTCCCAGATGTCCGGCGCGGCCAGGTTCCGCACGAACGTCGCGCCATCGGCCTCGAACCGCTCGTTGCCGAGGATGTAGAACCCCTCGACGGCGTTGAGCGCGCTCGCGGCGACGCCGAGCCGGTCCTCCGTGGTCATCGTCCTAGTGGCCGCTGTGCCAGTCCGCTATCGCCTGGCCGATGGCGTGGGGCTGGTCCTCCTGGATGAAGTGCGAGCCGGGCCCGATGTCCACCGCCTTCAGGTTCGGGAAGCTTGCCTTGCACCACTCCACGAGGGGCGCCGGCAGGATCGCCCCCGGCTGCGCGTACAACAGCAGCTTGGGAATTCGCGTGGCCTGAAGCCACTCGCTGTACGCCTGCACGATCTCGACGACGTCCGCCGGCTCCCCGTCGATCGGGATCTCGTTAGGCCAGCGCCAGGTTGGTGTGCGGCTCTTCGGGTCGGGATACGGCTCGCGGTAACGCGCCATCTCCTCGTCCGTCAGCTTGCGCAGGATAGCGCCGGGCAGCACCGCCTCCACGAACATGTTCTGCTCCAGGATCATCTGCTCGCCGACGCCGGGAGTGCGGAACCCCTGGAAAACCTGTCGCGCCTGTTCCGGCCACTCGTCCCAGGTTACCGGCCGGACGATCGCCTCCATGAACACGAGGCCGCGCACGTTATCCTCGTGGCGGCGCGCGTAGTGGAAGCCCAGCGCCGAACCCCAATCGTGGACGACGAACGTGATGTTCTTCAGCCCCAGCGCCTCGATGAACCCGTCCACGTACTTCGCGTGGTCGACGAACCGGTACTCGATGTCCGGTTTGTCCGACTTCCCCATGCCGATCAGGTCCAGCGCGATGCAGCGGGCCTGCCCCGAGACGTGGGGGATGACGTTCCGCCACAGGTAGGACGACGTGGGGTTGCCGTGCAGGAACAGCATGGGCTCGCCGTCGCCCTCCTCCACGTAGTGCATCTTCGAGCCGTGCACCTCGACGTACTTCGACTCGAATGGAAACGCCGCCGAAATCTCCTGCTGCTGGGTCATCGATTCGCCTTTCTAGTCCCCCGCGCCGGTGAGCGTCGCGATGATCTCGTCCGCGCGGTTGACGATCGTGCTGAAGTGGCCCTCGCCGGGGCAGAAGGTCGCCTTGCAGTTGGGGAGACGCTCCGCCATGTAGCGGGCCGCCGCCGGGTAGCAGAACGTGTCCTCCTCGCCCTGCCAGATGTGCACGGGCACGGTCACGTCCTCCAGCGCGAAGCCCCAGGGGTCGCCCTCAATCACGATGCTGTGGATAGAGCCGCGCGCTCCCTGCCGGCTCGTCTCCCTCAGCCCCGCGACGAACTCGTCCCGCGCCTCTGGCGTAGACATCACCTCCCGGTCGGCGTGGCACATGTCCTTCATCAGGTCCGCTATCGCCTTGTCCGGGTTCCGCTTCATACGCCAGAGCATGACGCGGAAGACCAGCCGCGCCAGCAAGGGTGACCGTCTCCCCAGCCCGATGATCTGCAGCTCTTGCTTGAACAGGAAGCTGGCCGGGTCCGGTACGTCCAGCGGGCCCACGCCGCCCACCGTGCCTGCCGCCGTCACTACCTCCGGCAGGTAGCGGGCGCAGGCCAGCGAGTACGGCCCGCCGGACGAGATACCGACCACCGGAAACCGCTCGATCCGCAGCTCCCGCGCCAGCGCCGCCACGTCGGCCGGCCAGTCGGCGATTCGGTAGCCCCGCTTGAACGTCGAGAGGGCGATGCCCGGCCTGTCCGCGCTGACGATCCGGACCCCGGCCTTCCTGGCCGGCTCGTCCCACATCTGCGCCTCGACCCGGGAGGAGGGCCAGCCGTGGAAGTAGAACAGGGGCTTGCCCTGCCGGTCGCCGTACTCCCGATAGCCCAGGAAGCGGCCGTCCTCCAGCCGGATCGTCGCGTCTTCGCTCGGTCTGGCCCGGACGGTGTCCATCGCTAGCGGCCTCTCTCCCCGTAGTCCCCGAACGGGGCGTCGCGGCGGCGCACCGCCTCCCGGAACCCCTCCTTCATCGCCAGGTCGCGCCAGGCGATCCCCTCCGGCGTGTGCCGCGCCGCGCCGTCGAACAGCGTGCCGAGCATCTGGCTCGTGCGCAGCCCCATGTTCTCGTAGGCCTGGTTGACCAGCAGCTTGCTCATCGCCAGCTGGTTGGAGGGTATCGTGGCCAGCCGCCGCGCCATCTCGTCGACGACGCCCGCCAGCCCGCCCTCCGGCGCCGCCTTCGAGGCCAACCCCAGGCGCTCCGCTTCCACTCCGCTCAGCGACTCGCCGGTCAGCATCAGCCGCTTGGCGTGCTCCAGCCCCAGCCGGTACACCCACATGACCGTCGTCGGCTCCCCCCAGACCCGCGCCGGCGGGTAGCCGATCTGAGCGTCCTCCGCGACGTAGATCAGGTCGGCGCACAGCGCCATGTCCGTGCCGCCGCCCACGCACCAGCCGTGCACCTGCGCGATCACCGGCTTCGGGCTCTCCCACAGCGACATGAACACGCGCACGTTCCGCGACATCATCCTGTAGTCGGCCACCGGATCCCACTGGCCGGACATCGCCCGCTGGCCGGCGTCCTCGGCCTTCGTACCCCAGTCCAGGTCGTAGCCGGCGCAGAAGGCGCGGCCGGCCCCGCTCAGCACCATCACCTTGACCGTGGCGTCGTCGTTCGCCGCCGCGACGGCGTCGCGCAGACCGGTCAGCAGCGCCGTGTTGATCGCGTTCAGCCGTTCGGGCCGGTTCAGCGTGATCCGCGCCACGCCCTCAGCGACCTCGTACCGTACGGCTTCGGAGGCCACGCTAGTCCACCTTATCCCAGACCCGGGGTTGAGGCGCTCGCCGGCTCACCCCGAGAACGGAGGTGCGCCCCACCCCAGATTTCTTCGCGGCCTTCGTCCTGCTCCCGCTCAGACGTGGTCGGCGCTCAGAATGACAGACTGGCCGTTCGGGCCGGTTAAGCGTGATCCGGGCGACGCCCGCCGTGACCTCGTAGAGGACGGCCTCGGGGGCCACGCTATTCGCCCTGCTTCCCGTACAGCCGCTGCCGCAGGTCCTCGACGACGTTGGTTCCGTCCAGGCGCAGGTGTCGCGGGTTCAGCTTCTCGCTGTGCACGGAGACGACGAGGAGCGCCGGGTCGATGTCCACCGGCAGGAGCAGCCCGGCCACACCGAAGGCGTCCGTGCGCGACTCCGCCAGCACCTGCGCACCCTCGATCACCTTCACCTCCGCGTCCGCGACGGGAGGCTGCTCGCCGCGCTCGTCGGCGTCGTTCTCCAGCACCGTCACGGTCACCGTGCGGCCGTCGGGCGCGGGCTCGACGGCCACGTCCATGTCCAGCAGGTAGACCAGCGGCGAGGGCACGACCGCCTTCAGGCCGGCGTCCAGGACGGCCCGCACCGGGTCGGCCGAGAGCGAAGTGGCGATCGGGGCCATGCCGTGGTCGGTCGTCACCACGAACAGCGTCGACTCGAACAGCCCGCGCCGGTCCAGCAGCGACAGTATCTCCCCGATGCGCCGGTCCGTCTCGATCAGCGCGTCGCGGATAGCCTCCGCATGGGGGCCGTAGTCGTGGCCCACGGCGTCGGTGATCGTGAACTCGTGGTAGGTCAGCGTCGGCGGCGGGTGGTCCTCGTCCCCGAACAGCATCACCGCCTGCCCCAGCCCCTGCGTGTCCGTCCGCGAGTAGCGGTAGACGCCCTCCTGCCCGTCCTCCTTCCAGCGCCTGCTCGTGTCCTCGTAGTGGGCGCGCGAGAACTCCTTGATCCTGTCCACGTCTCCGACGATGCGGCGCTCCAGCGTGGAGTGCCCGGCGCCCCGCGAGCAGGGTTCGTTGATCGAGGCGGTGAGCGCGCCGCTGCTCCCGTCCCACTTGCCGAAGGCGCGGTGGACGGCCTCGAACAGCGTCTCCACCTCCGGGTTCAGGTAGCGCCCGGTCTCGAACTGCAGCGCCTGGGGGGCGATAGCCTCTCGTTTCTCGCGCAGGTAGTAGGCTGGGTTGACGATGTCGTGGTGGCCGCACCAGGCGCCGGTGCCCAGGGCGTTGTGGCTGGGCCAGGTGATGCTGGGGAAGTTCACCGTCGTCCCGAAACGGAACATCACCCCGCCCTCGATCAGACGTTGCAGGTTCGGTATCGACTCCGCGTCCTTCTCCAGCCGCTCCTGCAACTCGGTGTTGCTCAGGCCGTCCAGCAGCATGATGTACACGCGCTCCGGCCTAGTCCGCGGCTCCCCGTTCGAGTCGATGTCCAGGATCGCGTCGATCGGGCGGCCGTCCTGGCGCTTCAGGTAGACGTCCGGCGGCGCGCCCCGCTCGCTGGACGTGCGGCCGCTGGCGTCCCGCCCGTCGATCAGGGGCAGGCCGAGCAGCTGGGCCAGCGTGGGCGCCACGTCCACCTGCGCGCAGATTGTGTCCGTCATGCCCGGCTTCACGCCCGGTCCCGAGAACACCAGCGGCGCCCGCGACTGCACGACGTCCAGGCTGCCGTGCTGCCCCGGCTGCCGTCCGAAGGCGTACGACTTTGGGTTGACGGCGATGTCCGGCGCGTTGGGGCTATCGAACAGCTGGGCGATGCGCTCCAGGGCCAGCGGGTAGCTCAGCTGCTCCGGCTCCACGAACGCCCGCGCCGGGTCCGTCCCGGAGTGGCCGGACTTCGCGCCGGCCTCCAGCTCCTCGGCCAGCGTGGCCAGCGCGGTCGGGTCCTGGTTGGCGATCGGGTCCTCCCCGATGCGCTCGATGACGCTGTAGGCGTATCCGGGCGGACGCCCGCCCGTCTGGGCGCCGTCCTCCGCATACGAGCGCTGGAAGCGGACCATCCCCCGCTTCGACCACACCTCGTAAGCGCCCTGGCCGTCCGCGCCCTCGCGGTAGGTGATCGCCAGGTCGGTGTGGTGGCCGCGTTCGGGGTCGGTCAGCAGGGCGACGATGGCGCGGTTGCCGGACTCCTCCTGGTTGGCGTCCAACCCCTGGCCGCCGGGCCGCTCCGGGCCGGCGATGCGCTGCTCGGTCGTGGTCATGGGGCGCTCTCCTTCTGCGCTGGTGGGACGCTAGTCTACCATCCCGCCGAGGGGCTCACCACCTCTCGTAGTGCACGAACTCCGATGTCTCCAGCCGCTTCCGGCCCATGCCCAGCGGCACCTTCGGGTCAGGGTAGCCCAGGGCCAGGATCACCACCACCCGCCATCCCTTGCGGCCTGTCGCCTCATCCTCTATATCCTCCGGCAGTTGAAGCTTCTCGCGGATGCAGGCCTGATCGTGGATCGAGGTCGGGCAGGAGGCTATCCCCTGCGACCAGGCGGCCAGCATCATGTTCTGCGCCGCCCGCCCGGCGTCGAAATCGCTGCCGGACGGCGGGCAGCAGACGGCGATCCCCACTTGGGCGCCCAGCAGCGGCTGTGTGAACTGCCCGCAGGTCGCGATGTCCTTCAGCCACTCTCGGTCGCGGATGACCACGAGCCGCACCGGCTGCGTGTTCTTGGAGCTGCCGGCCATGCGGCCGGCCTGCAAAACCTTCTGGAGCTTGTCGTCCTCGATCGGCTTGTCGAGGTACACGCGCGTGTCCCGCTTGCCGATGATCACCTGGTACGCGTCCATTCCCCCTCCTGTCGCCTTGTCGACCTGCCTTGCGGCAGGCACGGCGTAACTCGTTGCGCTGGATATGCTACCCGAACGGCGGCGTCAGCGCACACAGGCCTTGCTTGCTCTGTTGAGGCGACGTCCTGAGACGATTTGGCGTCGGCGCGATTCCCTGCCCCGGCCTTCAGGCTGGGGTAGGGCAGTCCGCCTTCGCTATAATACGCTCGATGTCCCGCCACACGCTCGTCGCCTACTGGACGCAGACCGAGCCGCCCTGGGACGCCGACGTCCCCTGGATCGTGCGCGTGGCCGTGCGCTGGGGGATCACGATGGTGGGCTTTCTGGCCGCCGAGTGGATCGTCACCGGCGTGGAGATCGAGGGCTGGGAGGCGCTGCTGCCGGCGGCCGCAATCTTCGTGTTCGCGCGGGCGTTGCTGCGGCCGCTGCTGATCTTCCTGACCTGCCCCCTTCAGCTGCTGACGCTGGGGCTGTTCATCTTCGTCGTGAACGCCGCCGTCCTCGCCTTCACCGCCTGGGTCTCCGACCTCCTCGGCATCGGCTTCGAGGTCGACGGCTTCATCGCGGCGTTCCTGGGGGCGCTGGTGATATCAGCCGTTTCCTTCGCCCTGTCTCGCGTCCTCCGCCGCAACCCGCTGACGCCGCGGCCGGACTAGCCGCTCACCCGGTATAGGTGGTCGCCGCTGCGGCAGCGCTCCTTCACCTTTATGCCGATGGGATCGCCCGGCTTCGCCTCTTCCACCTGCTCGTGCTCTATCTGGATGCTGTCCACCTTCTGCTCGAAGTCCGTGGTGTGCCCCTTGATGCGGATGGTCTCCCCTACGCGAAGCTTCTGCGACAGATCGATGCCCGCGACGCCGACCTTCGCGAAGTAGTCCATTACCCGGCCGACCTCTTCCTCTTCGGCCATGACGGCTGTCCTCCTTCCGCTTGCCCGATCCGGCCTGATTCTACTCCCGCTCCGGCGCCCCTTCAACCGGCGAAAAAAGAGGAGCCGGCCCAATCACCGGGCCGGCTCCTGCGGTCAGCGCCCCGAGAGCTCAGGCGCTTATGGCGAACGCGTCTTCAATCTCCTCCCTGGACAGACGGCGCGGCTCGTCGCGCGGAGGATCCTGCGAATGACCCGGCGAGAGACCGTGGGGGTGATCCTGCGGGTCATCCTGTGGGTGATCCTGCGGATGATCCTGTGGATGATCCTGCGAAGGGTCGCCCAGGTGCGCCTGCTGGTGGTCGTGCGAGTGGTCCACTTCCACGGTCGGGCCGTAGGTCTCGCCGTCCTCGTACATCCCCTCCGGGCTGCGCCGGACCATTATCAGGAACGACTCGACTACCTGGGGGTCGAACTGCGTGCCGGAGTTGCGCGCGATCTCGATGCAGGCCTGCTCGCGCGTCATGGCCTGCCGGTAGGGCCGGCGCGAGGTCATGGCGTCGTAGGCGTCGACGACGCAGAACACGCGGGCCCCCAGCGGTATCTCTTCCCCGGCCAGGCCACGAGGGTAGCCGGCGCCGTCGTACCGCTCGTGGTGGGCCCAGACCACCCCGGCGGCGTCCCGCAGGAAGTCGATCCCCTTGAGGATCTCGTATCCCAGCTCGGAGTGGCGGCGCATCTCCTTCCACTCCTGGTCGTCCAGCGGCGCGGCCTTGCGCAGGATGCTGTCGGCCACGCCGATCTTGCCGATGTCGTGCAGGGCGGCGGCGTACTCTATCTCTAGCACCTTCTCGTCGCTCAGGCCCATGTGCTTGGCCACCGCCGCGGACATCCGGGCCACGCGACGGGCGTGCCGGTGGGTCATGTTGTCCCGTATATCCAGCGCCGTGCTCAGCACCTCCACCACTGCCGATGAGAGGCGGTTGTCCCCCTTGCCTGACCGGCCGGAGTTGAAACCCTTGCGCTCCAGCTTGTTCGCGTACAGCTTGGCGTCGGCCCAGTGGATGATCTCCTCCAGGGAGTCGCCGCCCCAGGGGTAGCCGCCGATGCCGATGGAGACGCCGAGATAGACGCTGGCGTGGCCGTTCTCCCACACCGGCGCTGACCCCAGCTTCTCCCACAGCCTCCAGGCCAGCTGGTCCGCCTTGCGACGGTCGGCGCCGGGCATGATCACCGCGAACTCGTCGCCGCCCAGCCGGGCCGTGATCATGCCGGGCTCCACGGTAGTGTTCAGTATCCGCGCGAACTGGCGCAGGATGACATCCCCCACCTGGTGGCCAAACTCATCGTTGATTGCCTTCAGGTCATCCACGTCGATCATCGCTATCGAAAGCTGCTTGCGGGTACCTTCGGCGCGCTCCACTTCTCGCTGCAGACGGTCGTAGAAGAAGCGGCGGTTCTGGAGCTGCGTGAGGTCGTCCCTCAGGGCTATGTCTTCCAGCTTCGCCTTGCGGTCCACGAAGATGGCCGTCGCCCGCTCGCGCTCCTTCGTCACCAGGCGCCGGGTCGTCCTCAGTATAGCCTCTCCGGTGAACGCCACGTAGGACAGGAACAGCGAACCAACCAGCCAGGCCGTCCAGCCGCTGGCCACCATGTTAAGGGAGACCATCACGATCACCACGCAGGCGATCGATACGAATCCACCCAGACGGAGCATCCAGAAGATGCGGTTGAACGAAGGGCTTGCTTCGTGCAGGTCGCGGGACAGCTCGTCGCTGTGCTTGCCGGTCAGCCGGTCAATGGGCTCGCCTGCCGGCGCCTCAGCCTGGGCTGCTGCTGTCTCCAACGTCGCCGGCTGCTGGGGCAGCGGCTTAGCGTAGTCTACGGCCTCTACGGTCATGCGGTCTGACCTCCACCCGGTGCCTCTATGGTTCCATCACTGCCGCGTCCGCCCCGAGTGCCGGGGTCAGGTTTCGCACGGCTCTCATGACCTTAGACGGGAGCGAATACGGCTGTCGTTACGGTGTGGGAGTAAATAATGTGTTCACTTTGCCCGGCGCCGCAGCGACAGCCGGCCTATCGATAGCCGCCACAGCAGCAGCGCTCCCTCCAGGATGATCGCCGGCGACATCTTGGACCGGCCGCGCTCCCGGTCCAAGAACCTGACCGGCGTCTCGATGATGGAGTAGCCGCCGCGCCAGCTCAGGTGGTTCATCTCCAGCTGGAACGCGAAGCCGCGGCAGCGCACCCGCTCCAGCGGCAGCTGCTCCAGCGCCTGCCGCCGCCAGCACTTGAAGCCGCCGGTGACGTCTCGTATCGGTATGCCCAGCAGGGCGCGGCAGGCCAGGCCGGCCCCCCCGCTGGCCAGGTGGCGGTACCACGGCCAGCCCGGCGTCGACCCGCCGGCCACGTACCGCGACCCGATCACGACGTCCGCACGCCCGGCCGCCTCCACCAGCCGCGGCAGGTCCGCCGGGTCGTGCGAGAAGTCGCTGTCCATCTGGACGATCAGGCCGGCGCCCAGCGCCAGCGCTTCCCGAAAGCCCCGCACGTAGGCGGTCCCCAGCCCCAGCTTTCTGGCCCGCCGGATCAGGTGCAGGCGCGGTTCGCCCGACGCTTTCGCCGCCACCAGCTCTCCGGTGCCGTCCGGCGAACCGTCGTCCACTATCAGCACCTCGAACCGCGGGCCCTGCGCCAGCACCGCGTCTATCAGCGGACCCACGTTCTCCGCCTCGTTGTACGTCGGTACGACGACGATCACCCGCGACTCGGCGGTCGCGTCGGCGCTCGATTGCGTTTGAGGGATGGCCTGGCCTCGCGCCGTGCTACTTCTCGTTCAGCGCATACAGCTCGGCGTACTCCACCCGCCCGGCGTAGGTGTAGTACTCTTCCAGGTACTCGAGTAGCGGCTCCGGCGCGGTGAAGCCTTCATTCAAGGCGTTCTTGCTCAGCGTGAACAGGATGACCGCCGGCTGCCTCTCTCCGAAGTCCGCGATAACCTCGTCGATCATCGACTTGTCGACGCTGTACGGGCGGTTGTGCAGCCAGCGGCTGGCCGGCTCCCGGTCCGCCAGGAAGTAGATCTCGCTCTCGCGGCCCCACTCGTACACGTAGTCGCCGGGGTCCGTCATCGCCTCCACCGCCGCCGCGATCTCCGGGGCCCGGATCGCCCCCTCCGCGTAGTCGCGGTACGTATACTGCACCTCGAACCGGTCCGTCGCCGTCGGTTGCAGGTACGCGAACAGCGCCGCGGCCAGCGTGACGGCCGTCGCGGCGGCGAGCCAGGGCGCGAGCCGGCGGCGCCCCTCCCGCCAGCGCTCGACGGCATACAGTGTGCCCACGCCCCCCGCCACCGCCGCGCCCGGGAGCAGCTGCACCGAGTAGTGTGGCGATGCCTTGCCCAGCGTTTGCGCTCCCAGCTCCGAGAACAGAAGGAACGTCAGGATCAGCCAGGCGGACCGGTCGCCGCGCAGCCACAGCCGCCACCCTCCGATTCCGGCCAGCGCCCAGAAGATGAGCCCGCCGGCCAGCGGCGCCGGATTCATCAGCATCGGCGGGACGAGCTTTCGGTACAGAGGGAACTCCCCCGCCCATTGCCAGTTGAATTCGAACATGGCTTGCCAGAGCTCGTACAGCGCTCCGTGCGCGGCGAAGTAGGCGACGAACGGCACGGCCCCCAGCGCCCCACCCGCCGCCAACGCCGCGCCCGCCTCCGCCAGCCTCCGTCTCTCGTCGGGCTGTCGCAGGAATAGCACGCCCAGCCACACGCCGTATCCCAGGAACGTCCACAACGCCGATTGACGCGTGAACACGGCGAGCGTCGTGAAGACACCCGCCGCGAGGAACCGCCACAGCCGCCCTTCTTTGGCGCCCGACGAGAACGCCCATAGCCCGGCCGTCAACGGCAGCAGCGCGAACACCTCGGCGTTGGCCGTGACCTGAAGGTAGACGTTGGCGAACGAGAGCGCGAAAAGGGCCGCCGCCAGCCCCGCTTCCCGCGGCCCGAACAGCGTCCTCGTCGCCGCCCACACGAAGGGCACGCTCAGCCCCGCCGCCACGCCTGCCATCACCCGCGGCGCCACCACGCTCTCCCCCAGCCAGCTGAACGAGCCCGCGTACCACAGGAACAGCAGCGGGCCCTTGTTGTCCCAGAGGTCGCGGTAGGGGATGGACCCGTCCAGCCAGCCCCGCGCGATCGTCGCGTAGCCGCCCTGGTCGCGGTCAAACGGCGCTTCGAACAGTGGGGCGAGGAACAAGAGCGGCAACGCCGAAACGGCGAGCAGCGCGGCCAGGGCCAGGACTCGGGACCTCAGTCCGTCGCGCGTGGGCGCGTCCAGAGCCCAGAGCCATCCCCCCGGCTCTCGCCTGGCCAGCCCCGTGTCTGCCATCTCGCGCTAAAGTATACGACTTGCCGGGGTTACGGGTTGCCCGTCTACCAGTCCCGCAGTTCTCCGTCTTCGATGCACGAGCCCGGGTGCAGCCGCATCTTGCAGAAGCTCTCGCTCAGGTCGGACTGGGCCACGTGGCCGGCCCAGTGCCGCAACTCCTCCTCCGGCAGCCCCATCAGGTCGCCGAAGCTGGCGTGGATCGTGCGCTCCCCCTCCCCGATCCCGAAGTCGATCGACCAGCCGCCCGCTTTCCGCAGCCGTCCCACCGTCTCCGTCCGCTTAATGTCCAGCCCGCGCTCGCGGTAAACGTCGAGCACCGTCACATGGAAGCGTATCTGCACCAGGTTCGGGTCGTGCGACGACAGCGCCCGCGAGTAGATGACCGCGGCCCAGGGGTTGATCTCCGGCACGAAACGGACGCTACTTCTCGATGGGCGTGCCGACCATGCTGCCCCACTCCGTCCAGGAGCCGTCGTAGTTCGTGACGTCGGGGTAGCCCAGCAGGTACTTCAGGACGAACCAGGTGTGCGAGGAGCGCTCGCCGATGCGGCAGTAGGCGATCGTTGGCTTGTCCGGCGTTACCCCTGCCCCTTCGTACAGCGACTTCAACTCCTCGACCGTCTTGAACGTTCCGTCCTCATCCACTGCCTTGACCCAGGGGATGTTCGCCGCGCCGGGGATGTGGCCGCCGCGCTGCGCCGTCTCCATTAGCCCCGGCGGCGCCAGGATCTCACCCGTGAACTCCTGCGGCGAGCGCACGTCGACGAGGTTCCCGGCGTGCGCCTCCATGAACCTCTGCACGTCCGGCTGCAACGAGCGGATCGCTTTCTCGTCGCGGCTCGAGACCTTGTAGCTGGCCGGCGACACGCTGGGGACCTCGGTCGTCGCCTCGCGGTTCTCAACCTCTACCCACTTCTTGCGGCCGCCGTTCATCAGCCGCACATCCTTGTGGCCGTTGATCTTCATCTGCCAGAGGGCGAACGCCGCGAACCAGTTGTTGTTATCGCCGTACAGAACCACCGTGTCGTCGGGGCTGATCCCGCTGTCCGACATGAGCTTCTCGAAGTCGGCCTGGCTCAGGATGTCGCGGCGCAGGTTATCGTTCAGCTGGGTCGTCCAGTTCCAGGCCACGGCGTCTTTGACGTGGCCCTGGCCGTAGGCCTCGGTGTCCACGTCCACTTCTACGACCTTGACCTTCGCGTCGTCCAGGTGCTGCATCACCCAGTCGGTGGATACAAGGATATCGGAGTCGGGGTACTCGGCCATTGGGGACCTCCTTCTGCGACCAGTTCGGGGCTTCGCTGCGATTCTGTGGCTCATGGAGCGTGGTTGTCAACATCGACCGGTAGTGGGACCCGCCCGCTCGACCCTCGCTACCGAGGCCGCGATAATGACAGCGAGCCCCATGGACGCCCGAGAACGCATCCGCCGCTTCGCCGCCGTCTCCTCCCTGGCCGCCCGCATCTACCTCGGCTACAAGGCCATCACCGTACGCCAGCAGCGCTTCAACCTGTCCGATGAGGAGGCGGCGGCGCGCCGCCGCGCTCACCACGAGTGGTCCGCGAAGCAGCTGTACAACCTCGCCGTACGCAACCAGGGCCTCCTCATCAAGTTCGGCCAGGTCATTGGCTCGCGGCCCGACCTCATCCCCGACGAGTACGTCGACACCCTCTCCCGCCTGCACGACCAGGTCCCGCCCCGCCCCTACGCCGTCGTCGAGCGTCAGATCACCCGCGAGCTGCGCCGCCCGATCGCCGACGTCTTCGACGAGCTGGACCGCGAGCCGATCGCCGCCGCCTCCCTGGCCCAGGTGCACCGCGGGCGCCTCAAGGACGGCCGCGAGGTTGCCGTGAAGGTGCAGTACCCGGGCATCTGGGACATCGTCCAGACCGACCTCGATAGCATCCGCTTCCTGCTGCGCATACTGGACGTGCTGGAGCGCAACCTGGACTTCGGCCCCATCATCGAGGAGATACGCTACAACTTTCCCCAGGAGCTGGACTTCATCAACGAGGGCCACAACGCCGAGCTCATCGCCGCCAACTTCGCCTCCCGTCGCGACATCGTCGTCCCCCAGATCTACTGGGAGTACACCACTCGCCGCGTTCTGGTCATGGAGTTTCTGGAAGGCATCAAGATCACGGACATAGCGGCCCTGGAGGCCGCCGGCATCGACAAGCAGGCCCTCTCCCAGCTGGTCACCGAGGCCTACTGCGAGCAGCTCTACATCCACGGCGTCTTCCACGCCGACCCCCATCCCGGCAACCTCCTCGTCCGGCCCGGCCCGACACTCGTCATGCTCGACTTCGGTCTCTGCCGCAAGCTGGACGACCAGTTCCGCCTCGGCTACGCCCGGCTGGTCCACTCCATGATGACCGGTGAGGCCATGCAGATGGTGCAGGCCTTCCGCGACCTGGGCTTCCGCACCAAGCGGGCGGAGGACCCCACTCCCTACCTGGTCATGGGCCGCGCCTTCATGGAGACCAGCAAGCCCGGCCAGGCCTACGCCGACCCCGACCTCGTCGCCGAGGCCAACGCCCGCATCGCCCGCGCCATTCGCGCCAACCCCATCGTCGAAATCCCGCGCGAGTTCTTGCTGATCATGCGCGTGCTGGGGCTGCTCAGCGGCCTGGGCAAGCGGCTCGATTCGCAGGTGGACTGGGTCGGTACCATCCTGCCCTACACCCGCGCCGCGCTGGAGGGCGCGCGCGGCTAACGCACACCTGGAATGCAAGCTTCACGCTGGAGAAACCCATAGAGCTTGACGGTAAAAACCATCGCAATGTAGAATTAGCGATGAATCGAATCGCCCCCGCCGACCTTTCGGCTAGTTTTAGTGAGGTTAGCCCGTGGTCGACCGCCTTCGCGACGCCCCTGAATCCTTCTCAACTCGTTGGATAACTCTCGGCCAGGCGTGCAAGCTCCTCGGCGTTAACGAGTCCACGCTCAGACGCTGGGCCGATGCCGGTCACGTCCGCTCCTTCCGCACCCCCGGCGGCCACCGTCGCTTCTCCGAGGACGACCTCCGGCACCTCGTCGCCGGCCGCGGCGGCGCCGCCGCCGAGCCCTACGACTCCCTTGGCCAGCTCGCCCTTACTCGCATCCGGCGACGCCTGCAGCGCGGTGGCGGCCAGACCCCCTGGTCCGCGCACATCTCGGAAGCCGAGCGCGAGCGGCTGCGGCCGCTGGGCCGTCGCATGGTCGCCCTTATCTCCGAGTACATGAGCAAGGGCGCCCGCCGCTCCGAGCTCGTCGACGAGGCTCGAGACATCGGCCACGAGTACGGCCGCGAGCTCGTCCGCGAGCAGCTCAGCATCCGCGATGCCCTGGAGGCGTTCACCTTCTTCCGCAAGGGCCTGGACGACTCCGCCATGGAGCTCGCCCACAAGAACGATCTCACCTCCGACGAAGCCGTCGAGATATGGGAGCTCCTCTCCAACCTCGCCGACCAGGTCCTCCTCGCCATCGCTGAGACCTACGAGCAGACGGAGGCGGCAGCCGCAACCGCTAGCTGATCCCGTATGCGCTACTACCCGGTATTTCTTGACGTCGCCGGCAAGCCGGTAGTGGTGATTGGCGGCGGCGCGGTGGCCTGGCAGAAGGTCTCCGGCCTCCTCGAAGCCGGCGCCGACGTCACCGTCGTCAGCCCCGAGTTGCACCCGGAGATCGAGAGCGCTGTCGCCGGGGGCCGCGTCCGGCACGTCGCCCGCGAGTACGAGCCCGGCGACCTCGAGGGGTACTTCCTTGCCTTCGTCGGCACCGACGACCGTTCGATCAACTCCGTCGTCGCCCAGGAGGGGAAGGACCGGCGCGTCCTGGTCAACGCCGTCGACGACCCTCCGTTCTGCGATTTCATCATGCCCGCCATCGCCCGTCAGGGCGACCTCACCGTCGCCGTCTCCACCTCCGGCCGCAGCCCGGCCATGGCCCGCAAGATGCGCGAAGAGCTGGAGGCCTTCCTCACCGAGGACTTCGCCGTCATGCTCGACCTGGCCGCCGAGGTCCGCAAGGAGCTCCTCGACCGCGGTGTGATGATCCATCCCGACGTCTGGAACGCCGCCCTGGACGACGATCTCAAGCGCCTCCTGGCCGACGGCCGCCGCGTCGAGGCGAAGGAGCGGCTGCTCCACTCCCTCCAGGAGCCCGCCGCGGAGCGATGAACCGCGAACCCCTGGTCGTCACTTGCCTGGGCGTCAACCACCGCACGGCGCCCGTGGCGGAGCGCGAGAAAGTCGCCTTCTCCGCCGACGAGCTGCCCGGCGCTCTGGAAAGCCTGCGCGAGCGTCTGGGCGCCGCCGTCCTCCTCTCCACCTGCAATCGCACCGAGCTGTACACGACGACCGATGGCCACCTCTCGCAGTCCGATCGCCTGATCGAGGCGCTCACCGCCTGCAAGGGCGCCGGCCTGCATCCTCGCTTCACCTACTTCCTCGCCCACGACGAAGCCGCCCGGCACCTCTTTCGCGTTGCCGCCGGGATCGACTCTATGGTGCTCGGCGAGTCGCAAGTACTGGGCCAGGTCCGCGACGCCATGTCCGCCGCCACTCAGGCCGGCACGCTGGACGGCGTCCTCTCCCGGCTGCTCCACTCCGCTCTCCGCGTGGGCAAGCGCGCCCGCAGCCAGACGGACATCGGAGGGTACTCCCTGTCCATCAGCTCCGTCGCCGTCACCCTGGCCCGGGACACCATCGGCGCCCTTGAGGGCAAGACCGTTCTCGTCATCAGCGCCGGCTCCACCGGCAAGCTGGCCGCGCGTGGCCTCGCCGATAGCGGCGCCGCGCGCGTCCTCGTCACCAACCGCACGCCGGACCGCGCCGAGGCGCTGGCCGAGGCGATAGGCGGCGGCACCGTCCCCTTCTACGAGCTCGACCGCGCCCTCGCCGAGAGTGATGTCGTCATCAGCGGCACCGGCGCCAGCGGCTTCGTCCTCGGCCCCGAGCTGGTCGCCCCCGCCGCGGCCGGCCGCAACGGCAACGCCCTCGTCCTCATCGACATCGCCGTCCCCCGCGACATCGACCCCGCCGTACGCGACCTCCCCGGCGTCCGCCTGTTCGACATCGACGACATCGAGTCCGTCTCCAAGGCCGGCATGCGCGGCCGCCGCCGCGAGCTGCTGCGCGTTCAGGCCCACGTCGAGGACGAGGTCGAGGACTTCCTGGGCTGGTGGCGCTCCCTGGACGTCGTCCCGGCCATCGCCTCCCTCAAGGACCGTGCCGAGGAAGCCCGCGTCCTCGAGGTCCAGCGCGCCCTCCGCCGCATGCCTGACCTCAGCGACGAGCAGCGTCAGCGCATCGAGGCCATGACCCAGGCCATCGTCAAGAAGATGCTCGACCGTCCCATCGCCAGGATGAAAAACGGCGCCGACACCAGCCTCTACATGGAGGCTCTGCAGGACCTGTTCGCCGCCCGGCCCACGCCGTCGCGAAGGCGGCGCTAGCCCCGGAGGGCGGAAGTTGTGTCCACTCGACGCTTCGTCGTCGGCAGCCGCGGCAGCCCCCTCTCCCGGCGCCAGACCGAGATCGCCCTCGAGCCGATACGCCTGGCGCATCCCGAGGCCGCCATCGAGACCCGCGCCGTCCGCACCGAGGGCGACCGCTCCAGCGCCTCCCTGACCGAGATCGGCGGGCGGGGCGTCTTCGTCGCCGAGTTGGAGGCCGCGCTCCTCCGCGGCGACATCGATATCGCCGTCCACAGCCTCAAGGACATGCCCTCCCACTGCGCCGACGGCCTGGCCATCGCCTCCGTCAGCGTTCGCGCCGACGTCCGCGACGCCCTCATATCCCGCGACGGCGCGAAGCTTGTCGGCCTGGCCGCGGGCGCCGTCGTCGGCACCGGCAGCCCTCGCCGCGCCGCCCAGCTCCTCGCCGCCCGGCCCGGCCTCCGCGTCGCCGATATCCGTGGTAACGTCGACACCCGTATCCGCAAGGTCAAGGACGGGGACTACGACGCCACCGTCCTGGCCGCCGCCGGCCTCGCCCGGATGGGCTGGCTGGACCGCGCGACCGAGCTGTTCTCGACTGACGTCATGCTGCCGGCCGTGGGCCAGGGCGCGCTCGCCCTTCAAGTCCGCGCGGACGACGCCGAGGCCGTCGCCCTCGTCGCCGCCGCTGACGACCCCGACACCCACCGCGCCACCGCCGCCGAACGCGCCTTCGAGGCGCGCCTGGGCGGGGGCTGCCACTCCGCCATCGCCGCCCTGGCGGAGGTGACCGGCGACCGCGTCCACCTGCGCGGCCTCGTCGCCACGACGGACGGCCGCGAGCTGCTGCGCGGCGAGATCGAGGGCGCACTGGAGGACGCCGAGCCACTGGGCGCGGAGCTGGCCGAGGCCCTCCTCGTTCGTGGCGCCGGAAAGCTGCTGGAGGTCGGCGCATGAGCGCTCGCCAACGACGCCCAGCCTCCAATCTCCAATCTCCAACGCCCTCGACGGGAAAGGTGTGGCTCGTCGGCGCCGGCCCCGGCGATCCCGGCCTCATCACCGTCGCCGGCCTGGAGCGCCTGCGCGAAGCCGACGTCGTCGTCTACGACCGCCTGGTCAGCCCCCGCCTGCTGGATCACATCCGCCAGGACGCCGAGCGGGTATACATGGGCAAGACCCCCCAACCTGTCATCCTGAGCGAAGCGAAGCCTGCCCTGAGCGGAGTCGAAGGGGATCTCGGCGAGTCGCAAGCTGTTCCGAAGGCCGAGATTCTTCGTCGCTCCGGCCCCCTCCCGGCGGCCTCCGCTCCTCAGAATGACATGTTGGCCCACGACCAGGCCGCCATCAACCAGCTGCTCGTCGCCAGGGCCCGCGAGGGTAAGCGCGTCGTCCGGCTCAAGGGCGGCGACCCCTTCGTTTTCGGCCGCGGCGGCGAGGAGGCCGAGGCCCTGCGCGCCGCCGGCGTGCCCTTCGAGGTCGTCCCCGGCGTCACCTCCGCCGTCGCCGTGCCCGCCTACGCCGGCATCCCCGTCACCCACCGCGGCCTCGCCTCGTCGTTCGCCGTCGTCACCGGCCACGAGGCCGACCCTGTCATTCTGAGCGGCGACGACGTGGGTCACGACCCCGACTCCGGTGATGTGGGTCACGTCCCCAGCCGGGACACCGCCATCGACTGGGCGCGGCTCGCCACCGCTGTCGACACGCTCGTCCTGCTGATGGGCGTGCGCACCCTGCCCGCCATCATCGAGAAGCTGATCGCCGCCGGGCGGCCCGCCGACACCCCCGCCGCCGTGATCGAGCGCGGCACGACCCCCGACCAGCGCACCGTCACCGGCGCCCTGGCCGACATCGTCGCCCGTGCGGAGGAGGCCGGCATCGGCGCACCCGCGATCACCGTCGTCGGCGAAGTCGTGCGTCTGCGCGACACCCTCGCCTGGTTCGAGCAACAGCCGCTGCTGGGCAAGCGCGTGCTGATCACCCGCACCCGCCGCCAGGCCAGCGTCCTCGCCCGCCTGTTGGCCGACGAGGGCGCCGTCCCGATCGAGCTGCCGGCCATCGAAATCGAGCCCTCGTACGATGAGTCCGCCGTCGCCGCCGCCATCGATAAGCTTGTCGCGGGCGGCTACGCCTGGTGCGTGTTCACCAGCGCCAACGCCGTCGACGTCTGGTTCGGCCTGATGCGGGAGCGCACGCTCGACGCCCGCGGATTCGGGGCGACGCGCGTCGCCGCCATCGGTCCCGCCACCGCCGAGGCGCTGTCCGAGCGCGGTATCACCGCCGACGCCGTCCCGGCGGAGTACATCGCGGAATCGCTGGTAGAGGCGCTGTCGGGATCTGTCATTCTGAGCGGCGACAGCGGTCTCGCGAGGGATACGGCCGGCTCGCGAAGGAATCTGGGGCGGGGCAGCGGTCGCTCGTCGTCCGGTCTCCTACGCCCCGGAGACCGCATCCTTCTCCCCCGCGCCGAATCCGCTCGTCCTGAGCTTGTCGAAGGACTTCGCAGGCTGGGGGCGGAGGTGGACGAGGTCACGCTCTACCGCGCCGCCCTGCCCGCCGAGGCCCCCGCCGAGGCGCTGTCGCTCCTCCGCGACGGCGGCGTCGACATCGTGACCTTCACGTCGTCCTCCACCGTTCGCAACCTGGCCGCCCTGCTGGGGGACGATTTCCCTGTCATTCTGAGCGGCGACGGCGCCGGCGCGACGCAGGTGGTATCTTCGCGAAGGAATCTGGGGGGTGCCACCACAGCCGAACGCCGCACGACGCGCACCGCCCGCCCCCTCATCGCCTGCATCGGCCCGATAACCGCGGCCACCGCCCGCGAGCTGGGCCTCCCCGTGGACGTCGAGGCAGCGGAGCACACGGTGCGGGGGCTGGTGGCGGCGGTGCGGGAGCGATACGGGGAATAGCGATGCCCAGAGGTGTGCCAATTCACGCCGACCTACTGGACCATCCGGACGTCAAGCAGTTAGCGGAGGTCGCCCAGAAGGTCTGCGATGTGTTTGAGCGCATGAATGACCTATCGAAGATCGAGTTTCTCCAGCAGCTCGAAGAGCTGCTTCCCCTGGTCTACCACCTAGCACACCGTATTCCGGATCCATACGACTGGCCGGACGACGATGACGACGAGAATGAGAAGCAGGAGCGCGTTCTGGAGTGGCCTACGGCGATGTCCGAGCGCGACGCCATCGACCTCTCTATGGATGTCCACGATCGCGTAGTCGCCAAGCTTGGCTGGCATTCCCTGGTTCACTTTGTATATGACCCCGTCAGCACCGAGAAGCGAGATGCCATTCCAGCCGATTTGGGACTCCTACTGGCGGACGTCTACGTCGATCTGAAAAAGGGGTGCATCCTCTACGGCCGATCACCCGGCGAAGATCGGGCGCAGGCCCTCTGGGATTGGCGCTTCAATCTAGGGTTGGGTTGGGGAAGGAACGTAGCGGAGGCTTTGCTGCCTATACACTCCATCATTCACCAGCACTACGATGAGGACGAAGAGGTGTTCAATCCATGACCACCCACACCCGCACCCTCCCAACCTTCGCCCGGCTGCGGCGGTTGCGCCGCTCCGACGCCCTGCGACGCCTCGTCCGCGAGACACGACTCTCGCCCGAGTCGTTCGTCTACCCCCTGTTCGTTACCCACGGCCAGGGCGTCCGCCGCGAGATCGCGTCGATGCCCGGCCAGTACCATCTCTCGCTCGACCAGCTCCCCGCCGAGGCCGAGGAGCTGCGGTCGCTCGGCATCCCCGCCGTCCTGCTGTTCGGTCTGCCCGCGTCCAAGGACGACGCCGGCGCCGAGGCCTACGACTCCGACGGCATCACCCAGCGCGCGGTCCGCACCCTCAAGCAGGCCGCGCCCGACCTCGCCGTCATCACCGACGTCTGCCTCTGCGAGTACACGTCGCACGGCCACTGCGGCATCGTCGTCGACGGCGAAGTGGACAACGACGAGACGCTGCCGCTGCTCGCCCGCACCGCCGTCTCGCAGGCCCAGGCCGGCGCCGACATAGTCGCCCCCTCCGACATGATGGATGGCCGCGTCGCCGCCATCCGCTCGGCCCTGGACGAGGCCGGCTTCGCGTCGACGCCGATCATGGCCTACGCCGCCAAGCAGGCCTCCGCGTTCTACGGCCCCTTCCGCGTCGCCGCCGGCTCCGCGCCGCAGTTCGGCGACCGCCGCGCCTACCAGATGGACCCCGCCAACGCCCGCGAGGCGATGCGCGAGATCGAGGCCGACATCGCCGAGGGCGCCGACATCGTGATGGTCAAGCCGGCGCTGCCCAACCTCGACCTCATAGCCCGCGCCCGCGAGCGCTTCGACCTGCCCCTGGCCGCCTACAACGTGAGCGGCGAGTACGCGATGCTCAAGGCCGCGGCCGCCGCCGGCTACCTGGACGAGCGCCTCGCCGTCCTCGAGGTGCTCACGGCCATCCGCCGCGCCGGCGCCGACATCGTCATCACCTACCACGCCAAGGAGGCCGCCCGCTGGCTGCGGGAATAGCCACAGATGGACACAGATGAGCACAGAGCCGCCCCGCCCCGGATTTACCGCAGATGAGCGCAGATAAGGCGCAGATGGCAGGCCGCCCGCTGGATGCGCGAGTAAGTATAGCCACAGATGGACACAGATAGTTCACAGATAGGTTCTGCCACGGAAGCTGAGGATGCTAAGTATCCGCATCGCCAGCTAACAGAGCAGATGATCGGGGCCGCGTTTGAAGTTCATCGCGAGCTTGGGCCAGGGTTCCTGGAGAAGGTCTATGAGACCGCTCTCATTCGTGAGCTGCGGGGTCGCGATGTTTCCGTCGCGGCTCAGGTGCCGATGGATGTCCTGTACAAGGGCCAGCCGATAGGGACGTACTACTGCGATTTGCTCGTGGACAAGTCGGTGATCTGTGAGATCAAGGCTAGTTCAGGCCTAACAACCGAGCATGAGGCGCAACTGCTCAACTATCTGAAGGGCACCGGTACCAAGGTTGGCCTGCTCCTCAACTTCGGAACGCGCAAGCTTCAGGTCAAACGCCTCGTCTTCTGATGGCTCCCAAATCTGTGGTCATCTGTGGCTGATATCGAAGCCATCGCCTTCGGAACGCGCAAGCTTCAGGTCAAGCGCCTCGTCTTCTGATGCCGCGACAATCTGTGTCAAATCTGTGGTCATCTGTGGCTGATATCGAAGCCATCGCCTTCGGAACGCGCAA
>JBBDNA010000003.1:121179-155761 GCA_040877915.1 Dehalococcoidia bacterium
GCTTCAGGTCAAGCGCCTCGTCTTCTGATGCCGCGACAATCTGTGTCCCATCTGTGGCCATCTGTGGCTAACATCGAAGCCATCGCCTTCGACGCTTACGGCACCCTCTTCGACTTCACAGAACCCGACTTCATCGTCGCCTTCGCCGAGATCTGCGCCGACCAGCGGCTCGACGCCGACGCCGCCGACCTCTGGCGTCGCTTCCTGGCGGCCGCCTTCAAGTTCCGATCCGAGAATCACCACGACCCCATCTACACCCGCTACGATGAGGCCTGGGCCCGCCAGTTCGAGTACGTCTTCCGTCGCCTCAAGCTTCCCGGCGACCCCTGGGCCGCCTCCCACCACCTCCGCGAGCGGCTGGCCACCGCCGACGCCTTCGCTGAGGTCCGCCCCGTCCTCGACGCCCTCCACTCGCGCTATCGCCTCGCAGTCCTCTCCAACTCCGACGACGACTTCCTCCACGCCGCTCTCAAGCGCAACGACCTCGACTTTGACGTCGTCGTCACGTCCGAGCAGGCCGGGGCGATAAAGCCCAACCCGGCGATCTTCCACCATCTCGCCGCGCGCCTGGGCCTGGAGCCGGCCCGTATCCTCTACGTCGGCGACAACCCGATACCCGACGTCCTCGGCCCCCGCAACGCCGGCATGCGCGTCGCCTGGGTCGTCCGCACGCCGCAACGTCGGCCCAGCAAGGTGCCGCCGCCCGACCTTCGCGTGCGAACGCTGTCGGAGCTCGTGCCGAGGCTGGTCCCGCAAGACGCCAGGATACCGGCATGACTGACCCCGACGGCGCCCGCTCCCGCGAGCTGCGAGACCTCGCCCGGCGGCTGATGCCCGGCGGCGTCTCCAGCCCCGTCCGCGCCTTCGCCGCCGTCGGCGCGGAGCCGCCGGTCATCGCCTACGGACAGGGGCCGCGCCTTTTCGACGCCGACGGCAACGCCTACATCGATTACATCGCCGCCTTCGGGCCGCTCATCCTCGGCCACGCCCACCCCGCCGTCACCGAGGTCGTGGTGCGCGCCGCCGAGCGGGGCACCGCCTTCGGCGCCACGACGGAGCTCGAGGTGCAGCTGGCTCGCATCATCATCGACGCTGTCCCCTCGATCGAGAAGATACGCTTCGTCAGCTCCGGCACGGAGGCCACGATGTCCGCCCTCCGGCTGGCCCGCGCCTTCACCGGCCGTGAGGTCATCGTCAAGTTCGAGGGCTGCTACCACGGCCACGCCGACGGCCTCCTCGCCCGGGCCGGATCCGGCCCCGCCACGTTCGGCCTGCCCGATAGCCCCGGCGTCCCCGAACCGTTCGCCTCCCGCACGCTCGTCGTCCCCTACAACGACGAGGAGGCGGTCCGCCTCCTGTTCGACGAGCACCCCGGCGAGATCGCGGCCGTCATCGTCGAGCCGATAGCCGGGAACATGGGCGTCGTCCCGCCCGCGCCCGGCTTCCTCCAGCGGTTGCGAGAGCTGACGGCCGGGCACGGCGCGCTCCTCGTCTTCGACGAGGTGATCACCGGCTTCCGGCTGCGCTTCGGCGGGGTGCAGGACATGTTCGGCGTGACGCCGGACCTGACCTGCCTGGGCAAGATCATCGGCGGTGGCCTGCCCGTCGGGGCCTACGGCGGCCGCGCCGACGTCATGGCGATGGTCGCGCCGGAGGGCCCCGTCTACCAGGCCGGGACGCTGGCCGGCAACCCTCTCACCATGGCCGCCGGCATCGCCACCCTTCAGGCTCTCGACGACGTGGCCTACCAGCGGCTCGAGGTCAGCGCCATCTTCCTCGAGGACGGCCTGCGCCGCTCCGCCGAGGAGACCGAGACGCCGGTCCGAATCAACCGCGCCGGCTCCATGCTGACGCTGTTCTTCACCTCGGAGGACGTGACCGACTTCGCGTCGGCGAAACGATCCGACAGCGACCGTTTCGCCGCCTTCTTCCGCGGCATGCTGGAGCGCGGCGTCCTCCTCCCGCCATCCCAGTTCGAGGCCGCGTTCGTCTCCCTCGCTCACACGGACGACGAGATCAACGCGACAATCGAGGCGGCGCGGGAGGCGTTCGCCGGTATCGGTTAGCCACGTATTGTCAGCGCCCAGGCGGCGCGATATACTACTCTCCGGCTTCGCCCCCGGCCAAGTATTGTATAAGCGATTAAATAGGTGACGCTATGAAGATCTCTTGTCTCCAGGAGAACCTCGCCAAGGGACTCGGCATCGTCGGCCGCGCCGTGGCCGCCCGCAGCACACTCCCGCAGGCCTCCCACGTCCTTCTGGCCAGCGATGAAGGGCGGCTCAAGCTCGTCGCCACCAACCTCGAGATAGCGACGACCGCCTGGATCGGCGCCCAGGTTGAGGAGGAGGGCGCGATAACGGTGCCCGCCCGCCTGCTCACCGACTTCGTCACGTCCCTCCCCAACGAGCGCATCGACCTCACGGTCAGCGGGCGCTCGCGGCAACTAAGCCTCAGTTGCGCCCGCAACGAGGCGTCGGTGTCCGGCATGGACGCCGCCGACTTCCCGCCCGTGCCCGCCGTCGATAGCGGCGCCCGCCTCAAGCTCGACGCCAGGGCGTTGCGCACCGCCGTCCAGCACGTGGAGTTCGCCGCCGCCGCCGACGACACCCGCCCCGTTCTCACCGGCATCCACACCGTCCTCGAAGACTCCAGCATGACCCTCGCTGCCGCCGACGGCTTCCGCCTCGCCGTCTACAGCCTCCCCCTGGAGCAGGCCGTCTCGGAAAAGGTCGAGGTCATCGTCCCCGCCCGCGCCATGCGCGAGCTGGAGCGCCTGCTCGCCGAGGAAGAGGAGCCGCCGGAGATCGCCTTCAACGAGGCCCGCTCGCAGGTGCTGTTCCGGCTCAAGTCCGTGGAGATGGTCGCCACGCTGATCCAGGGCACCTTCCCCAACTACGAGCAGCTTATCCCCTCCAGCTACACCACCCGCGCCACGATCGACATGCGGCAGTTCCTCCAGGAGACCCGCATCGCCGCCATCTTCGCCCGCGACGGCTCCGGCATCGTCCGAATCCAGCTGGAGCCGGGCGAGGACGCCGCGCCCGGCAAGATGACCGTCTCCGCCCGCGCCGAAGAGATCGGCGAGCACCGCGGCGAACTGGACGTCAGCATCGAGGGCGAGGAGTCCAAGATCGCCTTCAACAGCAAGTACCTCCAGGACGCCCTCCAGGTGCTGGACTGCGCCCAGGTGGCGCTGGAGACCAGCAGCCCCTCCAGCCCCGGCGTGCTGCGCCCAGTCGGCGAGGACAACTACGTCCACGTCGTCATGCCGATGTTCGTCCAGTGGTAAGGAGCACCTGATGCACGAGTTCTCCATTCCCACCCACATGCCGGACTGGATAAAGGACCACGTGGCCCGCTACCTGGAGAGCGACGGCGCCGACGGCCACATGTGGGACTCGTCGATTGCCGGCGGGAAGGGCATGATCCCCACCCTGCTTCTGGCCACGACGGGGCGGAAGTCCGGCGCCGCCCAGACACGGCCCCTGATCTACTCGAAGACCGAGGGCGGGTATGTGGTGATCGCCTCCCGCGGAGGCACGCCCCAGCACCCGGACTGGTACCTGAACCTGGTCGGCAACCCCGACGTGTCGATCAAGGTCGCCGCCGACGCCTACGAGGCGAAGGCCCGCGCGGCTACCGGCGACGAGCGCGAGGCGCTGTGGGCCCAGATGGCGGAGCTGTATCCGCCCTACAACCTCTACCAGCAGCGCACCGAGCGGCAGATACCCGTGGTCGTCATCGAACCAATCGCCAGCTGAGGCGGAAATCGGCCGGGATGTGTAACCTGGAACCAGACCGGGCCGCTCTACCGGATCGAGAGGTGGTGCCATGACGAGCCAGACTCCCGCCAGCCAGCCCCGCTTCCCCTTCCCCCTCCAGGCCGACGAGATGGTGCTCCAGCTCTGCCGCCGGCACTGGTGGCAACTCTGGCCCAAGTCCATACTCTGGCTGCTGTTCGCCGTCGTCCCGGTGGCGCTGGCCGCCTGGCTGCTCTCCCTCGCCGACGTCCTGGACGACCTCGGCATCTTCTTCTGGCTGGTCGTCGCGGTCTGGTTCGCCTACTGGGCCGTGCGGCTGTTCCTCAACTGGTACCGCTACCACAACGACATCTGGGTGGTGACCAACCAGCGCCTGGTAGACAGCTTCAAGCCGACGCCCTTCCAGCTCCGAATCTCCACCGCCGATCTCGTCAACGTCCAGGACATCACCGTCGAAAAGAGCGGCATCATCCCCAGCATCCTCAACTTCGGCGACGTGGTCTGTCAGACGGCGGCCACCGGCCAGCAGTTCCGCATCGCCGGCGTGCCCCATCCCGAGAGCGTCCAGCTGCTCATCGACAAAGAGCGCGACCGCGAGCGGGGCCGCTACAGCTAGCCCGCCGCCTCCCGGTCGGTCACGAACACGACTTGCTCGGCCGCCACTCGCGCCGCCGGCAGGTCTTCCCCCGCCAGCACGCGCGAGAGCGCCACCCGCTTGTCCGCCCCTGAGACGAGAAACAACGCGACCTTCGCCGCCGAGAGCGCCGGCAGCGTCAGCGTCAACCTCTCGTGGTCCGGCCGCGAGACCCTGACCACCAGGCGTTCTCTCTCCTCCAGCGCCGCGTCCCCCGGGAACAGGGAGGCCGTGTGCCCGTCCGCTCCCATCCCCAGCAGGGCCAGGTCGAACCTGGGCAGCCCCGGCCCGAACACCGAACGCAGCTCCTCCTCGTAACCGGCCGCGTCGCAGCTCTCGCCCCGCATCCGGTGCACCCGCGCCCGCACTTTCGATAGCAGCGTTTCGTTCGCCATGCGAAAGTTGGAGTTCGGGTGGTCCGGCGGCACGCAGCGCTCGTCTCCGAAGAACACTTCCAGCGATGGCCAATCGTACTCGCGCTGGGCCAGGAGCGCGTACAGCGCCCTGGGCGTGCCGCCGCCGGCCAGGGCCAGCGTCCGCGGCGCCTGCTCCAGGAAAATTCGCGCCGCCTCCCCGGCCACGTCGTCGCTGACGATGAGCTCCCGCTCAACCACGCAGCGAATATAGCACGCCCGCCGCGCCTACCGAACGACCGTCCCCGCCTTCACGCGCGCTTCACGCCCTTACCCCGGTCTGCCCCTGTAACAACCGAGGGGACATAACACTCTTACTCAATGAAGGCCGTCCGCCCCAGGCGGGTGGCTTCTTTTGAGGACAAATGATGAAAGTACTTATCGTCGACGACGAACCGGACGTGATTGAGGTGGTCAACCTCTGCTTCAATCTGCGCTGGCCGGAGGCCGAGGTCATATCGGCCGGTACCGGTGAGGAAGGGCTACAGCTCATCGAGGAGCAGAAGCCGGACCTTATCCTCCTGGACATAATGCTCCCCGACACCGACGGCTTCCATCTGTGCCAGGAGATCCGCACCTTCTCCGACGTTCCGATCGTCATGCTCACCGCCCGCGGCGGCGAGGTGGACAAAGTCCGCGGCCTGGAGATGGGCGCCGACGACTACGTGACGAAGCCGTTCAGCCACCTGGAGATGCTGGCCCGCGTCCGCGCTGTCCTCCGCCGCTACGAAAGCCAGCTCCCCGCCGTCGGCGAAGTCTTCGAATCCGGCGACCTCCGCGTCGACTACGCCAGCCGCACCGTGACGATTCGCTCCAAGACCATCCGGCTCACCCCCACCGAATACTCGCTGCTATTCCACCTGACCCGCAACGCCGGCCGTGTGCTCCCGCACCACACCCTGCTGGCCAAGGTCTGGGGCCGCGAATACGTCGACGAGATCGATTACCTGAAGGTGTACGTCCGCCGCCTGCGACAGAAGCTCCAGGGCGATCCCGACAGCACCGGCCAAATCGTCAGCGAGCGCGGTGTCGGCTACAAGTTCCTCGCCGCCGCCTAGCTCTCCGACGGCCTTTACGGAACCTTAACCTTCTCCCCGGCCAGGTTCACCCTTGTGTTCACTGCTGTGGCCCATACTTGAGGGCAGGGAGAGACAACGGGACCAGGCCCCCGGGGGGCGCGATACAGAAAGAGCCGGTAGAGATGAGTGACGAGCCCAAGAGATGCGCCTCCTGCGACATTGAGCTGGACAGGTCAGCTATGACCGTCGAAGGCATCGTATACTGCTGTCGCGGCTGCGCCGTCGGCGGACCCTGTGTCTGCAGCTACGTGGGCGACCTTTCGCGCTACCCCCGGAACGGCCACGGCGGCGTCGGCGCCCTCGATCTCTACGGCGAAGCCTCCTAAACGCCCCTATCTGCGCGGCCGGACTTCAACATAATTCCACAAATCTCCTCGCCTCTTGTGGATAAACCCCTTGCGCCCGTTAACACTTCTGCCTTGACAACTTCCTTGTTACTTCCGCATAATTGAATTGCTTCGACAGCGCCGCAACTGTCGTGGCATTTCGACGCTCTTGGGTCTCATCGCCGCACCCCCGCGAGCAATCACTCAGACTCGAGAGCGTCTTTCTTTGTCCTCCACCCTCCGCCCCATCATGTAACTATCCGCCTGCCCGGCCCATCTTCACTATACGGAGGGCGGGCCCTTGCTCAGATTCCAGGCTGACCCCATGCGCGAAGTGCGGAACGCGAAGCGTTTCGCCTACGCCGTCATTATCTTTTTCGTCGCTACGGCGTTTCCCCTCTACGCATTCGTCGTCCACCTTTCGCCCCCGGAGCTCATAGCCGCCCTCGGCCCCGCCTTCGTCACCTTCCCCGTCATCGAAGTCGCTTCCCGCTGGGAGTACCGCATGCGCCGGCGGCACGCCTACCCCCACATCCTTGGCTACAAGCTCGCCACCATACACGACTTCTCCCAGGCCTGCGACGAGGCCGCCAGGCTGTTCGCCTACTTCCTCCGGCCTGAGGCTGTAGTCATCGCCTGGCTGAAGGAGGACGGCCAGGAGCTCGAACCCGTCGCCGCTCACGCCATGCCCGAAGGCTGGCTCCGCTCCGCCTCCCGCATCACCCTGGGCGCCCGCTCCATGCGCGAGGCCGTGGAGGAGGGCCGCGTCCTGTCCAAGCCCTCTACCGCCGGCGACCCCTGGTTCGCGGGCTCCTTCCCCAAAGAGTGCGTGATCTACGTCCCGCTTCTCTCCCAGGACCGGCCTCGAGGCTTGCTGGCCATCGCCGCCCGGCATGGCAACTCCGTGACCAAAGACCACCGGCTCCTCTCTTCGCTGGGCATGGTTCTGGCCCTCGCCCTTGACAACTGCCGCCTCTACGAGAGCGAACGCCAGAGCGCCCGCCGCCTCGAGCAGCTCAATCGCGCCAAGAGTGACCTCCTTATCACCGTCTCGCACGAGCTGCGGACCCCTCTCACCTCCGTCCGTACCGCTGCCGAGATGCTGCTGGAGGAGGAGGAGAAAGAGGACCCGCGCGGGTTGCGAGTGCGCATGGCCCGCAGCATCGCCAAGGGGGCCAACCGCCTCACCGCCCTCGTCTCCGAGCTCGTCGATGCCTCCCGCGACGACGAGTTCGCTCCCCGGCTGGAGCTCGAGCCGTTGTCGGCTCAGGACGTCGTCGCCGGTCCCGTCTCCTTGGTGAACCCCCTCCTCTCGGCCAAGGGCCAGACCCTCTCCGTCCGCGTCGACGAGCCGCCCCCGATCGTCATGGTGGACCGCCGCCGCTTCGAGCAGGTGGTGATCAACCTCCTCTCCAACGCCCAGCGGCACACGCCCGACGGCGGCCAGATTGACGTTAACATCTCCAACGGGGACGGTGAGGTGATCTTCGCCGTCACCGACTCCGGTCCCGGCGTCGCTGAGGGCGAACGCGCCCTCATCTTCGAGCCGTTCATCCACGGCGATCGCTCGGGCCTCGGCCTGGGCCTGGCTATCGCCAAGTCCGTCGTGGAGCTGCACAACGGCCGAATCTGGGTGGAGGACAACCCGGAGGGCCCCGGCAGCACCTTCGTCGTCGCCCTCCCCGCGGCCGTCGTCCAGGCGCCCGTCCCATCCCCCTCCGCCGAAGCCGCCGTCTAGCGGTCTTCGCGCCGTCCGCGGTCTATAATCGCCAGCATGAGGCTGCTCCGCCTTCTCCTGTTCGACTACCGCAATTTCCACCGGCTGCAGGTCACCCTGGCGCCGGGCGCCAGTGTCTTCGTCGGCGATAACGCCCAGGGGAAGACCAACCTGCTGGAAGCCGTCTACCTGCTGGCGACGACGAAGGAGCTCCGCGCCGAGACCGAAGCTCAGCTCATCCGTCGCGCCGCCCTGGACGACCCGATTCCGGCCGCCCGCGTTGTGGGCGAGGCCGAGTCCGCCGAGGGCGCCGTCAAGGTCGAGATCGCAATCATCGCCCGCGAGGGCAGCGCCGGCCTCCTGGCCTCGAAGAAGGTCAAGGTCAACGGCGTCCCCAAGCGCCTCTCCGACGCCGTCGGCCGCCTTACCGCCGTCCTGTTCACCGCCGCCGACATCGACCTGATCTCCGGGCCGCCGGCCTCCCGCCGCCGCTATCTCGACATAACGCTATCGCAGGTCGACCGCGCCTACGTCTCCGCGCGTGCCCGTCTGGAACGCGTGATAACGCAGCGCAATCACCTGCTGAAGCGCATCCGCGAGGGCGCCGCCCGCGCCGACGAGCTGGCCTTCTGGGACGACGAGCTGGCCCGCGACGGCGGCTACCTGTTCGCCGTTCGCTCGGCCGCCCTGGCCGAACTCGCCGCGCTGGCCGCCGGCGCCCACGCCGGCCTCGCGCCCGGGGAGGCGCTGCGCCTGGAGTACCGCCCCCGCCTCGACGACGGCGCCGCTGGCTTAGACGGCGCCGAGTCCGCCGCCGAGGCCTACCGCGAGGCGCTCACGCGCGGGGTCAGACGGGATATCGCAGCTGGAATGACACTGCAGGGCCCCCACCGCGACGACGTGGCCTTCTTCCTGGACGGCGAGCCCGCCGCCGGCTTCGCCTCTCGTGCCCAGCAGCGCACCATCGCCCTGGCCCTCCGTCTGGCCGAGGCACGGCTGCTCCACGCCCGTCGCGGCGAGCCCCCGGTGCTTCTCCTGGACGATATCCTCTCCGAGATGGACCACGGCCGCGCCCGCTCCGTCATCGAGTCGGTCTCGAGCTACGACCAGCTGCTGGTCACGGCCACGGACCTCGATCGTTTTCCGGCTTCGTTCCTGGACGGCGCGGCGCTGTTCACCGTCGAAGCGGGGAGCGTGACCGCGCAGTCTCCCGCCGCCACCGCTATTCCCGGAACAGCGGAGAGCTGAGGCCCCTCGGCACGGGTACGGACCCGATGGCGGCAATCTTGGAGCCGAATTCGAAGCGTGGAAGCGCGCGGGTGGAAGACCCCGATAGCTCCGGTCCGGGCGTTGGGCTGGCCCTCACCCCCTTCCCCTCTCCCGCGCGCGGGAGGGGCGACCAAGTGAATGAGACCGACTTGACGGCCAACGTGGGGTGAGGGTGATTCGTGATTCGGGCTACTTCCGGAACAGCGGAGACCTGAGGCCCCTCGGCACGGCCACCCACAGCGCCGACGGTGCGACGTCCACCGTCGCCGGCGACTCCGCGAACGCATCTCCGTCAAGCTGCGCCGGCAGCGGCGTCTCCCACGATAGCTCCAGCCGCTTCACCTGCCGGTACAGGACTTTCTTCGACCGCTGGTGACGCCGCAGCAGCGTGCGCAGCGCGTGCAGTAGGCAGTCCCGCGTCCCCCTGCCCTCGTATAGGCAGACGTCCAGCAGGCCGTCGTCGGCGACGGCATCTCGTGTGACCTGCGTCAGCCCCGCGTAATTACGGGTGTTCCCCGCCACCAGCATCAGCAGGTTGGTGGCGCGCTCCTCGCCGTCCAGGCGCAGCGTCACTGGCGACGAACGGTAGCGCAGCACCTCCCTTACCGCCGCGATGGCGTACGCCGTGGCCCCGAATCGTCCCTTAAGCCGCATGCTGGCCCGCCGCGCGATAGCCCCGTCCAGCCCGTAGCCGGCCATCAGCAGGAAGTACCGCTCGCCGGCCCGCCCCAGGTCCATCTTTCGCCGCTCCCCCTCGATAGCCTGGCGCACGGCCTCAGCCGGCTTCCGCGAGAACCCCATCTCGCGGGCCCAGATGTTCACCGTGCCGCCGCGGATCGGGGCCAGCGCCGTCTCGCTGCCGGCCAGCCCGTTCGCGGCCTCGTTCAACGTGCCGTCGCCGCCGCAGGCGAACAGCAGCGGCAGCCCCCGCGCCGCCGCCTCGCGGGCCAGCTCCGTCGCCTCGCCCGGGCCGCCCGTCTCGCGCCACTCCGCCTCCCACCCCGCCGCTTGCAGCGCGCGCTTCGCTTCGTC
Source organism: Dehalococcoidia bacterium (assembly GCA_040877915.1). GTDB lineage: Bacteria > Chloroflexota > Dehalococcoidia > SM23-28-2 > RBG-16-64-32 > JBBDNA01. The sequence continues at coordinate 131,414 of JBBDNA010000003.1, forward strand.
CAGCCGCCTCGTCGAGGGCAGGTTGTGCGCCACCGGGTTGACGATGACCATCGTCTCCCGGCGCTCGTACGGGCTCATGGCGAAATACTATTCGCCGTCCGCTAGTGACCACAAGCCGCAACGACGCTATGATGGGCGGGCACCCCGCCCATGACGGGCGTTCGCATCCCAGGATACGCCCCGCCACAAGGCTACGCGCAAGGAATTGGAGGTCGGCTCAGAGCATGGCAGAGGACATGGGGATAAAGCGGCTCGACCACGTTTGCTGGGCCGTGCGGAACCTTAACGACGCGCTGCCGATGCTTACGGAGCTCATGGGCATGAAGCTCGTCGCCAAGTGGCAGAGTGAGGAGCAGGGGTTCAGCGGCGCATCGCTGGAGCTTCCCGGAGGCACCGCCCACTTCGAGCTGCTGGAGCCTCTGGGCGAGGACAGCTACCTCCACCGCTTCCTGGACGAGCGCGGCCCCGGCCTCCACCACGTCACGTTCGAGGTGGAGAGCGTCCAGGCCGCCGCCGAGGCGGTGAAGAACTACGGCATCGAGCCGTTCGGCGGCGTCCGCCAGTCCCACTCCGGCTTCGAGACCTACATCCATCCCAGGGACTCCGGCGGCGTTCTCTTCCAGTTCTACTGGGATGACCCCAAACACATCCACGAGCACGACCATGAGCACGACTCACCCAAGTAGCGTCAGCAACCTCGTCCAGCCCGCCGAGGGCGAGCTCAAGCTGAACGGCCTCCGTATCCACTACTTCGAGTGGAAGGGCCGGGGCGAACGCCCCCTGGTCCTGATGCACGGCCTGCGCGACTACGCCTACTTCTGGCAGGACCTGGCCAACCGCCTGATGGACGACTTCCACGTCTACGCTTTCGACCAGCGCGGGCACGGGGAGAGCGAGCACGCCCCGGGCGGCTACCTCGTCTGGGCCCTGGCCTCTGACCTCGCCGCCTTCGTCGACGAGATCGGCCTGGAGCGCTTCGACCTGCTGGGCCTGTCGCTGGGCTCGCGCTGCTCGATGGCCTACGCCCGCGAGAACTGGCCGCGCCTCCACCACCTGGCCCTGGTCGATATGGGCCCGCAGATGGCGAAGGCCGGCGCCCGCGGCCTCAAGGACAACATGACCGCGAAGGCCGGCGTGCGGCCATCATCGTTCTCGTACGACGACGCTGTGGCCTTCTTCCGCGAGCAGTGGCCCACCCTGGACGAGCCCTCGATCCGCCGCCTGATCCAGAATGCCGTCGTCCAGGGCGAGGACAGCCTCTACTCCAACCGCTACGACCGCCGTCTGTCCGACATCGCCACCAAGGCGGCCATCCCCGAGATCGGCTTCCTCTGGGAATCCCTGACCCGAATCCAGTGCCCGACGCTGGTCATGCGCGGCGAGCACTCACACATCCTGGACGACGAGATCTCGGCCCGCATGGTGGAGAGCCTGCCCAACGGCAGGCTTCACGTATTCGAGGACACCGGCCACTCCCTGCCGCGCCTGCGGCCCGAGGAGTTCGCCGGTGTCCTGAGAGGGTACCTGCTGGACCGGGACTAGGCGGCCGGCGCCGTCGGCCCGGCCCGGCCCGCCGCGTACTGGTTCGCGACCTCCGACGCCCAGTAGACGGCCGGCGCCAGGAACACGATGTGCGTGATCCCCAGCACGATCATGAACAACCCCATGCCGGTGACCAGGTCAGAGATCTTGAACCCCATGACCGCCAGGTTGAGCGCGGTCCGGAGCGAAACCGAGTTCAGGACAGTCGCCCGGTTGGGGTCCTCGCGGTCCAGTTCCGCGTAGGTCTTGCCGCCCGTGATCTCCAGCACGTGCTTCTCGATGACCTCCGCCTCGGCCTTGGCGGTGTCGGCGTCGTCCACCAACACGCCCGGAATAGCAGAGTCGTCCGACGTCGTGATGTTCTCGCGGACGATGGCGTCGCGGACCTCGTCCTTGGCGTCCTGACCCTGGAGCATCATGTACACGCCGCCGGCGATGAACACGATCCCCAGGATCGCCGGCGCCAACCAGAACCAGTGCCTCGCTGCGTTCAGGAGTCTCATTTGACGAACCCTCGCTTCCTTGCTTGTTGCTTCTGAACGCAGACTATACGCCATTTCGGCCCGCCGGACTTGCCATGAGGCACCAATACTGGGTGGCGAATGGCCCCCAACCTTAGCGGCGCCAGTGGCCGGCGCCACGCCTACGCGGCTTCAGCGAGAAGAACCGAGGGGGTCAGACAGAGATACGGCTGTGTGGAATCGGGAAGTGAGGGGCGGGCGTCAGGCGGCCTGGCCGCCCAGGCGCTTCCGCTTCTGCGACACGTAGTCCACCAGGATGTACTGGCCCAGCTTCTCCGGCGTCGTGTAGAACACGCGGCCCTTGTTCATCTTGGCGATCTGGTTCACGAACTCTTTCAGATAGTAGTTACGGTCCAGCATGAACGTGTTGATGACGATCCCCTTCTGTGTGCAGCGCCGGACCTCTTTCAGCGTCTCCCGTATCGTGATCGGGCTGGGCGGGTAGGCGAAGTAGGAGCGCCCGTGCTCCAGGTGCGCCGTCGGCTCGCCGTCCGAGATCATGATGATCTGTCGCGTGCCCCCCTTGTGCCGGGCCAGCAGCTTCTGCGCGATCATGAACGCGTGGTGCATGTTCGTACCCAGCACCGACTCGTCCCAGCGTACGTAGGGCAGCTCGTCCGAGCGCAGCTCCCGCGCGTAAGCGGAGAAGCCCAGCACGTACAGCGTGTCTTTGGGGAACTGGGTGCGGATCAGGTTCTGCAGGGCCAGCGCCACCTTCTTCGCCGCCTGGAAGCTCCCCCGCAGCGCCATCGACCACGACAGGTCCAGCATCATCACGGTCGTCGTCGTCGTCAGCGTCTCCGAGCGGTAGACGGCGAAGTCGTCCTTGTCCAGCCGCACCGGCACCTGCGGCCCCTCGCGCCAGACCGCGTTCATGATCGTCTCGCCCAGGTTCAGGTGGAACAGGTCCCCGAACTCGTAAGGCTTCGTCTCATCGGCGCGCTCCCCGCCGGGGCCCTTGTCCCGCTGCGGATGCTTTCCGTAGCCGGACTTCTTGAGCTGGGTGTAGATCTCGCCCAGGGCCTTCTCCCCGATCTTGCGGACGCCCTTCGGGGTCAGCTCCCAGCTCTTACCCTTGCGGCGGATGTAGCCCGCCTCCTCCAGGATCTCCAGGAAGTCCTTCAGCTGCTTCAGCGTCTGGGAGGCCTCCTCGCCCAGGAGTTCGCGCAGCCTCTCCTCGTCGATGTCGTCCAGGTTGCCGCCGTACTGCGTGCGCTCCAGCTGCTTCTCCAGTTCGTCCAGCCCCTGCAGGTCGTCCATCAGGCGCAGCGCCTGCAGCAGGTCGATCTCCTCGTCGCCGCGGAACGGGTACTGGCTCTGCCCGTCTTCCGACGGATAGAGGATGTCCAGGTTTATCGATAGCTCCTGCAACGCCCGCTGCAGCTCCGGGTCGGCTACCTTGTCCATGATCAGATCGTGCAGCTGCTGCCGCATCTCCGGCGGCAGGCTGTCCAGCAGCGCGTTCATCGCCGCCACCTGGCTCTGCATCTGCTCGATCAGCTCTTCCAGGCTCTGCGGCGGGTTCGGCCCGAACAGATCGCCGTACTTCTCCATGAACGATTGGAAGTCCGGCTCCCCGCCCGCCATCTTCTCCGAGAGCATCTCGTTCATCTCCCGGATCATCTCCTTCATGCGAGCCATGTCCTCCGGGCTCATGTTGGCTATCTGCTGGTGCAGGTCCTTGAAGAAGGTGTCCATCATCCCCTGCCGCAGCATCTCCATCAGCTCCTGGAACTTGGCCGCCGCCTCGGGGTCCATGAACTCGTAGTTCTGCAGCTCCTTGACCTGCCCGCCCACGTCCTCCGGCAGGGCCTCCAGGAAGTTCTGCTTCTTCTCGACGATCCCCTTGAGCATCTCCGCCAGCCGCTGCGACTCCTCGGCCGTCGGCTCCTGCTGCGGGGGCTTCATCGCCTCTTCGAACGCCTGCAGCGGGCTCTCGCCGCCCCCGAGCTGGCTCTCAGCGTCCTGCAGACGGCTGTCCAGCGTGCCCCGCTCCATCTCCAGCACCTCGTCGAGGCGTTTTTTCAGGTCCTCGAACACGGAGTTCAGGTTGTATTTGTCCAGCGTCTGCCGGCGCTGCTGTCGCAGCTGCTGCAGCAGGTCGCGGAGCCCCTGCATGCGCTGGCCCATGGGGTTGCGCAGGCCGCGCTGGAGGAGGTTGCGCAGGGCGTGCTGCAGGTCGCCGAAGTTCATCAGGTCGTCGGTCAGCCCGGCGAGGATATCGTCCGGGTCCAGCGGCCCGATCTCTTGCGTGCCATCCCACTCCGAGTAGCGGTACAGAAAGCTCATGCGTCTCCTGTCTGTCTACCCCCGGTACTGGTACCGGCCGCCGATCTTGTCCTTGTTCAGCCGCTTGTTCAGGTGCAGCCCCTCCAGCACGAACTCCACCGCCGAGGCGATGCCCGGCTTGCTCTGGCCCGCGCCCAGCTTCTCCACCGCCCCGTCCATACCCTCCGCCTGCTTGAGCAGCTTCACGTACTCCGCTGACGGCGTCTGGTCGCCCACCTCCACCGCGTACCCGGCCTTGAACTTCGCCACCGTCGTCTCCAGCTCGCCGAGGCTGAAGAAGCGATTGAACACCGCCAGCACCGCGCCCTGCAACAGCCGGTCGACGACCTGCTCCTCGCGGCCCTCCTCCACCGTCTCGAACTCCAGCTTGCCGCTCAGCGCCGGCACCAGGAACGGCAAGTCGCTCACCCGCGGCACGACCTCCTTTTCGCCGAGGCGGATCGCCCGCCGCAGCGCGTTGGCCAGCAGCGCCTCGTAGTCCGCGATCGTCGCCCGAACCGACACGCCCGAGCGCTGGTTGATGTCCGGGCTGCGACGGGCCAGCCGCGTCACCTCCGCCACGATCTCCTTCATGTAGGCGGGCACGCTCACCGGCAGGTCGCCGTCATCCTCGAAGTGCGACCGCTCCTGCTCCATGATCGCGATCTCGGTCTCCACGTTCTTCGGGTAATGGGTGCGGATCTGCGCTCCGTAGCGGTCCTTCAGCGGCGTGATGATGCGTCCCCGGTTCGTGTAGTCCTCCGGGTTCGCGGAGGCCATGACGAACACGTCCAGGGGCAGCCGTATCCGGTAGCCGCGAATCTGAACGTCGCGCTCTTCCATGATGTTGAACAGGCCCACCTGGATGCGCTCCGCCAGGTCCGGCAGTTCGTTGATGCAGAACAGCCCGCGGTTGTGCCGCGGGATGAGGCCGTAGTGCACGGTAAGCTCGTCCGAGAGGTAGCGGCCCTCCGCCACCTTTATCGGGTCGACCTCGCCGATGAGGTCGGCGATCGTCACGTCCGGCGTGGCCAGCTTCTCGCCGTAGCGGCGCTCCCGGTCCAGCCAGGTGATCTCGGTCTCGTCGCCTTCCTGCGCGATCATCTCGCGGCAGCGCTTGCAGATCGGGTCGAACGGGCTGTCGTTGATCTCGCACCCGGCGACCGCCGGTATCTCCTCGTCCAGCAGGTAGATCAGCGACCGAATGACCCGCGACTTCGCCTGGCCGCGCTCGCCCAGGAAGATGATGTCCTGTCCGGACAGGATGGCGTTCTCCAGGTGCGGTATGACCGTCTCCTCGTAGCCGACGATCCCCGGCAGGTGGTCCGCCTCGCCCCGGCTGATCCGCTGGATCAGGTTCTTCCGCATCTCCTGCTTGACCGATCGCGCCTGATAGCCTGACTCGCGCAGCTGACCAATCGTCATCGGCTTCTTTTCGACCACGGTCTAACCTGCCTCCCTCGAAACGCCTTTCTGTCGCCGGTCCCCGACAGGTTATCCCGCCAGGAAGCGGGCTACCTCGTCCCTGTCGAAGCGGGGGATCGGCCGCCTTGCGGCGTCGCCCTCCATTATAACCCCAGCCTCTTTCTTGACTATACGCCCGATCACGTTCGCTACGATGCCCTCTCCGGCCAGCGCCGAGAGTGCCGGCTCCCCGTCCCCCGGCGCCACCGCGATCAGCAGCGCCCCGGAGGCCAGCAGCCCCAGCGGCTCCAGCGCGGCGGCGCCGCAGATGACCGCCGTCTCCGGCAGCACCTCGATCGCATTCGCGTCCACGGCGATCCCCAGCGCGGACGCCGAGGCCAGCTCGTACAGCGCCGTGGCCAGCCCGCCCTCCGTCGGGTCGTGCATCGCGTGCACCCGGCCCGGTACCAGAGCCTTGCACACCGCCCGCGCCTCACGCACCACGCTGATCCCCGGCTCGAAGATGTACTCCCGCGCGGTGGCCAGCGTCCCCTCCGGCACGCCCAGCGCCGACAGCCGATCGCCCGCCTCCCGCGCCAGTACCGCCGTCCCCTCTATCGCGATTCCCTTGGTCAGCAGCAGGGCGTCCCCCTCCCGCGCCCCGCCCGGCTCGACGAGCGACTCCCGCTCCACCTCTCCCAGCATCGCCCCCACGACTATCGGGCGGTCCAGCCCCAGCGTTATCTCCGTGTGCCCGCCCACGAGCTCGATCTCCAGGCTCGCGCAGGCGTCCCGCACTTGCCCGAAGACGTCCGACGCCAGCTCCTCGGACGCGCCTTCCGGCAGGAGGATCGTCGCCAGGAACCAGGCCGGGCGGCCGCCCATGCAGGCTACGTCGTTGGCGTTCACGTGCGTCGCGTACCAGCCGATGTGGTCGCTGGCGAACGTCACCGGGTCGCTCTTGGCCACCAGCAGCCGCTCGCCGCCGGCGTCGATGACCGCCGCGTCCCTCCCGACGCCGGGGCCCACGACAACGCGCGAATCTGCGGTCGTGATCGTGGCCAGCAGCCGCGCCAGCAGCTCGTTCGGTAGCTTGCCCGCATCCACGTTGCCCGCATCATTGGCCGCGCCGTCGCCGCTGTCAACCGTTGGCCCTCGCCATACGTCCCGATATACTGGATGCGCGGGCCCGCCAGCTGGCGGGCCGCTTTCAGGCAGTCGAGAGGTCAGGACCCAAGCTGTTCGGCATTGAGCACGAGATAGAACAAGCGCTGCTCGACTCGGCGGAGTGGATATACGACGCCATCGAATGGCCCGGCGTCGTCTTCCTCATGGCCGTCGAGAGCGCCGCCATCCCCTTCCCCAGCGAGATCATCATGCCCCTTGCCGGCTGGCTTCTCATCGCCGAGCGCGGCCACGGGCTGGAGTACGTGTTCCTGGCCGGCTTCTACGGCGCCCTCGGCAACGTCATCGGGTCGCTCGTCGCCTACTACGCCGGCGCCTGGGGCGGACGCCCCTTCCTGGAGCGATACGGCCGCTGGGTCCTCATCACACAACGCGAGCTGGACTGGGCCGACCGCTGGTTCGCCCGCTACGGCGAGCTCGCCGTATTTGTCAGCCGGTTGTTACCAGTGATCCGCACCTTCATCAGCGTGCCCGCCGGCGTCGCCCGCATGAACGTCCTGAGGTTCACGATCCTCAGTTTCCTCGGCTCCTATCCCTGGTCGCTCGGCCTGGCCTGGGCCGGCTACGAGCTGGGCGAAAACTGGGAGGACATCGGCGACTACATCCGGCCGGTCGCCATACCCATCGCCGTCGTCTGCCTTCTCGCCGTCGGCTATTTCGTCTTCCGCCGCATCCGCGAGCTGCAGCACGACCGGGCGGCGCTGGAAGGCGAGGACGGCGGCCCGGGCCCGGGAGGCGTCGGGCCCTAACACCCGGTCGCCGGCCCCAGGCGTTCTACTGGTATGACGATGCGAAGGCTCCCTGTTGCCGCGCCCGTCGTCCTCGGCGTGGCCGCGCTCGTTCTCGTCGCCGCGCTGTCCTGCGGCAAGGGCGGCGGCGACCCTGCGCCCACGCCCTCGCCCGTGCCCAGCCCCTCCCCCGCCGGCGACCTCACCGCCACCCCCGTCCCCCCTCCCGAGCCGACCGACTTCCGCTTCATGTACAGCGAGTTCGGTCCAACCGAGGACATCGTCTGGATGATCGATCCCGCCAACCCGCAGGACCGCGTCGAGGTCACTCGCGTGCCCCACGAGGAGGGATGGGCCATCGTCCCCGCCGTCTCGCCCGACGGCCAGACGCTCGCCTATAACACGATGCGCCCCGACGGCGTCAACCGCGCCTACGACGGCCAGACCTACATCCTGGACCTGGACTCCGGCGAGTCCGAGCTGGTGGCCGACTTCGTCGACCTGCAGACGGCGCCCCGCTGGGACCCGGACGGCCAGCTGCTCTACCTCCGCAAGAACGTCGGCCTCGACGTGACGATCATCGTCGTCGACCTGCGCCCGCCGGACGAGGACGACGAGGAGCCGCCGCCCGAGGACGCGCCGCCCCCGGTTCGCACGATCCTCAAGCAGGACGTGAGCGACGTCCTGGCTTATATCCCCCTGGGCTTCGACGAGGAGAAGGCGCTCCTGTATTTCGTGGCGATCCAGGGCGGCACGACGAGCGGGACCTACCTCGGCCGCTACACCCCGGCCACCGGCGAGGCCGTGGCCACCGCCACCGCCGTCGCCGAGGCTACCGCGACCGCCGTCGCCGCCACAGCCGAGGCCGCCACGCCCACGCCGACGCCGGTCGGCACGCCCACGCCCGCACCCAGCCCGACGCCGGCGCCCACACCCGTCCTCACCGGCGATGTGTTCCTCGTCCTCAGCGACCAGATCGCCCGCGACTTCGCGCTGTCCCCGGACGCGGCAAGGGTCGCTTTCTCCGTCCCCGGCATCGTGGATGGCCAGTTCGTCACCCAGACCTACGTGACGGACATCGCCACGCAGGAGGTCAAGCCGCTGGAACAGCCGGCGAACCTTCCGCCCGGCGACCAGCTTGTCCCCGTCTGGCGCCCCGAGGGCGACAGGATAACGGTGGGCGGCCTGCCCGCCGGCGACGACCCGGGCCGCGTCGCCGTTGTGCCGCTGGACGGCGGCGACGCGACGCTGCTGGCGCCTCCAGACCAGGGGTTCGACCAGCCGCTGAGCTGGGCGCCCGACGGCCGGTTCCTGGCCGTCACGTCGTTCGATGGCGATTCCCTGGGCAATCCGGGCCGCGCCGCGCTCGTGTTCGTCGCGGCCACCGGTCAGCGCCTGCCCGCCCCCGAAGGCAACGAGTTTCAGCCGATAGGCTGGATCGCCCCCGCCGCCGCAGCGGAGGAGGAGGCGGAAGAATGACCCGGAATCGTGGTATACTCGGTACTCGGAGGGGTAAATGATAAAACGAGTAGTCAATGCCGTGCGTCGCAACCACGCCCTGGAGCACGCCACCATCAGCATCCTGCTCAGCCGGCACGGCCCCCACACCCGCGTGCTCGGCCGCGCCGCTCCCGACGGCTTCTACATCTACGGCGACATCCCCACCGACCTGCTGAACGAGCTGGCCCACGAGGGGCTGGCCCGGCTGCAGCGGGGCGAGAAGCACCTGGCGGTGTCGCCGCTCTGCGGCACGAACCTGGCCGTGGCCGGGATCCTGGCTGGCCTGGCCTCGATGGTTGCCCTGGGGAGTCGCAGCCGGCTGGAGGGGTTCCCGGGCGTGATGATGGGCGCCATCCTCGCCGTCGTCGCCGCGCAGCCGCTGGGCAGGCTCGTGCAGAAGCACGTCACCACCTCGCCGGAGCTGGACGGCGTGCGCATCGTCGCCGTGGAGCCGATGGGGAGAAGATTCCCGAGACTGCACAAGGTGCGCACCGCGGCCGCGTAGCGTCAGCCACGAGCCGCCGCGACCCACGGCGCCCCCGTAGCTCAACCGGACAGAGCGGCTGCCTTCTAAGCAGTAGGTTGCAGGTTCGAGTCCTGCCGGGGGCACCAGCACCTGTATCAGGAAGCGTCACCTCAACGTCCGTATACAATGGAGACGGGTTGAGGATGAGCCACACGGTGGGGCAGACCACGACGGACTACATCTGGGACGTGGCGGCCGGGTTGCCCGTCGTGCTGCAGGACGGGGCGAACACCTACGTCTACGGGCTCGACCTGATCTCCGCCACCGATGGCGCCGGCGACCAGACGTACTTCACGTCTGATGGCCTCGGCTCCACTAGCGACCTAACGGACGAAGATGGAGACGCCGTCGCCTCCTACACCTACGACGTCTTTGGTGCGATACGCTCCCAAACGGGAATAGATACTCTGTTCCGCTTCAACGGGCAGCAGCTCGACGATGGCGGACTGTACTACTTGCGTGCGCGGTACTACGACCCCCAGACGGGGCGGTTCTTGTCACGCGATCCTTTCCCAGGATATGCAGAAAAGCCCGCAACTCAGCATCCGTACGCTTACGCGCTGAACAATCCCTGCAACTACGCTGATCCGACGGGTTTGGCTAGTGAGGGCGGGTTCTCCGTGACTCGGTGTCATGCATCAATAAGTCTGGAAGGGGTAGGGCGATTCCCAGCGCAGCGCCTCTGCCTCCCCTTCATTGGCTGCACACCAAGGCTGGAGTGGATCGCATTTGACGATCTGGCCAAGCTTGACGTTGACGTCGATTTCATTACCGGACCATCAGGCACCGAGGCGAAAGTGAACGTCGATCAAGATACGCCTCCCGTAGGCTGGGCTCTTGGGTTGCCAGGATGGCGGTCGAAAGGATATGTCGTCATCACGACGAATCACGGCACTAACGTATCTGTCCAGGCTTTTTTCTCAAGAGGATTTCCGTTCAGCATAGATCTCACATTGGAGACGCGTTTTCAGTTGGACGAACCGGGAGATGCTCGCTGGGCGACGGATCATCGCCTAAGCGGGTCCCGCACGAAGTTTGTACTAGATAAGATCTCCGGTGGTAGTTGTGAGTTAGTGCGGTGACGTTCCGGGCTCCCGAGGCAGCGACGGCGAATCGGCGTAATGGGTTAGGCGGATTCCCTTACAAACCAGCACTCGTCGGGTTAGGCATTGGCGTCCTCTTGACGCTCGCGCTGCTAGCGATAGACTTCGAGCACCTTTGGCTAGCCACGTTCGCGGCCGCACTAGGGGTGTACGGGTGGGCCGGGCTAGCGCTGTTATTAGCGGCTCGATATCCGTCCGTTTCTCGGGTACTGCTGCTCGTGGGAGTCTCTCCGTTGTTCCTGTGGACCGTCACGGTACTTCTTGGTGCGGGAGATCCGACACCCGTCGTACCGTTCTTCTTATACAGCTGGACGATCGTTACGGCATTTCGCCACGCGTCGTAGTCCTTGGGGGCTATGGAAGATCCGGCAAGACTTCTCCATCGTCCTTCAGGACTCCCAGACCAACACGTACGGTGTACGGCCTGGACCTGATATCGAGGACGGACGACCAGGGGGAGCAGGAGTACTACCTCTATGACGGCCTCGGCTCGGTGACCGACCTGACGGACGACTACGGCGACGTTGTGGACGGGTACACGTACGACGTCTTCGGGGCGATCAGAAGCCAGGCGGGGTCGAGCCCGAACGAGTTCACGTTCACGGGGGAGCAGGTGGACGCGACCGGTCTGCCTACCTCACCCCTCCGCCTTCATCGCCTCCACCGCGGCCCGGACCTCCGCGTACGGGTCGAGGCCCAGGCTCACCCTGCCGATGAACTCGAACGCCTCGTTCGGGGAGAACGGCTGCATGAAGGCGCCCGCCCGCACGTCACGGTACAGGCGCGATAGCGGGCTGTCCGTGAGGTAGCCGCTGCCGCCGGAGACCGTCATCGCCCGGTCCACCACGTCGCAGGCGGCACGATTCACGATCAGCTTTGTGCACTGGAACTCCGACATCACCGCCGTCGCCTCGCTCATCTCCATCTCCTCCTCCGGCTGCGTCAGCCACTCGTCGATGGCGACGCCGGTGCGGCCCAGCGCCGCCCGCGCCGCCGTCAGCGCGACCTCCATCTCCGCGACCTGGACCTGAGTCGCCGGACGCTCGGCGATCGTCGACGCGAACGGCTTCTTCTTGCGCGTGCGCGCCTGCTCGACGATGTAGTCCCGCGCCGACTCGGCGATGCCCAGGAACGCGCCGACTAGCGGGTAGTTCGTCGAGATGGAAGTCGCCAGGCCGGACGCCGGCAGGGAGCCGAGGGGGTTCAGGACGGTCACCATCGGGGCGGGAACGAAGCAATCCTTGAACACTACGTCATGGCTTCCCGATCCCCTCATGCCCAGGGCGTCCCAGTTCCCCTTCACCTCCATCCCCGCCGAGCCCCGCCGCACGACCGCCAGCGCGAAGTAAGGCTGGCCATCATCTCCGGGCGCTCGCAGGAACACAGCCAGCGCGTCCGCGACCTCGGAGTTCGTCGCGAACAGCTTGTGGCCGTTGATCAGGTACCCGCCCTCGGTGGGCGTCGCCTCCGTGAACGGCACGCCCAGTATGCTTCCCCGCTCCGTCCCGGCCCCGGAGGTCACGACCGTCCCCTGGCCCAACGCCGGCAGGAAGCCTTGCATCAGCGCGGCCGTCGCGGCGTCGCCGGTCCTCTGCGCCTGCCGCCAGCCCCGCGTCACGGTCAGCACGCCGGCCATGTGCATGTTCGCCGAGATCGCCGTCGAGGGGCAGCCCCGGGCCAGGCGGGAGATCGCCACGGTCAGATCGTGGACGGAATCCACTCCTATGCCGCCGAACTCCTCCGGCGCGCAGGCGCCGAAGAAGCCGCTCTGCTTCATCGCCTCGAAGTTCTCGGCCACGAACGTGTTCTCGCGGTCGTGTTGGTCGGCGCGGGTGGCGAAGTCGGCGGCGTGCTCCTCGGCCAGCGTTACCAGCCGCCGGCCGGGCGCCGTCAGCGCCTGCAGCTCGAAGTTCATCGCTCGCCTCCCGCTACCGGCGAGGCCGCACGCGGATGCGCGCCGCCACCGGCAGCCCCAGCGACACGTCTTCCTTCTCCGTCCCGATGACGATGACACCGGTGGAGGCCACGCGCTCGCGGATAGTTATCGGTTCTCCCGGCTTCAGGTTGTGACGCTCCAGGTAGCGCAGGAGTTCCAGGTCCTCCTCCAGCTCCTCCGATATGAACTCGACGGTGGCCTTGTCGCCGGCTTCCAGGGTGTCCAGCGGCACCAGGTCGGGGCTGAGAGTGGCGCCCGTGCCGGGGATGGGGCTACCGTGGGGACAGGTCTTGGGGTTGCCCAGGAGACTGACGATCCGCTTCTCGATTATCGGCGTGATCCCGTGCTCGAAGTGGTGGGCTTCCTCGTGCGCCTCCGCCCAGCCCAGGCCCAGGACATCGTTCAGAAACCGCTCGGACAGGCGGTGCCGCCGCGCCACCACCTCCGCCAGCTTGCGTCCGCTGGTCGTCAGGTGGATCGTCTTTTTCTCGTCCAGCTTGACCATCCCGTCGCGCTCCATGCGCCGCACCGTGGCCCAGGCCGTGGGGGGCTTCACACGCATCCAGCGGGCCAGCCGGGCGGAGATTACGCGCTCGCCTTCAGTCTCCAGGCTGTAAATGCTCTGGAGGTAGTCCTCTATCGTAGAGGAGGGCATAATCTCGTTCCCGTTGTCAGGCATGTTCGAACCTTCGATATTAGTCTACACTAGCGGGTGGGGATTCGCCATGCGAGGGGATAGACGATTAGCCTCAGGGGGTTCGGCCGTGCCCGCCACCACTCGCGCCGGTTTACGCGAGCGGCGCTATCGAGGGAAGATGACGGCCTCGCCGCGCAGGCTCAGCCCCAGGCTTTGTCCCGGCGAGAACTCCTCGCCCGCCATCAGTCGCACCCGCAGTGTCGCGCCGCCGGACAGCCGCACCGTCACCGCCTGGTCGTGCCCGTAATACTCGACCGAGACGATCTCCGCCGGCTCCCCGGTCTCCGCCGAGAGCGCCAGGTTCTCCGGCCGCACCATCACCTCCACCGCGCCTGCCTCTGTCAGCGGCGAGGGGATGCGGCCCAGCTCGCACTCCACGTACCCGTCCCGCGCCTGGCCCGATAGGAAGTTCGCGTCGCCCAGGAACTCGGCGACCCGCCGGTCCGTCGGGCGCTCGTACATCTCTCGCGGCCCCCCGGTCTGGAGCACTTTGCCGTCCAGCATGACCGCCACCTCAGCGGCCAGGCTCAGCGCCTCCTCCTGGTCGTGCGTCACGAAGATCGCCGTCGTCCCGAGCGACTCGATGATCGTCCGTACCTCGGCTCGCACTCGCGCGCGCATCCCCGGGTCGAGGTTGGAGAACGGCTCGTCCAGCAGCACCAGCTCCGGCTCAGCCGCCAGCGTACGCGCCAGCGCTACCCGCTGCTGTTGCCCACCCGAGAGCTCGTAGGGCATCCGCGAACCTAGGCCCTCCAGGCCGACCAGCGACAGCAGGCTCGCGACGTGCTGCTTGCGCTTGCGGCCGTTGGCCAGGCCGAACGCGACGTTGGACTCGACGTTGAGGTGCGGGAACAGCGCGTAGTCCTGGAACACCAGGCCGACGCGGCGCTTCTGAGGGGCCAGCCACGTCCCCGGCCCGGCGAGCCGGCGCCCGCCCAGCTCGACGACGCCGGCGTCAGGCGCCTCGAACCCGGCGATGAGCCGCAGCAACGTGGTCTTACCGCAGCCGCTGGGCCCCAGCAGGGCCAGCGTTCGCCCTCTCGCGACCGTCAGATCGGCGCCGTCGACCGCGGTCACCGCTCCGGCCAGACGGCCGCCCGTCCGGGCGAACCGCTTGACCAGGCCCTGGCAGCGCAGGAAGGCTGGGTCCGTCCGGGCGTCGCTCACGAGACCCTCCGCTCCCGCAACACCAGCAGCATCATCGGTATCGCCGACACCGCAACCAGGATCAGCGCCGGCAGGGCCGCCCGCGCGAAATAGGATGCGGTCGTCGCCGACCAGATCTCGGTGGCCAGCGTGTTGAAGCCGATCGGGCTCAGGATCAGCGTGGCCGGCAGCTCCTTCATCACCGTCAGGAAAACCAGAGCCGCCCCCGCCGATAACCCCGGCAGCATCTGTGGCGCCGTCACTCGCGCGAACACTCGCGCCGGCCCGTAGCCCAGCCCCCGCGCCGCCTCCTCCGTGTTCGCGTTCACCTGCAGCAGCGAGCTCCGAGTCGATCCCAACGCCTGCGGCAGAAACCGCACGACGTAGGCGAATACGAGCAGCGCCATCGTCTGGTACAGGAACGTAACGTAGTTCGCGAAGAAGAACACCAGCGCCAGCGCGATGACAATACCCGGAAGCGCGAAGCCGGAGTACGTCACCTTCTCTAGCGCGCTGCTCAGCGGCCCGCGATAGCGCACCGCCAGTATCGCCACCGGCAGGGCCGCCGCTACGGCCGCCAGCGCCGCCAGACTGGAGACGTAGGCGGAGTTGAGCGTCGCCTCCCGGACGACGGCGAGCGACTCGCCTTCACCCAGGCCCCTCACCAGCCAGAATGTGATGACCGAAGCCGGCAGCACCAGCGCGACGAGGGCTACCAGTCCGCAGAACGCCACCGCCGGCCAGCGCCAGGCGCCCAGCGCCACCGGCTCCGGCGGCCGGTGCGACACGCTCGCGTGATAGCGCGCCTTCCCACGCGTCACGCCCTCCACGGCGACGACCAACAGGGCCATCGCGACCAGTATCAGGGCCAGCGTCGCCGCCGCCCCCCGGTCCAGCGAGGCCGTGTACTGGAGGTAGATCACCCGCGTCAGGGAATCGAAGCGCAAGATCGAGACGGCGCCGAAATCGCTCAGGGTGTACAGCGCGACGAGCACGCCGCCGGCCGCGATGGCAGGTCGCAGCTGCGGCAGCGTCACGCGGACGAACGTGGATAGGCTCCCCTTCCCCAGCCCCCGCGCCGCCTCCTCCAGCGAGCGATCCATGCCTCGCAGCGCCGCCCGCACCGGCAGCAGCACGTAGGGAAACGTGAACAGCGTCAGCGCCAGCCAGGCGCCCCAGAAGCCGTATATCTCCGGCAGCCGCTCCACGCCCAGCGGCGAAAGCAGGTCCTGCAGCATCCCCCGCGGGCCCAGCGCCGCCACGAAGGCGAACGCCCCCACGTAGGATGGGAACGCCAGCGGCAGCGCCAGCACCACGGCCCACACCGGGCGCAGCGGCAGGTCCGTCCGCACCGTCAGCCACGCCGCCGGCACGGCGATGGCGATGGCCCCGCCGGTCACCGCCGACGCCAGCAGGCTCGTCCGCACGACGGCATCCGTCGTGCTCGTCGCGCTCAGCGTGTCCCAGGCCGCGCTGCCCTCTCCCAGCACCCGCATTACCAGGTACGCCGCCGGCAGCAGCATCGCCGCGGCGACGAGCACGGCCAGCCCGATCACGGCGATCGGGATGTCGACAGCCCGCCGGCCCGGGAGCGCGATTACGGCCACTAGGGGAGCACTCCCGTCTCCCGCAGCAGGTCTAGCGTACCGTTCAGGTCGGAGATGTCGCTCAGGTCGATGTCCGGCGGCTCCAGCTCTGAGAGCGGCAACAGGTCGGGGTGCGTCTCGATCCCCTCGATCAACGGGTACTCGAACGTCTCGTCCGCGAAGTACTGCTGCGCGTCCTCGGACAGCATGTGCTCCAGGAACCGCTCGGCGTTCTCACGGTTGTCGGCGCTGTCGAGGATACCGGCTCCGGCGACGTTGACCAGCGAGCCGGCGTCACCCGGTCCCGTGTAGTGGTTGCGGGCGCCGAAGCCGTCCCCCTGCTCCGCGAGCGCGGGGTAGAGGTAGTAGTGGTTAACGAACACCACGTCCACCTCCCCGTTCGCCGCCGCCTCCAGCGCCGCCGTGTTGTTCGGATAGTCCTTCGCCCCGTTGGCCTTGATCGCCTCCAGCCACGCCCGCGCCGCATCCTCGCCCTCGATGAGCCGCAGCGCCGTCACGAAGGCCTGGAACGACCCGTTGGTGGGCGCCCAGCCGATGCGGCCGTCCCACTCCTCGTCCGTGAAGTCCAGGATCGAACTCGGCAGCGTGGCCGGGTCGACGTTCTCGACGTTGTAGGCGACGACCCGCGCGCGGCCGGACAGGCCGATCCAGCGACCGTCGCGGGCCCGGAACCGCGAGTCTATGCGGTCGAGCAGCCCCTGCGGCAGCTCGGCGAGCCGTCCCTCCTGGGCCAGGTAGCCCAGCGCCCCGGCGTCCTGCCCGTAGTAGACGTCGGCCGGGCTGTTGGAGCCTTCCTCCAGGATCGTGGCCGCCATCTCGGCCGTCTCTCCGTACTTCACCTGTACGTCGATTCCCGTATCCTCCTCGAATTGATCGATCAGCGGCTGCACCAGGTCCTCCGAGCGGCCGGAGTAAACGATCAGCGAATCCTTGCCGCCGCTCGAACAGGCGGTCGAGGCGGCGACGAGGGCGGTCAGGACGAGCGCTGCTGCCAGCACGGCGACGCGGGGGCGCATAGACGACCTCCTCCCAGGGTCGGGGCATTAGTACGCACTTAGTATCGAAGTGCGGGTGTGCTCAAGTCAAGAGGTTTTGTGCCCAATGACACAAGTTATGCCCTACGTATAACTTGACGGCGGGTTATCGGCCGCCGCCGGATCGCAGCGTTCGCGACAGCAGCTCCAGCGCCGCCAGCGCCGACCGCAGCTTGTTCTCGATGCGGTCTCCCGGCGACTCGTGCCGCTCGGAGACCGTGTCGCCCGCGTGGGCCAGCGCCACGTAGGTCAGCCCTACCGGCTTCGACTCCGTCCCCCCGCGCGGCCCGGCGATGCCGCTGACCGCCAGCGCGTAGTCGGTCGACATCAACCGCCGCGCGGCCTCCGCCATCGCCACGGCTGCCTCCTCGCTCACCGCCCCGTGCGCGTCCAGCGTCGCCGGCGCGATCCCCAGCAGCGACTCGCTCGCATCGTAGGAGTAGGGGACGATCGCGCCCAGGAAGTAGCGCGAGCTCTGGGGAACGTCCGTGATCAGCGAGCTCAGCGCCCCGCCGCTGGACGCCTCCACGACGCACAGCGTCAGCCCCCGCCCGGCCAGCAGGGCGCCGCACTCCCCCGCCAGCCTCCTCCCCTCCGCCAGCAGCCTCGTCTCCTCTACGCCGCGCATCAGGACGCCCGCAGCCCCTCCATCAGCCGCTCCAACGTCGCCCCCACCTCCGCCCGCGCCGAGCGCACGTCCTTCGCCGTGGCGATTACCATCGCCGCCTCCATCACCGCCCCCGTCAGCAGGTGCGCCAGCGGGTCCACCGGCTGCGGCTTGATCGCCCCGGAATCCATCGCCGCCTGCAGCCCGCCCTTCAGCATCCCGAACCCGTACTTCGCGTCGATCTCACGCCACTTCTCCCATCCCAGCACTGAGGGCGCGTCCATCAGCAGCACCCGCTGGATCGCCGGCTCCTCGCAGGCGTCCAGGAACGCGCCCA
The DNA here is from genome assembly GCA_040877915.1 of Dehalococcoidia bacterium. GTDB lineage: Bacteria > Chloroflexota > Dehalococcoidia > SM23-28-2 > RBG-16-64-32 > JBBDNA01. Next base: position 149,555 of record JBBDNA010000003.1, read on the forward strand.
GCCCGGTGTGCAGGCGTCTCCAGGGGTCCGTCTCGCCCGCCGCGGCCGCGACGAGCCGCGTCGCGATGCCGGCCTCCATCTCCTCCACCACCGCCTCGAACAGGTCCCGCTTGTCGCGGAAGTGGTGGTACAGCGCCCCCCGCGTCACGCGCGCCCGCTGCACTATCTCCTCGGTGGACGTTTCCGCATAGCCGCGCTCCGCGAACAGCTGCTGGGCCACGGCCAGGAGCGCGGCCCGCGTGCTCTCAGCGTGCTCGGCCTTGCGGCTTTTGGTTTCCATGTATCTCGTTACCCTCGAGTTGACGTGCGTACTTAGCGTATGTTACATACAGCATGTATGTTTGTCCAGACGCTCGGTCGCTCCGTCTCCAGACCCGCCGCCCATGTCCGTCTCTGAGGCTCTCGGCGAGCAGCGAGAAGTCCAGCTCGACCTGGGCGCCGTCCGCTACCGTGAGCTCGGTACCGGCCCGCCCATCGTGTTCGTTCACGGCCTGCTGGTCAACGGCGACCTCTGGCGTGGCGTCGTCCCCGAGCTGGCCACAGCCGGCTTTCGCTGCATCACCCCCGACTGGCCCCTCGGCTCGCACTCCCTCCCCATGAACCGCGACGCCAGGATCAGCCCGCACTCGATAGCCGGCCTCATCGCCGGCTTCCTCGACAAACTAGATCTCGACGGCGTCACCCTCGCCGGCAACGACACCGGCGGGGCGCTCTGCCAGCTCGTCGTCACCACGCGGCCGCAGGCCGTCGCCCGGCTCGTCCTGACGAACTGCGACGCCTTCGACAACTTCCCGCCGAAGATGTTCCTCCCCATCAAGTGGGCCGCCTACCTGCCCGGGGCTCTCTACCTCCTCGCCCAGTCGATGCGGCTGCGGCCGATGCGCCGCCTGCCGATCTCCTTTGGCTGGCTGACCAGGCGCCCGATCCCCAACGATATTCTCGACTCGTACCTCAACCCCTCGGCCCGCATCCCCGGCGTCCGCCGCGACGCGACGAAGCTCCTGCGCGCCATCTCACCCCGCCAGACCCTGGAAGCGGCCGAGAAGCTATCGGGCTTCGACCGGCCCGTGCTCCTGGCCTGGGCGCCCCAGGACCGCTTCTTCCCCTTCGCGCATGCCGAGCGCCTCGCGGGCATCTTTCCCAACGCCCGCCTGGAGCGCGTCGACGACTGCGCTACCTTCGTGCCGGAGGACCAGCCGCAGCACCTGGCCGGGCTCATCGCCGGCTTCATGAACGAGACAGGAGGTCGATAATGGACGCGACGGCAGCCGCCATCCAGGAGCGAATGAGGGGGTTCTTCCCCGATCTGCTGGGCGTGAAGCTGCTGGAGGCCACGCCCGAACGCGTCGTCGCCGAGCTCGCGGTGCGCGACGACCTCTGCACCGTGCCCGGCGTCATGCACGGCGGCGCCGTCATGGCCTTCGCCGATACCCTGGGCGCCGTGGCCACCGTCCTCAACCTGCCCGCCGGCGCCACGACGACGACGATCGAGTCCAAGACGAACTTCCTGTCCGCCACCCGCTCCGGCTCGACGATCACCGGCGAGTGTTCGCCCCTTCACCGCGGCCAGCGAACGATGGCCTGGCAGACTCGCGTCACCGCCGGCGATAAGGTCGTCGCCCTGGTCATCCAGACGCAGATGGTCATCGAGGGGCAGAAGCCGCCGGAGCAGCTGATGGCCTCGCTGTTCGAGGGCAAGTCCGTCGACGAGCAGAAAGCGCTCCTCGCGACCCTCGAGCGCGCGGGCGCGGCGCTCTACCGTGTTCTGGCCGCCGGTGAGACGGACGAATCGGCGCGCGAGGCCTTGCTGGCCGCCGCCGCCCGCGAGGAGGAGAACGCCGGCACGCTGGACGCCATGAAGTGAACCAGGTCTCCGTCCGCTTCCTCGGCAGCGGAGACGCCTTCGGAAGCGGCGGCCGCTTCCAGGCTTGCATCTTCGTCCGCGCCCCGTCCACGCGATTCCTCATCGACTGCGGCGCTTCCTCCCTCATCGCCATGCGCCGGTTCAACGTCGACCCCTCGGACGTCGATTTGATCCTCGTCTCCCACCTGCACGGCGACCACTTTGGCGGGCTTCCGTTTTTCGTCCTCGACGCGCAGCTCGTATCCCGCCGTGCCAAGCCCCTGACAGTCGCCGGCCCTCCCGGCATCGCCGACCGGGTGCGCCAGGCGATGGAAGTTCTCTTCCCGGGCTCCTCTCAGGTCGAGCGAAGGTTCTCGCTCAATTTCGTGGAACTGGAGGACGGCGTCGAAACGACGGTGGACTCCGTATCCGTGACCCCGCAGGCCGTCGTCCACGCCAGCGGCGCGCCCGCCTACGCTTACCGAGTCGTCTGCGACGGCAAAGTCCTCGCCTACTCCGGCGACACCGAGTGGACCGACGCCCTCGTTCGCGTCGCCGACGGGGCGGACATGTTCGCTTGCGAGGCCTATTTCTTCGATAAGAAGGTGAAGTTCCACCTCGATTACGAGACGCTTGCCCAGCACCGCGAGGATCTGGGTTGCCGCCGGATCGTCCTCACACACATGAGCGCCGACATGCTGTCCCGCCTCGGCAGTCTCGATCTGGAGACAGCGGAAGACGGCATGCTCATCGAGATCTGAACTACCATCGTCAAGCTGGCGGGCTCTGACCGCCGCGCGCCGCGCCCTGCCAGAACAGCCCCGTCAACATCGCCCGCACCACGGTCACGTACTGCCAGACGTCCAGCCTTGGGTCCAGGGCCTTCTGCAAGACCAGCCCTTCGAAGAAAGAGACGATCACCCGCGCCACCGCCTCCGGGTCCAGCTCCGGGTTCACCTCGCCCTGCTCCTGGGCTTCCCGCACCGTCTCCGCTATCGCCGCCCGCACGCCGCGGGTTGTCGCGCCCACAACGCGCCTGATTGCGGGATTGCGCAGCGCCTCTGCCCACAGCTCGGGGTCCAGCGCCCACACCTCCGCGTCGTACTCCAGCATGCTGAAGAACGCGTGTGCCAGCCGTTCCAGCGATTGCAGCGTGCCGGCGCCGCCGCGCATCGCCTCCAGCAGCTCGTGGTGCCGCTCTCGGCCCGCCTCCGCCATCGCCGCGATTATCTGGTCTTTGCCGGAGAAGTAGCGGTACACTGCGCCCATGCTCAGCTCCGTCTGACGGCAGATGTCTTCCATCGTCGTCTGGTGGAACCCCTTGCGCGCGAAGCAGACGGCCGCGCCGCGCAGTATCTGCTGCCGGCGGGCCGCCAGGTGCTCTTTCCTGACTCTGGGCATGCCCCTCCCCCTAAAGCGAGCGCTCACTCCTAAAGCGAGCACTCACTCTTCTTTAGCAGCCGGCCCATAACGTTGTCAACTACGTGCGAAAATCCGCCGCCAACGCATTGACCCCTCAACCCCCACCCGCTAGCCTCAGGCGTAGGCAGGTGGCGGTATTCGGAGGCGAATCTCTCCGCAGCGCTGCCGGGGTGTCTCGGAAAGGCGATGTCGGATGAACCCAGGCGCACGATGGCTTGCACTTGGCCCGTCGCGCTTCCCCATCGCTCGCTCCCCACAGGCTCTCGAACGATCGCGCACCGTAATCCGGTTTGAGTATGACGTTTAGCGGACGACTGATCGTCGGTGCCACCGCCCTTCTCGGGGCGGCCCTCGTCCTCCTCGCCTTCATCTCTATCGGTCTCCGCCAGGAGGCTCGCGCCAGCCACTCCGCCAACACCGTCGGCATCCTCGGCATCGATATGGACGTCACCGGCAACGGCGCCCGCACCCAGGTCGGCGTGGACACCACTCGCCAGTCCTGTGGTAGCGTCGCCGAGGACCAGACGCTAGCCATCGACGTGTACGCCGACTCCGTTCCCGCCGACCGCGGCATCTCCGGCTACTCCTTCGACCTGGTGTTCGACCAGTCCCTGGTCCACGTGACGAATGAAAACCAGGGTTTCCTGCTGGACCAGACGGCGGACAGCGTGCTGGCGCCATTCTCAGAGGACCCCCTGTCTGATGACGATACCGATACAGTGCTGGACGGAGCGGACGGCGGCTTCCACTCGGCCACCATCGATTTCGGGCAACTCGGCATCGAGCCCACCGGCGCGTCGGAGATCGGGCCGGGCGTGATCGCCCGAATCACCCTGACCGGCCAGGGCGGCAGCGGCGTTAGTGGCCTGACCCTGGCGAATCCCGTGCTTACCGATGACGCCGGCGAGACGGTCCCGCTGGACATGCTCCTGGGCGCCCAGGTGGCCGCGAATACCGCCTGCCCCGCGCCGCCCACTCCCACCCCCACGCCGACGCCGGCCGCGACCTCCACGCCCACGCCCACCCCTTCGCCTACGCCCACGCCAACCGCCACGCCTGGCCCATCCCCTACGGCCACACCCACGCCTACGCCCAGCCCCACGCCGCCGCCCCAGGGCACGCCCACGCCAACCCCAACGGCCACGCCAACACCCACTCCGTCCCCGGTCCCCACCGCCTCGCCGACACCCAGCCCCACGCCTTCGCCAACCCCTTCTCCCACGGCCACACCCACGCCAACGCCCACGCCAACGCCCACCTCCACCCCGGCGCCCACGGCCACGCCTACCGCCACCCCGGCGCCCACGGCCACGCCTACCGCCACCCCGGCGCCCGTCGTCAGCCCCACCGGCACCCCCACACCCAGCCCGACAGCCACACCGGAGCCCACAGCCACCGCCACACCGACGCCCAGCCCCACTCCCCCGCCACCCCTCTCCGCCGCCGCCGGCGACGAGGCTGCCGGTCCCACGGGCAAATCCGCGCCCACAGCTTTCGGCGTCACCGGGGCGGTTCCTCCCTTTGGCGCTAGCGCCGGTCTTTCCGTGCTCCTTACCGCGATTGGCTCGCTGACCGCGCTGGCCGGGGGCACGTCCCTGTTCCTCTGGTTCCGCCGCCGCGGCCCCGAATCCGGACCGGCGGGCCCGCCCGCTCCCGCCGCGGCCATCTCCTCACGCCGGCCGCCGCCGCCGTCCAGTCGCCGCCCGCGCGGCATCCTCTCCCTGGCCATCGCCCTCCTCGCGGTGTTGACGGTTGGCCTGCTCCTGTTCGCCTCCTCCAACGGCCGCCGCCCTCGCAGCAGATAGCGCCGCACTCGCCGCCGCCCGTCCAGGCGGCTCCCTTCCCAATCTGGGACATGTCTCTCCCCTATCTGTACGTGGCTGTCCGCGGCGCCTGCCCGGCTTGACGTAACCTCGCTCCGCCGCTGTAACGGTGGGCGGGCCGGTGAGTCTCTTATCTTGATCTTTACCTTGAGTGGGAGCTGTTAGACGCCGCCTTTGCGGCTGCACGGAGTTTGAGTATGCGAAGCCTTAGAGTGATGATCGGCGGCGGCGCCGCCCTCGCCGCGGCCGCCGCCCTCCTCGCCCTGACCCTCACCGGCGCCCTGACCACGGTGCTGGCCACCCACTCCACCAACACGATCAACACCCTCGGCATCGACATGGACGTCACCGGCAACGGCGCCCGCACCGAAGTGGGCGTCGACACCACCCGCGAGGACTGCGCCCGCGTCGATCAGGGCGAAACGCTGGCCATCGACGTCTTCGTCGATGACGTACCCTCCGACCGCGGCGCCTCCGGCTACTCCCTCGATCTCGTCTACGACACCTCGCTCGTCCACGTGACCGCCGAGAACCAGGACCTCCTCCTGGATCAGGCCGCCGGCAGCGCGCTAGCTCCCTTCTCCGACGCTACGCCGGACAGCGATGGCAGCTTCACCTCCGCCACCGTCGACTTCGGCACCCTCGGCATCGAACCCGCCGGGTCCTCCGAGGTTGGCCCCGGCATCCTCGTCCGCATCACCCTCACCGGCCAGAGCGGCGCCGGAATCGGCGACCTCTCCCTCGATAACATCGATGTCACCGACGACGTTGGCGAATCGATACCGCTGGACATGCTCCTGGAGGCCCAGGTAGCCGTGAACACCGACTGCCCGGCCGACCCCACTCCTACACCGACCCCGACTCCGACCCCAACTCCAGACCCCACGCCAACGCCCACCCCCACTCCGACGCCTACGCCCACCCCGACGCCTACGCCGGCCCCTACTCCGACGCCAACACCCACACCCACTCCGACGCCCGACCCCGAACCCACGGCGACCCCCACGCCCACGCCGAGCCCGGAGCCTACGGCGACCCTTACCCCCACACCGACGCCCGACCCCGAACCCACGGCGACCCCTACCCCCACACCGACGCCCGACCCCGAACCCACCCCCA
>JBBDNA010000004.1:0-102758 GCA_040877915.1 Dehalococcoidia bacterium
CCCCCCGGGGGGGGGGCCCCCCCCGCGGGGGGGCCCCCCCCGCGCACCCCCCTCTGACCCCTATCTGAGCGCTATCCAGGCGACGGCCGCCGGGCCGTCGTCTGTTACTTTCCGTACCCCGACTATTCACCGATTGGATGCCCCAGCATGCTTAACGTAAGAGCAACGATTTCTGCGGGCCTGCCATCTATGTCTATGAGAGGCATAGAAAAGGTCAATGGGTACCGCAAGAGTAACAGCCCTGCCGAGAAACGGCCGCCGGGCGCCCAAAGCCCGCAAGAGCGACCTGTTGATCTGGCGCGAGGCTCTCTGGGGCCTGGACTGGCTCTCCCTCCGCCTCTCGCCGGTGTTCGCGGGGCACGGCGTACCCCACGGCGACGGCAGCCCTGTCGTCCTTGTGCCGGGTTTCCTCACGACAGACGCCTACCTGGTCGAGATGTACTTCTGGCTCCGGCGCATCGGCTACGACCCGTACGTCTCGGGAATCGGTGTGAACGCCGGCTGCATCGACAAGCTCGTCGACCGCCTGGAGCAGACGGTCGAGAAGGTCCACACCGATACGGGACGGCCGGTCCGCATCGTCGGGCACAGCCTGGGCGGCTTCCTGGCCCGCAAGCTGGCGTTGCGACGCCCGGACCTGGTCAGCCAGATCATCTCGCTGGGCTCGCCCATACAGGCGCTGGAGGCGCACCCGGCGTTGATGGCCGCGGCCAGGGTGATACGTAGCACGGCGGTGCACCGCCAGCGGCTGAACGAAGAGGACGGTCCGGCCAGCGCCTACGTGAGCGATTGCGACTGCGTGGCCGAGCACTGCGTACCCTCGCCGCCGGCGTCGGTGCGGCGAGCGGCCCTGTACAGCCGCGATGACGGCGTCATCGACTGGCGGAACTGCATGGAGCCGGAGCCCGACCTGAACTTCGAGGTCGGCGGCACCCACGTGGGGCTGGTCTTCAACCCCCGGGTCTACCGCCTGCTGGCCGAGCTGCTGGCCCAGGCAACGGTCGAGGCCCGCGAGCTGACCGCGGCCTAGCGCCGGTTCTGCGACCAGTGCAGCGCCTGTAACCCCTCCCGGCCGACGATCGAGATGAAGGCGTCGACGACGCGCCGGTCGAACTGCTGACCGGAGCAGCGGCGCAGCTCGTAGACGGCCTCCTGGAGCGAGATCACGCTCTTGTAGGAGCGATAGGTGGTCATCGCGTCAAAGGCGTCGCTGACCAGGATGATGCGGGCGCCGATGGGGATGTCGTCGCCCATGAGCCTGTGGGGATAGCCGCTGCCGTCGTAGTGCTCGTGGTGGTGGGCGATGATCGGTCCGGCGCCGGCAAGCTGGGGCAGCCGGCTGATCACGACGGCGCCGATCTCGGGGTGGGACTTGGCGGCGGCCTTCTCGCGTTCGCTCAGGAAGCCGGGCTTGTGGAGGACATCGTCGGGGATGGCCAGCTTGCCCACGTCGTGGAGGAGGGCGGCGTTCTCGATCAGGGTGCGTTCGTCGGGGCGGACGCCCAGCTCGGCGGCGACTTTGCCGGCGTACCAGGCGGAGCGGGCGAGCTGCCCGCGCCCGGCACGGAGCTTGCGTTCGAGGGCGGCGGCCAGCGCGGACACGGGATCGGAGACGAGGCCCGGGCGTTGCCAGGCGCCGTTGCCGGTCATCTCTCCCCAGTAGCCCACCTTGTCGCCGCCCATGGCCTTGGCCCAGTACATGGCCGTCTGGGCGCCGTACAGGAGCTCGTCAGCGCTGAGCGCGGCGTCGGGGTAATCGGCCACGCCGATGCTGGCCGTCAGCTTGCCCACGGGGGTGGAGATGGTCTGGGCCACCTCCTCGCGCATGTCCTCGGCCAGGGCCACGGCGGTGGGGGCGTCCACGTTGGGCAGGATGCCGATGAGCTGGTCGCCGCCAAGATGGCCGACGCGATCGACGAACTGGCCGACGCGGGAGGCGAAGGCGGCGAGCACGGCGTCGCCCTCGATCGGGCCCATGCAGTCGTTGACGATGCGGAAACCGTCCAGGCCGGTGATTATAACGGCCAGCTCGGACCCGTCGCGGCGGCCCATCTGGAAGTGGTGCTCCACCTCCTCCAGCGCGGGATAGCGGGCCACCGCCCTGCCGTCATCGTCTCGCTTGAAGTCGGCTATTGCCTCCACCACGCTCGTTCCTCCCGCAGATGAATACTCAACGCCTGGATTGGATAAGGTACGCGCAAGGTAGGATGCCGCTGCCGTTGCCTCGTTACAGGGGGGCCGCCGATGGGCCGTTGGAGAACTCAGGCCGGGCAGGGGGTTGACAGACCTTTATGGACAATGTTAGCCTTCCGGACAAGAAATCTTTTCTATAAGAAAGAGCAAGTCGTGAGCAAAACCCGACAGGCCAGCGTGCGAGTGCTCGACGACCCGGAGACCCTGCAGGTCCTGGGGCATCCGTTGCGGGTGCAGATCCTGGAGGCGCTACGGGAGCCGGCTTCGGCGGCGACGGTGGCGCGGCGGATCGGCCAGCCGCGACAGAAGGTGAACTACCACCTGAAGGAGCTGGAGGGCGCCGGACTGGTCGAGCAGTTGCGCGAGCGCCGCGTGGGGAACTTCGTGGAATCCATCTACCGGGCGGTGGCGCGATCGTTCCTGGTGTCGCCGGAGGTGGCGTGGTCGGACCCTCGCCGGCTGGAGACGCTGCGGCGGCAGCACTCGCTGCGGACGCTGGTGCTGCTGGGGGAGCGGCTGCAGCGCGACGCGGCGGTACTGGTGGACCGGGCCGCGTTCGAGGGCGAGGAGATCGCCAGCGCCTCCGTGGTAGCGGAGGCGCGATTCGCCGACGAGCAAGAGCGGGAGGCGTTCCTACAGGAGTACCTGCGGGCGACCGCGAAGCTGCTGGACAAGTACGGCAAGAAGGAGGGTGCGGCCTACAGGGTGGTCCTGGCGGCGTACCCCGAAGCAGAAGGAGGGCCCGAATGAGCGCGAAGTACGAGCGGACGTTCGTGGTGGCGGCGCCGGTGGAGAGGGCGTGGCAGGCGTTCGTCGACCCGGAGGAGCGGGAAGCGTGGATGGGGACACGACCGGCGGAGCTGGAGCCGGGCGAGATGAAGGTCGACACGGTGGAGGCGCACCGCCGGCTATCGTGGTCGGAAAGTCCGGCGGGCCTGAACGGCTGGTACGAGACGACGGTGACGTTCGAAGAGGTGGCGTCGGGGACTCGCATCACGATGGTGCGCAGCGGCTTCGGCGATTCCGAGGACTGGCTGCACTTCGCGGAGAACACGGAGCGCGGCGGGGGCGAGGCGATAGCCGACTTGATCCTGTACCTGGAGACGGGCGTGCGCGCCTCGCGGCACTTCCCGTTCCGCAGCGGCCTGGGCGCGACGATGCTCCAGTCGGGCGCGGGAGTGCGGGTCACGCACGTGGTGCCGGGAGGGTTCGCGGCGGAGGCCGGGATGCAAGCAGGCGACCTGCTGCTACGGCTGAACGGGGCGTCGGTCGTGCACGCGTCGGACATCGCCTTCTTGGGCCGGGAGCACGACCCGGGCGAGGAGATCGAGGCCGATTACGCGCGCGGCAGCGAGGTGCTGCGCGGCCGCGCGGCTCTTTCCGTGTGGAGCTACGGCAGCGACGAGTACGTGGGGCACCCGGGCGGCTACCCGAAGGCCGCCCTAACGGGCGCGCAGGCCGCCGGCTAGGAGGGAGGGGACAGTCATGGACGCGATAGGCCTGCTGCGTTGGCAAGTGAAGCACACGTACGCCTGGCTGGAGATGACGCTCCGCGACATCTCGCAGGAGCAGGCGAACTGGCGGCCGCCGGGTGTGGCGAACCCGATCGGCGCGGCGTACGCGCACCTGATGATCACGGCGGACGTGGGGTTCAACACCCAGCTGATGGGGGGCATGCCGATCATGGCGATGGAGTTCAAGGGAGAGGTGGGGCTGAGCGAGATGCCGCACGCGGCGGGCGGCTGGCGCGACTGGTCCAAGCTCCAGGTAGACTGGGAGCGCCTGCGGGAGTACGGCCGGGCGGTCAACGCGTGCGTTGATGGCAACCTGGACAGGCTGACAGCGGCCGACCTCGAGCGACGGGTGGACATGTCGGCGCACGGCCTGGGGATATGGAAGGGCCTGGACATCTACAACCTGCACGGCATCAGCCATCCCCGGATTCACGGGGGCGAAATCGCCTGCCTCAAGGGGTTGCAGGGCGCGCAAGGCTGGGAGATGAGGTGGCGGTCCAGGATCGAGCCGCCGGGCTAACGCTCAGCCGCTGTCAGCAGGTACACGCTCGCGGTCAGCTTGCCGATCATACCGTAGACGTGCCAGAGGCAATCGCCGAGCATGATGTCGTAGGCGGCGCGGCCGAACCGAGCGATGTAGCGATCTGGATCGCGGAGCAGCCTGGCGGCGTGGAGCAGTCGCCGGCCGCCGCGGCCGCCCTCCTCCTCGGCCCGCTCCTCCCAATCGCCGGCCAGATCGATGCGCTCGTCGACGCGGAGACCGGCGGCGCTCACCGCCGATTCGAAGTGTCGCGGGTCGGCGCTGGACGGGACGACTCGCATCGTCGTCAGCAGCCACTCGGCCTCGCGGGGCTCGAGCCGGTCGGTGGCGAACGCGTTGTAGACGAGCATGCGCCCGCCGCCGCGGAGGACGCGACGGCACTCCGCGAAGGCCGCGTTCAACACCTCCACGTGGACGAGGACGTCGCGGCACCAGATGAGGTCCACTGTCGCGTCCGGCAGCGGTAGCGCCTCCGCCGCGCCGAGCTCGAAGCGGACGAGCCGGCGCAGCTCCGGGTCCTCCTTCGCGGCGCTGTTCAACGCCTGGCTGGCGAGCTCGATGTGCCGAAGGACGGGGTCGATGCCGTGTACGGCGAAGCCGAAGCGCCTCGCCAGCTCCAGGGAGTGCTTTCCCTCTCCGCAGCCCAGGTCCAGCGCGATAGCCTGTGGGGGAAGGCCGAGGCCTCCGGCGATTTCGTAGAGCAGGCCGGGCCCGCGGGGGTTAAGGCTCTCGTCGAGGGCGGCCTGGAAGGCGGGCTCGATGCGCGGGTAGTCGTCGTAGAACTCGTCGAGGGAGAGTGACATGACGGTGATGTTCGTGGGCAGGTTGCCGGGGCCGAGTCGGCGTTGATAGCGATTCTGGTGGAGACGGAGGGGAATTGAACCCCTCGTCCAGAGGAAGACCCACCCGGACATCTACGCGCTTAGTCGGCGTTTGGGTCTCGCCCGCCGTACCTCCGCCGACGGAGTAACCGATGGGCGCAGCCGAAAAGTCTTTGGCCCCCCGTATCGGCGTCGGGGGAACCGCACCTCAACTTCGCGGCGCCGGACCCAGCCCGTCGAGGAGGGGCACGGGCCCAACGTAGCCACCTAAATTAGGCGGCTAGAGCGTACTGGTTTTCGCCAGTTATGTTTCGCCACCTGATTAACGAGGGGGTGACGACCTCGGCGTGCAGTCCGGGATCAACCTTCCCTGTCGATCCCTTTCGTCCCCACGTACGAACTATAGCACGGGGGGGTCAGGTCCGGCGGCGCAGGGCGCGCTGGATCTGGCGCTCGGCGTCCCGCTTGGCGATGGCGGCGCGCTTGTCGTAGCGGCAGAGAAGGTGGACCGAGCCGGCTTGCTCAAGCCTTGATCTCCTCACAGATGTCCGGAGCCTCTCTGCGCGCCTGTTCGACCAAGGGCTCCACAACGGGTCTCAGGGTCAGTCCCGCAATAGTTGGGTGCAGTAGCGGGGCATCTAGATCAATCGAATAGTGATGGCGCCGTCCTTGCTTGCGCAGACGGAGCATCCCCCCGCTCCTAAGATTCTGGATGATACTCCAGATCTGCCGTTCTGTATGCCCAATGGCCCGGGCGATGCCTTTCTTGGTGCTGTCCGGGCAGAGGGCAATATAGAACAGAACGTGTCCCTGGGCAGATAGGAGGGACCAGTCGACCTCCGCTGGATAAACGGTGTCCGACTTTCGGATGCTTCCGTCTCGCCTGTGCGTCACTGCCTCCCCGCCGCCGTCATGCGACAGTATCTCCTCTGCCCGTGTCTGGGCTTCGGCCTGAGTCTGATGGCGCGAGCTAGCCCGCTCGGCGTGCGGCCTCTTCACAGCCCAGCCACCCTGCGGGTGCTGCACAACGTGTCGCTGATTGGACGTGGCCACTTTTTTGTTTCCTCCAGTGGGGCGGCCTGCCGGACTCTCCTTTGGCCAACGCCGTGACGCCATTCAGGCGAAGTAGGCCGCTCAGACGCTGTCCATGTAAGCCGGGAAAAACCGGGCTGGTCCTGGACCAGTACGTGCTCGCTTAATTACACCGCGACGGTCACCACGCCTAGAATTACCAGGACGATAAATACGATTATAAGCACCAGCCATATGTTTTGGCCCATTATCATTAAACTCACCTCCCTTCTGGTAAGATTTTGTGGTCGGGCGCGGGCCGCCGGCCGGGAGAGGGCGTCCCCGGCATGTGAACCGCTGCCCCTCGCCCTCCGCTAGCCGAGCTTCTCCGTCAATTTCCCTTTGGCTTGCTCTGCTTGCCCTTTCAGCTGAGTAGATCTTTTCCCCGTTACCTTGCCGACGGCCTTGCGCACTCTACCCTTAACCTGCCCGATCTTACCCTCGATTTTCTTGCCAGCCATTTTTGAATGCTCCCCTTCTGCACTGTGACGCTATTCGCCCTCGCCTGCTACTCGCGGCGGCGGCGCGCCGGGGCGCCTGAGCCCAGGAGGGTCAAGACCAATACCACGGCACCGAGGCTGCCCATGACTAAGGCGAACAACAGCACTGGGGTCCACCAGAAACCACTGCTTTCCAGAGGAGCCCCGCCGGTGTTCGGGAAGCCGGGGACTGTCGGGGTCGGCGTGCTCGTGGGGGTCGTGGACGCAGGCGGCGTCGGGGTCGCGGTCGGAGCCGCGGGCGCGCCGGGGCAGCCCTCGATGGTGACGTCGTTGGTATCCATAGTCACTTCGCCGTTTCGCGCCAGGGCTCTACCGGACACGCTCGTTCCGTTTTGCAGGGCGATGCTCGTGAGCGCCAGAATGTTTCCTACGAAGTCAGTGGTTGTGCCGAGAGTCGCGGAGCTGCCGACCTGCCAGAACACGTTGCAAGCTGTACCGCCGTTGATGACGCTGACAGACGAGTCGCTCGCGGTCGTGAGCGTGCTCACCATCGCGAAAATGAAGACCGCATCGGCGTTGCCCTGGGCGTCGAGAGTGAGCGTTCCTGTCAACTGCACCGAGGACGTAGAACAATAGACGCCCTCGGTGAGCGTTTGCCCACCCAGATCCTGACCAGTGATATCGTCAGTGCAGGCCTGGCCTGCTAGATCATCGTAGGCAATGGTGACATCGCTCTGGGCCTGGAGCGCGACGGCATCCGCTGCGTGTGTTGCTCCTGCGGTCACGCTCCCCGGAGGAAAGCCAGTGATCGCGCTACCTGGGCTGACACCCAGGTCTCCGAAGATGGTGGTCGGGCCGGTATTGGTCACAGTCTGACCACCCAGGACCGCGAAGCTCGCCGCTGAACCCAGTCCGGGCGCGGTTTGCGCGCTGGGACTTGCCATGGCGCCCGCCGCGGCAAGAAGCGCGACGATCAGGACAATGACGGCGAGTAGCGCGGTGAGCCGGGGGAGAGTAGGCGCTCGTAGCACTGAAGACCTCCTGATCTTTCGTGTATGCATCGACTCGCTGGCGCTTGTGAGTTCCGCCAGCGGTCATTCTACACTAGCGCCCCGCCTGTAGAAGCCACCCCATCCCATTGCCAGTATCAAGACGACGACGAGGAGGAAGAACAGTGGAGACACCGCCAATCCCAGCCCCCCGAAGAGCAAGACGAGCAGCAGGCACGCTAACAATAGACCGATCATGGCGTCAATTTCCTTTCCGCTTATAGAGCGAGGGCGCCGACGGCAGCGACGACAAGAACGTAGGCGAGCGTGATGCTGGCCAGGGACCAGCCCAGTGCGCCCTTCAGTCTGTTCATGTGGTGATGGATTGCCACGTGTACTCCTTCAAGTTTCTCTAAACCAGCCGGGGAAGGGCCGGAGGAGGGGGGTGATCTCCGGCCCAACCCTGGGAAGTTTAGCGGTTTTCTACTTATCGAAGGGCCCGCTTGCTCTGTTGCGTGCGGCTGGTAACGACTTTCTCGCCGGCTGCCGAGGGGCCAGACGTAATCGCAAACAGGACGGCAATCAGCAGCAGCGCGGCGACCGCGTATACGACCATCCCGATGGGGGACGCGAATTCGAGATTGCCGCTGTTGGCGACAATCCCCTGGAACGGCTTGGCGAGTGGCTTGCTAACGTCGTAGATGAAGTTGACGAAGCCGTTGCTGGGATTGGCTTCGGCCAGAAGGAATCCCAGCCGGAAGACCAGCAACGTCTCGATTACTGCGAGGCCGACCAGGATTACGGCGCCCAGACTACGAACCCAGCCGCGTGCCAGGTTCCAGCCGCCGGCTGGCGAGTGCACGACCTGCTCTTCGACTACGCTATCGTCCCTGGCGATCGATAGGTCTTCGGCGACGGGTCGCTGCCCGCTCTCGTCTGCGATCTCCTCATCTTGTCTCCGGATAGTCATGATGTCCTCTCATTGCTTGGACCGATCGCTGGCCAGCTTCTTCAAGCCTGACCGGATGTTATCGGCCGCGTCCTATTTTGATCGGAAGCTATTGAGATCACCACCATATTTACACCTCTTTTCCTTCTGCCAGCGTTCCGGTTGAACGATAGCACCGCAGTGGAAACGCGGTTAGGGCCAGATGGCTCGCGCTCCTTGAGACGGACGGCTTAGGAATTGGCCTTCAGGCCCCCTTACAATCGACGTCACGCCGCAGAACGGTGTTCTGCCAGCCACTTCTCCAGGGAATCCTCGTCAATGCGGACCTGACGGCCGAGACGGACGAATGGTAGGCCACCGCCACGCAGCATCCTGTATACCCATTGTGGCTTGACCTTGAGCAGATCGGCCGCTTCCTTGACGGTGAGGAGCTCCTTCATGTACTTCACTGTAAGGGGCCGGTGTTCCCTACACGTTCCGTAGGCGTTACCGGGGTGTTCTTTTGACGTTCTCTTCGTTCCTGGAATTTTCTGTGACGCCGTTATACGCCTTGAGTCTTGAAATATTCCGCGACGCCGCCATAAAATATTCGTTAGAATGCAGCCTACTGATGTATCCGTGATCGTCGGCCCGAAGGACGAGGCAGCGTGACCGTGCAACCGGACGGAGGGCTGCACATGTCTCTGCTGGGGCGCTTCGAGGTGCGCGCCGGCGACGATGTGATCATCGACGAGGTGTGGCATCACCGGAACGCCAAGGCCTTGCTCAAGCTCCTGGCCGTTCAGAGGGACCGCGCTTTGCACCGCGAGCAGGTTCTCGATGCCTTTTGGGCCAGCCTCAACCCGTCAGCGGCGGCCGCGAACCTCCGCAAGATCCTGTTTGATCTGCGCGCCGAGTTCGCCGCGCGGCAGGTAAAAGCTCAGGTGGTCTCCATCGCCGAGGATATGGTCGTCCTCTCGCCTGAAATCTCCCTGGACATCGACGAATTCCGCTCTTGTGCGCGGGCCGCCCGTTTCGCTCAAGACAGACTCGATCTGTATGAGGAAGCCATCTCCTTGTACCGGGGCGACTTGCTTGTGGAGGATCGCTACGCGGAATGGGCCGAGGGGCCGCGCCGGGAGCTGCGGGATCTACACAATGACCTACTGATTGAGCTGAGCCAGCTTTACGCGGCGGCGGGAAAGCTGGACCTGGCGGCCGAACGTCTCCAACGCCTGCTCGAGGCCGACCCTCTAAATGAGGACGCCAATCGGTTGATGATGCGCGTCTACGCCGAGGTTGGTAGTCGCCAGAAGGCCCACCGCCAATATAAGACCTTCCGTGCCGCGCTTCGCCGCGAGATCGGAGCCGCGCCCTCGGAAGAGACGCAGACGCTCATCCGGGATATTCTCGCGGGCAAGGTCGGCCGCGCCTGATCGATCAGCCAGCGGTCATCGTGTCTTCCTTACTGCGTTATAGGGGGTGAAGAATGACACAGGATCCAGAGTCGGGCCCCCACTCGATGCGCTACTCCATAGATGAGGTGTTGTCAGGGATGTTGGCCTCCATCGAGCGGGATACCTTCACCGACGAGTCTCAGAGGCTGGGGGAGGTGTTCAAAGGCCTCGCTCACGAGACTCCCCAGGCGGCTCGTCGGAGTAACTCCAAAGGGCCCCTTCCGGCAGGCTTTCTCAACTTTGGAAGGCAAACTCTTGATCCCGTCGGAAGAGGCCCTTTCCGGGACGTTATGGTGGAGACGGAGGGGAATTGAACCCCTCGTCCAGAGGAAGACCCACCCGGACATCTACGCGCTTAGTCGGCGTTTGGGTCTCGCCCGCCGTACCTCCGCCGACGGAGTAACCGATGGGCGCAGCCGAAAAGTCTTTGGCCCCCCGTATCGGCGTCGGGGGAACCGCACCTCAACTTCGCGGCGCCGGACCCAGCCCGTCGAGGAGGGGCACGGGCCCAACGTAGCCACCTAAATTAGGCGGCTAGAGCGTACTGGTTTTCGCCAGTTATGTTTCGCCACCTGATTAACGAGGGGGTGACGACCTCGGCGTGCAGTCCGGGATCAACCTTCCCTGTCGATCCCTTTCGTCCCCACGTACGAACTATAGCACGGGGGGGTCAGGTCCGGCGGCGCAGGGCGCGCTGGATCTGGCGCTCGGCGTCCCGCTTGGCGATGGCGGCGCGCTTGTCATATTGCTTCTTGCCACGCGCGACTGCTATCTCCAGCTTGGCCATGCCGTTCTTCAGGTAGAGCCGCAGGGGGACAACAGTCACGCCCTCGGCCTCCACGGCGCGGGCCAGGTCGGCGATCTGTCGCTTGTGCAGGAGGAGCCGGCGGCGGCGGGTGGGCTCGTGGTTGGCGGCGGCGGCGGGCGCGTACTTGGCGATGTGGGCGCCGACGAGCCACATCTCGCCGTCGTCCGGCCGCACGTAGGCCTCACGGATGCTGGCCTTGCCTTCGCGGATGGACTTGATCTCGCTGCCCAAGAGGGAGAGGCCAGCCTCCAGGGTACGCAGGACCTGGTAATCGTGCTGGGCCTTGCGGTTGACCGTGATGGTCTTTTCGGCCACGCTGCCCCCGGGTGGGGGAGAGCTTTACATAACGCCTAGTGGCCGCTAGGGCGCCGCTTGCGTAAAGTTCTCCCGCAAAAAGTCGATAGCCGCGAACAGCTGGACGTCACGGCTGGCCGCGATGTCCTCCTCCGTGGCCGACACCGGGATGTCCGGCACCAGGCCGACGGCTTCGATCTGCTCGCCGTCGGGACACTCCCAGCGGGCGATGGTGACGTAGAGGGCGCCGTCGTCCGAGAGCTCCCGCAGGTGGTTGACGGAGCCCTTGCCGAACGTCTGCTCGCCGATCAGGGTGCCGCGGTCGTTGTCGCGGAGGGCGCAGGCCAGGAGCTCGGAGCCGCTGGCCGAGCCGGGGCCGACCAGCACGACGACGGGCAGGCCGGTGGCCACGCCGCCGTCCTCGGAGTGGAACTCGGTCACGTCGCCCTCGCGGCTTATCTGGCGCAGCACCAGTCCCTGGTCCAGGAACAGGTCGGCCACTCGGACGGTGGCGTCCAGGCCGCCGCCGGGGTTGCGACGGAGGTCCAGGATCAGGCCAGCGTACCCCGCTTCGACGACCGCTTCCAGCTCCGTCTCCAGGTCGCTCACGGCCTGGTCGGTGAACTGCTGCAGCTCGATGTAGGCGAAGTCCTCGACGGTGTCGCCGGCCTCGTCCTCGACGTCGTGGCGGAACACGGTGGGGATGACGATGCTGCTGCGCGTTATGGTGACGTCCTCCAGCTCGCCGTTGGAGTGCTCGACGCCCAGCACGACGTCCGTGCCTTCCGTGCCCCGGATGCGCTTCACAGCCTGGGCAACCGTCCAGCCCTCCGTGGACTCTCCGTCCACCGTGCGGACGATGTCGCCGGCGCGGACACCGGCAACCTCGGCCGGCGAGTCGCGGAAGGGGGTGACGATGACGATCTCACCGGAGACCGGGTCCTCCTCCACCTGGGCGCCGATGCCCTGGAAGGTGCCGGAGATTACGTCGATTCCCAGGGAGTAGGACTCCGGGTCGATGTACACGGTGTGAGGGTCGCCCAGGGCCTGCAGGACCCCGTTGATCGCGCCGATACGGAGCAGCTCGGGGTCTACGGCCTCGGGGTTGACGAAGTCCTCCTCGAGGATGCCGAAGATCTCGTCCAGGATGTCGAAGTCGGTCTGGCCGGACGTGCTGACGCTGGTCGTGCCGCCGTCGCCGTCGTCGCCCACGGTGTAGCCGACGACGCCGGCGAGGATGATGGCGAGGACCAGGGCCAGCGAGGCCATGAGCCACTTCATCAGGTTCCAAATCATGCCTGAAGTCCTATCTCAGGGACAGTGTTGACATAACGGCCTGCATTGCGGTCCGCACCCGCGTCTCCCCCTGCGCGGCCGTCGCGCCGTGCTCAACCCATCTCCAGAACGCACCGGGATTTCGATAGACAATTCCAACTGCTTACAGTCTACATCGCCCCCTCCGGCGCTGGCAATCGCGCCGGGGCAGGGTTACGATGCGCTCAGCGGCGGGCTCGAAGTCCCGGGGCAGCGACCTGCGGTTCGATCCCCAGACCAGGCTTTCCAGGCTTTCCAGGTTGCAGACTTTACCTAACATCTATAGTGCGAACCTCAGTCGCTGCTTCCCGCCCCGGCCCGCCCGCCCCCTCCCCTTGCCCGCTCTCACAGCCACCGCTATCATCGAGCGGCGGCCATGCCACGCGTAAACGTCTACGGACCCCAGCTCCGCTTCTCCGCCGCCCACTTCACGACGTTCGGGGGCGATTGCGAGCCGCTGCACGGCCACAACTACGCCCTATCGGTCCAGCTGGACGGCGACCTGACGGCCGACTCCTGGGTGTTCGACTTCGTGGAGCTGCGGCGCATGGTGGCGGCGCTGTGCGAGGAGCTGGACCACGCCTTCCTCCTCCCCACGGCCAGCCCGCACCTCGCCACGACGCGTTCCGGCGGCGAATTCGCGATAACGTTCGGTGATAGGCGTTATGTCATCCCGGAAGCGGACGTCCGCGAGCTGCCGATCGACAACTCAACGGCCGAGCGGCTGGCCGAGTGGTTCGCCGGCCGGCTGGCCGAGGAGTTGCGGGCCCGCGACGCCGGCAACCTGACCTCGCTGAGTGTCAGCGTCGAGGAGGCGCCCGGACAGTCGGCGACGTTTACGCTTGCCCTCCGCCCCGCCCCGCCCCAGAACACGTAGCAGGGAACGGGGAACATGCCCTTCGAGGCTCTGTCCACTGTCCACTGTCCACTATCCACTGAGCCGGGGCGGGCCACGGTTGACAGACCGGAGGAAACGGCTATGATGTTCCTTACCGAGGTTACCCCTCGCCCCTGATATGGACGGCACCCCCAAACGAGATATGCAGATCGACTGGCAACGGGCGATCAACGATATCCTGGCCGGCAAGATCTCCTGCCCGCGCTGCGGCAGTCTCGTCGACGAGGCGATGGTCGGCTACCTGCGAACCCCTGAGGCGGCCCAGTGGGCCCCCCTGTGCGAGGGCTGCTCCAAGCGCGACAACTGCGACGCCCGCAAGTTCGTCCTGCTCTGCCCTACCTGCGCCGAGGAGACCCGCCTGCGCGCCCGCTCCGTCAATGAGCAGGGCTTCATGCTGGCCCTGATCGAGGAGTGCCGCCGCGCGCTGGACGAGTCCGTCGACTACCTGGCCGACTACTGGCGCGAGGACCTCGACGTGGACCCCGACGATATGGAGCGGCGGCTGGAAGACCTGGAGCCGGAGCTGTTCGACGAAGAGGACCAGTGGCGCCGTTATGTCGAGGAGCAGTACCTCAAGATCCACGGCTGGCTGCGCGAGCACCGCATCGCCGTCCCCAATCCGGGCTGGCGCTCCGAGTACGTGGAAGAGGTCATCGCGGCCGGATATACGACGCTCCTCGGGGACTGACCGAGCGACCGGCCTTGCCCGTCCCGCTTCCCTCTCAGCAAGGAGGTTGCCCTTGACTACGCAAGAACTGAACATGGCGAAGGCCGAGGCGTTCGCCGGACGGCTGTTCGCCGGTACACTGGAGGCGCTGGACCTGATCAACGTCTACGTCGGCGACAGGCTGGGCCTGTACCGATCGCTGGCCGCGGACGGGCCAGCCACGCCGGCACAGCTGGCGCAGCGATGCTCGATTAACGAGCGGTACGCGCGGGAATGGCTGGAGCAGCAGGCGGTCACCGGCATCGTGGACGTGGACGACGCGACGAAGCCGGAGGACCAGCGGACGTACACCCTGCCCGCGCACCACGGCATCGCCCTGACCGACCCCGACAGCCCGTTCTCCATGACGCCGCTGGCGCGGGCGATGGTATCGGTCGTGCAGGCGCTGCCGAAGGTGCTGGAGGCCTACCGCACGGGCGGCGGGGTGTCCTGGGGCGACTACGGCATCGACGGGATCGAAAGCCAGGGGGACTTCAACCGTCCCTGGCTCGTGGGCCAGTTCGCCACGGAGTACATCCCTTCCGTGCCCGACGTCCACGCCCGGCTGGAGGCCGACCCGCCGGCCCGCGTGGCCGACTTCGCCTGCGGCGTGGGCTGGGCGTCGATAGCCCTGGCCCGCGCCTACCCCAAGATCTCGGTCGACGGGTTCGACTTCGACGCGCCGTCCATAGACCGGGCGCGCCGGTTCGCGAAGGAGTCCGGAGTCGACAACCGGGCGAGTTTCCACGTGCAGGACATCGCCGAGGGTTCGCTGGCCGGGAGCTACGACCTGGTGGTCGTGATCGAGGCCATCCACGACCTGTCGCGGCCGGTGGAGACGCTGGCCAACATCAAGGGGCTGCTGGCCCCCGGCGGCAGCGCGATCATCGCCGACGAGAGGACGGCCGACACGTTCACGGCCCCGGGCGACGAGCTGGAGCGGCTGTTCTACGGCGTCAGCACCGTCATTTGCCTGCCCGGCGGCATGGCCGAGCAGCCTTCGGCGGGCACGGGCACGGTGATGCGCGAGAGCACGATGCGCCGGTACGCCTCGGAGGCGGGGTTCAGCGGCGTCAACATCCTGGACATCGATCACTTCGCGCTGCGGTTCTACCACCTGCTGCCCTAGTGACCACCGTCCTGCTGCTTTTCGACTCGCGAGGGGGGCTGACAGAACAGCTCGCGGAGTCCGTGGCCGAGGGTGTGCGTTCCGTTGAGGGCGTGACGCTGAGCCACCGCCGGCTGGACGACGCCTCGTTCGGCGAGCTGAAGACGTGCGACGCTCTGATCCTGGGCTCGCCCAACTGGAGCGGCGTCACCGGTAAGCTCAAGGACTGGATGGACCATTCCGGCGACCTGTGGGAGACGGGCGAGCTGGCGGGCAAGGTGGGCGCGGCGTTCACCGCCGGCTGGTCGCGGTCCGGTGGGACAGAGGCTACGCTGCTGCAGCTGCTGCACCTGCTGCTGTCGCACGGGATGGTGGTCGTCGGCCTGCCCTGGTCGGAGCGGATGCGGCTGTCGGGCTCGTACTACGGCGCAACGGCCCACGGCGAGGTCACAGACGACGATCGCGCCCAGGCGCGCGAGCTGGGCCGGCGGGCGGCGGCGCTGGCGCTGCGGCTGTCTACGTCAGGCTGAAGCCTGACCCGCCGAAACCCAACCCTAGGCCTTCGTCCCCACGATGTACACGAACTCGCCGGGGACGTGGTACGACCCGTCCTCCCGCCTGTACGGCGCCAGGCTGTCCAGGTACTCGGCATGGACCTCCGCCTGAACCTCCGGCGAGAACTTGGAGTACGGAAGGGCGACCGGGCCGCCGGGGAAGATGGCCCCGCAGGCCTCTTCGTCGCTGCGCCAGACCAGCGTGCGCTCCTCGCGCTCCTCGCGCAGGTCCTGGAAGCCGGCCCGCTCGAAGGCGAACTTGAGGGCGCCCTCACCGCCCAGGGCGAAGAACAGAGGGCAGACGTCGGAGTTGACGCGGGCGTCCACTATAGGGAAGACAGCGTTCCAGCCGCAACGATCGCGGCGGCCCCAGACGCAGGCGGCGGCGCGCCCGCCGGGCCGGAGAACGCGATGCATCTGCTGGATGGCGCGGTCGGGGTCGGCCGGGTACATCAGCCCGAGGACGCAGAGGACGGCGTCGAACTCGCCGTCGGGGTAGGACAGGTCTTCGGCGTCCACGCGCTCGAACGTCATGTTGGTCACGCCGCGGCGCTCCGCCTCCGCCCGCGCGGCGTCCACCATCTTTCCCGAGATGTCCGTCGCCGTGACGTGTCCCTCGGGGCCGACGGGCTCGAGAGCGAGGAAAGCGGCGACGCCGGTGCCGGTGGCGACGTCGAGGACGCGCTCGCCCGGCTGGAGGCCGGCGAGGGCGATGACCCTCTCCGAGCAGCTGGTGACGACGGGGACCCAGTGGTGGTCGTAGTCCTGGACGGCCAGGTCCCAGCCGTAGCGCTGCACGCGCCGGTGGACTTTCGGCTCCATGGTTAGGCTCGATCCCCGGCGGTGATCCGCAGCTCGCCGCTGACCGGCAGGGCGCGCTGGATTATGTCCAGCACGGAGCTGTGCCGGTCCGCGTGCTCGACCAGCTCGCGGACCCGTTCCTCGGGCGCGGGGCTGCTGATGTTCGTCGTATAGCGAACGGCGCTCCAGCCCGGCGGCATGTCGTCGTCGATGCCGAACAGCCCCTGCGCGTCGTAGTCCGTCTCGACGGTCACCTCGACGCTGTCGATAGGGACTTCGAGCACGGCCGCCCACATGACGTAGCCGATGGCCAGGCAGCTGCCGAGGCCGGCGCGCGTGAACACGCCGGGGTCGGGGCCGAGGCTTTCGCCGCCCAGGTCAAGCCCCTCGTCGGCGACGAGCTTCCAGCGCCCGTCTTCGATGTCGCAGGTCATGCCACCGGGCCGGATGCGCGCCGTCGTCGCGGCTGTGCCCTGCCCTACCGAAGGCCGCAGCTTGACCGCCTTGATGCTGCGCTCCAATCGCCGTTTGATCTCCGTCGAGTCCATGGGGCGGCCTCCAGCCTCTTCCGCAACGCTTCGAACGTCCCCTATTCTACCGCCGCCGCGAGACAACGAGCCACCCAGCGCCTGGTGGATACCAATCGGATAGAGGACAGAGCTAAAGCTCTGTCCCTACGATGCCGGCGCAGAGACAGAAACCGTTGTAGGGACAGACCTTCAGGTCTGTCCTGGGCTGGCAACCCAGGGCAAGGCCAGGCTAATAGCCTGGCCTTTGGGGAGTCATCAAGGCTGAAGGCCAGACTTAAGTCTGGCCTTCATTAGGTCTCGTTAGCGGCGGCTAGTCGCAGGAGCAGTCGCCGCAGCCGGGACAGGGGCAACACATGGCGAACACCTCCTAGCAGCAGTCGGGGCCGCAGCAAGCGGCGCCCTGGGGGTCGGCGGCGACGACGGTCAGTGGCTCGTCGAAGGCGCGGGACTCGCCGCCCGGCGTCCGGGCGCGGACGATGGCGCTGATGAAGCCCAGCGACTCGGCGCCGGCCTTGCCGTACTTCTGCAGAAGGGCGCCGAGACCGGCGCCCTCGGCGTCGTTCGCGGTGTACTCCTTTAGGGACTCGATCTCTATGCCGGTGAAGCCGGCGGTCGCCAGCTTCGAGCGGTACTCGCTCTCCTCCAGCGCGCCGGCGACGCAGCCCGCCCACAGCTCCAGGCTGCGGCGGAGCGCCTGCGGCACCTTGCCCCGAACGACGATGTCGGCGATGGCGACGCGGCCGCCGGGCTTGAGGACGCGCGCGGCCTCGGACAGGACCTTGTCCTTGTCCGGCGAGAGGTTGACGACGCAGTTGCTGATGATGACGTCGACGGAACCGTCCGGCAGCGGCATGTCCTCCATCTCGCCCTTGAGGAACTCCACGTTGGTGACGCCGGCCTTGCGCTGGTTCTCGCGCGCCAGGGCCAGCATCTCGTCGGTCATATCCAGGCCATAGGCTTTGCCGGTGGGCCCTACCCGGCGCGCCGACAGCAGCACGTCGATGCCGCCGCCCGACCCGAGGTCGAGGACGGTTTCGCCCTCGTGAAGCTCGGCCAAAGCCACGGGGTTGCCGCAGCCGAGCGAGGCAACAACGGCGTCCTGGGGCAGGCCCTGGAGCTCGTCGGTGGTGTAGAGGTTGGAGCTTATGGTGCTCTCCTCGGCCGTGGACGGGCCGCAACAGGAGGCATCGGACGCCTTCTCGGTCACGCGACGGGCGCTCTGGGCGTAGCGCTCACGCACGGTCTCCTTTATGTCACGCTGGGTGGTCATGGTCGCCTCCTTCTGCTATCCGCTGTTCATCGATAGTGTTCGATTTATACGAGTTCAGCCAGCGTCTTCACAACGCCCATGAGAGCGCGGGGGTTCACCCGGTAGTAGGCCCACAGCCCACGCTTCTCCGACTCCACAATGCCCGCCTCGCGCAGGACCTTCAGGTGGTACGAGATCGTGGACTGGGAGAGCCCGAACAGCGGCACGATGTTGCACTCGCACAACTCATGGCGTGAGTCAGCCATCGTGCGGACGATACGGAGGCGGGTCTCGTCGGACAGCGCCTTGAAGACGGCGGCGGTCTCGGGCAGGACGGCGTCGATGGCGGTGGCGTGGTCGTGCTCCCGCACCGAGGCCTCGGTGGGGTCGCAGCAGACTTCGGGGGCCTGGATCACGTTGAGTTCGGTGCTCATGGCGCTGATTGTAGGGCATATATCGAAAGGTGTCAATATAGCGGCGGCGGTTATTTTCGGCTTTCTTTTGTGCTACGTTGGCGACTGAGCGCTCCGAGGCTCAGTGGAGGTGTGGCCATGACCCCCGAAGAGTTCCGCCGCTACGGCCGCGAGGTCGTCGACTGGATAGCGGACTACATCGAGCGGGCGGACGAGCGGCCCGTGCTGTCGCGGGTCGCGCCGGGGGAGGTGCGGTCGCGGCTGCCGGCCTCGCCGCCGCAGGACGCTGAGCCGTTCGAGGACGTCCTCCGCGACCTGGATGACGTGATCATGCCCGGCATCACCCACTGGCAATCGCCGGGGTTTTTCGCCTACTTCTCCTCGAACTCCTCCCTGCCCTCGATCCTGGGGGAGATGCTGATCGCGGGGCTGAACGTGCAGGGGATGTTGTGGCAGACCAGCCCGGCGGCCACTGAGCTGGAGACGCTGGTGCTGGACTGGCTGGCCGAGGCGCTGGCGTTGCCGCAGGGGTTCCGCTCGACGGCGAGCGGCGGGGGCGTCATCCAGGACACCGCTTCGACCTCCACCCTGTGCGCCGTGATCGCGGCGCGGGAGCGGGCGACCGGCGGTCGCGGCAACGAGCAAGGGCTGGACGGCCGCCTGACGACCTACGCCTCGCGGGAGGCGCACTCATCCGTCGAGAAGGCGGTGCGGGTCGCCGGCATCGGCAGCGCCAACCACCGGCGGGTCGACGTCGACGAGTCGTTCGCGATGCGGCCCGGCCACCTGGCGGAGCTGCTGGCCGCCGACCGCGCCGAGGGGCGGCGGCCGGCGTTCGTCTGCGCCACGGTGGGGACGACCTCGTCGTCGGCGCTGGACCCGCTGCGGGAGATCGGGGAGCTGTGCCGGGAGCACGGGGCCTGGTTCCACGTGGACGCGGCGATGGCGGGGACAGCGGCGCTCTGCCCGGAGCACCGCTACATCCACGACGGCCTGGAGCTGGCCGACAGCTACACGTTCAACCCCCACAAGTGGATGCTGACCAGCCTGGACTGCAGCGCGCTGTACGTGGCCGAGCGGTCAGCGCTCGTGAACGCGCTGAGCCTGACACCGGAGTACCTGCGCAACGTGGCCTCGGAGTCCGGCGAGGTGATCGACTACCGCGACTGGGGGATCGCGCTGGGGCGGCGGTTCCGGGCGCTGAAGCTGTGGGCGGTGATCCGGTCGTACGGGGTGAGCGGGCTGCAGGAGGTGGTCCGGCGGCATGTCGCGCTGGCGAAAGAGTTCGCGGACTGGGTGGAAGCCGATTCGCGATTCGAGCTGGCGGCGCCCGTCCCGCTGAGCCTGGTCTGCTTCCGCCACCGCGGCGGCGACGAGGCCAACCAGTCGATCATGGACCGCGTGAACGCCTCCGGCCGGGCGTATATCACTCACACGCGCCTGAACGACCGGCTGACGCTGCGGATGTCGATCATGCAGGAGCGGACGCGGCGGGAGCACGTGCAGCGGGCTTGGGAGTTGCTCCGGGAGGCGGCGAACGAGGTCGGTGTAGGCGGGTAGGTTTAGGGCGGCGTAGGGGCGCT
This sequence comes from Dehalococcoidia bacterium, assembly GCA_040877915.1. Classification (GTDB taxonomy): domain Bacteria; phylum Chloroflexota; class Dehalococcoidia; order SM23-28-2; family RBG-16-64-32; genus JBBDNA01. The sequence continues at coordinate 20,213 of JBBDNA010000004.1, forward strand.
GCTCGCCGCGATCACAGGAGGATGCGCCCGGGCGACGGAGCGCCTGTCGGGGTCTGAAGCATGCCCTGAGCGAAGCCGAAGGGACCTCGACCTACATCGAAAGCGCGACGCCCGCGCCCAATTTGGTATGTAGGCGGGTACCTTTAGGTGCCCGCAGCCGTTCCCACGCTCGCCCTCCGCCCGCCGGTGGCGAGCTCCGGGCGGCTCAGGGCGAACGGGTTGGCGTAGGCGGGTAGGTTTAGGGTGGCGTAGGGGCGCTGCTCGCCGCGCCCCGGGGCGGAGCAAGCGCCGCCCCTGCCACCCTCAGGCGACGGCGGAGGCCTGCGCCAGCGCGGCCTCGAGGCGGGCGCGCAGCTCGTCCAACCCCCAGCCCCTGGCGGCGGAGATGACCAGCTCGTCCTCGCCCCAGGGCTCCAGCAGCGGTCGCACGTCCTCGCGGGCCAGGACCTCGTCCAGCGAGCCGGCGTCGCGGGTCAGGATGTCGGCCTTGTTGAGGACCGTGACCATCGGCCGCTCGGCCAGGCCCAGGCCCTCCAGCGTCTCCTCGACGGTCTCCGCCTGCTGCAGCGCGTCGGGGTGCGTTATGTCGACGACGTGCAGCAGCAGCGTCGCCTCCTCCAGCTCCTCGAGGGTGGCGCGGAAGGCAGCCACCAGCTGCGTAGGCAGCTTCTGGATGAAGCCCACGGTGTCGGTCAGGAGCGCAACCCCGCCGGAAGGCAGGCGAACGCGCCGGGTCACCGGGTCGAGCGTGGCGAACAGCCGGTCCTGGACGAGGACGTCGGCGCCGGACAGCGCTCGCATCAGCGTGCTCTTCCCGGCGTTCGTGTAGCCGACGAGCGAGACGACGGGCACGCCCTGCTGGGCGCGGCGGCGGCGGTGCAGCGCCCGCTGCTTGCGCACCTGCTCGATCTGGCGCTTGAGCGCCGAGATGCGGTTGCGGATGAGGCGGCGGTCGGTCTCCAGCTGGGTCTCGCCGGGGCCGCGGGTGCCGATGCGGCCTTCCAGCCGCTCCAGGTGCGACCACTGGCCGCGCAGGCGGGGCAGGATGTACTCGTGCTGGGCCAGCTCGACCTGGAGGCGGCCCTCGCGGGTGCGGGCGTGCTGGGCGAAGATGTCGAGGATCAGCGCCGTGCGATCGAGCACCTTGACGTCGAGCTGCTTCTCCAGTGTGCGCTGCTGGGAGGGCGAGAGCTCGTCGTCGAAGATGACGGTGGAGTAGCCGAGGCTGCCGCGCTGGGTGGCGATCTCGTCGACCTTACCCTTACCGACGTAGGTGGCGGGGTTGGGCCGGTCGATGCGCTGCAACGTCCGGCCGACGACGCGGGCGCCGGCGGTATCGGCGAGGAGGGCCAGCTCCTCGAGCGAGCCCTCGGTCGACCAGCCGTCGGGCCGGCCACGCAGGTGCGCGGCGACGAGGAACGCCCGCTCCTGGGGGTCGGCGGTCTGGTGCAGCCTGCGCGCTATGTTAGGTTGCCCTCCGGGTGGTTCGTGTCATCGGAAAACAGTATAGCGCGGAGCGCTCAGCAGGGGGCGGGGTCTTCATCCGGCCTGACCCGCAGCGTGTTGAGGATGCTTTCCAGAACCACCTTTTCCTCAGGCGTGTAGTAGACCTCGTCGATAACGGTTCCCACTTCCGCATCGATGAGGACGCCGGAGAGGACGGCGCGGCTCAACCCCATGGGACCGGTGGAGAGACCGAGGGCCAGCTCGCGCGAGCCCCATTGGGGATAGTCGCGCTCCAGCGACGGGTCGACGATGACGCCCATCGTCAGAAACGGTTCATCGAAGTAGGCGTGGGACGCCTCGCCCGCGAGGACTTGCAGCCCCTCGTGCTGCGGCGAGAGGGTGACGCTCACGTTACACAGATTGTACTCGATGAAACCGTCACCGACAGCGATACGCTCGACCTCTGGCAACGCGAGACCCGCATCATCCCCCGGCCGGGCAAGCAGCAGGACGACGAGGGCCACCGCCGCCACGACGACCCAGGCGGCGGCGAGCCAGCGGCGCGCGATCTCGATCATGTCCGGATGCCCCCTTCGACGCCACCCTTATACGCCCGCCGCGGGCGCCTGTCAAGCTACGCCCGCATCGCCTCCAGGCGGCGAACGCCCTCCTCCAGCCGGTCGTCGGGGATGGTGAGGGAGAGGCGGACGTAGCCCTCGCCGCTGGGGCCGTAGCCCACGCCGGGCGTGACGACGACGCCGGCCTCGTCCAGGAGGCGGGTGGCGTACTCCGTGCAGGTCGTGCCGTCAGGGATGCGGGCCCAGACGTAGAGGCTGGCCTTCGGGGGCGTGACCCGAAGGCCGAGGCCCTGTAGCGCCGCCACCAGGCGGTCGCGGCGCTGCTGGTACACGATGTTGTGCTGCTCGATCGTGCCCTGCGGGCCCTCCAGCGCCGTTATCGCCATGCGCTGGACGGCCTGGGGGATGCCGGAGTCCAGGTTCGACTTGACCCGCATCAGGGCGTCGATGATATCAGCGTTGCCCACGGCCATGCCGATGCGCCAGCCGGTCATGTTGTACGACTTCGATAGCGAGTGGAACTCGATGCCGACGTCCTTGGCGCCCTTCGCTTCGAGGAAGCTGGGCGGCCGGTAGCCGTCGAAGGCGACCTCAGAGTACGGCCCGTCGTGGAGGACGGCGAGGCCGTGCTGTCTGGCGAAGGCGACAGCGCGCTCGAAGAACTCGAGGTCGGCGACGGCGCCGGTGGGGTTGTTGGGGTAGTTCAGCCAGAGAAGCCTGGCCTTGCGCAGGACCCGGGCCGGCACGGCGTCGAAGTCGGGCAGGAAGCCGTTCTCCTCGGTCAGCGGAAGGTAGTAGGCCTCGCCGCCGGCGAACATCGTGCCGATGGAGTAGACCGGGTAGCCCGGGTCGGGGACCAGGGCGACATCGCCGGGGTCGATGAAGCACAGCGCAATGTGGCCGATCCCCTCCTTCGAGCCGATGAGGGGCAACACCTCCCGCTTCGGGTCCAGGGTCACGCCGAAGCGGCGCTCGTACCAGGCGGCGATCGCCTCGCGCAGCTCCGGCAGCCCCTCGGTCTCCGGGTAGCGGTGGTTGGCCGGGTCCAGCGAGGCCTCCCGCAGCGACTCGATGATATGGTCCGGCGTGGGCAGGTCGGGATCGCCGACGCCGAAAGAGATGACGTCGACGCCCTGCTCTCGCTTCTGGGCTATCTTGCGCGAGATTTCGGCGAACAGGTACGGCGGCAGCTGCTCGATGCGGCGGGCGAAGTTCATAACGTCTCCCCGCTCATCTTGAGCCGCCCGAGGCGCCAGCCGAGGGCGAGTCGAAGCACCGCCAGCGCTGCTCGTAGCGCTCTCTTGTCATTCCGAGGAGCCAGACGCGACTCGAATTCGATTCACCAAGATTCTTCGCTTCGCTCAGAATGACGGGCATCATTCCTCCCGCCAGCGCAACTCGTACAGGCGTACGGGGTCCTCGAAGCCACGGAGGACGGCGTCGCCGCGGTCGGCGAACAGGAACCCCTTGCCGGCGACCAGCTCGCGCACGACGTTGGAGACGAGCACCTCGCCACCGCTGGCCTGGGCGGCGATCCGCGCGGCGGCGATGACCGCCGTCCCGAACAGGTCGCCTTCCTCGGCTATCGGCTCGCCGGAGTTCAGGCCGATGCGCACGCGCAGCGATTCGACCGTAGGGGCGCCGCTCGCTGCGCCCTGGGGCGGGGCAAGGGCCGCCCCTACGTGCGAATCCTCCTGCGCAAGCCCACGCTGGATGGCGATGGCGCAGTCCAGAGCCCCCGCCGCCGACGGGAACGAGGCCATGAATCCGTCGCCCATCGTCTTGACCTCCGAGCCGGCGTGCGCGCTCAGGCAATCGCGCACAACCCGCTCGTGCTCCCGCAGGACGTCGCGGGCGGCGGCGTCGCCGAGGCGCTGGGTGAGGGCGGTCGACCCTTCGACGTCCGTGAACAGGATGGTGTGGACGGCCGTTCTCGCCGTGCCGGTGCCGGTGGCCGCGGGCCGATCTGCCGGTCGCGCCGGCTCGCCTTCGAGGAACTTCTCGATGGCCTCGTACATCGCAGGAGCGTCGTTGACGACGACAAGGCGGGCGCCCGCTATGCCAGCGGCCAGCCGCCTGATCTCCTCCGCGCCCGGATCAATGCCCACCAGGCCCGTGACGCCGACGGCCGTGCCGCCGGGAGAGTAGACCACAAGAGTTGGGCACCTGAGCTCGGACAGCAGCGGCGAGACGTCGAACCCTTCAGTCGCGTCCATGAACATCCGCGCCGTTTCCGGCGTGCCGGACTCCCGGACGAAGGCTGCTCCCTCCCTGGGGTCGTCGAAGGCGAACCGCCCGATGGCCTCCGCGTACGTGTCCCAGTCCGCCTCCCTCAGGGCGCGGAAGGCCTGGGTGCGAGGCGACCGCCAGAAAGCGGCGCCGCTGGCGAATGTGTTCGCCAGTATAAGGTGGGACACCCGGTCCGGGTTGTGGGCGGCGTAGGCGATGCCCGGCGGCCCGGCAACCACGGCCGCGAACAGGGCGAACTTCTCGAGGCCGAGGTGGTCCACTACCGCTTCGACGTCAAGAGCCAGCTTGTCCAGAGCGAAGTCACCCACGTCGCGCTGGGAGAGCCCGAAGCCTCGGCGATCGAAGGCAACAAGCCGGTACCTGGAGGCAAGGAACTCGAAAGTCTCCCCCGCCGGCCTTAGCTGCCGCTGCCGCTGCACATTGCTCAACGGCATCCCCGGCACGACGACGCATGGCATGCCCTCCCCCTCAGTGAAGAAGGCGATGCTCACGCCATCGCTGGTCGTTGCGTACTGGATCTGGGGGTCTGTCATCGCTAGGCCTGCCACACAACCTCGTACAGGCGCACGGGCTCGGGGAAGCCGCGCAACCGCGCCTCGCCGCGGTCGTCGAAGACGAACCCTTTGCCGATGGACAACTCGCGGACCACGTTGGGGACGAGGATCTGCCCGCCCTCGGCGGCGCCACAGATGCGGCTGGCCAGCTGGACGGCGGCGCCGAACAAGTCGTCGCTCTCAGCGACGGGCTCGCCGGCGCTGAGACCGAGCCGCACGCGCATCGCCTCGTCCGGTCGCTCTTCGTTGTGGGCGGCGAAGCCGCGCTGGATGTCGATGGCCGACTCGATGGCGCGGGCGACCGAGGCGAACGAGGCCATGATGCCGTCGCCGGTGTGCTTGACCTCGCGGCCGCCGGCCGAGGCGAGCGACTCGCGGATGATGGAGTCGTGCCGGCGCAGGATCTCGAGGTGCTTGTCGTCCCCAAACCGCTGAGTGTACTCCGTGGAGCCTACCATGTCTGAGAACAGCACCGTGCGGAAGGCGCTCTCGGTGACCGGCTCCGCCGGCCGCTGGGCCGCCGAGGTATCGCCGATGTTCCCCAGGAAGCTCTCGACCGCGCCCCACTCGACCTCGATGATCTCACTGCCGACAAATCCGTGCGCTTCGCGATGCACGGTCTCGGCCGCTTCCTTGCTCGGCGATTCCACCAGGCAGAATCCGTTTCCCGCCTTGTAGTCCAGCCAGTAGGTCAGGTACTTGACACCGTACTTGCCCTGCACGTCCAGGTCTCGCAGGTGCGCCGCCGCCACGTCCTCCGGCTTCGCCCCTTCGAACTCATGACGGTCCATGTATAGCGGCATATCGCGTACCTCCATAGAGGCCCTATCCTACAACTCCGCCACTAGTCCGGCCACTCCCCCTCGTACACGAACTCGGCAGGGCCTGAGAGGTACACGTCTCCCGTCCCGTCCCACTCCACCACGAGCGATCCGCCGGGTTGTTTTATGTCAACTTTGTCCCCCACCCTACCGTGGAGGTGGGCCGCCACCATTGCCGCGCAGCAACCGCTGCCGCAGGCCAGCGTCTCCCCCACTCCCCGCTCCCACACCCGCACGTCCATCCGCCCGGGCGAGACCACCCGCGCCACGCCGAAATTCACCCGCGCCGGAAACGCCGGGTGGCTTTCGACTGCCGGACCGACGTCCTGCAGTGGGTACTCCTCGACAGGTCCGTCGACGAACAGCACGGCGTGGGGGTTGCCCATCGAGAGGCAGGTCACGGCCAGCGAGCGGCCGGCGGCCTGCAACGGCATGTCGACCACCGGCGACGGCGCGTCGGTCTCGACCGGGACGTCCTTCGGCTCGAAGCGGGGTGCGCCCATGGACAGCCTCACGCTCTCGACGCGACGATCGCCCGTGACCTCGGCGACGAGCGGGCCGGAGGTCGCCTCGACGACGATGCGGCCGTCTTTCGGGAGGGCCAGCCCGCGCTCGATGACGTACTTCACCAGGCAGCGGACGCCGTTGCCGCTGACCTCCGCCTCCGAGCCGTCGGCGTTGAACAGCCGCATACGAACGTCGGCGGCCTTCGAAGGCAGAACGAGCATCAGGCCGTCCGCCCCGGCCCCGAAGTAGCGGTCGCACATCGCCCTGGCCAGCGAGCCCCAGTCTCGCTCGCCGCCCACGGGCTCGACGAACAGGAAGTCGTTGCCGGTGCCCTGCATCTTGACGAATTTCATCTTCGCTCGCCCTAGCGTGGCCGTCTCTGTTGCGCTGCAGTCAAGGCAAGATCACGAGTGATTTGCATCTGCCCTACGTGCATCAACGCATGCACCAGGACCTTCATAAGCGCCTCGCGCACGGTCAGCTCATCGGCGGGGCCGATCCCAAGTAGGGGAGGGGCTGGCCGGCGCGTCTCATCCAACGAGGACGGCGGAAGGCCCCCCAGCGCTCTGGCGAATTCCCCAGACAGACGGCGGGCGCGGTCTGTTAAAGCCAGGGGGTCTGCGCCGCTGGCCCGAAACTCGGCGTCACGATCGCGCTGCACCGGTTGGCCACAAATTATGCCGAGCACCCACGCTTCCGCATTCCCCAGGACATGCGTGGCGATCGTTAATAGGCTGTTGGTGTCAGGAGAAGGCGGCCTCCAGTTCAGTTCCTCCTCGCCCAAACCATCCAGACAGCGACAGAGCCGGTCCAATACCCGTTGCAGCTCGCTCGCGTAGAGCTCTGTCTCAGCGTCCATGCGTGAGAGCCCCCGGCAAGCCCAGCCACTGGTGAGCCAGCCGCTCCGACGCCTCCAAAACGCCTTCGCCTGCTTCGACCCAGCGGATGCGCCCGTCGCCCGGCTTGAACCAGGCGTGCTGTCGCCGGGACAGGCGGTGCGTCTCGGTCTTGATGCGGGCGGCGGCCTCGTCCAGCGTCAGGCCCTGCCCTGAGCCTGTCGAAGGGTCGCCGGCCAGGTGCGCGCAGGCCTCCTTGTAGCCGATGCCGGACATCGACGGCAAACCGCGGGAGTAGCCCATCGCCAGCAGGCGTCGCGCCTCGTCGACAAGGCCGGCATCGATCATCGCGTCCACGCGCTCGTCGATGCGCCGGTAGAGCTCGTCGCGGGGGAGGCGCAGGCCGATGACCCGCGATTCGAAGTCCGGCGGCTCCTTGGTCTGCCAGTAGGAGATGGGGCGGCCGGTGACCTCGTACACCTCCAGGGCGCGGATGAGGCGACGCCGGTTGGCGGGGCCGATGCGGGCCGCCGCCGGCGGGTCGACGCGGCGGACCTCCTCGAACAGCGAGGGACCGTCGCGGGCCTCCAGCCGCTCGCGCAGCTCCGGCTGCGGCGGCACCTTCGGCACGCGCCAGCCCTCCAGCAGCGCCCACACGTACTGCCCTGTCCCCCCGACAAGCAGCGGCTGCTTCCCGCGCGACCAGATGTCGTCCAGCGCCTGCTGGGCCAACTCCAACCAGCTGCCGAGGCTGAACGGCTCGTCGGGAGCGACGACGTCGACCAGGTGGTGCGGCGCGGCGGCCCGATCCTCCGGCGTCGGCTTGGCGGTGCCGATGTCCATGTGGCGGTACACCTGCCGTGAGTCGGCGCCGACGATCTCGCCGTCGAGGCGGGCGGCCAGCTCGACGGCGAGGGCGGTCTTGCCGGTCGCTGTGGGCCCGACGACGGCGATGAGGGTGGGGGGATTCATACGAAGCCCTTCGACAAGCTCAGGGCGAGCGGGGAGTTCGGTCTACTCATCGTGAGGCCGTCGAACCATGAGCAGAGTCCGCGATGAGAAATGACCGGACCCCACCCTGAAGGCTGCGGCATTAGGGCCGGGTTCACATGCCCCACCCTTCAGGGTGGGGTACAGCCCCAACGCCCTGCTCACGATCCATGAGCCGACTCCGCGATGGCTTTCGTGATGCCGGTGAACGCCTCGACGTCCAGGCTGGCGCCGCCGACCAGCGCGCCGTCGATGCCCGGGCGGGAGGCGAACTCGGCGACGTTGTCGGGCTTGACGCTGCCGCCGTAGAGGACGCGAACGGTCTCAGCCTTGTGCACGTCGACGAGGCCGGCGACCTGCTGGCGGATTATGTCGACCGCCTCCTCGGCGATGTCCGGCGTGGCGGCGCGGCCGGTGCCGATCGCCCAGACCGGCTCGTAGGCGATGACGAAGCCATCGGGGACGTCCGCGCCTTCGAGTCCGGCGAGCGTCTGGCCGACGAGGACATCCTCCGTGCGGCCGGCCTCCCGCTCATCCAGCGTCTCGCCGACGCACATGATGGGGCGCAAGCCGGCGGCCAGCGCCGCCTTCACCTTGCGCGCCACCATCTCGTCGGTCTCGCCGAAGTCGTGGCGGCGCTCGGAGTGGCCGATGATGACGTAGGTCGCGAGCTCCGCGACCATGGCCGGGCCGACTTCGCCGGTGGCGGCGACATCGTCCTGCCAGTGGACGTCCTGCGCGCCGACGGCCAGCGTCGACCCGCGCAGCGCCTCGGCGACGGCGGCGAGGTAGACGAACGGCGGGCAGAGGACCTTCTCGACGCCGTCCAGGCTGTCGATAGCCTCGCGCAACCCCTTCGCCAGGGCGAGGGCGCTGGCCAGGCGGGTGTGGCACTTCCAGTTGGCCGCGGCTACCGGCGTGCGCACGTCATTCCTTCTTCCCTGCTTGTCCTGAACACAGCCGATGGGGTCGAGGGCGAGAGCCGCTCATGCTTCGACCCATTCGACGGGCTCAGGGCAGGCAGGCTCAGCACGAGCGGATCCAGTCCATCAGCGCTCATCTGCGCCCATCTGCGGGCCCACCCGGGGCCGGGAAGACCATACTCTGTGCCTATCTGTGTTCATCTGTGGCCATTCCTACGCCCCGTATTTCGTGAGGCGGCCGGCGTGGGCCAGAGCGAGGGGCAGCGCCTCCACCGCTGGGAAGGTCCCCAGCGAGCCGTCCTGCAGATCGGCCTCGTTGAAGGCGCCGCAACGGTCGGGGCGGGTATGCGGTGCGCGCAGCAGGAAGGGCACGGGGTGCCAGGAGTGAGCGGCCATCACCGCCGGCGTGGAGTGATCGCCGGCCACCATCAGCACGTCGGGCTTCAGGTCGAGGAGCGACGGCAGCGCCGCGTCGACCTCCTCCAGCTTCTCGACCTTGCGGTCGAAGTCGCCGTCCTCGCCGGCGGTGTCGGTGTGCTTGTAGTGCAGGAAGAAGTAGTCGAAGCGGCCCCAGCTCTCGCGGGCGGTGGCGATGGAGTCGTCGAGGCCGGGGCCGGTGGGCAGCGCCTCCATGCCGACGAGCCTGGCCAGGCCGCGGTACATCGGGTAGTGGGCGACGGCGGCGGGGCGCAGCTTGAAGACGTCCGTCATCGAGGGCCAGTCCGGGCGGCGGGCGAAGCCGCGCAACGTCAGCATGTTGGCGGGGTGCTTATCGGCGAGCAGGCGCCGCGCCTCATCGACGAAGCGGGCGACCAGGCCGGCGGTGGCCTCGCCCTCCGGGGCGGCGGCGACTGGTACGAGCGGCGCGACGCCCTCGCGCTGGGGGTCGGTGTCGGCGACGGCGTCGGAGAGGCCGCCGCCCCTGAGGACGAGCACGAAGCGGTGCTCGCGCACGGGCTCGACGAACAGCTCGACGCCGGGCAGATCGATTGCGTGGAGCGCCTCGCACAGCTCGATGCAGGTCTCGCTGCTGATTCTGCCGGCGCGACGGTCGCTGATGCGGCCCTGGCCGTCGATGGTGCAGAAGTTGCCGCGGGCGGCGACGTCGTCGGGGCCGAGGTCGAAGTCGATGCCGACGGCCTCCAGCGCGCCACGGCCGATGTCGAACCGCAGCGGGTCGTAGCCGAAGAGGGCCAGGTGGCCGGGACCGCTGCCCGGCGTCACGCCCGGCGCGACCGGCATCGTGAAGCCGCAGGCGCTCTCCTTGGCAAGGGCGTCCAGGTTGGGCGTGCGCGCGGTCTGGAGCTCGGTGAGGCCGGTCTCGGGATGGGGCAGGCCGCCGAGGCCGTCCATGACGAACAGCAGTATCTTGCTGTCGCCGTCAGAGAGAGAGAGGCGGCGGGCGAGCTCGAGGTCCACGCCTCGATTATCGGCGATTTCGGGGGCCGCTGGCCAGTTAGCCGTTAGCTCCGCACGAGCTTGTAAATCGCGTTGTTGAAGGTGACGACGACGATATCGCCGTTGGCCAGCTCCCCGAACGAGGATATCGCTTTGCCGGTGTTGGCCAGGAGGATGGGAGCGCTGCTGCCGCTGGCGGCGACGCCCCAGATGCGGCCGGAGCAGAAGTCGCCGTAGACGTAATAGCCCTGCAGCTCCGGCATGGACGGCCCGCGGTAGACGTAGCCGCCGGTGATGGAGCAGCCCTCGCTGTGGGAGTAGACGGCGCGGGGGAACTTCAGCGTGCTCGCCGATGGGCAGGGGAAGCCGGGGCTAGGGTCGCTGAACACGGCGTTCCCCTCGTAGCAGTCCCAGCCGTAGTTGCCGCCCGCCACCACCTGGTCGACCTCCTCCCAGGCGCCCTGGCCCACGTCGCCGGCCCAGAGCTTGCCGGTGGCGCGGTCGAAGGTGGCGCGCCAGGGGTTGCGGAAGCCGTAGGCGAAGACGTCAGTCGTGGCGTTCGAGACGTTCATGCGAAGGATCGAGCCGAGGAGGTCGGTATTGTCCTGGCCGGTCTCCTGGGGGTCGCCGCTGCCGCCGCCGTCGCCCAGCGTTATGTAGAGCCGGCCGTCCGGCCCGAAGGCCAGGGCGCCGCCATTATGGTTGTGGTTCGGGTCTTGCCCCACGTTCAGCAGCACCTGTGCGCTACCGAGCGAAACAGTGCCATTGATAACGGTGAAGCGGGACACGTGACTGCACCAGGCGTGCCCCGACGGACAGCCGCTGTCCGCGGTGTAGTACAGGTAGACCCGCGCGTCCGAGGCGTAGCTGGGGGAGAAGGCGAGGCCCAGCAGCCCTTCCTCCGGACCGGGGTTATCGATGAGGAGTGAGGAGACGTTGCCGAACACGCTGGGAGCGCTGCCGCCCAGGGGCACGCGGTAGATGACGCCTCCCTGGGTCAGGACGGCGCCGGCGCCGCTGCCGGGGATGACGTGGAAGCCCAGCATGCCCGAGTAGCTGGCGGCGGGGATTACCTGCGTGAGCGCGTAGCCGCCGGGTGTGGGGCTGGAGGGCGGAGGCGGAGGCGGCTGCGTCGGCGCCGCGGTGGGCTGACCGCCGCCGGACGATCCGCCGCCGCTCGAGCCCGATCCCGATCCGGTGCCGCCGCCGGAACCAGAGCCGGAGCTGGACCCGCCGCCCGAGGAAGAGCCCGATCCGGAACCGGCGCCGGGCACGGGGGTAGGCGTGGGTGTCGGGCCGGCGGGGGTGGGCGTCGGCGTGAGCAACACGGTCGGTGTCGGCGTGGCGTCGCGGAGCTCGCCGGCGGTGGAGTCGCCGGGAGGACGGCCGGCGCTCTCACCATCGCCGCCGTCGCCACCTCCGCCTCCGCTGGTCGCGGCGAGGGCGGTGAGCGTGACGGCCATGGCCAGAAGCGCGGCCCCGCCGGCGAATACGGGCGCCTTCACCCGCCAGGGCCGCGCCCAGAAGCTCTGCCAGGCCGAGCGGGCCTGCCGGAGCCATGCGTCGAGGCGCTGCGGGATCGTCATGTCCGTGCGCTAAAGGGACGGCCTACGCCTAGCATACGTTTCAGGGGCGTGAGGCGCTCTACCCGCTGCGAACGAGGCGAAAGACGGCGCTATCGAACGTGATGACCAGCAGCTCGCCGTCGGGAAGCTCCCCGAACGAAGAGATCGCCCGGCCGGTATCGGCGAGGAGGACGGCGGGGCTGTCGCCGGCGGTGTTAACGGCCCATATCAGGCCGGAGCAGTAGTCGGCGTAAACGTAGTAGCCGTCCAGCTCCGGCATCGACTGACCGCGGTAGACGTAGCCGCCGGTGACGGAGCAACCCTGCTCGTGATCGTATACGGCGCGCGGCGGCGTCAGGCCGGGATCGTCGCAGGGGTCGACGGCGAAGCACTCCAGCCCCTCGACGACGTTCCAGCCGTAGTTCCCGCCGGCGACGATGCGGTCCACCTCCTCCCACTGGCCCTGGCCCACGTCGCCGGCCCAGAGGTCGCCGCTCTCGCGGTCGAAGCTGAAGCGCCAGGGGTTGCGCAGGCCGTAGGCGTAGATCTCGGGGCGAGCTTCGGGATCGTCGACGAACGGGTTGTCGCCGGGGGCGACGGCCTGATCGCCGGAGACGTCGAGGCGGAGGATCGAGCCGAGGAGGGTCGAGAGGTCCTGGCCGTTGCCGTTCGGGTCGCCGCTGGAGCCACCGTCGCCCAGCGAAAGGTAGAGGTAGCCGTCCGGGCCGAAGGCGATCTGGCCGCCGTTATGGTTCGGGAACGGCTGCTCGACTTCCAGCAGCACCCGCTCGGCACCAACGTCGATCGAGCCATCGACGACGGGGAATCGGGCGAGGACGTTGCGGCGAGGGCCGCCGGCCGTGTAGTGGAGGTAGACCAGCCCGTCGGACTGGAAATCGGGGGAGAAGGCGAGGCCGAGCAGCCCCTCCTCCGTCTGCGGGTCATCGATCAGGAGGCCGGAGACGTCCGCGAACAGGTCGGCGGGGCCGTCACCGTCCAGGGGCACGCGGTAGACGAAGCCGTCCTGGGTGAGGACGACGCCCTCGCCGGGCGAGCCGGGGACGAGCGAGAAGCCGAGCATGAGGGGGAATGTGGCGGCGGGCAGCGCCGGCTCCAGCTCGTATCCCCCCTCAGCGGGCGGCGGCAGGGGCGTCGCCGTCGCCACGGGGGAGGGCTGCGCCGTGGGGGTGGGCGCGACCGCCGTCGGCGTCGGCGTGACATCGCCGCCGCCGCTGCGGCAGGCGGCGAGAGTGAGGAAGAGGGGCAGCGGCGCCACCCACCGGAGGTCAGGCATCGGCCAGGGCGGCGACGCCGGGCAGCTTGCGACCTTCGAGGAACTCCATCGAGGCGCCGCCGCCGGTACTGACATGCGAGAAGCGGCCGGTCAACCCCAGCTGGGCCACGACGGCCGCCGTCTCGCCGCCGCCCAGGATCGTCGTCGCGTCCTTGAGGCCGGCGATCGCCGCCGCCAGCCGGTGCGAGCCGTGCGCGAAGGCCCCGAACTCGATAACGCCCATGGGGCCGTTCCAGACCACCGTCCGGCAGCCCTGCAACACCCTCGCGAACACGTCCAGCGTCGTCTCGCCGATGTCCATTATCCGCCAGCCGGCGGGCACGTCCTTGATCGAGACGCGCTTCGCCTTCGCGTCCGCCGCGAAGCTATCGGCGACGATGACGTCGCTGGGCAGCAGGAGCTGCACGCCCTTCTCCTTCGCCGCCTCCATGACCCGCCGCGCCTGGTCCAGGAAATCTTCCTCGACGAGCGATTCGGCAACGTCGAACCCCTCGGCTTTGAGGAAGGTGTTGGCCATGCCGCCGCCGATGAGCAGCCTGTCGACGCGGTCGAGCATCGCCTCCAGGACGGCCATCTTGGTGCTGACCTTGGCGCCGCCGATGATCGCGGCGTAGGGGCGCTCGGGGTTGGCGACGGCCTTGCCCAGGAACTCCAGCTCTTTCTCCATCAGGAGGCCGGCGACAGCGGGAAGGTAGCGGGCGACGCCCTCGGTGCTGGCGTGGGCGCGGTGGGCGGCCCCGAAGGCGTCGTTGACGTAGACCTCGGCCAGGCTGGCCAGCGCCTTAGCGTACTCGGGGTCGTTGGCCTCTTCCTCGGGGTGGAAGCGCAGGTTCTCCAGGAGGAGCACCTCGCCCGATTCGAGGGAGTGGGCGGCCAGCTGCACCTCAGCGCCGAGGCAGCAGTCCGTGGTCTTCACCGGCGCGCCCAGCAGCTCGGACAGCCGCCCGGCGACGGGCGACAGGCTCAGGGAGGGGTTGCGCTGTCCCTTCGGGCGGCCGAGGTGGGAGCAGAGGATGACCTTCGCGCCGCGCTCGCGCAGGTAGGCGATGGTCGGCAACGTGGCGCGGAGCCGCGTGTCGTCGAGGATAGCGCCGCTGTCCGGCGCCAGCGGGACGTTGTAATCGACGCGAACGAGCACGCGCTTGCCTTCGATGTCCACGTCGCGGACGGTCTTCTTACTCACATCTGCTCCGCCGGTGGGTCGGCTTTCAGGCTGACCTCGCGACAGGCTGAAGCCTGTCCCACCGTGTCAGGCGCTTCCTCGCGCCTTCGCGATCGCCGCCTCGATGAACGCCGTCTTCGCGTCCGTGTAACCTTCGCGGTCGTGGCGGTACTCCTTGGAGAAGCGGAGCTTCAGCTCGTAGTAGCGGCGGGCCTCGTCGGAGTGGGAGCGCAGGTAGTCGCGGAAGAGGAGGTGGCGCTGCCAGAACTCGCCGCCGGCCTCGACCATGTGCACCTGGTGGGTGCGGACGTCGCGCTGGATTTTTCGGAAGTAGTGGCGGCCGGGGATGCCGAACTCGCCCTTGTACTCGTAGCCGAGGCCCTGCATGGGCTCGACGCAGCGGTGCCCCTCCTGGAAGCTGGGGACGCCGGCCATTATGTCGATGATCGGCTTGGCGCCGAGGCCGGGGACGGCGGTGCTGCCCATGTGCTCGATGCCGACGAGCAGCTCGCCCAACGCCGCCGCGATGGCCTCGCTCTCCCGCCGGTAGGCGGCGGGCCAGGCCGGGTCGTACTCGACGACGAGGACAGGATCGGCCACTCCGGTGGGAAGTCTGTCGACGTGCTCCGGCTCAGGCACGGGCGCCGGCGCCGTCGCCGTTGCCGCCGGCCGGCTCGAGGACCAGGCGGCCCCTGGCGTGCTCTTCGACCGACTCCCGCTCCCAGAGCATCGGGTGATACTCGACGCGGGACCACATGCCGATCATGTCGCCGTAGTGGCGGCTGCCCTGGTGACCGGACTCGCCGCCGGGGATGACCGACACGCTGTTGTCGAAGTCACCGAGGTCGATGATCTGGCGGTAGCAGGCGGTCCAGGCCCGGAGCTCGTAGCCGTGGTAGGGGAGGTACGAGGCCTGCCAGACGGTGTTGGAGTCGCCGCCGACCGGCACCGGCCCGCGGTTGACCAGCCGCGACAGGGCTCGCACGTCGCCCATGGCGTGACGGAAGGCCTGCTTGTGCAGGCGGCCCCACTGCCAGTGCGAGACGTCGTCGCCGAGCAGCCCTCGCAGCTCGGCGACGGCCGACTCCAGCGCCTCCTGCATGGCTTGCTCCCAGGTCTTGCCCGCGAACCAGTCCTTTCGGTCGCGCATCTTGGCGACGAGCCAGGACGCGGCCTGGGCGTAGAAGCCGCCGTTGGCGCGGAGGGCGTGGATGCCGCGCCCCGTGTAGAAGTCGGACCAGGAGCCGAGCTTCTCCTGCAGCGCTTTGCGCACCAGGTGGGCGTAGACCACCTCGAAGACGCAGGCGCCGACGCTGTCGGCGGCGACGACGTGATCCCAGGCGCGCAGGAAGGTCAGCGCCCGCTGCGACCACTCGTCGGGGGCGCGAAGCGCCAGCATCCCGGGTACGAGCTCCCGTGCCGGTAGCGATAGCTGGTCGCCCTGCATGCGCTGGAGGTCCTGCACCGAGAGCTTCTCCTTCTCCCCCAGCATCTCGATGATGCGGTTCTTTCGGTGGCTGTCAGCCCAGTCCGTCGTCAGGAAGTAAGGGTAGTCGTCGTCGACGATCTTGTTGTTGGCGCTGGCGACCCAGTTCGTGTCGGGGTTGAGGGTAGACGGCAGCTCGTCGAAGGGGATCCAGCCCGTCCAGTCGTACTCGCCGCTCCATCCGGGTACGGGGACGAGGCCGTGTCCTTTGGCGCGCAGGGGGGTCAGGCCGGCCAGCTGGTAACCGATGTTGCCGTCCACGTCGGCGTAGGCGAAATTCTGGCCGGGCGCGTTCCACAGCCGCAACGCGTCGCGGAACTCGTCCCAGTTGCGGGCCCCCATGAGCATCGTCAACCCCTGCACGGCGTGCCCGCGCTCCAGCACCACGCTGCTCATCGCAAGCGTCCGCTCCTCGCCCTTGATGGCGGGGCTGATGACCGGGCCGTGGCGGGTGACGAGCACCTCCTCGATAACGGGCTCCTTGCGGCCCTTCACCGTAATCTCCTCGCGGACGACCTCGCCGTCCCGCCAGCTTCCCCTGTCCTCGTACTGCGAGGGGTTGTCGGGGTTCAGCTTCTCGACGAACAGATCATCGCCGTCGACCATGGAGGCGGTGACGCCCCAGGCGATGCGGTCGTTGTGGCCGATGACGATGCTGGGGGTGCCGGGGAGGCAGGCGCCGGCGCACTTCAGCTCCGGCGAGTCGATGTGGACCTCCCAGAAGAGGCTGGGCAGGGAGAGCGGCAGGTGGGGGTCGTTGGCCAGGAGCGGCTTGCCGGTGGTCGACTTCTCGCCGTTGACGGCCCAGTTGTTGCTGGCCCCCGTCCCGGCCAGGGCGCCGAGCAGCTCGGCGGCGGCGGCGAAGTCCTCGTCGAGCGAGGGGCCGGGGCCCCTGGCTTCGGCGCCGGGCGGCACGACGAGCGGAGCGCCGGTGGGGTAGTTCGTCTCCAGCTCCTCCGTGACCTCGCGCCCGAACCGCTCCAGCGTCCAGGAGCGCACGATCTCCTTGTCCCAGTTGCCGGAGAGGCTCCAGGAGATGAGCCGGGCGAAGGTCAGCGTGTCAACGGGGTGCCAGGGCTGGGGCCGGTAGCGCAGCAGGCCGAACTCGACCGGCATGCGGCTGCGCTCGATGTAGGCGTTGACGCCGGCGCTGAACGCCTCCAGCACCGCCCGCTCCGTGGGCTCGGCGTCCGACCACTCGGCCTCGGAGACGCGACGGAAGCCGACGCGCCGGATAAGGCGGTCGATGTCCAGGGCCGGTTCGCCCAGAACCTCGGACAGCGTGCCGGAGGCGGCGCGGCGATGGAACTCCATCTGCCATAGCCGGTCCTGCGCCTGGGCGAAGCCGACGGCGAAAAACAGGTCGTGGAGGTTACTGGCGTAGACGTGGGGCACCCCCCAGCGGTCGCGGATGATCTCGGCCTCGTTGCGCAGCCCGGCCAGCCGGGCGCTGCCCTTCGACCTGGGCACCGGGCGTCGCAGCAGGTAATACACACCGGCAGACGCGGCCCCCGCCACTACTAGCGCTCCCAGCGCCGCCGTCCTTAGCGTCCGTCCCATCGGCATATCCCGACCTCCTGCCTGCGCGCCCGCCGGCCGCCCCGGCTCTAGCGAGCCGATTCAGCAGGCGGTAACATCGGTGTCACGAGACCGCTCTCGACCGATTATAGTAGCGCCGCGCGCCCGATGATAGCCTCATGATAGTCCTCGGCATCGAGACCTCCTGCGACGAGACGGCCGCCGGCATCGTGGCCGACGGCAAGGAGGTGCTGGCCAACGTCATCGCCTCCCAGGCCGACCTGCACCAGGCCTATGGCGGCATCGTCCCTGAGGTGGCGGCGCGGCGACACATCGAGCTCATCGTGCCGACAATCGAGACGGCGCTGCACGAGGCGAGCCTATCGCTCGGCGACATCGACGCCGTGGCGGTGACTAGCCACATGGGGCTGGTCGGCTGCGTGGCCGTGGGCGTGTCGGCGGCTAAGTCGATAGCCTTCGCCCGCGACCTGCCGCT
This sequence comes from Dehalococcoidia bacterium, assembly GCA_040877915.1. Lineage (GTDB taxonomy): Bacteria > Chloroflexota > Dehalococcoidia > SM23-28-2 > RBG-16-64-32 > JBBDNA01. Next base: position 38,037 of record JBBDNA010000004.1, read on the forward strand.
GATCGGCCTGCAGCACATCGAAGGCCACATATACGCCAACCACCTGGAGCACCCTGATCTCGATCCTCCCTTCCTCTGCCTGACCGTATCCGGCGGCCACACCCAGCTGGTCCTCGTCGAGGGGCGCTGGCGCTACCGGACGATGGGCGAGACGCTGGACGACTCCGCCGGGGAGGCGTTCGACAAGGTGGCGCGACTGCTGGGCCTGGGCTTCCCGGGCGGGCCGGAGATCGACCGGCTTTCGGCCGAGGGCGACCCCCGCGCCTTCCGCTTCCCGCGGCCGCTGGAGAAGGCGAAGTCGTTCGATTTCAGCTTCAGCGGGCTGAAGACGGCGGTGAAGAACCGCATCGCGGAGCTGGAGCGCAACAGCGGCTCGCTGCCGAAGGCTGATGTGGCGGCGAGCCTGCAGGAGGCGATCGCCGACGTGCTGGTGGGCAAGACGATGCGCGCGGCCCGAACGCTGGGCGTGGACACGCTGGCCGTGACCGGCGGCGTGGCCGCCAACTCTCGCCTGCGGCAGCTGTTCGCCGAACGCGCGACGGAGGCCGGCGTGCGGCTCGTCATGCCCTCGAAGCGGCTGTGCACGGACAACGGGGCGATGATCGCCTGCGCCGGCTACCACCGGTTGCGCGACGGCTTCCGCTCTTCGCTCGAGCTGGACGCGGTCGCCAGCGCGACGCTGGGGGAGGTCGAGTACGAACACGCTCTCGCTTGAGGACCCGCACGCCCTGGCAGCGGCCGTCGAGGCGATACTCGCGGGCGGCGTGGTGCTCTCCCCGACGGACACCGCCTACATGCTGGCCACCGACGGGCTGAACGAGGCGGCGGTGCGCCGGGTAATCGATATCAAGCGCCGGTCGCCGGAGATGGCGATCGCGGTCATCGTGCCGAGCCTAACCGCAGCGGCGAAATACGTGGGGGTGACCGACGCGGCCAGGCGGCTCGCCGAACGCTTCCTCCCCGGGCCGCTGACGCTAGTGCTGCCGAAAACGGATACGGTTCCCGACGTGCTTACCGGCGGCCGCCCCACGCTGGGCATCCGCGTCCCCGGCCACACCTTCTCGCTGGCGCTGGCCGAGCGGGCCGGCCGGCCGATCACGGCGACCAGCGCCAACGTGTCGGGAGGCGATGCAGCGTATACCCTAACCGAAGCGCTAAGCCAGCTCCCCGCCGACGCCCTCGATCTCGCCATCGACGGCGGTCGCGTCGCCACCCCGGGCGTCTCGACGATCGTCGACCTCTCGGGCGAGTGGCCTGTCATCCTGCGAGAGGGCCTCATCCCCGATTCGGACATCCTGGAAGCGCTGTCGTGAGCCCGCTTTCTGCTAACCCACCTACGCCCTTCCCTGGAACCGCTTGACCACCGTTACGCCTCGGTGATAGCATCCGAAGATGGAGGCTAGCGCGCCCCGTGGCCGACCCTAAAGCCAGCGAGGACACCACTCACCGCGTCCCCACTTCCGACGACCTCGAGGTCTCCGCGTATCTCGAAATCGCCCGGGAACGCGAGGGCGAGCAGCCCCGCGAGCCCGAGCCCCGACCCGCCGCCCACCCCGAGACGATCGTCGTCGTCGACTTCGGATCGCAGTACAGCATGCTCATCGCCCGGCGGGTGCGGGAGTGCAACGTGTACTGCGAGCTCGTCCCCTTCGACGCCCCCTGGGAGCGGGTGCAGGAGCTGAACCCGCGGGGGTTCATCCTCTCCGGCGGCCCGGCCTCCGTGTACGACGAGGGCGCGCCGATGGCGCCCACCTACGTCTTCGAGTCCGGCCTGCCCGTGCTGGGCATCTGCTACGGAATGCAGCTCGTCGCCCACCAGCTGGGAGGACGCGTGGCACCATCGTCGGAGCGCGAGTACGGTCACGCCGTCATCCACCAGGGCGACTCGCCGACGGAGATGTTCGCGGGCCTGCCGGCGTCGATGCCGGTGTGGATGTCGCACGGCGACCGCGTGGCCGAGCTGCCGCCGGGGTTCCGCTCGCTCGCGCACACGGAGAACTCGCCGATAGCGGCGATGGGTAACGACGAGGGGATCATCGCCATCCAGTTCCACCCGGAGGTCGTGCACACGCCGCAGGGGAAGGCGCTGATCGAGAACTTCGTGCTGCGCGTGTGCGGCTGCCGCGGCGACTGGACGTCGGGGAACTTCATCGCCGACTCCATCCTGCGGATCCGCGAGCGGGTGGGCGAGGGGCGGGTGATCTGCGCCCTGTCCGGCGGCGTCGACTCGGCGGTGACGGCGGCGCTGGTCCATCGCGCCGTCGGCGAGCAGCTGGTCTGCATCTTCGTAAACAACGGCCTGCTGCGCCGCGAGGAGCCGGAGCGGGTCCAGTCCGCCTTTGGCGGACGTCGCCACCTGAACATCAACCTCGTGTACGTCGACGCCACCGATCGCTTCCTTGAACGGCTGGCCGGGGTGACCGACCCCGAGGAGAAGCGGGTGATCGTCGGCGAGACGTTCATCCGGGTGTTCGAGGAGGAGGCGGACAAGCTGGGGCGGGTCGACTACATCGCCCAGGGGACGACCTACCCGGATGTCATCGAGAGCGCGGTGGGCCGGGACTCGGCGGCGGCGAAGATCAAGACGCACCACAACGTGGGCGGCCTACCCAAGGAGATGACGTTCGAGCTGGTGGAGCCGCTGCGCTACCTGTTCAAGGACGAGGTGCGCCGCGTGGGGCTGGACCTGGGGCTGCCGCAGGAGATGGTGTACCGGCAGCCGTTCCCTGGGCCGGGCTTAGCTATCCGCGTCATCGGGGAGGTGACGGGCGAGCGGCTGGAGACGCTGCGGGCCTGCGACTGGATCGTGATGCAGGAGGTGAAGCGGGCGAAGCTGTACGGCGAGCTGTGGCAGGCGTTCGCGGTGCTGACCGACACCAGGGCGGTGGGCGTGGCCGGCGACTACCGCACCTACGGCCACGTCGTGGCGGTCCGGGCGGTGACGGCGGAGGACGCGATGACGGCGGACTGGGCGCGCCTGCCCTACGACCTGCTGGCGCGGATCTCGAACCGGATCGCCAACGAGGTGCCGGGCGTGAACCGCGTGGTGTACGACATCACCTCGAAGCCCCCCGGCACGATCGAGTGGGAGTGAGGGGATGACGGTCCTCCTACTGGGCATGGTCTCTGGATTTGTTGTCCTGCTCCTGTGGCGGTATGCTGAGCGACTCCTGAACGCAATTGAGCCGTGGTTGGCACTACGCGCCCCATCGACCGGAAGAGCACTCGCGATACTGTTGCGGCCACGATCGGAAGACCGTGTAGCCTTCCTGGGGGTCATGCTCGGAGTCATACCGTTGGCTGGGTTGACCATCCTTTTGCTGGGCTGGGCGCAAAGCGTCTGGCTAGTGCCCGGATGGGCCTCCATCTTCCTATGGGACTATCTGTATCGACGCAGCACAATTGCCCTCTCGGGAGTGGGAACGTGTTACGCAGCAGCTTGGCTTCTGTATTGGACGTTAGTCGGAAGTTTCGACACGGTGTATTTCGTGCTCATAGTCATCGCCGCAGCGATGGGATCCGTGACGATTTGGCTAATCCTGGACTCCTCGGGTAGACGGACAGGCGGGAAGACATTGTAAATGATATCCGCCCGCCGTGATCCAACCTGCGTGCTATCATGAACCGGCGCCATGAAGTTCACTGTTATCCTCTCGCCTGAAGCGGACGGCGGCTACTCTGTCGTCTGTCCGGCCGTACCCGGCTGCGTGTCGCAGGGTGACTCCATGGAGGAGGCGCTGGCCAACATCCCGGAGGCCATCGAGCTCTGTCTGGACGTCCGCGACGAGGACCGGCAACCCGTGCCCGAAGAGACGCCGGAGCTTGTCGCCGAGGAGATCCGCGCCTGCCTGAAGGACCGCGCCGAAGAGGGCATGCCGCTGACCATAGAGACGCGTGTGCTCTCGCCCATCCGCTCGCCCTGAGCCTGTCGAAGGGCGAGCCCCCTCGTCGCGCCCTTGCCATCGCTGCGACTCGCGCATATACTCCGCGCATCGGCGCTGATTGCGGCCACTCACGCCCCGGATAGGACGGCCCTCCCATGAGAAATCCCCGTTTCGCCCTCGTCCTCGCATCGCTGTCGGCGCTTGCCCTGCTGGCGCTGCTCGTCGCGGCCTGTAGCAGCGGCGGTGGCGGCGACACCCCGACGCCGGTCGAGACCGAGGCGCCGGAGGAGACGCCGACGGAGGACGAGCCCGCGTCCGAGGATACGGTCCAGGTCGGCGAGTCGTTCTGGCACTCGGGATGGAAGGTGACGCTGGGCGAGGCGTCGCTGGTCCCCGGCGACTTCGGCAGCGTCGAGGTGACGATAGAGGCCACGTTCGAGAACCTGAGCGATACGGAGGCGACGTTCGACTCGACGCTGGTGCTGGTCTCCGGCGGGCAGAACTACACGGACAGCTCCTTCACGCAGGACCTGCCGCGCGTGCCGGGCGGCCTGTCCGGCGAAGGGGTCATCGCTTTCAGCGTGGACGAAGAGTTCAACTTCGACGACGCGACGCTCATCATCGGCGCGTCGTCGAACAACCAGGCGATCGTGCCCCTGGGGCCGCAGGGGCAGGACCTGGTGACGCTGGAGCCTCGGGAGATCGCCATCGCCGGCGACGTGACGGCAGGCGCTGTTATGCTGACCGTGGAGCGCGGCGAGCTGCGGGCGGACATCGCCAGCAAGCTGCGCCCGATCGAAGCGGGGAAGCTTTCGCTAACCATCTTCTTCTCGGCCACGCCCAGCGCGGGCATCCAGCTGGGCCAGGGCGTGCTGGGCGACGAGAACGTAAAGCTGAAGCTGCCGGACGGCACCACTGTGGCCATCCCCAGCGACGGCATAAGCGGCGTCAACGCGCTACTGCAGGGCGCGGAAGGCACGACGATCCCCGACCTCTCCGTCCGATTCGAGATACCGGACCCGCCCGAGGGCGACTACGCGCTCGTCCTGACGGGAAACTACGGCGGCGGCGGCGACAGCGTGGAGGGCGAGCTACCCTTCACGATCGAACCGGCGACTCCCTGACGGAGCCAGGCAGCTCGCGCGTTCACCGTCCGTTGGCCTTTCCGGGCGCGGCGCGCCCGTAACAACGGCCGCCTCGCCCGCGTCCTTATAGGGACACGCGTAATCTGTCAAGGGTATCGCTATGCTCGAACAACAGACGGTAACCTGTCCCAACTGTGACGCCGAGGACCTGCGGGGCGCTCGCTTCTGCCCGCACTGCGGCGCCGGCATCGGCGGCAACGGCCTGGCGCCGGCCGTCCACGCGCCGCTGATCCGGCTGCTGACGGAGGTTGCCGACCTGCAGAAGGACCTCCTGCGCCAGTTCGAGCGGGGGCGTCGCATCCACGCCCGCCAGTTCGAACGGGCCATCGCCGCGCAGACGGAGAGCCTCCAGCGGACGCTCGATCATCACTCCAACCAGTCGGAGCGGCTGCAGGCCTGGCAGAGATGGACTGCCGGGCTGGCCGCCGCGGTCGTGCTCCTCGTTGTCCTCGTAGTCCAGTTCGCGGCATAACACCACCCAACCGCCGCCCATCCAGACCTGAACCCCTTGACAGAGATTTCAAACGTATGTTATGTTGTCGTCGTCAACAGCACAGGTGCAGCGGAGCGACGACGCGCATGTCAGAAACGGCCGGGCCCGAAGGCGCGATATCCGTGGCAGAGGCCGCGCGGCGAATGAGACGTTCCATCGAGCAGGTGAGGCGCTACCTCCGAGAGGGAAAGCTCAAGGGGGAACGGATCGGCCAGCAGTGGTTTGTGGATGAAGCGTCGCTGGGTGAGCCGGTCTTCCGCTACAAGCGTTCCCCGGCCAGGTCCACGGGCCAAGTCAGGGAGGTCGCGGCAATCATGGACAGCGAAGCGATCGCGAAGAGCAGGATTGAGACGCTGATAAGAGAGGTAGAGGCGAGCAGGGAAGAGATGGGCAGAAGGCTGGGAGGCAACGTGGACATCAGCGTCGTGGAGATGCTGCAAGCGGACCGCGACGAACGATAACATCCCCCGTGGCGGTCTGTCCCGACGCCAGCTTCGTCCTCGCCTGGTTCGTGCCCACAAGCGCCAGCCAGGCGGCCAGCGATATCTGGCGCCAGCTGCTGCGCCGAAGCGAGCCGCTGATAGCGCCGCCGCTTCTCTACGCCGAGGTGACCTCAGTGCTGCGGCGGTACGCCGCGTCCGGCGCGATCACAGGCGCCGACACACTGGCTGCTATTCGACACCTGTTCCGCATCCCCATTGCCGTGTCCCACAGCCAATCGCTATACGAACGCGCTCTGGAGCTGGCGGAACGGCTGGGCCAATCCAGAGCGTACGATTCACAGTACATGGCGGTGGCCGACCTGGAGGGCTGCGCGTTGTTCACCCTTGACCAGGGCCTCTACAATAGCGCTCAGAGAATGGGAATCACGGCTCGTCTCATCGCATGAACGTGCTCCTCGTCGGCTCCGGAGCGCGCGAGCATGCCATCGCCTGGAAGCTGCGACAGTCCCCCAAGCTGACCGACCTGTTCGTCGCCCCGGGGAACGCGGGGACCGCCAGCCTCGGCGCTAACCTCGACATAGCCGCCTCGGACGTGGAGGGGCTGACCCGCGCCGCCCGCGACGAGCGCTGCGAGCTGGTCGTCGTCGGGCCGGAGGACCCGCTGTCGCGGGGGCTCGTCGACCGGCTGGCGGTAGAAGGGATCGCGGCGTTTGGGCCCAGTCTGGCCGCCGCCCGCATCGAGTCGTCCAAATCGTTCGCCAAGGAGCTCATGCGGACCCACGGCATCCCCACCGCGGCTTACGCCACCTTCGACAACCGGACTGACGCCCTCAACTACGTAGATTCGCTGCGCGATCCGCCGGTGGTGAAGGCGGACGGGCTAGCCGCCGGCAAGGGGTCCATCGTCTGCGATTCGAAGGAGGAGGCGGTCCAGGCTATCGAGGCGATGATGGGCAGCGCCGCCGTGTTCGGCGAATCCGGCTCGACCGTGGTCATCGAGGAACGGATGTCGGGGCGCGAAGTCAGCGCCCACGCCTTCACGGACGGCCGCACGACCGTGCCGATGCCGTTCTCTTGCGACTACAAGCGCGCCCGGGACGGCGACGAGGGGCTGAATACGGGCGGAATGGGCGCCTACAGCCCGCCCGGCTGGCTGGACTCCGATACCGCCGGCCGGATCGACGAGGAGATCACGCGCGCCGCCGTGGCCGCCATGATGTCTGAGGAAGCGCCGTACCGCGGCGTGCTCTACCCGGGCGTTATGATAACGGCGGACGGGCCCAGGGTGGTGGAGTTCAACGCCCGACTGGGCGACCCCGAGGCGCAGGTGCTACTGCCCCGGCTGAAGACGGACCTGCTGGAGATATGTCTGGCCGTGGCGGAGAACCGGCTGCACGAGATGGAAATCCAATGGTCAGATGAGGCGTGTGTGGCCGTGGTCGTGGCCTCAGGGGGCTACCCGGACGAGTACCAGACCGGCTTCCCGATCGCCGGGCTGGGTGCGGTGGAGGAGGACGCGCTGGTCTTCCACGCCGGGACGGCGTTCGGCGAGGACGGCTCGGTGGTCACGAGCGGCGGACGGGTGCTGACGGTGGCGGCGCTGGGCGCGACGCTATCGGAGGCGCGAGCCAAGGCGTACCGCAACGTGCAGCGCATCCACTTCAGCAACCGCCACTACCGTCGGGACATCGCCGCGCCGGCGCAGGAAGCGCGGGTGGAGTGAGGGGCGTGATAGAATTGCCAGCGGAGGGCAGAATGCAGAAGACGATCAAGGCGTTCATCCACAGAGGCGAGAAGCAGTACGTCGCGGAGTGCGTAGAGATATCAGTGGTCACCCAGGGCGAAACTCTGGACGAGACGATCGCCAACCTGGAGGAAGCGGTAGCACTCCACCTTGAAGGCGAAGATCTGGCTGACTTCGGACTAGCTCCAGACCCGGCGCTGATCGTGACTCTGGAACTTCAGCCTTTCCCGCGTGTCGCCTAAACTCAAGAGACTATCGGGGAGAGAAGTCGTCGCCATTTTGAACCGTTTCGGTTTTGAGGTACACACGCAGCGAGGAAGCCACATCAAGCTGAGACGCATCGCCGCAGGCCAGAAGCAAACGTTAACGGTGGCGGCGCACGCCGAGTTGGACCCGGGAACGCTCCACGCCATCTACCGTCAAGCCAGCCGATACGTTCCCGCTGACACACTGCGACCACACTTCTTCGCCGACTGATGCCCCGCGTAGCCGTCATCACCGGCTCTGACTCCGACGTCCCAACGCTGGAGCCTTGCCTGCAGACGCTGTCGGAGCTGGGCATCGAGCACGAGCTCCAGGTCATGTCCGCCCACCGGACGCCGGACAAGGTGCAGCATTTCGCGGCGGGCGCCGCCGGTGAGGGGTTCGAGGTGATCATCGCGGCGGCGGGGATGGCCGCGCACCTGCCGGGCGTCGTCGCCGCCGCGACGGCGCTGCCGGTCATCGGCGTGCCCATCGGCAAGCCGGGGATGTCGGGGCTGGACGCGCTGCTGTCGATCGCCCAGATGCCGCCGGGGGTGCCGGTGGCCTGCATGGCGGTGAACGGCGCGAAGAACGCCGCGCTGTTCGCGGCCGCCATCCTCGCCCTCAAGCACGATAGCGTCCGCCAGGCGCTGGCAGAGTTCCGGCGCAAACAATCCGAGGGTTAGGCCCCGAAATGCCGCCGGACCGGGAGACGATCAGAAGGTTCAACGTTCGTTACAGCGCGCCGGTCAGCGAAGCCTCCCTCACCGTGGAGCGGGAGGTGATCGGCGCGAACGTGGGCGCCAACGGGTACACGACCGTGCCCCAGGCCGACGTCCTCGCCAACGAGCTGCGCTTGCGTCCGGGCCTGCGCCTGCTGGACATCGGCGCGGGACGGGGCTGGCCCGGGCTGTACCTGGCGAAGAAGAGCGGCTGCGACGTCGTCATGGCCGACCTCCCCCTGCCCGGCCTGGCCGCCGCGCTGGTTCGCGCCGACGACGACGCGCTTTCCGGCCGGGTCTCGATCCTAAGGGCCACCGGCGAGCGGCTCCCGCTCAAGTCCGGGTCCTTCGACGCCATCGTGCACACGGACACACTGTGCTGCATCAGGGCCAAGCTGTCGGTGCTGCGGGCCTGCCTGCGAGCGCTGCGGCCGGGGGGAAAGATGGCCTTCTACACGATCTTCATCCCGCTCGGGCTATCGCGGGCGCGGTACCGGCGGGCGGCAGACGCGGGGCCGCGGGCGGTCACGTCCTGGGGGAGGTCGCAGACAGAGCTGCTTGGCGCCGCCGGGTTCACAGTCGTCCGCGAGGAGGACGTGACGGCGCAGTTCCTGGCCACGAACCACGCCTGGTACGAGGGCCGGGAGCGGTTCATCGACGAGCTGAGCGAGGCGGAGGGCGCGAACACGGTTGAGGAGAGGCAGTGCGATTGCCGGATCCAGGAGAGGGCGATCGAGGACGGGCTGCTGCGGCGAGGGCTGTTCGTGGCGGAGCGCCCCCGCTGATGCTAACCTTGGCTCGATAGCTCACAACCGGGAGGTGCGCAATGCCCCTTGTCGATCACGACGCCACGAACCCCGTCGAGATGTTCCCCGGCGTCGTCCGGCGAACCGTCACGGACGGCGATCGTCTGATGCTCATCGAGGGGACGATGGACGAGGGCTCGATCGTCCCGATGCACACGCATCCGCACGAGCAGACCGGCTACCTGGTGAAGGGCCGAATGACGTTCGAGCTGGGCGACGAGACTCGCGACCTGAAGGCCGGCGATAGCTGGCTGGTGCCGTCCGACGTCCCGCACAGGGTGACAGCGCTGGAGCCCTGCGTGTTCATCGACGTGTTCTCGCCGCCGCGCGAGGACTACCGCTAGGACAGCGTCATGCTCTCGAAGGAGAAGATGCGAGAAGTGGTGCTGGAGCACGTGGAGGCGGAGAACGCGAACGACCCCGCGCGCGTCGTCGCCACCTACAGCGAAACGGACCCCGTGTTCGAGGACGTGCCCAGCGGCGGCCGCTACGTCGGCGGCGAGCAGATCGTGGGGAACTACCGTCACCTGTGGGACGGCTTCCCGGGGCTGCGGCGGCAGATCACGCGCTGGACGTTCGGCGAGGACTCTGTGGTCATCGAGCTGACGCTGTCGGGCAAGCACGAGGGGAGGTTTCGCGGCATCGGTCCCACGGGCCGCGAGACCAGCCTGCGGGTAATCGCGCACTTCCAGTTCGATGACGAGGGGCGGATCAAGCAGGAGACAGCGTACTACGACTCGCTGAGCTTCCTGCGACAGCTGGGGGCGAGGCCACCGGGCTGACGTGCATCGACCTCGACCCGGAACGGCCGACTTGTGTTGACATGTTACAATGGCTAACGTAGTCGACCCATCAGTGAGGGGTGCGGTATGTGGGTGCTCCGGCTAACTCTACTCCCCGCAATTGCAGCTGTTGTGCTGCTATGGAACGGCGCGCCTGCGTCGGCCGCCACGATAACGGTCACGACTACCGACGACGAGCTTAACGCCGACGGCGATTGCTCCCTTCGCGAGGCGATCCAGGCCGCCAACACGGACTCTGCCGTCGACGCTTGCACGGCGGGCGCCGGCGACGACATCATCGATCTTCCCGCCGGGACCTACACCCTGACGATCGCCGGCGCGGGCGAGGACGCCAACGCCACCGGCGACCTGGACATCTTCCTTAACGTCACGATCAACGGCACCGGCGCGGCCACGACGATTATCGACGGCAACGACCTGGACCGTGTGTTTCATAACGCCGGCGGCGGCGCCGTGCAGATGACCGGCTTGACCATCCAGAACGGCAACGCTCCCTCCCCCAACAGCGGCGGCGGCATCCTCAACGTCGGTACGCTCACCCTCGACGATAGCGCCGTCAGCGGCAACACGGCCTTTCAGAGCGGCGGCGGCATCCAGACCTCTGGCATCCTCACCCTCAACGACAGCACCGTGAGCGGCAACTCGGCTCAAGGCCAGGGCGCCGGCATCGGCAACATTGGCAGCGCAACCGTCAACAACAGCACTATCAGCGGCAACACCGGCGCCCCGCAAGGCGGCGGCATATTCCACCAGAACGCCGGCGGGCTCACCATCAGCAGCAGCACCATCACCGGTAACTCGACCAATGGCATCTACAACTTCGGCAGCGTCAACGCCAAGAACACGATCGTAGCCAACAACACGGGAAATGAGTGCCTGAACGCCACGGTTTCCGCCGGGCACAACCTGAGCAGCGACAGCAGCTGCGGCTTCTCCGCGGGCGGCGACCTGGAAGACACCGATCCTCTCCTCGGCCCCCTGGCTGACAACGGCGGTCCCACCCAGACCCAGGCCCTCCTGACTGGCAGCCCGGCGATCGACGCGGGTAGCCCCGATTGTCCGCCGCCGGCCGACGATCAGCGCAGCGTGACACGGCCTCAGGGCGACGACTGTGACATCGGCGCCTTTGAGCTTGACGACGCCGACGGCGACAACGTCTCCGATCTCATCGACAACTGCCCGGCCGTGTCCAACTCCGGCCAGGAGGACGGGGACGGAGACGGCGTGGGCGACGCCTGCGATAACTGCCCCGCGGCCGCGAACGCCGGCCAGGAGGACGGAGACAACGACGATGTGGGCGACGCCTGCGACAACTGCCCCGCCACTCCCAACGGCCCCGCGGAGGCATTTGTCTTCGCCGTCGGCGACCAGACCGACAGCGACGGCGATGGTGTCCCCGGCATCCAGCCCCCGGACGGTGGCACGTTCGGAGGCGACGCCTGTGACGTCGACGACGACAACGATGGCGTCCCCGACTCCGACGAGTGGCCCGGCTGCCGCACCCGCGCCGAGGACTACGACGGCTTCCAGGACACCGACGGCTGCCCCGACCCCGACAACGACTCAGACGGCGTCTGCGACGCCGGTCAGGTGTCCGCCTCCTGCACCGGCTCCGACTCCGGCAAGACCTGCTTCGACCCCGCCGGTACCCTGACATGCAATACTATCGATTGCCGGAACATTGCCGAAGACTATGACGCCTTCAAGGACGCCGACGGCTGCCCCGAGCCCGATAACGACAACGACGGCTTCCCGGACGCCACCGACGCCTGCCCGGGCACGGACTCTCAGGCGGGCGTTGACGAGATGCTGGGGTCGCCCGAAGACCTGAACCATAACGGCATCAGTGACGGCACGGAGGATCCCCTCACCACGGACGACGTGATGCTCGGCCTCGCCTGGGAGGACCGCGACGGCGTCCTGGACACCGACGGCTGCCACGACTCGCCCGGCGACGATTTCGACGGCGACGGCTTCACCGACGAGCTCGAGGCCCTCGCCATCGGCACCAACCCAGGTCGCGGCTGCGCCCTCACCGCCGCCACCAACGACGAGGACCCCGACCCCTTCCCGCCCGACGCCGACGACAACCAGCTTGTGAACATCGGCGACGTCATCATCCTGTTCGGCAACGGCAAGATCTTGATCGATGACCAGAATGCCCTGTACAGCGAGCGCTCTGACTTCGACGGCGACGGCGACCTGGACATCGGCGACCTGATCCAGGCGTTCTTCGGCACCATCCTCACAGAGTGCCAGCCCGGGCCGTAGTCGCGCCCACCGGTCTCCACTCCGGCCCCTTCCACGCCGAGCCTGCTTGCCCTATTATTGGGGCGTGGTAGCCACCCCGGCCGCAACGGCCGCCCGGGCCGAACGAATCGCTGCGCCGACCCACCCTACCCGCCGCCCCCTCCCATGATCGAGCGCTATACCCGTCCCCAGATGGGCCGCGTCTGGTCCGAGGCCAGCAAGTTCGACAAGTGGCTGCAGGTGGAGCTGGCCGTGTGCGAGGCCTGGGCCGAGCGCGGCGTCATCCCGAACGAGGCGCTGCCGGCCCTGAACCAGGCCCGCTACGACCTCGACGCCATGGCCCGCTACCTGCCGGAGATGCACCACGACATGACCGTCTTCCTGCGCTCGCTGTCGGACTCGCTGGGGGAGGAGTCGCGCTACATCCACCTGGGGCTGACCTCGCAGGACGTGATGGACACGGCGCTGGCCCTCCAGATGATCGAGGCGACGGAACTGCTCGAAGCCGGGCTGCGGGCGCTGTCGGAGGCTGTGCGGGAGAAGGCGCTGGAGCACAAGGACACGCTGTGCATCGGTCGCAGCCACGGCGTCCACGCCGAGCCGACGACGTTCGGGCTGAAGCTGGCGGGCTGGTTCGACGAGCTGCGGCGGGGGACGCACCGGCTGACCCAGGCCAAGGAGACGATATCGATCGGGAAGATCAGCGGCACGGTAGGCACCCACGCCACCGTGCCGCCGGACGTGGAGACCGACGTCTGCGGGCGGCTGGGGCTGCTGCCGGAGCCGGTTTCGACGCAGGTGGTGCACCGCGACCGCCACGCGCAGTTCGTGTCGACGCTGGCCCTGATCGCGGCCAGCCTGGAGAGGTTCGCGACGGAGGTGCGGCACCTGCAGCGCACGGAGGTCATGGAAGCGGAGGAGCCGTTCGCCGAGGGCCAGACGGGGTCGTCGGCGATGCCGCACAAGCGCAACCCGGAGAAGTGCGAGCGCATCTGCGGGCTGGCGCGGCTGCTGCGGGGCTACGCGACGACGGCGCTGGAGAACGTGGCGCTGTGGCACGAGCGGGACATCTCCCACAGCTCGGCGGAGCGGGTTATCCTGCCGGACGCCTGCATCCTGCTGGACTACATGCTGGACCTGCTCACGACCATCGTGCGGGGGCTGCGGGTGTACCCGGAGAACATGCGCCGGAACCTGGAGCTGACGCAGGGGCTGGTGTTCTCGCAGCGGGTGCTGCTGGCGCTGATCGAGAAAGGGCTGGGCCGCGGCGAGGCGTACGAAATCGTCCAGCGCAACGCCATGCGGGCCTGGGAGGCGCGGACGCCGTTCCTGGACCTGCTGTGCGACGACGGCGACGTGATGCGTCACCTCTCGCGGGATGAGCTGGCCTCGCTGTTCGATTACGGGTTCTATACGCAGCACGTGGACGAAAGCTTCCGGAGGGTAGGGCTATGACCACCGCCATCCTCACCGAGACCGCGCTGGACCTGCCGCTGCGCGCGCGCGGCAAGGTGCGCGACATCTACGACCTGCCGGACGATAGGCTGCTGATCGTGGCGACGGACCGCATCTCGGCGTTCGACGTCGTCCTGCCGACCGGCATCCCCGACAAGGGGCTCGTCGTCACGCAGCTGTCGGCGTTCTGGTTCGAGAAGACCGGCGACATCGTGCCCAACCACCTCATCCGCGTCGTCGACGATACGCGCGTCGAGGGCGTGCCGGGCGAGCTGCCGCCGGAGCTGATCGGGCGGGCGATGGTGGTCCGCAAGGCGAAGCGGCTGGACGTGGAGTGCATCGTGCGCGGGTACGCGGTGCTGGGCAGCGCCGGCTGGGCGGAATACCATGAGACGGGCACGCTGTGCGGCGTGCGGCTGCCGCCGAACCTGAAGGAGGCGCAAGAGCTGTTCGAGCCGGTGTTCACGCCGACGACGAAGGCAGACGTGGGACACGACGAGAACATCACCTTCGACCAGGCGGTGGAGCTTGTCGGCGAGCAGGCGGCGAACGCGGCCGCCCTGCGCTCGCTGGCGTTGTACCGGTTCGGGCGGGACTACGCGCGCGAGCGGGGCATCATCATCGCCGACACGAAGTTCGAGTTCGGCTGGCTGGACGACGAAGTGACGCTAATCGACGAGGCGCTGACGCCGGACTCCAGCCGTTTCTGGCCCGCCGACGGCTACAAGCGCGGGCAGGCGCAGCCCAGCTTCGACAAGCAGTACCTCCGCGACTACCTGACGGAGGACGGCTGGGACCGCCAGCCGCCGGCGCCGGAGCTGCCGCCGGACGTCGCCGAGCGCACCGGCGCGAGGTACCGGGAGGCGTTCGAGCGGCTGACCGGCGGGAATCTGCTGCGGCCGTAGCCCCCCTCCGCCCAAACTCGTGTTTCGAAACTTGCGAACCGACAACGGCCCGCGTCATTCTGAGCGACCCCGAACGACCCTCGCGGTACGCAAGCGATCCTGAGCGAAGCCTGTCCTGAGCGGAGTCGAAGGGAATCTCGCGCATCCGGATTGCGGGCCGCATTACGGAGTCACTAGATTCCTCGTCGGCCTACGCCTGCCTGCCGGCAGGCAGGGCCTCCTCAGAATGACCACGCGGCGCTCCCCGAGGCGTCGAGAGGAGTTTCGCGTTGCGAGTTTCGAGTTTCGCCTGTTATGATGCGGGCGCCCCGTCCAGACGGGGCTCGCTATGGCCGACACCGTTTCCGCCGAGATCAAGTCCTTCCTCGATCAGCCACACGTGGCCGCGTTCGGGACCGTCCGCCCGAACGGGCGTCCGCACGTTACTCCGGTCTGGTACGACTTCGACGGGAGCGAGTTCACGATCGCCGTGTTCCGGACGACGCAGAAGCTGAAGAACGTATCGAAGAAGGGGTTCGCCACGATCTCCGTGTTCACGTCGCAGCCGCCGTACCTCCACGTCATCGTCGAGGGCACGGCGCGGGTCGGGAGCACGCTGGACAACGTGTGGCGGGAGCGGCTGGCGCAGCGCTATCTGGGCGAGCACGCCGGCCGGGTGTACGTGCAGGAGACGGCGGACTTCGACGTCGTGGCGATCCACGTCCGGCCTCTGCGCTGGATATCGATGGGGTTCTCGGAGAGCTAGAGGGAGCGAGGCCATGACGCAGGCGCAGGACATGAAAGAGCAGGCCGTATCGTACGCGCAGCACCAGGCGAAGAAGAGCCTGGCTGAGCTGGCGGAGCTGATGGAGCGCACGGGCGAGGACTGCGCCCGCAGCCTGGAAGGGGTGAGCGAGGCGCAGGCCGAGTTCAAGCCTGTCCTGAGCGACGCCGAAGGGCACGATGAGGAGTGGTCGATGAAGGAGGTGCTGGAGCACATGCTGGGCTCCAGCAAGTCGATCAACCACGAGATCGCGAACCTGGCGGCGGGCAAGGAGTCGGCGCCGACGGGACAGACGGGCTTGACGCAGAAGAGCGATCGTCCTATCGGCATGCTGAGCTCGGCCCTAGCCGATCTCTGGATTGAAACCGGCCGGTTGGTCGCGTCGCTGCCGCAGGACGGGAACCTGGATGCGACCTGGGACCACCCCTGGTTCGGTTCGTTCAACTTCAAGGAGTGGATAGCCTTCCAGCGGATGCACGCGCTGGACCACGTACAGCAGATGGAGAAGCTGAAGCTCCACCCGGCGTACCCGAGAGACTAGCGCAATGTACCTGGCCCGCGTCTACGTGACGTTGAAGCCGACGGTGAACGATCCGCAGGGCCTGACGGTGCGCGGCGCCCTGCACTCGCTGGGGTTCGGGGCAGTGGAATCCGTGCGGGCGGGGAAGTACCTGGAGGTGCGGCTGGACGCGAAGGACGCGAAGGCGGCGGAGAAGCAGCTGACGGAGATGTGCAAGAAGCTGCTGGCGAACCCGGTAATCGAGGAGTACCGGTTCGAGGTGGAGGATCTGGGGAAGGCATAACGCGGGCAGCTGACCGCTTCGCTGGTGTCATTCTGAGCGACCCCGAACGAGCCTCGTGGCCGGCAGGCAGGACTGAGCGAAGCCTGTCCTGAGCGAAGTCGAAGGGAATCTCGCGACACCGCATCAGGGGCTCGCTCTTCTGGACTCGCCGAGATTCTTCGTCGGCCCGAGGCCTCCTCAGAATGACAATGAAGCGCCGCCTACCGGTTCGGCGTAGAGGCGACGGCGCCTACAGCGCCTCTTTGGTGGACGGGATCTCGCCGGCGACCCGCGGGTCGACCGTCACGGCCTGGCGGAGGGCGCGGGCCAGCCCCTTGAACGCCGCCTCGATGCGGTGGTGGTCGTTGCCGCCGGCCAACTCGCGGATGTGGAGGTTCAGCCGCCCCTCCTGCGCGAAGGCCGACAGGAAGTGTTCGATGTTCTCCGTGGGCAGCTGCCCCAGCATCTCCCGCTCGAACTCGAAACGGATGTCGGAGTACGGCCGGCCGCTGAGGTCGAGGGCGACGAGGACCAGCGCCTCGTCCAGGGGGACGACGGCGTGGCCGAAGCGAGCGATGCCCCGTCGCTCGCCCAGCGCGCGGTCCAGCGCCTGCCCCAGCACGAGGCCGACGTCCTCCACCAAGTGGTGGGGGTCACGCTCGATGTCGCCGCTCGCGTCAACCGTTATGTCAAACCCGCCATGGCGCGACAGCTGCTCCAGCATGTGGTCCAGCATGCCGACGCCGGTCGACACCTGGTAGCGGCCACCGCCCTCCAGGTCAAGCTCGACGCTCACGTTCGTCTCACGGGTCTCGCGTCGCACGGAGGCGGTCCGCCCATCGCTATCCGGCAACGGCGGCCCCGATCTCGGACAGCGCCTCCATGACGCGATCGGTGTCCTGCGGCCGGCCGGCGCTGATGCGCAGGCAGCCGCGCACGCCGGGGGAGTCGTAGTGGCGGACGAGGACGCCGCGCTTCCGCAACTGAGCCTGGACCTCGGTGGCATCGCGGCCCTGCACCTGGCAGAGGAGGAAGTTCGCTTGCGAGGGGTAGACGCGCAGCCAGGGGAACGCGGCCAGCTCGCCGGCCATGCGCTCTCGCTCTTCGATGAGGAGGTCGACGTTGGCCAGCAGCGCCTCGCGGTCCTCCAGGGAGGCGAGGACAGCGGTCTGGGCTGCGACGTTCATGTTGTACGGCATCTTTATCTTGCGGACGGTCTCGGCGAAGGCGGGGGGAAGCACGGCGTAACCGGCGCGCAGCCCGGCCAGGCCCGCCCATTTACTGAACGTCCGCGTCACGATTAGGTTATCGTGCCGAGCGGTGAGGGGGACGAAGCTGGCGCCGGCGAACTCGGCGTAGGCCTCGTCGACGACGACGGCCGCGTCGCAGTCGAGCAGCGCCTCCAGCTCGCTCTCGCTCAACCGGTTGCCGGTTGGGTTATTGGGCGAGGAGAGGTACATCAGCTTGGCGGCTCGCAGCGCGGCCACCGTCGCCTCGAGGTCCAGCGCGAAGTCCTCGCGCCGGGGGACGTCGACGATCCCCGCGCCGTACGTCCGGGCGACGAACTCGTAGATGCCGAACGTGGGCGGCGCGTTGACCACGCGGTCGCCCGGCGACAGCAACAGCCGCCCGACGAGGTCCAGCAGCTCGTCGGAGCCGTTGCCGACGATGATCCGCTCCGAGTCGGCGCCAACGTAGCCGGCGATCGCCTCCCGGACGCGGCGCTGATCGGGGTCGGGGTAGATGTGGTAGCCGCCATAGCGGCCCAGCGCCTCCAGCACGCGCGGCGAAGGGCCATAGGGATTCTCGTTGCCGTCCAGCTTGACCAGCCGCCCCTCGGGGATGCCCAGCTCGGCGGCGATGACGTCCGGCGGCTCGACGGGCTCGTAGCCCGGCATGGCGACGAGGTCGCGGCGGGCGAGGCGAAGGAGGCCGTCGTCCTTCGGGCCGCTCACAGCTCCGGACCCTCGAGGCGGCGCTCGATGGCGAGGGCGTGGCCGGCGAACCCCTCGGCGCGGGCGATAGCGGCGGCGGCCGGGCCCAGTTTGCGCAGCCGCTTCGAGTCGACGTTGACGACGCTGGTGGACTTGAGAAAGTCCTGCACGCCAAGGGGCGAGGCGAAGCGGGCGCTGCCGCCGGTGGGCATGACGTGGCTGGGGCCGGCGGCGTAGTCCCCGAACGACTCCACGGAAGCGGGGCCGACGAAGACGGCGCCGGCGTTGCGCACCTTCCTGAGCAGGCGGTCGGGCTTGCGGACGTGCAGGCAGAGGTGCTCCGGCGCGAACTCGTTCGCCATCTCCAGCGCCTGGTCGAGGTCGTCGACGACGGCGATACCGCCGCGGGCCTCCAGGGAGGCGCGGGCGACCTCGGCGCGGTCGATGCCTTCGATCTGGGCCTCGACCTCGGCGCGGACGCGCTCGGCCAGCTCCGGCGAGGTGCAGACGAGGGCGGCCGTGGCCAGCTCGTCGTGCTCGGCGCCGGCCAGGAGGTCGGCGGCGACGAGCTCGGCGTCCGCGTGCTCGTCGGCGATGACCAGCGTCTCGGAAGGGCCGAAGATACCATCCAGGCCGACGACGCCGTAGACGCGGCGCTTGGCCTCGGTGACGAAGGCGCCGCCGGGGCCGCAGACCTTGTCGACGGCGGGGATGGTCTCGGTTCCGTAGGCCAGCGCCGCGATGGCCTGGACGCCGCCGGCGCGGAACACGCGGTCGACGCCGGCGATGGCGGCAGCCGCCAGCTTCAGCGGCGAGACAGCGCCGTCGGGCAGTGTGGGAGTGGCCATGACCAGCTCGCCGACGCCGGCCACGCGGGCCGGGATCGCCGTCATCAGCACGGTGGAGGGGTAGACGGCGGTCGTGCCGGGCACGTACATCCCGACGCGGGCCAGAGGGCGCACGAGCTGGCCGATCTCGTCCTCGCCGAAGCTCTCCTGCGAGTGCTTGAGCTGGCGCTTGTGGAAGCGCTTGATCTGGCGGGCGGCGTCCTTCAGCGCCGTGACGAGCGCGGGCTCGACCTGTTCGCCGGCGGCCTCGATCTCGTCCCGCGTGACCTCCAGCGAGGGTGTGGCCACGCCGTCGATCTCCTGGTTGTAGCGCTGAACGGCGGCGTCGCCCTGCTCGCGCACGTCGCGGAGGATGCGCTCCACGACATCGCCGAGGCCCAGCTCGGCGCCGAAGACGCGACGCACGGTGTCGCGGGCGGCGGCGGGCAAGCCCTGCCTGCCGGCAGGCAGGTCGGCCGCATCCAGCGAGGAGCGGCGCAGTACGGTGGCGCGGGCCTCTTCGGCCCCCTGCACTACGCGCACTGCAGGTACTCCTTGACGGCGCCGGCCGCCCGCTCTCGCGACAGGCCGAGGAACTCGTTGACGCGCTCCTCGGTGAGGTAGCGCAGCGTCTCGTCCACCAGCTCGGGCAAAGACTGCAGGAACTCCTCCAGGCGCTCCGGCGACTCGATACCGGCGTCGCGGAGGTGGCGTCCGGCGATCAAGCGGAAGCGCTCCCACTCCGGAGGATGGTCCACGACCTCGACGATGAGGTCCTTCCAGCGGCTCAGGGTCTCGCCGTCGATTATGTCGACCTCGACGCGCAGATCACAGCGGGTGACGGCGTCCAGGACGTGGGCCATCAGGTCGCGGTCGATGCGCTTGTCGCGGTCGAGGGAGAACTGGATGGCGCGGTCCATGATGTTGGCGCGGAGGTCGCCGCCCAGGGGAGAGCGCTCGCCGAAGAAGGGGCGGTAGATGGTCGTGATCCAGAGCTCGTCCATCACGAGGTGCGTCAGGTAACCGGCGACGAAGGCGGCGGTCTCTGGGGAGAGATCGCCGGGGCCGCTTAGCCGCGGGTAGGCCTGGAACAGGCCGGCCACGCCGCTCTGCTCGCCGAAGTTGGCGAGGTCGAAGAAGTGGGTGCGGTCGCGGTCCCAGCGCGTAATCACGCGGACGTCAGGAGCGGTGGCGCCCAGGTAGAGGCTCCCGCGGGCGTCCAGGACAGGGTGGCGGAGGCTGTCCGCCACCTCTTTGGCGATAACGGTGTGCAGTCCAAGCGGCGGCATTCTACATCAACCACGGAGATTGTATCAGACGGCCGGCGCGGCATCGGCGGAGCGGCGGAGCGCCGACACGACTTCGTCGAGCAACTCGCGGCGGCGGCCGGTCAACTCCCGCCCCTTTGCGGCGACCACGCAAGTAGTGGAGCGGAACAGCAGGTCGATAGGCTTAAGGTTGTTCTCGACCAGGGTGCGGCCGGTCTCCGTGCCTTCGATGAGCAGCTCGGCGTCGGCGGGAACGAACCCCTCGGACGCCCCGGCGATGGGTATCACCTGATAGCGGCCGAGCTGGCGGCTGCGGGCGTAGGAGTCGGCGATGCCGGGGAACTCGGAGGCTACACGGATGACGGTCCGTCCGGCGCCCCGCCAGTGGAACAGCGCGGCGTGGATATCGCCGGCGGGAACGTCCTGACTGACGACGGCGGCGAGGTTGTAGTGACCGCGGCTCAGGTCGGCGACCTCCTCCACGGGGCTGGCGGGGAAACGGCTGAGGTGCTCGGTCAGGCAGTCGCGGCCGGTGATCGCGATGTCCATCTCGCCGGTGGCGACGAGCTGCGGCATGTCATGGGGGCGGACCACCTTGATCTCGACTCCGTCCAGCGGGCTCTCGGGGCGCCGCGCGGGCGCCGACGGCTCGTAGCCGGACTTCGGGAACAGACCGGCGGCTTCGAGGGCGCCGGCGGCGTGGCGCTGCTGGTGGCCGTCTGGGATCGCCAGGCGCAGGGTGTCGCGGGCGGGGGCCGGCACGCCGTTCCGCGGGGCGCCACGCGAGGGCGGGGGCAGGCGCAGTCTCGGCGTCGCGCCGTTGCTGGCGCCGCTCGCCAGCGGCCCGAGCACGGCGCCGAGGTCCTTCCTGGCCAGCGCCCCGGCGTTGGCGACAAGCCAGGCCGAGCTGTCCAGCAGGGCGTGGAGCGGCGTCAGGCCGTGCTCGGCGACGGCCGCCTCGTCCGGCGCCATGATGGCGGCCAGGTCGGCGTCCTCCGGCGGGTAGGCCTCGGCCGCGCCCCAGACCGGCCGCACGCGGTAGGCGGGGAGCCGGGCGGCCAGGGCGAACGTCTCGGCCAGGTTCGGGTACTCGCTGGCGATACGCAGGCCACGCCGGCCGCCCAGCGAGTCCAGCGTCAGGCCCGAGCCAGCGGCGGCGGCGACCCAGAGGACAGACGCGCCGACGCCGAGATCGCGCAAGGGCACGATCGGCTGCCGGGGATAGCGGGCGCGCAACTCCTCGATCCAGGCCAGGCTGCACACGCCGACGTCATAGTTGCCGAGCGCTATCTGGATTGGGATGTCCTTCTCGCGGAAGACGCGGGCGACGACGTCCTCGCGCCCGCCGGCGCCGAGCACGTAAGAGCGCGAGCCCTCGCCGTAGCCGTCGACCTTCAGGCCGGCCGAATCGAGGACAGCGGCGAGCGGGCTCCGCAGGTCGCCGGCGGGCAGGGCGAGCTTAACCACGGCCGGACCCGGCAAGCGCCTCGGCGACGTCCTCCACGCTGGCCAGGCGGCGTTCCTTGCCGTTGGCGGCGAGGACGAATCCGTCGCCGGAGACGGAGACGTGGGGCGCCTCCGCCGTGTCGGTGCGCCCGGCCACGCGAACGACGAGCCCTTGCGCCCTCAGGGCACTGGCGAGACGGAAGGCGGAGGCCAGCGACTCGCCGTCGTCGGCGTTGGAGATGACGACGGCGTCCCCGCCGGCCGGGGTGGCCTCATCGGGCAGGAGAGCGGCCAGAACGCCTGCCTCCAGGGCGAAGCCGGAGGCCGGCGCCGCGGCGCCGCCGATGAGCGATACAAGGCCGTCGTAGCGGCCGCCGCCGCCGACGCGGCGGCCGGCGACCTCGAACTGGAAGGCGGGGCCGGTGTAGTACTCGAAGTTGCGGACCATGGCGGCGGAGATGAGGCAGGGTACACCGAGCTTCTCGAGGGCGCCGACGACGGCGGATAGCTCGTCGAGGGGCGTGGCCAGCTCCGGGATGCCGCCGGCGAGTCCGCTGCGCAGGTTTTCGACGTAGGCGACGCCTTCGCCCTCCACGCCGAGCAGCATCTCCAACGACGCGCCGGAGTGCGGCAGCATGCCCTGCAGCTCGCGGAGCGCGGAGTCATCGCCGTCCAGGAAGCGGTCGTACAGGGCCTGCTGGGCGGGGGCGTCGAGGCCGGCGCGGGCGAGGACGGCTCGAACGAGGCCGGGGTGGGAGAGCCGGACCGAGGCGTCGAGTCCGAGACCGGCCAGCGTCTCGCGGCCGAGGAGTATGAGCTCGATATCGCCGTGGGGCTGGCTGTCGCCGATGAGCTCGACGCCGCACTGCCAGTCCTCGCGCGATTCGTCGCCCTCGGCGAAGCGGAAGACGTTCTGGACGTAGAACAGCTTGGCGACGCCCTCGCCGGCGCGGGTCTCGACGAAGAGGCGCACCGAGGGGATCGTCGAGTCGGGCCGCAGGACGACGCGCTCGCCGCTCCAGCCGTCCCAGTCGAGGAAGGAGTAGACGCGGCCCAGCATCTGGGGCGAGAGGGTGCCGGCGGTGGTGAACAGGTGCAGGTGTTCCAGAACGGGCGTACGAATCTCTTCGTAGCCCCAGCCCAGGCAGGCAGAACGGAACGCCTCCTCCACGCGGCGGAAGCGTCGCATATCCTCGGGCAGCATGTCTCGCATGCCGCGACAGCGCATAGATTCGTCCATAGAGATCGCTCCTGGCGGGATGTGACTCATTCTAGCGCAGCGCCGAGTCCCATTCAAACGAATCCGCACTTGCGCGCGTCCGGCTATAATGGACGTGCACCGCCCGAAAGGGCGCAGCCGTACATGACAGCGTATCGCGCAACTCTGCCGCCAGCGGGCCGCTCCTTCCGGCTCAGCATCGCCCTCACACTCGTAACGCTGGGACTCGTCGGGTTCGCCTGCGCGGGCGGCCCCGGCGCCTCCGAGGGCGCCGTCCACGTGCTGAGCACGGACAGCGTCGTGGGGCCGGTGATGGACCGCTACATCGACCGCGGGATAGACGCGGCGGAGGACGAGAAGGCCGAGGCGGTGGTCATACGGCTGGACACGCCGGGCGGGCTGATCAGCTCCATGAACGACATCGTGAAGCGGGTCCTGTCGTCGGAGGTTCCGGTAGTCGTTTACGTTAGCCCCCAGGGCGGTCAGGCGGCGTCGGCGGGGACGTTCATCACGATGGCCTCGCACGTGGCGGCCATGGCGCCAGCGACCCGCATCGGCGCGGCCACGCCGGTGGGCAGCGGCGGCGAGGAGATACAGGGGCCGCTGGGCGACAAGGTGACGAACGACGCCGCCGCCCAGATCCGGGCGCTGGCCGAGCTGCGCGGCCGCAACGAGGAGTGGGCGGAGAGCGCCGTGCGCGACGCCGCCTCCGTGAACGCGAACGAGGCCGTGGAGCTGGGCGTCGTCGAGTTTGTGGCTCGGGACATGGACGAGCTGCTGGACGGAGTGGACGGCCGCACGGTCACGCTGGACTCGGGCCGGGAGGTGACGCTGGAGACGGCGGACGCCGAGGTGGCGTACAACGGGATGACGTTCTTCGAGCGGGTGCTGGACATGCTGGCCGACCCCAACGTCGCCCTTTTACTGCTATCGTTAGGCACCCTCGCCATATTCGTCGAGATCCTGCACCCGGGCGTGATTTTCCCGGGCGTGTTCGGAGTAATCGCGCTGATACTGGGGTTCTTCGCGCTGAGCGTGATGCCGTTCAACTGGGCGGGCGTGGCGCTGATCATCTTCGCGTTCATCCTGTTTGGGCTGGAGATATTCGTGCCCAGCGGGGGAATATTAGGCGTGGGAGGCGTCGTCGCCCTGGTGCTGGGCGGCCTCCTCCTGACCACCGGCAACCCCGCGGAGTTCCAGGTGTCAAAGTGGCTGCTATTCAGCCTGGCCGCAGCCATGGGCGCGATAGTCGTCTTCGTATTCGTCAACATCGTGCGCATTCGCCTGGCGCCGGTGCAGGTGGGCATGGAGACGGTCGTCGGCAAGAACGCCGTCGTGCGCTCGGCGCTGGACCCTACGGGGTTCGTGTTCTTCGACGGCGAGCTGTGGACGGCGGACTCAGAGGAGGGGAAGATCGATGAGGGCGAACGAGTGGTGATCACGGAAGTGCAGGGGTTGCGGCTGAAGGTAAGAAGGGAGGCCCAGGACACGTCATAAGCTCGCCGGAAGTGTATCCTGAGCCTGTCCAAGAGAAGGAGGCCCGCCCAATGACGACGCAGCAGCAAGTACCGGCCGAACCGAGCAGCGCCAACTGGCTGTCCCGGCTGCTCACCGCCTTCGGATACGTCCTGGCTATCCCCCTGTTCCCGCTGGCGATCAAGATCGTCCAGGAGTACGAACGCGGGGTGATCTTCCGCCTGGGCCGCCTGGTGGGCGCGCGCGGGCCCGGCCTGTTCCTGATTATCCCGATCGTGGAGCGGATGGTGAAGGTGGACCTGCGCATCGTGACGATGGACGTGCCGAGGCAGGACGTAATCACGCAGGACAACGTCACGGTCAAGGTGGACGCCGTGGTCTACTTCCGCGTGACCGACCCGGACGCCGCCGTGGTCAAGGTGATGGATTACGTGCGGGCGACCTCCCTCGTCGCCCAGACGACGCTGCGCAGCGTCCTGGGCCAGTCTGACCTGGACGAGCTGCTGAGCAAGCGAGAGCACGTCAATCAGCGGCTGCAGCAGATCATCGACGAGGCGACGGAGCCCTGGGGCGTCAAGGTGACGATTGTGGAGGTGCGCGACGTGTCTCTGCCGCCGGAGATGATCCGCGCCATGTCCCGGCAGGCCGAGGCGGAGCGCGAGCGGCGGGCCAAGATCATCCACGCCGAGGGCGAGTTCCAGGCGGCCGAGAAGCTGGCCGACGCCGGTAAGGTGATGGCGGCGACCCCGACGACACTGCAGCTTCGCTACCTGCAAACGCTCACGGAGATCTCCTCCGAGCGTCACAGCACGGTGATCTTCCCCGTACCGATCGACATCCTGGAGACGTTCATGCGGGGCTGGACGGGAGACGGCGGCGGCGGGGGCGGCGGCGGACGTCAACCGGTGCCGGTGGAGGGGGAGAAGAAGGCCGAGTAGGCGTAGAGCCGCGCTTGCCCACCCCGGGCGCAGCGAGCGGCGCCCCTACTCTCGCTTGAGGCTCGCCCGTCGACACGCTCAGCACAAGCGGAGCACGCCGTTAGGCGCTCAGCGTCACGTCGCCGGCGTCCACGCTGACCAGCGAGCCGTCGTCGCGGCGTATGCGCAGGCTGCCGTCGTCGTCGACGTCTTCGGCCAGCCCCTCCTCGACGCGGTCGGGTAGCGTGGCGCGAACGCGCTTCCCCAGCGTCTCCAGGCGCGCGCGCCAGTCGTCGAAGGCGCCGTCTCCGGACAGCGCCTGCTGGTAGCGGTCCTCGAACGCGTTCAGCAACGCCGCGAGGATGTCCTCGCGGGAGGCGTCCCGCCCCGTCTCACGACGGACGCTGGTGGCGATAGCGGCGATCTCGGGCACGGCCTCAACGTCAAAGTTGACGTTGAGGCCGACGCCGACCAGCGCGCTCTTCGCCTCATCGCCGGTCAGCTCGATGAGAATCCCGGCGATCTTGCGGCCGCCGGCGAGCACGTCGTTGGGCCACTTGAAGGTCGACGAAAGGCCGGCCGCGGCTTCGAGGGCGTCGGCCACGGCCAGCGGGGCGACGATGCTGAGGACTCGGAGCTTATCGGCGGGCGGGCGCATGATCACGGTGACGTAGATGTTGACGCCCGGCGGCGCGACCCAGGCGCGGCCGAGGCGGCCTCGCCCCGCCGTCTGCTCCTCGGCGAGGACGGCGGCGCCGTCCGGGGCATTGTTCGCGGCCTCCGCCCGGGCCACGTTCATCGTGGAAGTGGTCCGGGTCAGGTAGATGAGCCGGCGACCGACGAAGCGGGTCGCCAGCCGCTCCTCCACGCGGGCGAGATCGAGCCAGGTAGCCATCCAGCCGAGGATAGCGGAGGCGGGCAACAAAAAACCAGCCGTTGCCGGCTGGTTTTTTGCGCCAGGCACGTAGACCAGTCCACGCGCCATTAAGGCCTTACACCTGCACCTCTGAGAGGTGACGGTGCGAACGGACTGGCCTACTGCCAGAGCTATGTCTATCGCCCATTCGCATCACCTCCTTTCCTGCCCCGCATGCTAACACAGCGGTCAAGCGCCTCTCAAGCCTCTCGGCGAAGGCTGAAGGATTTCGGGAGTGGTCAGGGTCGAGCGGGAAACAGCTCGCGGAGGACGCGGCGGGCCACGTCGCGATCGTCGCACTCGTAGGAGCCTCCGGCCAGATGGACCTCACGCTCGTGGCCCTTGCCGGCCAGGAGGACGGTGTCGTCGTCGACGGCCATGGCCAACGCCTGGGCGATGGCCTCGCGGCGGTCAGGGACGACGGCGAAGTCGTGGCCCTCCTTCTTGCCGGCGTCGCGCAGGCCCCGCGCGATCTCGGCCAGGATGGCGTCGCGGTCCTCGGAGTAGGGGTTGTCGTCGGTGACGTAGGTGTAGTCGGCCAGTTCGGCGGCGACCAGACCCATCGCGTGACGGCGCTCGAAGTCGTGCTCGCCGATGCAACCGAAGACGGCGATCAGGCGCCCGCGGCTGTTCGCCCGCAGCTCCGTGAGGACGCGGGCCAGCGACTCCGGCGCGTGGGCGAAGTCGACGACTACCCGGAACGGCTGCCCCTCGTCGACGGGCTCCATGCGGCCGGGCGCGCCGGGCCACGACTCCAGGCCGCCCACGATTTGCGGAAGCTGGAGGCCGAGAGTGAGGCCGGCACAGGCCGCGGCCAGGGCGTTGGCGACGTTGAAGGCGCCGGGCCGGCCCAGGCGGACGTCGGCTTCGCCCTCCGGCGTGCGCAGGGCGAAGCGCGTCCCCCAGCCGTCCGGGCGGAGGTCAGCAGCCGACACGTCCGCCTCCGAGGCGAGGCCGTAGGTGATCGCGCGGGCGCGCGTCCGCGAGCGGAAGTACTCGCACGCGGGGTCGTCGGCGTTGAGGACGGCGGTCTTGCCAACGCCCTTGTCGATCGCTTCGTCCAGCATCTCGAACAGGCGGCCCTTGGCGGCCAGGTAATCCTCGCGCGTGGGGTGAAAGTCGATGTGGTCGCGGCCGACGTTGGTCATGGCCCCCACGTCGAACTCGCAGGCGTCCAGGCGGTGGAGGGCGAGGCCGTGCGAGGTGGACTCCAGCACGGCGTAGCGGCAGCCCGCGTCCACCATCTCCACGAGCATGGACTGGACGTGCGGCGCCTCGGGTGTGGTGAAGCGGCCGGTGTCGGGCAGGGCGCGGCCAGCGGCGCGGCTCTCGGCGGTGGTCATCAGGCCGACGCTCTCGCCGGCCGACTGCAGGAGGTGGGCGATGAGGTGGCAGAGGCTGGTCTTGCCGTCCGTCCCCGTCACGCCGACGACGGTGAGCTTTCGCGCCGGCCAGTCGCAAAGGGCGGCGGCGGCCAGGGGGAGAGTGCGCCGCGTATCGGGCACGACGATCATGGGCGCGTCGAGGCCCGACCACTTATCGCGGCGGTCTTTCTGGACGACGCTGGCCGCCGCTCCGGCGGCCAGCGCCTGGCGCAAGAAATCGTGGCCGTCAGCCTGGAAGCCGGGCACGGCGACGAACAGCTTTCCGGGCCCGGCGCGGCGGGAGTCGTATTCGGCGGCCGCGACGTCCGTGTCTCCTTCGCCGATGACCTCCGAACCTGGGAGGTGGGTGGCGAGCTCGTTCAGCTTCATCACAGGTAGAACGGGCAGGGCCTCGATTCGTTTCCGGGCATTAGGAAGCCCAGTAGACCTGTAGGCCGAGTTCTGTACCCCGACAAGTCGGGGTGGTGACCATCAATCTAGCCCCGCCGTTGCCGACGGGGTCGTGCGGCCAACCCGGGGACATCGGGCCGGGCGCCCTTAGCAGCCCCCCTATTTGGCCTTGCTCCGCGCGGGGTTTGGCCGGCCTCCGGCTTGCGCCGGAGCCGGTGGGCTCTTACCCCACCATTTCACCCTTACCCCGATAAATCGGGGCGGTGTGTTTCTGTGCCACTTTCCGTCGGGTCGCCCCGCCTGGGTGTTACCCAGCGCGCCGCCCGGAGGAGCTCGGACCTTCCTCTCGCCCGCGCAAGGCGGACCAGCGGTCACCCGGTCTACTGGGCCAGATCAGTATAGCACCCGCGCGTCCGCGGCTAGGCCTCGTCGTGATCCAGGGCCTGGTTGGCCAGCTGGTCGGCGCGGCGGTTAAGCTCGCGGCGGACGTGGCGGGCCCGGAACGATTCGAAGCGCCACTGCAGGTCCTTGACGCGGCCGAACAGACGCTTGAGCCTGGGGTTGCGCACCTTGTATCCCCCCTCGAGCTGGCGGACGACGAGCTCGGAGTCCATGCGCAGCTCGATGTCGCGGGCGCCGAGGGCGAGGGCGGCCTCCAGGCCAGCGATGGCGGCGCTGTACTCCGCCTCGTTGTTGGTGGCGCGACCGATGCGGCGGGAGACGGCGTGGACCTCCTTGCCGGTGTCGTCGTAGACCGCCGCGCCGATGGACGAGGGCCCGGGGTTGCCTCGGGATGCGCCGTCGGCGTAGACGACCCAGGTGCCGCCGGCCACCCCGCCTACGGCCGCAGCGAGACCTCGACGCTCTTGTCGCGGACGACGACGCGCTCGACGACGTCGCGCAGGAGGTCGAAGCGCTCGGAGAACGTCAGATCGGCCCACTGCTCCTGGGCGCGGGCCAGGGATTCGCGCCGGTGCTGGCGCCGCTGCGCCTCGGTGGCCTGCTGCTGGGCCTGGCGCCAGCGTTCGGCCAGCGACTCCTCCGCCGCCAGTTGCTCGGTGGCGACTTCCAGTCCCAGGGCGCGCAGCCGCTCGTCGTTGATGCGGCCGCTGGTGGCCTGGTCCAGGTATTGCTCCAGGCGGCGGTCCAGGCGCCGGACCTTGTCGCGGAGCTGCTTGGCCTGGGCCTCTATTCGTGTCCTGTCGCCGTTGGGCGACGTGGGCGGCTCGGCGTGGCCGTTGACGAGGGAGCTGTGGACTTCGCCCTCCAGGACCTCGGCGCGCCAGGTATGGTACGTGCAGAGGCTGCGGTTCGTGCGGGATTCGCACTGGTAGTAGCGGTAGAGGGCGCTGCGAAGCTCGCCGTCGCTGCGGCGCTGCCAGCGCTGGCGGCGGGTCACGCCGATCATCTTGTTGCCGCAGTCGCCGCAGTAGGCCAGCCCGGACAGCAGGAAGCGAGAGGCGCTGCGCACGCTGGACTTGGGGCGGCGGTCGTCCAGGCGTTCCTGCACCTTCTTGAAGTCGTCCGGGGAGATGAGGGGCGGGTGGCTGGCCGGCACGCGGACGCCGAAGCGGCTGTACGTGCCCAGGTAGGCGCGGTTGCGCAGGATATCGCGGACGGTGACCATGCTCCAGAGTCCGCCGCGGCGAGTATGGATCTCCTCCTCGTTCAGGCGGCGGGCGATGCGCCGGATGCCCAGGCCATCCTTGAGGTAGAGGCGGAAGATGTAGCGGACGATGGAGCCTTCTTCGGCGACGACCTGCAGTCGGCGTCGCACGCCGACGCGATATCCGTACGGGGGCCGGCCCAGCGCCTCGCCCTTGACGGCCTTCTGTCGCATGGCGGCGCGGACCTTCTCGCCCAGGCGGCCGTTTTTGCTGGCGGCGGTCCAGCTGCGCAGCAGCTCGGACCCGACGTCGTCGCCGGTCTCCATGGTCAGGACGCTGGCGCCGAGGCTGGCCAGCTGGAAGTAGCGACGGGCCGACTCGGTGAGGTCGTTGCCGAGGCCGGCGAGGTCCGGCACGGCGACGAAGATGAAGCCACCGTTGCGCTGGCTGCGCAGGAACTCGACCATCTGGCGGAACCCGGGCATCCCGTCGGCGGCGCTCGCCGTCTGAGCGTCCAGAAACACGGCGGCGGCCTCGTAGCCGTTGATGCGGCAGAACTCCAGGAAGGTCTTGCTCTGCTCCGCCAGGGGTTTGTCGTCCTCCCTGGCCCGGAAGTAACCTACGGCGCGCATCAGTTCGCCAGCAGGATGCGCTCGCAGCTGACGCACTGGACGATGCCGGCGCCGGAGCGGGCCTTCTGGAGCACGGACATGGGCAGGGTGATGCGGCAACCCTGGCAGAGACCTCGCTCCACCAGGGCCAGGGCCGTGCCCTGGCGGCGCTCGCGAAGGGAGCCGTAGAGGCTGAGCGCCCGCGCGTCCATCTCCTCCACCTGGCGGGCGCGTCTGGCCTGCAGCTCTTCGATCTCCGCGTTAAGGTCGGTCTGCTCGCTCCGCAGGACCGATTGGTCAGCCTCCCAGGCGCGTTCGATGTCAGACAGGGCGGCTTCGGCCTGTTTCAGCTCGGCCTCGGCCTCGTCCAGGGCCAGCATCACCTCTAGCTCCTCGTCCTCACGTTTCTTGAGCTGCGTGCGCAGGGACGTGAGGTCGGCCTGGAGGTCCTCGAGCTCTTTGGGGTTGCCCACGCCGCCGCCGTAGAGCTTCTGCTCGATGGTGCCGGCCTTTGCCCGCACCTCTTCGGCCTGCAGGTCCAAATCCCGCTGGCTCGCCTGCAGAGGCCGGATCGTCTCGCGGCACCGATCCGCGCGCTCTCGAGCGGCGATCAATTCCTCGCTCTCACCCAGTCGCGATTCGACCTCGTTGAGCCTCGCCACGGCGGCGTCGATAGCCAGATCTGTCTCCTGTACGGCGAACAGTTCAGCAGCGGTGGTCATTGGGCAGGGGCATGGATGTCCTCAAAAAAAAGGCGATGGACAGTGCCTGCTGGGGGATTATAGACTTAGCTCTGGGCACTGACAAGGCGAAAACCTACTCATTATGTGAACATCTCCGGACTTGTTGCCCCGGCCACGATACCGGCCGCAAGAGATATCTGATGATGCGATTCTCGGTCTCCCAGGAGCTGCGTCAGCCCCTGGGCGCGAAGTCCGTCGGCGACTTCGACGTGGCCGAGCTGACGCTGGACGGCTCGGCACTCGTCGGCGTTCAGGGGGAGGCGACGCTGCTGCGGACGGACCGCGGGCTGCTGGTCAGCGTCCGCGCGGAGGCCACGCTGGTGGCGCCGTGCAGCCGCTGCCTGACGGAGTCTCGGTCGCCGCTGGCGATAGAGATCGAGGAGGAGTTCATTCCGGTGGTGGACCCGGTGAGCCTGAGGCGTATCACGGCCTCCGAGCGCGACGAGTGCTACGCAATCGGGGAGGACCTGGTGCTTGACCTTGAGGAGCCGATACGTCAGTATGCGCTGATGGCGGCGCCGATTAAGCCGCTGTGCCGGCCCGATTGCGCGGGCATCTGTCCCGGGTGCGGGACGAATCTGAACGAGGGCGAGTGCTCTTGCCGTCAGCAGCCGGACGAGCGGTTCCGGGCTCTGGCCGCCCTCCGGCCAGAGGAAAGGGAAGGGAGCTGAGCCATGCCCCCACTGCCAAAGAAGAAGACCTCCAAGTCCAGGCGGGACCGCAGGCGCGGCCACCTTTCCGCCAGCACGCCCAGCCTGGTCACCTGCCCGCAGTGCCGGTCGCCGAAGCCTTCGCACCGGGCCTGCCCGGTCTGCGGCACCTATCGCGGCCGCGAGGTCCTCAACGTGACCGCGCGAGCGGCCAGGCGCCGCGGCGGCGCCCCCCAGTAGCTCCTCCACTTCTCGCTCGCTCCGGCCCCGTGCTATACTTTCGCGTGGCCGCAACCGCGGACTTATATGATGCGACGTAGACTGGCGATCATCCTCCTACCCCTGAGCTTCATCCTGGCCGGCGCCGCCGCCGTCACCTACTTCGTGTGGTGGGACTCTACCCACTGCACGTTCTGTCGGGAGCGGCTGGACGAGCTCGGACGCTGCTCCAACCCGGACTGTCACCTGGGGCAGCTGACCAAGGAGATGGAGACTCAGGAGGCCTAACCCCCGAATGCCCCAAGCGTCAACCCTTACAGCGCAACTCACAGACAGGCTACGCGCCGCCAACGAGAACGGCGGCCTGGCGATGCTTTTCCCCGGCCAGGGCTCCCACAAGGTGGGCATCGGGCGCGACCTGTACGACGCCTTCCCGCTGGCGCGGGAGGTGTTCCAACGCGCCGACGAGGCGCTGGGCCAGCCCCTATCGAAGCTCTGCTTCGAGGGTCCCGAGGACGAGCTGGCCGATACGGCGAACGCGCAACCGGCGATCCTGACGGTGTCTCTGGCCTGCCTGGCCGCGGCGCTGGAGAGCGGCGCCCTGCAGCGCCGGCCAGCGCTCCTGGCCGGCCACAGCCTGGGCGAGTTCACGGCGCTGGTCGCGGCCGGAGCGATCGACCTGGAGGACGCGGTGTCGCTGGTGGCGACGCGGGGCCGCCTGATGGGCGAGGCGTCGCGGCAGCGGCCGGGGACGATGGCGGCGATCGTGGGGTTGAACAGCGAGGCGCTGGAACAGGTGTGTGCGGGCTCGGGGGTCGAAGTGAGCAACTACAACTCGCCGTCGCAGTTCGTGGTCGGCGGCACGAAGCCGGCCGTCGAGGCGGCGTCTCGGCTGGCGAAAGAGCTGGGCGGACGGGGGTTGCCCCTCAACGTCTCCGGCGCCTTCCACACATCGCTGATGGCGCCCGCCGCGGCGGAGTTCGCGGCCGCTGTTGACGCCTGCCCTGTCCGCGAGCCTTTCATCCCGGTCATCGGGAACACCACGGCGCAGCCGCTTGACGACGCCGGCGCCATCCGCGAGGAGCTGCGCCGGCAGATCACGAGCCCGGTGCTCTGGCACCAGACGGTCACCAGGATGATCGAGGCCGGCGTAACGACGTTCCTGGAGGCGGGACCGGGCAACGCCCTAACCGGCCTCATCAAGCGGGCCGGCCCCGGCCTGACCGCGCTGACGCTGGACAGCGCAGCGTCACTGGACAGCCTGCGGGATGTTTGACCTCACCGGTCGCGCCGCCCTGATAACCGGCTCCTCTCGCGGTATCGGCCGGTCCATCGCCCTGCACCTGGCCCGTCAGGGCGCCTCGATAGCCGTGAACTACCTGAACAACGAGAAGGCGGCCAAGGAGGTGCAGGCTACCATCGGCTCGTACGAGGGCCAGGCCGTCCTGGTGCAAGGCGACGTGAGCGACCCGGAACAGGCGGAGCGGGTGGTGGAGACGGCGCGTGAGGCGTTCGGGAAGCTGGACATACTCGTGAACAACGCCGGCTTCAACCGCGATACGCTGCTGCTGCGGATGTCCGTGCAGGACTGGGACGAGGTGATGTCCACAAACCTGCGGGCGGCGTTCCTGTGCACGAAGGCGGCGCTGAAGCACATGCTGAAGCAGCGGTCGGGGCGTGTGATCAACATCGGCAGCGTGTCGGGGATCGCCGGGAACGCGGGGCAGGCGAACTACGCCGCGGCCAAGGCGGGACTGATCGGCTTCACCAAGGCCGTGGCCCGCGAGATGGGCTCGCGCGGCATCACGGCCAACATCGTCGTGCCCGGGCTGGTGCAGACGGAGCTCACGGAGCACATACCGCAGCAGGTGAAGGACATGGCCATGGAGCGCATCTTCGTGGGGCGGCTGGGCAGGCCGGAGGACGTGGCGGCCTGCGTGGCCTTCCTGGCCTCCGACGAGGCGTCCTACATCAGCGGGCAAGCGCTCGTCGTGGACGGCGGGCTGGGGAACTAGGGGTGACGGGCAAGCGTCGCAAGGCGCGCGAGGCGGCGCTGAAGACGCTGTTCGAGGCGGACTTTTCGGGGCACTCGCCGGACGAGGCGCTGGACCGTCAGCTCGAAGACGCGCCGCTCCCGGAAGACGCGGCGGAGTTCGCGCGGCACCTGGTGCACGGCGTGCTGGAGAACCGCGACCAGCTGGACGAGCTTATCCGGAAGGCGGCGCCGGCCTGGCCGCTGGAGCAGGTGGCGGCGGTGGACCGGAATATTCTCAGGCTTGCCATCTACGAAATCGTCCTAGATAATAGGGTGCCGATG
This sequence comes from Dehalococcoidia bacterium, assembly GCA_040877915.1. GTDB lineage: Bacteria > Chloroflexota > Dehalococcoidia > SM23-28-2 > RBG-16-64-32 > JBBDNA01. The sequence continues at coordinate 72,400 of JBBDNA010000004.1, forward strand.
CGCGCCGCGATCAATGAGGCCGTCGAGCTGGCCAAGAGCTTCGGTGGCGAGGCATCGCCAAAGTTCGTTAACGGTGTTCTGGGTTCCGTCGCAACGACGGGCACAAGGAGGTGACAATTGTCCACGGTCTTCGAGCGAGTCCAGAAGATCATCGTCGAGCAGCTGGGTGTCGAAGAGGGCGATGTCGCCCCCCAGACCTCGTTCGTCGATGACCTGAACGCCGACTCGCTGGACCTCGTGGAGCTGATCATGGCGATGGAGGAGGAGTTCAGCCAGGAAGGCAAGACCATGGAGATCTCCGACGAGGACGCCGAGAAGATCGCCACCGTCCAGGACGCCGTGAACTACATCAAGGACCAGGGCATAGCCGAAGACGACTAGCCACGGCGCCTATCGCGGACCACGCGGGCCCCATCCGCCAAGGGCGGACGGGGCCTCTTCGTTCCGCTGCATCACCGACCTGGCCACACCGGCGCGGCATGAGCGTGCCGCGCGTATAATGAAGCCGTAACCGCCCCGAAGGCGAAGCAGCATGGACTTTTTCGGAGTAGGCGCGCAGGAGCTCATCCTGATCCTGGTGATCGGCGTACTGGTCGTCGGCCCCAAGCGGCTGCCGGAGTACGCGGCGCAGATCGCCCGCACCGTCCGCCAGCTCCGCGGCTACGCCACGGACGTGACCTCCACGATGCGCGAGGAGCTGGACGAGCTGACCCGTGAGTACGAGACGATGCGCAAGGAGCTGGAGGGGATACGGCGGGACGCCGAGAAGGATATGGACTCCGTGACGCGGGAGGTGGACCGCACGGTGCGGGAAGCGCCGGCGATCATCGAGTCCAGCGGCGAGCCGCCGCCATCGCGGCGCCTGCCGCCGCCGCGGAAGCAGACGCCGCCGACTGACGGCGCCTGAGCCCGGCCGTGAGTCGCGCCGCCCCCCCTGAACCGCCGCCCGAGGCCGAAGAGCGCCCCGGCGAGCGCTACATGACCATCCTCGAGCACATCGAGGAGCTGCGCTTCCGCGTCTTCGTCTCGGCCATCTTCGTGGTGGCCGGGCTGGGGGTGTCGGTCTTCTTCGGCGATGAGCTGATAAAGTTCCTGAAGGAGCCGGCGGAGCGACGGAACCCGGACTTCCAGCTGCAGTTCATCGAACCGTTCGAGCTGTTCGTGACCTACTTCCGGGTGTCGCTGCTGGGCGGCCTGATCCTGGGCATGCCGATGCTCGTCTACCAGGGGCTGCGGTTCGTCTCGCCCGGCCTGCACCCGAGCGAGAAGCGCTGGCTGTACGGGACGGTGGCCGGGGCGTTCGTGCTGTTCCTGACCGGCGTGGCCTTCGCCTACTACGTCGCACTGCCGCCGGCGCTGGACTTCCTCCTGGACTTCGGCGGCGGCGAGCTGGCCCAGCCCAACATCCGAGTCGGCAGCTACATAGATTTCGTGACGCGGCTGCTGTTCTGGACCGGGGTCTCGTTCCAGACTCCGCTCATAGTCATGTACCTGGCGCGATTCGGCATCGTCAGCACGGGGCAGCTCATCCGCTGGTGGCGGTTCGCCATCGTGGGGGCGTTCGTCGTCGCTGCCATCGTGACGCCGACGATCGACCCGGTGACGCAATCGCTGGTGGCGGGGCCGATCATCGTGCTGTACTTCCTGGGGATCGGGCTGTCGTTCATCGTGGCGCCGCGGAAGCGGGAGGAATAGGGGGAAGGCTCTGCGCGTGGGCGAGCGCTGGCGCGAGGGTCTAAAGACCCTCGCCTACATGGCCAAAGGTCGGGATCGGTCTGTCGTTCATCGTGGCGCCGCGGCCGCGGAGGGGGTAGATCGGACGATGCCCGTTTGACCGCCCATTATCGCGGTGCTATCATCCGCACGAGCATGAGCGACCCTTCGACGGAGCTCAGGACAGGGCTCGAAGAGCTACACCAGCGAATCGCTTCCTGTCCCGACTGCGACCTCTGCAATACCCGCACGCACGCAGTGCCCGGTGAGGGCCCGCCCGACGCCGACATCCTGTTCGTCGGTGAAGCGCCCGGCTTCAACGAAGACCAGCAAGCCCGCCCCTTCGTGGGCGCGGCCGGGCGCTTCCTGGACGAGCTGATCGCGTCGATCGGGCTGCGCCGGGAACAGGTGTTCATCACGAACGTCATCAAGTGCCGCCCGCCAAACAATCGCGACCCGCTGCCCGGGGAGGTGGACGCCTGCCGCAAGTACCTGGACCGCCAGATAGAGCTGCTGCAGCCGAAGGTGATCGTGAGCCTGGGGCGCTATTCGCTGGCCTGGTTCTTCCCGAAGGACGCCATCGGGAAGGTGCACGGGCAGCCGAAGGTGAGGGACGGCACGTACTTCATGCCGATGTACCACCCGGCGGCAGCACTGCACGCCGGAAACATGCGCCGGGTGATAGAGGAGGACTTCCGCAAGATCCCGGCGGTGCTGGAGCAGGCCCGCCAATCGCCGCCCGTGCAGGTGACAGCGGAGCCTGAGCCGGAACAGATGCGGCTCCTCTAACCCATGGCAGAGACGCTACGCGCGATCCCCCTGGGCGGTCTGGGGGAGATCGGCAAGAACATGATGGTCATCGAGCTGGGCGGTGACCTTATCCTCGTCGACGCCGGCCTCATGTTCCCGGAGGAGGAGATGCTGGGCGTCGACCTGGTCATCCCCGACGTGTCATACGTGGCCAAGCGCATCAACAAGCTGCGGGGCATCGTGATAACGCACGGCCACGAGGACCACACCGGCGCCCTGCCCTACGTCCTGCCGCAGCTGCGGCTGCCCAGCGGCAAGCTGCCGCCCGTCTATTGCACCCGGCTCACCCACGGGCTCATCTCGGTCAAGCTGCAAGAGCACAAGCTGCTCAAAGAGGCCGACCTGCGCATGGTGCAGATCGGCGATAACGTCCGGCTGGGCAAGTTCCAGGTGGAGTTCGTGCGGGTCACCCACAGCATTCCGGACTCGGCGGCGCTGGCCATTCGCACGCCGCTGGGCCTGGTCTTCCACACCGGCGACTTCAAGCTGGACCACACTCCGGTCATGGGTGAGCCGACAGACCTGCTGCGGATCGCCGAGCTGGGCCGCGAGGGCGTGGTGCTCATGTTCTCCGACTCCACTTACGCCGAGACGCCGGGCTACACGCCGTCAGAGTACGTCGTCGGCGACGCGCTGGACCGGATCATGGCCCACGCCGAGGGCCGCATCATCATCGCGACGTTCGCCTCGCTGATCTCGCGAGTGCAGCAGATCATCGACGCCTCGACGGCGAACGGGCGGCGGGTGTTCATCACCGGCCGCAGCATGCTGGACAACGTGAAGATGGCGGTGAAGGAAAAGTATCTGGACGCGCCGAAGGACATCCTGGCGCCGCTGGAGCAGATGCGCAGCCTGCGCCCGGAGCAGATCACGATCATCACCACCGGCGCCCAGGGCGAGCCCACTTCCGCCCTCGTGCGCATGGCCAACCGCGACCACCGCCACATCGAGATCGAGCGGGGGGACACGGTCGTCCTCTCCTCGTCGGCCATCCCGGGGAACGAGCTGCTGATCAACCGCACGATCGACAACATGTACCGGCTGGGGGCGCACGTGCTGTACAGCCGCATAGCGAACGTGCACGTCCGCGGCCACGCCGCGCAAGAAGAGCTGAAGGTGATGCTGGGGCTGCTGCAACCGCAGCACTTCGTGCCCGTGCACGGGGAGTACCGCCACCTCGTGATGCACGCCGGCATCGCGCAGACTATGGGGGTGGCGGAGGGGAACGCGTTCGTGCTGGAGGACGGGGACATCCTGGAGTTAGACCGTCGCGGGGCCAGGACGGCGGGCCGCGTGCCCGCGGACTACGTCTACGTGGACGGGCTGGCCGTGGGCGTGGACCGGGTGGTCCTGCGCGACCGCCAGCACCTGTCGACGGACGGCGTTATCGTCGCCATCGTGGCCGTAGACAAACACACGGGTAAACCAATCGGGCGTCCCGACGTTGTATCTAGGGGATTCATCGAATCGGAGATGTCGGACGGTCTTATGGAAAGGGCAGGAGACGTGATACTGGACGCGCTGGCCGGCCGGGACCATGTGGCCGGCCGCGGCGACTTCAACATTCGCGTCCACGACTCGCTCTCACGCTTTCTGTACGACGAGACCCGCCGCCGTCCGATGGTGCTCCCTCTCTGCGTCGAGGTATAGCCCGAGCTATATGCCCGTAAAGACCCGCACCCGCCGTAGCACGCGCTCGGTCAGCTACCGGCCTCCGGCGAAGGCCAGGGGCGGCCGTCGGCGCCGCGCGTCCTCGCGCGGGTTCAAGCTGCCGATCGGAACGTCGCTGCCGTGGCTAGGAGCTATCGGCGCGCTGGCCGTGGGCGTCTCGATGATCTGGCTCTCCCCGATCGCCGTGGACGCGTTCGAAGAGGTGCTGAGCACCCTCGGTCTGGGCGTAATTGTGCTGCTACTGGTCATCGCGATGAACCTGCGGCTGGTACTGAACCGCGCGCTGAATCCGGACGCGCGCTTCCTGCGAGTCTGGGGCGGCCTGCACCTGCTGGCGCTGTCGGCGTTCGGCGCTCTGTCGCTGTTCAAGCCGGACTGGAGCGTGGGCGACGTGTCGCTCGCGGAGGTGAGCGCCGGCGGCGACGTGGGCCGCGCGCTCTCGGGTAGCGTTTTGGGCGTGCTGGGCTGGACGGCGATCACGCTGGCGGGGTTCGGTCTGCTGTGGCCGCCGGGCGCGCGGGCGGCCGGACGGGGCGCGCTGGCCGGCGCGAAGGGTATGGTCTCGCTGGAGCTGCCCCGGCACGCCGGTGACGCCATACGCTCGTTCTTCACGGCGCTGCTACCGCAGGAGGCGGACGACGAGGAGGAGAGCGCTAACGAAGACGGGACCTACGTGCCCACCTGGGACGAGGAGTGGGCGGAATCGCCGCACAAGACGCCGGAGGCCCCCGCCCGCCCCGCCGCGGGCGAAGACGAGGCCGAGGACGAGCTGGCCGCCGCCCTGGCCCTGGAGCCACCGGGCGAGAACGGCGATGGGGTGCTGGTCACCTCCGAGCCGGAGGACGCGCCTTCCGAGTTCCAGCGAGCGCTGCCCATGGGACGGCCGGCCGGCCGCGGCTGGGAGCTGCCGCCGCTGGACCTGCTGGCGGAGACGGCGGAGCAGGAGGTGCGCCCCGTGGACAACGAGGCGCGGGCCAACCTCATCGTGGACACCCTGGCCTCGTTCGGGGTGGACGTGCGCGTCGTCAGCATCAGCCAGGGCCCGACGGTCACACAGTTCGGGGTGGAGCCGGGCTGGGCGACGAAGACCCGCACGGTCATCGCCCGCGACGAGGGCGGCAAGCCGATCTACGACAAGAGCGGGAAGCCGCAGTATCGCACCGAGGCGGTCTCCCGCACGCGCGTGCGGGTGAACCGCATCACGGCCCTGGCGAACGACCTGGCGCTGGCGCTGGCCGCGCCGACGATTCGCATCGAGGCGCCGGTGCCGGGCCGGCCGATCATCGGGATCGAGGTGCCGAACACCAGCACATCGCTGGTGGGGCTGCGCGGAGTCCTGGAGAGCACGGCCTTCCAGAAGGTCAGCTCTCGGTCGCAGCTGGGCCTGGCGCTGGGCAAGGGCGTGTCCGGCGAGCCGGTGGCCGCGGACCTGACCAAGATGCCGCACCTGCTCATCGCCGGCGCGACGGGTAGCGGCAAGAGCGTCTGCATTAACTCCATCATCGGCTGCCTGCTCCTGCACAACACTCCGGAGAACATGCGCTTCGTCCTCATTGACCCCAAGCGGGTGGAGATGGCGAACTTCGCCGATATACCGCACCTGGCGTTCTCCCGCATCATCACGGACGTCGAGGACGTGGTGGGCACGCTGCAGGGCGTGATCCACGAGATGGACAGCCGCTACCGCCGCTTCGCCGCCCTGGGCGTGCGCAACATCGAGGCGTACAACAAGAGCCCCAAGGCCACGCACAAGCTCCCCTACTGGGTCATCATCATCGACGAGCTGGCCGACCTGATGATGGCGGCGCCGTTCGAGGTAGAGCGTCAGATCTGCCGGCTGGCCCAGCTGGCCCGGGCCACCGGCATCCACTTGATCATCGCCACGCAGAGGCCGTCCGTGGACGTGGTGACGGGGCTGATAAAGGCGAACTTCCCCACTCGCATCGCCTTCGCCGTGTCGTCGCAGGTGGACTCGCGCACGATCCTGGACGGGGCCGGCGCGGAGAAGCTGCTGGGCCGCGGCGATATGCTGTTCATGCCCACCGACGCCTCCAAGCCCAAGCGGCTCCAGGGCTCGTTCGTCTCCGACGCCGAGCTGGACCGTATCGTCGCCTGGTGGACGAACGACCGCTTCCGCCACCTGAAGCCGGACGCGCTGGACCACATCATCGAGGAGGCGAAGGAGGAGGCCGGGGAAGAGGTGGAGCGAGAAGTGGAGGAGGACCCGCTGTTCGAGTCGGCGCGGGAGCTGGCGATGCAGCACTCGCGCGTGTCCACGTCGCTGCTGCAACGACGGTTGCGCATAGGCTACCCGCGGGCGGCGCGGCTGATCGACATGCTGGAGGAAGAGGGCGTCGTCAGTTCGGCGGAGGGCGGACAGTCGCGCGAGGTTCTGGTCTCGCACACGGACGAGATGGAGCAGACCGAATAGCGCTCGACGCTCGGCCAGTATCAGGAAGGCCGACCCGTTCGCCCTGAGCCGCCCGCAGCCCGCCTCCGGCGGGCGGAAAGCGAGTCGAAGGGCTTCGCTGGCGCGGCCGTGATAGCACGCTATATCACATGGCGGACAGCCTTCGCCTTCGTCGCCTGTATCGACGAAGCACTTCGACAAGCTCAATGCGAACGGATCCCTGACCGGGGGCCGGAAACCGTTTCCGTGGACCGAGCGTCGCTGGGGATAGGGCAGCCTGGCGCAGCCGTAACCATCCGTTCACGCGCCCTTAATTTGCGACCGCACGCACAATGTTGACACCTTTGGGCGCCGGTGCTATATGTTAGATGGAAGCTAATGACTGGAGGTGGTTCCGCGTGATCAGAGTACATGCTCTATTCGCGGTGCTCCAGGTGGAGGCCGTAAGCTCCTCGTAGGGAGCGCCTGCGAGGAGGGCCCAGAGCCGCTTCCCGGTCCGTAACGGCCAGCCCACAGGACGAAAGTCCGGCTGGCGAGCGGGTAATCCGCCAAGAGATAGGACCGGGAGCGGAACCAAAATCGGATACGGAGAGCCCCCCGAGACTCGGGGGGCTTTTCAATCGCCGGTAGCAGCGCCAGCGCTGGCGTCGTGACCTATCAGGATTCGGGGCTGCTCGCGAGGCGGGACGCTACCCTGCGCAGGCGGCGGAGCAACAGCTGCTCCATCAGCAGGTGGTGGAAGGGCTCGATCAGCCGGTAGTACACGCGACCGACCCAGGACCGCGGATGCACCGATGTATACAGCACGACATGGCTGCCATCGGCCGTGACCCCCAACGTGAGGCCAAAGCGGGCCTCTAAGCCCGGCGCGTCGGTAAGCAACACGACTTGCGAAGCCAACGGGCTTTCCTCGAGGTACTCCACGGTGAACTTGCCCGCCTGTGTGCGGAGCGGTTCACCCTGGACGAGCGGCCTTAACCGCTTGCTAAAGACCGCCGACACCAGCTGCGCAGCGTCAAGGTGAGCAGCCAGCTTTGTGGCATGGGCGTTGACGCGCCAGGCGCCGGCCATGTTCGGCGGCAGGGCAGTTTCATCTACGGCGACACGCATCGCGCGGCCAGGCCCCTAGCGCCGGCGGCGAGGGCGGGCGCGACGGTACGCCTGCTGGCGCATCGCGGAGATGATCTCCAGCCCCTCCTCGTCGCCGACGAGCTCGCGCCGTAGGTCCACGATGCGGTCGCGCAGGAGCGCCGCCTTTTCGTACTCCAGATTCCTGGCGGCGTCCTTCATCTGCTTCTCCATGTCCTTGATTAGGCGCGCGATCTCGTCCTTGGGGATGGGGCCGGTCGAGTACGCCGGCGACTCCTCGGCCACCTGCTTCACGCGGTCCGTTATGTCACGTATCGCCTTCTGGATTCCCTCCGGCTCGATGCCATGCTCGCGGTTGTACTCCTCCTGGCGGCTGCGCCGGCGCTCCGTCTCGTCAATGGCGCGGCGCATGGAGTCGGTCATCCTGTCGGCGTACATGATGACCTTGCCGCTGACGTGACGAGCGGCGCGGCCCATGGTCTGGATCAGCGACCACTCCGAGCGCAGGTAGCCCTCCTTGTCGGCGTCCAGGATTACGACGAGGCTCACCTCGGGCAGGTCTAACCCCTCGCGCAGCAGGTTGATGCCGACGACGACGTCGTACACGCCGAGGCGGAGGTCGCGCAGGATCTCCACCCTTTCGAACGTCTGGATCTCGGAGTGGAGGTAGTGGGTCTTGACCCCCATCTCCATGAGGTAGTCGGCCAGGTCCTCGGCCATCTTCTTCGTGAGGGTCGTGGCCAGCGTCCGCTCGCCGCGGTCGACACGGGCCCGAATCTCGTCGATCAGGTCGTCGATCTGGCCCTTGGTGGGCCGCACCTCGACTATGGGGTCGATGAGGCCGGTGGGCCGGATGATCTGCTCGACGACCTGCTGCGAGTGCTCGTACTCCCAGGGGCCGGGCGTGGCGGAGACGTACACGACCTGGTTGATGTGCGACAGGAACTCGTTGAAGTCCAGCGGCCGGTTGTCCAGCGCCGAGGGGAGGCGGAAGCCGAAGTCCACCAGCGTCTGTTTGCGGGCGATATCGCCGTGGAACATGCCACGGATCTGGGGGACGGCCATGTGCGACTCATCGATGAACATCAGGAAGTCGTCGGGGAAGTAGTCCAGCAGCGTCCAGGGGGTGCTGCCGGGGGCGCGGCGGGCCAGGGGCCGGGAGTAGTTCTCAATGCCGGAGCAGTACCCCTGCTCGCGCAGGACCTCGATGTCGTATCGGGTGCGCTCGAGGAGGCGCTGGGCCTCCAGGTGCTTACCGCGCTCCAGGAAGTACTCGTGGCGCTCGGCCAGCTCCGCCTCGATGTCGACGATAGCCTCTTCCAGCTTATCGCTGGAGGTCACGAAGTGCTTGGCCGGATACACGTCCACGCTGTCCATCTCGGCGAGGACCTCTCCGGTCAGCGGGTCGAGCTGGAGGATGCGCTCCACCTCGTCGCCCCAGAAGTCGACGCGGACGGCCAGCTCCTCGTAGGCGGGGAGGATGGTCAGGCTGTCACCGCGCAGGCGGAAGCGGCCGCGCACCAGGTTCTGGTCGTTGCGCTCGTACTGCATGTCGACGAGGCGGCGAAGGACGCGCTGCCGGTTGGAGGTCTCGCCCTTCTTGAAGGAGAGCACGAAGCTGTAGTACTCGGAGGGTTCGCCCAGGCCGTAGATGCAGGACACGGAGGCGACGATGACCACGTCACGGCGCTCGAACAGGGCGCGGGTGGCGGCATGGCGCAGCTTGTCGATCTCCTCGTTGATGTCGGCGTCCTTGGCGATGTAGGTGTCGGAGCGCGGGATGTAGGCTTCGGGCTGGTAGTAGTCGTAGTAGGAGACGAAGTACTCGACGGCGTTATCGGGGAAGAACTCGCGGAATTCGGAGTAGAGCTGGGCGGCGAGGGTCTTGTTGGGGGAGATGACGATGGTGGGGCGGCTGTAGCGGGCGATGACGTTGGCCATGGTGAAGGTCTTGCCGGAGCCGGTGACGCCCAGCAGCGTCTGGTGCTTCTGGCCGGCGGCCAGCGCTTCAGCCAGCTTGTCGACGGCCTGGGGCTGGTCGCCGGTCGTCTCGTAGTCGGCGACGAGGCGGAAGGGAGTCTCGGCGGCGGTGGTCGCCCACCACCCTTCGAGCGGGACGAGGCGCTTCTGGTCGGGGTCGACGCCGAGCATGAACCCCTCGAGCGCGTGCGCCCCGAGCAGCGGCGCCGCGCCGGCCTCGCCAAATGCGCAGATGATGGTGCGGCGGTCGAGGCCATCGAGCTCAGCGACGACTTCGCCGAGCTCGGCCTCTATCACTTCGCCATTGGCGAGGCGAAGACGGGCCCGGCTGAACGGTTGTACGCCCAGCCGCTCCAGGACCGGCCGGGGGACAGTCGTGAACGTGGAGCCGGTATCCACCAGCGCCTCCAGCGTCTCGGACTGACCGGAGGGGCCGGTGATGGTTATGGGGTGGAGGAACGTGCCCACAGCGTATCGATTGTATCAGAGGGGATGACAGCGGCGTGTCAGCAGCGCGGCGCGCGCCGCAGCACTGGATTTTTCGGGTGTAGAGATGTAGAATAGTAAAAAAGGAGATTACTATGAACATTGTGAAAGTAACGCGGAACTTCCAGGTCTCGATACCGAAGCAGATACGGGACGCCCTGCGCCTCCAGGAGGGCGACCTGATCGACGTCGAGGAGCGCGACGGCGAGATCGTGATGACGCCGAAGAGGCTAGTCGATGCCGGCCAGGCCTGGTTCTGGACCCGGGAGTGGCAGCGGGGCGAGCGCGAAGCAGACGAAGACACTAAGGCCGGCCGCCTCAGTGGCCCGTTCGACACGACCGACGAGCTGAAGAAGCATCTTGAGTCGTAAGCTTCGGACTACCCGGGGGTTCGACCGCTCCTTCCGCCGTCTTCCAGCCGAAATCCAACGCCAAACACTCAGCAAGCTAGAAGTCGTTCGAGACGATCCCGGCCATCGGTCCCTGCGCGTGAAGCGAATCAAGGGCACCGACCGCATCTGGGAGATGAGCGTGACCATGAACTACCGCGTAACGTTTGAGGTCGAGGACGAGACGGCCATCCTGCGGCGCTTCGGCACTCACGACGTCCTCAAGCGACCCTAGCGGCCCGCAGCCAGGCGTAACACCTGCCCGAACGCGCTATAATCGGCGCACGATGGCTGAGCGCGAAGTCCGCTACTGCACCACGGAAGACGGCGTCCGCATCGCCTATGCGGTGACGGGAAGCGGACCGCCGATCGTGGTCCGCAGTGAAGGGCTCGTGAGTCATGTTCAGCTTGAATGGTCTGTTCCGCTCATCGCGCGCGTCCTGTCGCGGATGGCCCGGTCCCACACACTGATCCGCTTTGACCAGCGTGGCTCCGGCATGTCAGACCGCATCTTCGCCCAGACCGCTCGCGAGGCTGTGAGCGACATTGAGGCGGTCGCAGACACCCTTCGCCTAGATAGATTCTCTCTAGCCGCGGTACAGGGTGCTAGCCTCGCCGCCATCCCCTACGCGGCACGCCACCCGGAGCGCGTCAGCAGCCTGATCCTCGTCGATGGGTTTCTGAGACAACGTGACTTTCTCAGCACGCCCCAGATCCAGGCCATCGTCAGTGCCGCTTCCAGTGACTACACGCTCGCCACAGAGGCGATCGCCTTCGCTGTCTTCGGCCCCGGCCGTGCCGAGTCACTCTCTTACGGTGAGTACGTTCGGGCATGCGTTGGCCCAGAATATTTCGCGCGGGCCGCTGGTTCGGCTGCTGATGACGATGTCACAACCCAAGCGGCCGCGGTCACAATGCCAACGCTTGTGATCCGCCACCAGTCTCTCCAGTATGTCACTGAGCAGATGACAAGGGACCTGGTGGCGCATTTGCCAGATGCCCGGCTGGTCACAGTCCCTGGCCTTTGGGGGGACGACCCCGAACGCTTAGCGGATATTGCCATCACATTTGCCGATGCGGACCAGGCAACGACGGGTATCGCGGAGCCAGTGCAGGCAGCCGCTGCGGCAGACGTCACCTTCCGCACCGTCCTCTTTACCGACCTCGTCGGCTCCACGGAGATGATGTCCCGCCTCGGCGACGAAGCCGGACGCGAGGTGCTGCGCGAGCATGAGCAGATCACGCGGGAGGTGCTGGCGGCGAACGGCGGCACGGAGGTCAAGACCATGGGCGACGGCTTCATGGCTTCGTTCGGTTCCGTCACGAAGTCGGTGGAGTGCGCGATCGCATTGCAACGGCGGTTCGCAGAGTGGAACGCATCCGCTCGTCCTGAGCTTGTCGAAGGGCTTCGTCCTCGCGGCGGCTCCGCTCGCCCTGAGGCTCTCGAAGGGGCCCCGCCACAGGGCGCAGCGAGCGGCGCCCCTACACCACTCGAACCCCTCCATGTCCGCATCGGGCTGAACGCGGGGGAGCCGATCGAAGACGAAGGTGACCTCTTCGGCGCGACGGTGATCCTGGCCTCGCGCATCGCGGCGAAGGCGGAGGGCGGCGAGATTCTCGTCGCCGATACGGTGCGCGGCCTCTGCTCCGGCAAGGGGTTCCTGTTCGCCGACCGCGGGGAGTTCGTGGCCAAGGGGTTCGACGAGCCGGTGCGGGTGTTCGAGATCGCCTGGCGCGAGTGACGCCCGCCGAAGAACCGGCGACGCTGCGGCGCAGCCTCGGCCTGGTCGAGACGACGATCGGCGGCGTGGGGATTATCCTCGGCGCCGGCATCTACGCGCTGGTGGGAGAGGCGGCGGGCGAGGCTGGGAATGCGCTGTGGATCTCGCTGCTGATGGCCTCGGCCATGGCGGCGGTCATCGGCCTGGCCTACGCCGAGCTGGCTTCGGCGATCCCGAAGGCCGGCGCGGACTACGAGTACACGCGCCAGGCGCTGGGCCAGCGGGCGGCGTTCGTCGTCGGCTGGCTGATCGTGATCGGGAGCCTGGTGGCGGCGGCGACAGTGGCGCTGGGGTTCGGCGGCTACCTGGGGACGTTCGTGGACGTGGGCCCCACGCTGCCGGCGGTGCTGGGCCTGGTGGCGGCCACCCTCATCGCCTTCTACGGCATCCGGCAGGCGGTCTGGGTGGCGGCGGCGCTGACAGTCGCGGAGGTGGCCGGTCTCGTGTTCGTCATCGCGATCGGCGTGCCGCACCTGGGCGACGCCGACCTGGCGGAGGCGCCGGCGGGAGCGAGCGGCGTCTTCTCGGGGGCGGCGCTGGTGATGTTCGCGTTCATCGGGTTCGAGCAGGTAGCGACGCTGGCCGAAGAGACGCGCGACGCGTCGCGCATCGTGCCCAGAGCGTTGCTGCTGTCGATAGCGATAGCCTCGGCGCTGTACCTGGCTACCGGCGTCGCAGCAGTGAGCGTGCTGGGCTGGGAGGCGCTCTCGGCGTCCGACGCGCCGCTGGCAGCGGTGGCCGAGGAGGTGCTGGGCGACCGGGCGTCGGATTTCGTGGCGGTGGTGGCGCTGTTCTCCACAGCTAACACGATGCTGCTGCTGCTGGTGGCAGCCTCGCGGATGATCTACGGCATGGCGTCCCGGCGGGCGCTGCCGCGCTTCCTGGCCTGGGTGCACCCGCGCCGGCAGACGCCGGTGCGGGCGATCGCGCTGTGCCTGATGGTATCGATAGGGTTCGCGCTGTCCGGGGACATCGGCCTGGTGGCGGGGGCGACGAACTTCGCGGTGTTCGTGGGATTCGCGGCGGTGAACGTGTCGCTGATCGTGCTGCGGTTCACCCAGCCGGAGCTGCCACGGCCGTTCCGGACGCCGCTGAACGTGGGGCGGCTGCCGCTGCTGCCTATCGTGGCGCTGGCCTCGATCGCGTTCCTCACGGCGAACCTGGAGACGACGGCGCTGCTGATCGGCGCCGGGCTGTTCGCGACCGGCCTGGCGGCGATGGAGGTGCTGTCGCTATGGCGGCCGGCGGAGGGGGAGGGGGACAGCGCCACGTAGCGGCTTCCAAGTTGTCATTCTGAGCGACCCCGAACAAGCCCATCGTAGTGGACCACGGTTCTGAGCGAAGAATCTCGGCGTATCCGTCACCGCTCTTCATCTGCGAGAACATCAGTCTGCCCCTCCCCAGATTCCTTCGCGATCCAGGCGCCGCGCCCCGAGCGGCCGTGGTCGGCGCTCAGAATGACAAATGCCGGTTGGCGGAAGGGGGCGGCTACAGCCGCGGGATCCAGGCGACGATGTTCGGGTGCTCCACGGCGAACCGCCTCTCGAGGAGGGAGAGGACGCGAATGAAGTCCCCGGCCTCCGAGATCGGGTCTTCGGGGCCGGTGAAGATCTCGACGAACTCGTGGCGCAGGTCCTTCAGGAGGTCGCCGACGGTCTGGCTCGTGACCGTGTCCTCCAGGTACGCCAGTATGCCGTCGAACTCCCGCTTGTCCAGCCAGACGCCCTGGCACTCGCCGCAGATGTCCACGGTGACCGTCGAGTCGCCGTAGCGGACGGTCGTCATCGGTTGGCCGTCCCGCGGACAGCGGTAGCGCTGCTGGCGGTGGGCGCGGAACTTGTCGCGGTCCTTCCAGAGGTCGAAGTCGATCCAGGAGTAGTCGCCGGCGGCCTCGCGGTCCTTGAGCAGGCGCAGCTCCTCGATGCCGGTCCAGGAGCCGCCGCACTCCGGGCAGCGGTCGACGCTCATGGGGCCGAGCTCGACGCTCTCCAGCGGGCTTCCGTCCTTGGGGCAGTTCATCTCGATGCCATTGTACCTACTCGCCGCCCGCGCGCGCATGCCCGGACGGGCCCGAACCGGGGGCGAAGTAGCCCAGGGCCAGGCGCACCTTCTCCTCGACAGGCGCGTCGGCGGGCAGCTCGCTGCGGGCGACGGCGTCCAGCGCCTCGGCCTGCGTGTAGCCCAGCCCGACGAGGGCGCCGACGACGTCCGACTCGTCGCCGGGGAGCGCGACCGGGGCATCGGCGGTCATCTTGTCGCGCAGCTCTAGGACGATGCGGCTGGCCAGCTTCTGCCCCACCCCCGGCGCCCGCGACAGCGAGGCGGCGTTGCCGGAGGCGATGGCGTAGGAGAGCTCGTCGGCGGGCAGGACGGACAGCAAGGCCAGCCCTACTTTGGGGCCGACGCCGCTGACGGCGGTCAGCGTCTGGAACAGGCGCCGTTCGTCCGGCGTGGCGAAGCCGTACAGCGTCATGCCATCGTCGCGGACGGCGAGGTGGGTGTGCAGGGTGACGTTCGCGCCGGTCTTCGCGGCGGCGACCGTCCCCGCCGGGCCGTAGACCTGGTAGCCGATGCCGTTCACGTCGACGATGAGCCAGTCCGGGCCGCGCTCGGCGACGGCGCCGGTGAGGCGGGCGATGGGGCTCACGCTATCGTCTCCGCGTCAGGCTGAAGCCTGACCCGCCGAAAGGTGGGAGGCCTTCCCAGCCGAAGGCCAGGCCTGAGCCTGGCTTCACGTTCGCACCCCCGCCAGGTTCGCGCTGCGCTTGAAGCAGTGGCAGAGGGCGACGGCGAGGGCGTCGGCGGCGTCGGTGGATTGGGGCGGCTCGTCCAGGTTCAGGAGGGCGCGCACCATCTCCTGCACTTGCTCCTTGCTCCCCTGCCCGTAGCTGGTCACGAACTGCTTCACCTCCAGCGGGGTGTACAGAGACACCGGCAGCTCCGCCTGGGCGGCGGCCAGCAGGGCCATCGCCCGCGCCTCCCCGATGGCGACGGCGGCGCGTACGTGGCCGGCGTAGAAGTCCTCGACCGCCACCTCGTGCGGGCCGTGGTTGCGGATGACCTCCAGCAGGCCGCGGTATATCTCGAGCAGCCGCTCGCCGCGGGAAAGGCGCTCGGACGTGCGTATTGCGCCGAAGCCGGCACAGGTCTGGTCGCGGCCGTCGACGCGCACGAGGCCGTAGCCGGTGACGGCGATGCCGGGGTCGATGCCGAGGACGGTGAGCGCGTCTGTGTCGGTCAAGCGCTAGCCGGAGGCGGCGTACTCCATGAGGACGGCGTCCGGGAAGTCGGCGTTGGAGAACACCTTCTGGACGTCGTCCAGGTCTTCGAGGGTGTCCAGCAGCCGAAGCACCTGGCCGGCCGAGTCTTCGTCCAGGGTCAGCGTGTTCTTGGGGAGCATGGAGAGCTCGGCCGTCTCCACGGCCAGCCCCGCCTCCTCCAGATGCTTGCGGACGCTGATCAGCTCCGTGGGGGCGGTGTACACCTCGATGCGGCCGTCCTCCGTGCGTACGTCCTGGGCGCCGGCGTCGATGGCGGCCAGCGCCACCTCATCGGGGTCGCGGTCGCCGGGGTTGAGGGAGATGAAGCCGACGTTATCGAACTGCCAGGCTACGCTGCCCGATTCGCCGAGGCTGCCGCCGGCGCGGGTGAGCGTCGTGCGCAACTCGGAGACAGTACGGTTGCGGTTGTCGGTGACGACCTGGACGATGATGGCCACGCCGCCGGGGCCGTAGCCCTCGAACGTGGTCTCGACGAGCGCCGCGGCGTCGCCGCCGCCGACCCCGCGCTCGATCCCCCGCTTGATGGTGTCGGCCGACATGTTCTCGCTGCGCGCCTTGTCGATGGCCAGACGCAGGCGGGGGTTCATGTTGGGGTCGCCGCCGCCCTCGCGAGCGGATATCGTGATCTCCTTGGAGAGCTTCGTGAAGAGCTGACCGCGCTTGGCATCGGCGGCGCCCTTCTGCCGCTTGATCGTCGACCAGTGTGAGTGTCCGCCCATACGTTCGGGGGTATTTTAGCACAGCGCGAGCCCACTCTCGCCCATCACCGCGCCAGTCGCGGCGGCGAGGGCGCTATCGTGCGGGGGAGCGAGCGGGCACCGGCGCCAGCCGCGCGTTGTCTATCAGCCGCGTCGTGCCGAACCAGACGGCGAGCAGCACCAGGGCCGGGCAGTCGATTATGTCGAGCGGCGCCAGCGTTTCGTCATCGGCGACGGCGACGTAGTCGAGGCGGGCCAGCGGCTCGGCGGCGATGAGCGATTCGACGGCCCGCCGCACCGCGCCGGCTTCGCGCACCCCATCACGCTCGATCATCGCGCGGGCCAGCTCCAGCGCTCGGGGCAGGACGAGCGCCGCCTGCCGCTCCTCCGGCGACAGGTAGGCGTTGCGGCTGCTCATGGCCAGGCCGTCCGGCTCCCGGACGATGGGGAGACCGACGATCTCGACGGGCAGGCGCTCCTGTCGCGCCATCGCCCGGACGACGCGCAGCTGCTGGGCGTCCTTCTCGCCGAAGTAGGCGCGGTCGGGGCGGACGACCCGGAACAGCCGGACGACGACGGTGGTGACACCACGGAAGAAGTGCGGGCGCGATTCGCCCTCCAGCCGCTCGGTCAGGGGGCCGGGGACCTCCACCCAGGCATCGAAACCTGGCGCGTACATCTCGCCGGACGAGGGAGCGAAGACCATGTCGACACCCTCGGCTTCGAGCAGTCGCCGGTCGCGGTCGAGGTCACGGGGGTAGGTCTCGAGGTCCTCTCCCGGCCCGAACTGGGCGGGGTTCACGAACACGCTGACGACGACGCTGTCGCAGTCGGCGCGGGCGCGGCGGACGAGCGACAGGTGGCCCGCGTGGAGGGCGCCCATGGTGGGGACGAGGCCGACGACGCCGGTCAGGGCGTCGCGCGCCTCCGTCATAGCGGCGACGGTGTCGATGACGCGCATGGATCAGGCGGTCTTAGCCCGTTCGCACCAGCTCCACAGCCGGCCGCTCTACGTAGAAGCTCTCACGGTCCGTGGGGAAGGCGCCGTCCTTGACCTCGGAGACGTAGTCTGAGACGGCGAGCTTGATGGCCTCGCCCAGGTGGGCGTAGCGCTTGGCGTGCCTGGGAACGAAGTCCTCGAACAGGCCCAGCATGTCGTGGAAGACCTGCACCTGGCCGTCGCAGTGGGGCCCGGCGCCGATGCCGATGGTCGGGATGCCGACCCGCTCGGTTATCGCCTCGGCGACCGGCGCGGGGATCGTCTCCAGGACGACGGCGTAGGCGCCGGCCTCCTCCAGAGCCAGGGCGTCGTTGAGGAGCCGGACGGCGGCGGCGGGGGTCTTGCCCTGGACCTTGTAGCCGCCGAACTGGTTGACGGACTGCGGGGTGAGCCCCAGGTGGCCCATGACCGGGATGCCGGAGGAGGTGAGCAGACGGACGGTCTCGGCCATCTGCGCGCCGCCCTCGAGCTTGACGGACTGGGCGCCGCCCTCCTTGAGCATGCGGCCGGCGTTGCGCAGGGCGTCCTGGGGGCCGGTCTGGTAGCTCATGAACGGCATGTCAGCGATGACGTGCGCCTTCTTCGTGCCGCGGACCACAGCCTTCACGTGGTGCAGCATCTCGTCCATGGTCACGGGGACGGTGGTGTCGTAGCCAAGGACGACCATGCCCAGGGTGTCGCCGACGAGGATGAGGGGCACGCCCGCCTCCTCAACCAGCCGGGCGCTGGGACAGTCGTAGGCGGTGAGCATGGCGATGCGCTCGCCGCGCTTCTTCATCGCCTTGAGCTTCGTGATCGATACGCGTCGCTCCATGGGTAGCCTCCTTACCAGGTAAGCTCCAGCCTTTGCCTCATCGTCTGCTCGAAGGTCTCGTCGTCCATCTGCCTGCGGGCCATCAGCACTATGTTGGCGTCGGCGCCGACGGGGTAGCGCAGCTTCTCGCCGCTTTCGATAGCCTCCAGGATGGCCTGGGCCACGTCCTCCGGCTTCGTGACAGGGCCGCCCGGGTTCAGCTTCTCGGCCGCCTTCAGCCACTCGGTCAGCATCGGCGCGTAGGGGGAGGACTCGTCGCCGGAGGCCGCGCCGATGAGTGTGCGGTTGCTCTGGAATTGCGTGGCGAGGCCGCCGGGCTCGATGATGTGGAAGCGCACGCCGAAGTGCCCGGCCTCGTAGTGGAGGGACTCCGAGAGCGCCTCCAGCGCCCACTTGGAAGCGGCGTAGGCGCCGTTCAGGGGCGCGGCCACCCGTCCGGCCACGGACGATACGTTGACGATGACACCGCCGCCGCGCTTGCGCATGGAGGGGAGGACGGCGCCGATGCAGCGGAACGGGCCGTAAACGTTCGTGTCGAACTGGTCGATCAGGTTGCCGACGTTCATCTCCTCGAGCGGGCCCCAGACCTCGAAGCCGGCGTTGTTCACCAGCACGTCGACGTCGCCGGCCTGGGCGACCGCCGCCTTCACCGAGGCGTCGTCGCGGACGTCCAGGGGGACAACGCTGAGGTCCCAGCCGTTCTTCTCGGCGGCCTGGGCGAGGTCCTTCCCCTTGTCCGGGCTGCGCATGGTAGCGACTACTCGGTAGCCCTTGCCGGCGAGAAGCTCCGCCGCCGCCCGACCGATGCCGCTGTTGGAGCCGGTGATCAGTACGGTCTTCTTCGCCATTCGTTCCTCCCTGCCAACAAAACGCCCCTCCGGCACACGGCCGAAGAGGCTTGGAAACCTCGGCTTATGTGCCGTCTCGCTCCTCACGGATACGAGCGGGGTCTGGCTATTGCGTTTGACTCATCGCCCCTGGGGTCGATGGCGCCGCCAGTATAGCAGGGGTATCGAAAGGAGTAAAGGGCGAGTTAGAGGGCGTCTATAGTGGCCATGACCCTCAAGCCCAGCCCCTCTCCCCCGCCTGCGGGAGAGGGGCGACCGGTAGGTCGGGTGAGGGACGTTCGCCCGTGCTGCCGATAGCCTGCATGGGCCTGGGGAGCAGTACCGACGAATGAATTCGTCGGCTTGGCCGCCCCTCCGCGGCCCCCCTCGCCGGGCTTGGCCCGCCCAGCGCCGCCTATCGGCCCCCCGTCCACTCCCGCGCCGAGGGGACGCCGGCCAGCCCCTTGGCCTCCGTGACGCCACGGACGATGGCGCGGGAAACGGCACGATCGGCCAGGGCGCCCAGCTGCAGGACGTCGGCGGGCCGGTCCGAGGCGCCGGTCGCCAGCGCGAATATCGTGTCCCCGTCCACCGGCGTGTGGACGGGCCGGATGGCGCGGGCAAGGCCGGCCTGGGCCATCACGGCCAGCCGGTAGCAGTCGGACTTCGACAGCCGGGCGTCCGTGGCGACGACGCCGATGGTGCTGTTGGGCTCGGTGGCGAAGGGCGAAAGCGGCGGGCGGGAGCGCACGACCTCCAGCGTATCGGCGAAGCGCCCGTCCTCGCCACGCGGCCCGGCGACAACACGTCCGCTATCGGCGTCGACGACCTCGCCGAAGCTGTTGACCGCGACCAGCGCGCCGACCTTCGTGCCGTCAGCGGCGGTCTCGCAGGCCGTACCGATGCCGCCCTTTATCGCGTGCTCCAGCCACAGCGCCTTGCCCACCGTCGCGCCCGTCCCCGCCCCGACGCTGCCTTCCGCGGGGGGCCCATCGCTCGCGGCCTCGCAGGCCGCGTAGCCGGCGTCGGCGTCCGGGCGGACGTCAGCGCGGCCGATCGACAGGTCGATGAGGACGGCGGCGGCCACGATGGGCACGACGCCCGTGGGCACGGTGAAACCCTTGCCGCGCTCCTCCAGCCAGCGCATGACGCCGCCGGCCGCGTCCAGACCGTAGGCGCTGCCCCCGGTCAGAAGCACGCCGTGCACCCGTTCGACGAGGCTGCCGGGCCGCAGCAGGTCAGTCTCGCGAGTGCCAGGCGCGCCGCCACGCACGTCAGCGGAGGCGACGGCGCCATCGGGACAAAGGACGACGGTGCAGCCGGTAGCCGCGTCCTCGTCGGTCCAGTGGCCTACGAGGATTCCGGTAATTTCGGTGATGGAGCCGTGCTCTGGCGCGCCCAAATCCGTTCTACAGATAGAATCGTATCTGCGTGTGATGGTAACATGTTGGGCCGCATGGTAGTCTTATAGGAAGAGATGAGACTGGGAATCCCCGGCTTTAGCAAGCCTGCGAACCTGCCCCAACGGCTTCTGTTCGCGTTGGGCGCGACGCTCCTGGTAGCGGGAGCGGCGGTGCTGGCGTACGGAATCGTCGGCTATATCGGCGGCGATGACAGTGTCGCCCGCGACCCCAGCCTCACCCGGCTCAGCCCCGAGGACTTCCCGCCCCCAGAAGGCATCGAGGACGTGGAAGGCCTGCCCGTAGCGATACCGTATAACAACCCGAACTCCGGCATCCAGCCGGCGACCCCGCTGCGACTGGTGGTGGAGAGCCTGGGCATCGATGCGCCGGTGGTGGAGATGGGGATGAGCAGCGAGGGGATACCCTACGTGCCGTACAACGGACAGGACGTGGCCTGGTACAACTTCTCGGCCAAGCCCGGCTCCGGCAGCAACGCCGTGTTCGCCGGGCACATCAACTGGGAGCAGGCGCCCGGAGTGTTCGCGAACATCGACGACCTGGCGACGGGCGACACCATCCGGCTGGTCTCAGAGGAAGGCGGCGAGCTGACCTACCAGGTGATCGACAACTTCTACGTGGACCCGGACGAGCCGGAGTCGCTCCAGGTGATGGCCGGGACCGACACGGACATCGTCACGCTGATCACCTGCGGCGGCACCTGGGTGTCGGACTCCAGCCAGCAGTTCGGGGGCGAGTACACTAACCGCACCGTCGTCCAGGCGAAGTTCCTCAAGTCGACCGTAGCCGCGACGACCGCCGCCGGCGGCGGCTAGCCTTTCCCGCGAGAACGACCGAGGCCCCCGAATACGGGGGCCTCTTCACGTATCGCAGGGTGCAGCAAGGGGCGCCCACCAGGGCGCAGCAAGCAGCGCCCCTACGGGCGGCGGATCGTCGAGCGGGCGCTGTCTACCAGTCGTAGCTCTCGCGCTGGAGGGCGACCGACATGCCCATGCCACCGCCCATGCACAGCGTGGCCAGACCCCACTCCACGTCGCGGCGGTTCATCTCGTAGGCGATGGTGCCGATCAGACGGCCACCGCTGGCGCCCAGGGGGTGGCCGATAGCGACTGCGCCGCCGTTCACGTTCACGTTGTCGTTCTCGATGCCGAGCTCGCGCTCCACGGCCACGACCTGGCAGGCGAACGCCTCGTTGATCTCGATGAGGCCGAAGTCGTCCATGCTCATGCCGGTACGCTTGAGCAGCTTCTGGGTGGCCGGCGCCGGGCCGATGCCCATGATCGTGGGGTCAACGCCGATGCTGGCGGCGTAACGGACGGTGGCCAGCGGTTTCACGCCCAGCTCCTTGGCCTTGGCCTTGTCCATCAGCAGCACCATCGTCGCGCCGTCGTTGCGGGGGCAGGAGTTGCCGGCGGTCACCAGCCCGTCGGCGCGGAAGGAGGGCTTGAGGCTGGCCAGCTTCTCGATCGTCGTGTCCTCGCGCGGGCACTGGTCGGCGTCCACGGTCACGCTGGAGCCGTCCGAGTAATTTATCGTGATCGGCTGGATCTCGTCGGCGAGCAGCCCCTCGTTGCGGGCGCGAACGGCGCGGCGGTGGCTCTCCAACGCGAAGGCGTCGGCGTCCTCGCGGGAGATGCCGCGCTCCTGGGCCAGCTTCTCGGCGGTCATGCCCATGTCCATGATCCAGGGCTCGGTCACCTGGTACCAGCGCTTCGTCCACTCCGGCTTCTTCTCCTCGGGCCACGATGTGGGCAGCATCTCCTTGGCCATAACGTCCGCCGACTGGATCTGCGTCAGGTTGCGCTCGTCGCCGGGGGCAATGGGCTGGACGCGGTCCATCGTCTCGATGCCGCCGGCGAGGACGACGTCGGACATGTCGGCCATGATAGCGAAGGCGCCCTGAGCGACGGCCTGCAGCGAGGAGCCGCACTGCTTGTTCATGTCGGTGGCGGAGACGCTGAACGGCAGCCCGGCCTCGAACAGGTAGTGACGGGAGCGCGTGAGCAGCCCGGCGATGCCGACCGAACCCATCAGAACCTCGTCCACCTCTTCGGCGGGGACTTTGTTGCGCTCGAGGATGGACTTCAGCAGCGGGGTGACCAGCTCCACGTGTGTGATGTCCCGGAACACGCCGCGCTGTCCCGCCCGCCCGAAGGGCGTGCGCATCATATCAACGACTACTGCTTCTCGCATGGGGCCTCCTTACGTAAACGTCAACAAGAGCCAAGACCGCAGTTTACCATACGGCCAGTGCCCCGGCCATAGAGCAGGTGAGAAGCCGAACGATGGCTCGCCGCTCTTTACCGTTCCTTAACCCCGCGGCCCTCGCTCTTCACCGGCCTGTTCACCCGCGCCTGCGAACATGGGTTGCAGGCAGGCACAGGCAGTGGCGGAGAAGTACGCCGGTATGACCTCCGCCGGGAGACTGCCAGACGAGCCCAAAGGGAGGGTTTCAATGAAGCGGATCCTGGCCGGTATCTTCAGCAAGCGTAGCGCCGACGCCACGACGACCGTCGGAGGGGACGTCGCCGGGGCGGCGGCTGAGCCGCGCTTCGTGCTGCTCATCCGGGACTCATCGGCGATGGGGGCGTTCCAGCTCCACGCCTTCGAGGACGAGGAGGCGGCGGCCGAGTTCGTGAAGGCCTGGATACCGCCCAGCTCTGAGCACGGCAGCCTGGCCTTCTGGATAGGCGATCGCCAGGCGATGCGACTTCCCGGCTCCAACGAGGAGCGCGCCGCCGAGGTCGTCGTCCTGATCCGCGACGAGGACGAGCCGGACATCGTCTACCCGTTCTCCATGCCGGACATGGAGCTGGCCCAGGCCTGGCTGGACGAGGAGGCCCGTCGCGGTCTGGACATGGACCTGGTGCTGGTGCACTGGGCGGCGCGCGCTCAGATCAGCCGCGACCACTGGGGCAAGATCCACTTCGTGCCGGTGGAGCTGCCGGCCTACCGGTCGCCCGAGCCCGAGACCGGGCCAACCGAGGAAGGTACGCCGCAGCCGCAGGCCGCCGGAGACGCTGAGACGCAGCCGCGCAGGCCGGAGACCCGGTCATTCGTGCCGGAGCCGCGGGCCGTGTCGGAGGCGCTGCGGGCCATCGCCCGCGGGGAGCGGCCGGAGCAGCGCGGGCAGCAGTCGGAGCAGCGCGCGCAGCCCTTCGAGGGGTTCGGGTCACCTCCGGGCCGCTTCTAAACCCGGCTCACGGACTGGACCGTCTGAATCCGCTCCTATCTGGAGCGAGGGGCTCTTCACCGTTCTGCAACCTTCGATAGCGTCCAGTTAACCGTTCCATTAACCTCCGCGTGCGAAAATCGTTTCCAGGCAGTGATACCACCCCAAACGGGGATTGGGAGGCAGTGATGGAAAACAGCGGCAGCACACTACCCAAGGAGCGCCCGCTGACGGCGGCGTTTCAGCAGATGGCCGCGCTCACGTCCGGGAGCCCGCGCAAGGGCATCGGCGACGACCCCGACGCGCTGCGACACGAGGCCCAGACCGGCACGTTCCAGGGCTTCCGGTCTCCGCCGGGCAAGTTCTAGACATCGAGCCGACTGGCTCTACCCGATCCACCTGGCAACTGGGCAGGCGTTCAGCCTCACTCTGTCGCAGTGACGTCCGCGGCTTGACAGGGGAGCCCCGCCACCGTAAAACGGGGCCATGAACGCCACTGCCGTCCTGCGAGAGCTGTACAAGGACGCGCACGCGCGACTGGAACAGACGATGGACGGCGTCACAGCGGAACAGGCGCACTGGCCCCCACCCGGCAACACGAACCCCATAGGCCCCGGCTACGTCCACGTCCTCGTCGGCGAGGACTTCATCATCAACGCCATCCTCCAGAACCAGCCACCGCGGTTGACCGCGACCTGGCTTGGCAAGGCCGGCTTCAGCGAGCCGCCGCCGGCCGGACCGGAGTGGGCGGAGTGGTCGCGGCGCGTCCAGGTGGACCTGGAGACGGTCCGCAGCTACGCCAGGGACGTCTACGCCGCCGCCGACGAGTACCTTGCCTCGATCGACGACAGCGAGCTAGACCGCGAGCGGCAGTTCATGCGCTCCGGCAGGCAGACGGCGAGCCAGATCCTGAGCGACCTCGTTGCCCACATCCACGAGCACTGTGGCGAGATCGCCTGCCTGAAGGGGTTGCAGGGCGCGCGAGGCTACCCCGACTAGCTCTCGTCATTGCGAGGAGCGACGACAGGAGCGACGCGGCAATCTCACGCGATGGAGGGCGCACGCGGTCGGTAGCGATCCTACCGCGTCCGCCCTAGGCGCTACCTCTGGCACCTCGGGCAGTAGTGCGTGCTGCGGCCGCCCACCTTCATTCGCCTGATCGCCGAGCCGCAGACGT
Organism: Dehalococcoidia bacterium; assembly: GCA_040877915.1. GTDB lineage: Bacteria > Chloroflexota > Dehalococcoidia > SM23-28-2 > RBG-16-64-32 > JBBDNA01. The sequence continues at coordinate 97,119 of JBBDNA010000004.1, forward strand.
AGCAGGGCTCGCCCGTGCGCCGGAACACCTTCACCCGCAGCTGGTGCATCCCCTGCTCGCCCCTGGCGTCCACGTAGTCACGGAAACTGGAGCCGCGATCGCCCAGCGCCTCCGTCAGGACGCTGCGCACGGCCCGGTGCAGCCGCTCGACGGCCGGACGCGATAGCCGGTTCGCCGGCTTCGTCGGGCGGACGCCAGCCTCGAACAGCGCCTCATCGGCGTAGATGTTGCCGACGCCGGCCAGCGCCGACTGGTCCAGCAGCACGGCCTTCACCGGCGCCGATCGCTTCGCCAGCGCGGCGCGCAGCTCGTCCGGGCCGAACGCGTCGTCCAGCGGCTCCGGCCCCAGCTTACCGACGACTTCCGATTCGTCCGCCGCCAGCCACATCATCCCCAGCTTGCGGACGTCCTCGTAGCACAGCTCGCTGCCGTCGTCCAGGGTGAGGCGGGCGCGCAGGAAACGCCCCTCGCCGCAGCCGTCCAGGCGGTGGATGAGGCCGCCGGTCATGCGCAGGTGGACGATCCAGGTGAGGCCCGCTTGCCCGTCTGGGCCATCCAGCCGCAGCAGCAGGTACTTGCCGCGGCGGTCCAGCTCCTCGATGCGGCGGCCGGCGATGCGACGAACGAAGGAGGCGGCGGTCAGCCCCTGCACCAGCTTTGGCGCGTTGGGCGAAACCCAGGCCTTCACGATGCGCCTGCCGGCGATGCGCGGCGCGAGGTCGCGGCGTATCGTCTCGACTTCCGGCAGCTCAGGCATGGGGATAACAAACCACAGAACCGGCGATCCAACAAGCCATCAGCGCCTTTGCTGATGTAGGGGCGACCTTCAGGTCGCTCGCCGACCTTCCAGCCGTTCGCCTCGCTCACAGACGAGGTGGATGTGCTGCCCCAGCGAGGCGAACGGCTCGACGCTGCGGAACCGCTTCTCGACCTCCAGCAGCTCCTCCACGCGCGCCCGGACGGTCTCGGCGGGGAGATGGTCGTGGAAGATGCGAATGCCGGCCCGGGAGACGACGCGCAGGCCGGCGTCAGTCAGCCAGCCGCTGACGTCGGCCTCGTCGAGCGGCGTTGGAGGGCCGGACGGCGGCTCGTCGCTGAATTCGCCGCGGAGGAAGCGCTTGAGGACGGCCGCGTTGCGGTTGTAGAACATGAGCGAGAGCTTCCCGCCCGGCTTTACGAGCTCGCCCAGCGCCCCGACCGCCGCCCGCGGCTCCCCAAGCCACTCCAGGACGGCGTGGCAGGTCACGAGATCGAACCGATCGCTCACGTGCTGCGGCAGCTCGTCGATTGTCGAAAGGAGGGTGGACACGCGCTCACCGACGCCCTGCCTCTCGATACGCTCGCTGGCTTTGGCCAGCATGTGGCCGGAGGGGTCGCCGAGGAGGACGTGGTTGCCGAGCGCTGCCAGGCGGACGGCGACGTGGCCGGCGCCGCCGCCGGCGTCGAGAACGCTAAGCCCGCCCGGCTCGATCTCCGGCATGGCCGACAGCATGTCCTCCCAGAGCACGCTGAGGCGGACGTAGCCCTTCGAGGTGCCGTATATCTCCGCCTCGAAGGCATCGGCGATGTCATCGAAGCCAGTGTCTCGTGCCATGATTGCAGACGCTTTCTCGGGCGAGTGCCGCCCCACCCCGGTCGTCCACCCGCCCTGAACTATGGTCAGGTTGGGCCCCCTAGTATCGTAATCGCAAACCTAACCCGCCAGCTCCTCCACGCCGCTGGGCTCACCGTACTCCATCTCGCCCCAGTTGCGGCCGACTTTCGTGTCGATCTTCATCGGTACCTTCATGTCGAGCGAGCGCGGCATTATGTCGACCGCGAGCGAGCGCACCTCCTCCAGCTCGTCGGCCGGACACTCGAAGATCAGCTCGTCGTGGACCTGCAGTGTCATCAGGCTGCGCAGCTTGCGCCTGGCCATCTCGGCGTCGATGCGGTTCATGGCGATCTTGATGATGTCCGCGGCCGTGCCCTGCACCGGCATGTTGATCGCCGCCCGCTCCGCCGCCTGCCGCACGTTGTAGTTCCCCGAGAGGATCTCCGGCATGTAGCGACGCCGCCCGAACAGCGTCTCCGCGTAGCCCAGCTCACGCGTCCTGGCGACGGTCTCCTCCACGTAGCGGCTGATGCCCGGGTACTTCTCGAAGTAGGTGCGGATGAACTCCGCTGCCTCCTCCCGCGATATCTTCTCGCGGACGGAGAGGCCGAACTCGCTGAGGCCGTACAGGACGCCGAAGTTGAACACCTTGGCCCGGCGCCGCATCTCCGTCGTGACCTCGGCCAACGGCACGCCGAAGATCTGCGCCGCCGTGGCGGCGTGGATATCCTCGTCGCGGCGGAACGCCTCGACCAGCGCCGGGTCGTCGGTGATGTGGGCCATGATCCGCAGCTCGATCTGGGAGTAGTCGGCCGAGAGAAGGTGCGGTTCGGGACCCACGTCGCGGGCGATGAAGGCGCGCCGCACCTCCTCGCCGAGGGCAGTGCGGACGGGGATGTTCTGGAGGTTGGGGTTGCTGGAGGAGAGGCGGCCGGTGGCGGCGCCGGCCTGGTTGAACTCCGTGTGCAAGCGGTTGGTCTCCGGGTTCACCAGCGCCGGCAGCGAGTCCAGGTAGGTCGACTTGAGCTTGGTCAGCTCGCGGTAGGAGTGGATCAGCTCGATTACGTCGTGGAGGCCGCGCAGCCCCTCCAGCGCCTGCGCGTCCGTAGTGTAGGCGCCGGTCTTGAGGCGGCGGGTCCTGGGCAGGTGGAGCTCCTCGAACAGGACGTGGCTCAGCTGCTGCGGCGAGCCGATGTTGAACTCGTGGCCGACCGACTTGTAGATCTCCTCCTCGTAGCGCTTGATCTCCTCGCCCAGCGTGGCCGAGAGCTCGCGCAGGGCGCCGACGTCGATGGCGACGCCGTTCAGCTCCATGCGCGACAGGACGGAGAGCAGCGGCATCTCGATGTCGCGGAACAGGCTGGTCATCCCCGCGCGCTCCAGGTCGGGCGCCAGCGCATCGCGGAGGCGGAGGGCCATGTCGGCGTCGGCGCAGGCGAAGGGCATGAGGGCCGGCGCGTCAGCCTCGTCCATCGTCAGCTGCGCGCCCCGCTTCCTGGGGCCGTGCAACTCGGCGCGATCGCGCATCTCGACGCCGAGGCGGCGCGAGGCCAGCCAGGCCAGGCTGAGCGAACCCTCCCCGGGGCGGGCGCCGCCGCCCTCGCCGAGGAGGAACGAGGCGATCATGGCGTCGAAGGCGAGGCCGCGGGCCCAGACGCCGCGGCGGGCCAGCACGATCTGCGGGACCTTCAGGTTGTGGCCGGCCTTCTCCAGCTTCTCGTCCTCCAGGAACGGGCGGAGTTGGCCGAGGGCGGCGCTACCATTCTCGGAGAGCGGCACGTAGAACGCCTCGCCCGGCTCCACGGCGAAAGACAGGCCGATGAGCCGCGCCGTCATCGCCTCCGAACCCACGGTCTCGCAGGCAACGGCGAAGCGCTTCGCTTTCGCCAGCCGCTGGGCGAGCGAGTCCAGCGCCTTCTCGCCCTCGACGATGCTGTAGCGCCCCTCGACCTTCTCCGCGGCGCGCGCAGGCGCCGCGGTGGCGGGCCCGGCGCCGCCGGGCAGACGCTCGATGAGGCTGCGGAACTCCAGCTCGCGGAACAGCTCCAGCAGGCGGTCGCGGTCGTAGTGGACGGCGAGTTCCGCCCCGTCCAGGTCGAGATCGACGGGCGCCTCGCTGACGATCGTCGCCAGGTGCTTGCTCTGCCGCACCTGCTCCTCGTGCGCCTTCAGGTTCTCGCGCAGCTTCTCCGGCGTCACCTCGTCGATGCGGTCGAACATCGCCTCGATGCTGCCGAACTGCTCGATGAGCTTCGCGGCCGTCTTGTCGCCGACGCCGGGGACGCCGGCGATGTTGTCGGAGGTGTCGCCCTTGAGCGCCTTGAGGTCGGGCAGCTGGTGGGGTAAGACGCCGTACTTGGCCTTCACGTCGTCGGCAGTCTCGTAGACGACGGAGTCGCGCTGGTAGGGGCGGTACATCCAGAGGCGCACGCCGGGCCGCACCAGCTGGGCGATGTCGCTGTCCAGGCTCACGAGAAACGTCTCCACGCCCTGCTTCTCGGCCTGGGCCGCCAGCGTGCCCAGAAGGTCGTCGGCCTCGTACTCCTCGTCCTCGTATATCGGCAGGCCGAACGCCTCGATGATCTCGCGGCAGCGGCCGAGCTGGTTGCGGAGGTCGTCGGGCATGGCCACGCGCGTCGCCTTGTACTCCTTCGACAGCTTGTGTCGGAAGGTATCGCTACCCTTGTCCAGCGTGACGATGACGTGGGTGGGCGCCAGCTCCTTCATCACCGTGAGGAGGGTGTTGGCCAGGCCGTAGGGGGCGCTCACCACCTCCCCCGTGCTGCGCACGGTCAGCGGCGAGTCCTTCATGGCGTGGAAGGAGCGATGGATTATGCCGTGCCCGTCGATGAGGAGGAGGCGCCCCGGCGAGGGCTGGCCGGAAGCGGGCGTCTTCGACTTCCTGGGCGGGCTCACGCGGCGATTATAGCAGCCCCCGCCTCCCCGCCTCCCCCCGGAACAGGGTTCAAGATTCAGGGAACAAGACCCGCCCCGCCCGGGGAGGGGGTGAGGCGGCCTTGTTCCTCTTTCCTTGTTCCTTCTTCCCTGTTCTTGTACCATCGCGGCATGACCGACCTGGCCTACGACAGCATCGAGATGAACCGCGAGCACGGGCCCTGGGAGTACCCCTGGCGGGAGCGCATCGACCGCTACCTGGAGGCGACGGGGAACCCGCTGCCCTGGCACACGGAGCGCACGCCCTGGGGCCCTTCGATCGCGCCGCCGACGATCCTGGGCGGGGGCACGATCCGCTTCCTGGAGTCGATCGCGCCGGTGCCGCCGGGGACATTGCACGCGAAGTTCGACATGGAGATAACGAACGCCCTACGCCGCGACCGCGAGGTTATCGGCTACGGCGCATTCACCGACAAATACGAGCGTCGGGGCCGGCGCTGGGCCGTGTTCGCCGCCCGCTGGCGCGACGGCTCCGGCCTGGGCGTCGCCCACACGATGGCGTACATGGTGTTCCCCGAGAAAGTGGAGACGAAGGACGAGCCCTCGCAGGCGCCCCGCGAGGAGAAGCCCAGGAAGGGCGAGCTGACGCCGGTGACCCGCACGCTGACGCAGGATGCGCTCACCGCCTACTCCGAGGACTCCGCGAACCACAGGCGCGGCACCTCGATCCACACTGACCCGGCGGTGGCAAAGAAGCAGGGGTTCAAGGACAGCGTCGCGCCGGGGATGATGAGCGCCGACTACATCTCGGAGATGATGACGGCGGCGTTCGAGCGGGGCTGGCTGCTGGGCGGCAAACTATCGCTGGCCTTCGTGCGGCCGGCGTTCGCCGGCGACACCCTGACGGTCAACGGGGCGTTCCGCGAGGAGCTGGACGAGGGCGCGTTCACTCGCCGTGTCTACGACGTGTGGTGCGAGAACCAGGACGGCGAGGCGGTGACGGTGGGCACGGCGAGCGCGGCGCTGGCGGCGGCGGTGCCGGCGGGCGGGTAGAGCGCTTCGATGCCTCGCAACGGCCCGTCATCGCGAGGAGCGACGATAGGAGCGACGCGGCGATAGGAGCGACGCGGCGATAGGAGCGACGCGGCGAT
>JBBDNA010000004.1:102858-137989 GCA_040877915.1 Dehalococcoidia bacterium
CGATAGGAGCGACGCGGCGATAGGAGCGACGCGGCGATAGGAGCGACGCGGCGATCTCACGAGCACCCCAGACGGCCGGCCGGACCCCCTTGAGCATCGTGAGATTGCTTCGCTGCGCTCGCAATGACAACGGGCGGGCAGCCCCTGCCCTTGCCGTAAACGTTAAAGTCGGGTAGAATCCGTTCGCGATCGGGATTCCACCACCCCAGCTTCAAAGCTGGGGCATCCATACGCCCTCACCCCCGAAGGCCGGCCTTCAGGCCGGCTAGATCGACAGGCTGAAGCCTGTCCTTCGGAGGAAAGCGAACAAGGAGGCCCCAATGGGCAAGCCCACGCTGCGCACCAAACTCTGCGACATCCTCGGCATAGAGTACCCGATAGTGCTCGCCGGTATGGGTGGGGTGTCCCGCCACCGGCTGGTGGCCGCCGTCTCCGAGGCCGGCGGCCTGGGCATCATCGGCGCGGCGACGATGGGCCCCGACGAGCTGCGGGAGGAGATCCGCGGCGTCCGCGAGCTGACCGACAGGCCGTTCGGGGTGGACATCCTGCTGCCGACGATGGGCAGCATCCCGCAGACGCCGGGCACGGCCATGGGCGGCCCCAGTGAGGGCGACGAGGGCCGGGTCCCCGCCAACTGGCGCGACCTGCTGCCGGCCCCGCAGCGCGAGCTGACCGCCGACCTCCGCCGCAAGTTCGGCCTGGCCGACGTGGAGCCGGAGCTGCCGACGTCGGGGCGGGGGCGCCCCGTTTTCGGGCCCGGGTTCACGCGCTCCCAGATCGACACGATACTGGAGGAGAAGGTGCCAGTGTTCGCCTCGGGGCTGGGGAACCCGGCCCCGTTCGTGGACGAGTTCCACGCGGCCGGGGTGAAGGTCATCGCGCTGGTGGGTAACGTGAAGAACGCGCGTCGCGTCGCCGAGGGCGGCACGGACATCGTCGTTGCGCAGGGCGCGGAGGCGGGCGGGCACACGGGTCGCGTGGGCACGATGGCCCTCGTCCCGCAGGTGGTCGACGCCGTGGCGCCGACGCCGGTGCTGGCCGCCGGCGGTATCGGCGACGGGCGCGGAGTGGCGGCGGCGCTGTGTCTGGGAGCCGTCGGCGCCTGGATCGGCACGGCGCTGCTCGTGTCGAAGGAGGCGGCCTGGGACGACGTGCTCAAGCAGCGCATCCTGGACGCGACCGAGGAGGACACGCGGGTGACACGGATCTACAGCGGCAAGCCGATGCGGAACATCAACAACCCGCTGATCGAGGCCTGGGACGAGAGCGGCGTGCCGACGCTGGCCTTCCCCTTCCAGGCGGCTGCCATCTCCGAGGTGACTGCGGCGGCGCAGAAGGCCGGGCGCAAGGAGCTGGGGATGAACCCGGCCGGCCAGATCTCCGGAATGCTGCACGAGCAGCGGCCGGCGAAGGAGATCGTCGAGGAGATAGTAGAACAGGCGGCGGAGATCATCCACCGCCTGCCGGCGGAGATACCGGCCGTCACGTCCTAGTCGTCGTCCCCATCGTCGTCATCACCGCCGTCGTCGTCGTCGCCGCTCCCGGAGCCACTGTTGTCGTCGTCCGTAGTATCGTCGCCGCCGCCGGGACCGCTGTTGTCGTCGTCAGTCGTATCGTCGCCGTTGCCGGGGCCGCTGCTGTCGTCGTCCGTAGTATCGTCGCCGCTGCCGGGGCCGCTGCTGTCGTCGTCGGTGACATCGTCGCCGGGGTCTGGGCCGATGTCATCGTCGAGGCTGGTGTCGTCGCCCGCGCTGGTCAGCTCGACCTCCCGAGCCAGGTAGGTCCCGTCGTCCTGGAGCGCGGCGTGGACCTTGACGGTGTCACCGGCCGCTAGCGCGCCCTTGATCTCCGTCCCGGCGTCCAGGTGCACGGTGGCCGGACCGAAGGAAGCCTGCAACGTCATCGTGTCGCCGGCGATACTCTCCACCACGCCCTCGAACTCCACCTCGGAGCCGCCGAAGGCGCCGTCGTCGTCGTCATCATCGTCGATCTCGATCTTCAGACCGGCGAAGCCGGCGTCGTCGTCCTCGAACTCGACCTTCACTTTCGAGCCGGGGGCGATCTGGCCGCCGCTGATAACGTTCCCGTTGGCGTCCAGCAACGTTGTGTTCTCGCCGATACGAATCGTCAGGGTGCCGTCTTCGGTGGTCAGCACGATCTCGTTGGGGCCGGCGCTGGACACGATCCCCTGCGCCTGGGCGGGAGCGGTGTCGCCGCCACCGAAGAGGCCCGTGGTCAGGCCGAGAACGGCCAGCAGGAGGGCCAGCGCCGGGACGGCGGCGAGGAGCAGGGGCCGCCCCCAGGGGAGCCAGCCGCCAGACGGGACCGCGGCCCGCTCCACGGCGGCCACACGGGCGGCCTGCATGCGGGCGCGACCGTCCCCGAACGCCTGCGGCGTGTAGTCGGGGATGGCGCGGACGCGGACAGCCTGGGCGGCCGCCAGGAGCGGTCGCAGCTCCGCCGCCATCGGCTCGTAGCCGCGCAGGCTCTGGTCGATGCTCGCGCCGCGCTCCAGCAGGGCCAGGCAGCGGGCCAGGGCCTCTTCCAGGTTCAGTTTCATTGTGCTCACCTCTCGCCTCCCGCAATCAGGGTCCGGCGCAGCGCCGCCAGCGCCCGGAACTCCAGGGAGCGTATCGCCCCCTCCTTTTTGCCCATGATCTCGCCCGCCGAAGCCGTGGAGTGACCCTCGACGTGACGCAGGACTATCACCTGCTGCTGCTCGCGCGTGAGATAGCCCAGAGCGCGAGCGAGCTCGTCGCGGGCGGCGACGCGGCCGGTGGGGTCCGGGCCGGCGAAGTCGCCGGTCATCGGCAGGACGCGGCGATTCCCCTGCCTGCGACGCCAGTCGATCATCGTGTTGTGGGCGATTCGGTACAGCCACGAAGAGAGCGGCACGCCCCGATAGCGGAAGCGATGGATGCCCTCGCAGGCCCTCTCGAAGACCTGGGCGGCCAGCTCCTCGGCCACGTCGCGGTCGCCGGTGTGTACGTAGATATACCGGTACATCTTCGGAAAGTAGGTATCGTACAGCTCGTTCCAGGCGTCGGCGTCGAACCGCTTGGCGCGGTCGACGAAATCCAGCTCGCCGGCGGTGGTGGTCCTGCTCAGGGTGGCCGTCGTCCTTGCACTCTCCACTAACCTTACATCGAAGCGCCGGGGCGAAATGTTTCGCGTCCCCAGCGCGAATTTTTCGCGCCCTTGCCGCCTCGACGGTCGTACCATATCATCGGATAGAAGTATGGCCATCACGGCGCCGAAGACGTTCGCCTACAGCGGCCGCACGCTGGACCTGGACGGCCGCGAGGTCTTCTACCGGGAAGCCACGCCCTCCATGGCCGGGGCCGAGCCGCTTGTGCTGCTCCACGGCTGGGTGGGCACCTCCTCCTGGATGTTCCGGCACATACTGCCGCAGCTGGGGTCGCGCTACCGCACCATAGCGCCGGACCTGCCCGGCTTCGGGCGCAGCCGGACGCTGGCCGAGGTGCCCTCGATCGACGCCTACACCGAGTTCCTGCGCCGCTTCGCCGACACGCTGGAGATCGACCGCTTCAACCTCGTCGGCTGCTCCGTGGGCGGGACGATAGCCCTCAGCTTCGCCGACCGTTATCCGGAGCGGGTGCGGCGCCTCTGCCTCCAGGGCCCCGTATACCGGGCTATCGACCTGCCCGGCCGCTTCCGCTTCCTCTACGACATGCTGGGCCGCACTGGGCTTATCGAAATCGTGCCCAAGCTGCCGATCAAGTGGTGGCTCATCGTGCGACGGCTCGACTTCGGCCGCGACACGCGCCACCTCTCGGCGGCGGACCGGCGGCAGATGGGCCGCGACGTGATGCGCGTGCCCAACGAGACGCTGATCGAGGTGGCGCGTCAGCTGCTGAGGCTGGACATGTCCGAGACGGCGCGCCGCATCTGCCTGCCCACTCTCGTCCTGGACGGCGAGGACGCTCGCATGATCCCGGCCAAGGCCTCGCGGCGGCTGGCGCGGCTCATCCCCGGCGCCCGCTGCCACATCGTACCGGATGCGGCCCACAACCTGCCGCTGGAGAAGCCGGAGGAGTTCCTGGCGCAGCTGCTGCCCTTCCTGGACGGCGAAGCGGATGCCTGAAGACACCCCTTCAGCGCTCGGCGACATACGTGTTATCGACCTGGCGGGCGAGATCGGCCAGTACTGCGTCAAGCTCCTGGCCGACCTGGGCGCCGACGTCATCAAGATCGAGCCGCCGGGCGGCGACCCGGTACGAGGTCTGCCGCCGTTCCACCATGACGAGCCGGGCGAGACGTCCAGCCTGTACTGGCTGAACCTGAACACGAACCGTCGCAGCGTCACGCTGGATATCGAGTCGCCGGAGGGACGCGAGCTGTTCGAGAAGCTCGTCGCCACCGCCGACGTAGTCGTGGAGACGTTCGAGCCGGGGTACCTGGACGGCCTGGGCCTGGGCTACGAGGGCCTGGCGGCGATCAAGCCGGACGTCATCCTCACCTCGATCACTGGGTTCGGGCAGACGGGCCCGCACTCGCACTACAGGGCCCCGGACATCGTGGGCGTGGCGATGAGCGGGGTGATGTGGCTGGCCGGCGAGCTGCAGGACCCGCCCAACGTGCCGCCCTGGCGGCAGGGGTTCATCTCGACCTCCATCATGGCGGCGGCGGGGACGCTGACCGCCGTCTACCACCGCGACCTCCACGGCGAAGGCCAGCACCTGGACGTGTCGATGCAGGAGGCGCTGTCGATCGCGCAGGAGAACGCGATGCAGGCCTGGGACATGCTGCAGAACCTGCGCAACCGCAACGGCGAACGGGGGATGATCCCGATCAACGTGCCGGGCATCGGCGCCTACCAGTGCACGGACGGGCACGTGTTCGGCTACGTGGGCACGCCGGGCGGCGCGCCCTGGTCGGAGCTGCTGAAGTGGCTGATCGACGAGGGCGCGGCGGGGGACCTGGCCGAGGAGCCCTACTTCGATTTCTGCAACAACCTGAACCTGCGCTTCCTCACCGAGCTCTTGCGGGACCGGGCCAGGCTGGGCGAGAAGATCCAGATGCTGGCCCACGTGGAAGAGGTGCTGACGCGGTTCATCGCCGCCCGCAGCAAGTGGGACGTGTACGAGGGCGGCCAGCGGCGGCGATTGCTGATCGGGATCGTCAGCACGCCGGAGGACATCGTCAACAACCCGCAGCTCCAGTTCCGCCAATGGCTGACCGAGGTCGAGCAGCCGGGGCTGGGGACGCTCCGCTTCCCCGGCCCGCCTTACCGCCTGTCCGAGACGCCCTGGGCTGTCCGGCGGCCGCCGCCCGCGCCGGGCCAGCACAACGAGGAAGTGCTGGGCGCGCTGTGATGGCCGGCGCAAGGCTGCCCCTCGACGGTGTGAAGGTCGCGGACTTCTCCTGGTTCGGTGCGGGACCGATATGCGGCCTGCATCTCGCCACCTACGGCGCCACCGTCGTGCGGGTGGAGTCGGAGACACGCGTCGACGCCCTGCGGATGGTGGCCCCGTTCGCGAAGGACAAGACCGGCTACAACGTGAGCGGCTACTTCAACAACTTCAACGCCGGCAAGCTGGGGCTGACCCTGAACCTGAACACCGAGAAGGGGCACGAGCTGGCTCTGAAGCTGGTCGCCTGGGCAGACGTTTTCCTGACCAACATCACGCCCCGTGTCATCGAGCGCTGGGGCCTGACCTACGACGAGCTAACCGCGGTGAACCCCGAGATCATCGCCGCCTACGTGCCGATGCAGGGGTTCGAGGGCCCGCATCGCGACTTCCTGGGCTTCGGCCAGGTTCTGACGCCCGTGACGGGTTACAACCACCTCTCCGGCTTCCCCAACCGGGCACCGATCGGCCTGGGCACGAACTACCCCGACTACGTCATCAACCCCGGCCACACGCTCGTGGCCATCCTGGCCGCCCTGCGCCACCGCCATCGCACCGGCAAGGGCCAGCACATCGAGTGCGCCCAGATCGAGTCGTCGGTCGCGCCCCTGGGTACGGCCATCTTCGACTACACCGCGAACGGCCGCGTGGAGTCGCGCTCCGGCAACGGCCTGCCCTACGCCGCGCCGCACAACGCCTTCAAGTGCCGCCCTCTACACGAAGGCTCCGCCGCTCCCGCCGACGAGCAGTGGATCGCCATCGCCTGCTTCAGCGACGAGGAGTGGCAGTCGCTCGTCGCGGCGATGGGCTCGCCGGACTGGGCGAGCGACCCGCAATTCGCGACAGCGGCCGGCCGCAAGGAGAACGAGCCGGAGCTGGAGCAGCGCATCGGCGAGTGGACGTCGGACAAGGAGCCGCAGTCCCTGATGGCGGAGCTGCAGGGCCGCGGCGTCCCCGCCGGCGCTGTCCAGAGCGCGCGCGAGATGCTCGCCGACGAGCACCTGAAGTCGCGCGGCTACTACGCCTATCTGGACCACGCGGAGACCGGCCGCTCCGCCTACGACGGCCCGCCGTTCAAGCTCTCGAAGACGCCGGGGCGGCTGCGCTCGCCGGCGCCGCTGCTGGGCGAGCACACGGGCCAGGTGTGCAAGGAGATCCTCGGCCTGAGCGACGAGGAGATCGCCGACCTGCTGGTCGAGGGCGTGCTGCAGTAGCGTCACGAGTTACTTGACAATAATTCGCATACGGCGAGACAATTATGCCGGCGGACAGTGAGGTCGTCCCTCCTCATCGGTACCCCCCTTGAGCAGCCTGGCTTTGCTGTCCGCCAGCGCGCAGGTTATGTCGAGCTAGCCTCCCGGTCCGGGCGTGGCGCCCGAGCTCCCCTGCCAGGGCTGGGAAGGACCGCTCCCCGCCCCCGGCGGCGGGCCTGCCGGGCCTCGTCTGGCCAGCATCTGCGGCGGCAGCCCTTCATCCAGCCAGAGGGAGCAGACCAGGAGCGTGAACAGAGCCAGGCCGGACGTCAAGAAGACGAGCCAGTCGTCCGAGGCGTCTATCCCGGTCCCAACGCCCCAGAGCACAAGTCCGACGCCCCCGGCAAGCAAGCCGGCCCGCAGTGGGTTTTGCCGCGGCCCCAGGGCCAGGACCGACACGGCGATGACGGCCGTCCCCAGGAGGCCGAGGGTCAGCCCCACGTTACGGTCGTAGTCGCGCTTCTCCTCGCTCTCCAGGCCGAACCCGTCCGAGTCGAAGTCAAACTCCCCGAACCCCTCGTTGAAGTTCGGGCCCTCCTCCTCAGGCGGGTCGTAGAGGGTGCCCACGCCGGTGACCACGGTGGCGATGGCCATCGAGGCCACGGCCAGGAAGAACACGACCCGCAGCAGGCCCGCCAACGGAGCGGGTGCTTGCATACTCATACCGGCCCCCTTTCTTGTCACGCCGACACCCCATCAACAAAACCTCGCGCGGGGGGATAAGGTTACCCCGGCCGCTATACTGAGGGCATGAGCTCGCTGGACGACTACCCCGCCCTGTTCCGCGAGGCCTATGTCGCCCTTCACGGCGGCGGCCCTGACGACGCCCCCACCGACAGTGGCCGCCGTCCTGACGAATCGCTGGAGGAGTACCTGGCCCGCAGCCGCTCCGAGGCGCTGGGACGGGTGCGCGGACGGCTGGAATCGGCGACACCAACGCAGGCGCTGCGCGACGCCCACGATCTCCTCTCCCGGCTGCTGGCGCTGGCGGTCGAGGCCGACGCGGCGCTGGCGCGGCAGGTGGAGGCGTACAGCTGCGGTAACTTCGAGGGGAGCATCGCCCACTCCGACCGGCTGGCGGAGATCGTGGCCGAGAGCGCCCGCCTGGACCGCGCGCTGATCGCGGCCCTGCGGGCGCTGCCGCCGGAGTTGGCGGAGCTTGCTGGCATTCAACTTCCGGAGGACCAGTAAGGCGCCGGCCCGGTGGCAAGACCATCGCTTTACATGTTCTCCGCGCGCTGACTATACTGCGGGCGAATTGGGCCCAACGCGAACTGGAAGGTAGGGGAGATGACGGAACGATTGGACGGGACGGTCGCCCTGGTGACCGGCGCGAGCAGCGGAATCGGTGAAGCGACAGCGCGAGCCCTGGCCGCCCACGGCGCGGCGGTGGCGTTGGTCGCACGTCGCAAAGACCGGCTGGATAGATTGTCGTCCGCGATCCAGGAGAGTGGCGGCAGGGCGCTGGTTATCGAGGCAGACGTCACAGTCGGCGCGCAGGCCCTGGACGCGGTCGAGCGCACCGTGAGTGAGCTGGGGCGGCTCGATACGGTTGTCAACAACGCCGGGCTCATGCTGCTCGGGCCGATCGAGGACGCGCCGCTCGAGGAGTGGGAGCGGATGGTGGCGCTCAACGTGACGGGATTTCTCTTCGTTGCGCACGCCGCGTTGCCGCACTTGCTGCTGGCGGCCGAAGACTCGACCCGCCGCGTCGCCGATCTTGTGAACATCAGCTCCACCGCCGGGCGCCGGGCGTTTAGCGGCGCCGGAGTGTACAACCTGACGAAGTTCGGCGTCGTTGGGTTCACGGAGTCGCTGCGCCAGGAGGTGACGCGGCGCCACGTGCGAGTGTCCGTGGTGGAGCCCGGCGCCACTACGACGGAGCTGGCTATGCACGTCCGGCCGGAGATACTGTCCTCGCTGGCAGCCCGGATCGGGCAGATCGAGCGGCTGGAAGCCGGCGACATCGCCGACGCTATCGCCTACATCGTTACCCGCCCCCGCCGGGTGGCGGTCAACGAGATGCTCGTGCGGCCGACGGACCAGGAAGTCTAGACGCGCGGATATTGTCCAGTCCGCGCCAATCCGCTACCATTCGCGGTAGCCCGCCACGCCCGAATCGCTAGCTAGGAGGCCCTCATGGCTCTCGTTGACGGCGGCGACCTCGTCGTCCGCGCCCTCAAGCAGGAGGGCGTCGACACCCTGTTCACGCTCTGCGGCGGCCACGTCCAGGCGATATACGACTCCTGCCTGGACGAGGGCGTCAGCGTCATCGACGTGCGGCACGAGCAGGTCGCGGGGCACGCCGCCGAGGGCTGGTCGCGGGCGACGCGTCGCTGCGGCGTCGCCGTGGTCACGGCCGGGCCGGGCGTGACCGACACCGTTACCGCCATCGCCAACGCCTACCAGAACCGCTCGCCGATGCTGGTCATCGGCGGCCGCAGCCCACTGATGCGGTTCGAGATGGGGGCGCTGCAGGAGATGGACCACGTGGAGTTCCTGCGCCCGATCACCAAGTGGGCCCGCTGCGTGTACCAGACGGAGCGCATCCCGGAGTACATGGCCTCAGCGTTCCGGGCGGCGCTCACCGGCCGGCAGGGCCCGGCCTTTCTGGAGATCCCCACCGACGTGCTGTTCAAGAAGGTCGAAGAGAGCGAGGTCTACTTCCCGCAGAGCTACCGGCCGCAGGGCCGCGTCTACCCCGACCCGAAAATCGTCAAGCAGGCGGCGGAGGCGATCGCCAAGGCCGAGCGGCCGCTGATCATGGCCGGCTCCGCGATCTACTGGCAGGACGCCCACGAGGAGCTGCGCCGCTTCGTCGAGCTGGCCAACGCGCCGCTGTACCTCAACGCGATGGGCCGCGGCTCCGTCAGCCAGGACCACCCGCTGTTCTTCTCGCGGACGCGGCGAAACGCCCTGGGCCAGGCCGACGTCATCGTCGTCATCGGCACGCCGATGGACTTCCGGCTGTCCTACGGCAAGCGCTTCAACCCCGAGGCGCGCACGATACAGGTCGACACCGACCCGGAGGAGCTGGCCCGCAACCGTGACATCGATATCCCCATCGAAGGCGACGCCAAGGCGACGCTGGAGGCCCTTATCGGCGAGCTGGAGGGCGCGAAGCCCGATCATAAGGAGTGGCTGGACGGCCTGCGCGAGGGCGAGGACAAGGCGCGCGCGCAGATGGAGGAGTGGATGAACTCCGACCGCGAGCCGATCCACCCCCTGCGCCTGTGCCGCGACATAGCGGAGTTCGTGGACGACAACACGATCGTCGTCGGCGACGGCGGCGACATCGTGAACCTGGCGGCGAAGGTGCTGCCGATCAACCAGCCGGGGCAGTGGTACGACCCGGGCCCCATGGGGACGCTGGGCGTGGGCACCGGGTTCTGCATGGCCATCCACAGCGTCTACCCGAACAAGCGCATCCTGATGGTCAACGGCGACGGCGCCTTCGGCCTGAACGGCTTCGAGTTCGACACCTTCGCCCGGTTCAACATCCCCGTGGTGTCGGTCGTCGGCAACGACCGGCAGTGGGGACAGATCGCGGTGGGCCAGAAGGCGATGTACGGCAAGGAGCGGGTGCTGGCCAGCATGCTCGCCGACAACGCCCGCTACGACAAGGTGGTGGAGGGGCTGGGCGGCCACGGCGAGTTCGTCACGAAGCCGGACGAGATCCGCCCGGCGATCGAGCGGGCGTTCGCGTCCGGGAAGCCGGCCTGCGTGAACGTGATAATGGACCAGGAGCCGCCGGGCATCATGGGCGGCTACGAGTTCATGTAGGGTAGCGCCGCCAGGCGTACCAGCCGGCGACGAGGCCGCCGATCGCCCCGACGACCGCGGCCAGCACCAGGTGCCATGTGTCCAACGGGCCGCCGTCTCGCGGGCCGCCGCCCGTTTCTGGGAGCTGTACGGGAGTT
Source organism: Dehalococcoidia bacterium (assembly GCA_040877915.1). Classification (GTDB taxonomy): domain Bacteria; phylum Chloroflexota; class Dehalococcoidia; order SM23-28-2; family RBG-16-64-32; genus JBBDNA01. Next base: position 113,404 of record JBBDNA010000004.1, read on the forward strand.
GGCGTGGCTGTTGGGCTGAGGAAGTCGCAAGCGTCATTATTGTCCACGTCTACGCACACTTCATTCTGCGTACATAGGTAGTTCTCCGATGGCGTCGAGGAGGTGGGTCCGCTGTTGCCGATTTCCACGGAGTTGACCACGCACGCCACCTGGACCACGCCGTCTGGCGTCGAAGGGTTCGCATCGCACGCGTCGCCAATCCTGTCGCCGTCCATGTCGGTCTGGTTGTCTTGGTCCTCGCCATTGGGCACCAGCGGGCAGTTGTCACCGCGGTTGAGGTAGCCATCCGCGTCCTGGTCAGAGTTGACCTCTTTGTCGTTGGGGTCGCACACCACGTCTAGGCCATCATTGTCGAAGTCACTGTTACCTCCGACGCGCGGGTCGCCCTGGTTAGCGTCAAGAGCGCAGGTATCCAAGCCATTCTCGAAACCGTCGCCATCCGCATCGTGTTGACTCGACGCATACGAAAGGAAGTTGTAGCTGCCAGCCTCGGGGTTAGAAATGAGGGAGACACCGCTCTCATCAGATGAAGTGGCAGGGTTGTCTAGGCTCACACCTAGTGACGTGAGGCTGGCTTGAAGCGGGGTGCACCAGTCCGTTACAGGTATGGGTTGGCCCAAGAGTTCCGGCACCCCCAGGCCTCCGAACACCGTAACCGACGGGTAACCCAACGTTGGATCCGTCACGAGGGAGACTCCAGGCATCTCTATCACCGTTCCCGGCGGGAACGTGAGCACGTTCATCGAATAGTCCACACCTCCCAGCTGGAACACCCCGAAGAGCCTTGTGATGGGAGTGAGGCCGGGGATATCGGTTAGGAGGTAGTCCGGATAACGAGTGACTCCCAGCGGCAGCTCTCCTGGCCCAATGTCCGCCTCACCTGGTTCGTCACCCGCGGAGGTAGCAACCGGTACGGTCGCATCCATGCTGGTTGTCGCGTCCATCATCTCGAAGTCAAGCGTTACTGGAGTATGGCAGGAAGCGTTGATCAGCCCAAACGTGGCTTGCCACGAAGCGCGGCCAACCAGCGCGCCGTCGGGCACGTCTTCGTCCACAGGGACCTGCCATTCCGGCGGGATGAATGTGATAGCCTGGCCGAAGTTCAGGTCCTGGGCCGATAGTCCAGCCGCAAACTCGATGTCCGAATTCGCGCCCGGCGTCGTGTCGTCGAGCGTGACTATCGCCTGCGGCTCGAAGTTGATCTGGGCCTGGGCGGAGTCGCTGCCGACGAGCGACAGGAGAACGGCGAGAACGATGAGCAGTCCCGGGACGGCGCTTCGAAGATGCGGCACGCGTCGACACCCCCTCTCGACGCCGCCATTGACGCACGACCGCGTCGAGATGTCAAGCGTCCCGCCTGCGATATACTATCCCCGCTATGCGAGAGCCCGAACGGCCCGGCGGCGGCGACATCCCCGCCCCCACCCACGGCGATTTCACGGACTGGGACAACCCGGAGGACGACCTCGAGGAGGTCCCCGAGGGCTACTATGATGAGGACGACGACGCCGGGTTCGAGCTGGACCCCGACGACCCCGACTACGACCTGTCGGAGGGGGCGGGCTACGCCGGCTGGGAGGCGCCGCGCGGCGGCATCGGCATCCCGCAGTGGGTCGTTCTCGCGCTGTCGCTGCTGCTGATCTTCGCTATCCTGGTGCCGGTGCTGCTCCAGTTCGACTGACTATTGGCCACAGATGGAGACTGAGTGGCACAGAGGCCCCGCCGCCCCGAAGTTGCCGCAGATGAGCGCAGATTATCGCAGATAGAATCTGTGGCTGTTCGCAGCGTGAGCTAGCCGACGGTCTCCGGCCCCTCCAGCTGCACCTCCACGTAGCCGTTGCCGTAGCGGTCGCGCTTGAACTCCGCGGCGGTGACCCGGCCGCGGCGCAGGCTGTCGCCCACCCAGTAGCTCATGTCGGTGCCGGGGAGCCTCTCGACCATAGCCTTCAGCCCCTTCTCGTCGAAGGGGAAGCGCAGGTCGCGGGTATCGGTCACCGCCCTACCTGCGGCCGTTCACTTCGACGGTGGCGACCACGATCTCTTCCTCGCGCGGCTTCTCGGCCATCGCGATGACGCCCTCCTCCCAGGAGGCGCCGGCGCGACCGGTGTTGCGGGCGACGTAGGTCAGCCCTTCCGCCAGCATGTCCTCGAACACCGCGCCGACCATGAACGCCTCGATGCCGTACTGGATGTTCTCGCGGCCCTGGATCATCGAGGCGCAGCTGGTGTTGAGCCGCGTCTCGCCCTCCGTGCCCTCGGTGCCGTAGCTGCAGGGCCCGTCCCAAAGGTACTGGTTGTACGAGGGCTGGAGCAGGATATCGATCCCCTGGGCGTCGTAGTGCTCCACGAGCGAGTGGTGGAAGCCGTCCCAGCAGACCAGCGTGCCGACGCGGCCGAGGGCGGTGTCGACGGGGACGAGTTCGCTGCGGGGGCCGGAGTCGAACACGCGGGCCTCGAACGGCGCCGTCATGTTGACCTTGGGCACGCGCGACAGGCAGACGCCCTTCGGCGAGAAGAGGTAGGACATGTTGTAGACTTTCGTGTCGTCCCGGACGTGGCGGCCGCCCTTGCTGGGCTCCTCCTCCAGCGGCGGCAGGGCGATACTGCCGGCCGCGACGTACGCGCCGTACTCCCGCGCCAGAGTCGAGAAGGTGTCCGTGTAGGCGCGCTCCGTCTCCACGGCGTGCTCGATGAACATGAGGCGGCGGGCGGCGGCCTCGGGAGTCGCGCGCTGGTCCTCGGGCAGGCGGGCCATATTTTTCATCACGATCTTGGTGCTGGCGCGCTCCAGGTTCGGCTCATCCTTGAGATCGTCCCAGTAGTAGGGGACGAACGTGAGGAACATGCCGACGAGCTCCGGGAAGCTGACCAGCGTGGGCAGGCCGCCGTCAACCTCGCGCATCGCCCGCTCCATGAGCGAGGCCATCCTGGCGTGGAACGCCTCGTTCGTCCGGTAGTCGCCGAGCTCCGTCTTGGCCTGCACGCCGACCAGGTTGACCTTCATGGCGCGACCTCCGTTCTCCGTGCCGCATGATACACCACGAAGCGGAGGGCGAACCAGCGGGGGCTCCCACCGCCGGGGGCGCGGCGAGCAGCGCCCTACACCCCCTGGCTCTCGGTTCGTCCGCTAGACCCTTCTCCCGCCGTCCTGTATCATCCCCCTGACCCATGACCGACGATCCGCAACCCCTGTCCGGACAGGTCGCCGTCGTTACCGGCGCCAGCCGCGGCATCGGCCGCGCGATCTGCGTCGACTTCGCGAAGGCCGGGGCCGACGTCGTCGTCTCGGCGCGGACGAGCGAGGCCACGCCCTCGAAGCTCCCCGGCACTATCGAGGACACGGCGCGCGAGGTGGAGGCGGCCGGCCGCCGGGCGTTGGCCGTCGTCGCCGACGTGACCGACCCCGAGCAGATGGAGGCGCTGGCCAAGCGCACGCTCGACGAGTTCGGGCGGGTGGACATCCTGGTGAACAACGCGGGGATCAGCTTTCCGGCGCAGTTCAAGGACACGCCGCTTAAGCGCTGGGACCTGGTGATGAACGTGAACCTGCGAGGCCCCGTGATGTGCACGCAGGCGTTCCTGCCAGCGATGCTGGAGCAGGGCTCCGGGCACATCATCAACATCTCGTCTTACCTGGCGGAGGTGATGCTGCCGGGGATGATGTCGTACTCAGTGTCGAAGATCGCGCTGGAGAAGCTCACGCAGTACCTGGCGGCGGAGCTTCAGCCCAAGGGCATCGCCGTGAACGCGCTGCGCATCGAGATGAACATCGCCACGGAGGGCTGGCAGTTCCGCAACCCGGACATCGACTACTCGGACTGGGAGAAGCCGGACGCCGCCTCCGAGGCCACGCTGTGGCTGGCCACGAGGGAGACCTCATACACCGGCCGCGTCATCACGATAGACGAGATCCGAAAGCAGATGAGCGCGGGCTGAACCCGCGCTCATCGCTGGCGTTGCGAGCTGCGTCTACGTTCCGGGAATCTCCGTAACCGGGAAGGGCGGCTCGAAGTCAGCATCGCTGACGTCGCTGCTCGCGGCCGTAGCCTCGATCGTGGACGATATGCCGCCACTGACGGTTTGCGAGAACAGGAACAGGCCATCGTCGGAGAAGCAGGCCTCGTAGGTATTCCCCTCGCCGGCCACGTCTGCGCTCACGGTGTAGCAGTTGGCGTCAATTCCGGCGATCGTCCTCTGCTCAACATCGACGCCGTCTGCCGAGGAAGCGGCGCCTAAGACGAGCTCCGGCGCACCGAAGAACGAGGACAGGGGCGCCGTCGTGTCCTGCGATCCGGCGCTCTTGAAGCACAGGTCATCGCCCGCCGGCAGGTCCGTGCAGATGTAAGTATCGCCGCCGGTGGCTATGATGATGGATTTCCCCGCGTCCGGGTTGGACGGATCGCCAAACTCGTAGCGATAGTCCGGCGGGCGCTGGATAATCGTCCACTCGCTCTCGGTGGTCGAGCCGGAGGCGTCTTCTGTCGTGAAGCTGTACGTCACACTACCGGTGATCGCTTCGAAGTCGCCAGCCAGCCGTTCCAGGTCTGAAAGACCATCGCCGTCCGCGCCGTCACCCTCGTCCCCACCGTCGCCGCCGCCGTCGCCGCCATCGGCCGTCTCCTCAGCGCTGGGCGTGTCGCCCGTGTCCGGGGTGTCGCGGTCGTCTTTCTTCTTGTCGTCCTTGCAGGCCACGGCGAAAGCGAAAAGCGCTATCACCAGCAGGAGCGCCAGGGCGCCCAGCAGGCCCACTCGTCGGGTCTTGAACATACCGCCTCCTTACAGGTCTACCCCACGCTCTCCGGCGTGAGGCTTACGCTAGGATAGCGCGTAACGTGCTTAAGAGCTAACGTCAATTGCCGACAGAAAATCTTCGATGGAGCGATTGAACAGCAGCGGGTCATCCAGGTGCGGCACGTGCGCGGCCCCCGGCGAGATCACCAGCCGCGAGCCGGCGATGCCCCGCTGCATCCGCTCCGCCACCGGCGGCGGCCAGAACGGGTCGTACTCACCCTGAATGATGAGCGCCGGCGCCGTGATGCGGTGCAGGTCGCCGGCCCGCGACGGGAACGGCACGACCTCCGGGGCGGCGCCGGCGATGCCGTCCGGCGTCCCGCTCTCCAGGATGAGCGATCGCACGAGTTGCGGCCACTCCAGGGCCAGCTCCAGGGAGAGCAGGGCGCCGTAGGAGTTGCCGCCGACGTAGGCGCTCTCGATCCCGAGGTGATCGAGGAGGCCGCGGAGGTCGTCGCGCCAGAGCCGCCAGGTGTGGCCTACACCCGGATCGGAGGAACGGCCGCAGCCGCGGCGGTCCCAAGTGACGACGCGCCAGCGCTGAGAGAGCGGGCCGACGTTGGGCGTCCACTGGGTGGTGTCCGTCCAGCCGCCGTGAGAGAGCACGAGCGGGAAGCCTTCGCCCCGCTCCTCGTAGTAGATGTGCGCTCCGTTGATCTCAGCGTGTGGCATCGATGGCCTCCTGTGGCTGCGGGGCGAGCGGTCGCCGCAGGGTCTCGCCGGCAAACACGGCGAACAGGAGGGCAATGCTCACCAGGATGATGGCGTCTAAGCCGAGCGCCCAGCCGAAGCTGGTGACGTCGGCCAGGAATCCAAGCAGTATCGGGCCGATCACGAAGCCCAGGTCGCCGAAGGTGCGGTACAGCCCCATGCTGACGCCCCGCATGCCCGCCGGAGCGATGTCGGCCGCGTAGGCCGCCGGCGCCGGCCCGACGATGCCAGTCCCCAGCCCGTGGATCACCGCCGCCAGGACGAACATCCAGACCTCGCCGGAGACCGCGAACAGCACCAGCGCAAACCCCGTCACCAGGGCACTGGGCACGATTACCGTCTTCCGTCCCAGCCTGTCGATCATCGTTCCCGCCGGCAGCAGCGTGGCCAGGTTGAGCACCGTCATCATCGTGAAGATGAGTCCCAGCTCACCGGGGCCAAGCCCCAGCCGGTTCTCGCCCACCAGGGGCAGCAGCGTCAGACGCCCGCCGGTGCGGGTGAGGAAGATGCTCATGGAGAGCAGGCAGACGAGCAGGAAGTCCGGCCTGGCCAGCAGCGACAGCACGCTATCGCGGGCGCTGACGCGAGGCGGTGGGGGCTGCGGCGCCTGGCCGGCCAGCGGGGCCGGCGCGGGCTCCCGTGCCGGCACGGTCTCCGGCATGCGGCCGAACGACCAGAGCATGGCGGCGGCGGCGAGCGCGGCGACGAGGTAGAACGGCGCGTCCAGGCCAAACCCCTCGGCGACGAAGCCGCCCACGGCCGGGCCCAGCGAGACGCCCAGTAGCAAACTCCCCTGGTAGATGCTCATCAGCCGGCCGCGGTCCTCGTCGGTGGTGATATCGGTGAGGAGGATCATGGCGCCGGTCATGTACATGGCCGAGCCGGCGCCGGCGACGAAGCGGGAGGCGATGAGCCACCAGAAGTCGGGGGCGAGGCCCCCGGCCAGCGACCCCAGCGCGGTGATGGCGGGCCCGCCGAACAGGAGCAGTCGCCGCCCGTACCGCTCCGAGAGGAAGCCGGCCGGCAGGTTGACGACCAGCCGCGCCGCCCCGAAGATGGCGATCGTCAGGCCGATCATCGCCGTGTCCACGTCGAACGACTGGGCGTAGAGGGGCAGAACGGGGCTGATGATGCCCTGCCCCATCATCACCACCATAGTCGTGGCGCAGAGGATCAGCAGCGTCTGGTTTTCGAGGAGCGGGCGAACGACGCGCCCGCGGACGTATCCGAGCATGGCTGCGCTTCAGTCTACTATGGGTAGTGGCGTTAGCGGTGGCTGGGGGAACCGCACTGAGGGCTGAAGCCCTCAGCTTCGCAGGAGCGTACCGGTCGTAGGGACAGAGCTTTCAGCTCTGTCCAGGGCCGAGCTGAAGCTCGGCCCCTACGTGGCACTTCTCGAAGGGTTTTGCCGAAGCGATATCCGTTCGGACCCGGGAGCGACTACGACTCGCTCTCGGCCGGCCACATGTCGCGGAAGACGTACCACTGCTCGGGGTGGCGGCGCACCGCCGCCTCGAACTCGGCGACGATGCGCTCGGTGATCCGGCGGGCGTCTTCGCCGGCGTCCAGCGAGCGGTCGGAGAGGATGGGCTCGCTGACGTGGGCCAGGTAGCGCCCGCCGGGCTTGCGGGCCGCCCAGCCGAAGACGATGGGGGCGCCGCTGAGGCGGGCCAGCCGGGCCGGGCCGGCCGGGAACAGCGCCTCGCGGCCGCAGAAGCGGACGGGCAGCGCGTCCTCGGTGTCCACGCCCAGGTCGACGACCATCGCTACCATCTCGCCGCGGCGGAGGCGGCGCACCAGCGTCATCCCGGCTCCCTGCGCCGGAAGGATCTCCACCCCCATCTTGGAGCGGCAGGCGACGAGCCAGTCCATCAGCATCTTCGGCAGCCGGTCGGCGACGGCGGTGATCTTGAAGTCGCGGACGAGGGCCAGGGTGCTGGCGACCTCGACGGCGCCCATGTGGGCGCTGGTGAAGATGACGCCCTTGCCCATCGCCTCCGCCTCGTCGAAGTATTCGACGCCCTCGACGTCTATTCGCTCGCGCATCGAATCCAGGCTCCAGCCCTGCACGGCGAGCAGTTCGACGACGTAGCGCCCGAAGTGGCGGAAGGTACGGTGGGCCATGTGGCGCACCAGCGGGTCGTCCAGGGGCCGGCCCAGGATGCGGGCGTGATTGCGGCGCGCCGTGTCCCGCTTGCCCTTCCAGAGGAGGTAGAAGATGTCGGATATGGGGACGGACAGCCAGTAACCGAGCTGGAGGGGGACGAGCTGGGCGAGGCCGCGGTTGAGGACATAGGTTATCGGGTCGCCGCGGCGCCCGTTAGCCGCCGCCATGGGGCTACGCCCTGCCGGCCAGGTAGAAGTCCTGCATCTCCCTGGCGCGGTCCGGCGGCAGGCGCATGAACACGGCCTTCCCCTCGGCGATCAGCGGCCCGCCGACGAGCCGGATCTGCGCCTCCGCCTCCAGCCAGCTGCCGCGGTCGCGGACGACCTCGGCGGTGACCTCCAGCGGCTCGTGCAGGGGCATAGGCCGCCGGTACTTCACCTCCAGGCGCGCGGTCATCGCCCAGGCGCCGGCGGCGTACATGGCCCAGCCCATCGCCTCGTCGATGACGGCGGCGGCGATGCCGCCGTGGGCCACGCGCGGGAAGCCCTGGTGCTCCCTTCGGGCCTGGAACTTGCCGAGAACGCGGCGGCCTTCGACCTCGAACTGGATGCCCAGCCCCTCCGGGTTGGCGTCGCCGCAACCGAAGCACCAGTGGCGAGGGCTATCGTCCGGTTCCTGCAACCCCGTCCATCCCCCTGAACACGATGACGCCGTTCTGCCCGCCGAAGCCGAACCCGTTGGCGATGGCCGTGCGCACCGGCATCGTCCGCGCGGTGAGCGGCACGTAGTCCAGATCGCAGTCGGGATCGGGCGTCTCCAGGTTGATCGTCGGCGGGACGACGCCCTCGTTGATGGCCAGCACGGCGGTTAGCGCCGACACGGCGCCCGCCGCGCCCAGCTGGTGTCCGACCATCGACTTTGGGGCCGTTACCGCGACGCGGTAGGCGTGCTCGCCCAGCGCCTTCTTGATGGCGACCGTCTCGGCGGCGTCGTTCAGCGGCGTGCCGGTGCCGTGGGCCACAACGAGGTCGACCTCGTCCGGCTGTACGCCGGAGCGCTTCAGGGCCTTGCTGATCGCCATCGAGGCGCCGTAGGCGCCGGGATCGGGCGCGGTTACGTGGTAGGCGTCGCCGGTGACGGCGCCGCCGGCCAGCTCGGCGTAGATGCGGGCGCCGCGTTCCTGGGCGTGCTCTAGCGTCTCGACGACCATGGCCGCGGACCCCTCGCCGTAGACGAAGCCGTCGCGGTCCTTGTCGAAGGGGCGGCAGGCCCGCTCGGGCTCGTCGTTGCGGGTGGAGAGGGCGCGCATGTTGGCCATGGCGGCCACGGCGACCTGGATGATGTTCGCTTCCGCGCCGCCGGTGACGACGACATCGGCCTCGCCGAGATCGATCAGGCGCTTGGCCTCGACGAAGGCGAAGATGCCGGCGGCGCAGGCGGCGACCGACGTGATCGTGGGGCCGCGGGTGCCCAGGTTGATCGCCACCTGGCAGGAGGCCATGTTGGGCGCCATCGCCGGCACGGTCATGGGGCCGACGCGGGCCGGGCCCTTCTGGAGTAGCACCGTCTGGCTGTCCGCCGTTATGTCGACTCCGCCGCCGCCGGTGTTCATCACGACCGCGATGTCGTCCCGGTTCGAGTCGTCGATCTTGAGTCCAGAGTGGTCGACCGCCTGGCGCGCCCCGGCGACGGCGAACTGGGAGAAGCGGGCCGCCCGCTTGGCCGCCTTGGCCTCCATGAACTGCGTGGGGTCCCAGTCCTTGACTTCGGCGGCGATCTGGCAGTCCATGCCCGTCGGGTCGAACAGGGTGATGCGACGCACGCCGGAGCGGCCGGCGGTCAGGCTGGCCCAGAACTCGCCGACGTCCTGGCCGATGGCCGTCACGCAGCCCAGGCCGGTTATCACCGCCCGTCTCACGACGGCGCCTCCCCGGACGGGCAGGACGCCTCGCCGTTCAGCAGCTCCTCGCCCGCCTGGTTGCGGCACTCCACCGCGCAGGCCACGCGGCCATCGTCCGTCACGCGGACGACGTGGCCGGAGGCGGTGACGGTGTCGCCGGGGCGGGCGGCCCCGCGAAAGCGTATCTTCAGCCGGCCGCCGTCCGCCCAGGCCCTGCCGAAGGCGGCCGTCATCATCTCCGAGAGGTAGGCCAGCACCAGCATGCCGTGCGCTATCGTCCCGCCGAACGGCGTCGACGCCGCGTACTCGGGGTCAGTGTGCAGCGGGTTGCCGTCGCCGCTGGCCTCGGCGTAGCGGTCGATCTTCTCCTGCGTCAGCTGCTTGACTACGGGTCGCAGCTGCGTTCCGACGTCGGCGCTCATGCCGCCTCCACCGGCGCGGTCAGGGTGGCGCGGCCGCACATCACCGGCTGGCCGGCTCCATCGCGCACGTCGAGCTCGACCGTGGCCAGCGTCCAGCCCTTGCGCTCGCCGGCGCTGAGGACGCGGCCGGTGACAGCCAGCGTTTCGCCGAGGCCGACGGGCCGGACGAACTCCAGCTCCTGGCCGGCGTGGATCGACCCGGGGGGCAGGGGCATCTCGGAAAGCAGTCCCCGGACGGCGTAAGCGGCGACGGCCATCGGCGGAACAGCGTCCCCGCCCAGCGCCACCACGGCGCCGTCCTCGACCGCCGCGACGTACTCGCGGACCGCGTCGGGCGTCAGCTCGAAGCGGACCTCGCCGAAGCGCTGGCCCTTCTCGAACCTCACGACTTCCCGCCGCCAAACCGGCTGGCGTCGATCACGCGGCGCTCGTGCATCCCCTCGCCGATCTTCGCGCCGGTCTGGTTGAACGCCTCGACGTCGAACACCACCTTGCGGCCGTCCACCTCGCGGACCTTGCCCTTTACCGTGACCGTCATGCCGATGGGCGTGGGCGCGGTGTGCTTGACGTCCACGCGATAGCCCACCGAGGTCTCGCCGGCGTCCAGGTGCTTCTGCAGCAGGTTCAGGCACAGCCCCTCGAAGTGCATGACCATGGACGGGGTGGAGTACATCGGCACCGGCAGGTGGGCCACGCCCATCTCCGGCGTGGTGGTGACCGTCATCTCGCTGCTGGCGCCGATGGGGATGTCCTTCATGCCGGGATTCGCCTCCTGCTGCCTGCCGGTGGCCGCTTGCGGGCCGAAATCAGTATACGCGAAGGGGGAGTCCCGTCTGCAAGGGACAGCGCGGGCGTATAATCGGCGGCGAAAGCCGGAGCACAGGCAAAGGGGGTCGACATGGCAGTCACGCGTACGGCAACAGAGGTGGTCACGGGTCCGGACGGCACGCGGGTGGACGTGCTGTTCTACGACGATGGCGGGCTGAAGTTCCGCATTCGTGAAGGCGGCCCGATGGCCGTGTCCCAGGCCTGGCTGACCGGTCGCGGCCAGGACGTGATGGTGCGTCTGGTGCCGGCGTACTTCCGGCGGCGGGCGAGAGCGTCGTAGCCTAACGCAACGTAACGCCGTAAGCCGACCCGGCGTCTACGATGTGGTAGGATTAGTTAGAGTTCGCAACGTTATGTTGACCTCGGGCCGGCGCTTTGCGTTCGCTTCATTTGCCGCCTGGACGACCCTCGCAGTGGTTCTGGCTCCGTACCTGATCCTGCAGTTCGACATCTGGGGCCTCTACGTAGCCATCGACATCGCGATCGGTTGCACGATGGTGACTTTCGCCGGTTGGTTGGTCTGGCGATTCGGCAGGAACCAGCCCAATAGCCTGCGCCGTTGGGGGGTGTGGCTGTGTGGATGGCTAGGGCTGTCGTTCACCGTGCTCGTGATCAGCCTCGAAGCCGCCATCATCGGCGGACGTCCCATTATCCTGCTGTTGCTACCATATCTCGGAGCGCTCATAGTCCCCGCGGCGGTGGTCGTGGGCCTGGGAATCGGAGTGTTCTGGTCCAGTGTCCTGCGCTGGGCCGGCCTCGGTTCGGTTGTGTCCAAGTAGAGTCCTCGCCCCGGTCTCCCGTTCTGACCCGACCGGCCGCATGCTAAACTCCACCCTGAGCCGTAGCATGCCCAAGGTCACCGTCACCCCCCTCGGCCAGACCCTCGACGCTCGCGAGGGGGACACGATCATGGAGACGGCCTGGGCCCACGGCCTGTACTGGCCCACCACCTGCGGCGGGCAGGGCATCTGCACCTCCTGCGCCTGCACGATCGAGGAGGGGGCGGAGAACCTGGACGGCATCGGCCGCTCCGAGCGCAAGACGCTGAGCGAGGAGCGGGGGGAGGCCGCCCTCCGCGACGGCACCCTGCGCCTGGCCTGCCAGGCCCGTGTCCGCGGCGACGTGACGGTCCACAAGCCGGGGGTGCGGCCGGCGCGGCCCTCGGCGCTGTCGCTGGAGTAGCTCCCCGCTTGTAACGGAACCGAGCGACCGCTAAAATAGCCGCACCCATGGCCTACATCATCACGGAGCCCTGCATCGGCACGAAGGACGCTAGCTGCGTCGACGTCTGCCCCGTCGACTGCATACACTCCAACGACGACGAGGAGCAGTACTACATCGACCCCGACACCTGCATCGACTGCGCGGCCTGCGAGACGGTCTGCCCGGTCAACGCGATCTTCTTCGAGGACGACACTCCCGACGAGTGGAAGAGCTACATCGACAAGAACCGGGACTGGTTCAAGACGCACGAGACCAGCGGACAGTTCCGGCCCAGCGCCGAGCGGCACTAGGCCACGCCCTCACCGTAGGGCAGGGCCCCAGCCCTGCGGGCCGGTCGAGGCTAGGGCCTCGGCCTACGGGCGGCTCACGGGGGGGGTCGCGCTTCCGGCAGGATTGCGGGATTGTGATATAATCCGTTAGAGTTTTTCACGCCTGCCTATAGGCGACTTCGATAGCTCTATCCGGAGCAGCAGCGCATGGACTTCGGTCAGATAGAGGCGTTCGTCCAGGTTTCCGCCCACAACAGCTTCAGCCGCGCCGCAGAGGTGCTCCAGCTCACCCAGCCGTCCATCACCGCCCGTATCCAGTCGCTGGAGCGGGAGGTGGGCGAGGAGCTGTTCGAGCGCGGCGGCCGCGGCGTAAGGCTGACCGACGCCGGCGAGGCATTCCTCCCCTACGCGGAGCGCATCCTGCAGACGCTCGCCGAGGGCCGCGAGACCATCGAGGAGGTGCGCAGCGTCCAGATGGGCTCGCTGCACGTGGCCGCAGCGCTCACCATCTGCACATACGTGCTCCCTCGCATCCTCCACAAGTTCCGCGGCGAGTACGGCGGTGTGGACGTGTCTATCCGAACCGGGAGATCCGAGCAGGTGCTCTCGATGGTGCAGTCCGACGAGGTCCAGGTCGGCCTCGTGCGGTCGCTATCGCACCCGGATGTCGAGACGATCCACCTGTACGAGGACGAGATAGCGCTCATCGTCAACCCGGAGCACCCGTTCGCCGGTCGCGGCTCGGCGACCATCGAGGAGGCCGCCGCCGAACCTATCGTCCTGTTCGACCGCGGGTCGTCCTACTTCGGGCTGATCCACGGCTTCTTCCGGCAGGCCGGAGTTGTGCCCAACGTGGCTATGGAGCTGGACTCGCTGGAGGCGACGAAACGCATGGTGGAGGAGGGGCTGGGGATAGCCCTCGTGCCGCTGGTCACTATCGAACGGGAGCTGGATACGGGGATGCTGGCCAGGGTGGCGATCACGGACGTAGAGCCGCTCAAGCGGCCGATTTCGCTGATCTACAAGCGGCACCGCAAGCGCCCACGCACGGTGCAGGCGTTCATCGATATGCTGTCCGAGATGTACGCCGTCAGCCTTCCCGTGGGATAGCGTTCCGCCGGCCCGGGCCGCGCGATTTCCGCGGAGGCTTACGCATTATAGGCGTAGCAGTAATCGATATTGGACGTCTATATGTACAGAGGCCAGCAAATCGCCGGGTGAGCCAGGTTCGCTCCCCGAACGCGGAGGCTAGTGCTAAGGTGACGACTATGACGACCGGCAAGACGATGCTGCTGTTCAGCGTCGATCTGTACTGTACGGACGAGGGCGAGGGTCTTCCCCTCATCGTGCACCACGGCGGTCCGGGTCTGGACCAGACTACGATAGAGCCGCGCATACGGGGGCTTTCGGAAGTGCTGCGGCTGATCTGCTTCGAGCACCGTGGCACCGGTCACTCCGCGCGCCCGCAGGGCGCCAACGGTTACCACATTGACCGATTCGTTGAGGACATCACGGCCCTGGCCAAGGCGCTGGACTTGGAGCGGTTCGCCTTGATGGGCCACAGCTTTGGCGGCGTCGTGGCCCAGCACTTCGCGCTGGCCCACCCGGAAGTGCTCACGAACCTTATTCTGGTCTGCTCGCCGGTCAGCCACGACTACGTGGAGGACGTGGAGGCGGCCCTGCCGGGGCTCCTGTCCGCTGAGGCGCTATCGGAGCTCGTTGCCCTGGCTGAAAACGAAGCGTCCGAAAGCGTGATGCGCAGGAGCCTGGAGCTGCTGGCCCCCGTCTACTTCCGCGATCCGGCGCGCGTGGCCGACCTCCACCTGGACTCGATACGGTTCGGGCCGGAGAGCCAGGCGGTCTGGGACAGCCTGAGCGAGTTCGACCTGCGGCCGCGCCTGAGCGAAATCGAGGTGCCGACGCTGGTCATCGCCGGCGCGCACGACCGCAGTGTGACGGTGGAGAAGGCGAAGCAGACCGCGGACGCGCTGCCCAACGGGACTCTGGCGGTGATGGAAGGGTCCGGCCACTACCCGTTCGTGGAGGAGCCGGAGGCGTTCATGACCGCCGTGCGCGAATTCCTGTTCGGAAAGCCCAAGAGGAAGGGGCTGTTCGGACGCCGGTCCTGACGCGGGCTGAACTTACACTGCCCCGCGCTTCCCGGACGCGGACTCGATTCTGTCGCTTGACGCGTCGTCGGCCTCCACGAGCCTGCGCAGCCGTTTGAGGGCGCGGAAGATCGAGACTCGCACGTTCACTTCCGACAGTCCGAGGACGCGACTGATCTCCGGGTAGGTTAGCTCCCCATCGAACTTCAGGGCCAGGAGCTCCTGGTCGCGGTGTGACAGCACCCTCAGCTTGGCCACCATCAGCGAAACCGCCTCGCTCTTCAGGGCACTCTCCTCCGGGTCCACGGCCCAGGACTCTTGCAGGCTGACGGTCTCTTTCACGCGGTCCAGGCTGCGGGTCTCGCGCTTCTGCTTGCGGTAGTGGCCGACGACGACGTTCTTGGCGACCATGAACAGCCAGGTCACGTAGGCCGCCGGCTCTCTGACGCTTGACCCTTTGGCGTAGGCCTTTTCGAAGACCTCCGCCGCCAGGTCCTTTGTCAGCTCCACGTTGCTGGTGCGGCTGTAGATGTAGGCGAACACTTTCGTGTAGTAGAGCTCGTACGCCTTGAGGAATGTCTCACGGTAGGCCGCCCGGCTACCGTCCCAGTAGGCTGCGCCCCCCGCCGATCCTCCTCGCCTCAGTTCGATGGTATTCTCCACGCTCACCACTTCCTCCTCGCCTGCCTGAACACTACGGGTCAGTTTCGGCCGGGCGGGGTTAGCAGCGATAGTGAACGATGGCCAGGACGGGGGCAGTCAATCGGCTAGTCTTTGGGCGATGCGAGGGTGGCCGCGGGGCTAGGTCAGGCAGGGGCCGAAGCGGGACGCTATGCGCGGGGCTGCGGGTTCAGGCCGGCGCGAACAGCGTACACCGCCGCCTGTGTCCGGTCAGACACGCCGAGCTTTTCGATAACGCGCTGGACGACGTTCTTGACCGTGCCCACGCTGTACTGCATCTGCGCGGCGATTTCCTTGTTGGTCAGACCGCCCACCAGGAGCCGCAGCACCTCGTGCTCGCGCTGGGTCAGGGTCTCCAGGGTGCCCTCCACGCCCTGGAAGCGGCTGCCCTCCACGCCCATCTCGTTGAGCAGCTCGCCCAGGAGGCGCGCGTCTATCAGCGAGCCACCCTCGCGGACCAGGCGGATCACGTCCATCAGACGGTCACGGCCCATTCCCTTGAGGACGTAGCCGGCCGCTCCGGCCCCAATGGCCCGTTTCAAGTAGTCCTTGCTCTCGTAGCTGGTGAGGACCACAACGCTGGCCCCCGGAACCATCTCTTTGATGATCTCCGTAGCCGCCAGCCCGTCCATGTCCGGCATTCGCACGTCCATGAGGACGACGTCCGGCAACAGTTGCTGCGCCAGGTCTACGGCCTGAGAGCCGGTGGCGGCTTCGCCCACCACCTCGATGACGTCGCCCGCCAGCATGCTGCGCAACCCCTCGCGCACCATTGGGTGATCGTCGACTACAAGTACACGGATGGACTCTCCGCGAGGCTCGTGGTTCTTCCTCGATTCCATCTTCGCCACCTCCACCTTCTTCGTTCCGTTCGTAGTCTTTAGCCCTCGCGCTGCCGGAACGCTGGCGACGATGCGGGTTCCCTGCCCGGGCGTGCTCTCGATGCGAACCGAGCCGCCGACCAGGGACGCGCGCTCGCGCATGCCCAGGAGGCCAACCGGCCTACCCTGAAGCCGCCGCCGTTTTAGCTCCTCTTTGTGGAACCCCTTGCCCCAGTCCCGCACCTCCACCGACATGAGGCCTTCGTCCCGCTTGAAGGTCACGCGTACCTTCCGGGCGTCGGCGTGCTTGGCGGAGTTGGCCAGGGCCTCCTGCACGATGCGAAACAGCGTGATCTCCACAGCAGGTTCCAGCCGGTCGGAGTTCGTCTCGTCCACCAGCTCCACCGCCCAGCCAGCCCGCTCCGCCGTATCGGACAGCAGCCGCCGGCTGGCTTCCACCAGCCCCATCTCCTCCAGCAGGAGAGGCCCCAGGTCCGAGACCATCCGCCGCATCTCCACGATGGCCTCCTCCAGGCAGCGCCTGGCCCGGGCCAGGTGCGGTTCCAGGTCAGGGGACTGTTCATGATTTTGCTGGCCCAGGAACGCCTCCAGGTGCATGGACGCCGCGGTCATCAGCTGCCCCAGGCCATCGTGGGTGTCGTATGCCACCTGACGTCGCTCCTCCTCCTGCACCTCGAGCAAGCGAGCCATGAGACGGCGCAGCTCCTCCTCCGGCTGGCCCTCGTGCTTGAGGTCCCAGCAGGCCAGGAGAAAGCCAGCGACTGCGCCCTCCGGGTCGTGCACAGGCGCCGCCGCCAGTGCGATGGGACGTCTCTCTCCATGCCGGCCGATGAGCACTGCTTCCCCGGGTTGCGCATCCGGGCAGTCGGTCTGGACCAGCCCGGCGAAGGGGAACGCCTCAGGCTCGCTCGTGGCGGCGCCGGAGTCGATTATCTTGCGGATAGGCTTCCCGCAGACCTCTTGCTGAAACCAGCCCGATAGCGTCTGAGCGGCCGCGTTCATTGACACCACGCGGCCGTCGGTATCCAGCACCACCACTGCGTCGCTCAGCACGGCCAGCGGCGCGGTTATCAGTTCCAGGGTGCGCCGCTGCTGGCCGGCCGGGCCGGCCCTTTTCCGGGGGGCACTACCGCTAGTCGCCCGTTTGGCCATCCTCCTCCGCCTCGTCCACCTTCGATAGCAGAACCGGTCAATATACACGAAGGGACGCGCGACGGGAGACGGGATACCGTGAAGGCGGCGTGAAGATGGCCGGCTAGGAGGCGCCGGCTCGCTTGCGAAGGTCTTTCAGGATGTCCACGTTGCGCTTGTCCGGGCCCGCCTTGTCGAAGCCCGGGACCTCCAGCAGGAACGGCACGTCCTTGAACGCGGGATGCGACATGATGCTCTCGAACCCGTCCAGGCCGATGTGCCCCTCGCCGATGTTCTCGTGGCGGTCCAGGCCGCCGCCCAGGGGACACTTGGAATCGTTGGCGTGGACCGCCACCAGCCGGTCCAGCCCGACTTTGGCATCGAACTCCGCCATCGCGGCATTCAGGCCGCCCTTGCTCTTGACGTCGTACCCCGCGGCGAACGCGTGCTGGGTATCCAGGCACACCTTCACGCGCTCGCTGCCCGCTCCCTCGATGATGCGGCCCAGCTCTTCGAACGTGGAGCCGATGGCGCCACCCATGCCGGCGCTGTTCTCCAGGATGAGCCACGTGTCCTGCGGCGACGCGTCGACGACTTTGCGGACGGATTCGGCGACTTGCTGGAACACGGTCTCGTAGCCGGCGCCGCGGTGGCTGCCGAGGTGGAAGATGACTCCCTTTACCCCCAGAGTGTGGCAGGCGTTCATGTCGTGCACCAGAGCGTCCAGGGACTTCTGCAGGTGCTCCGGGTTGTCGGTGGCCAGGTTCACCAGGTACACGCCGTGCACGAAGGCGGGGCCGATGCCCGTCTCCGCGACCCGTGCCTGGTAGGTCTCCACCTCGCCGGGCTTGTAGATCTTGCGTTTCCAGGCCTGCGGGGCGCCGCAGAATATCTGGATCGCCTCCGCGCCTATCGTCTCGGCCAGGTCGATGCCCTTGAAGACGCCGCCGGCGGTCTTGACGTGGGCGCCGACCTTCATCGGCCGCCGCCGTTCAAGCGCGAGAGCGCACCCCTGGCCCAGGAGAGGATCACTTTGTCCTCAATCGCCCTGGTCAGGTCTTCCTCTTTCACTTCGCCGTTGCTGATCAGCGCTGCCCCTCCCATGTCGAGATCGACCTCGGCCTGGACCACGCCGTCCAGTGACTCCAGTCCCCGGCGCACGCGGCGAGCGCAGATGTCGCAGACCATGCCGTCTATCTCCAGCCAGACACGGCGGGGCCAGGGGTCTGGCGCATGCTCCCGCACGATCCTGGCCTTTGGCTTCTGGAACAGCCTGCCCGGCTTTATTCGCATACGGCTCCCGTCTAGCTCGGCAGAGCGGCGGCCTGCCGCGATAGCTCGGCCCGGTAGTCCGGGTGCGCCACCGCGATCAACTCCCGCGCCCGCTGGCGGTGGTTCTTTCCAATGAGACGCGCGATTCCGTACTCCGTTACCACAGTATCGGCCAGGTAGCGGGGTATAGTCACTATCGATCCCGCATCATGCTGGGAAACGATTCGCGAGACCGCGCCGTCCAGCGCGGTGGAGGGCAGCAACGTTAGCGCCCGCCCGCCCTTTGAGAGAACGGCGCCCAGGTGCGCTTCCGGCTGGCCGCCCGTCCCGTTGATCATCCGCGGGCCGAAAACGCTCTCGGCGTTGATCTGGCCGACGAGATCGACCGAGAGGGCATTGTTTATGGCGACGAAATTGTCGTGCTGCGCTATCGTGCGGACGTCCAGCACGTACTCGGGGTCGTAGACTTCGAACTTCGGGTTGTCCGTCACCAGCGCCAGGTCCTCCTCGTCCGAGCCGGACCAGGCGGCGGCGACGGCGATGCCCGTGTGCAGCGGTTTGCGGCTGCCGGTGATGACGCCGGCCTCCACCAGTTTGGCCAGGCCGGGCGCGGCCATCTCTGTGTGCAGTCCCAGGTCCGACTTCCCCTCGAAGGCGCCGGCGCGGGGCATGTACATGCTGGGCTCCCCCACGCCGATCTGGATCGTGGCGCCGTCGGGGACGAGCTCTCGCACGTAACCGGCGATCGCCTTCGCGGCGTCCGTGGGCTCGCCCAGCCCCAGCACGCGCCGCACCTGGGACGGCGGCACCCGAGCCATGGCCGGACCGATGAGCAGCAGCCGCTCCAGGCTCTTCAGCTCGTCGACGATGGACAGGTACTCGGCCTTGAGGTCCTCGTCCTCGACGCGCCGTAGCCAGGCCTCCACCATCCCCCGAGTCACCTCCAGCGGCGGGATCTCCACGAAGTGATCGAACTCCGTGACGTGGACCCGGTTGTCCCCGCAGACGCGGCGCAACCCGGCGTCCACCTCCGCT
This sequence comes from Dehalococcoidia bacterium, assembly GCA_040877915.1. GTDB lineage: Bacteria > Chloroflexota > Dehalococcoidia > SM23-28-2 > RBG-16-64-32 > JBBDNA01. Next base: position 132,725 of record JBBDNA010000004.1, read on the forward strand.
ACCGCGTGGCGGGAGTGGCGGACGTAGCCGCGCTTGTTCCAGTTGTGCGCGCCGAACTGGACGTAGCCATCGTCGTCCGGGGGCGTAACGGAAGTGAGGAACACGTCCGGCCTGCGCGCCTCCGGGCGGCCGTCGTCCAGCGGCTTGTGGGCGAGGGAGAACAGGTTGGGCTGGTACGTCGCCCGGCCCTCGTCCATCGCCGGCCGCGCGAAGTCGCCGATGAACACCTCGAACTCCAGCCGGAACAGCTCCTCCTCTTCCCCTCTCAGCCAGCCGGGATCGGTCAGCGGCGACGACAGGCGCAGGTCGATCGGGCCGGACGACTGGCAGTGGGCGAACAGAGCCCGCGGTAGCGCCCGCGGACCGGCGATCGGAATCACGACGAGGTCGCCCTGCCGGACGACCTTCATCGCCTCGTCAGCCGAACAGAGCCGCCGCTTGTACTCTTCTCGCCAGTCCATGCTCCCCCAGGTCCCGAATTGCGTCTATTATTGCCAACCGGCAGCCGCGTCACAAGGCCGCGACTGGAATATGGGCTCGTTGCCTTCACAGCCGGCGACCGCGAGGCGTAGAATGGATGAAGGCGCACGGCCCCGTTTTCCGGATCAAGGGTTATGTCCAGCAAACTTGAACGCGACATCGATGAAGTCCTGGCCAAGATCGAAAGGTTCCCGCCCAGGCGTCCGCTGGCCAGCCGCATCCGACGCTCTATCGGCAACGCCTTCGAGGGCTTCGGGAGGGCGCTGGGCGGCATCCGGTGGCCTAACATCAGCATCGGCCAGGTGCTACTCGTCGGCCTGCTGATCGTCGTCATCGGCTACGTCTTCGGCGACTCCATCGGCGGCCCCTCGCTCGTCCGCTGGATGATCATCGGCGGCATCCTGACATTCGTCATCGCCTTCGTGCTCTCCCTGCGACGGCAGTCCAGCTCGCGCCTGCCCGAGAAGCGCTGGCGCGGCGAGACTCTGGACCTGGACAGCGGGGGCGAGCCGTGGTGGAAGCGCTGGCGCGGCCGGCGCTAGCGCGAAGACCGCGTTGAGGTTCCCCGCGCCGGCCCTCCTGGCCGCGCTGCTCATCTTCGCCGGTTGCAAGGGCGGCTCACCGGAACCAACGCCGACGCCCACGCCGGAACCGACGCCCACGGCCACAGCGGCGCTAACGCCGACGCCGGCGGGGCCGGACATCGGTCCGGCGGCGTTCGACGCCGCCCGAGCCTTCGCCCACGTCCAGGCCCTCACGGTCGATATCGGCTCCCGGCCAGCCGGGTCCGAGTCCGAACTTGAGGCGGCGCAGTACCTCCAGGAGCAGCTGACCGGCTTCGGGTACGAGGCCGAGCTGCAGCCCTTCCCGTTCGAGGTGTTCGCGGACGCGGGGAGCAGCCTGCGGGTGCTCTCGCCGCGGCGGCTGGATCCGGCCGTCTATCCGCTGGAGCCCAGCGCGAACGGCGTCGCCGAGGGCCCGCTGGTGGCCGCCGGCATCGGCCGGGCGGAGGACTTCCCGGCGCCGAGCACTCCGGGCAGCATCGTCCTCGTCGAGCGGGGCACGCTGACGTTCAGCGCGAAAGTGTCGAACGCGGCGGCCGCCGGCGCGCTGGGCGTCATCGTCTACAACGACGAGCCCGGCCTGTTCAGCGGCGACCTGGACGGCCCCTCTGCGTTGCCGGCGCTCTCCATCGCGCAGGCGGACGGCGAGGAGCTGCTAGACCTCCTGGACTCCGGCCCCGTCACCGTGCGGCTCGAGGTGGCGACAGACACCGGGCCCAAAGAATCGCAGAACGTGGTTGCCCGCCCGCCGGGCGGGCAGTGTCGCGTCGTCGCCGGGGGACACTACGACTCCGTTCCGGCCGGCCCGGGGGCGAACGACAACGCCTCCGGCACCGCGACGGCCGTCGAGATCGCCCGCGTACTGGCCGCCGACGGCGAGCTGGACGACGTCTGCTTCGTGCTGTTCGGCTCGGAGGAGATCGGCCTGCTGGGCAGTCTGCACTACGTGGAGGCGTTGACGCCGGAGGAGCACGATTCGCTGGAGGCGATGCTGAACCTCGACATGGTGGGCGTGGGCACGCGCTGGCTGCTCGCGGGATCACAGAGCGTTGTGGAGGTCGTCTCGGCCGAGGCGGAGGCCCGCGGCCTCGATTTCGACGCCCAGGGGTTCGAGTTCGGGGGCAGCGACCACGCCAGCTTCATCAACGCCGGCATCCCCGCCGTGTTCATGCACGCCTTCACGAACTTCGTGGCCGACGACCCGAACTACCACACCGCCAACGACGTCGCCGACAACGTGCGGGCGACTACGATGTCGGAGATCGGGGAGGTGGGCCTGGCGGCGATCGAGGAGCTTCTGGCGGCGGGCTAACCGGCTTGCCCCCGCGCCGCCGCTGCGGTACGATTCTGGCCGACGTTATGACGCGCGCCCTCCTATTCCCGTCCCTCCTTGTCGCGGCCCTTCTGCTGTTCGTCGTCGCCTGCGGCGGCGATAGCAAGGAGGTGGCCCGCGGCAGCCTGACCGATCCCAACTCCGTGCCCACGGCGACCCCCTGGTCCGATCCTCCCGACCCGATCATCCTTGACCCGGACGCGTTGACGCCCATAAGCGGCGGCGAGGGCGACGGCGAAGGAGAGGGCAGCGAGGGCGACGGCACGCCGACGGCCTCCGGCGAATGCGGCGACACCTACGTGGTCGAGTCGGGGGACGTGCCGTTCACGATCGCCGAGAAGTGCGGCGTATCGGTCGACGACCTGCTGTCGGCGAACGACATCGACGACCCCACGGGTCTGCGGGTGGGCCAGGAGCTGACGATCCCCTAGCGACCGTCGTTGCGCCGCTGAAGGCCCGTATGCTAACATCTGGCGAGCCGATAGACTATCGCTATCACACTTCTTCTCCCCTATAGCCGTTCCCATGGCCATCGACGAGAAATCCAGCGAGCTTGAGCGCCTCAAGGGGCTTTCGCGTTTGGGCGGCGGCCAGGAGCGCGTGGACGCCCAGCACGAGCGGGGCAAGCTCACGGCGCGGGAGCGCATCGCTATCCTGCTGGACGAGGGCAGCTTCGAGGAGCTGGACTCGCTGGTGACCCACCGCACGACGGAGTTTGGGCTGGACAAGCAGAAGTACTACGGCGACGCCGTAGTCACCGGCTTCGGCAAGATCGAGAGCCGGCTGGCCTACGTCTACGCGCAGGACTTCACCGTGTTCGGCGGCTCCCTATCGGAGGTGGCCTCCGAGAAGATCTGCAAGGTGATGGACCTGGCGATGAAGGTGGGCGCGCCGGTGATCGGCCTGAACGACGGCGGCGGCGCCCGCATCCAGGAAGGGGTCGTATCGCTGAAGGGCTACGGAGACATCTTCACGCGCAACGTCCTGAGCTCCGGCGTGGTACCGCAGATCTCGGTGATCATGGGGCCGGCCGCCGGCGGCGGCGTCTACTCGCCGGCGCTCACGGACTTCATCTTCATGGTCAGCGGCGGCTCTCAGATGTACATCACCGGCCCGGACGTCGTCCGCGCGGTCACGCAGGAAGAGGTCACGCACGAGGAGCTGGGCGGGGCGCAGGTCCACTCCACGAGGAGCGGCGTGGCCCACTTCGCGCTGGACAGCGAGGAAGAATGCCTGCTGGAGGTGCGGCGGCTGTTGTCCTTCCTGCCGTCCAACAACCTGGAGGACCCTCCGTTCAGCGAGCCGGCCGACGACCCCGACCGCCGCTGCGACGACCTGGCATCGATAGTCCCGGAGGACCCTTCCAAGCCCTACGACGTCCACCAGGTGCTCTACTCCGTCGCCGATGACGGAGACTTCCAGGAGGTACAGCCGTTCTGGGCGCCGAACATCGTGGTGGGCTTCGCGAGGATGGGCGGCCGGCCGGTAGGCATCGTCGCCAACAACCCGGCCGCGCTGGCCGGCGTGCTGGACGTCGACTCCTCGCGCAAGGGGGCCCGATTCGTGCGCTTCTGCGACGCCTTCAACGTCCCGATCGTCACCTTCACGGACACGGCGGGATACCTGCCGGGTACCGGGCAGGAGTACGGGGGCATCATCACGCACGGCGCCAAGCTGATCTACGCCTACGCCGAGGCCACGGTGCCCAAGGTGACGGTCATCGTGCGGAAGGCCTACGGCGGCGCCTACGACGTGATGGGCTCCAAGCACCTGCGGGCGGACATCAACTACGCCTGGCCCACGGCGGAGATCGCCGTGATGGGGCCGGACGGCGCAGTGAACATCGTCTTCCGGCGGGAGATCGAGGCGGCGGAGGACAAGGAGGCGAAGCGCAAAGAGCTCATCGAGGAGTACCGCCGCCAGTTCGCCAACCCCTACGTCACCGCCGCCCGCGGCTTCATCGACGACGTCATCGAGCCCCGGGACACTCGCGTGAAGATCATCCGGGCGCTGGAGATGCTGCGGAACAAGACGGACAGCAACCCACCCAAGAAGCACGGCAACATTCCGCTGTAGGACGCCCATGGGACACATCGAGGTCTCGACCGTCGTTCCAGCGCCCGTCGACGAAGTGTGGGCGCTCTGCAAGGACATCGAACGCACGGCCGACTGGTTCCCGGCGATCCAGTCGGTGCGCCCGGTGACGGAACAGCGCGAAGGCGTCGGCGCGGAGTACGAATTCACCGCTCGCAACGCCGGGCGCACAGTGACGTACCGGATGCGGGTCACGGGCTGGGACGAGGGGCGAATGGTGCGGCAGGAGATCGTCCCTGAGTCCGGCTCGGGGCTGTGGTCGCAGCTGATCGTCAGCATGTCCGTGATGTGGCAATTCGCGGCCGAAGGCGACGGCACCGGCGTCCGGGTGACCGAGGAGCTGAAGCAGAAGGGCTTATCCGACCTGCTAACGCAGCCGTGGATGTGGTGGTTCGACCGGCGCCTGTACGAGCGGGCGTTCCAGCGGCTGGCGGCAGTCATCGCGGAGAGGAACACCTGAGGTGTCCGCTGTCATTCTGAGCGAGACGTAAGCCCATGGCCGTGAAGATAACCGACACCACCCTCCGTGACGCGCACCAGTCGCTGCTGGCGACACGGATGCGCACGGAGGACATGCTCCCCATCGCCGAGCGGATCGACGAGGCCGGCTACCACTCGGTCGAGGTCTGGGGCGGCGCCACATTCGATACGGCCCTCCGCTTCCTGCGCGACGATCCCTGGGAGCGGCTGCGCGAGCTGAAGAAGCGGTTCAAGAAGACGCCGACGCAGATGCTGCTGCGCGGCCAGAACGTCGTCGGCTACCGGCACTACGCCGACGATGTCGTCGAGAAGTTC
>JBBDNA010000005.1:0-127041 GCA_040877915.1 Dehalococcoidia bacterium
GGAGGTTCGCCCCATGACCCAGGCAACCGTCATCACCGACGAGATGCGCGCCGCCATCGGCAAGGAGTCCCCGCCCACCACCTTCGAGCTCGACAGCCACTCCTGCCGCATGTTCGCCCGCGCCGTCGGCTACACCGACCCCGTCTACTTCGACGAGGACTACGCCAGGAGCAAGGGCTACCGCGGCATCCCCGCCCCCGTCGGTTTCCTCGGCCACGCGATCTTCGACCCCAGCTCCCCCCAGCGCCCGCCCGGCTACTCCATGTTCCAGTCCCCATTCAAGCGCATCCTCAACGGCGGCACCGACATAGAGTACTTCGACACCCCCTGCGCCGGCGACACCCTCACCGCCACCGGCAAGCTCGTCGACATCAGCGAACGCGAGGGCAAGGTCGGCCCCATGCTCGTCACCCAGACGGAGACCACCTACCGCAACCAGGCCGGCGACATCGTCGCCATCGCCCGCGGCACCGCCATCCAGTACTAGCCATGCGAACTCAACCGCACCACCGCTGCCCACCGCTCATCGACCTGTCGGACGCTATATCCCCGCTCGCCCTGAGCCTGTCGAAGGGCGAGCCTTCGATGCCCAGTTTCGTAGCTGCAGGACCCCAGCCCTGTCCGAAGGAGACCTCCCATGCCTGACCAGCCCTACTTCGAAGATATGACCGAAGGCCAGGAGATCACCACCCTCACCCAGCACTGCGACTCCCAGCGCCTCGTCTACTGGGCCGCCGGCTCCGGCGACTTCTACCAGATACACTACGACAAGGACTTCGCCCAGAAGACCGGCCTCCAGGACCGCATCGTCCACGGCGCCCTCAAGCACGCCCTTCTCGGCCGTATGCTCCACGAATGGGCCGGCCCCCAGGGCAGCGTCCGACGCGTGGCCTGCCAGTACCGCGCCATGGACATGGTCGATAAGGACGTCGTCTGCAAGGGCCTCATCACCGCCAGGCGCACCGACAACGGCGCCAACCTCGTCGACCTCGACATCTGGACCGAAGACCCCGACGGCAAGAAGACCACCCCCGGCTCCGCCACCGTGGCGCTGCCGTCTCGAGGATAGGAACATGGAGCAAGGAACGGGGAACAAGGCAGGGAACCCGGACGCTGTTCCTTGTTCCTTGCACCTTGTTCCTGGGGCGGGGGCCTGACGTGGGGATGCTCGAAGGCAAAACCGCCATCATCACCGGCGCCGGCCGCGGCATCGGCGAAGCCATCGCCCTCCAGTTGGCCGACGAAGGCGCCTCCGTCGTCGTCAACGACCCCGGCGTCGGCCCCGACGGCGCCGGCCACGACAACGGCCCCGCCGATCAGGTCGTCGCCCGCATCAAGGACGCCGGCCACACCGCCGTCGCCAACTACGACTCCGTAGCCACCATGGACGGCGGTGAGGGCATCATCCAGACCGCCCTCGACTCCTTCGGCCGCGTCGACATTCTCGTCAACAACGCCGGCATCCTCCGCGACCGCATGATCTTCAACATGTCGCGGGAGGAGTGGGACGACGTTCTCGCCGTCCACCTCAAGGGCCACTTCGCCACCATCAAGCCCGCCTCCGTCCTCATGCGTCAGCAGAGGTACGGCCGCATCATCAACTTCACCTCGGAGTCCGGCCTCACCGGCAACGCCGGCCAGGCCAACTACGGCGCCGCCAAGGCCGCCATCGCCGGCCTCACCCGCGTCGTCGCCCGCGACCTCGGCCGCTACGGCGTCACCTGCAACGCCATCGCCCCCCGCGCCTGGACCCGCCTCACCGCGACCATCCCGCAGCAGCGACCCGGCGCCGCCCCCGCCGACGCCCCCGACACCTCGCGGCTCGAGCAGCTTCAACCCGATTTCGTCGCCCCCATGGCCACCTATCTCGCCTCCGACCACGCCTGGAACGTCAACGGCCAGATCTTCCTCGTCTACGCCGGCGCCGTCGCCCTCATCAGCCACCCGCTGCCCGAGCGCACCATCTTCAAGCCCGGCCTCTGGACCCTCGACGAGCTCTCCACCGCCGTGCCGAAAATGATGTCCGGTGCGCCGCCCAACCCCGCCCCGCCCCCCGCCGACCTCGACATCCCCGGCCGCACCAGCGAGGTCACCCCCAAATGACCACCCCTGTCATTCCGAGCGCAGCGAGGAATCCGGCGGTGAGGCGCATCCGTTTATCCGTTCCCCATCCGTTGACAGGGAGAGCGTGACGCCATGACCGCCACCCTTTGTCATTCTGAGCGTGTCCGAACCACTCTCCACTCTCGAATCCCACCTCTGAACGAAGCCTGTCCTGAGCCTGGCCGAATGGAATCTCAGTGCCCCGAACGCCGTAGCTATGGGATTCATCTCGCAGACCCGCGCACCCTCTCCAGCGAGCAGGAGAGGGTCGTCCGCCGCAAGGCGGGCGGGGGTGAGGGCTTGATGCCCCGCCACCAGGGCCCCACCGCCGTCGTCACAAGCGCCGGACACCGCGCGTATCCGTTCGCCCTGAGCCTGTCGAAGGGCTTCGTGCCACCTCAGCAGGCTGAGCCCGGTCGAAGCCTGGGCGTACAGTGTCGGAGGACAAAATGAGGCTGCGCAACCGCACCGCCGTCGTCACCGGCGCCGGCCGCGGCATCGGCCGCGCCGTCGCCATCCTCCTCGCCCAGGAGGGCGCCTCCGTCGTCGTCAACGACCCCGGCGTCAGCGTCGACGGCACAGGCCACGACGCCGGCCCCGCCGACCAGGTCGTCGACGAGATCCGCGCCGCCGGCGGCAACGCCGTCCCCAACCACGACTCCGTCGCCGAGCTGGACGGCGGCGAAAACATGGTCCGTCAGTGCGTCGACGCCTTCGGCCGTATCGACATCCTCGTCAACGTCGCCGGCATCCTCCGTGACCGCATGATCTTCAACATGTCGGAGGAGGAGTGGGACGCCGTCATCGCCGTCCACCTCAACGGCCACTTCCACACCATCAAGCCGGCGTCCGTGCTCATGCGACAGCAGCGCTTCGGCCGCATCGTCAACTTCTCCTCGATATCAGGGCTGCGGGGCAACTCCGGCCAGGGCAACTACGGCGCCGCCAAGGCCGGCATCGCCGGCCTCACGCGCGTTGTCGCCCGCGACCTCGGCCGCTACGCCGTCACCTGCAACGCCATCGCCCCCGGCGCCCTCACCCGTATGACCGCCGCCGTCCCCGAGTCCGCCCGCCAGGTCCGCGCGCAGCGCGGCATGAGCGCCCCCGGCGGCGGCTCCACCCAGCGCGCCGTCGAGCCCACGCCGGAGCACGTCGCCCCCATGACCGTCTACCTCTGCACCGACGAGGCCTGGAACATCAACGGCAAGATCTTCCACGTCGCCGGCGGCAACATCGCCCTCGCCGCCGAAGAGGCCCCCGTCCGCACCATGACCCGCGACGGCAAGTGGACCCTCCCCGAGCTCGTCTCCCTCGTCCCCTCCCAGCTCATGGCCGACATCGCCAACCCCGCTCCCCCTCCCCCCGACCTCGACATCCCCGGCCGGCCCGCGTAGACGTCACGCGAAAATGTAGGGCGGGGTCTTCAGACCCCGACGCCGCACACCGCTATCCACCTCTGTCATTCTGAGCGAAGCGAAGAATCTCGGTGATGCGATCCGGCCCTGGCCTCCGCGCACTCGAGCGGGGGGGCAGCGTTGGGGCGAGGGCGTCTACCCCGCCGGCAGCTCCTCCGCCCGCGCGTCCGGCGCCTCCACCACCCAGTTCCGCCACACCTCCATCACCACGAACGTGTGCCCGTCCCGCCACGAAGTCCCGCAATCGCTGAAACCCGCCTTCTCGAACGCTTTGTGCGCCCGCTCGTTCCAGTCCAGTGTGTGCAGGTACAGCCGCCGCATCTCCGTCGTCCGGAACAGGTACTCCACCAGCGCATGCACCGCGTCCGTCCCGTAACCCTGGTCCCAGCACTCCCGCTTCCCGATGCTGATCCCCACTTCCGCCTCGCCCCGCGATGCATCCTGGTTGTAGTACATGATGTTGCCGATGTGACGCCCGCGCTCATCCTCGACAGCGAACGAACGCCACGCTGTGTCCGTGAACCGCATGTCGAACGACCAGTTCCGCTGGTAGTCCGCGAACGGCGCCCGTACCGGCCGCGACGCGTCGTACTTCGCCAGCTCCGCGTCCGTCCGCCAGCTGTACTCGTCCGCCGCGTCCGACATCCGCTTCCGCCGAACCACCGTCTTCCGCCCCCGCGCGATGACGTCGTCCACCGGGAACAAGGTCACTCTCCGCCCCCCGTTTGCGCGATAGCCTTCCGCACCATCTGCCTGTCGTTCTCGAACGTCAGCCGCTGCAACGCCTCCTCCACCGGCGCCCACTCCACCCGGTCGTGCTCGTGGTCGTGGTCCTCAGTCCTCCCGCCCGTCGCCCGCATGCGGTAATAGTGCACCCACTTGTGGTAGCGCACCCCGTCCTCCGAGAACCAGTACTCCACCACCCCTATCTTGTCCTCGATCTCGACTTCCAGGCCGGTCTCCTCCCGCACCTCTCGCACTGCCACCTGCTCCAGCGATTCCCCCTCGTCCGGCGTGCCCTTGGGCAGCCCCCACACCCCGTCCGAGTCGCGACCGCAGATCACGACTTCCCGGCCGCGGTCGCCCTCCCGCAGTACCACCCCGCCCGCCGAGACCGCCCGCTGCACCGGCATCCGATTCGCGTTGGCTTTCGATTTCTCCGTCGTCATTACACCCGGTACTCCGCTGTCAGCGGGTCCTCCGCGAAGTCCGCCTCCGCCAGCGCCGCCGCCACCGCTTCCCGCACCCCCGGCGTGCCGTCTCCCGAAAGCGACCGCAGCAGCGTCTTCGCCTCATCCCCGCCGATCTGACCCATCGCCGCGATAGCCGCCTCTCGCACCTCGGGGTCCTCGTCGCCCAGCAGCGGCGCCACGCGTCCCACGGTCCTCCGGTCCGCCAGCGATCCCAGCGCCAGCGCCGCCTCGTAGCGGACCTCCGCATCCTCGCTCCCCAGCTCGTCCAGTAGCTGCGGCAGCCACTGCGGCTGGCAGCTCCGGCCCATCGCGTGCACCGCGCTCACCTTCAGCCGCGGCGTCTCACTCTCGTAAGCGTGCAGTATCGCCTCCTCCACCCACTCCGCCCTGCTCGCCCCGACCGACTCCAGCGCTCGCGCCCGCACCTCGACCTCTTCGATCTCGTCCTCCAGCGCCCGGCGCAGCCCCCTCTCCACCTTCTCGAAGTGCCGCGCCTGCAGCGACCCCAGTTCCGAGAGCAGGACATACCGCCCCAGGGCCAGCGCCGCCTCCGCCCGCACCTCCGGCTCCTCGTCCCGCGAAAGCATCTCCAGCAGCGGGTCGATGAGATCCCGGCCCTCGTACTCCCACAGACCCCGGATCGCGTCCAGCCGCACCTCGCCGTCCTCGTCGCTCAGCGCCACAAAGAACGCTGCGTCGAAGTTCAGCTCCACGGTGTCCTCCGCCAGCTCCGCCACCTGCCGCAGCACCCGCCGCCGCCGCTCCGTCTCCACCGACGGCCAGGCCGCCCGCAGCGACGACGCCTCCTCCGCCGACAGACCGTCCAGGTGGGTCAACCCCGAGACGCTAATATCCGCCTCCGGGTCCGTCAGATGGCGTAAGTAATCGGAAAACTCCATGGCTGCCTCAACGAGCCGCCACGCGACCCGCACCGCCATTTTACACCGTCCCGTGCTCCCGCCCGCTGTACCCCGCTCACCCTGAGCCTATCGAACGGCGAGTCCCGCACCCCCACTGTCATTCTGAGCGATTCCGAATCGTGGCCCGGCCCCGAAGGACACTCCTGAGCGAAAAATCTTGCCCTACCCGAGCACGCGACGCTCGTGGCCGCATCCGCTTATCCCTGCCTGCCCGGCAGGCAGGCGTTCTCTATCCGTTGTGAGATCCATCACCGCGGGGCGTCGCCCCCTCAACCCCCCGGCGCCGCCGCCTTCCTCCGTCGCGTCTCTCCCACCTTCGGCTCCGTTCCCTTCACCAGCCGGCGGATGTTCTCCCAGTGCCGCACTATCACCAGCCCCGTCGCGAACACCCCGAACATCGCCTTCGTGTACGTGTAGTGCTCCCCCGGCGTCACGATCGCCAGCACGAACAGCGCCACCGCTCCCCCCGGCACCGTCAGCAGCGACATCAGCGACATGTACCGGAACGCCAGTACCATGAACACACCCACCGCCACCAGCCCCAGCCCGACCGGAAGCGCCAGCGCTGCGTACACCCCGAACGACGTCGCCACTCCCTTGCCGCCCCGGAACCCGATGTACAGCGGGAAGTCGTGCCCCAGCACCGCCGCCAGCCCCGACGCCACCTGCAACGAGTGCTCCTCGAACAGCCACCACGTTACAAGAACCGGCAGGTACCCCTTCAGCGCGTCCGCCAGCATCACCGACAGGAACGCGCCCCGCCCCAGCGTCCGCATCACGTTCGTCGCCCCCGTCGCCCCGCTCCCGTAGTCCCGCACGTCGATGCCCTTCAGCGCCCGGCCTGCGATGTACCCCGACGGGATCGAACCCACCAGGTACGAGGCCACGATGACGACCGCGAACTCCCAGAGCATCTACTCTTCGTCCCTGCTGCGGAACACCAGCCGGATCGCCGTTCCTTCGAACCCGAACTGCTTGCGGATCGCGTTCTCCAGGTAGCGCCGGTACGAAAAGTGTATCAGGCTGGCATCGTTCACGAAAAACACGAACGTCGGCGGGCTGATGCTTGTCTGCGTCGCGTAGCGGATGCGCGGCACTCGCTTGCCCTTCCCCGAGGGACGGTGCGCCGCTATCGTCTTTTGCACCAGCGTGTTCAGCCCCGCCGTCGCCACCCTCTGCGACCGCACCTCCCCCACCTCCAGCGCCAGCTCGATGAGCCCGTCCACGTTCAGCCCAGTCTTCGCGGACACGAACGCCAGCGGCGCCCACGGCGCGAACTTCAGCCGCCCCAGCACGTCCTCCGCGAACTCCTCTCGCTCCTCCTGCGTGTCCTCCATCAGGTCCCACTTGTTGATGACGACGATCAGCCCCTTGTACGCGTCCGCGACGTACCCCGCGATGTGCAGGTCCTGCGCCGCCACTCCCTCCGACGCGTCCAGCACCAGCAGCCCCACGTCCGCCCGCTCAAGCGCCTCCTGCGCCCGCATCACGCTGTACTTCTCGACGCCGCGTCCCACCTTGCCGCGCCGCCGTATACCGGCCGTGTCGATCAGCACCAGCGACTGTCCCTCGTACTCCAGCTCGGTATCCACCGCGTCCCGCGTCGTCCCCGGCTCCGCGCTCACCAGCACCCGCTCCTGGCCCAGGATCGCGTTTACCAGGGCCGATTTCCCCACGTTCGGCCGCCCCACGATAGCCAGCCGCAGCGCCCCCGGCGCCTCCTCTTCGGCGACCTCCGGCAGCAGCGACTCCAGCCGGTCGCCCAGGTCCGCCAGCCCCATGTCGTGGTAAGCGCTGATCGCGATCGCCTCGCCCAGCGCCAGCCGGTGGAACTCCGCCGTCGCCTCCCGCCGCGTCGCGTTGTCCGCCTTGTTCGCGACGAGGACGACCGGCTTGTCGCTGCGCTCCCGCAGCAGCTGCGACACCTCCTCGTCAGCGCTCGTCAGCCCCGTGTCCGCGTCGACGAGGAACACGATGGCGTCCGCCTCTGCCACTGCTACCTCCACCTGCAGCCGGATCAGCGCCGGGTACCCCTCCGCCGCCGCCGGCTCCAGTCCGCCCGTGTCGATCACCCTGAACGCTAGCCGTCCCAGGCGCGCCTCCCCGTACAGCCGGTCGCGCGTCGTCCCCGCCACGTCTTCGACGATGGCGCGACGTCCGCCCACCAATCGATTGAACAGAGTGGATTTGCCAACGTTTGGCCGCCCGACGATGGCGACGGTCGGCTTGCCGGCTACGATCGCGGCCGGCGGAATCTGGGCCTTGGCTCGAGCCATGACAGGCTACCTGGGCTCGAGCGTTATCGTGACCGTCTCCGGCGTCGTCTCCGCCACCAGCGTCTCCGCCGGCGCCGATACGCTGACCGTCACCTCGTGCGTCCCCTCGCCCAGCCCCGAGAGGTTTATCGTCGCCGCTATGTCGTTCGGCAGCAGCGCCTGCAGCGCCGGCAGCTCGCCCAGCAGCACCACCTGCACGTCCGGCAGGCCGCCCTGTATCGCCAGCGACGAGTCCAGGCCCACCGGTACCGCCGTCACCCCCAGCGTACGCCTCCCCTCAGAAGGCTCGATGTCCACCGTCACCGTCACGCTCGAGCTGCCGCTCACGCTCACGTCCGCCGGCAGGTCAAGCGACACCGTCTGCACCACGTCGTCAGTGGCGTCGCTGATGTCCACCGACTGCGTCTTCACCGTCGCCGCCTCCCCCACGAACGACTGCGGCCCGAACACCGTCGTCACCGCCGGTTCCACCGTCACGCTGACCACGTCGTACCCCGCCGCCGGCGTTCCCACCACCTCCGGCGAGATCGTCAGCACCCGGCTGAACTCCGTCTGGCTTATCGATACCGACACGTTCGTAATGCTCGGCTCCAGCACCACCCCCTCCACCAGGAACCCCCGCGAGTCCCGGGGCTCCAGCCGCACCGCCTGCGTCACGTCCTCCGTCCGCCCCGTCAGGTCCATAGACGCCACCGCCTGCGTGACCAGCGTCACCCGGTCCTGCGTGCCCGTCACCAGCACAGTCTCGGCGTCCGCCTCCGGCGCTCCCGCCTCAAATCCCGGCGGCGGCGCCCCCTCCACGCTCACCGATACGCCTACCGACTTGCTGAACAGGCTCTTTAGCTCCACCGTCACTGTCTCCGGGATCGCCTGCAACACCCGCAGCCCGCCCCGGCCCGTCTGCGGCTCCACCCGCACCGGCTGCTCGTAGGAGCCGGCCTGCAGCCCGTCCAGGTCCACCGTCGCCTGGAAATCCGCCATCGAGAGGCTCTCCCACACGTCCTCGTCCACCTCCACCCGCACCCGCACGTTCACCGGCGAGCCGGCCAGCGCCAGGTCTCCCGGCACGTTCACCGCCTCCACCGGCAGCTCGAACGGCAGCACCCCCGTCCGGGTCGTGTCCTGCGAGTCCGTCACGAAGATCCATAGCGCGAACCCCAGCGCTACCGAAAGCACCGCCAGACCCGCGTTGTCCTTCACCGATACTGCCGCCGGAAACGCGATGCCTCGTAGCAGCGTCCACGCCTCGGTCGCCAGCTGTCTCAGACGTTCCATCGTAATCTCAGTATCAGCGGCTCAGCCCCGGCAGCCGCCGCCGCCCCGGCCGGTCCAGCTCGCTCGCCGGCACCAGCAGGCTGCGCAGCACGCCCCGCAGCCGCGGCCCGTCCAGCCCGCCCAGGATGCGGCCGCTCGCCGCCACCGATATGTCACCCGTCTCCTCCGATACCACAACCGCCACCGCGTCCGTCCTCTCCGATATCCCCAGCGCCGCCCGGTGCCGCAGCCCCGTCAGCCCGAAGTCCATCCGGTCCGAGAGCGGTAGCGTGCATCCCGCCGCCGCCACCCGCTCCTCGCGGATGATCACCGCCCCGTCGTGCAGCGCCGAGTTCGGGAAGAAGATCCCCGCCAGCAGCCGCGTCGAAGGCACCGAATCCAGCTTCACGCCCGTGTCCACGTAATCCTCCAGACCCGCCTCTCGCTCCAGCACGATGATCGCCCCGTGCCGCTCCGACGCCAGCGACAGCGTCGCGTCCGCCACGATGTCCACGATCTCCTCGTACAGGTGCCGCCCCGACCACGGCAGCCGCCCAGTCCGGCCCACCCGCACCAGGAAGCGACGGATCTCCGGCTGAAACACGATCGGTATCGCGATCAGCACCGCCGGGAACGAGTTCCGGATCACCCAGTCCAGCACCGTCAGGTCCAGCACCGCCGCCAGCAGCACCATCCCCACCAGCGTCATCGCGATGCCCCGGAGCAGCGGGATCGCCGTCGTACCCTTCAGCAGCAGCAGCGCCAGGTAGATCAGCGCCGAAATCGTCAGGATGTCGATCGCGCTCGCGAAGTCGAACCGCCCCAGCGAGTCGACGATCGTATCCCAGGCGCCCACGTTAGTCCTCCGGGGCCCCCTCGCCCCCGTCGTCGGCGAGGACCAGCGACAGCACCGCCTTCTGCGCGTGCATCCGGTTCTCCGCCTGATCGAACACCACCGACTGCGGCCCCTCCATCACCTCCGCCGACACCTCCTCCCCCCGGTGCGCCGGCAGGTCGTGCATGAAAATCGCATCCTTATTCGCCAGTTTCATCATCGATTCGTCCACCTGGAACCCCGCGAACGCCTTCCGCCGACGCTCGCTCTCCTCCTCCTGCCCCATGCTCGCCCACACGTCTGTATATACAACGTCCGCACCCGACACCGCGTCGCGCGGGTCCGCCGTCTGCGATATGCTCGCCCCCGACTCCCGCGCCAGCTCCTCCCCCCTCGATACGTACTCCGCTGGCAGCTCGTATCCCGCCGGCGCCGCGATCCGGAACTCGACGCCCGAAAGCGCCGACCCCAGCCACAGCGAACGCGCCACGTTGTTCCCGTCCCCCACGTACGCCAGCTTCACCCCCGCCAGCCGCCCGACGTGCTCCTCGATCGTCAGCAGGTCGGCCAGCGCCTGGCACGGGTGCTCCCCCTCGGAGAGCGCGTTGATGACGGGAACGTCGCTCCATCGCGCCAGCTCCTCGACAGTTTCGTGCGCGAACGTACGCGCCGCGATGCAGTCCACGTAGCGGCTCAGCACCCGCGCCACGTCCGACACTGGCTCCCGCGTACCCAGACCCACCTCCTGCGGCGAGATGTACACACACTCTCCGCCGAGCTGTCGCATACCCACATCGAAAGAAACGCGGGTACGTAGCGAAGGTTTCTCGAACACCAGCGCCAGCACCCGCCCCGCCAGCGGTGGCTTGTCACCCTGAGCGAAGCGAAGGGTCTCGCTTCCTCCGAACGACTCACCCTTCTGAGCGGAGCGAAGGCCCTCGCCCTCCGTTCGCCCTGAGCCTGTCGAAGGGCTCCGTCCGCGCCCCATCGAGGCCTTCAACCCCCGAGCCGTATCCAGCACCAGCCGCAGCGCCCCCGGCGACAGGTCCCCCATCGACAACAAATCGCGCCCACGCACGACGATACCTCACGTCTACGTCAATCTCGGCGCAGTCAAGTATAGCATCCAGTTCGTGGGCCTTTCCTTGTGGTGCAGTTGACTGCCTGCACAGCGAGGGATCTGGTTGCTCACTTGCCTAAGCGCTTGCCGCGCGTGATTTGGTATAATGAAGTCAATCTACGAGGAATCGAGGATCACCGATGGCGAACGTGATCGAGGCAATGGATTCAATACGGGCGAGCCTGGCCAAGCTAGAAGGTGCAATTCCGCCGCCTGGGATCGCGCAGGCCATGCAGAATCTCACTGCGCTGGCTGAGACGCACCGCTCCTTAGCGGCGAGCTATCAACGACGCGCTGTCATCGCGGAGTTCCACCCTTCGGCCGAGACTCAGAGGCTGGACTGGCTCATTGAGTTGCAAGATGGGCACGCTCAGTTGTTACAGGCCCAGAGTGACCTGTTGCGGGTGATTGCCGATCAGCAGCTGTCCATGCTCGCCGCCCAGCGGTCCAACACGAGGTGGATGCTCGGTATCGCGACGGTTACACTACCGATTATCATCGGAACGTTTCTGGTCGGTGCACTTACCGTAATCTGACGTCCCAGGGGGCTGACCTTGGTCGATTTCCTAAAATGGGGTGGGCCGCTCATTGTGGCTTCTCTCGCGCTCGCCCAGCCTTGGCTACTCGCACTTTGGCGGCGCCTGTTCCGTCAGGGCACGATAGACACTCACGAAACCGGGAACATCGAGGTCGGATTTAGCGGATACGGTGCTACCATCGGCCTGAACGGCACTCTTCGAGCGGTACATCAAGATCAGTTTGTGAGCAATATTCGGTTATCTCTTGTCAAACTGAAGGACAGCTCTCGTCATTTGCTTGACTGGGGCGTATTTCGTAGCCAGAAGGTCTCTACGGCCGGCTCGCAAGAGCAGTCAATCGAGTTGCCAGCTGGATTCATGTTGACCACACCGCAACCCCAGCGGTTCAGCATCCAGTTTTTCGACATCGCGCTTCAAGATGACATGAAGCCACAAATTGAGGCCGTGCTAGGAGGCTGGCAGGCGGCTGTTGCCGATGCCGACATTGCGGGGCTGCTAGAGCTAGGTCTAGACGCCACAGCGATCACCCAGCGCGTGGACGAGGTGTACCGGCAGTTTTCTGAGAACAGCGTCCACGTCAGTGCCTACACCGCCCTCGATCGCTTGTGCTATTGGGAAGCTGGCCAGTACTCTCTTGAGATGCAAGTGAGCACTGCACGGCCGGATGCGAGGTTCACGCGGAAGTGGCAGTTTGAGTTGACGGACCAGGACGCGAACAACGTCCGCTCCAACTCTCTGAAAATAGTCCAGGATGCCTGCGGTCGCACATACGGGCAATACCTGTTCGCCTACGCCCCTTACGGAGAGGCATGGTAACCGCCCCCCCCTCCCCACCTCCCCTCTTCCCCCTGCCACTTCCCCCTCCCACCTCCACCCCGCCCGCGCCACGCCAGACCCACAAGCCTAATCTGCGATCATCTGCGCCCATCTGCGGCCAACTCTTTCCGTGCCCATCTGTGTAATCTGTGGCCATCTCCCCGCCCCGGGGGGTTGACGCGCCCGGCCCCCGCCCCCCATAATCCCCCCAACTTCGCCCCCGGGAGGCCCCGCCCCTGTCCGACCTCCTCGACCGCTACCGCTGGGCCATCGCCGCCCTCCTCGCCGCACCCCTCCTCATCGCCCTCGGCGTCCTCATCGCCGACCGCCTCGACGATGACCCCCCGCCCCTCGACCTCACCCTCCCCGCCGACGACATCCGCGTCTACGTCACCGGCGCCGTCGCCAGCCCCGGCGTCTACCCCCTCGCCGATGGCGACCGCTGGCTCGACGCCCTCGAAGCCGCCGGCGGCCCCCTCGACGACGCCGACCTCGCCGCCGTAGACCTCGCCCGCCGCGCCCGCGACGAGGACACCGTCGCCATCCCCTACCTCGGCGGCACCAGCGTCGCCGGCGCGTCCCAGGGCCCCCTCCTCGACCTCAACACCGCCAGCGCCGGCCAGCTCCAGGCCCTCCCCGGCATCGGCGAGGTCCGCGCCGCCGGCATCGTCCGCTCCCGCGACGAGGACGGGCGCTTCGCCAGCGTCGACGAGCTGCTGGAGCGCGAGCTCATCCCCCAGTCCGTCTACGAAGACATCGCCGAGCTCGTGACGGTGGGGCCGTGACCCTCGGCGCCCTGGCCTTCGCCTGGCTGCTCGGCGTCGCCGCCGCCGCCTTCACCGGCGCCGACGCCTGGGCCGCCGTCGCCGCCGCCAGCGCCCTCGCCGCCGCCTCCTTCGCCCTCCGGCCCCGCGCTTCGACCCTCGCGCTCGTCGCTCTCGGCGCGACGCTGGTCTTCGCCGCCCTCTGGCGCTACGACTCGACGATGCCACCCGATATGCCCGCCGGAATCGCCCGCTGGAACGACGGCGAGTCGGTCCGATTCCGCGCCGTCGTCTCCGACGAGCCCGACGACCGTGGCTCGACGGCCCGCTACCGCCTCACTGTCCGCGAGTCCTACGTTGCCGGCGACTGGCGGCCGCAGTCCGGCGCCGTCCTGGCGACCGCCCCCGCCTTCCCGGCCTACCGCTACGGCGACCTCCTGGAGCTGGAGGGCGAGCTGGAGACCCCTCCCGTCCTTGATGGCTTCGACTACCGCGGCTACCTCGCGCGACAGGGTGTCGGCTCGCTGATGGCCTACCCGGAGGCCCGCCTCCTCGCCCGCGACCGCGGCAGCCCCCTTCGCGCCGCGCTGATCGATCTCCGCACCGACCTCTCGCACGCCCTCGCCCGCGCCCTGCCGGAGCCGGAGGCCTCGCTGGCCGCCGGCGTCCTGCTGGGCAAGCGCGCCCAGCTGCCGGCGGACCTGACGGACCGCATGAACGCGACGGGGACGTCGCACCTCGTGGCCGTGTCCGGCCAGAACG
Organism: Dehalococcoidia bacterium; assembly: GCA_040877915.1. Taxonomy (GTDB): domain Bacteria; phylum Chloroflexota; class Dehalococcoidia; order SM23-28-2; family RBG-16-64-32; genus JBBDNA01. The sequence goes on from JBBDNA010000005.1 coordinate 13,998, forward strand.
TGGCCATCGTGGCCGGCCTCGCCCTCGCCCTGCTCGCGCCGCTGGTCGGCCGGCGCCGCGCCGCCTGGCTGGCCCTCGCCGGCGTGCTCGGCTACGCGACGCTCGTCGGCGGGGAGCCCTCCGTCGTCCGCGCCGCCATCATGGGCTCGCTGTTCGTCGTCGCGGTCGCCCTGGGCCGCCAGCGCTCAGGGCTGATCGCGCTGCTCTTCGCCGCCGCCATCATGACCGCGCTCGAACCCCAGGTCGTCCACGACGTCTCGTTCCAGCTCAGCTTCGCCGCCACCGTGGGCCTGATGACGCTCGCCCCGCTCCTGGCCGAGCGGCTCTACGGCTGGGCGTCGCGCTGGCCGGACCTCGCCGCCTTCCCCCTCACCCGCCCCGCCGCCGAGCTGGCCGCCGTCACGGTGGCCGCCATCGCCTTCACGCTCCCCATCACCGCCATCACCTTCGAACGAGTGTCGCTGGTCGCCCCGCTCGCGAACCTGCTGGCCGTCCCCGCCTTCCTCGCCGTCGCCGCCACCGCAGCCGTCACCGCCGTAGCTGGCCTCGCCTTCGCGCCCGCCGCCGGGGCGCTGGGCTGGCTGGCCTGGCTCCCCGCCGCCTACATGATCGCCGTCGTCGACTTGGCGGCGGACCTGCCCCTAGCCTCGGTCGAGCTGCGAGGCGTCGGCGTCGGCCACGCCGTGGGCTTCTACGGCGCGCTGGCCCTCGGGGTCTTGCTCCTCGCCCGGCATCGACCCGAAGCGGTCGCCCCGCCGAAGCTCGCGCCGCTCCGATCACGGCGCTCCCTCGTCCCTGTGCCCGCGCTGGCTCTGGTCCTCGTCCTCAGCTCCGCGCTCGTCTGGTTCGCCCTCTCGACGCCGGCGCAGGGTCGCCTCACCGTCACCTTCCTCGACGTCGGCCAGGGCGACGCCATCCTCATCGAGGGCCCGGAGGGACACCGCATCCTCGTCGACGGCGGCCCCAGCGACGATGCCATCGCCGCGGCGCTGGACCGCCACCTCCCCTTCCACGACCGCCGCATCGACCTAGTCGTCCTCACGCACCCCGACCTCGATCACGTCGCCGGCCTCCCGGCGGTCCTCGAGCGGTACGACGTCCGCTCGGTGCTCGCGTCGCCCGCGGAAGCGGAAACCGCCGCCTACCGCGCCTGGCGCGACGCCGTGCGCGACGCCGCCGTCCCCTCGCGTCAGGCCGTTGCCGGCAACGAGATTGATCTTGGAGGCGGGGCGCGTCTCGTCGTGCTCTCGGCCCCTCCCGGCGGCGACAACGACGACTCCCTCGTCCTCAAGCTCACGATGGGCCGCGCCTCCGTCTTGCTCCCCGCCGATATCGGCGCAGACGCCGAGGCGGCGCTCGTCCGCGCCCGCGCTGACCTCGACTCGGTCCTGTACAAGGTTGCCCACCACGGCTCGGCTGGCTCCAGCAGCGCCGCCTTCCTCGCCTCCGTCGATCCCCTCGTCGACGTCATCTCCGTGGGCAAGGACAACCGCTACGGCCACCCCGCCGATGACGTCCTGGAGCGGCTCGCCGGTGACGCCGTGTTTCGCACCGACCTCCAGGGAGACGTGACCGTCAGCACGGACGGCCTGCGGTTGTGGGTAGAGACCGCACGCTGACCGGTTCCGGCGCGGCCGTGTAGGGGCGGCGCTTGCCCCGCCCCAGGTTCACCGGTAACCTCGCGAACACAGGAAAGCGCTCCTGAAGGTTGTTGGGCTCGCAGGGGGGTGCGGCCTCGGAGTCAGGAGCGCCTCTATGCGCTTTACGACGCTCGCTCGCCCTTCGGATTCACGCGTAACCTTTTCGGTGGTAACGTAGTTTCCCAGAGTAGAGAACATGTCCAGGCTGCTGCTCGCCCTCGCCCTCGTCTGCGCTGTCCTGCTCGTCGCCTGCAAGAGCGACGACAACGGCGACGGCGTAACACCGTCCGCAGACGCGTCGCCCGGGGTCACCGCGACCGCGACGGAACCGCCTGTCGAAACACCCACGCCGACGCCGGAGCCCGAGGCCGTGTGCGCCCCCAACCCCGACCCGGGCGAGCCGGACATCGTCGTCGTCGATGCTCCCGCGGCCGAGGACGAGGTGACCAGCCCCGTGACGGTCAGCGGCAGCATGAACGTCTTCGAGGCGCAGTTCAACATCACCATCTACGACGCGGCCGGCAACATTGTCGCCGATGTCGCGGGCCACACCGGCGAGGCGTTCATCCTCTCGCCATTCTCAGAGGACGTCGAGTTCGGCGTCGACGAGCCAAGCGAGGCCTGCCTCTGGGTCTACGACGCCAGCCCGCGCGACGGCAGCCCAATCGATGTCGTCCAGGTCCCCCTGACCCTGCTCCCGTAGCTCCCGCCGCGCGCCGATGCTATACTCGCCCTCGCCATGATCCGCAAAGACGGCCGCCGTCCCGACGAGCTCCGCCCCGTAACCATCCAGCCCGGCTACCTCCAGTACGCCGAGGGCTCCGCTCACATCAAGGTCGGCGACACGGCTGTCCTCTGCGCCGTCAGCGTTGAGGACGGCGTCCCCCAGTTCGCCCGCGGCACCGGCTCTGGCTGGATTACCGCCGAATACGGCATGCTCCCCCGCTCCACCCACACCCGCATCGGCCGCGAGCGCAGCCGCACCGGCGGACGCACCTCCGAGATTCAGCGGCTCATCGGCCGCTCCCTGCGCTCCGTCTGCCGGCTGGACATGCTCGGCGAGCGCACCTTCATCATCGACTGCGACGTCATCCAGGCCGACGGCGGCACGCGCACGGCATCGATCACCGGCGCCTACGTTGCCCTGGCCCAGGCGCTGCACGGCCTCGTCGCCGCCGGGGCCATCCCCTCCCTCCCCCTGCGCTGCGCCGTCGCCGCCACCAGCGCCGGTGTCATCGACGGCATGCCCCTCCTGGACCTGAATTACGGGGAGGACGCCTCCGCCGCCGTCGATTTCAACCTGGTGATCACGGAGGAGGCTGAGCTCGTCGAAGTGCAGGGCACCGGCGAGAGCCACCCCTTCTCCCGCGACACGATGAACGAGCTAATCGATCTCGCTCTGGCAGGGGCCCAACGCCTGTTCCAGGTACAGCGCGCCGCGCTCGCCGAGGCCGGGGTGGCGGTGCCGACGGCCTCTAGTTAGGAGTAGGCCTGAATTGGGGGTTGGCCGATGGCCGCACCTGCGTTCTGTCTCCTAAACATCGGATCGCGATCGGTAGCCATCCGAAGAACGCTCTCGCTGGCGGTTGTTTTCTTTGCGATATCATGCGGGGGATCGAATCCCGCGGCAATTCCAACGGTTGAGAGCGTTCCTGCAGCAAACGTGCGTTCGATGCAGCTGGTGGCCCCGGGCAAGGGCTGGGCACTAACAGGGGATGGTCTCCTTTGGACGAGCGATAGTGGCCTGACCTGGGCTAACGTTCTTCCGACTGAAGCGGCCGCTGGGTGCTGTGCGGGAGTGATGTTCGAGGATGCTCTCCGGGGCTGGCTGGCCACCGTAGAACCGGGGAGGCCGGGCGAGGAGAGCTACAGCTCGCCCTCCCGGATCACGGTTTATCGCACTTCGGATGGAGGAAACAGCTGGGAGAGCACAATGTTCGAGGGCCCGCCAGTGGGCGACCCCGGTCCGCCGTCACTCGGGCTGATGCGCTTCTACTTCCTCGATGAGCAGCGTGGGTGGCTCGCAGCCGAGCACAGGGGGGGTCTCCAGGGCAGGGGCATAGTGTTTGAGACAGCTGACGGGGGGGCGACCTGGCGCGAACTCCCTGGCTGGACATATTGCTGCGCCGGCCCGATCTACTTCGATGACGAGACCCACGGCTGGCTGGCCAGTCCAGCAGAGTTGATGGTGACTCATGACGGAGGCAACAGTTGGCAGCCCCAGGCGCTGCCGTTGCCCGATGGATACGACCGCGCGGCGTCTCTCGATCACGCACCTGTCTTCGTTTCCAGCCGCGGCGGCGTGGTTCCCGTCAGCCTGGCTGCCACCAATGAGGCTACCGGGGCGACGGGCTTCTACCTTACCCATGACGCCGGCGACTCGTGGCAACTGGCCGGCACACTGGCTTCCCCCGCCTCGATGGTTTCGGTCGTGGACCTGGACGTGTGGTTTGCGGTAGGAGAAGAGTTTCACAGCACGCGAGACGGTGGCAAGACTTGGGAGACGGTTAGGCCCGATTGGAAGCAGGCCGGTCGGTTAGTACGCCTGCCCGGAGCCGCGACCAGCATCGATCCGATCGAGATAGAGTTCATTACGGAGCGAGACGGATGGGCCATCTTGCAGGTCACTACGGGAACAGGGGAAGGTGTACACGCTCTCATCCAGACGGAAGACGGTGGCAGGACATGGAGACTGATCGGTCCCTACGAGGTAGGTCCCTAGGACGGGCCTAGACGTACTCCCCCAGGAACGTTCCGCCCAGCACATGCACGTGCCCGTGCTCCTGGCTCTGCATCGCCTCGTACCCGAAGTTGGACAGCAGCCGGAAGCCCTTCGGGCAGTGCTCTCGCCCCATCCGCACTGCGATCTCGCCAACGCGGCCCATGTCCGACCACAGCTCGGCCTGCGTCTTGTGCGCCTTCGGCACCGCCAGCAGCATCACCGGCACCCAGCGCAGCCGGTTGCGGAACACCATCACCTCGTCGTCCTCGTACAGGACCTCCGCCGGCTCCCGTCGGGCCACAATCTCGCAGAACGTGCAGTAGGCAACCACGATTCGACATTCTAGCCCGACGACTGCCTCGGTGCCAGCGTGCACACTCGCCCCGGGGCGACGCCCGGTGCTATCATCGCCCCGTGGCTGACGTCCGTCCGCTCCAGGCCATCCGCTACGCCCCCAGCGTCGACCTCGCGGCCGCCGTCTGTCCCCCCTTCGACACCATCTCCCCCCGCGAACAGGACCGCCTGTACGCCTCCGGCCCCCACAACGCCGTCCGGCTCGAGCTGCCCCGCGCCGAAGACGACCCCTACGCGTCGGCCGCCGGCACCCTCCGCGGCTGGCTCGGGGACGGCGCCCTCGTTCGCGATGGCGCCCCTGCCTTCTACGTCTACGAGCAGGAGTTCCGCCACGCCGAGGAGACGTACCGCCGCCGCGTCCTCTTCGCCCGGGTGCGCCTGCAGCCCTGGGCCAGCGGCGCCGTCCTCCCCCACGAGCGCACGTTCAGCGCCCCCAAGGAGGACCGCCTGAACCTCCTCCGTGCCCTCCGCCTCAATACCAGCCCCGTCTTCCTGCTCTACCGCGACGACGAGCAGCACGTCCAGCCCCTGGTCGCACGCGCAGTCTCGTCCCCACCCGCCGCTGCTTTCGCGGACGGCGACGGGCTCTCGAACGGCCTCTGGCGCGTCGACGACGAGACCACCGTCCGGACCATCACTCGCGCCTTCGAGCGCGAGACGCTGTACGTCGCCGACGGCCACCACCGCTACGAGACCGCCCTCGCCTACGCCGACGAACTGGGGGCCGGCCCGGACGCCGCCGAGCGTTTCGCGCTCGTCGCTCTCACCGCTGTCGAAGACCCCGGCCTCCTCGTCCTCCCCACCCACCGCCTCGCCGCCTGCGACCTCCCCGTCGACCGGGCGATCGATGCGCTGTCGGCGGTGTTCGACGTCGAGACGCGCCCCTCGTTGCCGGAGCTCATGGCCGCCCTCAGCGAACGCGGCCGCATGCTGAACTGCTTCGGCCTGCTCGCCCGCGGCTCACCGGAGTTCTACCTTCTGAGCCTCTACGAGACCGCCGCGGTCGATCCCTACCTGCCGCAGGAGCGCCCGCCCATCTGGCGGCAGCTCGACACCGCCGTCGCCGACCACGTCATCCTCCGCTACGCCCTCGGCCTCAGCGAGGACGCGATGAACGACTACGACACCGTCTGGTTCGAGGAGGACGCTGCCGCCGCCCTGGCCGAAGTGCGCGAGGGCGAGGCCGATTACGCCCTGCTGCTAAACTCCATCCCGCCCCGCAAGGTCCTCGCCGTCGCCGACGCCGGCGAGCGCATGCCCCAGAAGTCCACGTTCTTCTACCCGAAGATACCGACGGGCCTCGTCTTCAACCCGCTGTTCGGCTGACGCAGACGCCAATCGTAGGGGCGCCGCTTGCTGCGCCCTCGGGCGGGGCCAACGTTCGCGCCATGCCAACGGTAGGAGCGCTGCTTGCTGCGCCCCGGGCGCTCCTACTACAACCGCGCCAGCTTCACCCCGAAGATGTCCGGAATCTTCTTCACCTCTTCCAGCTGCTCCTCCGTCAGCGGCTCGTCCAGGGTCAGCACCATCAGCGCGTTCCCTCCCTCGCCGCGACCCACGTCCATGAAGCTGATGTTCACGTTGAACTGGCCCAGCAGCGTCCCCAGCCGGCCGATCATCCCCGGCCGGTCGCGGTTCTGGCAGGCCAGCAGGTACCCCTCGTCCGCCGGTATGTCCACGCCCCCGTAGCCGTCGATCATGACGATGTGCGGCCTGTCGTGCGCCAGCGTCCCCGACACCCGCGTCTCGCCCACCGCGGTCTGGATGGCAACGGTAATCAGGCTCGAGTAAACGTCGTGCGAGGGGCTGCGCTTCTCCGTAATCACCATCCCCCGCCGCTGGGCGACGACGTCCACATTCACCACGTTGACGTGCTCCTCGCTGATCGGCGCCAGCATCCCGCCCACGACCGCGGCCTTCAGCGGCGTCAGGTCATACTGCGTTATGTCACCTGAATAGTCGATCTCTATCTGTTCCATCTGTCCCTCGCACAGCTGCACCGCCAGCGAACCGGTCTTCGACGCCACCGGCACGTACGGCGCAAGGTAGCTGTACGTCTCCGGCGAGATGAGGGGCGCGTTCACCGCGTAGCGGGCCGGTTCGCCGTTAATGACCGCCAGGACCTGCTCCGCCACGTCCTGCGCCACCCGCTCCTGCGCCTCGGCGGTCGATGCGCCGAGGTGCGGCGTCACGATCGCCTTGTCGTTCTCGAACAGGGGATGGCTGGTCAGAGGCTCCGTCTCGAATACGTCCACCGCCGCGCCCGCCAGCTGGCCTGCCTTCAACGCCGCGTCCAGCGCCGTTTCGTCCACGATCCCGCCCCGCGCCGTGTTGATTATCCGCGCCGTCGGCTTCATCCGCCGCAGCTCCTCCTCGCCGATGAGGTGTCGCGTCCCTTCGGTCAGCGTCGTGTGCACCGTCAGGAAGTCCGATTCGCGCAGCACCTCTTCGAACGTCCCCAGCTCCACGCCCAGGCTGCGCGCCCGCTCCTCCGGCACGAACGGGTCGTGGGCCAGCACGCGCATCTCCAGGCTGCGCGCCCGGCGCGCCACCTCCGACCCGACCTGCCCCAGCCCCACGATGCCCAGCGTCTTCCCTCGCACCTCCAGCCCCAGGAAGCGGCCCCGCTCCCACTTGCCCGACTTCAGCGATGCGTTGGCTTCCGGGATGTGCCGCGCCAGCGCCATCATCAGCGCTATCGCGTGCTCCGCCGCCGAGATCACGTTCCCCGTCGGCGCGTTCACGACGACGATGCCCCGCTCCGTCGCCGCCTCCACGTCGATGTTGTCCACGCCGATCCCCGCCCGCCCGATCACCTTCAGGTTCGACGCGGCGTCTATCAGCTCGCGCGTGACCTTCGTCTCGCTGCGCACGATGAGCGCGTCGTAGCTGTCGACGGTTTTCTTGAGCTTGTCCGGCGTCAGCCCGGTCTTCACGTCGACCTCGGCGCCGGCCTTCTTCAGGGTCGCGACCCCGTCCTCGGCTATCGGGTCGCACACCAGCACGCGGGCGGTCATCGTCTCCGACCCGCTAGCGGCCGACGGGCAGTGTGTAGCCCACCCGCGGCAGCGCCTCCGCGAGCGCCTCCAGCGTTTCCCGGATGTCCTCCTCGCTCGCCAGCCCCAGGTGGCCGATGCGGAAGATTTTCCCCGCCAGCTTCCCCTGGCCGCCGGCCACGACGACGTTGTGCTCGTCCTCCAGCGTGTTTCGAAGCTCCTTGACGTCCACACCCTCCGGGCACTTCACTGCCGTCACCGTGTTCGAGGCGTACCGCTCGTCCGCCGCCAGCAGCTCCAGCCCCAGCGCTTTCACGCCAGACCGGACGATCCCGCCGATGTTGGCGTGCCGGGTGTATATGCTCTCTGCCCCCTCCTCGATCATCTTCTCCAGGGCTACGTCCAGCCCGAAGAATATCGAGACCGCCGGCGTGAACGGCGTCTGGCCCTTCTTCGCGAAATCGCGGGCCTTGGCCAGGTCCAGGTAGAACCGCGGCATCCGCGCCGACTCGTTCGCCTTCCAGCCGCGCTCGCTCATCGCCACGAAGGCCAGCCCCGGCGGCACCATCCAGCCCTTCTGCGACCCCGTGACGACGACGTCCAGCCCCCAGCCGTCCATTTCCAGCGGTATCGCCCCCAGGCTGCTCACCGCGTCCACGATCAGCAGCCGGTCCGACTCTCGCACCGCCTTCGCGATCGCCTCCAGCGGGTTCGTGATCCCCGTTGACGTCTCGTTATGCGTTACCAGCACCGCCTTGATGCTCGCGTCCTCGGCCAGCGCCGAGCGGATCTCGTCTGCGCTCGCGGCCTGCCCCCACTCGTAGGCCAGTGGCACGACCTCGGCGCCGTACGTCTCCGCTATCGCCGCGAACCGGTCGCCGAACGCGCCGACGCTGACCGCCAGCACCCTGTCTCCGGGCGAAAGCGTGTTCACGATCGCCGCCTCCATCCCGGCTGTGCCGGACGCGGTCAGGATCAGCACGTCCTCCCTGGTCTGGTAGAACTGCTGCAACCGCTCAGACACCCGCTCGATCAACGCCGCGAATGGCCGCCCGCGGTGGTCCACCATCGGGTGGGCAACCGCCGCCAGGACGTCGTCCGGGACGGGTGTGGGGCCGGGTATGCGTAGGTTCACACGATCGGTCATCGTGGCCCCATCTTAGGGTCGCGCTCGACCGACGGTCAAGGAACGGCGAGCGAAACGGCGCGGGCTAGGCCGAGGTCTGCTGGAACAGCTGCAGTGTGTTCCCGTCCGGGTCGAGGAACGTGGCCAGGATCGACCCGCCCTGGTCCTCGCTCGCTGCCCGAATGAACTCCACGCCCTTGCCGGCCAGCCGCTCGTACTCCTCCCGGCAGTCGTCCACCTGGAAGTTCACCATCACTCGCAGCGGGTCGCTGGACTTCCCCCTCACCTCGCTGTGCTGGCCGATCGCCATCTGCGCGCCGCCGTCCGACTTGAACGAGACGAACTCCGGCGTCTCCATCTCCGGCGCCAGCCCCAGCGTGTCGCGGTAGAACGGCACCAGCCGCTGGACGTCCTCCGTCCAGACGATGACAAACGGTATACCCTTCAGCATCGCTACATCCCTTCCTTCACCAGGCCGACAATGTTGCCCTCAGGGTCCGCGAACTGGGCGAACGTTACCATGTTCGGTATCTCTGTCACCGGGACTATCGTCTTGCCGCCCGCGCTCTCGATCCGGTCCAGGTAGGCCTGCGGGTCGTCCACCGCGATGTAGAACGTCACCTGGTTCCGCTGACCATCGCCTCCCGAAATGCCGCCGCCGATTCCCACACCCTCCTGGGCCTCCACGATGCCGTAGCTCATCGGGTTGTCGGCGTTGATGCTCCAGCCGAACGTCGTCGAGTAGAACTCCTGGAGCTTCTTCCCGTCCTTGCCTGTGACCTCGAAATGCACTACCGGGCTTCCCATGGGGCGTCCTCCTTTTCGCTACCTGCCTGCCGTGCCTGTCGCTATTCTAGTCGGCGAGCAGCTATGCGCCCAGCGTGTTCCGGGCCGCTTTCACCTGGTCGATGTGCGCCGGCAGGTGGAAGGTCGTGACCACGCCCACCCACTGCGCCAGCGTCGCCTGCTCCCCTATCGGCGTTTGCTTGAGCAGCGGGATGCGGGCGCCACGCTCCAGCTGCTCGTCGCTCAACCCGCTCACGAACGCCGCCATCTCCTCGTACCGCTTCCAGACGCCGGCCCGCAGCTCCGGGAGCGACATCGCCTGCCGCGCCGGAGTGTAGTACGGCAGCCCCACGACGACGCCGATCAGCGGATTGTCCTCGTCCAGGAACCGCTGCAACCGGTCCACCTCGCGCTCTCCCTCGTCGCCCATCAGGTGCGAGAGCACCTCCTTGCAGGACCACTCGGCGTCGGCCGGGCGCTGCGCCGCCTTCTCCTCGCCGATCCCGTCCAGCGCCTCGCCCAGCTCTCGCAGCTTTCCTTCGAGCCCTTCGCCCAGCGAGGCCGCCGTCTGTGACACCATTCCGGACCTCCTTCTTGTCCTGTAACTTCGCATAATATAGTGACTTCTCTTGTAATAGTCAACCCCCTGCGGTACAATCTTCCCGAAATGCCCAGACCCTACGACCAGGCCTGCCCCATTGCCCGCACGCTGGACCTCATCGGCGACCGCTGGACGATGCTCATCGTCCGCGACCTGTTCCTGGGCAAGACTCGCTTCAACCAGTTCCTGGAGTCGTCCAGCGGCCTCCCGCCCAAGCTCCTGTCCGACCGCCTCAAGAAGCTTGTCGACAACGGGCTCATCGAGCGCTCCGTTTACAGCCAGCACCCCCTGCGCGCCGAGTACCACCTCAGCGAGCGCGGCCGCACCCTCCTTCCCGTCATCGAGGAGATCAGCCGCTGGGGCTTCGACAACTGCTTCGACGGCGAGGCCGCCCTCCGCGACGAGGTCCGCGGCCGCGTCGAACGCGCCGGCCTCTCCCTCGCGCCCCGCGGGTAGCGGCTAGGCCTGAGTCCCCTCCGAGAGAATTGTGGCCGCCCTCAGCGCCCAATTGCGTCACAGGCATAGGTCGCCATCGCAACTAGCTAATACAAATATAAAGTAGGCTGGCCGCCGAACGACGTGAACTCCGCGTGGTTGCGAGAAGACGAGACCGTCTAAACGCCAGGAAATCCAAGAGTTCGGCCTGGTTATATAGGAAACCGAACTATTTCTGCCTCTAACTGCGTCAGCACGGCTGTTCGGGTGCTTGACGGCTCCCGCGCGGCGTGCATATAGTTAGCGAAATGACCGAGAGCGAAGGAGAGATCGAGATGAATAACCCTCTGGAACGCCTGCTTGTGGATAGCAGAGAGGTGGATGCCGAGATGCTGGCAACTGTGCTAGAGCCTTACGTTCGTATCGACAAAGAGTCCCGGGAGATACGCGGTACGACCGTCTGGCGCCAACTTTCGACCGGCCAGAAGATACTCGCCGCCTTGCTCGCCAGAAGGGCGCTTGCGGCGTTAGGCATGATTCAGGAGGACGAGGTTCCGTTGGGTCCTCAGGCCCTTGAACAGGGCACGGGCGTCAGGGGCAGCACACTTCGAAAGGAGTTGAGTCGGCTGTACAGTGACAGACTTATCCAAAAAGACGGCAGTCGATACTTTGTCCCCGGCTATGGTATCGAGGGTGCCCAGGACGTCCTAGAAAGGAGTCGTAGCTAGTGAATGATGAACGGTCGGTTCACGATGCGTTTTTGGAGGCTAGAGACGCGGTCGCGAAAATCGAAGACGAGGATTATCGCAAGATTGCCTTTCAGGTTGTATTTGCTCGCCTGCTGGACGCCAGTCCGGCCACGGCTCCCGCGCCCGCCAATACAGGTAGCCGCGTAGCACGCGATTTGACCGCGGGGCTAGTTGCGCAGAAGCTTTCTGTGGGTGAGTTTCTCGCTCATTTCAACCCAGGTTCGTATCTTGAGAGCACCGCAGCGATCGCTTACTACTTCCTGCACAACCTCCAGCAGGAAGGCGTTACGCGGCAGGAGTTCCTGGCGAGTTTCAGGACAGCCCGGCTGACGCCACCGAAGAACATCTCAGACGTTATCGCCCAATGTATACGTAAGGGATTGCTGATGGATGCTAGCGAACGGAGGAACGGTCAGAAGGCCTGGGCCATCACTCAGACAGGCGAGCGGCTCGTGGAGAATAGGCTGCGATCGCTGGATAAGGAGTCGGATGCGTAGGCAGGGTCTGGGCCATACAGCTTGGGACCACATGGCCCCATGACCACCTTCCCCAAGACCCTCGCCACTCTCGAGTTCGGCAAGATAACCCAGCGCCTCGCAGCCCTCTGCGACTTCCCCGCCTCCCGCGCCCTCGCCCTCGACCTCCTGCCCTCCGGCGACTACACCGAGGTGCTACGCCGACAGCGCCTCACCGCCGAGGGCCGCCGTGCCCTCGACCTCAAGCCCAACCTCTCCCTCGCCCCCGCCCGCGACGTCCGCGACCCCGTCGACCAGGCCGCCCGCGGCCACACCCTCGACCCCCACGAGCTCCTCGACGTCCACGCCACCCTCCACCTCGCCCGCACCGTCCGCTCCACCTTCGACCGTCTCCGCGTCCAGCTCCCCCTCCTCGCCGAAGTCGCCGGCCGCCTCGCCGATCTGCGCGACCTCGAGGAGCGCATCGACGCCGCCATCGACCAGCGCGCCGAGGTCGTCGACTCCGCCTCTCCCGTCCTCGCCCAGCTCCGCAGCGACGCCCGCCAGGCCCACGACCAGCTCACCCGCCGCCTCGACCGCCTGGTCAGCTCCCGCGCCAACCGCACCGTCCTCCAGGAGCCCATCGTCACCCTCCGCGACGGCCGCTACGTTGTCCCCGTTAAGGCCGAGCTCCGCTCCCAGCTTCCCGGCATCGTCCACGACACGTCATCCTCCGGCGCCACCGTCTTCCTGGAGCCACTCGAGGTCGTGGAGCTGGGCAACAAGTGGCGCGAGCTCCAGCTGGAGGAGCAGCGCGAGGTCCAGCGCATCCTGCGCGAGCTCTCCGCCGCCGTCGGCGAGCGGGCGGAGGACATCGCCGCCACCGTGGACGCGCTCGCCGACATTGACCTGGCGCTGGCCAAGGGACGGCTGGCCAACGCCTTCAACGCCGGCGAGCTGCCCCACGACGGCCTCGACCAGCCCTGGATCGTCAACGACCCGGCCGCCGGCCTGCGCCTGGAGGATGCCCGTCACCCCCTCCTCTCCCCCGAAACCCTCCCCGAGGGCACGTCCGCTGTCCCCGTCACCGTCTGGGTGGGGGGCGACCCTCCGGACGACGGGTCCGAGCCGTTCCGTGTCCTGCTCATAACCGGCCCCAACACCGGCGGCAAGACCGTCGCCCTCAAGACCGTCGGCCTGTTGGCCCTCATGGCCGCCGCCGGCCTCCCGCTGCCCGCTTCCGCCGAGTCCCGCGTTCCCGTCTTCGACGCCGTCTTCGCCGACGTCGGCGACGAGCAGTCCATCGAGCAGTCGCTCTCCACATTCAGCTCCCACGTCGGCAACATCGTCTCGATACTGCGCGACGCCACCCCCCGCTCGCTCGTCCTGCTCGACGAGCTCGGCGCCGGCACCGACCCCGCCGAGGGCTCGGCTCTCGCCCAGGCCATCCTCCAGCACCTCCTGCGGCTCGGCTGCCTGGCCGTCGCCACCACCCACCACGGCGAGCTGAAGGCGTTCGCCCACGTCACCACCGGTGTCGCCAACGCCTCCGTCCAGTTCGACCCCGAGACCCTGGCCCCCACCTACCGCCTGACCATCGGCCTTCCCGGCCAGTCCAACGCCCTCGCCATCGCCGCCCGCCTCGGCATGCCCGCCGAGGTCCTCGACGAAGCCCGCGCCGCCATCGCCCCCGAGCGCCTCGCCGTCGAGACCCTCATCACCGACCTCACCCGCCAGCGCGACGCCGCCGAGTCGGCCCGTTTCGAGCAGGAAACCGCCGCCGCCCGCGCCCAGCAGGCCGAGCGCCGCGTCTCCGAGCGCCTCGCCTCCCTCGAGTCCGGGCGCGAGCGCCTCCTGGAACGCACCCGTCAGCAGATGGAGACCGAGCTCTCCGAGACCCGCGCCAAGCTGGTCCAGGCCCAGCGCGACCTCCAGCGCGCCGCCCGCCTGCCCGCGCCCGAGCGAGTCGCCGTGTTCGAGGCCGCCCAGCAGCAGATCGAGGCCGTCGAGGAGACCGTCGAGAAGCTGGAGAAGCGCAGCCGCCGCCCCCGCCGCGCCCCCCTGCCCCCCATCCAGCCCGGCGACCTGCTGTACCTCCGCGACCTACCCCTCCCCGGCGAGGCGCTCTCGCCTCCCGACGACCAGGGCGAAGTCGAGGTCCGCCTCGGCGCCCTCCGCGCCCGCGTCCCCCTCCGCCAGGTGGAGCGGGTGGAGAAGGCCTCCGTTCGTCCTGAGCTTGTCGAAGGACCGGGTCGTGCCTCCCCCGCTCGGCCTGAGCCCTCCCGTGGGTCGGGGCCCCAGCCCCGACCGGACGTCTCCCCCGAGCTCGACGTCCGCGGCATGTCCGCCGACGAAGCCCTCCTCGAGGTCGATCAGCGTCTGGACGAAGCCTTCCGCTCCGGCCTCCCCGAGCTGCGCATCATCCACGGCAAGGGCACCGGCACCCTCCGCCGCGCCGTCCGCGAGGCCCTCACCCGCCACGACCTCGTCCGCGGCCACGCCTCCGCCCCTCCCCGCGCCGGCGGCGACGGCGTCACGGTGGTAGAGCTGGCGACGTGAGCCCGCCACCCCTGTCATTCTGAGGGCCGACCACGTTCGCTCGGGCGGAGTACATTGGGATCGCGAAGGAATCTGGGGCGGGGCAGACCCTCGTTCTCGCAGCGACTGCAAGCGGCAGTTGGGATTTCATTCTGAGCGACCCCAAAAGAGCCTCGCATTCGGTAGGTGCCGCTAAGCGAGGCCCGCCGGTGTGTCGAGAAAGACTTGTGGCCGCTGTGCCGTGAATATTTCGTCGGCCCATGGCGCCCCAGAGCGACGGCCAGGTTCTCGGTTCTAGGCTCGTAGGTTCTGGCCTGTCCACTACCCACTGTCCACTGTTCTCGCTACACTACCTCCATGCCCACCGCCCCTGACCCCCTCCTCGCCTCCGCCCACGACCTCCTGCGCCGCACCCGCGACGACATGCGCGTCTCCATCCAGGGCCTCCCCGCCGAGGCCCTCAACTGGCGCCCCGTCGGCGACGACACGAACTCCATCGCCGTCCTCGCCTACCACTCGCTGACCTCCACGATCACCTGGCTCTCCGTCGCCGTCGATGAGCCCCCTCCCGGCCGCGACCGCGACTCCGACTTCGATTTCGCAGCCGGCGACGACTCCCGGCTCCTCGCCTTCGTCGACGAGTCGGTCGAGCGCTGCCTCGACCTCGTCGACCGCTCCCGCGCCGTCGATTGGGCCGCCGTCCGCAACCACTGGGACCCGGCCCGCGACATCAAGCTGGCCGCCGCCTGGGCCTTCGTCCACGCCCTCGAACACCTCCGCGAGCACGAGGGTCAGATGTCCCTCACTCGCCAGCTCTGGGAACAGCGCTCCGCACCGTGACCGACCCACTCCTCGCCTCCGCCCGCGAAGTCCTCCGCCGCACCCGCGCCGACATGCGTGCCTCCATCGAAGGCATCCCTCCGGACGCTCTCAACTGGCGCCCCGCCGGTAACGACACTAACTCCATCGCCGTTCTCGCTACCCACTCGCTCACGTCCACCCGCTGGTGGCTCTCCGTCGCCGTCGACGCGCCCATCCCCGACCGCGACCGCCCCACCGAGTTCGAGGCCAGCGCTCGCGATGCCGGTGAGCTGCTCGCGCTTACTGGCGGCCTGTTCGAGGATTGCCTGTCGCTCGTCGACGGGTCCCGCACCGTCGACTGGGCAGCCGTCCGCAGCGACCCGGACGCCGAGCAAGACCAGCAGTTCCCGGCCGCCTGGGCCGTTCTCCATGCCTTGCAGCACATCCGTGAGCACGAGGGCCAGATGTCCCTCACCCGCCAGCTCTGGGAGCGGCGCGCGGCCGAACGCCATGCCTGACCCCGTCCTCGAATCCGCGCGCCACCTCGTCGGCGAGTCGCTGACGGACCTCCGCTCGTCCATCGAAGGACTCCCGGTCGAGGCGCTCAACTGGCGCCCCGCCGGCGACGATTCGAACTCGCTGTTCGTTCTCGCGACCCACACCCTCCACGCCACCCGCCTCTGGCTCTGCATCGCGATGGGCGCGCCCCTTCCCGACCGCGACCGCAACTCCGAGTTTCAGGGGATGGCCGACGACGCCGGCGATTGTCTGAGCCTCGTCGATGAGCTGTCCGAAGACTGCCGCGCCGCCCTCCGCTCGGCCGAAGGCGCCGACTGGGCGGCCCGCAGGCTGACGCAGGGCCGCGGCGGCGACGCTCCGCCGGAAGTGACAGCCGCCCACGCCCTGATCCACGCTACGGAGCACCTTCGTGGCCACGTCGACCAGATGTCACTCACCCGCCGGCTCTGGGAGCAGCGCTCGCCGGCCCCCTAGCAGCCACCTGCTAGAATCCCCCCATGATCACCGTCCTCGCCGGCGGCGTCGGCGCCGCCCGCTACGAAGACCCCGCTCGTCCTGAGCCTGTCGAAGGGCGAGCCCGCGCGCACTCGCGATGATTACGGTACTGGCTGGCGGCGTCGGCGCTGCGCGTTTCCTCCAGGGCCTCCTCGCCGTCCACCCCTTCTCCGATGTCACCATCGTCTCCAACGTCGGCGACGACACCGAAGTGTTCGGCCTTCACGTCTCCCCGGACATCGACATCGTCCTCTACCACCTCGCCGGCCTCGCCGACGAGGAGCAGGGGTTCGGCGTCCGCGGCGATACGTTCGACACTCTCGAAGCCCTATCCCGCTTCGGCTACGACACCTGGTTCCGCCTCGGCGACCGCGACTTCGCTACCTGCATCACCCGCAGCCACCTCCTGCGGCGTGGCCTCACCCTGGCCGAGGCCACCGCAGAGCTCGCCCGCGCCCTGGGCGTCCCCGCCACGATTACGCCTGCGACCAATGACCCCCTGCGCACGAAGGTCCGTACCGACGACGGCCTGCTCGACTTCCAGGACTACTTCGTCCGCCGCCGCGCCGCCGACCCCGTCCGCGAGGTTATCTTCGAGGGCATCGCGGAGTCCGCCCGACCCGCCCCCGGCGTCCTCGACGCCATCGCCGGCTCGAACGCCGTCCTCCTCACCCCCTCTAACCCGCTGCTCTCCATCGCCCCGATCCTCGCCGTCCCCGGCCTCCGCGATGCCCTCCGAGCCACAGGGGCCCGCATCGTCGCCGTCAGCCCCATCGTCGGCGGCCGCGCCATCAAGGGCCCCGCCGCCCGCATGCTGCGCGACCAGGGTCTCGACCCAAGTGCCACCACCGTCGCCCGCTTCTACGAGGACTTCCTGGACGGCATCGTCATCGACCAGCAGGACGCCGCCCTCGCGCCCTCCATCGAGACCATCGAGTCCCGCAGCGGCCAGGGCTTGGCGGTCACCGTCACCGATACGATAATGGCCACGATGGACAAGAAGGCGGCCCTCGCCCGCGCCGCCCTCGCCGCCGCTGGAGTATCACGATGATCGCCGCCCTGGTCCCCGCCAAGACGCTCTCCGCGGCCAAGGGCCGCCTGGCCGAGCTCCTGTCCGAAGACGAACGCCGCCGCCTCGCCCTGGCCATGCTCGAGGACGTCCTGGCCGCGCTCGCCGCCGTCCCCCGCCTCGCTTCCGTCACCGTCGTCAGCCCCGACCGTGAAGCGCTCGACCGCGCCCGGTCTCTCGGGGCGGACGCCATCGAGGAGCCGCCCTCCAGCCGGGGGATAAACCAGGCTCTGTCCCACGCATCAGCCGAGCTCGTCGCCCGCGGCGCCGATTCGCTCCTCGTTCTCGTCGCCGACCTACCCGGTGTCCTCCCCGCCGACCTCGAAGCCGTCCTCGACGCCCTCCCCGAACGCGGCATCGCTCTTGTCCCCACCGACGACCGCGGCACCGGCGCGCTCGCCCTCCGCCCGCCCGGCGTAATCACCTTCCGCTACGGCCGGCACTCCTCCGTTCTCCACAAGCGTGAGGCCGCCGCCCGCGGCATCCCCGCCCGCGTCCTCCACCTCGACTCCCTCGCCCACGACGTCGACGAGCCGAGCGACCTCGAGCGCCTCCTCGCTACGCCTGCGGACCTCGCCTCCAGCCGCCTCCTCCACGAGCTCGGTGTCGCCGGCCGCCTCGCCGCCGGGCGTCCCGTCTGACGCCGTGGAGCTGGACGAGGCGATCCACAATCGGCGCTCCGTCCGTCGCTTCGCTCCTGGCGACGTCCCGCCCCGCCTCGTCCGCGATCTCGTCGCCGCCGCCTGCGCCGCCCCCGCCCCCCACCACTCCCGGCCCTGGCGCTTCGTCGATGTCACGTCGGCGGCCCGCCCCCGCCTCGCCGACGCCATGGCCTCCGACTGGCAGGCCGACACCGGCGACCCTGCTCCCGGCGCCGCTGCCATCGACCGCTCCCGCGCCCAGCTCGTCGCCGCTCCGCTGCTCCTGCTCGCCTGCCTCGAGATGGAGCATGCCCGGGAGTGGCCCGACGAACGCCGCCGCGCCGCCGAGCGCGACATGTACGTGCAGAGCCTGGGCGCCGCCCTCCAGAACCTCCTCCTGGCCGCCCATGGGCGTGGCCTCGCCGGCTATCTGAAGGGCGCCCCTCTCTTCTGCGCGGACGCCATCGCCTCCGCCCTGGACCTCCCGTCCGGCTGGGAGCCCGCCTTCCTCGTCCTCCTCGGCTATCCGGAGGACGGCGCCAGCCCCCCGCCTCGCGAGACCCTCGACCCCGGCGACTTCCTCGCCTCGCGCTGAACGTCCGTCTCCCCGTAGGCCGGGGCCCCAACCCCGACCGCCAATCTCTCGCCTGCGCCTCAGGCCGCGCTGTGCTAACCTTTGGCAGCAAAGGAGGGAGCGCTCAGTGGACCTGTTCGAGGCGATGTACACCCAGCGGGCCATGCGCCGGCTCAAGCCGGACCCCGTGCCCGAGGACCTCGTCTGGAAGCTGCTGGACGCCGCCGTCAAGGCCCCCAGCGGTGGCAACCGCCAGCCCTGGAACTTCATCGTCATCCAGGACCCCGACACGAAGGCCAGGATCGCCGAGTGGTACCGCGACGGCTGGGAGGGCGCCTACGGACCCCTGCGCCAGATGGCCCTGGCCAGCCCCGCTACTGCCAAGACCTTCGCCTCCGCCGACCACCTCGCCAACAACCTCCAGGACGCGCCCATCCTCATCATGGCCACCCTCAACACCCGCGGCGTCGCCCCCGTCACGCCGCCCGGCGCCAACGTATTCCCCGCCGTCCAGAACCTCCTCCTCGCCGCCCGCGCCCTCGGCCTCGGCGCTACCCTGACCACCGTCTACCGCACCCACGAGGCCGAGGTCAAGCAGCTGCTCGGCATCCCCGACGAAGTCGACACCATGGCCCTCATCCCCATCGGCTACCCCATCGGCAAGTTCGGGCCGACGATGCGCATCCCTGCCGAGAAGGTCGTCTACTGGGAGAAGTGGGCCCAGACCCGCGACAGGTGATGCCGATGCCCTCGAAGCGATCGCTCCTCCTCCTCGCACTGGCCGCCGCCGCCATCGCCTCCCTCGCCGCCTGCAAGGACGACGATCCCCGGGACCCTACCGTCGAGCCCGACGCGCTCACCGCCACCGCCCAGGCCGGCGCCGTGGCCAGCGTCGACCCCGAAGCTCTTCCCCTGAACACCGGCAAAGCCGTGATCGACGGCGTCGAGTACGCGTTCGAGATCGCTACCTGTGGCGTGGGCCCCGAAGGCCAGTTCGAGATCGAGGGGCAGGGGCCCGCCCCCGACGGCGGTCGCGTCGTCGTCATCAGCTTCGGCGACGTGGAGGGGCCCCTCTTCCAGATCGAGGTTCGCGTCTTCGACGACTCCGGCGGCCAGATGCCCGTGCACGATTACCTCGTCGGGCAGCGGGCGGCTGGCCCGATCTCCGGCGCCGAGGCCGAGACCAACGAGATCGACCACGGCCCAGAGGGCCTGACCTACACGCTCGCCGGCACCTTCTACGACGGCCAGACCGGCCAGCGAGAGGTTCCCGGGGCGTTGGGTGTGAGCTGTCTCCCCGCCGGCGCGTAGGCGACGCGTAGGCCGGGGCCCAGCCCCGATCTAGCCGCCGCTCACCCTGGCCCGCGAGCCAGCAGCCCCGTAGGCCGGGGCCCCAGCCCCGACCTAGCCTCCTCAGCCCTCGGGGCTTTGCGCCAGCAGCCGCAGCAGCTTCGGCTCCTCCTCCGGGATAGGCTCCGCGGCCAGCCGCTCCGCCCACCGCACGTACTCCCACCGCCGCAGCGCCGCCTCGTCCAGCGCCCGTTCCCGGCGGTAGGTCCGCAGGTACGTCGACAGCAGGACGCGACGCCCCACCAGCGCCAGCAGCCGCACCACCGGCGACGTCCCCGGCGGCGGCTCCCCCAGTCGCACGATCATCACCGTGCGCGCCACGTCCGCCGTCGGGACTCCCCGCGACACGTTTGCCCAGTCGATTAGCACCGGCCCGTCCGGCGCCATCAGCAGGTTCGCGGGGTGGAAGTCGCCGTGGCACAGCGCCTCCCCGTCCGGCAGCGTCTCCAGCAGCGACAGCGCCCGCTCCGCGGCCTCCGCCGGCAGCGCCCCACCCTGCTCGATGCCGCGCCGCACCTTCGATCGCAGATCGGGCACGTCCGGCGGCCCCCTCACGCCGTGCAGCTGTGCGTGAAACCGGCTCGACACCCTCGCCGCGTTGAACAGGATCCAGGGCCGCCGACCGATCTCCGTCAGCAGGTCCGGCCCCTCGATGCGCTCCATCACCATCCCCGCCCGCCCGTCGACCGTCACGACCTCGAACGGCTCCGGCGCCCGCACCCCCGCCGCCAGCGCCGACCGCATCGCCGCCGCCTCCCGCTCCAGCTTCGCTACGTCATCGCTATCCCGCAGCAGGCGCAGCACCTGCCTGCCGGCAGGCAGGCGCGTCCCGCCCTCCCACTCGAACAGCTCCGCCTCGCGGCCCTCGCCGACCTTGCGCAGCCCCTGCACCGTCGTCTGTGTCATCTCGCCCCGCATTATAGCGGCGACCCGCCGCTTCCGGTGTGACCTCGCTCACCCTGAGCCTGGCGAAAGGCGAGCCCCCGCCCCTCTGTCATTCCGAGCCGTCTGGCGAGGAATCTGGCGGCGCGGGGCGAGGACCCCCTCTCCCGCGGGCGGGAGAGGGCCGGGTTGAGGGCCGTCCCAGCTCGAGCTCGCCCGCCCGAGGTGGCACGAGGGCTCAGGGGGTTAGAGGGCTAGCGTGGTACACTAGAGCACCAAATCACGTGGCACGAGGGCAAATGGTTAGCGTTCCACTTACGGAGGATGAGGCCCAGCGGATTATCGATGCAGAAAAGGGCATCAAAGGTGATGTCATCTGGAAATACGACCAGAACCACGAAGGTTTTGCGAAGGCGGAACTGATCGTCGATAACGACTTGGGCCTGGATTTGAGATTGCACGTCACGGTGAACCTTACCATTCCTAGCCGGTTCAGCTGTAACCTGACAGTCAGCAAGGCGTTTGGAATAAGGAGGCTGTGCATGAACAAGCCTCATCGGAACAAGCATACGGACAGCAATTACCTCCCGGGTACGCACACCCACTTCTGGACTAACGCCTGCCGAGACCGCTGGGCGGCTGAGCGCGATCAACCAAATCCTGAGGATCTGCCAGAAGCACTCCGGCTGTTCCTCGCAGACTGTGGTATTACTTTTGCTGGGAAGATCAGAGGAGTCCCTGGCCTACAGCAAGGATTCTAGTGGGTGGAACCATGACTCTTTCTTGTCGTGAAGTCACACAGAGGTTTGTAGCAGAGCTCGACAGCGGCTTCCACTGCGAGTCTCTGGACGGCAAGTTACGGATCGTAACGCCCTACCCCTTTCCGGACAACGATTTGATTGAAGTGTTCGTTGAGGAACTCTCCTCCGAACGCGTGCGCGTGACTGACTTAGGGGAGACGCTGCGATTCCTGTTCAACGAGGGTCTGGATACGGGGGAGACCCGAAAGCGGCGCGAAACGGCTAGCAATATTGCCGCCGGAAGTGGTGTCGAGTTGATCCGCGGGCAGCTTGTCAAAGAAGGCGATGTCGGCGACGTCGGCACCCTAATGTTTGATGTCATAGTCGCAGCGCGAGGGGTAAGCGATCTCCTCCTGACTGCGAGAACCTACGAGCCAGCCACATTTCGTGAAGAGGTTGGCAATTTCTTGGCCGAGCGAGGGGAGGAGTACGAACCAGACGCACGACTTCTCGGGAGCTCGGGGAAGATTTACAGGGTTCACTTTAGACTGCCTGGACGCAACAGATACTTGGAAACCCTTAGTCCGAGACTAGCAGGTGGAATGCAGGCAGTCATCAACCGGGTGTTTCGCATCTGGGTGGACGCTAACGGCAACTTGTCTCGTGGGTCGAAGATTAGCGTCCTCAATGATGTGGATTTCGCTTGGAAACAGCCTGAGATAGCGCTATTGAGTGGAGTATCCGTGGTCGGTCTGTGGAGTCGGCCAGATAAACTTTGGGAATACGTCTCGGCAAACGGCCAGCCCATTCGGGAGCCTCGCTCCTAGCCGCACAGCCCACGTCGTCCCCCTGACACGCCGCCGTCACAGCCCCCGCGTATAATGGCGCCGTAATGCCCCCGCGCAAGCGCCCGCCCTCCCCCGATATGTTCGACCGCGCCGCCGATGCGCTCGCCGCCGGCAACGCCCCCCTCGCCGCCCGCATGCGCCCCCGCACCCTCGACGAGTTCGTCGGCCAGGAGCACATCGTCGGCCCCGGCCGCCTCCTCCGCAACGCCATCGAGGCCGACCAGCTCCCCTCCATGGTCCTCTGGGGCCCGCCCGGCGCCGGCAAAACCACCCTCGCCCGCATCATCGCCGGCCTCACCCAGTCCCACTTCGAGCCCGTATCCGCCGTCGCCGCCGGCGTCGCCGACCTCCGCCGCGTCGTCGCCGAGGCCAAAGACCGGCTCGGCCTGAGCGGCCAGCGCACGGTGCTGTTCATCGACGAGATACACCGCTTCAACAAGGCCCAGCAGGACGCCGTCCTCCCTTATGTCGAGGACGGCACCATCACCCTCATCGGCGCCACCACGGAGAACCCGTCGTTCCAGGTCATCTCGCCGCTCCTCTCCCGCTCCCGCGTCTACGCCCTGCAGCCGCTCACCCCGGAGCAGATCGAAGGCCTCCTGCGCCGCGCCCTCGCCGACAAGGAGCGCGGCCTGGGGTCGACCAGCGTCGCGGTCGACGACGACACCCTCCACGCCCTCGCCCTGGCCTCCGGCGGCGACGCCCGCATCGCCCTCAACGCCCTCGAGCTCGCCGTCAACGCCGCTCGATCCGCCAAGGGCAAGCGCACCGTCACCCTCGCCGACATCGAGGAGGCCCTCCAGCACCGCGCCGCCCTCTACGACCGCGCCGGCGACTGGCACTACGACATCATCTCCGCCTTCATCAAGTCGCTCCGCGGCTCCGACCCCGACGCCGCCCTGTACTGGCTGGCCCGCATGCTGGAGGGCGGCGAGGACCCCCTGTTCGTCGCCCGCCGGCTGGTCATCCTCGCCTCCGAGGACGTCGGCCTGGCCGACCCCCAGGCGCTGCAAGTCGCCGTCGCCGCCCAGCAGTCGGTCCACTTCATCGGCATGCCGGAGGGCTTCTACCCGCTGGCCGAGGCGACGATCTACCTGGCGACCGCCCCCAAGTCCAACTCCGCCGGCGAGGCCTACGCGCGCGCCCTCCAGGACGCCAAGGCCACCCTCAACGAGCCGGTCCCCCTGCACCTGCGCAACGCCGCCACACCCCTCATGCGCGACATGGGCTACGGCCGCGACTACCAGTACGACCACGCCTACCCGGAGCACCACTCCGGCCAGCAGCACCTCCCCGAAGCCCTCGCCGGCCGCGCCTACTACGTCCCCACGTCGCAGGGCTACGAGGCCAAGATCGCGGAGTGGCTGCGGAAACTGCGGGGGGCGAAGGGCGAGGATGAGCGAGAAATGTAGGCGGGTAGCTTCAGCTGCCCGCAGCCCCTGCCCCGGGGGCGAGGTGGCGGGGCACCGTGCCGATCTGTGTCAATCTGTGGCCAAACGGGGTGGTGCGGATGGGGCGCGCGCCCGCGAGCCGCCCTACGCCGCGTCGTAGATTTGCGCTACCGCGTCCACGTCCAGCGCCAGCCCCACCACGACCGGAAGCGCCAGCACGGCCACCGCCGCCGCCAGCGACGCCGGCCGTCCCCGCAGGTCGGACAGCCGCTCGAATCCCCCGTTGGCGTTCGCCAGCAGCATCCCCGCCACGGGCATCACCAGCAGACCGTAGGCCGGTATGACGCTGAAAAACACCCGGTTGTCGCCCCCCTCGCCGCCGCCGCCCACAACGATCGGTATCATCAGGACCGCCAGGAGCACGGCCAGGCCGTACGCCCCCAGCGCCAGCACTGTCTTCCAGCCCGAGCGCAGCCCTCCCCGCCGGGCCAGGAGCCACACCCCCAGGGGCGTCACGATGAGCAGCGCCGCCACGATGACTGCCGGATGCTGCCAGCCGTCTCCGCTGCTGGGCGCCCTTTCGCGTTCGATCACGGATTCCGGCAGCCATCCCTCCACGCGGTCGAACAGCGGCGCGATGATCAGCCCGAAGGCGACGTACAGGGAGGCGAACATCACGATATTCAGCGTCGGCGAGCCAAAGGCCGCGAAGTCCGGGTTGTCACCTTCCACTATCGCCCACCCGAACATCGCCAGCAGCAGCCCGCCGAACACGAGACCCCGCCAGGGCCCGGCGTCGGATACCCAGCGCCGCATGCCCGCGTACAGGAGCCCGCCGAAGCTGCCGAACGCGATGCCGCCGAAGAAGATCAGAAAGAACGTGCCGCCGCCGGTGATCTCGCCCACCGTCGCCTCCGCCTCCGTGATCGCCCCCTGCTGCGCGTCGCTCGCCGTCAGCGCCGTGATCCGCATCGCGATCCGCGAGCCCACGCCGCCGGCCACTGCGCCCGCTACCATCCCGGAAACGACCGCCGCCGCCAGAATATGCACAAACCGCTCGAGCGTCCGCCACAACCCCGTCGATAGGCTATCGGGTTCGGCCGTCATTGCTGCCCCTAACGCAATGAGGCCCCGTCCAGCGGACGGGCCTCCGTTTCATGATGAACTCTGGCCGGAAGCGTACCTTCCAAGCGACCCCCAGTCAATTACCCTTCGGGGCGGCGGGCGGGGCCATCTGTGCTATCTGTGTCTATCTGTGGCTATCGCATGTCCGGCGGCGCTGGGATGCACATCAGCTGCGCGCCACCAGTGGCCAGCAGGCGCCGGCTCCGGCTCCAGATACGGCCCGTCGTCCCCATCAGGCCGCCTTCCGCCACGGGGCTGTCGTGGTCGGAGAGCAGCCATTCGCTCTCCGGCTCGAAGCGGTGGAACCAGGCCGTCACGTCCAGGTTCGGCGCGATGAACGGCGCCGGGTAGCCGTGCGGCTGCGAGGCCGCCGGCCAGCACAGCGTGTCCATCAGCACCAGTACTCGCGCCGCGTCCACCCACACATCGTCGAACGTCGCCTGCGGCATGAACCGGTACCACTCACAGTAAACCGGCGGCCCCGGCGGCCTAGGCTCCTGCCTCGCCCGCTCCGGGTCCATCACCCGACCCTCGATATTGTTCCAGAACGTGTACGGCGGCCCCTCCTGATCCGGGAAGATCTCCGGCCAGGTCATCAGCCCCTCCGGGTCCGGCACCTCCGGCGCCCGGGACACGTCGTGCTCCAGCCCCGGCCCCTCCGCCGCCGTCCGTACCATCGCGCTCATGATCGGCTTCTCCCCCTGCCGCATCAGCACTCGTATCGATTCCGAACGCCGTCCCCCGTGCACCCTCTCGACCTCCAGCTGCACCTCCGCGAACTCCGCTCGGCCCAGGAAGTGCCCCGAGAACATCGCCGGCCGCGCGATGCGCGACTCCTTCGCCGCCGCGCGCAGCGCTATCGCCGCCACGTAGCCGCCGCTCGGCCCCCAAAGCGCCCACTCGTCCGACAGCACAGCCCGGTAGCGGCCGTTCTCCCCCTCGACACGCG
Source organism: Dehalococcoidia bacterium (assembly GCA_040877915.1). GTDB lineage: Bacteria > Chloroflexota > Dehalococcoidia > SM23-28-2 > RBG-16-64-32 > JBBDNA01. The sequence continues at coordinate 39,784 of JBBDNA010000005.1, forward strand.
TGGCGACCTCGAAGTCTCCCATGGTGAGCCTAACGCTACGGGGCTCGCACCTCGCGGTCAACCGGCGCGCGGCACGATCTGCTAACCTAGCCCCCATGCCCGAACCAACACACACCCCCTGGCCCGGCAGCGAGCCCCCCTCCCAGGCCGAGCTCGAATCGCTCCTCCGGGAAGAGGGGCTCGCCCCCCGCTGGTGGTCGAACGGCCCCGGTGACCGTTACGGTGCCCACTCCCACGGCTACCACAAGGTGCTATACTGCGCCCGCGGCTCCATCCGCTTCCAGCTGGACGGGGGCCGCGCGATCGACCTCGCCCCAGGCGACCGTCTGGACATCCCGCCCGGCGTCACGCACTCGGCGATCGTCGGGCCCCGGGGCGTCGCCTGCGTCGAGGCGCCTCGCGGCTGAGGAATCCGGCGCGCCGCCGCCGCCGTTAACCCTTACGAGGGCCAATCAGACGGACGGAGGCGAATCGGCATGACATTGACTGTTTTCGGCGAGATAGAGCAGTTCGTCGCGGAGGACCTCTACCCGCACCGCTACATCATCACCATCACCCTCGCCATCGCCTTCGCGGCCGCGGTCTACGCCGCCTACCGCCTCGGTCTCCACGAGGTCGCCTGGCGACACAAGCTGGCCACCAGCATCGCCGCCGCCGTTTTCCTGGCCGTTTCTATTCCCGCCGGCGACTACTTCCTCTCGCCGCTCTGGGAGCGCTCCTTCCTCGAGGAGGACAGCCCGCTGGCCATGGCCATGACCGACGAGATGCCGGGCGCCGTCCCCGAGATGAGCGACCCGCAGCCGCGGCCCACGCCGACGCCTTCCCTGGGCGTCATCGCTCCCACGCCGGTACCCATGCCTCCGTTCGAGCCGCGCGTTACCCTCGAGGGCGAGTTCCAGGGCGCCGACGACTTCCACTTCGGCGAGGGTACGGCCCTCCTCATCGAAACCGCCCCCGGGGAGTACGCCCTGCGCTTCGAGGAGTTCTCCGTCCAGAACGGGCCGGACCTGTTCGTCTACCTCTCGCCCAACCCCGACGGTTTCGATGATGACGCCATAAACCTGGGTGGTCTCAAGGCCACCGACGGCGCCTTCAACTACGACGTCCCGCCTGGAACCGACGTTTCGCAGTTCAAGAGCGCGGTGGTCTGGTGCCGCCAGTTCTCTGTGCTGTTCGCCTGGGCCACTCTGGGCCCCCAGTCCGGCTAGCTCGCCGGCAGCTCCACCGTCATCACCGTGCCCACGCCCGGCGAGCTCTCGGCCCGGATACTGCCACCGTGCGCCTGGACGATCCAGCGTGCGATTGCCAGCCCCAGTCCCGTGCCGCCCTGCTCCCGCGACCGCGCCTTGTCCACCCGGTAGAACCGGTCGAACAGGTGCGGCAGCGCCTCCGAGGGTATCCCGCGTCCGGTATCGGATACGCGGACAGTCGCGTTCCCGTCCGTGCGCCGGACCTCCAGGGTCACCTTGCCGCCGGAGTCCGTGTACTTTATGCCGTTGTCCAGCAGGACTACCATCAGCTCCCGCAGACGATCGGCGTCGCCCTGGAGCCGCACGGAAGCGTCCAGCTTCGCCTCCAGCGTGATGCCCTGCTGCTGGGCCAGGATGCGCATGCTCCGCGCCGCCTCCTCCGCCACCTCGGCCAGCGCCACTTCTGCCCTGGCCAGCTCGGCCTGGCCGCTGTCCACGCGTGCCAGGGTCAGCATCTGGCCAACCAGCCTGCCCAACCGGTCGGAGTGGCTTATGATATCGTCCACGGCCTCAAGGTTGGCGCTCACCGGCTCGCTCTCGTGCCGTTTCAGCAGCTCCGCGTTGGCCCGCACCACGGCCAGTGGTGTTCGCAGCTCGTGCGAGGCGTCGGCGATGAACGAGCGCTGCGAGTCCATCGCCTTGCGGATCGGCCGCAGGGCGCGGTCGGCCAGGAAGTAGCCGCCCACGAGCGACAGGCCGAGCCCAACCCCGAACCCGCCGGCCAGCACGACCAGAAGCCGGCGCAGGGCCTGGCGCTCCGGCTCCGTGCTGCGTCCGACCTGCATCACCAGCTCGTCGCCGACCGGCCCTTCCAGCCGCGTTACGTACACGCGCAGCGAGTCTCCTTCCGAGGACTCCGTATCCACGAACGAGTGCCCATCGTCGACCGCTTTCTGGATGGCATCGTCTCCGGCCAGGCCCGCCGGGTCCACGTTCGCGGTGCTGGTGATGAGCTCGCCGTCGGGCCGCGACAGGGCGTAGAAGTAGCCGCCGCTGGTGAACGCGGGGCCGATCACGATGTCGCCGCCGGGGCCGTCACGGCCGCCGCCGCGCAGCCTGGGCAAGAGCACCCGCTGCTCCTGGCCCGTCCGCGATTGCAGATCGTTGTCTACCTGGTCGAACAGGACCGCCCGCGTCGTGAAGTACACGGCGGCGCCGATGAGCACGAGGATCACGGCCAGGGCCAGGGTAAACCAGAGGGTGAAGCGCCAGCGCGCGGCCCCGAACATCAGTCCCCCAGCGCGTAGCCGGCGCCGCGCACCGTGCGGATCAGCTTGCGCTCGTGGCCGCGGTCCACCTTGCGACGGAGGTAGGTAACGTACACATCGACGAGGTTGGAGTCCGGCGAGTAGTCGTATCCCCAGACGTGGTCCAGGATCTGGGTGCGCGTGACCACCTGCCCCTCGTTTCGCATCATGTACTCCAGGAGCGAGAACTCCTTGGGGCTGAGTTCGATCGATTCGCCGGCGCGCTCCGCGCGACGGCGTCGCAGGTCCAGCGTCAGGTCGCCTGCCAGGAGCTGGTCCGGCTCCCTGGCCTGCACGCGGCGACGGCCCAGCGCCCGCAGCCGCGCCAGCAGCTCCTGGAACGCGAACGGTTTCGGCAGGTAGTCGTCGGCGCCGGAGTCCAGGCCGCGCACGCGATCGTCCACCGAGTCCAGGGCCGTCAGCAGCAGCACCGGCGTATCGACCCGGTTGGCGCGCAGCGAGCGGCAGACCTCGAACCCGTCCATGCCCGGCAACATCACGTCCAGGACCACAACGTCGTGCGAGGCGTCCATGGCCATCGCCAGCCCCTCCTCGCCGTCGTGGGCCACGTCCACCGTGTGGCCTTCCTCCTCCAGGACCTTCCGCACGACCTGGGCCAGCCGGCGCTCGTCCTCCACAACTAGCAGGTACATATCGTTCTCTCCACCGTCATGCTATCGTAGACGGCCAACATTAGAGAATCGTTAAAGCGGTGTGTCCTGAGGTTAGAGAATTCTAATCTGACTCCAACGCCACTTTAACCGCCGCCGAATATCCTGTGCTCATCCTTTGGAAGTGAACGAGGAGGTACAGAGGTGAAGAGGTATCTGATCTTCGGAACGGCGGTCGCGGCCATCAGTTTGCTTGCCGTCGTCAGTGGCGCGGCCACCTCCGCCCAGGAGGGCGACGGGCCGGTTGGCTCGTTCCTGGGCAAGGTGGCCGAGAAGCTGGGCGTGAGCCAGGACGAGCTGGAGACCGCCATCGAGGAGGCGAGAATCGAATCGATAGATGAGGCGGTGGCGGACGGCCGACTCACCGAGGAACAGGGTGAGCGCCTCAAGGAGCGCGCCGAGGACGGCGGGCCTCTGCTGGGGCCGGGCTTCGGCCGTTTCGTCTGTCATCGCGCCGCCGCCGGCGTGCTGGAGGCCGCCGGGACGGTCCTGGACATGCCCAGGGACGAACTGCTGCAGCAGCTGCAGGACGGAAGCTCCCTCGGCGACGTCGCGGAGGCCCAGGGGATGAGCGTGGACGACTTCAAGGCCGCCCTGCTCGATCAGGTCAAGACGCAGCTCGACGAGAAGGTCGCGGACGATGACCTCACCCGGGAGCAGGCCGACAACCTCTACTCCCGGCTCGAGGAGAACATCGACGACATCGTCAGCGGGACGGCCGGCGATGGTCCCTGCCACGGCCCGCGACCCGGGCGGATGGGTGGTGGCCCGCGCGGCGAGGGTCTGTTCGATGGCGGCCTGCCGTTCGACGATTCTGGCGACGGCTCTGGCCAGGACTTCGATGCCGAGGAGACCGGTGTGACAGCCTGAGCGCGGACGAGACCCCCTGCGCGGGAAAGGCCGGGCCGAGGAGCCCGGTCTTTCTCTATGCGTTCGGCCCGGCGCTCAGACGCGGGCGCGGCGGCCGCAGCCCCGGCACGTCCAGACTTCGAACTGTTTGCCGGGCCAGCCGCCGGACTCGCTCTGGTAGATCCACACGTCCGGCGCCGCCATCAGCGTCTCGGCCAGCCAGCGCAGGCGGTTCTTGGCGCGGCTCTCCACGTCCCAGTCACGTCCGCGGCAGCGTTTACACGGGCGCCCGTGGTGTTCTCGGCGTTTGGCCGGCGATTGAGGATCGCCGCTTTCCACTGTCAGACGAGGAGTTCGAGGAACTGCTTCAGCATGCGCGCCGTGGCGCCCCAGATGCGGTGCTTCTCGTAGGTGTAGGCCGGCACCAGCACCTGCTTCCCCTTGTGCTCGCGCACTTCCAGCTCCAGGTTGCTCTCGTCCATCAGGTGCGGCAGCGGGACCTGCACGATCCGCTCCACTTCCTGCGTGTTGAGGACAAACGGGTACTCGGAGTTCGTGCTGAGGATGCCCACGAAGGGGGTGACCCGGAAGTTGCTGATGGTCAGCATCTCGTCCAGCTCACCGACGATCTCCACGTCCTCCGGCTGCACACCGATCTCCTCGGAGGTCTCGCGCAGTGCCGTGGTGGCCAGGCCGTCGTCGGTCTCATCGCTGGCGCCGCCGGGGAAGGAGATCTGCCCCTTGTGGTGCTCCACCTGGTGTGTCCGCTCCGTGAACAGGACGTGCGCCTCGCCGTCCCGGTCGTACACCAGGATCAGGATGGCGGCGGGGGTGGCGTCACCGCACTCGATCCGCCTCGGCGTGTAGTCGGCGAGCGCCGCTCGCGTGCGGTCCAACCATTCTTCAACTGCCATGAGTCGCATTTGATATTACCACGAAAAAGACGGGCGCAAGGGCCGCTATGTTGCATCGGCGCGCAGCCTGGCCATGCGCTCGCGGAAGCTGAGCAGGTCCCAGAACGACCAGCCCCGCGCCGCCACTTCTCGCAGGTGCGCGTATACGTCCCCCCTCAGCGAGGCCAGCGGATCGGGAAGGCCGCCGGCCGCGCCTTCGTCCTCGAGCACGATCAGCAGCCGCTCCAGCAGGCCACGCAGCACACGGTTGCGGGCCGCGAGCGGCGCCACCCTGAGCGAACCGTCCTCCGGCTGGGCCAGCGCGGACCGGATGTCCGTCGCCAGCGAGCGGTCCCGGGCCTCGACCGGCGAGGCGGCGCGCTCCAGGAGGGCCGCGATCGTCTCGTTGTCCCGCACCAGGTTCTCCACCGCGCCGTCCAGGTCGGCGATGGTCGACTCCAGCAGCGCTGTCGCCATGCCCAGCGCGTCCTGACCGAACGGGCTCCGCACTTCGGCGCCGATCTCGGCGGCCAGCGCCTTCTGCATCCCCCTGAGGACTTCGATCGGATCGGGACGCATCAGACGCCCATCAGGTCCATAACCTCCAGCTCCAGCCGGTTGACGCTACGCCCCACCATCGCCATCGTCATGCTGGACGTGCGGCCCTCCGCGAACGAGCGCGCGCCGGTCAGGAAGATCGCCGCCAGCTTGACGTTGCCCAGCACCTCCCAGAAGAGGATGGCCTGCTCGTCGATCTTCAGGCCGGTAGCGTCCTCGTACATGCGATAGAAGTCGGCCCGCGGCATCAGCCCGCCGATGCGCTCGTCGCCGGCCCAGCGCCAGGGGCGGATGCAGGCCCAGGCCACATCCTCCAGCGGGTCGCCCAGGTGGGCCATCTCCCAGTCCAGGAACGCCCGTATCTCCCCCTGTTCGTTGTACAGGAAGTTGCCGGTGCGATAGTCGGCGTGGACGAGGACGATGCGCTGGGCGGGGACCGGGAGGTTGCTGCGCATCCAGCGGAAGGCCGCACGCAGCACCGGCTGCGGGTCCATCGCCTCGCGGTCCAGGACGGCCTCCCATTTCTCGATCTCCGCGAGGCCGCAGCGGTCCGCCGCCGGCGCCGGCTCCGGGAATCCTAGGTCGAGCTCCTCTGGGTCCAGCGAGTGTATGCGGGCGAGGACGTCGGTGAAGCTCTGGGCCAGGGCCGCGTGGACGGCCACAAACCGCGGCTCGTAGGCCAGCTTCTGGGCGCTGGCCTCGCAGCCCAGCACGCGCTCCATCACAAAGAACGGGCGGTCCAGCCAGGCCGGGTCCTCCTCCAGCCACAGCGTCTCCGGCACCGGCACGCCGTGCGGCCGCACGGCCGCCATCACCCGGAACTCCACATCGCGATCCGTGTCCAGCAGGCTTGCCGGCGGGTCACGGCGGATAACCAGCGGCCGCGTAACGGTGGCGCCGTCCTCCCGCCAGCTGGCATCGAGGCCCCAGGTCTCGCGCGAGGCCCCGCCGGGGATGCGGTGCACGTTGTCCACCGTCAGACCGGTGGCGTGCGGGAGCTTGCTGCGGAGGTACTCTGCGACTCTATCGGGCTGAACCATAGCGTAATAGATACGGAATCGGAGTGGTGGGCCCGGGAGGATTCGAACCTCCAACCAACCGGTTATGAGCCGGACGCTCTGCCCTTGAGCTACGGGCCCGCCCGCCTGATTGTATATCCGCTCACCCAGGCCATCAAGGATACGGCCCCCGCCGGGTGCGTACCTGTAACATGTCGATTAAATGCAACGTCTCAACCTGTGAACCCGAAGGCCGAATTCGCGACTTCGGGGCACAGACCATGACCAGACCAAGCGATTTCAGCCCCACGGAGGCGCTGCAGGTCGTCGAGACCGCGGAGGCCAGGCGTTCGCTCCGAGAGACCTGGGGTCTGCGGATAGCTGGCCTGGTCATCCTCATAGCGGGATGGCTGGCGGTGAGCATGAACGACCTGGGGACACCCCTGTTCGCCGTGGACGTCATCGTCTTCCTGGCCATGGGCGTTTACGCTTTCGCTGCCGCCACCGCTTCCCGGCGCATCGCCGTCGGCCGCGAAAGGAAGCTACGGCTCGGCCTCCTTGTTCACAACATGGAACTGGAAAACATGGCCATGCGCGACGAGCTGACCCAGCTGTTCAACCGGCGCTTCCTCCTGCAGCGGCTGGACCAGGAGATGGAGACCGCGCAGGGGTTCAAGAGACCCCTGGGGTTCATCGCCATCGACCTGAAATCGCTCGATCATGTCAACCACTCGTTCGGCTACGACCGCGGCGACGAGATGCTGGCGGCGTTCGGCGGAGTGCTGCTGACCTATACCCGGGCCACTGACCTGCCGGCGCGAATGAGTGGCAACAAGTTCGGCGTGATCCTTCCGGACACCACCAAGCGCGGCTGCTACGCGATGGTGGAGCGCCTGATACAGGCGACGGCGGAGACCGCGCTGCTGAAAGATGTCCCGGACTTCCCGCTGGAGGTCGCGTTCGGTGTCGCCGGCTATCCCTGGAACGGTCAGGACAGAGACACCATCGTCCGTCAGGCTGAGACGGACCTTGAGGGAGGCGCAGTGACCTTCGCGGCCGCCGGCTCGCCCGGTAGCTCTGACATACCGGCGGCCTTCCGGAATATCGAGAATGCGTTGCGCGACCCAGAGGTCCAGCAGCAGTGAACGGCCTGACCGAGCACTATCCCGACCCGCTCCGGGAGCCCAGGATCGTCAAGCGGTTCGTCCAGGTTGGCGTGTACTCCGCTGTCACCGCCACTCAGGCGTCGTTCTACTACGTTCTCGGCTACAGCGCACTGCAAGCTATCGTCGGATTCGTCGTGGGCACGAGCATCGCCACCATTGCGATCGAGGCCCTGTTCTGGCAGATCCTGAAGCTGCGCAAACAGAGCGGCTACCCCGGGATCATCGCTGTGAGGCTGGGGACCGTCCAGGACTTGGGCGAGGCCTACTCCACCAGCCTGGACATGGTCCATCACTACATGAACGCGACCGCCGGCTTCATCGCCTGGGTGGAAGACGGCCATCTCCTCCCGGTGTGCTCTCGCGGCATGCCTGAGGACTGGATCAAGGCCGTGGAGTCCAGCCACCACTGCCGGGAGACCCTGAGCGGCGTTCTCCGCCGGCAGCGGCCCTCCGTCATGCAAGTGGCGGACTGCCCGCTGGCCGCCGGTATGGCCGGCGTGGACCGCGCCGCGCTCATCCCCCTGGCCGCGCGGGACCGGGTCTCCGGCGTCATGTTTTTGGCCGGCCCCCGCGGCGCTGACCTGCGCGACCGCAAGCTCCTGGAAGCCGTGGGCATGGTTGTAGGGCTGGCCCTGGAGAACATGCGCCTGACCAATCGCGAGTATGAATCGATCATGCAGGTGCTCTGCTCAGCCCTGGACATGCGAGACAGCGCCACCGAAGGCCACTCCCAGCGGGTCTCCAGGATGACCGGCATGGTGTCCCAGCAGATGGGTCTGGCCAGCGCCGACATCCGGCTCATCGAGCGGGCGGCGGCCCTGCACGACATCGGCAAGATCGGCGTTGCCGATGCCGTCCTCTCCAAGCCGGGGCCGCTGAGCGACGAGGAGTGGGTGGAGATGCGCCGCCACCCCCGGCTCGGCTACGAGATCGTCGAAGGCATCGAGGCGTTGCGCAACGCAGCCGACATCGTCCACGCTCACCACGAGCGCTACGACGGCGCCGGCTATCCGCGCGGCATCGCCGCCGGCGAGATCCCCATCGGCGCTCGTATCTTCGCCGTCGTCGACGCCTACGACGCCATGACCTCCCACCGCCCTTACCGCCGCGCCCGCTCTCACCGCGAGGCAGTCGAGGAGATCGTGCGCAACTCCGGCACCCAGTTCGACCCGGGCGTTGTCCAGGCCTTTCTTGAAGTCGAGCGCGTGGGGCTCATCGCGCCCCATGACCTGCCGGACGAGGATGCCCCGCCGTCGCAGAGGCCACGAAACGGCGCCGATGGGGTTGCCTCGCTGCCGGACGCGGTGCTCAACCTCAGCAGCATGCTGGGCATCGACGAGTAGACTCTGGCCTCGCGGCCTACAGGCCGTGCTTCCGCGCCAGCGCCTCCACGTGGGCGATGTCAGAGTACACCCGCTCACGCATCGCCTCCCGCTGATCGTCCGGCACCGGCGCCGAAGGCGCGCTCACCATCACCCCGAACAACACCCCGACGATCTGCCAGATCGCGATAGTCACCAGCTCTGACCCGTAAAGCCATTCCTCGCGGTCGATTCCGCGGCCGAGATGGCGCTCCAGCTCGTCCAGGTAGTGGCCCACCAGCTCTTCCGCGTTGGGCGGCTGCTGGTAGGCCAGGAAGCGCCCGACGTCCGCTGACGAGAGCCCTTCGCCGATGATCTCCCAGTCGATAACGACGGTCTGGAGACCGTCCGCCGTCTCGCGGACGCCCAGGTTCCGGTTATCGAAGTCGTAGTGGCAGAGCGTGCGGGGCAGGTGCTGGATCTTTTCCAGCAGCTTCTCCGGCTCCCGGTACAGTCGCTCTACCGTCCGGCGCGTCTCATCCGGCAGCGAGTCGAGCAGGTTGATGACACCCTCCGCCAGCCAGGGCCACTTCTCGACGATGTACGCCGAGCACTGGGCGGGCGCCTTCATGCCGTCAATGATGTCGACGACGCAGCGGTAGAAGTAGTCCACGGGCTGATCCAGCCGCATCAGCCAGGGCAGGTCGATCACTTCGTGACGCTCCCAGAACGCCGCGTGGAACGCCGCCAGGTGGGACAGAATCTCCCGCAGCGTGGCGTCCGGTATGACGGCGTGCATCCCCAGCCGCTCCATCTCCGGCCGCACGTCCTCCACAAAGGCCCAGTACTGGTCGTACTCGGGGTGGTTCTCGACGTGGACGTAGGGGACGTGGAACGTGTCCGGTATCCGGTCGAACAGGCCGATCTCGAACGCCTTGAGCTCGCGGTGCTCCGTGTCGCCGGTCAGCATCATCACGGCGTCCATTTTCGGCATGACCCGCAGGATGAGCGTCGAACGGCCCGCGCCCTTCGCGCCGGCATATTCGAACGCTATCTCATAGAACTGCTTCTCGCCGAACCGCGGGAACTCGAACGGGTCGGCCGAGACCGAGAACCCCGTCACCTCCAGCGTCGGGTCGCCGAGCAGCGCCCGCGCCGGTATCGAGAGGTACTCGGCCGTGAGTTCGTCAACGCTGCGGGGCACGCCTGCCTCCGTCATGCCCTACTCCTTCAGAAACCCGGAGACGACCTCCAGGAAGCGCTCCAGCTGATCGTGGTGGACCCAGTGTCCCGCCTGATCGATAACGACAGACTCGTAGTCGGGGATGGCCGCCGCACGCCCCGACTTCTCCGGGTCCGGCGCCCAGCTCTCGGTGCCCTTGATCAGAAGCACAGGCGCCGTGATCCGCGCCCATATGTCCTGCGCGTCCTCCAGGTTGAACGCGTACGGCGAGCGTATGCGGACGTAATTATCGAACTTCCAGGACAGTGTTCCGTCCTCGTTGCTGCGAGTGCCGTGAAGGGTGAGGTGGTGGGCCATCTCCGGCGCCAGGTGAGGGTTTTCCTCCCTCATGCGCTTGGTCGCGTCTTCGACGGAGGCGTACCGGCGCGGCTTGCGCTCCTCCATCTGGTGCATGTGGTCTATCCACTCCCGCATGCGGACGTGCGCCGTCGGCCACTCCATGTCCGGCGGGCCCAGGCCTTCGACGGCTACGACCTGCTTGATCCGCTCCGGGTAAGTGCCGGCGTACTGGAGCGCCACGGCTCCGCCCAGGGAATGACCGATCATCGTCAGCGGGCCGTCGCTGAGCTTGCTTACCAGCGTGGCCACGTCCAGTACGAACTCGGGCAGGCTGTACATCCCGCCCAGCGCCCAATCGCTGTCGCCGTGGCCGCGCAGGTCGGGCGCGTAGATCGTGTAGCGGTCGCGCAGCGCCTCGGCCACCAGGTCCCAGTTGCGGCAGTGGTCGCGACCGCCGTGGACCAGGACCAGCGGCGGTTTGTCGCCATCGCCCCAGACCGTGTAGTGCAGGTCCAGCCGCTGCGACTGGTAGTAGCGGGATTCCGGTTCGCTCATGTGCCCTCGCTTCGAATTCTGTACAGCGGTTCGTACACGCCCACCTCGCTGCCGGGGATGACGAACGCCCCGCACAGCTTTTCGTAGAACCTGGCCGGACCGACGCCGCCGATCACGGCGTAAGCGTAGCCCATCTCTCGCATCGACTCCAGGCAGCGGAGCAGCAGCGCCGATCCGATACCCTGACCCCGGGCCGCCTCCTCCACCCCGGTCGGACCGAAGAAGCCGCGCCGGGTGCACTCGTAGGCCGCGAACCCCACGATCCGGCCCTCCTTCTCGGCGACGAAGGCCGTAATCGGGTTTCCGCGGAACGCCAGTTCCGCCTCCACCCGCCACAGCTCGCCGAAGTTCTCCTCCACGAATCCGCGATAGCGCCCGCCGTCCCAGGGGTCCGCGCGCCGCACCGTCGCCCCCGCCTCACCGGCGCGCCGGTAGCTGTCCGAAGGATCGGGAAGGTCGTACAGACGCACCAGCATGTCCGGCATGGCGCGGCTATAATAGCAAAAACCCCGCTCTGCGTAGACGCCCGGAGGCCGCCTCCACGCATGGCACGCCTGAAGCTTCACGTCACGCCCGGCGCCAGAGAGGAACGTATCCTGGGCTGGCGCGACGACGTCCTGCGGCTCAAGGTCCGCGCGGTCGCGGAGAAGGGCCGCGCCAACGAAGCGGCGATCCGGCTGCTCGCCCGCCGGCTCGGCCTGCCGCCGTCCAGCGTCTCCATCGTCCGTGGGGCGACCTCGCGCGACAAGCTCGTTGAGGTGGAGGGACTGACGCCGGCGCAGCTGCGGTCGCGGCTCGATGACACGGCTAGCCGTTCGTGAGATGATGTGCCCGTATGGGCTCCTACCGTCTGCTCCGCGTGTACGGAATCGACGTGCTGGTGCACTGGAGCTGGTTCGCCATCTTCGCCCTCCTCACCTGGTGGCTGGCCCAGGGCTTCTTCGATGACGAGTACGGGGGCTGGACGACTGCCCAGCGCTGGGCGGCCGCCGTCGTTGCCTCGCTGGCCTTTTTCACGTCCGTCCTCCTGCACGAGCTGGCCCACTCCCTCGTCGCCAAGCGCGAGGGGTTGCCGGTCAAGAGCATCACGCTGTTCATCTTCGGCGGCGTTTCCGCCCTCGGCGCTGAACCGGAGACGCCGGGACAGGAGTTCCGGGTCGCCATCGTGGGGCCGCTGGTCAGCTTCATCCTCGCCGCCGTCTTCGGGATCGCCGCGGTGGTCACCTTCGCCTACGACGTCGACGACAGCCCGCCGGCCGCCGTCGCGTTCTACCTGGCCGTGATCAACGCCGCTGTCGGAGTCTTCAACATGCTACCGGGCTACCCGCTGGACGGCGGCCGCGTCCTCCGCGCCGCGCTCTGGGCCCGGGGGCGGGACCTCATCCTGGCGACCCGGCGAGCCTCGCTGGCCGGGTCGTTCATCGCCTTCGGCCTGATAGCGCTTGGCGTCGTCTCCATCCTCGCCGGCAACTTCATCGGCGGCGCCTGGTTCATCGTCATCGGCTGGTTCCTGCGCAACGTCTCGGAGCAGTCCTACCAGCAGCTGCTGTACCGCAGCACCCTGGAGGGGACCAGGGTGGGCGAGCTGGTGAACCGCACCTTCCACGCGGCGCCACCCGACGTGAGTCTCGACACTCTGGCCAACGAGTACATGCTGGCCAGCGGTCAACGCTGCGTCCCCATCGTCGTCGCCGAGGAGTTGCTGGGGCTGGTCACGATGCAGGACCTCAAGCGTGTTCTCCGCGACGAATGGGGAACGACGAGCGCGTTCAAGGCCATGACTCCGCGCGAGAAGCTCCACCAGGTGGCGCCGGAGGACGACATCACCCTGGCGCTGGAGGCGATGGTCCGGGAGGACGTGCACCAGCTGCCCGTAATCGACTCCGGCCGGTTCCTGGGCTTCGTGACCCGCGCCGACGTCATGCGCCTCATACAGGTGCGCAGCGACATCGGCCGGCGCGAGACGACTGGCGGTGTAGAATGAGCCGCGCGGGGCGGCGACCGCACGTCAGGAGGCCGCTGTGACCGAGGCCAGGCTGCTCTTCGGCGAAGGGACGATCGACGTCACGCTGCCGGACCGCACCCGGATGGTCGGCGGGAGCGGCAACGGCTCGTCCCGCAGTCCCTCCCTCCAGCCCGTCCCCGACCAGGAAGCCGCCGTCCGTGACGCCCTGGCCAACCCTATCGGCCTACCGCGCGTCCGTGAGCTCGTCCGGCCGGGCGGCAGCGTGCTCATCGCCTTCGACGACCCGACCGTCCCCTCCTTCGGGCCCGTGCGCCGCCTCGCCATCGAGGCGATACTCGAGGAGCTGGCGGACGCCGGCGTGCCGGAGGAGAACATCCACCTCGTCTGTGCCAACGCCCTGCACCGTAAGTGGACGGACGACGAGCTGTCCTCCATCCTGGGGCCGGATCTGGTGCGGCGGTTTGGCGACCGGCTGACCTGCCACGACGCCGAAGACTCCGACAACCTGACCTACATCGGCGCCACGCCCGGCGGGTACGCCGTCGAGCTGCACAGGCTCGCCGTCGAGTCCGACCTGACGATCTACGTCAACGCCTCCTGCCACCTCGGCTTCAGCGGCGGCTGGAAATCCGTCTGCGTCGGCCTCTCCACCTGGCGCTCCATACGCTGGACGCACACCCCGGACGGAATGTCCATGTCCGTCCACGAAAACCGGATGCACGACGTACTCAACGAGATGGGAGAGCTCGTGGAGGCGAAGCTGGGCCGGCCCATCTTCAAGGTCGAAACGATCCTCGCCAACCCCGCGACAATTGGACACATCTGGGCCGGCAGCGTCGCGGCCACGCGGGCGGAGGCGCTGAAGGTGCAGTCCGGCCGCTTCAAGCCCCGCCGCAGCGAAGCGGCGCCCGCCGACGTCATCGTGTATGGCCTGCCCGACTGGAGCCCCTACGCCACCTTCGCCGGGATGAACCCGCTCCTCACCCTGGTGTCGTCCGGCCTCGGCTACCTCGGCGGCTACATCGAGGCGCTGGGCAAGCCCGGCTGCTCCGTGATTATGGCCACTCCCTGCCCCGACCGCTGGGATACCGAGCATCATCCCGCCCACGAGCGGGCCTGGCGCGAGGTCCTGCCGCAGACGCTCGACCCGTACGAGATCACGGAGCGCTTCGAGGACCAGTACGCCCACGACGCCGCGCTCATCGAGCGCTACCGCTTCGGCGTGGCCTACCACCCGATCCACGCCATCCTGGCCACCCACCCGCTGAAGCGCCTGAAACACGCCGGTAGGGTCTTCGTCGCTGGGGCGCAGGACTCGGCCGTGCCCCGTCACGTCGGCTTCATCCCCACGAGGTCCGTCGAAGAGGCCATCGCTGAAGCCGAGCGCATCCACGGCCACGATTGCGAGATCGTCTGCGTCCGCCAGTTCCCCGGCTGGTAGGGGAAACCGCGCCGACGCTTTCACCGTATACCCCCACAGGGTATACGGTGCGTCCGAATCGAAGGCCCGCCGAATCGAAGGTCCGATAGAGAGGGGAAACGCATGAGCGATCGCATCCAGGTTTATGGCGCCCCCTGGTGTCCCGACTGCCGCCGCTCCAAGCAGTTCTTCGGGGAGATGCGCGTTCCCTACGACTGGATAGACATCGACAAAGACGAGGACGCCGGGAAGTTCGTCCAGGAAAAGAACGCCGGCAAGCGCATTATCCCCACTATCATCTTCCCGGACGGTACTATCCTGTCCGAGCCCTCCAACAGCGAGCTGGCAAAGCAGCTGGGGCTTTCGCTCAAGGCGGAGCGCACCTTCTACGACCTGATAATCGTCGGCGGCGGCCCGGCCGGGCTGACGGCGGCGATCTACGGCGCCCGCGAGGGGATCGACTCGCTCGTCATCGAGAAGAGCGGCCTCGGCGGCCAGGCCGGGGTCACCGAGCGCATCGACAACTACCCCGGCTTCGACGAGGGGATCCGCGGGGCGGAGCTGGCCGAGCGCTTCATCCGCCAGGCGAAGCGCTACGGCGTCGAGTTGCTCCCCGCCGTCGCCGTCCAGTCCGTCGAGCGCGATGACCAGCACGTGTCGGTTCGCACAGAGTCCGGCGAGGAGTACTGCTCGCGGGCGGCGATAATCGCCACCGGCGCCGACTACCGCCGCCTCGACGTCCCCGGCGAGGACGACTTCATCGGCGCCGGCATCCATTTCTGCGCCACCTGCGACGGCCCGTTCTATAAGGGCTCGAAGGAGCTGGTGGTCATCGGCGGCGGCAACTCCGGCGTGGAGGAGGGGTTGTTCCTGTCGCAGTTCACCGACCGCGTGACCCTGATACAATCCGCTCCTGAGCTCACCGCCAGTCGCCTCCTCCAGGAGAAGGTTCGCTCGCATACCAAGTTCAACATCCTCACCAACACCCGCGTCGCCGCGTTCAAGGGCGACGGCAAGGTCGAGACGGTCCTGGCCGAGAATACCGAGACCGGCGAGCAGGTCGAGTTGCATCCCGCCGCCGTCTTCGTCTACATCGGCCTCACGCCCAACACCGCCTTCCTCGCCGGTGCGGTCGAGCTCGACGACCGCGGGTTCATCGTCACCGATAACACTTCCCAGACGTCGATGCCGGGAGTGTTCGCCGCCGGCGACGTGCGCGTCGGCAGCACCAAGCAGCTCGCCAGCGCCACCGGCGAGGGCGTGACGGCGCTGGTCATGGTCAGACGGTACCTGGAGATGATGGGCGACGTCGCCGCCAGGCCTTCGGCGTGATTCTGAAGGTGCTGGCTGCGCCCTTGTATAATGGGAGGTGAGGACTGTCCTTTCGCGATGGCGGTTTGATTCGACGGCCAGCGCGGAGATGCAGAGATAGGAGCCAGAATGCCCGCGAACCCGCTCAAGGAGCTCCGGAGGTACGGCCAGAGCGTCTGGCAGGACTATATCCAGCGATCGCAGACTTTGTCGGGCCGGCTCAAGCGCCTCATCGAAGAGGACGGCATCAGCGGCCAGACTTCCAACCCTACCTACTTCGACAAGGCTATCTCCGATAGCGACGAATACGACGACGCGATACGGGCTCTCGTAGAGCAGGGAAAGGACACGGCGGAGGTCTTCGAGGCGTTGGCCGTCGAGGACATTCAGATGGCCACGGACGCGTTCCGCCCGGTGTACAACTCCGATCCCGGCGCCGACGGCTTCGTGAGCCTGGAAGTGTCCCCCAACCTCGCGCACGACACGGAGGCGACGATCGCCGAGGCGCGGCGCCTGTTCGCCGCCGTCGACCGGCCCAACGTGATGATAAAGGTGCCGGGGACCCCCGAAGGCATGCCGGCCATCGAGCAGCTCACCAGCGAGGGGATCAACATCAACGTTACCCTCCTCTTCTCGCTCGCGGCCTACGAGCAGGCCGCGCGGGCCTACATCGCCGGGCTGGAGCGTTACGCCGAGGCCAATGGCGGCGACCTGTCCCGCATCGGCTCGGTCGCCAGCTTCTTCCTCAGCCGCGTCGACGTGCTGGTGGACGGCAAGCTGCAAACGCTGATCGACGAGACCGAGGACGCGGCGGCGCGAAAGGAGATGCAGGCCCTGCTCGGCCGCGCCGCCGTCGCCCAGGCCAGGCTCGCCTACGCGCGCTTCAAGTCGGTCTTCGGCGAGCCGCGGTTCCAGTCGCTCCGCGAGAAGGGCGCGCGCGTGCAGAGGCCGCTGTGGGCCAGCACCGGCACCAAGAACCCCGCCTACAGCGACGTTATGTACATCGAACCGCTCATTGGCCCCGATACCGTGAACACGATCCCTCCGGCAACGCTGGACGCCTTCCGTGACCACGGCAAGGTCGCGCCCACGCTGGAGCAGGGCGTCGAGGAGGCGGAGCGCTCCCTGGCCGCGCTGGGCGAATTCGGTATCGACATGGACGCCGTGACCGACCATCTCCTCGACGACGGCGTGCGCATCTTCGCTAAGTCCTTCAACGATCTGATCGAGGGGATCGAAGCGCGGCGGCAGGCGATCCTGACCGCCGGCGAAGGGCGTCCCTCCCTGCGCCGCTGACTGACGCTCCGATAGAGATGACAACCCAGAGTCCGGCCGTCAACCCTCTGCGCGAAGGCATGCGCGGCGCGCGCACGCCGGAGCCCAGCACGCTCGTCATCTTCGGCGCCAGCGGCGACCTAACCCACCGCAAGCTGGTCCCGGCCCTCTACGATCTGGCCCGGGAAGGGCTGCTGCCGGGCGGCTTCTCGGTAGTTGGGTTTGCCCGCCGGCCCAAGACGGACGAGCAGTTTCGCGACGAGATGCGCGAGGCCATCTCCCGGCATTCGCGCGGGAAGCCTCTGCAGCCGGCCCTCTGGGAGGAGTTCGCCTCCAACCTCTACTACTGCCAGTCGTCGTTCGATGACCCGGCCGGCTACGAGAACCTGGCCCGGATGCTCGAAGACCTGGATCGCGAGACCGGCCACCGCAATCGCCTGTACTACCTGGCCACTCCGCCCGAGTCCTACGCGACGATCGCGCGGCGCCTCGGCGAGGCCGGACTGGCGTCTACTCAGGAGGGCTGGACCCGCATCATCGTCGAGAAGCCGTTCGGGCGCGACCTCAACAGCGCGGCCGAGCTGAACCAGGTCTTGAACGCCGTCTTCGACGAGGCCCAGGTCTATCGAATCGATCACTACCTCGGCAAGGAGACGGTCCAGAACCTGCTCGTGTTCCGGTTCGCCAACGGTATCTTCGAGCCGATATGGAACCGCCGCTACGTGGACCATGTCCAGATTACCGTGGCCGAGAGCATCGGTGTCGAGGGGCGCGGCGCCTACTATGAGAACGCCGGTGTCATCCGCGACATCGTCCAGAACCACGTCATGCAGCTGATGTCGCTGGCAGCCATGGAGCCGCCGGCCACGTTCGAGCCCAACGCCGTGCGCGACGAGAAGGTGAAGGTGCTTCGCGCCCTGCGCCCGATCCCGCCCCAGGCAGCCGCCGATTTCATCGTCCGAGGCCAGTACGCCCCGGGCGTCATCTCCGGCGAGAAGGTCATCGGTTACCGGCAGGAAGAGGATGTGGCGCTGGACTCCACCACGGAGACGTACCTGGCCATCAAGCTGTTCATCGACAACTGGCGCTGGGCCGGCGTGCCCTTCTACATCCGCTCCGGCAAAGCCCTGCCCAAGCGCGTGACCGAGATCGCGATCGTCTTCAGGCAGCCGCCGCTGGCGCTGTTCCCCACCAGCGGCGGACGTCTGGAGCCGAACGTGCTCAGCATCACGATCCAGCCGGACGAGGGAATATCGCTCAAGTTTGGGTCCAAGGTGCCCGGCCCCGGGTCGGAGCTCCGCATCCGGCCAGTGGAGATGGAGTTCCGCTACGGCACGTCCTTCGGGGTCGCCGCGCCAGAGGCCTACGAGCGGCTGCTGCTGGACGCCATGCTCGGCGACGCCAC
Source organism: Dehalococcoidia bacterium (assembly GCA_040877915.1). Taxonomy (GTDB): domain Bacteria; phylum Chloroflexota; class Dehalococcoidia; order SM23-28-2; family RBG-16-64-32; genus JBBDNA01. Next base: position 58,171 of record JBBDNA010000005.1, read on the forward strand.
CCTCTACACCCGCAGCGACGAAGTCGAGGCCGCCTGGGCGATAATCATGCCCGTCCTTGAGGGTTGGGAAGAGGCCGGTGTTGCCGAGGTCGCCGCGTACGAGGCCGGGACCTGGGGACCGCCCGAAGCCGACGACTTTATCGAGCGCGACGGGCGCAAGTGGCGGAGGCTGTAGTCCGGTGAACGCCGCGGAAGGCCCGCAGCAGGTCATGACCGGCGAGGTACGCGCCGTCGACGTCGCCGAGATCGAGCACGCGCTCACCGGCCTGTGGATGTCCGCCGCCGGCGCTGACGGCGACGCTCCAATCGTCCGCGCGTCGGCGCTAACCCTGGTCGCATACGTCACGGACCCGCGATCGGCTGACCGGATAGCTGAAGTGATCGCCCAGGCCTCAAGGCGTCACCCCAACAGGTCTATCGTCATCGTGAACGAGCCCCGGCACTCCCTGGAGGGTCCTGAGGCCACAATCTCGGCCCGCTGCCAGGTCCCGCACGCCGGCGGGAAGCAGGTCTGCAGCGAGCAGATCACATTGCGCGCCTCCGGCCCCGTTCTCGATGAGCTCCACGGGACGGTGCTGCCGCTACTGGTGTCCGACATGCCAGTGTTTCTCTGGTGGCAGGGGCTGCCCGACCTCGGGAGCCACCTGTTTGGCCAGCTCCTGGCCAACTGCGACAGGCTCATCGTCGACTCCGATCAGTTCCCGTCCCAGCGGGCCGCCGCCGCCCTCGCCGGCATTCACCGCCTGGCCCGCGAGGAGGCCGTTTCCGCGACCGACATCAACTGGTCGAGGCTCACCGCCTGGCGAGAGCTGATCGCCCAGTTCTTCGACGCTCCGCCGGCCCGGGGATACGTGGCCAGGCTGGACGGAGTCACCGTGCAGATCGCCTCCGAACGGGCGCCCGCAAACCTGACCGAAGGCCTGCTGCTCGTCGGCTGGCTGGCCTCAAGGTTGGGATGGACGTTCGAAGACGGGAGCGAGCGGACGGGCGAGGAGGGTGTCCGGTTCACCCTGCGGAGCGGCCGGACGCCCGTTGCCGTCCATCTGCAGCCGGCCGCCAACCACCCACGGGACGACCTGCACTCGGTGCGCCTGCGCGCGTCGGACGGCGCGTCGTTTCAGGTGACGCGAAAGGCAGACGACCGGTCGTGCGTCGTCGTGGCCGTGGAGATGCCCGACGGCACCGGACACTCCCGGGTCGTCCACATGGACGAACCGTCGGAGGAGGCGCTGCTCTGCGGCGAGCTGGACCTCCTGGAGCACGATCCGGTGTTCGAACAGGCGTTGGAGCAGGCCGTCCTCTACGTGAGCGCCCTGGGCTAGGGCCGGCTACTCAGAGCGCCGCCGCGCCAGCTCTTCCAGCACGAACGGGTTCGCCTGCTTCTCGATGCCGATCTTCGTCTCCTGCATGTGGCCGGGCAGGACGACGGTGTCATCGGGCAGCGTGAGCAACCGGTCGACGATGCTGGCCATCTCCTGGCCGTAGTCGCCGCCTGGCAGGTCCGTCCGGCCGATGGAGCCGCGGAACAGCGTGTCGCCGCTGAACAGCATCCCCTCCGTGTAGAACGATAGGCTGCCGGGCGTGTGGCCGGGGGTGTGGATCACTTTCAGCTTCACTCCCGCCACCTCCACCTCGTCGCCGTCCGAGAGAAAGGCGTCGGGCTCCGGCGGAGGCTCCATTTCGATGCCGAGCATGCGAGCGGCGCCCGAGGCCGACCCCCGGGCGATCTCCAGGTCCTGCGCGTGGAGGAGAAACTTCGCGCCCGTGGCCTCCTTGACCCCGCGCACGCCCATGATGTGGTCGATGTGGGCGTGCGAGTTGGCGATGGCCTTGATCGCCACGCCCATGTCTCTGGCCAGCGCCAGGATCTCCTCGGGCTGGTCACCCGGGTCGATCGCGATCGCCTCGCCGGTCTGACGCGAGCCGACGATCCAGCAGTTCTCCGCGAACACGCCGACCACGATGCCGCGAACGATAAGCTCGCTGACCTGAGGTTCGGTCATGCCCTGAGCCGCGATCCAGAGGCCAAGCGCTAGCGGCCGTGGAACTCGGCGGGCCGCTTCTCCAGGAACGACTGAAGCCCCTCGCGGAAGTCCTCCGACTGGAACAGCGGCAGGAGCTGCATGAAGGTGTGGTGCACGTTGGCCTCGAACGTCTCCTCCAGGCCCAGGCGCATCATGCGCTTCGTGGCCTGTACGGCCAGGGGCGCGTTGGCCGCGATCTCCGCGGCCATCTCTCGCACGGCCGGCATGAGCTCATCCTGCTCGACGACGCGGTTCACCAACCCCATGTCCAGCGCCTCGTCGGCGCTGAGGGTCAGGCCCCGGAACGCGATCTCGGCCGCCTTCCCCCAGCCCACGAGACGCGGCAGCAGCCAGCTGCCGCCGCTCTCCGGCAGTATCCCCCGCTTGGTGAACACCGCCGCCAGCTTCGCGCCTCGGGAGGCGATGCGGATGTCGCAGCCCAGCGCGATGTCCAGCCCGTAGCCGGCCGCCGGCCCGTTGAGCGCGCACAGCACGGGCTTGTCGGTTGAGTGCAGGACTACCGGCGGGCTGCCGGCCAGGTCGAATCGCGTGTTGGCCAGCGCGTTCGCCCCGCCGCCAATGCCGTTTCCGGACATTTGGTCCTTTATGTCGAGCCCGGCACAGAACCCGCGTCCCGCGCCGGTCAGGACGATCACCCGAACGTCACGGTCGATGTCGGCGTCCCGGAACGCCCTGCTGAACGATTGCAGCATCGGGCCCGTGATCGCGTTCAGGCGGTCCGGCCGGTTCAGGGTAACCGTCGCGATCCCGTCCTCCACCTCGTACATGAGGTCGGTGTAGTCAGACATTGCGCATCTCCTTCCGCGGGGGTGGACGGCTAGGAGCCGGCCACGCGCCGCTTCTGACCCTCCCAGTACGGCTCGCGCAGCTGGCGCTTGAGCACCTTGCCGGTCGGGTTTCGGGGCAGGGTGTTGATGAAGCTGACGGTGCGAGGCCGCTTGTAGCCGCCTAGCTTGTCGCGACAGAATTCCATGATCTCTTCCTCGGTGGCGGTCTGGCCGTCGCGCAGGACGATGATCGCCATCACCGTCTCCCCCCACTGGTCGTGCGGCACGCCGATGACGGCCGCGTCGGCGACGGCGGGGTGCTTGAACAGCACCTCCTCGACTTCTCGCGGGTAGATGTTCTCGCCGCCGGAGACGATCATGTCCTTCACCCGGTCCTGGATGTACACGTAGCCCTCATCGTCGACGATGCCGGCGTCGCCGGTGTGCATCCAGCCCCCGCGCAGCGCCTCTGCCGACTCGTCCGGCAGGTTCCAGTACCCGCGCATGAGTTGCGGGCCGCGGGCTACGATCTCTCCGATCTCGCCTATGGGGACATCGTTGTCGTCCTCGTCTACGATGCGCAACTCCGTCCCCACGATCGGCCGTCCCGCGGAGGCGATCAGGTCGGGCTTATCCCGCATCGCCCGCTCGTGGTCGGTTGGGAGGAGATACGTCAGCACCGCCGTCGTCTCGGTCATGCCGTAGCCCTGCGCGAAGTCGCATTTGAAGACGTCGGCGGCCTTGCGCAGCGTCTCTTCGGCTATCGGCGACGCGCCGTAGGTTATCCGGCGCAGGTGTGTGTAGTCTCGTCCTCCAGCGTCCGGCACGAACACCAGGCAGGCCTGGATCATCGCCGGCACCAGCGTCGTCTGCGTGATCCGCTCCTCGCTCAGCGCGCGTACGACCTCCAGCGGGTTGAAGTCCTCCTGGACGTAGAGCGTACCGCCGCCGGCTACCGTGATGAACAGCGTGATCGCCGCTGCCGCGTGGTACATGGGCGCGACGACCAGCGTGCGTTCGCCAATCTCCCCTCTGACGACGAGCTGCAGCTGCCCGATCTGCGCCGTCACCGCTCCGTGCGTGAGCACCGCGCCCTTGGGCCGGCCCGTTGTCCCGCTCGTGTACATCTGGTAGACGTCGTGATCTTCGGTCACGGTGCGGGTCGGTGCGCTGGCCGGCTGGTCGCCGATCCACTGGCGATAGTCGTCCCAGCCCTCGGGACCTTCCGCGTCGATGGCGACGAACTTCTCGCAGGTCTCGAGGTCGTCGCGGAAGCCGTCGACAACGCTCACGTAGGCCGCCGAAGAGATGAGCAGCTTGGCGCCGGCGTCGTTCGTGATGTACGCCCACTCCGGCGCGGCCAGCCGATAGTTCAGAGGGACCGGCACAACGCCGGCCTTGGACGCGGCGTAGAAGATGATGGGGTATTCGAGACTGTTCTTCGATAGGAGCGCTATCCTATCGCCGGGCTCGATTCCGGATGCCGCCAAAGCGTTGGCCAGGCGGTTGGCCTCCGCCTCCGCCTCCGCGTAGCTCATCTTGCGGTCGCCCAGGACCGCGAAGTCCGTGTCAGGATTCTCTCGCGCCTGGTAGTCGAGATAGTCGTGCAGCCGCATACCGGTATCCTCCTGCTTGTCCGGCCTCAGAACCGTGGGACGATGGCTAATGATAGCCACAGGGCTGGAAATCTGTCCACCCCGACGGACCGGCTCAGGCGGCGGGGCGTCAGAGCGCGACGGGGAGGCTCTTGAGCCCGCGCAGGATGAACGTGCCGCCCCACTCAAGGTTGCCCGGGGCCAGCCGCAGCTCCGGGAATCGCCGGATGAGCGCGCCGATGGCGATCTGCCCCTCGGCGCGGGCCAGCGGAGCGCCCAGACAGAAGTGGATGCCATCGCCGAGGGAGACGTGCTCGTTGGGCTGCCGGCCGAGGTCCAGCTCGTCGGGGTTCTCGAATTGAGCGGGGTCGCGGTTGGCCGCTCCCAGGACCGTTAACACCACCTGCCCCTCCTCCACCTCCTGGCCGGCCACCGCCAGGTCCTCTTTGGCGACGCGGCCTGTGGTCTGCACCGGGCTGTCGTAGCGCAGGAGCTCCTCCACGGCCGTGCGGATCAGGTCGGGCTCCCCCTGGAGCCGCTGGAGCTGGTCCGGGTGACGCAGCAGGGCGAGAGTGCCGTTCCCTATGAGGTTCGTCGTCGTCTCGTTGCCGGCGACCAGCAGCAGCATGATGCTGGCCAGCATCTCGTCTTCGCTCAGGATCTGGCCCTGCTCCTCGGCGTCGATGAGCCGGCTGATCAGGTCGTCCCTGGGCTCCGCGCGTCTCTCGGCGATGACGCCCCTGACGTACTCCGCCAGCCCCTGGATGCTCTGTTGCGCCTGCTTCAGCACTTCCTCTGAGGCGAACGGGCCGTTCAGCGACGCCACGATCTCGTCCGACCAGCGCTTGAACTGCCCGCGATCCTCCGGAGGGACGCCCAGCATCTCCGCGATGACGATGACGGGCAACGGGTAGGCCAGGTCGCGCACGATGTCCGCCTGGCCGGAGCCGGCGGCCTGTTCCAGCAGCTCGTCGACGATCTCCTGGATGCGCGGCCGCAGCTGCTCCACCATCCGCGGCGTGAACGCCTTGCTGACCAGCTTGCGCAGACGCGTGTGCAGCGGCGGGTCGGAGGTTAGCATCGTCGGAGTGCGGCCGAACGGCCCGAAGTCTTGCTCGCGCTTCGCCAGCTCCTCGGCGAAGCGATTACGGGCGCTTCGGCGGTCGGCCGAGAATCTCGCGGTGTCCGTGAGCACGCCGACCACGTCGTCGTAGCGGGTCAGGACCCACGACTCCATGATGGGGCTCCAGTGAATCGGGTCCTGTTCCCGCAGGCGGGCGTACATCGGGTATGGGTCGGCCTGAACCAGGGGGATGAAGACGTTGGGTTGCGAAGTCACCATTATCTCGCTCCAGTGCTCACAACATACCGACTGGTCGGTATCCTACCATGTCTACGCAACCCCGGCAAGGATATCCCGCTGGAGCGGCAGGGGGGGATCGAACCCCCGTAACCGGCTTGGAAGGCCGGAGCTTTACCACTAAGCTACTGCCGCTCTGCTTCGATTATATGCGAAGCGCGCGCGCCTACTCGAAGATTCGCTGATCGAACGGTATCCCGGCGTCTTCCTGCTCCTGGTTCGATTCCTGCCGCGCCTCGATGATCGTCAACGCCTCGTCCTTGATGCACTGCGGTACCGTGAGCGTCAGCGGTCGCGATTCGTCCAGCGGGTCGACCAGCGTGATGCTGAGGCCCGATCCCAGCTCCCGGTACTCGCTGGGGTAGAGGCCGGTGGGGAACTCCTTGCCGGCCGTTACCATGCCGCTATCGGCGTCGGTCAGCTCATACACGCAGGCCGGATCGGACGCGTCGATGCCCTTGTACTCCGGCGTCTCGTCGCCGCCCCCGCCATCGCAGCCCGCCGCCGCCATGACGGCGAGCACCACGACGACGACCCAGACCGCCCTGGCGGGACGGCGCGTGCTCCGGCGGGAGGTCAACGCGCCGGCAGGATCAGAGGAGACGATAGCCCCTCCGTGGGACCGTCTGCACCAGCTCCGTGCCACCGGTCGCCAGCCGCAGCTTGCTCCTGAGGTTACGCACGTGCGAGCGCACGAGCTCGGATGACCCCGTGCCGGGATAGAACTCCCACACCTTTTCCAGCAGCTCCTCCGAAGGCACGATGCTGCCGCGTCGCTCGACCAGATACGACATGAGCCGGAACTCGGTCGGCGTCAGCTGGACCGGTTCGCCGTTACCACGGAGCTCGTGGGAGCTCGTGCTGATCGACAGATCGCCTATCGAGATCGTCTCCGGCCGGGCCCCGCCGGATGCGCTAACCGCTTTCTCGACGGCGTGGCGGATGTCCTTGCCCTCGCACGGTTTGACGACGATCTCGTCCCGCTCTGCGTCGACCGGGAGCTGACCGGCGAGCCAGCGGGCGCCGGCGGCGGCCAGAAATACGACCGGGCAGGCCCAGCTGCTGCTTTGCAGCCAGCCGCAAAACTCCCTGACCTGCTCGTCGCCGATGGAGCTGTCCACCACCACGGCATCGACGCGGACGCTGAACAGGCGGCGGACGGCAGCGTCGGAGCTTTCGGCGGAGGCGACGTCGTGACCACCGGCGGCGAGGGCACGCTCTGCCAGCACTCCTGTGCCGGCGTCGCGGGTTACTACGAGAACGCTAGACATGGTCTTGGTGGTTTAACTAGCCTATTATATTCAGGAGACGCTTTGGAGCAAGCCTGGCTCCGGAGCCGGGACCGAGCATGCTGAAATTCGTGCAACTGCGGATAATCTGGCCGGTACTGATCCTGCTGGCGTCGTTCGTCATCTTTTTCGAGTTCATAGCTGACGTTGGCGGAACTGAGAACGCGGCCAACTCGCCGCCCTTCGGGATCGCTCCCACCGCGTCGCCTTCCGGTACGCCCACCCCAGAGCCCTGACCTCTCGCGTCATTCCGTCGCCAGCAGCTCAAACACCAGTCGCCCGTTATCGTAGCGGACAAGCTCCCGCCCCGGCGTATCCGCGTACCAGACCGTCTGCCCGCCGTCGTCAGAGCTTATCTCCACTCGCCAGGCGTCGTACTCACCGGCCGGCACCTCCACCGTTTCCTTGCGCGCCACCCGTATCGTCTGCGAGATGAGCTGCGGCTTCGCCAGGTCGGCCGTCAGGACATCCACGTACGTCGCCTCGTACCCTTCGCGAAAGTCCACCGTTCGCCACAGGAATATGTCCGTCCAGCTATCGTAGGAGTTGGCCGGGATGTTCAGCTCGTCCCGGCGCTGGTCATCCTCCGTTCGCTGCACCACAGTCGCCGCGCCGGCGGCGTAGCTCACTTCCCAGCGCCGCGATCCGTCCGGCCCCTCGATGACGCGCTCGACCGATCGCGGGCGCATCGTCTCCGCGTCGGCCAGGGCGACGACGCTGTCCGTAAACTCGTCGCTCTCGAACTCCTGACTGAAGCGAAAGGAGCCGTCCTCCAGCTCGATCCGCAGGACGCCCGTCCCTTTCTCGTCGTCGCCGTCCATGAGACGGTAGCGGGCCACTTCCGGCGCCGTCCAGGGGATACCCGATACGACCGCCTCGCCGGACAGGGTTGTGCTCTCGGTCTCGCAGGCCCAGGCCGCGCCCGCAGCGAACGCCAGCAGCACGAAGAGAAGGGCGAGCCGCAAGCGTCAGGCCCCGGACGCCATCAGCGCCCGCACCTGCTCCACGGCCGCCTCAACGTCGGAACGCTCGATCCCGTAGTGCGTGACCATGCGAACACGGCCGCTCTCATCTAGGCAGAGGACGCCCTGATCACCCAGCCGGCGCGCCATCTCTGTCAGGTTCCAGCCCTCCGCCGTGAAGAAGACCAGGTTGCTCTGCGGCGGCGGCGAAAGGGTGATGCCGGGGATGGCGGCCAGACCTTCGGCCAGCACGCGGGCGTTTTCGTGGTCTTCGGCCAGGCGATCTATCATGTTCTCCAGCGCGTATATCCCCGCTGCCGCGATGATCCCCGCCTGCCGCATCCCGCCGCCCAGCATCTTGCGGTAACGCCGCGCCTCCCGGATGAACTCCCTGCTGCCACACAATAGCGAGCCCACCGGGCAGGACAGTCCCTTGCACAGGCTTACGGACACGGAGTCCGCGTGCCGCGCCAACTGCGACGCCGGCACCCCCAGCGCGACCGCCGCATTGAAGATGCGCGCGCCGTCAAGGTGGACGGGCAAGCCGTGCTCGTCGGCCAGCGCGCGCACAGCCGCCAGGTCCTCCTCGCTCAGGACGGTGCCGCCGCAGTGATTGTGGGTGTTCTCCATGCAGATGAGCCCCGTGGGCGGGAAGTGGATGTCACGGCTGCGAATCGCCGCCCTGGCCTCGTCGAGGTCCAGCCGTCCCTGCTCGTCGTTTCGCACGGCGCGCAGGCCCAGGCCGCCCAGCGCGAACGCGCCACCGCCCTCGTGGTGGAGTATGTGCGAACCGTCGCCGATGATGACCTCGTCGCCGCGCCGGCAGTGCGAGAGCAGCGCCGTCAGGTTGCTCTGAGTTCCGCTGGTGGTGAGGAGCGCCGCCTCTTTGCCCAGGATATCGGCGGCCATCGCCTGCAGGCGGTTCACCGTTGGGTCGTCGCGGAAGACGTCGTCGCCCAGCTCCGCCGTGGCGATAGCCTCGCGCATCTCCGGCGGCGGCAGAGTGACGGTGTCGCTCCTGAGATCGATAGTCTTCACGGTTCAAGAGAGGGCCGCCCGACGATTGCGGGGCGGCGGCCCCTGCGCCCGTCCTCGGTCCGGCCTAGCCGGGCCGCTCCCACAGCGACTGGTAGCTCTCGCTGCCCCGGATAGCGGCCACCACCTCCGCCTTCTCCTCCCGCTCCAGCTCGTCGAACGCTGACCGGCAGGCCTCGATCATCTCTTCGCCGCCCAGGCTCACCAGCCGGCCCTCGATCTTGTCCTGGAGGCCGGAGGCGCGAAACGTCTCCAGCTGACGCGGCCACATGAACGACATGATCTTCTCGGGCAGCGGCATGCGCGGCCGCATCTTTTTGAGCGCCTTAAACCGGTCTTCGACGGAGGTTGCCTTGGGTACGACGGCGATGATCGGGCCCTCACCCTCGCTCGTCCGGGCGTCGATCAGGAGCCGTTTGTCCAGGATGGCGAATCGCACAACCAGGACTTCGGCCTTGTCTATGACCCGACCCACCTCATCCAGGTCTAGACCGTAATCGTCCATCGCGCCAATTCTACGAGCGACCCAGGGCCGCGTCAAACAGCGCTACTGGCTCGCCCGCGCGGGCGCCCTTCGGAACGTGCTCGCGCTCGCAGCGACTCCAGCTTATCCTTTGCCGCGCCGGAATCGACCGCTTCTCGCGCCTTCGCCATCCCTTCGGCGATGTCCCGCGCCCGTTCGGCGAGGTAGAGCCGGATGGCGGCGTTGTAGCAGACGAGGTCGCGCTGCGGGCCCGGCGCGCCCGCGAACACCGCGAGCGCCGTCTCGGCGCTGTGCGCGGCGTCGCCGCCGGCCAGGTCCTCCGGCGATGCCGGCGTCAGGTCGTAATCTTTGGGGTCCAGCCGGTACTCCTCGACGTCCCCGCCCGACCACTCGAATACCCGGCAGGGCCGCGAGGTGGCCGCGTCCTCGTTCCCCTCGATCCCCTGCAGGATCATGAAGCGGCGGAACCCCATCCCCTTCACCGCTTCCATCATCTTCTCCAGGTACGGCAGGTGCGTCAGCCCGATGAGGCTGTAGGACGCTCCGGCCAGGTTGTACAGCTTCTCGATGGTGTTGAGGTTGCTGCGCAGCGCTATCTCTTCCCGGATGCCCTTGAGCGCAAACACCTCCGGCACGAAGCGCGACGAGCGCATGTACCCGAAGCCGTCCTCTTCGATCGACCTCTCGACCTCCGCTGGGTCGGCGTCCACGTCCACGCCCATCGCCTCCAGCACGTCGCCGACGGGCACGCCGTGCTTGGGGCCGATGTCCTTCTCGCCGTGCATGACGATGGGCACCCCGGCCGCGCAGGCCACGATGCTGGCCGCCGGGCTGATCACGAGATTGCGCTTGCGGCCGTCGTAGGGGCTGCCGATGTCCAGCAGCCCTTCGGCTTTCGGCGCGATGCGGTGGGCGCGGGCACGGACGGCGTCCGCGAAACCCAGCAGCTCTTCCGCCGACTCGCCCTTGAACCGCTCGACCAGCAAGAAGCCGCCGGTCTGGCTGGGCTGCGCCTCGCCGCGCAGGATCAGGTCCATCGCGTCCCGCGCCTCCTCTCGCGTCAGGTCGCGCGCGGCCTTCGGCCCCTGGCCGATCTCCCGCAAGTAGAAGCGCATCCGCTCGAACGGCGTGTCGTCGGCGGGCCGGTCCTTGCCGTAGCCGCTCATCGCGCGCTCAGGCCCGCCCGGACGGGCGCCCGTCTGGCCGCATCGAGTCGGCGTCCAGCCCCACCCGCTCGCACCACTCGCGATAGGCGATGGGCGAGATTTCCGAGGGCTTGATCTCGCTGCGGCCTCCCCAGAACACGTTCGTGTAGTCGTAAGGGATGCCGGCGGACTCCAGGTGGCGGTCGATCGCTGCCTTGTGCTGCAGCAGCCGCTCCTTCTCCGTCCCGTGGGCCACGGCCATCACGTTGACGTTGCGGAACTCCGGCCCGGCCTCCCGCCAGTAACAGTGAGTGAGGATGTGATGCCGCCCAACCTCACGCCCGGCCTCGAGTTCGCGGCCCGGCGGCACGGCCCAGTGGAACAGCGCGTTGTAGCGGGTCACCCGCTGGCCATCGGCGACGGGCTTCACGTGCTCGAGAAACGTGGAGAACCGGCCGATGACCCCGCGAGTCTGTAGCCCCTCCGCGATCTCGTAGAACCGGTCGAGGGGCAGACCCGCCTCCGCGGCGCGGGGGCGCCAGATGTCCGCAACGATCTCCGCCGCCGCGAACTCCCGCTTCAACGCCACCAGCACTCGCCACTCCAGCTCGCTCAGCTCGATCAGCCGCGTGCGGGTGACATCCGCCGGCTGGTCCGACTTGCTGCCCGGCTCCATCCCCCGCCGGCGCGTGTGCCCGACGCCGAGGACGAACAGCGCCTTCGCCGGCATGGGGCGGTACACCTCCGCCCCGGTGCGCTCCTTGAGGTAGTCGCAGTGCTTTTCGAGCGAGAACCCCTGCGGCACTTTGAGCGTCGTCCACAGCCTGTAGCTAGAGCCTGCCGACTCGCCATCGGTCGTTCGGATGACTACGTGGCCGCTAAACGGGTCCTCGCGGAACATGAAGTCGAACGCCGCCTGCAACCCCTCCTGCGGGACCCGCCAGGCGACGAGCGCCCCTCGCGCCAGGTTCGTGGAGAGCAGCGTCTGACGGACGCGGCGGATCGTGCCGGCCTCCAGCAGCCCGCGCACGCGCTCGATGACGGTGTCTACCTCCACCCTGGAGCGGCGCGAGATCTCGCCGATGGGATCGCGCTGGAACCCTTCGAGCTTGTCCTCGGACACCGCGAGTATGGCGACGTTGATCGGGTCGTCGAGGCGGAGGGGATCCTGTGTGGCCGTCGTCACGAGTAGCGCTCCGATTTCCAGGGGTCGCCCCGCATGTGGTAGCCGTACATCTCCCAGAACCCCGGCCGGTCCTTCTCGATGAACTCCAGGCCCCGCGCCCACTTCGCGCTCTTCCAGAAGTAGAGGTGCGGCACAAGGAGCCGCAGCGGCCCCCCATGCGTGGGCGTGAGTGGCTTACCGTCGTGGTTGTAGGCCAGCATCACGTTCGGCTGCGTCAGGTCGGACAGCAGCACGTTCGTCGTGTAGCCGCCGTAGCTGTGGACCATGACAGCCCCAGCCTCCGGCAGGGGCTGGAAGTGCTTCAGCAGCTCCTGGAACGGCACGCCCTCGAACTCGTTGTCGAAGCGGCTCCAGCTGGTCACGCAGTGGATGTCGCACTTCACCGTCGCAGACGGCAGGGCCGTGAACTCGTCCCACGTGAACTCCACCTCGCGGTCGACCGCGCCGGAGACGCGGAAGCGCCAGCCCTTGAGATCGATGTTGGGCGTGCCGCCGTAGGTGAGGACGGGCCAGTCCTGGACGACCTTCTGCCCCGGCGGCAGCCGGTCGCCGTACTTGTCGCGGTCCTTGGAGCGACGCGAAAGCAGATCGAAGGCCAAGTGGTGACGCCTTTCCTATCGATGTCGTCACAGCGAGAATAGCAACCGCTTATACCTGCCGTCAAACCTATGCGTACCTGTGGCCGCGGCCTCTGCCCAGCGCTCCGTGCTATCATCGAAGCCGATGAGCACTGCCGAGGCAACCAACCCCATCGCGCCGGCTCGAGGCCAGGCCCCGCCGCGCCTCCGCCGGTCCGTCTTCCTCGGCGCGGCGCTGCTCGTCGTCGCTCTCGACCAGGCCACGAAGGCGATCGTGCGCGCGACCCTGGCCCGCGGCGAGGCCTGGCCCGAGGACTGGCCGCTGCGGCTGAGCCACGTGACCAACACGGGCGCCGCCTTCGGCATCCTGCAGGGTCAGACCGGATTCCTCATCATTACGGCCGCCGTCGGCCTCGCCGCCATCTACCTGTACTACCGCTACCCGCCCTTCGACCACATCGTCGCGCCCATCGCCATCGGCCTCATGCTCGGCGGGGCGCTCGGCAACCTCATCGACCGCGTGCGCGTCGGCGAGGTCACCGACTTCATCGACTTCCGCTGGTGGCCATCCTTCAACGTGGCGGACTCGGCCATAAGCATCGGCATCGTCACCCTTCTGCTCGGCTACATCCTCTTCGCCGACCGCTCCCCGCCCGAACCGGATCGTGAAGACGCTGCGCCTGACGGCGGATAGGGGCGGCGAACGGCTCGACGTCTTCCTCGCCCGCCTGGCGCCTGACCTGTCGCGCAGCCACGCCCGCCGTCTCATCGATGGCGGGCTCGTCACAGTCGACGGCCGCCGCGAGCGCCCCTCACACGCGCTGGAGGCGGGCGCCCTCGTGGAGGCGGCGTTCGACGAAGTCGCCGAGACGCCCCCAGCCGCCGAGACCATCCCCCTGGCCATCGTCTACCGCGACGACGACATCATCGTCGTCGACAAGCCCGCCGGCCTGACCGTGCACCCCGCTCCCGGCCACCCCGGTGGCACCCTGGTCAACGCCCTCCTGACGATAGCGCCGGAGCTGGCCGAGCTGCGCGACACGATGCGGCCGGGCATCGTCCACCGGCTGGACAAGGACAGCTCCGGGCTGCTGGTCGTCGCCAGGAGCGAGCGGGCGCGCGAGAGCCTCACCCGCCAGCTCAAGGACCGCACCGTCGACAAGACGTACCTGGCGCTGGTCGAAGGCGTGCCTGCGCCCGCGCAGGGGATCATCGAGGCGCCGGTAGGCCGTCACCCCAAGAACCGCAAGAAGATGGCCGTCGTCGCCGGCGGCCGCGACGCCGAGACGCGCTACAAGGTGATAGAAGCGCTGGGGAAATACGCGCTCCTGGAGGCGAAGCCCGTGACCGGGCGCACCCACCAGATCCGCGTCCACCTGGCCGCCATCGGCCACCCGGTCGTCGGCGACGCCGTCTACGGCAAGCGCTCGGACATCGTCGGCCGGCAGTTCCTGCACGCGGCGCGGCTCGCCTTCGACCTTCCCGCCAGCGGCCGCCGCGTGGAGTTCGAGTCGCCGCTGCCGCCGGACCTGGAAGAGGCTGTGAGGCGAGCCAGGCGTTAGCGTTACGCCGGGGAGCGCCATGACGAACCGCTCGTGCTGAGCCTGTCGAAGTGCGAGCGGCTCCGATTGGTGAAGGAGCGCTACTTCTTGCCCGCCCCGATAGGGGTCACGCCGGTGGCGTAGATGAACAGCCGGTCCCAGTGCTTCGATGTGCTGAAGTTCGGCCCCGGCTGGAACCGCACCAGCAGCGGCTTGTGGCCTTCCGACATCAGCTCGCGCGCGTAGCGGGCCAGGACGGCACCGTAGCCGCGCAGGGGCAGCGTCTTGTAGTACCAGTAGTCCTCGCCGCCGTGGATGAGCTTGAGCGCCGGCTCCCCGCGCTCCATCTCCACGTACGGGAGCTCCAGGCCGTTCGCGGCCACCGTCTCGATGCGCTCCGGGTTGACCTCCAGCACGCCTTCCATGACGCCTACACGTTAGCCGCTGCCCCGCGTTGGTTCAAGGCACGGGGTTCTTGCTAGAATGGGCCACGCATGTCCGTTCGCGTCCGCTACGCCCCCTCCCCCACCGGCATTCCCCACGTCGGCAACATACGCACCGCCCTGTTCAACTGGCTGTTCGCCCGCCACGAAGGCGGATCGTTCATCGTCCGGCTGGAGGACACCGACCAGGCCCGCTACATGGAGGGCGCCGAGCGGGCGATCTTCGACTCCCTCTCCTGGCTCGGGCTGGACTTCGACGAAGGCCCCGACCCGGCCGATACGTCCCGCGACATCGGCGATTACGGGCCGTACGTCCAGTCCCGCCGCACCGAGACCTACCACCGCCACGTCGAGCAGCTCATCGCAGGCGGCCACGCCTATCGCTGCTACTGCTCGGCGGAGCGCCTGGACGGTGTGCGCAAGGATATGCAGGCCCGCAAGCTCCCCCCGAAGTACGACCGTCACTGCCGCGATCTCACCGCCGATCAGCGCCGCGAACGAGAATCGGCGGGCGAGCCGAGCGTCGTCCGCTTCAAGACCCCGCTCGAAGGTCAAACCGCGATCCACGACCTGATCCGCGGTGACATCACCTTCGAGAACGAGACGCTGGACGACTTCGTGCTGCTGAAGTCGGACGGCTTCCCGGTCTACCACCTGGCCAACGTCGTCGACGATCACCTGATGGAGATCACGCACGTCCTGCGCGGCGACGAGTGGGTATCCAGCACGCCGCGCCACGTCCTCCTGTATGGCGCCTTCGGCTGGCAGCGGCCGCTGTTCGCGCACCTGCCGGTCATCCTGGGCGCCGACCGCTCCAAGCTCTCCAAGCGTCACGGCGACGCCTCCGTCCTCGACCTCCGCGACAGCGGCTACCTGCCCGAGGCGCTGTTCAACTTCCTGGGCCTGCTGGGCTGGTCGCTGGACGACCACACCGAGATCATCGACCGCCAGACCTTCGTCCGGCACTTCAGCCTCGACCGCGTGCTGGCCAACCCCGCCGTGTTCAACTTCGACAAGCTGGAGTGGATGAACGGCGTTTACATCCGCGAGAAGCTCTCGGACGCCGAACTGGCCGAACGCATCGCTCCTTACCTCGAGAACGAGATCGGCTCGCCGGTCGATCGCGAGCTGCTGGCGCGCGTCGTGCCCCTGATCCGGGAGCGCATCAAGCTACTGCGCGATGCCGTGGGCATGGCCGCCTTCTTTTTCCTGGACGGCGAGCTGACCTACGACACGGAGACGCTGATCGGCAAGAAGCTGGACGAGGCCACGGCCGCGCGGGCGCTGGAAGCGGTCCTCGAGGCGGTACGCGAACCGGACGCCTGGGACCACGAATCGCTGGAGGCGGTGATCCGGCCGCTGGCCGATGCGCTGGGGCTAAAGGCGGGCGACCTGTTCGGCGTCATCCGCGTGGCCGTGACCGGCAGGACCGCGGCCCCACCCCTGTTCGAGACGATGGAGCTTCTCGGTCGCGAGCGCTGTCGGGAGCGATTGGAGTCCGCACTGCGGAGGCTAGAAGCGCTGCGGGCTCGCGGCCCATAGCGAGCGCTTTCTCGGTATAGTGAGCGCTCCCTCGGTATTATGAGCGCTCGCTATATAATACGCGCTATTCCCCTCAAATCTCTTGACGGCGTCCGTGTGTGGCCTACAATACGCATGATTTCAATTACCTGATATCGATGCAATGATTTCGACAACATGTAAACAGCTTCCAACCCCAAGCGTCATTCATAAGTTGTCGTTCGTAAATGGTCTCGTGTCAGTGGCCTGCGCGGGATCCGGGGTTGGAACCAAACGGGCGTCTCGAAACAAGAGGTTGCCGCACCCCACAC
This sequence comes from Dehalococcoidia bacterium, assembly GCA_040877915.1. GTDB lineage: Bacteria > Chloroflexota > Dehalococcoidia > SM23-28-2 > RBG-16-64-32 > JBBDNA01. The sequence continues at coordinate 74,433 of JBBDNA010000005.1, forward strand.
AGGGCTTACCCCTTGCCCCTGAGACGCCGGAGACCGCCGTGGCTTCAATCCACGGCGGTCTCGAATCGTCGTCGGCCCGGGCCGTTCGCGCCCAAAGGGAGGGTTCCCCGGCCCGGGCCGTACTCTTTCTCTCCTAGCGGGAGCTGGCCACTCGTTTCTGCGGCATCGCAGGAGGCGGAATCTCCATCTCCATCTTAACGCCGTTGGCGGTCAGCCGGCCCGATTGCATCAGGATCAGCGTGCGCAGAGCCCCTTCCACGTCGAAGTCATCCTGCCACAACAGCCTGCCCAGGCGGATGCCATCGAAGATCGCCATGATCAGGTTCGATAGCCCTTTGGGATCGACCTCCGGGCGATAGAGCCCGTCCTTCTTCGCCTGCCGGATCACGGACTCCAGCCATTCTCGCCGCAGCGATCGGCCCTGCCGCGTCTTCTCCGCCAGGGCGTCGTTGCGCAACGTCTCGGTCCAGATCTCCATGTCCAGCCGCGTCACGTTGTCCATCTCGGGGTCACGCGCCCACTCGAAGAACAGCGTCGCCAGGGCCTGGACGGCGGAGCGCAGATCGCCGGAGGCCTCGGTGGTGGCTTTCAGGTTCTGGACGGTGAGGCGGGCCGCGTCCTCGATGACGGCGCTTATGATCTCCTCTTTGCTTCCGAAGTAGTGATACAGGCCGCCGGGCGTGATGGAAGCCTCACGGCATATCTCATCGGTGGTGGTCTGGTGGAAGCCGTTGCGCAGGAAGCAGGCGCGCGCTGCGTCAATAATCTCTTGACGCCGGCTCTCTATCTCTTCCGGCTTTAGCTTGGGCATGAAATGCGCCTCCGCACCCCCATAGCGAGCGCTCGCTATACTATAGGAATTCTAGCATCAGTTGTCAACTATCTCGATATCGGGACGCGGAGGGCGATTGCTGGCGGGCCAGATGTTTGCTAGCGCCGAATCCCCTTTGATACAATCGCCCTGGTTTGCGGGATTGTGTAATGGTAGCACGACTGACTCTGAATCAGTTAGTCTAGGTTCGAATCCTAGTCCCGCAGCCAGCTCTGGCGCATTCGTCTAGCGGCCCAGGACGCCGCCCTCTCAAGGCGGAGATCACGGGTTCGAATCCCGTATGCGCCACCAAATCGGCAGGACCAGGGGCGGGGCCGCGAGGCCTCGCCCTTTCGCGTGTGACCGCCGCTAGCCCCCGCGCGCCGTTCGCACGTCCTCCGCCGCCGCGCGCGTCAGCGAGCGCAGGTCCATCGTGGCCAGCACCATCCGGAACCCCTCTTCGATGCGCTTCTGCGCGGTCTGCGGCGTCGAGTGCACGCCGGCGATCACCCCGTTCGCCCGGCACGCCTCCACGACGCGAGCGCGCGCCTCAACATACTCGGGCGCCTCGCCGTCCAGCTGGGGCTGCAGACCCAGCGATATCGTCAGGTCCTGCGGCCCGATGTACACGGCGTCGATCCCCGCCACCGCGACGATCTCGTCGATGTTATCCAGCGCCTCCACGGTCTCGATCTGGGCGATGCACAGGAGCTCGTCGTTCGCGTTCGCGAAGTAGTCGGCGCCGGCGTAGTACACGGCCCGCGCCGGCCCGTAGCTGCGCGCCCCCAGCGGCGGGTAGCGGCAGGCCGACACAGCCGCCTCGGCCTGCGAGCGGTCGTTCACCAGAGGAACGATGATGCCGTAGGCGCCGGCGTCGAGCGCCTTCATGATGATCCCCGGCTCGTTCCAGGGCACGCGCACGATCGGCGTCGTGTCCGTCGTCGATATCGCCTGCAGCATCGTCACAGCGGCGTCGTAGTCGATGATCCCGTGCTGCATGTCGACGCACAGCCAGTCGATCTCCTGGTGGGCGATGACCTCCGCCGAGAACGAGCTCCCTATCGTCAGCCAGCCACCGAACGCCGGCTTGCCCTCTTGCCACAGCCGCCTGACCTTGTTCTCGCGCATGCTATCCCTCTATCACCCCGCCCGGCGGCTGTCAACGCCGCGCGTGCGCTGACCGCTCCGCCTGCGGTATCCTTCCCCTCGAAAGGAGCGCTCTCCATGCCCACCCTCAGCGGCCGCTACGCCCTCCTCGACCAGCTCGTCGCCGACGGCGTCAGCCACGTCTTCGGCAACCCCGGCACCACGGAGCAAGCGTTCATGGACGCCCTCCAGGAGTATCCCCAGCTTCAGTACATCCTCTCCCTGCACGAATCGGTGGCCACCGGCGTCGCCGATGGTTACGCGCGGGCCAGCGGCCGCCCGTCCTTTCTCCAGCTGCACATCAACCCCGGCCTGGGGAACGCGATGGGCATGCTCTACAACTCGTACCGGACGCGCACGCCGATGGTCGTCTACGCCGGGCAGCACCCTCAGCGCGGCGCCTCGCAGGAACCGATCCTCGCCGGCGATCTCGTCAAGATGGCGGAACCGGTGACGAAATGGGCGCTGAACGTGGAGGACGCGGCGGAGGTGCCCGGCATGCTGCGACGCGCCTTCAAGGTGGCGATGGAGCCGCCCCGCGCGCCCGTCTTCCTGTCTATCCCCACCAACGTCATGGACGAAGAGGGCGACGTGGACATCACGCCCACCCCCTACGTCAACACTCGCGTCCGGCCCGACCCCGAGGCGATCGAGCGCGTCGCCGAGCTACTGGCCTCGGCGCAGTCGCCGGTCATCATCTGCGGCGACGGCGTCGCCACCTCCGGCGCGGTGCCGGAGCTCGTCCGGCTGGCCGAGGCGCTGGGCGCCCGCGTCCACGCCTCCTTCGCCGCCGAGATGCCCTTCCCTGAGGACCACCCGCTCTACGCCGGCCTCCTGAACCTCGTCGCCGAGCCGATGCTCAAGGGCCAGCTCTCGGCCGCGGACGTCGTCCTGTCCATCGGCACACCGGTGCTCACGGTCCTGTTTCCTTTGAAGGAGTCACCCTTCCCGCCGCAGAGCACCCTGATCCACATCGACCTCGACCCCTGGGAGATCTCCAAGAGCTGGCCGGCCCAGCACGGCATCGTGGCCGATCCCAGGCTGGCCATCACCGACCTGATGGCCGCGCTCCAGAAGCACCTCTCGCCCGCCCACAAGGAGGCGGCGGAGCGCCGCACCCAGGCGACACGATCGATGGCCGAGGCGTTCATGCAGGCGATGGACGCCTCAGCGCAGGGGAAGTGGGACAACGTCCCCATCTCGCCGGCCCGCATGGCCAAGGAGGTCGCCGAGGCCATGGCGCCGGACACCGTCCTCTTCGACGAATCGATCACCGCCGGCGGCCACCTCATGCGCCACGTCCGCATGTCCGAACCGGGCAGCCACTACCGCGCCACCGGCGGCGGCCTCGGGCCCGGCATGCCCAACCCAATCGGCATCAAGCTGGCGCGACCGGACCGGCCCGTGCTCTCGGTCATCGGCGACGGCGCCGCCCTGTACACTATCCAGGCGCTGTGGACGGCCGCCCACCACAAGATCCCGGTGACCTGGATCATCGCCAACAACGCCTCCTACCGGATACTGAAACTGAACATGCTGGAGTACCTGGGCGAGGGCGCTTCCGGCCGCGAGTTCGTGGCCATGGACCTGACCGAACCAAAGCTCGACTATTCGCACATCGCCGCCTCGTTCGGGGTGAAGGGAGTGCGGGTCGAGCAGCCGGACGAGATCGGCGACGCCCTGCGGGAGGCCCAGTCGGCGAACGAGCCCCGCGTCGTCGACATCGTCATCGATGGCGACATCCGCTCTCGCTGGCTGTAAGCCGTCAAGCCCAACCATCGGGGGCGGGCGGGAAGCGTCCGGATCGATCCTCAGCGGTTTCCTTATGCCCGCCGAAACCGTTACTATTGCAGGGCTTTCGTGAGAGTCATGCCGGACAACAACCGCGAGTACATCGAGGCCTACGAGGCCTGGCACGCTCAGCTTCAGGCCCTCCACCGTGTTCTGCTGGAAGGTGAGCGCCCGGAACCGCCCAAGCTCAAGGCCATCCTGAACCGGGAGGCCCGCGCCAAGGAGCGCTACGACCTGCAACGTCGCGCCCTCCTGGGGCTCCCAGAAGACGAGTAGAGGTCGTGAACCACAGCCGTATCCTTGCTAGCTGGCCGCACGTTTCTCTAATGGTTGTGTGGCCATGTACGCCCAAGCTTTGTCAGGATTAGTGGACAAGCCCCGGGACCTTCCGGCGGGTAGCGAACGAGAATCGGCCGGCAGTCCCAACGACCACATCCGTCAGGAGTGGGCGGTGGTGCAGCGCGCTCAGGCCCTGAACGAAGAGGCGCTTGCCACTATCTACGCCACCTACTACCCAAGGATATACAACTACGCCTACCTGCACATCGGCGAGGTACACACCGCTGAGGACCTCGCCTCCGACGTGATGCTGAAGGTCCTGGAATCGATACAGAAGTACCAGTTCAAGGGGGCTCCCTTCTCCGCCTGGGTGTTCCGCATCGCCCGCAACCGCCTGGTGGACCTGCACCGCCGGCGAAAGCGTCGCGGCGAGGTGAATCTGACGGAGCCGCTGGCCGCCCTCCAGATAAGCCCTCAGGCGCTGGCCGAGCGGGCCCTGGACCGCGGCCAGCTCCAGCTCGCCTTGAAGTACCTCACGGAGGAACAGCGACAGGTGATCGTCCTCAAGTTCATCCAGGGCTTCGATAACGCCTCGATCGCGCGCATCCTCAAGCGCAGCGAGGGTGCGATCAAGTCACTGCAGCACCGCGCGCTCAACTCCCTGCGCCGTATCATGTCCGGGGAGGACCGCTGATGCCCCGCACCTTCGCCTCCATCCTCGACGAGTGCATCACCGCGCTTGGCCACGGGGAACTCCTTGAGGACTGCGTCGCCCGCTACCCCCAGCACGCCGACGAGCTGCGCACGCACCTCTTGCTGGCCCAACGCATCGCCATGACTCCGCGACAGCAGCCGCGCCCGGGGGTCCAGGCTGCTGCCTGGCAGGAGTTCCGCGCCCACGCCGAGGACCTGCGCGAGGGTCGCGTGCCGCGCTTCAACCTTAACCTCAACCTGAACGCATCCTGGCTCCGGCCTGTCGCTATTGCCGCCGCGCTGGTCCTGGCCTTCGTCCTGATGGGCGGCGGCACCCTGTACGCCTCGGAGGATGCGTTGCCGGACAGCCCCCTCTATCGCGTCAAGCTGGCCCGCGAGGAGGTGCAGGTCTGGTTCACATTCGATGAGACCAGCAAGGCTGAGGTCCTGCTTGACCAGTCGAACGAGAGGACCGACGAGGTCATGGAGATGCTGCGCGACGGCAAGGAGATCCCGCCCAACGTTCTCACTGCCATGCGGGACAGAAACGCCCGCGCCGTCCGCATCCTCGAGGACAAGCCGTCGGAAGCCACTCTCCTGGCCCGCGCGCACGACCAGTCGGCCGTGCAGGAGGACCTGCTTCTCAGCGTCTGGGGCGACATCCAGGAGTCGGCCCAGGATGAGTACGCCGAGGCCGTGGCTACCCTGCACAACGCCCAGCTGCGCGCGACCTACCGGGAGGGATCTGTGACCCCTCAGGACGTCGCGGCCGGCGTCATCAACATCTCCGGCACGGCGGAGCAGACGGAGGACGGGTCCTGGCTCCTGGGCGGCGTGCCCGTGGTGCTGGACCTGCGCAGCCTCGGCGACACCAGCATCGAGCCCGGTCAGCGCGTCAAAGTCATCGCCGCCCGCGGCGCCGACGGCACCCTGCTGGCCCTTAGCGTCAACGCCGCCGACACCGAGCCGGAGCTCCGCTACACCGTGTCCGGCGCCCTGGAGGAGATCGGCGATGGCGAAGTCGTCATCGGCGGGCAGCGCATCGCGATTACCGACGAGACCCTCCTGCGCCTGCGGCTCCAGCTGGGAGGCCACGTAGAGATACAGGTCGACGCCGAGGACGGCCACGCCGTGGCCTCCAGCGTCGACGGCGCCGACGGTGGCCTGGCTCAGGGCGAGCCCCCGCCGCTGGCTTTCGAAGGGACGCTAGAGGAGCAGCCTCAGACCGGCGGCGTGAACAACGTCTGGGTGGTCGGTGGTCAGGAGTTCGTTGTGACCCCGAGCACGGCGATCGACGCCCTCGCCGGCGACCTGACCCAGGGCGCCCGCGCCCGAGTCGAGGCGGTCGAGCAAACGGGCGATCTCCTGGCGCGGCGGGTCGTCGTCCTGGACACTCGGCTGGTGGAAGAGGATATCGACGTCGAGGGCGTGTTCGAAAAGGGTAACGGCGAGACCTGGACTATCAGTGGGTTGGAGGTGGCGCCGCCGGCGGGCGCTGAGGAGCCTGACCCAGGCAGCCTGGTGAGCCTTCGCGCTCGCAAGGGCGCCGACAGGCTGGTGGCCCAGGAGATACGCACTACCCTTGAGCCGGGTCCGGACGGGTTCGTCATCGTCCGCGGACGCATCGGGGAGATAGAGACCGGCGAGGGCACGTGGCAGATAGGCGCCGTGTCCGTGCGCACGGACCAGCAGACCGTACTCTCCCGCCCGGCGCAGGTGGGCGTTCGAGCCTTCGTCTGGGGCAGCCGCGGCGAAGATGGAGAGCTGCGGGCGCTCTACGTGAACGTCATAGACTCCAAGCCGCAGCCGTCGCCCACCGCCCAGGACTGAACCGCGGCGCCCGGTTTGTCAGTCACACCTGCTATCTCGTAGAATTCCCTCGAGGCCTTGCCCCCATAGTCTAGCGGCCGAGGACGCCACCCTTTCAAGGTGGAGATCGCGGGTTCGAATCCCGCTGGGGGCACCACGATCCCCCTCTGCCACCGCTCGAGGAGACCCGCCATGACCGACTTCCGCGACATCATATTCCAGAAGCACGGCCGCGTTCGCGGCGCCGCCTGGATCACGATCAACCGGCCAGACGTCATGAACTCCTTCACCGGAGATACCCTCGCCGAGATGAAGAGCGCCGTGGACGACGCCTGCGCCGACCCCGAAGTGGGCGTCATCGTCATCACCGGCGCCGGCGAGCGGGCGTTCTGCGCCGGCGGCGACGTGCGCTGGCTGCAGCAGGTCCAGGTCGAGGGCGCGCCGGCATCGCCCATGGACCCGCACTCGGGCATCGAGGACTGCATGAAGCCGGTCATCGCCCGTGTGAACGGCTACGCAATCGGCGGCGGCAACCACCTGGCCTACTTCTGCGACTTCACGATCGCTTCGGAGAACGCCACCTTCGCGCAGGTCGGGCCCAGGGTGGGAAGCCCTGCCGCCGGTTACTTCGTTGGCTACCTGACCCACGTCGTCGGCGCCAAGAAGGCGAAAGAGATCTGGATGCTCTGCCGCAGGTACTCGGCGGCCGAGGCGCTGGAGATGGGGCTGGTGAACGCCGTCGTCCCCCTCGATCGGCTCGACGAAGAGGTGGACCGCTGGTGCCAGGAGCTGCTCCAGAAGAGCCCCAGCTGCCTGAAAATCCTCAAGGCCTCGTTCAAGACCGTCTACCAGCCCCTGCTCGAAGCCCAGCGCGACTGGGTGGAGGAGCTGGCGCCCGGCTTCTACGCCAGCGGCGAGGCGGACGAGGGCAAAAACGCCTTCCTGGAGCGGCGAGAGCCCGACTTCTCCCGATTCCCTCGCTAACGCCTATCGCGGGGCGCTTCGGTTGAACCAGCGTCTGTCGCCTGCTAGACTGACGCGTCGGAGGGTTGGTGAAATATGGAACTAGTCTGGATGGTCCCTGCCGCCGGCGCTGCCGCCGTACTGTACGCACTCTGGCTGGCCTGGGACGTCCTCCGCCGTGACGCCGGCACGGACGAAATGCAGGACGTCGCCGCCATGATCTTCGAAGGGGCAATGGCCTTCCTCCGCCGCCAGTACGGCACGATAGCCGTGCTCTCCCTGGTAACCGGCGCCGCCCTCGTTCTCATCGTGGGCGGTGTCTCCGAAGGCGTCAAAGAGATCATCAGCGAGGGCGGTGAGGTGAAGTACGGCGAGAAGGTGGTAGGGCGCTGGGAGGAAGGCATCCTTACCGGCATCGCCTTCCTGGTTGGCGCGTCCGCCTCCGCCCTCGCCGGCTACATCGGCATGTACATCTCCGTCCGCTCCAACAGCCGCACGGCCTCCGCCGCTACCCGCAGCCTGGCCGAGGCGATCACGGTCTCCCTGCGCGGCGGCGCGGTCTCCGGCTTCCTTGTCGTGGCGCTCAGCCTGCTCGGCGTCTCAGGCATCTTCCTCGTCTACACTGAGGTCCTCGGCTACCCGGAGTCCATAACGCCGTTTCTAATTGTGGGCTTCGCCTTCGGGGCAAGCTTCGTGGCCCTGTTCGCCCAGCTTGGTGGCGGCATCTATACGAAGGCGGCTGATGTCGGCGCCGACCTCGTCGGGAAAGTCGAGGCCGGAATACCAGAGGACGACCCCCGCAACGCTGCGGTTGTCGCCGACCTCGTGGGCGACAACGTGGGCGATTGCGCCGGACGTGGCGCCGACCTGTTCGAGTCGATGTCGGCGGAGAACATCGGCGCCATGATCCTGGGCGTCGCCATCTACACGGTGACCGGCGACCTGGAGTGGGTCATGTTTCCCCTGGCTCTTCGCTCCTTCGGCATCCTGGCCGCCATGGTCGGCCTCTCCGCCGTCCCCTTCTTCGCCCGGCGCCAGGAGGGCGGAGACCCCATGGGCCCGCTCAACTACGGCTACTTCATCGTGTCCGCCCTGTCGGTTGTAGGCCTTCTCATCTGCACGCGGGTAATGCTCGGCGACTCCTGGTACTGGTTCTTCTTCTGCGGCCTCGTCGGCATCGGCACCGGGATCGTCTTCGTGTACATCACCCAGTACTACACTTCGGGCGCCTGGCGGCCCGTGCGCGAGATCGCCGAGGCCTCCCGGACGGGGCCGGCCACGAACATCATCATCGGCACCGCCGTCGGCCTGGAGACGACGGCGGCCACGGCAATCACGATCGGTGTGGCGCTCGTCGCCTCTTTCGCCCTCGGCTCGGAGGCGGACATCGCGGGCGTGCCCGCCTTCAGCACCGGCGTCTTCGGCACGGCCGTCGCCACTATGGCGATGCTGATGTCGGCGGCCTATATCCTGTCGATGGACACGTTCGGGCCCATCACGGACAACGCCGGGGGGATCACGGAGATGTCCGGAGCGCCTGAGAGCGCTCGTCACATCACCGACTCGCTGGACGCCGTGGGCAACACGACGAAGGCCCTTACCAAGGGCTACGCCGTCGCCTCCGCCGGCCTGGCCGCCTTCCTGCTGTTCAGCGCCTACCTGGACAAGGTCAAGGAGCGCCTGGACATCCCGCTGACCCAGGAGCTGCCGATCGACCTGTCCACCGTGGAGGTGTTCGTGGGTGGGCTGATGGGCGTGATGCTGGTGTTCCTGTTCTCCAGCCTGGCGATCCGCGCGGTCGGCTCGGCCGCCGGCAAGATCATCGAGGAAGTGCGCCGCCAGTTCCGCGAGGACCCCGGCATCATGGCCGGCACCTCTCGCCCGGACTACGGCCGCGCCGTCGACATCACCGCCCGCGCCGCCCTGCGCGAGATGATCGCGCCGGGTATCCTGGCCGTCGGCATGCCGGTCGCCGTAGGTCTTATCTTCCGGTTCGTGCGAGACACTGACGTCGTCGTCGGGGGCGAGGTCTATCCGGACTCTGCGGGCTGGCTGGCTGTGTCTGGCATGCTGATGATCGGCACCATCGGCGGCATCATCCTGGCCACGTTCTTCAACAACGTCGGCGGCGCCTGGGACAACGCCAAGAAGTACATCGAGGCAGGGATGCTGCAGGTGCCCACGGACACCCCGGGCAAGCTGGAGACTCTGGGCAAGGGGACCGAGGCCCACAAGGCGGCCGTTGTCGGCGACACGGTGGGCGATCCCTACAAGGACACGGCCGGCCCCTCGCTGCACGTGCTGGTCAAGCTGCTGAGCACCGTCACCCTGGTGCTGGCGCCGCTGTTTATCGCTTCCTGACGCGGGCTACGTCTTCTCGAGCCGCTCCACCGGCACCACGAACACGATCGCGCCGCCGGTCCGCACTTCCACCGGCTCCGCCGGGTAGATGCTCTCCGGGAAGGGCAACGCCTGCGCCGGCAGGAACTCCGTACGCGCCTGGCACTCGTGCCGGATGATGGCGACGACGTTGTCTACGTCGTCGGTGTCCACGCCGGAGAAGATCGTGGCGCTACCCTTCCGCAGGAAGCCGCCGGTGCTGCTGACCTTGGTCGCGGGGTAACCCCGCTGGACCAGCTTCTGGATGAGCGTGTCCGCGTCCGAATCGGATGCGATGACGATGAGTAGCTTCTGCGCGGCCTGGGGAGCGTCCTGGGCCGACAAGCTTGAGGCCTAGGCCTCCTCCTCGTCCTCGCCCTGGCGCTGCATCCGGTCTCGCAGTGCCCTTCGAGTCTCGCTGCCGGGTTGGGGTGCCACCAGCAGACCCAGGCTAACGCCCAGCGCCGCGCCAAGAAGAAGCCCCAGGAGAAATCGCATGACCCACCTCCGTGCTGACTGACTGCCGTCCGTTCGGGGGGGTGAACTGCCAGCCCGATACTAGTCGTCGGCGAGTATGATTGTCAAGCGATTGGCTTTGACTTTGGCCCTCGAAGCTGCTACTTTCGTATCTAATCCCGCCTATCGGTGGGTAGTTCTCCCGATGAAGGGTTTATTCCGGTGACTAAATGACAGACCGACCCTCAATGGACGTCTTCGTCTCCCTGTGCAAGCGCAGGGGGTTCGTGTTTCAGAGCAGCGAGATTTACGGCGGCCTGGGCGGGTTCTGGGACTACGGCCCCCTCGGCGTCGAGTTGAAGAACAACATCAAGCAGGACTGGTGGCGGGCCATGGTCCAGGAGCGCGACGACATCGTCGGCCTGGAGACGTCTATCGTCATGAACCCCGCCGTCTGGGAGGCCAGCGGCCACGTCGACACCTTCGCCGACCCCCTGGTCGACTGCAAGTCCTGCAAGCGACGCTTCCGCGCCGACGATCTCGCGGCCGGGGACCGCGCGGCCGACAGCCCGCACGGCCAGGGCCAGGCCGTCGACGTGTCCGGCGTGCGCTGCCCCGAGTGCGGCGGCGAGCTCACAGAGGCCCGCATGTTCAACCTGATGTTCAAGACCTACATCGGGCCGGTGGAGGATGACGCCTCCGTCGCCTACCTGCGACCGGAGACGGCGCAAGGGATGTTCGTCAACTTCGACAACGTCGTCACGTCAATGCGCCGCAAGCTCCCCTTCGGCATCGCCCAGATCGGCCGCTCCTTCCGCAACGAGATCACCCCCGGCAACTTCATCTTCCGCGACCTCGAGTTCGAGCAGATGGAGATGGAGTTCTTCGTCGTGCCCGGCACGGACGAAGAGTGGCACGACCGCTGGATCCAGGCCCGGCTCGACTGGTGGCTGGGCCTGGGCGTACGCAAGGAGATGCTGAAGCTCCGCGAGCACGACAAGGAGGAGCTGTCCCACTACTCCAAGCGGACTGTGGACATCGACTACGACTTCCCGTTCGCCGGCTTCGCCGAGGTGGAGGGGATCGCCAACCGCACCGACTTCGACCTCAAGGCCCACTCCGAGCGCTCCGGCCGCGAGCTGAAGTACTTCGACGAGGCCTCCGGCGAGCACATCGTCCCTTACGTCATCGAGCCGGCGATGGGCGTCGACCGCTGCTTCCTGACCGTCCTCATCGACGCCTATGCGGAGGAGGAGGTGAAGGGAGAGAAGCGGGTGTTGCTGCGCCTGAACCGCAAGCTGGCGCCGATCAAGGTGGCCGTGCTGCCGCTCTCCCGCAACGAGAAGCTGGTGCCCACGGCGCGCAAGGTCTGGGACCTGCTGCGACCCCACTTCATGACCCAGTACGACGACGCCCAGAGCATCGGCCGCCGCTACCGGCGGCAGGACGAGATCGGCACGCCGCTGTGCGTGACGGTGGACTTCGACACCCTGGACGACGACGCCGTCACCATCCGCGACCGCGACAGCATGGAGCAGTCGCGGGTGCCGGTCAGCGGTCTCGTTGAGGCGCTGCGGGACAAGCTGGAAGGCGGCTAGAGTGTCAGTGGCTCGCCCGGCGTCCGCGACGGCACCAGCACGCGGTCGTGCCAGCCCACGAACAGCTCTGGGTGCTTCGTGTGCACCGGCACCAGCGTCGTCGGGTTGGACGCCTCCACGATGTGCCGGAGCTCCTCCGGGCTGGCGTGGCCGGACACGTGGATCTGGTAGTAGCGCTCGCAGCCGTAAAGGGCCAGCCACTGCAGCAGCTTGTCGAAGGAGAAGACCATCTCCTCGTTGAACGGCTCGCTCTTGGACAGGATGAAGTCGATCTTGCAGGGCGAGGCGCGGTAGCACAGCTCCGGCAGGATGTAGACCACCTGCGGGGCGCACACCACGTAGCGCGTCGGGTTCTCGCGTAACTCAGCGCGGCCGTCCAGCCCCCACAGCACCGGCGAGCCGGCCGTCTCCCACTCATCGATCATGGCGTGCTCCCACTTGAAGAAGGCGTCCGTCTCCGTGTCCGGGGGGTCGCCCTGGCCCAGCTTGCGCTTGTCCAGTTTGCGCTGCGACATGAACAGCACGGTCTGGTCCGAGGGGACGAGGTCGCGGATCTGGGTGCGACGGGCGGCCTCGCGCATCATGTAGGCCTGCTTGGCGGGGATCACCAACGTGCGACCGGCGGCGGCGGTGGCCTGCCAGACCGTGAACATGCGGTCCATGTCCAGCGGAGACACCTCGACGAATACCAGCCCCTCTGAGGCGCCGATGACCTTCGTCAGCTCCCGCTGCACGTCCTCCTCCACCTGGCAGGGCACCCGCACCGCCTGCGGCGCCCGTTGCCCCATCCGCGCCCGGTATGACTCCTCGACGATGCGGCGGACCTCGTCGTCGTCGTCGCCGCCGGGCGGGCTGACGCGGGTGCCCTCGCAGATCAGCACGTCCAGAGGCTTCTCGCGCAGGGCGGCGATGAAGTCTTCGGTCATGTGAGAGTGACGCCCGTGCATGCGGATGTCGCCCGTATAGCCGATGCGCTTGCCCGCCGCCTCCAGGATGAAACCGTAGGACGCCGGGACGGAGTGGTCGACGTGGATGGGCCGGAAGCTGACGTCGCAGCCCTCGATCTGGACGTTGTCGCCGGTGCGGAAAGGTCGCCAGTCGACATGGGAGTCGTCGTTCGTCCAGTTGGAAGAGCCGGTCTCGGTGCGGATACGCATGAGGTTGCGCGTGTCGGCGCCGGCGTAGGCGGCAGTGCCGGGGGCGACGAAGGGCACGCAGCCGCCGTGGTCCTGGTGGGCGTGCGATATGAGGATGCCGTTGACCGGCGGGTGATCGGGGTCCGTCCGGTACAGGCCGGGGATGTCCGGCAGCGCGCCGACGGACAGGAGGCTGGGGATGTGGAACGGCGGGTTCCAGGGCTCTTCGAAATAGCGGCCCTCGGTCTCGAAGCTCTTGCCGAACTCGAGGAACACCTGGCCCTCGGCGGTCTGGAGGAGGAGCTTGGTGCCGCCGATCTCGTAGTGCCCGCCGTAGAACCGGAGGCTGAGCATGGCTCGAAGATAGCAGACGATCGGTGCGGCTGCCAGCCCCGCCGTCAGGGTCGCTATAGGGGAGAGGCCCGACCGGGCCGCTTGATTGGGCGGGTAGGTGACTCTAGGCCGGCGCCTTGAGCTCGTTGACGCGGGCGCGGACGGCCTCGGGGTCCTTGTACCACTGGGCGTCCAGCTGCGTGTACTCGGCCCACTGCTCGGGGACGTCATCCTCGGCGAAGATGGCGGTCACAGGGCAGACAGGCTCGCAGGCGCCGCAGTCGATGCACTCGTCGGGGTCGATGTACAGCTTACGATCGGTGCCCTCCTCTTCGTGGATGCAGTCCACGGGGCAAACCTCGACGCAGGAGCGGTCAAGGACGTCGATGCAGGGCTCGGTGATTACGTAGGTCATGGCCTAACTCCTCTGCCTGCCGTGGCGTTTGCGAAGTAGACGCTGAGCAAAGCTGATGAATAGCTCATCCGTACTCATGCTATCGCGGAGGGGGTGGAAGGTCAAGGGGAACAGCGTGAACGCGGCCGCCTATCGCTTCCAGATCTGCCAGGGCCGCTTGCGCGAGCGCTGCGCCTCCGCCGCGGCGACACGCTCACCCTCCAGCGCTTGGCGGGCGCCGGCCAGGGGCAGCTCGCGGCGCAGCATCGCCATCTCGCCGGCGAGATCTGAGGCGGCGGCCGGATCGCCAGCCACCTCCGGGAACAGGTCGCGCAGCCGCTCGTCGAAGCCGGGGGCGGTGGAGCGGGGGCGGGCGCTGTCGCCGGCCATCGTGTCGAACACGGAGTACATCTTGAGCTCCGAGACGACGGACGAGAGCGCCGTCGCCAGGAGCGTGACCTGCAGCGGCGACAACTCGATAGCGGCCTCGTCGGCGTTCAGCTGCGGGTCGAGCGCGGGCGGAAGGTCGGCGAGACCGTGGGCGTAGTCGCGCATCGTCTCGGGGTCGAGCTCGGCCCCGGGGCGGGCCAGGTGGTAGGCGACCGCCAGGGCGACCAGCCGGGCCTGTCGCTGGGGCAGGCGCAGGGCGAAGCGGGTCATGGGGGCTAGCGAGTACCGCCGCTCCGGCCAGAGTCGATCATCTGGCGACAAGTTAAACCAATGCGGCCGATTCGGGCGCGCAAGGAGTTCATACGCCTCGCCAACTCGCGGCCGAGCGTCTTCCTGATCCGTGCACTTGAGCGATCGCGGTCTTTCCTCATGACACCAAGATAACGGCTGCTTCGCTGAAGCGTTACGGCTGCTTGTCTAAAGGAGCGAAATGGGACGCGGCGGCGGACTAGTCCATCCGACTCAACCCGAAATCGAGGTCGCCGGATGCGAGCCGGGGCACCCGCCAGACGTCACGAAAGCGCTTCACCTTGTCGGCGGCTATGGTGACCGGCTCCCAGCTCTCGGCAACGTCCGGCGTACTTGTCCAGCTAATCTCATTTTCCCTCCAGCCCTCGTGGCTCAATACAGCGAGTTGCACGCGCCCGCCTACTGTTGGTTCTTGCCCGGGTTCGATTACGCCACCGTATAGTTGGGCGGACATTTGCATCGCCCAGATAGTCGGATCCAGTTCCCAGTTTCCCTGACCAGGCAGGAGAGAACTCTCAATCTGTGTTAGCCTTGCTAGGAAGCTGTCACATGCTGTGCGCTACCCGACAGCTACGACCTCGTCCTCCAAGGCTGGCCGAAACTCCGTAGCGGCACTGAATGAGAGCATGGCGGACCGTGCATTTCGGTTCACCATGCCTATGATCACGTTGAGCGCTTCAGGCTTCGCATTGCGACTCTGGGATTTGACGTGCGCTTGATACACGTGCGTTAGCACTGATGAAGCCAGCGAGGCGACGATTTCAGGGTTGATGTCGCGAGTCTTCTTGAGGCGATCCCTCATCGTCTCAAGAGCTTCTTCGGCGGCCCGTACGTCACCGGCGAAGACCGCTCCAATGCCCCGTTCCGGAGCCAAACGCCATAGTTTCTGGCCCATGTCCTCGGGCGGACGATCAGCATATGTCCAGCGGCTGTCGGTCAGCAAGATTATGGCGCTGGGGAATCGGCTCCCGGGAAGAGAGGAAAGAACCTTCCTCAGGCGGCCCCACGGGAAGCGTGCAGCAACTGCTACTGTCACTTCCTACTTCCTCTCCGTCGCCACCTTCTCCCGCTTCGCGGAGCGCTTTGCTGCGGGCTTGCCGGCGCTGGCCCGCTTCCCGTTGGACGGTGCCTTCCTCCGGCGAAGCACACGCTTCAGGTAGCGGCCGGTGAGGCTCTTCTTGACGGCGGCCACCTCCTCCGGCGTGCCCGCGGCCACGACCTCGCCGCCGCGGTCGCCGCCCAGCGGGCCCAGATCGATGACGTGGTCGGCCTGCTTTATCACGTCCAGGTGGTGCTCGATGACCAGCACGGTGTTGCCGGAGTCGACCAGCCTGTGCAACACGCGCATGAGAGCGTTGACGTCCTCGAACGACAGGCCGGTGGTCGGCTCGTCCAGGATGTACAGCGTCCGCCCCGTTGCCCGCCGCGACAGCTCGGTGGACAGCTTGACCCGCTGCGCCTCGCCGCCGGAAAGGGTGGTCGCCGGCTGGCCCAGCTTGATGTAGCCCAGCCCCACGTCGTGCAGCGTCTGGAGCTTGGGCCGCACCCGAGGGAACGCCTCGAAGAAGCCCAGCGCCTCCTCCACCGTCATGTTCAGCACCTCGGCGATGTTCTTGCCACGGAACGCTATCTCCAGCGCCTCGCGGTTGTAGCGGGCGCCGTGGCAGACCTCGCAGGGGACCTCGATGTCCGGCAGGAACTGCATCTCGATCTCGATGTAGCCGTCGCCCTGGCAGGCCTCGCAGCGACCGCCCTTGACATTGAACGAGAAGCGTCCCGGCTTGTAGCCGCGCAGCCGCGACTCCGGCACCGACGCGAACATCTCGCGGATGGGGGTGAACAGGCCGGTGTAGGTGGCCGGGTTCGACCGCGGCGTGCGGCCGATGGGCGACTGGTCGATCGTCACGACCTTGTCCAGGAGCTCGAGGCCGACGACGGCGTCGCACTCGCCAGGGCGGTCGCGGGCGCCGTAGAGCAGCTGCGCCGCCTTCTTCGAGAGGATCTCCTCGACCAGCGTGGACTTGCCGGAGCCGGACACGCCGGAGACGCAAACGAACTGGCCCAGGGGCACGCGCACGTCGATGTCCTTGAGGTTGTTCTCGCGCGCGCCCTGAACGAGGATCGCCTTGCCGTTGCCGGGGCGCCGCTGCGGCGGCACCGGGATCTCGCGGGCGCCGCTGAGGTACTGGCCGGTGATCGACTCAGCGCTCGCGATCACGCCCTCGTAGGAGCCGGCGACGACGAGGTAGCCCCCGGCCTCGCCGGCGCCCGGGCCCAGGTCGATGATGTGGTCGGCGGCCCGGATCATCGCCTCGTCGTGCTCGACAACGAGGACGGTGTTGCCCAGGTCGCGCAGCCGCTTCAGGGTATCGATGAGGCGGGCGTCATCGGCGGGGTGAAGCCCGATCGAGGGCTCGTCGCAGACATAGAGCACGCCCATTAGCGAGGAGCCGATCTGGGTGGCCAGACGGATGCGCTGGGCCTCGCCGCCGGCCAGGGTGCCGGTGCGACGGTCCAGCGTCAGGTAGTCCAGGCCGACGTCGCGTAGGAAGACCAGGCGAGAGTGGATCTCCTTGAGCACCTGGTGGGCGATCGTGCTCTCCCGTTCGCTAAGGGGGGAGTTGCCGGCCCGCAGCCGCTCCGCCCAACCCAGCGCCTCGACGATGCTCATCGACGAGATGCGGTGGATGTTCGTCCCGTCCACGGTCACCGCGAGCGATTCGGGGCGAAGGCGGGCGCCGCCGCAGTCCGGGCAGGGGCTCTCCGCCATGTATCTCTCGATCTCGCCGCGGACGTACTCGGAGTCGGTCTCACGGTGGCGGCGCTCCAGGTTCGGGATCACCCCTTCGAACGTCGTGTCCCACTTGTTCTGGTGACCGCCGCTGGACTGGTAGTGGATCGTGATAGGCCGGTCGTCGCCGTAGAGGACGGTCTGCAGCTGCTCCTTCGTCAGCTCCTTCACGGGCGTGCTAGTGTCGAAGCCGTTCTTGCGGGCCACCGCCTCCAGCATGCGCATGTACCAGGTGGAGACGCTGGCCGACCGAGACCAGGGGAGGATGGCGCCCTCGGCCAGGGTAAGGCTCTTGTTGGGGACGACGAGCTCCGGATCGAGGTCCAGCTTGACGCCGAGGCCGGTGCAGGTCTTGCAGGCCCCGTGGGGGCTGTTGAAGCTGAAGTTGCGGGGCTCGATCTCCCCGAATGAGAGGCCGCAGTGGACGCAGGAGAAGTGCTCCGAGTACAGGCGGTCGCCGGCGGCCGCGCCCTTCTTGCCCTCGCCCTCGACCGAGATGACGAGGAGCCCACCGCCCAGGCGAAGCGCCGTCTCCACGGAGTCCGACAGGCGCGTCTTGTCCGAGCCGTCTTCGCCCGCCTGCCCGTCCGGGGGCGCTTCCGTGACCACGCGATCGATGACGATGTCGATGGAGTGGCGCTTGTTCTTGTCCAGCGTTATGTCGTCGCCCAGGTCGCGGACCGTCCCGTCGACGCGCACGCGCACGAAGCCGGCCTTGCGGGCGTCTTCGAACGTCTTGTGGTACTCCCCCTTTCGGTCGCGGACCACGGGCGCGAGCACCATCAGCCGCTTGCCCGGCGGCATCTCCAGGATGGAGTCGACGATCTGCTGTACGGTCTGCCGCTCGATAGGCCGGCCGCAGTTGGGGCAGTGGGGCTGGCCGATGCGGGCGAACAGGAGGCGCAAGTAGTCGTAGATCTCGGTCTGGGTGGCCACGGTGGAGCGGGGGTTGCGGGAGGCGCCCTTCTGGTCGATGGAGATGGCCGGAGACAGGCCCTCGATGTAGTCGACGTCCGGCTTCTCCATGAGGCCCAGGAACTGGCGGGCGTAGGAGGAGAGGGACTCCACGTAGCGGCGCTGGCCCTCGGCGTAAATCGTGTCGAAGGCCAGCGAGGACTTGCCGGAGCCGGAGACGCCGGTTATGACGACCAGCCTGTCGCGTGGTATCTCGACGTCGATGTTCTTGAGGTTGTGCTCGCGGGCGCCGCGCACGATTATCGAGTCCAGGGGCATCCACATACCTTCTTGGATACAGCCAGCCGGTGACAACGGGTCGTCAGGAGCGGCTCTGACCCGAAACGATATTGTACCGCCCCGTCAAGATTAGAACAAGGGTTTTAGGGCCGATAGACGCTCGTCGACGGGCGATGTAAGCTCGGTGCCAGCGACAGCGAACGGGAGGAGCGGAACGTGAGACGGTTGATAATCCTCATGGGATTGGCGGCGCTGGCGGCGGCGCTCGTAGCCCTCGCGGCCTGCGAGGATTCCGGCGAAAGCGGTTGCGGCAGCGTGCCCGCGAGCGCGAAAGGAGACGCTTCGATGGGAATTCCGGAAGTGGACGGAGAGATCGTGACTACGGGAAGCTGCCTGCGCTACATCGATACGGAGCTCGGCGCGGGCGAATCGCCTCAGGCCGCTGACGTTATAGCCGTCCACTATAGCGGCTACCTGGAGGACGGCACGAAGTTCGACAGCTCGGTGGACGGACAGCCGTTCGTCTTCCAGCTCGGCGTGGGGAGAGTCATCCCGGGCTGGGACGAGGGCCTGGCGACGATGCAGGTGGGCGGTAAGCGGCGGCTGATCATCCCGCCGGAGCTGGGCCGCGGCGTCGCCGGCAGCCCGCCCACGATCCCCGCCAACGCTACCCTCATCTTCGACGTGGAGCTGCTGGAGATCCAGTAGCCGTTAACGATTCGGTGGGTCAGCCTTCAGGCTGACGGAGGGCGGCGGTGTTCTTCGATAACTAGGCTGGTCCTGGCTCGCCTGTTAGCCTTCGCGCCGCCACCTCGCCCCGGCTCGATCGACAGGCTGAAGCCTGCCCCACCGGCGCAGACGCGGGGACGGCTACCCTTCGCCGCTCTTCCCGAACTCCTCGAGGCGCTTCTCCAGGTCGCGCTGGACCGCCGCCATCGTGAAGTCGCCGCGGGTGCGCTCCAGGATGCCGCGCATGGCATCGGTAGTGCGGCGCAGGCCGCTGGTCACGGCTTCCGGGAAGTCCATCGTTACCAGCACGTCGTAGATGTCGCCCATGGCGGCGAGCACGTCCTCGCAGTGCGCGACGTCGCCCCCCCGCAGCGAGTCGAGGAGGTGGCGTCGCAGCTCGCCAATCGTTTCGCCGATGCCGTTCATGTAAGCGGCCGGCATGATGCCCAGCTGCTCCGGCGTGGGCAGCGGCCTCCCGCCGATGATCGCCAGCGTGGTGGCGGCCTCCGCGTACTCTTTCTGGCCGTCGTGGACGAAGCCGGCGTTGAAGATGTCCGGGTGCTCGGCCAGGGCGGTCGCGGCCTGATGGAGGTCGGCGGCGGCCCGGGCGATGAGCTCCTCGGCCGCCGCGAAGTCGCCGCGGTGGACGGAGCGGATGGCGTTGGCCGAGTAGCGGATGGCGCCGCGGCACAGGGGGAGCGCCTCCTCGCGGGCGCGGTGCTTGGCCGTGAAGTGCTCGCGCGCCAGGTCGGCGATGTCGCCGAGGCCGTCAGTGGTCACTTTGTTGCTCCTTGCCAGCGCTCCCAGTGGCCGAAGCAGTCAGCACACTCCCCACCAAGCCAGACAGCAAGGCCAGATAATAGAGGATCCTCGCCCACTAACAACTCAACAAGCCGCCACCGGTCGATCCTAAAGGCGAATTCATAAATGAGCAGGGTACGATGCTTTGGAGAGCCCGCAGTTTCATCTTGGACTATAGCCGTGACGATGGCTTGGTATCGAGGCTGCTCCTCAGCCCGCTTTGTGAGCGCGTAAAGACTGACGGCGCCGCTGCCGAATTCATCTGCCACCGTGGGCAGCGCTTGTTCGATAGTCTGTATGAACTCCTCAGACACTTCACGCGGCGTGACACTGGACCCTACATCTCCAGTCCAACGAGTGAGGGGTGGCTCGGCTCGCTCCTCAAAGAACTCACCATTGCCCGTTTGAGCTGCTTCGTCTATAAGAAACGCGAACGCTCGAAAGCCATCCAAGCCCCCGAACTCCTCTGCCGTTGTCGAGGTACCGACAGGCGCCGACGCCGCCCCTCCCGCAGCGGCGGTTCTAGCGGTGGGAGATGGCGCCGTCTCGGTCGCCTCCCTGCAAGCGAGGAGCACGGACGCGCTGAGAGCGGCACTAACAACGACCACCGCGGCTCTCACAGGTCCTTCACCGGCTCCGGGAGCTCGCCCTCACGGGCGGCGTCGATCATCTTGCGGGCCTGGTCCGGCATCTCGATGCCGGCCTCGCCGAACTTGCGCTCGGCCCAGCGGCCGATCTGCCGAGGGTCCTTGTAGTCCTCCAGCCGCTGCGGCTCGGTGCCGTAGCGGCTCAGGACGCCGGATTCCGAGCGGTGATGCGCGAAGGCGGAGAGGGCGCGCTCCAGCCGCTTCGATCCGCAGGACTTGCACCTGGCGTCCGGCGCCGCGCTCATCGACTTCTGGAAGACGCTGGTAAGGCGCCCGCACTTCTTGCACTTGTACTCGTAGATGGGCATCGACTCTTCCTAGTACCGGCCGCTACCGACATACGGGTCGAACACTTGGTTGTAGGCGAGGACTACCCAGACGCCGGCGAGAAGGACGGCCAGCACTAAGACGATTAACCAGCGCAACAGCGACGGGGCGACGGCACGTCCAAACCACGTCCGCAGGCTGCGCGCTTCGGTCCCGGTGGCCATGTCGTGGCGCATCAGAAGTCCCCCAGCAGCTCGTCATCGCCGGAGTCGCCGCCGTCGCCGAACCCGTCGGGCATCTCGCCCGCCTCCATGCGCTCCAGCTCCGACTGCATCTCGGCGTCCAGGGGCTCGCCCATCTCGCCGCTCATCTTTCGCACCCAGCGGGCCATGGAGCGAGGGTCGTTCTCGTCGACGCCGGCCAGGCTGGACTCGTCGAGCCCGGAGAACATATCGTCCTCGGAGCGGACGACTGCCACGCGGGAGATCAGGCGGCGAACGTCCTTCGACCCGCAGTGCTCACAGACCGCGTCGACGGGCGAGCTGACGCTGCGCACGAACACGGAGGTGCGGCGGCGGCAGGACTTGCAGCCGTACTCGTAGATCGGCACGCTACCAGCCCTCCGCCTCGCGCACCCGCGCGATCTCGTCGCGGACGGCGCAGGCGTAGAGGTAGGGGCAGCCCGCGCAGTGGGGGGCTATTGTCGGCTCGAAGTCGCGTTCGCTCTGCATGGCCTTCACGGCGGCGAGCGCCTCCGCCTTCGCGCGCTTCTTGTCCTTCGCCGTGAGGCCGGCAGTCCAGACGTAGCCGTCCTCCAGGTACCAGAAGGACACGCGAGATACGGTGCGCTCCAGCTTGCTCTCGACCATTATAGCGTAGAGCCGCACCTGCGAATCGTCGACGTCGCCGGGGTGCGAGCCGGTCTTGTAGTCGATGACGTGCAGCGTGCCGTCCGGCTCCTCGTCGATGCGGTCCATGCGGCCGAACAGAGTGACCTCCGGCGCGATCCGCACCTGGACGTACTCCTCGATGCGAAACGGCTCAGCCCCCAGGTCGTGGCGCTGAGCGAACGAGCGCAGCGCCTCGCGGGAGCGGTCGTGGTGCTGGTCGACGCCGGGCATGCGGAGGTAGCGCGGCGACAGCGCGGCCCAGGCGGTGTCGAACATCTCGAGCAGGCGCTCCTCCGTCCGCTCCTCGCGCGGGACATTCGCGAAAAACCCCGACAACACGTTGTGAACGAGCGAGCCCGCCGTATCGGCCGTCCGCAGCCGGGCGTGCAGCCTGTCGACGTACTGGTAGCGGTAGCGCAGCCGGCAGGTGTTGAACACGCGGACGCGCAGGGGGGAGAGACGGAACATGGCGCCTAGATTGTATCGCGATTCGAGCTGTCATTCTGAGGAGGCCCCAGGCCGACGAAGAATCTCGCTGAATCGTATGCGGGCCCGCTGACCGCAGAGCTGCTCCAAGACCGCCGCCAGATCGAACGCTGCCCCACCCCAGATCCCTTCGCGGCGTGGCGTCCTTCCCCGCGCAGACCTTCTCGGCGCTCAGGATGACAAGGGGCCGCGGCGCCCTACCCCCGCAACGTTGCCAGCGAGGAGGCGTCCGCCACCTCCAGCCCCCGCCGGCCCAGGACCTGCGCCTGCTGGCCGATAATCTCGAAGCCGGCGCCGACGGTGCCGCCCCCCAGGAAGCGCTTGTACATGTTCTCCAGGATCACACCCAGCTTGAAGTGGGCTAGCACCGTATAGAAGTCCAGGTTGCTCAGGTCGCGGCCGCTCTTCGCCTCGTAACGGGCGGCCGCCTGCTCCCAGGTCGGGAACCCGGGCAGCGACATCACCGGCGTTCCCGCGATCGCCAGCTCCTGGCTGGAGCCGCGGCCCCAGTACATGTTGAGCAGCCCCATGTCGGCCAGGGAGTCCCCCAGCGTGGACATCTCCCAGTCCAGCACGGCGATGATGTGCCCCTCGTCGTCCAGGATCGTGTTGTCCAGCCGGTAGTCGCCGTGGACGATGCCGGGCGCCCGCTCCGGCGGGATCGACGCCGAGAGCCGGCGGGCCAGCTCGTCCAGCTCCGGCGTCTCGCGGTAGCGGATGTCCTCCAGCTGCTGCGAGAACCGGCGCACCTGCCGCTCCAGGTAGCCTTGCGGCTTGCCGAAACCCTCCAGCCCGATCTCCTCCGGCTGGAACGAATGCAGCCGCACCAGCACGTCGACCAGCTCCTCGCCGATACGATGCCGCTGGGCCTCATCGAAGCGGCGCCCCACCTCGTTCGGGTCGACCGGGACCAGCCCCTCGACGTACTCCATGACGTAGAACGGCGCGTCGTTGATCGAAACGTCCTCGCACAGCGCGATCGGTTTCGGCGCCGGGAAGCCCGTCGGCGCCAGCGCGAAGAGGATGCGGAACTCGCGGCCCATGTCGTGCGCCGTCGCCTGGACGTGGGAGAGCGGCGGGCGCCGCAGCACCCAGGACTGGTCGCCGGCGCGCACGCGGTAGGTCAGGTTGGAGCGGCCGTGGCCGATGATCTCGCCGCTGAGCGAGTCGACGTCGCCGACGTTGTCGCGGAA
This sequence comes from Dehalococcoidia bacterium, assembly GCA_040877915.1. GTDB lineage: Bacteria > Chloroflexota > Dehalococcoidia > SM23-28-2 > RBG-16-64-32 > JBBDNA01. The sequence goes on from JBBDNA010000005.1 coordinate 97,918, forward strand.
CCAGGGGGCCAGCCGCTCGGAGTCGAAGCCGGGCGGTGCGGTGGTCACGGGGCGCCTCGCGCCGAGCGTGACATTGTGTCCGGCTGCGAATACAATGCCCTCGCGTCGTCTGTGCCGAAGGAGTGATACGACATGCCCATCGATTTTAACCTACCGCCGGACGTGGAAGACGTGCGACAGCGGGTGCGCACGTTCATGGACGCCGAGGTGCGCCCCGTCGAAGAGAAGTTACGCGAAGACGAGGCCGACCGCAACGCCTACGTGCAGGCGATCCTCGGCTTGCGCAAGAAGGCGCGCGGCGTTGGCCTCTGGAACCCGCACCTGCCGCCGGAGTGGGAGGGGATGGGACTGGGCCCCGTGGCCATGGCGTTCGTGTCGGCGGAAGCGGGGCGCACCGGGATCGGACCGTTCGTCATCAACGCCCAGGCCCCGGACGAGGGGAACATGCACACGTTGCTGCACTGGGGCACGGACGAGCAGAAGGAGAAGTACCTGCGCCCGCTGTCCGAGGGGTTGTGCCGATCCTGCTTCTCGATGACGGAGCCGGAGGTCGCGGGCTCCGACCCCACGCTGATCCAGACCCGCGCGGTGAAGGACGGCGACGACTGGGTGCTGAACGGCCACAAATGGTTCTCCTCCGGCGCCAAGGGCGCGAAGTTCGCCATCGTCATCGCCTGCACCGACCCCGACGCCGACCCGCCACAGGCCCGCAACTCGGCGTTCCTCGTCGACCTGCCGGCCGAGGGGTTCCACATCGTGCGGGACGTGGAGACGATGGCCGGTCAGGGAAACCACCCGGAGATCCGGATCACGGACGTGCGCGTTCCCGCGGACGCCATGCTGGGCGGTCGCGGCGACGGCCACCGGCTGGGCCAGTACCGCCTGGGCCCGGCCCGGCTGGCCCACTGCATGCGCTGGATCGGCAACGCGGAGATCGCGCTGGAGATGCTGGTCAAGCGGGCCACCGAACGGTTCGCCCACGGCTCGCTGCTCTCGGAGAAGCAGTCGATCCAGTGGATGATGGCCGAATCGGCGATGGAGCTGTACACCGGCAAGCTGATGGTCTTGCACGCCGCCTACCGAATCCAGAACGAGATGCCCTTCCGCCAGGAGGTGTCGATGGCCAAGGTGCACGTGGCTAACACCCTCTGGCGGATCATCGACCGGGCGATCCAGGTGCACGGGGCGCTAGGCTACTCGACCGATACGCCGCTGGAGAGCATGATGCGCAACGCCCGGGCGGCCCGCCTCGTGGACGGCGCCGACGAGGTGCACATGCAGACGATCGCCAAGAACGTCATCGAGATGTTCCAGGAGGACGGCCACACCCGCCGCGCCACCGGCGACTTGCTGCTGTAACCTAGCCCCCGCCCTCCTCCACCGCGCCCTCGATCTGCTCGACCGACAGCACCCGTCCGTCCGGGGCCAGCGATACGGCGATGACGTCGATGCGCTGGTCGCTGCTCCAGTCGCGGGCCTGCGCGTAGGCCGCGGCGACGGCCAGGAGGTGGGCCGCCTTCGTGGCGGTGACCGACTCGGCCGCGCTCCCCATCGCCTCGCCGCGGCGCGTTCGCACCTCGACGAAAACGAGGGTCGAATCGCGCTCCGCGATTATGTCGACCTCGCCCTCGCGCACGCGGAAATTACGCTCCACGATGCGGTAGCCGTTCGCTTCCAGGTGCGCCGCGGCCACGCGCTCCCCGAAGTCGCCCAGGTCGCGGCGAGAGCGGGTCATTTCAACTCCCCGGCGGGTTGTGCTCCAGGCCGTTGTGGACCATCTCGGTGGGACAGGCTTCAGCCTGTCGACCGAGGCTGCCGAGAAGAGCTTGGCCGTTCATCCTTCGACAGGTTCAGGACGAACGGTTCCAGATCCGCTCGTGGTGAGCCTGTCGAACCATGAGCGGCCCCGAATGTTGCTCAGCATTCTGCTAATACGCCCCCTGCCGGTCGAAGATGCGGCGGGGGTTGTCCACGGTCATAGCGGTGATCTGATCGTCCGTAACGCCGGCCTCGCGCAGCGCCGGCAGGATGTCGTCCGGGATGTGATTGTAGTGCCAGTTCGGTACCAGCTTCTGCTTCAGCGGCGGGTCCACCCAGTCGAAATAGCAGGCCACGTCGTGAGAGAGCACCATCTTCTCCGCATAGCCCATTGCGCACATCTTCGCCACGGTAGCCACCCGCTTCGCGGTCTCCTGGTAGATCTCGATCCCGAAGCGGTCCATGCCGATGTAGCTCCCGCGCTCGATGAGGCGCTTGAGGTAGTCGGTATCCTCGGAGTCGCCGCTGTGGCCGATGACAACGCGGTCCAGGTCCACGCCCTCGGACTCGAACACGTCCTGCTGCTTCGTCCCCATCTCGCTGGCGGCGTGGGTGTGGGTGGAGATCGGAACGCCGGTCGCCCGGTGTGCCTGCGCCGAGGCCCTTAGGATGCGCTCAACGTCCCGGGTCACGCCCGGCTCGTCGGTCGCGCACTTGATGATGCCGGCCTTGACGCCGGTGTCCATGATCCCGTCCGTGATATCGCGGGCGAACAGGTCGGCGATGTGCTCGATGCTGCGCCCGCTCTCCGCCCGGAAGTAGTGCGGCACCTCCCAGTAGATGCCTGTGGCGACGATCACGTTCATGCCGGTGGCGGCCACGACCTCCTGCACGAACGGTATGTCGCGCCAGTCGCCGGGGGTGAGGTCGACGAGCGTGCTGACGCCGCGCGACTGGACGTCCTTGACCTTCTGGATCGCGCTCGCGATCTGGGCGGGACGATCGAAGACGGGGAAGTTCTCCTTGACGCCGGGGGACTGGACGATGATGTGCTCGTGCATGAGGGTGAATCCGAGATCGGTGGTATCGATGGGGCCGGAGACGGCGTTAACGGTGGGCACGGGCGTCCTCCTCGCGGTGTCGGGGGCGATTATACCGCAGCGCCGGTGGCCAGCATGTCCCGCACAGGGGCGAAGGAGCGGCGGTGGAGGTCGCAGGGGCCCAGGCGGCGCAGCGCTTCCAGGTGCTGGCGGGTGGCGTAGCCCTTGTTGCGGGCGAATCCGTAGCCGCGAAAACGGCGGGCCGTGCGCTTCATGTAACGGTCGCGGGCCACCTTGGCCACGATCGAAGCGGCGGCGATCGTAATGCAGCGGGCGTCGCCGTCGATGATGCCTATCTGGGGCAGCGAGCAGGCCGGTATCGAGATCGCGTCGATCAGCAGGTGGTCGGGACGGCTACGCATCTCGCTGATGGCGCGCAGCATGGCCTGCCGGGTCGCCTCGGCGATCCCGATGCGGTCGATCGTCGTGTGGGAGACGAAGCCAATACCCACGGCCAGCGCGTCGGCGTAGATGTAGGCGGCCAGCTCCTGCCGGTCGGAAGGGGCGAGCTCCTTACTGTCGCGGACGTGGTAGAGCCAGCGGAAGTCGGCATCGGGGGAGAGGATTACGGCGGCGGCGGCAACTGGACCGGCGAGGGGGCCGCGGCCGACCTCGTCCAGGCCGGCAACCAGGTGGTAGCCCTGGCGCCAGAGGGTGCGTTCTTCATCGAAGTTCGGGGCCAGTGGCATAGCGTTGCCCCATAGTAACGCCGGCCGGCGTGAGTGTCAACGGCGTAGGCGTGTTAGCCGATGAGAGTCGCTCAGGTTGACAACAGTCGGGCGGGAAACTAACGTGTGGCCAGCACCGTACACTTCCACGGAGGAGAGCATGCCCGTCGTTCGAGTGGAGATGTGGACCGGGCGAACGCACGCCCAGAAGCAGGAACTGGCGAGAGTCATCACCGAGGCGATGGTGAACATCGCGCACACGACGCCGGAAGCGACGATCGTAATATTCGAGGATGTACCGAAGGAAAATTGGGCCCAATCGGGGACGCTGGCCTCGGACCTGGAGGAGTGAGCGTGTAACCGGCGGCGTCGAAGCGTCGTCATAGATTCAGGAACAAAGTGCCAGGGCTATGCGAGTCTGATATAATTGAAAGCGCTCCCAGGGAGGTAGACCCGCACAGGTCTACCCCTTGGTTTGTATACGATGGGTTGATGCGATGTACGGACGCTGGCTAAGAAATAGCTTCATCTACCTCCTGATTCTCGTCGCCATCGTCGCGATCGTATTCACCCTCCTTCCCAGCGGCTCCAGCTCAGTCGACGTTCCCCTCACCGAGTTCGTCGCGGACGTCAAGAACGGCGACGTCCAGGAAGTGGACGTGAACGGGTCTACCCTGACCTACAAGCTGAACGGCGAGGGCGAGACCTTCAAGGCCAAGATGGAGGAGGGCGATACCGTCCGCCAGGTGCTCGAGGGGGAGGGTATAGTCCTCAGCGACGACCGCTTCCCGAACGTCGAGATAAAGGGCGCGACCTTCTGGGACAAGGTACCCGGCCTGCTGTTCACCTTCCTCCCCATCATCTTCATCGTCGCTATCCTGTTCTTCTTCCTGCGGCAGGCTCAGGGGAGCAATAACCAGGCGATGAACTTCGGCAAGAGCCGGGCCCGCATGTTCAGCGGCACGCGACCGAGCGTGACGTTCCTGGACGTGGCCGGCGTTGACGAGGCGAAGGAAGAGCTGGGCGAGGTGGTTGAGTTTCTGAAGTTCCCGGAGAAGTTCGCGGCGCTGGGCGCGCGTATCCCCAAGGGCGTGCTGCTCGTGGGGCCGCCGGGTACCGGTAAGACGCTGCTGGCCAAGGCTGTCGCCGGCGAGGCCGGCGTGCCGTTCTTCTCGATTAGCGGCTCGGAGTTCGTGGAGATGTTCGTTGGCGTCGGCGCCTCGCGCGTACGTGACCTGTTCGACCAGGCCAAGCGCAACTCGCCCTGCATAGTGTTCGTGGACGAGATCGACGCCGTCGGTCGCCACCGCGGCGCCGGCCTGGGCGGCAGCCACGACGAGCGCGAGCAGACGCTGAACCAGATACTCGTCGAGATGGACGGCTTCGACACCAACACAAACGTGATAATCGTGGCGGCCACGAACCGGCCGGATATCCTGGACCCGGCGCTATTGCGCCCCGGCCGCTTCGACCGGCAGGTTACGCTGGACCGTCCCGATATCAAGGGCCGCAAGGCGATCCTGGAGGTGCACTCCAAGGGGAAGCCGCTGGACAGCGGCGTGAAGATGGAGACCATCGCCAAGCAGACGCCTGGCTTCTCCGGCGCCGATCTGGCGAACCTGGTGAACGAGGCTTCGATCCTGGCGGCCCGTCGCGGCAAGAAGAAGGTGATGATGTCCGAGTTCGATGAGGCGGTGGACCGCGTCATCGCCGGCCCGGAACGCAAGAGTCGCGTCATCAGCGAACGCGAGCGCAAGGTCATCGCCTACCACGAGGGCGGCCATGCGCTGGTCGGCTACCTGCTGCCGAACGCGGACCCCCCCTACAAGATCAGCATCGTATCGCGCGGCATGGCGGGAGGCTTCACGCGATTCCTGCCTGAGGAGGACCGCCACCTGTACACGAAGACGCAGTTCCAGGCCATGCTGGCGGCGATCCTGGGCGGGATCGCGGCGGAGACGCTGGTCTTCGGCGAGGCGACGACGGGGCCGCAGGACGATCTCCAGCGAGCAACGAACCTGGCGCGACAGATGGTCACGCAGTGGGGGATGAGCGAACGCCTGGGCCCGCGAACGTTCGGGCGCAAGGAGGAGATGATCTTCCTGGGACGCGAGATCTCTGAGCAGCGCAACTATAGCGAGAAGGTGGCCGAGGAGATCGACGACGAGGTACAGGCGATCATCGAGCAGGCGTACCAGGTCGCCAGCAAAGCGCTCAAGGAGAACCAGAAGAAGCTGGACTATATCGTCGGCGTGCTGCTGGAGGAGGAGACCATCGAAGGCGAGGCGCTGCAGGCCATCCTCGACTCACCTCCGGGCAAGGAGGCCGAGGAGCTGGCCAAAGCCGGCCGCGCCTCGAAGCCCCAGACGGACGCCAGCGAGGAGCCGGCGCCGGACAAGCCCCCCGTGCAAAAGCAGCCGCCGCAGCCCGGCCTTGCCTGGGACGCGCCCACCGGCCTCTCGGAATAGGGCCCACGCCCGGAATCCACCGACAACCTTCGCTTTGAGATAGACAGTGCTCGCTCGCGCGGGTAGAATCGAACATCGAGCGCCCATCCGGCGCCCAGGAGGACCGACAATCTACGCGATAGTCCGCACCGGCGGTAAACAATACAGAGTGGAGCCCGATCAGCTCATCGACGTGGATAGCCTGCCCGCCGAGGTAGGGTCCACCGTGGAGTTGAGCGACGTGCTGCTCATCGGCGGCAACGGTGATGTTCACGTCGGCCAGCCGCTCGTCGAAGGCGCCCGCGTCATCGCCGAGGTCGTCGAGCAGGGCCGCGACCGCAAGATCATAGTGTTCAAGTACAAGGCGAAGACGCGCTACCGCCGGCGGCGCGGCCATCGGCAGGGTTACACCCGGCTGGCTGTTCGCCAGATCCTGACCGCCGAGGCGGAAAAGCCGAAGCCACACCGGGCCGCGAAGGCCACGGTCGGCGACGTAACGCCGGAGGCCGAGGAGAAGCTGGTGCGGCGGACGCGCGCGCGCAAGCCGGCTGCGGCGCCCGAGCAGGCGGCCTCAACGGCGACACAGCCGGAAGGCGCCGCGGCGGAAGCCCCTGTGGTGGCCGAGAAGCCGAAGCGGACGCGCGCACCGAAGACCGAGGCGGCTGCGGAAGGTGGAACTAAGCTGGCACGCAGGCCTCGCCCAGGCGGGCGCCCGTCCGGGCGCGCTGGCAAGCCGCAGGCCGAAGCGACGGACGAACCCAAGAGCGAGAGCAGCGAGCCGGAGAGCGAATAGCGATGGCACACAAAAAGAGCGGTGGCAGCGCCAAGAACGGCCGCGACAGCCAGTCCAAGCGTCTGGGCGTCAAGCGCTACGATGGCCAGCTGGTTCTGCCGGGCACGATAATCGTGCGGCAGCGAGGCACCCGCATCCACCCCGGCGTGAACGTGGGCATGGGCCGGGACTTCACGATATTCGCCAAGGCGCCGGGCCGCGTGAAGTTCCAGCCGTACCGCAAGGGCGGACAGAAGAAGGTTAGCGTAATCGAGCTTAGCGAGAGCGAACTGGGAGCAATGGCGTGAAGGCGAAGATCCATCCCGAATACGTGGACGCCACCTACACCTGCGCCTGTGGCAACAGGTGGCAGACCCGTGCAACCAAGGCCGAGGTCCGCGTGGAGGTGTGCAGCAACTGCCACCCGTTCTTCACCGGTGAGCAGCGAATCGTGGACACGGCGGGCAGGGTGGAGCGATTCAAGAGGCGCTACGGCCTTAAGTAGCGATTTGAGCGGTCGAACAATCGTCGGGTCGGGAGGGGCTCCCGGCCCGATTTCCGTATAGAGGGCGTATGCCGAACCGGAACCTGTACTACGGCGGACAGGCGGTCATCGAGGGCGTGATGATCCGCGGGCCCCGGTATGCCACCGTGGCCTGCCGCCGCCCCGATGGCGACATCGCTGTGCGCCGCGAGGAGCTGCGCGGGCTGTACACCGGCCCGCTGCGCCGGATTCCGCTGCTTCGCGGCGTCGTCGTCATGGGGGAGACGCTGGTGCTGGGAATGCGATCGCTCGTGTTCTCGTCCAACGTGGCGCTGGGTGAGGAAGAGACGGAGGTCAGCCCGCTCGCGGTGGGGGGGCTCGGGCTCACGGCGCTGGTCATGGTTGCGGCGGTCTTCTTCGTGGGGCCACTGCTGCTCACAGACTGGCTGGAGGACACCGTCGGCAACCACATTGTCGTCGTCGTCATCGAAGGGCTGGTGCGTCTGGCGATACTGATCGGTTACATCGGCCTTATCGGACTGATACCGGACATCCGGCGTGTCTACGCCTACCACGGCGCCGAGCACAAGTCGATCCACGCCCTGGAAGCGGGCGACCCGCTGGAGCCGGCCTCGGTGCAGCGCCACCCGACGGCGCACCCGCGCTGCGGGACGAGCTTCCTGCTGACGGTGGTGGTCGTGTCGGTCATCGTATTCGCGGCGCTGGGATCGCCCGACCTGTGGCTGCGGGTCGTGTCGCGGATCGTCCTGATCCCGGTCATCGCGTCGGTGGCCTACGAGCTCATCCGGCTGGGCGGCCGCTTCTACGACAACCCGATAGCGCGGGCGCTGATGTGGCCGAACCTCGCCCTCCAGACGCTGACCACGCGGCAGCCGGACGACTCGCAGGTAGAGGTGGCGCTGCGGGCGCTGCACGAGGTGATGGAGGCCGAAGGCGTAGAGCCGGAACCGGCGGCTGGAGGGACCCCTCCCAGCCCTGTGGAGGGCTGAAGCCCTCCGCTACACGGCGTCCGGCGTAAGCTCCCGGTAGAAGCAGGTGCGCTCGCCGGTGTGGCAGGCCGGGCCCGTCGCCTGCACCCGCACCACCAGCGCGTCCTCGTCGCAGTCGTACCAGGCGGAGCGGACGTTCAGGTAGTTGCCGGAGGTGTCGCCCTTACGCATCAGCTGGGCGTGCTGGCGGCTGTAGCGCCAGACCTGCCGCGATTCCAGCGTCTTGCGGACGGCCTCGTCGTTCATCCAGAACAGCGTGAGCACGTCGCCGGAGTCGTCGTCCTGGATGATGGCGGGGATGAGGCCGCGGTCGTCGAACTTGAGGGGCATCGGTCCGTTCCTTTCGGCTACAGTCGCACCGGCACGCCGCGCTCCGCCAGGTACTGCTTGACCTCGCGTATCGAGTGGGTGCCGAAGTGGAAGATGGAGGCGGCGAGCACGGCGTCCGCCTTGCCCTCGGCGATGGCTTCGTACAGGTGCTGGGGGCTGCCGGCGCCGCCGGAGGCGATAACGGGGACCGAAACGGCCTCCGATATCGCCCGCGTCAGGGCGATGTCGTAGCCGTCCTGGGTTCCGTCGGCGTCCATGCCCGTGATCAGCAGCTCGCCGGCGCCCAGCTCGGCGCAGCGAACGGCCCACTCCACGGCGTCCAGCTCCACGGGGGTGCCCCCGCCCTCGCCGCCGTAGGTGTGCACCTGCCAGCGCCCCTCGCCCGCCCTCTTGGCGTCGATGGCGACGACGATGCACTGCGACCCGAACTTGTCCGACGCCTCGGTCACGAACTCCGGCCTCTCGACGGCGGCCGTGTTGATCGCCACCTTGTCGGCCCCCGATTCCAGCATCAGCCGCACGTCCTCCGTCGTCCGGATGCCGCCGCCGACGGTGAACGGGATGAACACCTGGTCGGCGATGCGGCGGACCATCTCCAGCGCCGTGTCGCGGCCCTCCGGCGAGGCCTTGATGTCCAGGAAGACCAGCTCGTCGGCGCCCTCGGCGTCGTAAACGGCGGCCATCTCCACGGGGTCGCCGGCGTCCCGCAGGTCCAGGAAGCGGACGCCCTTGACCACGCGGCCCTGGGCGACGTCGAAGCAGGGGATGATGCGCTTGGTCAGCATGGCTACCCTATCGTAACGCCTCGATGCTCGCGCTCGCTAGCCGATAGCCGATAAGAGCACGGCGGCGCTCGATACGATGAGCACGGCGAGGACGAGGGTGCGGAAGCGATTAGGGTCCAGACGCTTGCGCAGCCAGGAGCCGGCGACCGTGCCGGCGACCAGGGCGGGGATGGCGACGGCCGCGACGAGCAACGTATCGCCGGTGATGCGCCCGGCGATGGCCAGGGCGGTGACCGTGAGCACGCCCGCCGGGAAGAAGTAGGCCAGTATCGTCCCGCGGAAGCGTTCGACGTGGCTGTCCAGGCCGAGGAGGTACAGCACGACGGGCGGGCCGTTCATGCTGGTGCTGGGGCCGAGGGCGCCGCTGGCGACGCCGGCCGTCACGCCCCAGAAGTTGGCATTGCGCCCGATGTGCAGCGCCGGTGAGGCGTAGGCGATGACGCTGGCGACGAGGACGGTGGAGGCCACGAATATCTTCAACGAGTCGCTGCCCAGCCTCTCGAGCAGGAGAACGCCCAGCGGGAGGCCGAGCAGATAGCCCGCCAGCATGACGAACACGCGGCCGGGGACGACATGCTCGCGGACCTGGAGCAAGTTGGGCAGCACGGTCATGAGGCTGAGCACTACCGTGGCGGCGACGGCCTGTTTGACGTCCCAGGCCAGGGTCAGCAGCGGCGCCATGGTCAGCGCGAACCCGAAGCCGGTGACCGACATGCACAGCGCAGCCAGGAACGCTATGGCGACCGCGGCGGCGAGGATGTCCGCCGGCAAGCGCTAGAAGACGGTGTCGCCGCGAAGCATCTGGCGGGCGATAGTGCGGCGCTGGATCTCGCCGGTGCCGTCCGGGATGCGCAGCGTGCGGATGATCCGGAACCCTTCCTCCAGGGGCAGCTCCGACGACAGGCCCAAGCCCCCGTGCACCTGGATCGCCTTGTCGTAAACGTCCTGCGACTTCTCCACAGCGTACGCCTTGGCGATGGAAATCTCCTTGACCGGGAGGCGCCCGGTCTTGGGGAAGCTCTCCACCAGCGCCGCCGTCTGCAACACCATGTACTTCATCGTATAGATGTCGATAGCCATATCGGCCAGCATGAACTGGATCGCCTGGTGCTCGGCGATCGGCTTGCCGAACGTCCTGCGCTGCTGCGCGTACTCCAGGGAGCGGTCCAGGGCGAACTCCGACATGCCGATCATGTTGGAGGAGATAGCGATGCGGCCCTCGGAGATGCCGAACATCGCCACCTCGAACCCGCGGTCCTCCTGGCCGACGAGCCGGTCGGCGGGGACCCGTATATCCTCGAACGACATGCTGCCGCAGTCGCCGCCCTGGTGGCCCATGACCGGCAGGACGCCGTCGAAGGTGTAGCCGGGGGCGTCGGTCTCGACGAAGAAGGCGGAGATGCCGCCCTTGTGCTGGGCGACTAGCTCCTCGTTCGTTATCGCGAAGACGATGGCGTAGTCGGCGTACGGCGCGTTAGTGATCCACTGCTTGGAGCCGTTGATCACCCAGTCGTCGCCGTCACGGCGGGCCTTCGTCTTGATGCCCCAGACGTCGGAGCCGGCCTCGGACTCGCTGAGGGCGAAGCAGACCATCTTCTCGCCGCTCGCGATCTTCGGGAGGAACTCCTCGCGGACGGACGGGCCGACGTTCATCAGCATGTGGGAGGGTCCATCAACGAACGAGGCGAGGACGGGCTGGCTCAGGCAGCCCTTGGCCCAGGTGATCATGGGCCGGGCCGGGCCGTAGCGACGGTACAGCGCCTCCTCCAGGAACACCATGACCCGCACGCCGATGCCGCCGCCGCCTACGGACTCGGGGGCGAACATGCTGTAGTAGCCGGCCGCGGCGGACTTCATGCGGACGTGCTTGCGCCCCTCCAGGAGCTCCGGCACCAGGCGGCCGTCATCCTGGAACGACTTGCGCTCGCTCTTTATGATGTCCTTGTACTGCTCCTCCAGCGGCACGGCCTCAGCGTCGATGAGCTGGTGCAGCCCGGTAGTGGAGTTTTTCACGATCTCCCGGATGTCCTCCGGGACACCGATGTCGCTGGTTCCGGTTACCATGGGTAGCCTCCCCGTCAGCAGATGATGAGTGCGATAGCGCTATATAGCATACAGCAGACACTAGTTTAGCGCCTGCTAGATTTTAGGCGATTTTTGCCATCTCGGCCAGCGCCTGCTCGAGGTCGATATCGCCCGTGTAGAGCGCGCGGCCGATTATCGCCGCCTCGACGCCGGTGGTCGCCAGGCGGCGCAGCTGCTCGACGCTGGATATGCCGCCGGCGTAGATCACCTTCAGGTCCAGGCCCAGGGCGAGAATATCCTCGATCGCGGCGTAGTTGGGCGCCGTCAGAGTGCCGTCGCGCAGGGTGTCCGTGTACACGATGCGGGGGACGCCGGCTTCGGCCAGGCCGCGCACGAACTGGGGCGCGGCGATGCCCGATACGTCGGTCCACCCTTCGGTTACGACGACGCCGTCACGGGCGTCCACGCCGCCCACGATTCGCCCGGGGAAGCGCGCCAGCAGCTCGCGCAGCAGCGGCTCGTTTTCGACGGCGGCGGTGCCGATGACCGCGCGCTCGACGCCGGCCCCCAGGTGGCGGCGCACGCTCTCCAGGCTGCGCAGGCCGCCGCCCAGCTGGACGGGGATGTCGACAGCGCCGACGATGCGCTCCACCGCTTCGGTGTTAACCGGACGGCCCTCGCGGGCGCCGTCCAGGTCGGCGACGTGCAGCCGCGAGGCCCCCGCTTTCCACCAGCGCCGGGCGGCCTCGGCCGGGTCGTCGTCGAACACGGTCTCGCGCTCGTAGTCCCCCTGGACGAGCCGGACGCAGCGGCCGCCGCGGATATCGATGGCGGGGAGGAGGTCCATGCGCCTATTCTACCCGCTTCGGACGGCGGAGCCCTTGCGCCAGAGCCAGCGCAGCAGGGCGAACAGTACGGCGGCGAACAGAATCAGGGGGAGGAAGGCGAAGACGCCGAACAGACCGCGAGACCACCAGCTCTCCCCGGAGCCTTCGATGGGCGGGAAATCATCTTCCGCGAGGCCTGCTTCCTGGAGAAGGCTTCGGACGCCTTGGTCCTCCTCCAGCTCGACCTCGAAGGTTTGGTCCCAGCCCGTCAGCTCATACTCCACGTACCGGCCATCCACCCGTATCTCCGTGATCCGCCCATCCCTCGCGTCCTGAACCAGCTCATCGGGGGTCACCCGCACATCACGACTGCCGGCCGGAAGCAGCGTGAACACCACCACAACCGCCAGGACAGCGCCAATCGGCACCCACAGCCATGGGCTTCGGTACCAGCGGTGGCGTTTCTGGGGTGCGCCGTTCATCCTCAGTTGACGATAGCGCGGACTATGCGCGCTCGGTAGCCGGGTCCCCAGCCTCGCTCAGGCGGCCGTCCTCCAGCCACAGCACTCGGTCCGCCATGTCGCGGATGCGCTCGTCGTGGGAGACGATGAGCACTGTCCGCCCCTGCTCGCCGGCGATCCCGCGCAGGAGGTCTACGACCTCGCGTCCCTGCTTCGAGTCCAGGTTGGCCGTGGGCTCGTCGGCCAGGAGCAGCGGCGGCTCGTTGGCCAGCGCCCGGGCGATGGAGACGCGCTGCTTCTCGCCGCCGGAGAGGTCGTTCGGCTTGAAGCGGCGCCGGTGGCCCATCCCCAGCCCGTCCAGCAGCTCGCCCGCCGTCTCGGCGGACTCGCGGCCGCCGCGCCCGGCCAGGTTGAGCGCCAGCTCCACGTTCTCCTGCGCCGTCAGCGAGTCCAGCAGGTTGAACGACTGGAATACGAAGCCCACGTAGCGGCGTCGCACCTCCGGCAGGTCCGATTCGCCCATCGCGGTTATGTCACGTCCGTCGATGAGGACCTGGCCCGCCGTGGGCTTTAGCAGGCCGCCGATGAGCGTTAGCAGCGTGGTCTTGCCGGCGCCGGAGGGTCCCATGACCAGCACGATCTCGCCGCGACGCACCGTCAGGTCGACGCCGTCGACAGCTCGCACGGCGGTTTCGCCGCGCCCGAACACGCGGGTAAGGCCGCGGACTTCCAGGATCGTTTCGCCGGCCATCGCCTAGCCGACTCTGGCGGCGGAGGCGATGCGCAGGTAGTTCGCGTACATGCGCAGTCCGTCGGCGCCGCTCAGCTCCGGGTGAAACTGGGTCGCGACGACGTTGTCGCGGGCAACTACCGAGGCGAACGTGACGCCGTACTCGGTCTCGCCGATGACGATGGCCGGGTCGGCCGGGCTCGGGTAGTAGGAGTGCACGAAGTAGAAGTACGAGCCGTCCTCAATGCCGTCGAATATCGGGTGGGGCCGAACGATGTGCACCTGATTCCAGCCCATGTGCGGCACCTTCAGGCCCTCCGGCAGCCGCACGATGCGACCGGGCAGGACGCCCAGGCACTCGTGCTCGCCGCCCTCTTCGGAGGCGTCGAACAGCGCCTGCTGGCCCATGCACACCCCGAGAAAAGGCCGCCCGCCGGCAATGTACTCGCGGATCGGCTCGACGAGGGAGTGTTGCCGGAGGTTACGCATCGTATCGGCGGCGGCGCCGACGCCGGGCACGATGAGCGCGTCCGCGCGCTCCACGTCGCGGGCGCTGGACGTGACCAGCGGCTCGCCGCCCACGCGGGCGACGGCGCGGGCCACGCTCCGCAGGTTGCCTGCTCCGTAGTCGACGATAACGAGATTCACGGGCGTATTGTAGCACGGGGAAACGCAGGCATCAGTAGCGCCTGCATCTCGATCACGTCCAGCCAGCGCTCGAACTTGTAGCCCACCTCTCGCTCCACGCCGACGTGAGCGAATCCAAGGCGCTCGTGCAGGCGGACGCTGGCCGGGTTGGGCGCCGTGATGCGGGCGAACACGGTGCGGAAGCCGTTCTCTCTCGCCACCTCCATCAGGCGGGCGAGGAGCGCCGCGCCCACGCCCGCCCCCTGCCGGCCGCCCGCTACATAGAGGGAGTCCTCCGCCGAGTACCGGTAAGCGGCCTTGGCCCGATACGAGGAGAGCGAGGCCCAGCCCAGGACGTCGCCCGCACGCTCGGCGACGAGCGCCGCGTAGGGGTGGGCGTGCTCGCGCAGCCACTCCCGGGCCCGAGCGGGCGTCCAGACCTCCGTGTCGAACGTGGCGACGGAGTTGCGGATCGCGTCGTTATAGATGTCGGCGATCGCCTCCAGGTCCCGCGCTTCGGCAACGCGCACGGTCAGGTCGGACATGGCACGGGCAGCGTATCACCGGCGTGTTACAGGAGCGTTACGGGACGCTTTGCCCACGGCGCGCCGCCGTAATACTCTTAGGCTGCCATGACCTGCGGGATCGATCACGTCCAGGAGGCCAAGCTCGCCGCCGAGGAGCTCCGCGACCAGGTACGCTACCACGACCGCCTGTACTGGGAGAAGAACGAGCCGGAGATCAGCGACGCCGAGTACGACACCCTGATGCGCCGCCTGGGGGCGATTGAGGAGCACTACCCCGAGCTGATAACGGCGGACTCGCCGACGCAGCGGGTGTCCGGCAAGCCCGTCGAGACCTTCGGCGTCGTCGAGCACCGCCAGCCGCTGCTGTCGCTGGGCAACGCCTTCGACGGCGACGAGCTGCGGGCCTGGCACCGGCGCGCGACGAACCTGGCCGAGGTGGAGCGGTTCGACATGGTGGTTGAACCGAAGATCGACGGCCTGGCCGTCGCGCTCGTGTACGAGGGCGGGCGCTTCGTGCAGGGGGCCACGCGCGGGGACGGGTCCCGCGGCGAAAACATCACGGAGAACCTGCGCACGATAGCAAGCATACCGAAACGAGTCGCGAACGGAAAGGCGCCGCCCCGGTTCGAGGTCCGCGGCGAGGTGTACATGCCGAAGTCAGGGTTCGCGCGGCTCAACGAGCAGCTCCTGGACCGCGGCGAGAAGCTGTTCATGAACCCACGCAACGCCGCCGCCGGCGCGCTCAGGCAGAAGGACCCGCGGGTCACGGCCTCAAGACCGCTGGACATCTGGGTGTACCAGCTGGGCTGGACCGAAGACGGGGTGGATATGGAGTCGCACTGGGACTCGCTGCAGTGGCTGGGCGAGCTGGGCTTTCGCGTCAACCCGAACATCGCCCGCTACGGCGACCTTGCGGAGGTCGAGCGGCACTACCAGGAATGGTCCGAGAAGCGGCACGAGCTGGAGTACGAGATCGACGGGATGGTCGTGAAGGTCGACAGCCTGGAGCTGCAGGACCGGCTGGGTTTCGTCGGCCGGGAGCCGCGCTGGGCCGTCGCCTACAAGTTCCCGCCCATTCAGGGCACCACGAAGCTGCTGAAGATCGCGATAAACGTGGGCCGCACGGGCAGCCTGAACCCGTTCGCGATCCTGGAGCCGGTGCAGATCGGCGGCGTCGTCATCAAACAGGCGACGCTCCACAACGAGGACGACGTCCGCCGCAAGGACATCCGCGCCGGCGATACGGTGATCGTGCAGCGGGCGGGCGACGTCATCCCCCAGGTCGTGGGCCCGGTCGTGAGCAAGCGAACGGGCCGCGAGCGGCGCTACAGGATCCCGAAACGCTGCCCTGTGTGCAAGACGGACGTCGTGCGCCCGGAAGGCGAGGCGATGAGCTACTGCCCCAACACGACCTGCCCGGCGCAGGTGTTCCGCTGGATCGGCCACTTCGTCGGCCGCGGGGCGATGGACATCGACGGCCTGGGCGAGAAGTGGATATGGGTGCTCATGGACAAGGGGCTCGTGAAGGACCCCGCCGACGTATTCTCCCTGACGCGCGAGCAGTTGCTGGAGCTCGAACGTATGGGGCCTGTCCTGGCCGACAAGATACTGGCCAACATCGAGGCGGCGAAGTCGCGGCCCCTCGCGCGGCTGCTTTTCGCGCTGGGGATCCGCCACGTCGGCTCGGAGATCGCTGGCATCCTGGCCAACGAGTTCGGCAGCCTGGACGCCATCGCCGGCGCCAGCGTCGAGCGGCTCGAGGCGGCGCCGGCCATCGGCCCCAAGATAGCGCAGAGCGTGCGGGCCTACTTCCGGGACAAGCGCAACCGCCGGATCGTCGAGAAGCTGCGCCGGGCGGGCGTGAAGATGGAGGGGGAGCGCGTGGCGCCCAGGGAGGGGCCGCTCAGCGGGAAGTCGTTCGTCATCACTGGGTCGCTCTCCTCGATGCGGCGCAGCGAGGCGGAGGCGCGACTGAAGGCGCTGGGCGCCGATATCGCCAGCAGTGTGACGAAGAAGACGTCGTACCTCGTCGTCGGCGCCGACCCCGGCTCCAAGCTCCAGAAGGCGGAGCAGTACGGCGTCGAGACCCTGGACGAGCAGGCGTTGCTACGACTCCTGGAGTCGTACGAATAGCGTGCGACTCGCCGTCACGGTGCTGGCAATCGCCCTGCTCGCATCCGCCTGCACGACCGTCGACCCGCCCAACGTGACTCCTACCCTAACCGAAACGACGACAACGTCCCCCACCGCCCAGCCAACAGCAGTCGACGTCCTACCCGAGGGGCTGCAGCAGGCCCAGGTCACCAGGGTCATCGACGGGGATACGATCGATGTGCTGCTGGACGGCGAAACGGTGCGCGTCCGCTACATCGGCATCGACACACCGGAGACGGTGGACCCGCGGCGACCCGTGGGCTGTTTCGGCGACGAGGCCAGCGACCGCAACAAGCAGCTCGTCGACGGCCAGACCGTGGGACTCGAGCGCGACGTATCGGAGACGGACGCCTTCGGGCGGCTGCTGCGCTACGTCTGGGTGGACCCTTCGACAGGCTCAGGGCGAGCGGTGATGGTGAACGCCGCGCTGGTCGAAGAGGGGTACGCTCTGGCCAGCACGTACCCGCCGGACGTGAAGCACTCGGCCATGTTCGCGGCGCTGCAGGCGCGGGCGCGGGACACGGGGCGTGGCCTGTGGAGCGCCTGCGCCACGCCCGAGCCGTCGCCGGCGGCGGACGGCGCCTGCCAGTTCTCGGGGACGGACGAGCCGCTGATCAAAGGCAACATCAGCCAGTCCAGCGGCGAAAGGATATACCACGTGCCCGGCAGCGCCTCCTATGACGGCACGACGATCGATGAGTCGAGCGGGGAGCGCTGGTTCTGTTCGGAGGAGGACGCCGTGGCGGCCGGCTGGCGCAAGAGCCGGCAATAACGGTAACCGGCCTGCCCAGGCCGTAGCTGCAGCGGCGCGCGGACGTTTGTATAGAAGGCGTCCTCACGGCTGGCTCTTTGCGGCTGTCGTGAGGAGCGCTGTATAATAGCCTAAGTTTAGCCCGGAATCGGGAGGAGAGGTTGCCCTTTAACCCGCTCAATGCCCTGTTGGGCATGTTCTCGCATGACGTTGCCATAGACCTGGGAACAGCGAATACGCTGGTCATGGTCAAGGGTCGCGGCATCGTCATCGACGAGCCGTCCGTTGTCGCTATCGATAGGGTAAACAAGAAGATCCTCGCCATCGGCTCGGAAGCCAAGCGTATGGTGGGGCGAACGCCCGCCGACATCGTCGCCGTACGGCCGCTGCGGGACGGCGTCATCTCCGACTTCGCCGTCACCGAGAAGATGCTCCACTACTTCATCCGCTCCGTTCACGACCGCTTCGACTTCGGGCTGCCGCGTCCGCGGGTGTCCGTGGGGATCCCCTCCGGCGTCACCGAGGTGGAGAAACGGGCGGTTCACGATGCGGCGATAAACGCCGGAGCGCGGGCCGCCTACCTGGTGGAGGAGCCGATGGCGGCCGCTATCGGCGCCGGCCTCACCGTCATGGAGCCCGGAGGTTCGATGATCGTCGATATCGGCGGCGGGACCACGGAGGTAGCCGTCATCTCTATGGGCGGGATCGTCGTCGCCAACTCGATCCGCACGGCCGGCGACGAGATGGACCAGGAGATCGTGGGTTACGCGCGACAGGTCCACAACATGCTCATCGGCGAGAGGACGGCGGAGGAGGTCAAGATCGAGGCTGGCTCGGCCTACCCGCTGGAGCACGAGGTGACGGTGGAGCTGAAGGGCCGCGACCTGGCCACCGGCCTGCCGAAGTCCGTAGAAGTAAGCAGCGTGGAGATCCGAGACGCCATCTCCGGCTCGGTTAACGCCATCGTGGACGCCGTGCGACAGACGATAGAGACCACGCCGCCGGAGCTGGTGGCGGACATCATGAGCAGAGGAATCGTGCTGGCCGGTGGCGGCGCGCTATTGCGCGGACTGGATCGCCGGCTGGCCCAGGAGACCCGCTTCCCCGTGTACGTCGGCGAGGACCCCCTTACCTGCGTGGTCCGGGGCGCCAGTGAGGTGCTGGAGGAAGCGGAGGTGCTCAGGAAGGTGCAGGCCCGGCTCAATACTCGAAAGGCGCCGCGCTAACGCGAACCCCCACCCGACCCTTCGTCGCCGGTCGGATGTGGGGCCAATGAACCATGCGACTGCTTCCCTGGACGCTATCCGTACTGGCCCTGAGCGTTTTCAGCATCCTTCTCTCGGAACGAGGGACCCTGGCGCCACTGCAGAACGTTTCCCTGACCATTACCGCGCCGCTGACCGCCGGCCTTCAGGACCTGGGCGACCCGACGGCTGACTTCCTCGAGGGGGTGTTCGATCGCGGTGACATCGCGCGTGAGAACGAGCGGCTGCGGGAGGAGCTGGAGCATCTGCAAGGGGAGGTGGCGGCGGGGGAGGACGCCCAGCGCCGCGTCCGCGAGCTGGAGGAGGCGCTGGGAGTAAAGGACACTCGCCCCGAGGACGAGTTCGTAGTGGCGGACGTCATCGCCGAAGACCCATCGGAGCTGAAGCGGGCGCTGGCCATCAACCTCGGCAGCGGCGACGGCCTGGACGAGGGGATGGTAGTGCTCTCCAAGGGCGGCAGCCTGGTGGGCACGATCTCCCGCGTGTACGACGACTTCGCCTGGATACGCCTCGTCACGGACCCCAACAGCGCCGTAAACGCGGTGGTGCTGACCGGAGACCAGGAGGAGGAGGCCTCGGGGGCGCGGGGCGTGGCCGCCGGCGAGCTTCGCAGCGATCTGACGCTGGAGATGCTGGCGCCGGACGCCGCGATCGAGGAGGGAGACCTGGTGACCACGTCCGGCCTGGGGGGGAACTACCCACGGGGTCTGCTCCTGGGGACGATTGCTTCCGTGGAGGAACGGCCGCAGGCGACGTTCACCAGCGCCCGCGTGGAGCCGGCGGCCGATTTGCCGAAGCTTGAGACGGTGCTGATAATCGCCAACTTCCTGCCGGCCAGGCTGGCCGGGCCATGAAGTACGTCCTGGCGTTCTTCGCGGCGTTCCTGGCGGCCGTGCTGGCCGCTTCTGTCATGCCCCACGTCCACGTGCTGGGCGTGACGCCGGACCTGGTGCTCATACTCGCCGCCTGCTGGGCCATGGTACGCGGCCACCAGGAAGCGATGGTCGTAGTGCCGATGGCGGCGATCGTGCGTGACCTGACAACGAGCGATCCCGTGGGAACTTCCGTGCTGGCCCTGGCCCCCATCGTGCTTCTGGCGTTCGCGGTGCGCGAGCTACGGCCGGTGGAGAGCGAGTTCCTGCCGGCTCTACTGGTTGTGGCCGCGACCAGCCTGGCGTACTCTATCATCAGCATGACCGTCCTGACAGTCGTCGGCGACGACGTGCCCTGGGGGAGAGCGCTGCTCTTGGTGACGCTTCCCCTGATGCTCGTAAACCCCTTGTTCGCCGTACTCGTATACCCACCGATCAGATGGTTGAGCCGGCGCCCCCGCCGGGAGAGCTTTGGCGTTGGCTCGGCGGTGCAACTATGACCCCGCATGGACCCATACCTTAAGCCCAGCCGGCGCGAACGCGAGCGAGAACGGAAGCGGGGCGACGTCCCGGGACACGCCCGGCTCATCTTCACCGCCATAAGAGCGCTGGTCATTCTCCTGTTCGGTATATTGATCGCCCAGCTTGTACGCCTGCAGGTTATCGAAGGTGACGACTACGCCCAGCGAGCCGAGATCAACGCCCTGCGGGAGATACAAATACCACCGGACCGGGGCCTGATCTTCGACCGCAACGGACGCCCGCTGGTACAGAACGCGGCTCGCTTCTCGGCGGCGATACTCCCGGGCGACCTGCCGGACCGAGGCGAGGCCTCCGTCTACCAGCACCTGGAGCGCACGACGGGCGTCTCCGTGGCGGACATCGAGCGGATGGTGCGGGAGGGGGTGAAGGAGCGCGGCGAGTTTGAGCCGGTCATCATCAAGCCGGACATCGACGCCGAGACGGCGCTCGCCCTGCGCGAGCTGGAGCCGGTCACGCCCGGGCTACGGTTGATGATGGAGCCCACACGGGAGTATCTGGCCGGCGGCCTGATGTCGCACATCCTGGGCTACATCGGGGCGCTCTCCGAGGAGGAGTACGCCGCGCTCGACCGCCAGGAATATCTGATCCAGGACTTCATCGGAAAGACCGGCGTGGAGCTCTCCTACGAATCGTTGCTTCGCGGCCGCCCGGGCAAGAAGCTGATAGAGGTGGACGCGCTGGGGCGGGAGCTCAAAGTAATCTCGGAGCGGGTACCCCTGGATGGCTCCAACCTGGTGCTGACCATCGACCTAGACCTGCAGCAGGCGGTTCAGGCGGCGCTTGAGGAGCATACGGACCAGGGCGACAACGCGGCGGCCGCCGTGATGGACATCAAGACCGGTGAGCTGCTGGCGATGGTATCGGTGCCCGGATTCGACAATAATGTGTTCTCCGGCCCCTTGTCCGATAAGGACCTGGCGGCGCTGGTCGATGCCCCGGGCAAGCCGCTGGTCAACCACACGATGGCCGAGAGGTATCCGCCCGGCAGCACGTTCAAGACCATCGTCGGGGCGGCGGCACTGCGGGAAGGCATCGCCAGCACGGCGACCACGATAAACAGCCGCGGTTACATCACCGTGGAGAACGAGTACGACCCGAACGTGGTGTACGTGTTCAAGGACTGGGCGGCGCTGGGCCCCCTGGACTTCTACGGCGGCATGGCCCAGTCGTCCGACGTCTACTACTACTACCTGGCCGGCGGCAAGGCCGACGAGGGGTTCGCGGGGCTGGGCGAGGAGCGCGTGGCGGAGTACGCCCGCGCCTTCGGGCTGGGAGAGGCGACGGGCATCGACCTGCCGGGCGAGTCACCGGGCCTGGTGCCGGACGCCGCCTGGAAAGAGGAGGCGCTGGGGGAGAGCTGGTTCGTCGGGGACACGTACAACTTCGGGATCGGACAGGGATACCTGTCGGTAACGCCGCTGCAGCTGCTGACGGCAGTGTCGGCTATCGGAAACGGGGGGAAGGTCCTGACCCCGCACGTGCTGCGTGAGGTCAAGGACGGCCACGAGAACGTGGTCCAGACGTTTGAGGAGATCGTGCGCAAGAACGTGCCGGTTGAAGAAGAGTACCTGGCGATAGTACGAGAGGCGATGCGCCAGTCGATAACCAGCGGCGTGGCGAAGGAGGGCGCGGTCAAGGGTCTGGAGGTGGTGGGCAAGACGGGGACGGCGGAGTTCGGGCCGCCGCGGCCGGACGGGAGCCACGAGACACACGGCTGGTTCGTCGGGTTCGCGCCGTATGACGATCCGGAGCTGGCCGTGGTGGTGTTCCTGGAGCGCGGAGGCGGCAGCGAGGCGGCGAAAGTATCGAGCAAGATCATGGACTACTACTTCAACGGCCCGCAGCTGGCCCAGAAGCCGCAGGAGAGCGAATGATAGAGCGCCGGATAGCCCGCCACTTCGACTTCGCGCTGCTCCTCCTGGCTGCGGCCCTTGTGGCCTACGGCTCGCTCCTGCTGTACAGCGCCTCCCAGAACGCCTACCCGGAGGGCATCTCCGGGCTCAGCCATCCCGTGGCCAAACAGGCGATGTTCGCGATGTTCGGCCTGCTGGCGATGGGGCTCATCGCCTTCATGGACTACCGCGCCTTCGGTCAGATGGCGCCGCTGCTGTACGGGATCTCAATCCTGATACTGGTGGCCGTCCTTGTGTTCGGCGAGAGCGCGTTCGGGTCGCGGCGCTGGATAACCTTCGCCGGCACGCAGATACAGGCCTCCGAGGTCGCCAAGCTGCTCACGATAGTCACGCTGGCGCGCTACCTGGCCGACCGCCAGCGGGAGATCGTGCAGGTGCGAGTGTTCCTGTCGTCGCTGCTGCTGGCAGCCATACCGGCGGGCCTGGTGATGATCGAGCCGGACATGGGGACGGCGATCATCTTCGGGGCAATCTGGGTGGGAATGGTGCTGATGGCCGGCGCCAGGCCGCGCCACCTGCTCATCCTGTGCGGGTTCCTGCTGTCTTCCATACCCTTCGTGACCCTGACCCTCCTCGGCGACTACCAGCGCGACCGTCTGGTCCTTTTCTTCAACCCCAACTCGGACCCGCTGGGCGGCGGCTTCAACATCCTGCAGGCCGAGATCAGCGTCGGCTCGGGCGGCATCTTCGGCAAGGGTCTGACGGAGGGCAGCCAGACACAGCTGGACTTCCTCCAGACGCCGACGACCGACTACATCTTCAGCGTGCTGGGCGAAGAGCTGGGGTTGATCGGCGCGGTGGTCCTGCTGGCGCTGTTCACGGCGCTGCTGTTCCGTACTCTGCGGGTGGCCAGCCTGGCCCGCGATCAGTTCGGCCGGCTGCTGGCCACCGGCATCGCGATAATGATCCTGTTCCAGGTGTTCATCAACATCGCGGTGAACATCCGGCTGCTGCCGGTAACGGGCATTCCGCTGCCCTTCATCAGCCAGGGCGGCAGCTCGCTGATCATGCTGTTCGCGGCGATGGGACTGCTGCAGAGCATCCTCCTGCGCCACCGACAGCTGGAATTCTGAGGCTAGCCGCTCGTCGCGGCGATAAAGGCGGCGACGACGCCGGCCAGCTCCTCGCCTTTGTCCTCCTGAAGGAAGTGCCCCGCGCCGGCGATCGTCGTGTGGGGCTGGCCCTTGGCGCCGGGTACCTGGGCCTGGAAGATGCGGTCGGCGCCGCGGGTGATCGGGTCGCTGTCACCGAACGCCGTCAAGAGCGGCTTCTCCCAGGCCTGGAGGACCTTCCAGGCGGCGCGGTTGGGCTCTGAGGCCGGGTCGTCCGGCCGTGTGGGGACGAGCGAGGGGAAGATGCGGGCGCCGGCCTTGTAGCTGTCATCCGGAAACGGCGCATCGTAGGCGGCCACGACTTCCGGCGGCAGGTCCGTCACCGTGCCGTTGTTGATCACGCGGCCGATATCGAACTGCGGCGACTCCTGCGAGAACGTCTGCCAGCGCAGGAACGCCTCCCCCGGCGACATGTCCCCCGTCGGCAAGAAGGTGTTGGCGGCGACAATGCGGGCGAATCGGTCGGGTTCCTCAGCGGCGACCCGAAGGCCGATCAGGCCGCCCCAGTCCTGCCCGAACAGCGTTATGTCACGCGGCAACTGCTCGACGAACCCCTTCATCCAGTCCACGTGGCGCTGGTACGTGTAGTCCTCCATCCTGGCCGGCTTGTCCGAGCGCCCGAAGCCGAAGAGATCGGGCGCTACGGCGCGGTGGCCGGCGTCCACCAGCACCGGGATCATCTTGCGATAAAGGTAGCACCAGGACGGCTCGCCGTGGAGGAGCAGTACCGGCGCCGAGTCGCGCGGGCCCTCGTCCAGGTAGTGCATCCGCATCCCATCGATCTCGGCATAGTGCGGCTCGAAATCGTAGCCGGGCAGGCTCTCGAACCGATCATCGGGGGTGCGCAGGGCTTTCATTCGTGCCTCCTTCGATGCGGGTGGTTAGCTCGGGGCAGCGGCGGCCTGGTCCACGATCCCCCACTGGCGCCAGTCGTACACACGGAGGGCCAGGGTTAGGCGCGGCGCCCAGCCCACGCTGGAGTACTGCGGAAACTTCTCGCGAATCATATCCCAGGCGCCGTCTCGCTCCTGGCCGCTCACCTCCTCCGCGCGGCAGCGCAACAGCACGGCCTTCAGCTTGCTCCAGTCGTCGTCGTACTCGTCGATGAGGACGGCAAGCTCGGCCCGGGAGGCGATAGCCTCGGCGGCGGTGTAGCGCGAGCCGATGTCGACGTACACCGTCGAGTCGCCGTCGAACACAGGGCAGACGGGGATGACGTGCGGCCCGCCGTCCGGGCGCACGCCGGCGATGCGGCAGACGCGGGCCGACACGACGAAGTCCTTCACGGCCTGGGGGAGCGGCTTCATCAGCCCAGCGCCGCCCGCAGCGCCTCGCGCAGGGTGGCCGCGGGCAGGAGTTCGAGTTTCGTTTCCGGCCTCGTGCTGGCGAGGGCGGAGCGGGGCACGAGGCAGCGCCGGAAGCCCAGCCGCTCCGCCTCCACGAGACGCCGCTCAAGCTGGGAGACGGAGCGCAGCTCGCCGGAGAGGCCGATCTCCCCCACGGCGACTAGGTCGTCGGGCACCGGCGCGTCGCGGTGGCTGGAGGCTATTGCCAGCGCCAGGCCCAGGTCGGTCGCGGGTTCGTGGACGCGCAGCCCGCCGACGACGGAGGCGATGACGTCCTGCCCGGCCAGCGGAAGGCCGACGCGGCGGGTGAGGACAGCCGCAACGAGAACCAGCCGGTTGAAATCCAGGCCGTTGGCGGTGCGACGGGGGGCGGGCGTGGCCGTGGGGCTGGTCAGCGCCTGCACCTCGACCAGGAGAGGGCGGCTGCCCTCCAGGGTGGGGACGACGATCGAGCCGACGCCGCCGCTGGCGCGCTCGGCGATCAGCGCCTGCGAGGGGTTGTCCACGCCGGCCATCCCTTCGCCGGTCATCTCGAACACGCCGACTTCGTCGATCGAGCCGAAGCGGTTCTTGACCGAGCGCAGCAGGCGATAGCTGCTGAAGCGCTCGCCTTCAAGATAGAGAACGACGTCTACGATGTGCTCGAGCAGTCGGGGTCCGGCGATGTCCCCCTCCTTGGTGACGTGGCCGACGATGAAGGTAGGGACGCCGCCGGTCTTGGCCCAGCGCATCAGCTCCATGGTGCACTGGCGAAGCTGAACGATGCTGCCAGGGGCCTGCGCGGCCGCTTCCGTGTACACAGTCTGGATGGAGTCGACGACGAGCAGCGCCGGCGAGATCGATTCGGCCTCACGCAGGGCGGCGCTGAGGTTCGTCTCCGTGAGCACGAACAGCCCGTCGCCGGTCAGGCCCAGGCGGGCCGCCCGCAGCTTGATCTGGCGCGCCGACTCCTCGCCCGAGAGGTAGAGCACGCGCGCCCCCTCGCGGGCGGCGACGAGGGCCGCCACCTGCAGAAGTAGAGTCGATTTGCCGATTCCCGGGTCGCCGCCGATCAGGGCCAGCGAGCCCGCTACGACGCCGCCGCCGAGCACGCGGTCGAACTCCGGCAGTCCGAACGTAAGCCTGGGCTCTTCCTCCTGCGGCAGATGCGACAGCTCGATCGGAGGGGCGGCGGGGGTGGCGTTGCCCCTTGTTCCTTGCTCCTTGACCCCTTCCGCGAAAGTGTTCCAGGAGGCGCAGTCGGGGCAGCGGCCCTGCCACTTCGGGGCCTCGTGGCCGCACTCCTGGCAGACGAAGACAGTGCGGGGCTTCCTGGCGGTGGTCATGGCTCGCGGCCCATTATGACAGACGGCCCGCGCAGGGCCAACGGCGGCGTGTCCTGTCGCAAACGCAGGGGAGGGCCGTCACGTGGACGGCCCTCCTCCGCACTCGCTTGGATTGTCTGGTTAAGCCAGCGCCGGCTCCGAGACGTTGGTCAGCACGATCTCGTCGTTCTGAACGTCGATGCGAACGGTGTCGCCGGGGCCGAAGCGCTCCTCGAGCAGCGCCTCCGAGAGGCGGTCCTCGAGCTCGTTCTGGATGACGCGACGCAGCGGTCTGGCGCCGAACACGGGGTCGAACCCCTTCTCGCCGATCCAGTCCTTGGCGGCGTCGGTCATCTCCAGCGTGACGTCCTTGCTCTTGAGCTGGACCTCGATGTGCTGGATCTCGTTCTCCACGATCTTGCGTATGTCCTCCCGGGACAGGGCGTGGAAGACCACGGTGGCGTCCAGGCGGTTGAGGAACTCCGGCCGGAAGACGTTCTTCATGGCCGTGAGGACCTTGTCCTTCATCTTCTCGTACTCTTCGCCGGCTTTTGCCTCCTCTGAGGTGATGGTGCTGAAACCGAGCCTGGTCTCCTTGCGGATGAGGTCTGAGCCAACGTTGGAGGTCATGATGATGATGGTGTTGCGGAAGTCCACCTTGCGGCCCTTGGCGTCGGTGAGGTGACCGTCGTCGAAGATCTGCAGGAGCATGTTGTAGACGTCCGGGTGGGCCTTTTCGATCTCGTCCAGGAGGATGAGGCAGTAGGACTTGCGGCGGACGGTATCGGTGAGCTGTCCGGCGTCCTCGTAGCCGACGTATCCGGGTGGCGCACCGATGAGCCTGGAGACGTTGTGCTTCTCCATGAACTCCGACATGTCCAGCTTCAGCATGGCGTCCTCAGCGCCGAACATGAACTCGGACAGGACGCGGGCCAGGAACGTCTTGCCCACGCCGGTGGGGCCCAGGAACATGAACACGCCGATGGGGCGTCGCGGGTCCTTGAGCCCGGCGCGGGCGCGGCGGACGGCCTTGGCGATGTTGTGGATCGCCTCGTCCTGGCCGATGACACGCTCGTGCAG
The DNA here is from genome assembly GCA_040877915.1 of Dehalococcoidia bacterium. Classification (GTDB taxonomy): domain Bacteria; phylum Chloroflexota; class Dehalococcoidia; order SM23-28-2; family RBG-16-64-32; genus JBBDNA01. Next base: position 124,809 of record JBBDNA010000005.1, read on the forward strand.
CGCCTCCTCCATGTGGAGGAGCCGCTGCGACTCTTCGGAGGCGATGCGGGTGACGGGGATGCCCGTCCACATCGCGACGACCTCGCAGATGTCCTCCTCCGTGACGACCGGCTTGGCCTCTTCCTGCTCCGACTTCCAGCCGGCCTGCATGTCCTCCAGCTTGTCCTGGAGCTTGACCTCGCGGTCACGCAACTCGGCCGCGTACTCGTACTGCTGGCCGGCTATCGCCTCTTCCTTCTCGTGGCGGAGGCTTTCCAGGCCCTTGGTCGCCTCCTGGAGCGAAGGCGGCGCGTAAGAGCGCTTGATCCGCACACGGGAAGCGGCCTCGTCCACGAGGTCGATCGCCTTGTCGGGGAGGAAGCGGTCGGGGACGTAGCGGGAGGCCAGCTCAGCGGCGGCCGAGAGGGCCTCGTCGCTGATCGTCAGGCCGTGGTGGTCTTCGTAGCGGGCCCTGATCCCGTGCAGGATTTCAATCGTCTCCTCGACGGACGGCTCCTCGACGACGATAGGCTGGAGCCGCCGCTCGAGGGCGGCATCTTTCTCGATGTGCTTACGGTAGTCGTCCAGGGTGGTCGCGCCCACGCACTGGAGCTCGCCGCGGGCCAGGGAGGGCTTGAGGATGTTGGCGGCGTCCACGGCGCCTTCGGCGGCGCCGGCGCCCACCAGCATGTGCATCTCGTCGATGAACAGGATGCAGTTGCCGGCGTTCTTCAGCTCCTCGATGACCTTCTTCAGCCGCTCCTCGAACTCGCCGCGGTACTTGGTGCCGGCGACCAGGCTGCCGATGTCCAGGGTGACGATGCGCTTGCCCTGGAGCATCTCCGGGACTTCGCTCTTGATGACGCGCTGGGCCAGCGCCTCGACGATGGCCGTCTTGCCGACGCCGGGCTCGCCGATGAGCACAGGGTTATTCTTCGTGCGTCGCGATAGGATCTGGACGACGCGCTCGATCTCTTTCTCGCGGCCGATGACGGGATCCAGCTTGCCGGCGCGGGAGGCGGCCGTCAGGTCGATCCCCAGCTGGTCCACGGTGGGCGTGCGGGTGGCGGCGCGGCTGCCCTGGGCAGCGCCCTGCGGCATGCTCTGGGACAGGATGCGCGTGACCTCCGCGCGGAGCTTCTCCAGGCTCACGCCCAGGCTCTCGAGGACGCCGGCGGCGATGCCCTCACCCTCACGGACGAGACCGAGCAGCAGGTGCTCCGTGCCGATGTAGTGGTGGCCGAGGCGGCGGGCCTCGTCGACGGCCAGCTCGATGACCTTCTTGGCTCGAGGCGTAAGACCGATCTCGCCCATGACGGCGCGGTCGCCGCGGCCGATGATGAACTCCACGGCGGAGCGCACCTTGTTGAGCTCGACGCCCAGGTTGGCCAGCACCTTCGCCGCGACGCCTTCGCCCTCGCGGACGAGGCCCAGCAGGAGGTGCTCAGTCCCAATGTAGTTGTGGTTGAACCGCAGGGCCTCTTCCTGTGCCAGGGTCAGCACCCTGCGCGCTCTCTCCGTAAACTTGTCGAACCTGTCGGCCATAGCTAGCTCCCGCCAGTTACCCTAATCGCTCTTCTCTTGTTCCTCAAGCTCGGAGTTTTCTTCGGCGGCGGGCTCGGCCTCGGGAGACTCATCCCCTGAAACCGAACCCTCTGCAATGTTCAACGCATCAGAAGTGTCTTCCGTTACAGCGGTTTCCTCGTCTGATTCCGATTCAGGTTGTGGCCCCTCGCTCGTCTTTTCCTCCGCGACGGGCTCCTCGGCGGCGGCCTCGGGCTCGCTGGCGGGCTCTTCCTTCGCGACGGGCTCTTCGGCGGCGGCCTCGGGCTCGGCGGCGGCTTCTTCCTCCGCGACCGGCTCTTCGGCGGCGGCCTCGGGCTCGGCACCAGGCTCTTCCTCCGCGACGGGCTCCTCGGCGGCGGTCTCGGGCTCGGCGGCGGCCTCGGGCTCGGCGGCGGGCTCTTCGGCGGCGGCCTCGGGCTCGGCGGCGGGCTCTTCCTCCGCGACCGGCTCTTCGGCGGCGGCCTCGGGCTCGGCGGCGGCCTCTTCCTCCGCGACCGGCTCTTCGGCGGCGGCCTCGGGCTCGGCGGCGGCCTCTTCCTCCGCGACCGGCTCTTCGGCGGCGGCCTCGGGCTCGGCGGCGGCCTCTTCCTCCGCGACCGGCTCCTCGGCGGCGGCCTCGGGCTCGGCGGCGGGCTCTTCCTCCGCGACCGGCTCCTCGGCGGCGGCCAGCTCGGCTTCCGCGGCTGCG
>JBBDNA010000005.1:127141-129620 GCA_040877915.1 Dehalococcoidia bacterium
CTCTTCCTCCGCGACCGGCTCCTCGGCGGCGGCCAGCTCGGCTTCCGCGGCTGCGGCGGCGGCCGTTGCCGCCTCCAGCGCCTGGGCCAGCGCGGGCACCTCCACCTCCGGTTCGGCGGGCGGCGCTTCGACGGCGGCCCGGGGCCGGTCTTCGGTGGCTACCGCCGCCTGGCGCGGCGTCTCATCGCCCTCACCGGCGGCCTGGGTCTCGGGCTCGCCCCGGTCGGTGTGGACCGGCGCCTCCACGCCCAGCCTGTCCAGCGCGTCCTGGAGCGGCACCTTCACGCCGCCGGACTCGTCAAACACCCAGCCATCCTCCTCGGCCTTGTCGCGCGCCTGGCGCAGAGAGAGGCCGAGGCGGTGCCGGTCGTGCTCTATGCGAACGATCTTGACGGGTACGACGTCGCCCTCGGAGACGACCTCCTTGGGGTGGTTGATGCGGCGGTCGACGAGCTCCGAGATGTGGATGAGGCCCTCGACCGGGCCGTCCAGGCGAACGAAGGCGCCGAAGGGCGCGAGCTTGGTGACCTGGCCGGGCACGATCTGGCCTTCGCGGTAGTCCGCGACGATCTCCTCCCAGCGCTCGGGCTGGGCGCGGCGCAGGCTTAGCGCGATCTTTTTGCTTTCCTGGTCGACTTTGAGGATGAAGACCTCTGCCTCGTCGCCGACGTGGAACAGGTCCTGCGGCGACTTGGGCGTGCGGTCCCAGGACAGCTCCGAGAGGTGGACGAGGCCATCGGCGCCGCCCACGTCCACGAAGATACCGAAGTCGCGGATGCTGGTGATGCGGCCGGTGCGGACATCCCCCTCGTGCAGCTCCAGGAGGAGGCGCTCCTTCTCAGCGGCGCGCTTCTCCTGCATGGCCGCGCGTTCGGAGACGATGGCGCGGTTGCGGCGGCGGTTCAGCTCGATGACTTTCAGTGTAAGCGTACGGCCCACCCACTCGGAGAGGGCACGCTCCGTAACCTCCGGCGAGCCGCGCTCCGGCCGCCCGCTGGCGATCTGGGAGAGGGGCACGAAGGCGTTGACGCCCTCCACGTTGACCAGGAGGCCGCCCTTGTTGCTGCCGGTCACGTACCCTTCGAACGCCTCGTTCCCATCCAGGTGGTCCTGGAGGACGCGCCAGCCCTGTTCGCCACGGGCGCGGTCCAGGGAGAGGATGATCTGGCCTTCGGACGATTCTGGCTGGAGGACGAAGACCAGTACGTTTTCGCCCACCTTGAGCTTTGCCGGTCCCTCCGGCTGGAGGCAGTTCATCTCGTTGCCTGGGATTACGCCCTCTGACTTGGCGCCGATATCGACGAGTATGCCGTCACGATCGGTGCCGACGACCGCTCCTTCGATGATGTCCCCGCGCCGAAGCTCCGTGAACGGAGCGGTCTCTTGTTCCAGAAGGGCCGCCATGGACTGGGGCTCGTCCGAGTGCAGCGTCCCTCCCTCCGGGCTTTCCGATGTCAAACGATACCTCCAAGCGAGTTTTGGATTGAGGCCCGGGAGCCAGCCTCAGATTCATTATAGGGCAAGGCCGGTTATGTGTACCAGCGGCAGACGGTAACCAGAGAGTGAAAACGCGGAAAGCTATAATCTGGGCGGAGGGAGAAAGGGGGTTGAGCCATGTCTTCCCTTGGTTCGGCGGCGGCGATCGCGGGGGTCGTCATCGTGGCCCTGATGATCGCCGGGACGATCCCGGTGACCGTGGACGATGCCTGGCTGTGGTCTCTGCTGGCGCTGTTCAGCGTGTGCCTGGTGGGCGCCGGCCGGCAGGCCGCCGGCGGGCGGGGCTAGGGGGCTGGCGGTAAGCAAAAAGAAAAGGCCCTGGCGACGGCCTATTTTCCACACCCAGTTGCCCGGGCAGTATCGTCAGCGCTGAGGCGTTTCACTTCCGTGTTCGGGATGGGAACGGGTGGGGCCACCTCGCTCTAGTCACCAGGAACCCTTGCTTGCTTGGTTGTAGGGCTGGGGGTTGGCGTGCTGCCAACCCCCCGGAGCTTGCGATTTTGGTAGCGGGGGTGGGACTCGAACCCACGACCTCCGGGTTATGAGCCCGGCGAGCTGCCGCTGCTCCACCCCGCGGTGGTAACGGACAGAGAGCAACCTGAGTATAGCATACGCATTGTGGGGGTAATGGATTGGTGGTCAAGCCCTCGGTCATTAGTACGGCTCAGCTGAACCCCTTACGGGGCTTACACACGCCGCCTATCAAGCGGGTAGTCTTCCCGCGACCTTACTCCGCCGAAACGGATGGGAGACCTCATCTTGAGGGGGGCTTCGCACTTAGATGCTTTCAGCGCTTATCCCTTCCGGACATGGCTACCGGGCTTTTTGCTCCTGGCGGAACAACCCACACACCAGCGGTCCGTCCACCCCGGTCCTCTCGTACTAGGGGCAGCTCCTCGCAAGTCTCCTGCGCCCACTGCGGATAGAGACCGAACTGTCTCACGACGTTCTGAACCCAGCTCGCGTGCCGCTTTAATGGGCG
>JBBDNA010000006.1:0-114061 GCA_040877915.1 Dehalococcoidia bacterium
CGCTCCGGCGCCCACCACCACGGCGACTGCGAGAGCGTGGTCTGCCTGAGCGCGGGTCGCGTCCGCTTCCGCTTCGGGGAGAGCCTGGAGCGGGAGCTGGAAGCCGGCCCCGGCGACTTCGTCTACATCCCGCCGCGGGTCGTCCACCAGGAGATCAGCCTCGACGACGCGGTGGACTCGATCGTGGTGCGGGACTCGCAAGAGAACGTCGTCGTGAACGTCGACCTGCCCGCGTCGGTCGTCGACGAGCGATAGCGTGGCCGAGCAGCGGGTCGACCTGCCGCTGGACGACGCCACGGTCGAGGCGCTGCGCGCCGGCGACTCGGTGCTGCTCAGCGGGACGGTGTACACGGCCCGCGACGCCGCCCACAAGCGCATGGTGGAGACGCTGGCCGGCGGCGAGCCGCTGCCGGTGGATATCCGCGGCCAGGTGATCTACTACGTCGGGCCGACGCCGGCCGCGCCGGGCGAGGTGATCGGCTCGGCGGGGCCGACGACAGCCGTTCGCATGGACCCGTTCACGATACCGCTGCTGGAGGCGGGGTTGCGCGGCGCTATCGGCAAGGGCGGCCGCGGCCCGCAGGTGCGCGAGGCGCTGGTCAGGCACCGCGCGGTATACTTCCTGGCGGTCGGCGGCGCCGGGGCGTACCTGTCGAAGCGGATCAAGCGGGTGGAGACCGTGGCCTACGAGGACCTGGGCACGGAGGCGATACGGCTGATGGAGCTGGACGCGTTCCCGGTCATCGTCTGCAACGACGTCCACGGCGGCGACTTGCTGGAGCAGGGCAAGGTGAAGTATCGGCGCCCCGAGGCGCTGGAGCGATAGGAGACGTTATGTCGAGCCACACTGTGATGCTACGAGGTCAAAACGTCAGCCTGCGTCCCGTCCTCGCGCGGGACGTCGACCGCATGTACGAGGTCCACATGGACATCTCGAACCGCGGCGACTACTGGCCGCTGGACGTGGACTCCGAAGTCGCCTTCAAGAAGGAGTTCAACGAGACCGGGTTCTGGACGGCGGAGCGCGGCTTTCTGCTGATGGTGGACGAGAGCGACCGGCCCATCGGCGACATCGGCTTCTTCCGTCCGGTGCCGTACTGGAACGCGACGCTAGAGATCCACTACCGTGTGTACGACGAGTCGGAGCGGGGGAAGGGCGTGACGACCGAGGCGCTGGGGCTGCTGGTGGACTACCTGTTCGAATCGAAGGCCTGCCGGCGCATCCAGCTGGGGATCGATACGGAGAACAAGGCCTCTCGGCGGGTGGCCGAGAAGGCCGGGTTCACCCACGAGGGCACGATGCGCGAGGCGTGGTTCAACCGGGGGAGCTATCGCAACGTGGAGATCTACTCGATCCTGCGGAGCGAAGCGCAATCTCCGTAGTCGTAGGTCGGGGTCTTTTGACCCCGACTTGGGGGGGGGGGGGGGGGCCCCCCCCCCACTTGCGGGGGTCTGAAGACCCCCGCCTACGTGGCTCGCGTGGAAGGCTAAAGCCTTCCGCTACATGGTCTCCCAATGGGACGCGCAGGCCTGAAGGCCTGCAGCTACGACTACGGCAGCTAGCGACCGCGGAAGCGGCTCAGGACCCAGCGGACGGGGTCGTAGAACTGGTCGGCCACGCGTTCCTTGAGGGGGATGATGGCGTTGTCGGTGATGTGGATGTCCTCCGGGCAGACCTCGGTGCAGCACTTGGTGATGTTGCAGTAGGCGATGCCGGCGTCGTAGCGCATCAGCTCCGTGCGGTCCGCCGTGTCCAGCGGGTGCATCTCCAGCTCCGCCAGGCGCACGAAGAACCGCGGGCCGACGAAGTCCGGCTTGTTCTCGGGGTGGTCGCGGATGACGTGGCAGACATCCTGACAGAGGAAGCACTCGATGCACTTCCGGAACTCCTGGCCGCGGTCGATGTCCATCTGCTGGATGCGGTAGCGTCCGTCGGCGTCCGGGGGGCGGGGGTTGAAGGCGGGGATGCGCTTCGCCACCTCGTAGTTGAACGATACGTCGGTCACCAGGTCCTTGATGAGCGGGAACGTCTTGATGGGCGCGACAGTGATGGCCGAGCCGGGCTCGAACGTGTTCATGCGGGTCATGCACATGAGAGCCGGCCGGCCGTTGACCTCGGCGCTGCAGGAGCCGCAGCGGCCAGCCTTGCAGTTCCAGCGCACGGCCAGGTCGTTGGCCTGCGCGGCCTGGATGCGGTGGATGACGTCGAGGACGACGTCGCCCTCAGCCGAGTCGACGACGTAGTCGACGAAATCGCCGCCCTCTGCGTCACCGCGGAACACGCGCATCAGTACGTCAGACACTGGCCGGCGTCTCCTCAACTATCTTGCGCAGCTCCCCCGGAATCTCCGGCAGCGGCTCGCGGGTCACCTGGGGCGTCCCGTCCGGCCCCTGCCGCACCACGATGTTGACCTTCGACAGTTCGTCGCTCGTCGAGGGGTAGTCGTCGCGGGTGTGGCCGCCGCGACTCTCCGTGCGCTCACGCGCCGCTTTCGTTATCGCCTCGGAGACGGTGAGCATGGAGCGCAGGTCCATGGCCAGGTGCCAGCCCGGGTTGTACTGGCGGTTCCCTTCGACGCCGGCGCCGGCGGCGCGCTCCTTCAGCCCGGCGATGCGCTGCAGCGCCTGCTCCAGCTCCGTGCCGGTGCGGATGATGCCGACGAGGCTGTGCATCGTCTCCTGGAGGTCGCGCTGGACGTCGTAAGGGTTCTCACCGCCGGCCCGCTCGAAGTGGCCTAGCATCTCGTTCGCGCAGACGTCGGCCTGCGACTGGTCGACGGCCGGAGTCGCGGCGAGGCCCTTCGCGTAGTCGGCGGCGCCCTTGCCGGCGCGCTGGCCGAACACCAGCAGGTCGGACAGGGAGTTGCCGCCCAGGCGGTTGGCGCCGTGCAGCCCGCCGGCGCACTCGCCGGCGGCGAACAGGCCGGGCACGGTCGCCGCGCCGGTCTCGGGGTCGACGCGAACGCCGCCCATCATGTAGTGCATCGTCGGGCCGATCTCCATCGGCTCGGTCGTTATGTCGACGTCGGCCAGGCGCTTGAACTGGTGGTACATGCCGGGGAGCCGCCGCCGGATGTACTCCGGCGGCTGGCGCGTGGCGATGTCCAGGAAGACGCCGCCGTGGGGGCTGCCGCGGCCGGCCTTGATCTCGGAGTTGATGGCGCGGGCGACCTCGTCGCGTGGGAGAAGGTCGGGAGTGCGGCGATTGTTCACCTTGTCGCCAAACCAGGCGTCGGCCTCCGCTTCGGTGTCCGCGGTCTCGGCCTTGAAGAATTCCGGGATGTAGTTGAACATGAAGCGATCGCCCTGGGAGTTGCGCAGGGTGCCGCCGTCGCCACGGACGCCCTCGGTGACCAGGATGCCCATTACGCTGGGCGGCCAGACCATGCCGGTGGGGTGGAACTGCACGAACTCCATGTCGATCAGGTCGGCGCCCGCCCAGTAGGCCAGCGAGTGGCCGTCGCCCGTGTACTCCCAGGAGTTGGAGTTGACCTTGAACGCCTTGCCGATGCCACCCGTGGCCAGAACGACGGCTTTCGCCTTGAACAGGACGAGCTCGCCCTTCTCCCGCCAGTACCCCAGCGCCCCGGCGATGCGGTCGCCGTCCTTGAGCAGGCGGGAGATGGTGCACTCCATGAACACGTCGATGCCCTTGTGGACGGCGTGCTGCTGCAGGGTGCGGATCATCTCCAGGCCGGTGCGGTCGCCGACGTGGGCGAGGCGGTCGAAGCGGTGGCCGCCGAAGGGCCGCTGGGAGATGCGGCCGTCCTCGGTGCGGTCGAACAGGGCGCCCCAGCGCTCGAGCTCGTAGACGCGTTCGGGGGCCTCCTGGGCGTGGAGCTGGGCCATGCGCCAGTTGTTCATCATCTTGCCGCCGCGCATGGTGTCGCGGAAATGGACCTGCCAGTTGTCCTCGGCGTAGATGTTGCCCAGCGCGGCGGCGATGCCGCCCTCGGCCATCACCGTGTGCGCCTTGCCCAGGAGCGACTTGCAGACCAGCGCAGTCCTCGCGCCCTCGGCCGACGCCTCGATGGCGGCGCGGAGACCGGCCCCGCCGGCGCCGACGACGACGACATCGTACTCGTGCGTCTCGTATTCAGGCATCGTGCGTCAGAAGTGGTCCCAGGTGTTCGGGTCGGTGATGTGGCCGTTGGCCACCAGGCGGATGTAGAGGTCGGTGGCGGCGATGAAGACGAGGCTGGTCCAGGCCCAGACGCGATGGTTCGCGTTCCATAGCGTCACGTAGTCCCAGACGCGCTTGCGGGCGCGGCTAAAGGCGGAGCAGCTGAAGCAGTCCAGCCCGCCGCCGATGAAGTGCCGCAACGAGTGGCAGGAGAAGGTGTACATCATCAGCAGGAAGGCGTTGACGCACAGGAAGACGGAGCCCAGCCCGATCCCCCAGCCCTGGTCGGCGTCGTGGAAGCCCTTGACGGCGCCGATCCAGAGCAGGACGACGAACACGAGCGCCACGTACATGAAGAAGCGGTGCGCGTTCTGGAGGATCAGGGGCAGACGGCTCTCGCCGCTGTACCTGGGCAGCGCGTCGCCGACGGCGCAGGCGGGCGGGCTCAGGAAATACGATCGGTAGTAGGCCAGGCGGTAGTAGTAGCAGGTGGCGCGGAAGCCGATGGGCCCCCAGAGGATGAGCAGCGCCGGCGAGAACCAGAAGACGTCGAACTCGCCGTGGAGCTTGGGCTCGAAGACGGGCGACAGGTAGGGGCCGATCTCGTACGCCCAGCCGTCCAGGAAGGCGCTGACCGTCAGGTAGCCGAGGAATACGGTGAGCCCGACGGCGACGAGGGCGGGTTCGACCCACCAGCGGTCCTGTCGTAGCGTCTGGAGGAACCCCAGACGGTGGGGGCGGCTGATTGCCTGCTGCGCTTGCGCCATTATAGCTCCCGGCTATATATCCGAGGCCATTCTATCAACGCGACGGGTCTCGTTCAATCGTGACGCCTCGCACCCCCCATCACGGCGTCGGCCCGGGGAGGTAATCGGGTAGAGTGTCGGTGACCACGAGTTCCTGCCCGCGAGGCTCGATGGTGAACTCCGCCCCCGACTCCTTCCAATCATTGCACGTGGCCGTCCGATTGTAGAGCTCGGGTCCCCCGGGGCCGAGGGTGAGGACAACGGTGATGGGCTGCCTGCCAGCGCCGTCGCATCCTGGTCGCCAGACGCTCGTGCCGTTAGGCTTGACCTCGTCGCAGTAGCCACCCCTGGCAGCTGCTGCTGAGGAGAGGTTAAAGCAGAGAAGCTCATCGCTCTCGTTCACGAAGGTCATCTTGACCCTGTTCTCGCTGAACACGCCGAACTGGCAGGCGGAAAATACTACGGCGCAGCCGAGCAGCGATGCAACTAGTATCTGGCGCCAGGCCACTACTACTTCGCCTGAACCAACGTGACGGCGCTCATTCAATCCCGACGCCGCGCACTTTCGACCATCGACGGCTGTCCAGAAAGCGCTCGGCGGGCGGCCCGGCCACGCTCAGTCCCCCGACGAGTCGGATGACCTCTGCTCGAACAGCTCGGGGAAGGCGGCCGGGTTTATCCCGCGCAGCCAGTCGAGGCGCTCACCCAGGATCTCGTAGTAGTGGGACGGCTCGGAGAGTCGAAGGAACCGCGCCACCTGCGCGCTGCGGCAAACCGATATCGAGTCGCCGCTGTCCAGGGGCCGGTTCACCTGGCCGTCGACGCTCACCGTCGCGCCGTCGTCCGCGCTCACCACCATGTCCACGACGGCGTCTTCGGGCAGCACCAGCGGCCGCGACGAGACGATGTGGGGCGCGACCGGGGTCAGCACCAGGTTCCGCGACTCCGGGTGCAGGATGGGCCCGCCGGCGGACAGCGAGTAGCCGGTGCTGCCGGTAGCCGTGGCCACGATCACCGCGTCCGAGCGGTACACGGCCAGCCGCTGACCATCGATCGCCACGTCCAAGTAGACCGGGCGCCCGGCCACGGAGCGGCTGAGGACGGCGTCGTTCAGGGCCTGGAAGGTCTGCCCCCAGACCGGCACCTGCACCTGGAGCATGGCCCGCTCTTCGGTGCGGCCCTCGCCGGACAGGACGGCGGGCAGGCGCTCCAGGAGCTCGGCCGGGCCCAGCTCGGCCAGGAAGCCGAGGCGGCCCATGTTCACGCCCAGTATCGGCACGGCGTGGGGCACCACCGCCCGCGCCGCCCACAGCATCGACCCGTCGCCGCCCAGGCAGATGATGAGCTCCGTGCCCTCTATCATCCCTCTGGCCGACGGGTCGTCCCAGGTGGACGTCTGCCAGACGTCCACGCCCGCCTTCGTGAGCGCCGCGCGCAGGCTGCCCACCAGCTCCTCGGCGCCCCGCCAGCGCACCGCCACGAAGATGCCGACCCGCTTCACGCCTTGGCCTCCGCCTCGATGGGCCGCAGGTGGAACAGGAATTCGCGGTTGCCGGCGGGGCCGAGCAGCGGCGAGGCGACGAGCCCCCGTATCCGGAACCCGTTGGCGACGGCCCAGGCGGCGAAGCGGCCGATGAGCGTGGCGTGGAGCAGCGGATCGCGGATGACGCCGCCCTTGCCGACCTCGCTCTTCGCGGCCTCGAACTGCGGCTTGAACAGCGCCACGATCTCGCCCACGCTCCGATATCCCCGAAGGCCAGGCTTCAGCCTGGCATCGAGGCCGGGTTCGGCCAGCGACCGCAGCAGCTTGCGCACCGAAGGCAGGACCTGCCGCAGCGAGATGAACGCCACGTCTATCGTGATCACGTCCACGGGCTCCGGCAGCGAATCGAGGTAGCGGGCGTTAACCCGCTCCATGACGACGACGCGCGGGTCCTGTCGCAGGTTGTAGTCGAGCTGGCCGCGGCCCACGTCGACGGCGTAGACGCGGGCGGCGCCGCGCTGGAGCAGGCAGTCGGTGAAGCCGCCGGTGGAGGCGCCGATATCGGCGGCGACGGCGCCGGTCACATCGATGGCGAAGGCGTCGAGGGCGCGCTCCAGCTTGTCTCCGCCGCGGCTGACGTATCGCGGGCCGGCGACGAGGCGTACGGCGACCGCTTCGTCGACCAGCCCCGACGGCTTGACCGCGGGCCGCTCGTCGACGAGGACGGCACCGGCCATGACGGCTGTGCGCGCCTTCTCGCGGCTCTCGACCAGCCCGCGCTCGAGGAGCAGGACGTCCAGCCTCCGCTTGGCCATGTTAGGGAAAGGATAGCACGAACCTCACAGCGCATGCGCGAGCGGATAACCGGATGACGGCCGTCGCTTATGAGGAGAGGCATCTGTAGTGACACGCGGGGTGTTGTTGTTGCCTCTGCGGGTTGTGAAACCCGCAGCTGAGGCGGCTCACCCTTCGACAGGCTCAGGGTGAGCGGTTACCTACGCCGTCTCGCCCTTGGGCTCGCCGTCCCAGAGCTCCAGGGCCTGGCCGGAGCGGGTCAGCAGCAGCGGCCGTCGCAGGCCGCCGATGGCGTCGGCGTCCACGACGCACTTCTTGACGTCGCCGCGAGAAGGGATCTCGTACATCACGTCGAGCAGGCACTCCTCCAGCACGGAGCGCAGGCCGCGCGCTCCCATCTTTTGTTTCAGCGCCTGCTGCGCGGCTGCCCGCAGGGCCTCGTCGGAGAGTGCGAGCTCCACACCGTCCAGCAAGAAGAACTCCTGGAACTGCCGCACGAGCGAGTTCCTGGGCTCGGTGAGGATGCGCACCAGCGCGTCCTCGTCCAGCGATTGCAGGGAGACGACTACGGGCATGCGCCCGACGAACTCCGGGATCAAGCCGAACTGGAGAAGGTCGTCGTGGGTGACGTGCTTCAGCAGCTCGTCGGCCGTCTTCAGGCGCTCCATCTCGGAGACGGCGGAGCGGAAGCCGATGCTGCGCCGGCCCTTGCCCACGCGCGTGTCGATGATGTCGTCGAGGCCCTGGAAGGCGCCGCCGCAGATGAACAGGACGTTGGCGGTGTTGATCTGGATGAAGTCCTGGTGGGGGTGCTTGCGCCCGCCCTGGGGGGGCACGTTGGCCACGCAGCCTTCGATGATCTTGAGCAGCGCCTGCTGCACGCCCTCGCCGGAGACGTCGCGGGTGATCGAGGGGTTGTCGCCGCTCTTGCGGGTGATCTTGTCGATCTCGTCGATGTAGATGATGCCGCGCTCGGCCTTGGCGATGTCGAAGTCGGCGGCCTGGATGAGGCGCAGGAGGATGTTTTCGACGTCTTCGCCCACGTAGCCGGCCTCGGTGAGGGCGGTCGCGTCGGCGATGGTGAAGGGGACGTCCAGGACGTCGGCCAGCGTCTTGGCCAGGAGTGTCTTACCGCAGCCGGTGGGGCCCAGGAGGAGGATGTTGCTCTTCTCGAGCTCGACCTCGCCGCCGGCGGAGGCGCCGATGCGCTTGTAGTGGTTGTACACGGCCACGGAGAGGATCTTCTTGGCCTGCTCCTGGCCGACGACGTACTCGCTGAGCTGCTGGTAGATGACCTTGGGCGGCGGGACGCGCTGCAGCGGGACCTTGGGCCGGGACGGGCTGGACTTGTCCTCCTGGATGATCTCGCGGCAGAGGTCGACGCACTCGTCGCAGATGTAGACGGCGCCGGGTCCGGCGATCAGGCGTCGCACCTGATCCTGGTTCTTGCCGCAGAACGAGCAGGTGTAGGTTGTGCGACTGCTGCCCTTACTGCTCGGCATAGGCTACTCCTTTGCAGAGTCGCCGCCGGCGGCCACGGCCACTTTGCCCCCGGTCAGTATTTCGTCTATGATACCGTACTCTTTCGCGGCCTTAGCGTCCATGAAGAAGTCCCGGTCCGTATCCTTGGTGATCTCTTCCAGCGTCTTGCCCGTGTGCTGGACGAGTATTTCGCGGATGACCTGGTTCTGCCGCAGGACCTCCTTCGCCTGGATCTCGACATCCGTAGCCTGGCCGCCGACGCCGCGAATGATGGCCTGGTGGATGTGCACAGTGGAGTTGGGCAGGGCATAGCGCTTGCCCGGCGTGCCGGAGGCCAGCAGCACGGTGCCCATGCTGGCGCAGCCGCCCACGCAGATCGTGGCCACGTCGGAGCGCAGGAGCTGCATCGTGTCGTAGATCGCCAGGCCGGCGCTGACCACGCCTCCGGGGGAGTGGATGTACATGTTGATGTCCTTGTCCGGGTCCTCCCGCTCCAGGTACAGCAGCTGGGCGATGATGATGTTCGCTATCTGGTCGTCGATCGGTGTGCCCAGGAAGACGATACGCTCCTTGAGCAGGAGCGAGAAGATGTCGAAGGCGCGCTCGCCCCTGGGGCTGGTCTCCACTACGTAGGGGATAATCGATTCCGTGTTCAAGCTTTCTCCTCCTGTACTGCCTCTGCCGTTATCTCTTCGGGCTCTTCGGTCTCGGCGGGCGGCTCGGCCTCGGGGGTCTCCTCCGGCTCGGCCTCCGGGGTCTCCTCCGGCTCGGCCTCCGTCGCGGCCGGCTTCTGCCCGGCCGACACGATCTCCATCAGCCTGTCCATGGTCTTCCGCGTCAACAGAGAGCGCCCGATAGCCTCGCGCCCGCCGGGGCTGGCGAAGAGCTGGCGAACCTGGTCCGCCTGTTCCCCCGACGACCCGACCATGCGCTCGATCTCCGCCTCGACGTCCGCGGGATCGACCTGGATGCTCTCCGCGTCGGAGAGCGCGGTCAGCACCAGCGAGCGCTTGACCCGCTCCTCGGCCGTGGGCGTGAGCGCCTCGCGCACCTTGGCCTTCGCCTCCTCGTCGGGGAAGTGCGTCGCCATGAGCTGGTCCACGTCCTGACCCATGGCCCGCGCCTGGTCCTGGAGCAGGTGGTCTATCTCCCGCTCCACCAGCACCGGCGGGTACTCCAGCTTCTCCGCCGCCTCCGTCAGCGCGTTGAGCGCCTCGTCGCGGAAGCTCTCCTCGGCGCCCGCCTCCAGCCGCTCGCGCAGCTGGCCCTCGAGGTGCTGGCGCAGAGCCGCCACGCTGGCGAAGCCCTCGCCGACCTCGCGGGCGAAGTCGTCGTTGAGGTCGGGCATGCGCTCTTCCTTGACCTCTTTGACGGTGACGGTAAACGTGCCGCTCTTGCCGGACAGCTCGCGCTGGCCCTCGGGGACGGTGACGGTCACCTCTTTGGCGACGCCCTTCTCGGCGCCCACCACGCCCTCGGCGAAGCCGGGCAGGAGGATCGCCGAGCCGTCCCGCAGGGTGAACTCGAAGTCGTCGTCGTTGAACACCTCGCGGCCGTCGATACTGCCCTTCACGTCGGCGCGGACTACGTCGCCGGTCTGCACCGGCCGCTCCACCGGCTCGTGCAGCGCGTAGCGGTGTCGCAGCTCCTCTATCGAGGCGTCCACGTCCTTCGGGTCGACTTCGGCGGACGGGCGTTCCACGCGCAGGCCGCTGTAGTCGCCCAGCTCCACCGTGGGCCGGATGGGCACCGTGGCCTTGAAGATAAGCGGCTCCTCCTGGACGATGTCCAGCCGCGGGTGATCGATGGCCTCGACCTCCTGATCGTCGAGCGCCTGGTTATAGGCCTCGGGGAGCAGGATGTCGATCGCCTCGTGGAGGAGGCGGTCGCGACCCAGGTGGCGCTCCAGCATATCGCGGGGGGCCTTGCCCTTGCGGAAGCCGGGGATCTCGGCGCGCTGGACGAGGCGACGATAGGCCTTGTCCAGGGAGCGCTCCATCTGCTCGGGCTCGACCTCGATCTCGAGGACGACCTGGCTATCGGGGGTGCGTTCGGCGGAAACCCTCACAGCATCGATTATAGCAGCCGCGTTCTGAGAGGCGGAAGGAAGGGCGGCGCGCCTGCTCAGAGCGGCTTCTCCAGCTCCCACATGTCGCGGAGAGGGATGCCATCGGCGCCGATGGCCGGAACACCCGGCTTGGCGCGGCGGACGCGGTCCACGGCGCCAAGGTGCAGGCGGACCAGCCGGTAGCCGCGGCGGACGTAGAAGGCCAGGGCGCGCAGGTTGTCGTTCGTCGTCGTCACGAAGGCGGTGTGGACGCCGCGACTTCGCAGCTCCGCCTCGGCGGCGTCCAGCAAGCGCCCGCCGACGTGGCTGCCCGGCGCCTCGGCGTGGATCGAGACGATCTCCGCGTCCTCGCCCTCGACGCACCAGGTCACGAGTCCGGCGAGCTCGCCATCATCGGACCGCCAGGCCAGCCCCTCGACGTCGGCGAGAAGGTACTCTCGGCGGCCGCTGATCAGCGGCTCGCCGCGCCAGTGCTCAGCCCAGGCGCGGGCGATGTAGTCGGGCGTCGCCGGTTCGATGCCGCCGTCCACGCTCACCGCCGGCGGGGGCTGAGGACGTCGTTGAGGGCGTCGCCCACCAGGTTGAAGGCGAATAGCAGCAGGGCCACTGTGATCGCAGGCACCATCATCAGGTTGGGGTGGTTGCGCAGGTTGCTCAGGCCGGAGGCGTCGAAGATCATCGTGCCGAAGCTGGGGTGCGGCGGCTGGATGCCGATGCCCAGCCAGGTCAACGCGATCTCCGTGCCCGCCATCGCTCCCAGCGAGAACGTCAGCGCCACGATGATGATGTTCGATACATTGGGCAGCAGGTGGCGGAACAGGATGCGCGGAGTCCTCGCTCCGGCCGCCCGCGCCGCCATCACGTAGTCCGTCTCCCGCAGCGACAGCACCTGCGAGCGGACGATGCGGGCCATGCCCACCCAGCCGAACAACGCCAGCGCCCCGAACACGAGAACGTAGTCCGGCAGGCCGGAGTCGATCAGGCCGCCCAGCACCGGCCAGTCGTCGAACTTGTCGAAGAAGTTGTCCACGCGCGGACGCACGGTTGCCGTGATCAGCAGCAGCAGCAGGATGTCCGGTAGCCCGAAGAAGGCGTCGCCGACGCGCATGATTACGTTGTCGACGCGACCGCCGGCGTAGCCGGAGAGCAGGCCCAGGCTTACGCCGAGCACGAGGCCGCCGGTGATAATCGCCGCGAAGGAGACGATGACGGTGGTCTGGGCGGCCCACATCACCCGGGAGAGCAGGTCGCGGCCCAGGCGGTCGGTGCCGAAGGGGTGCTCCAGGCTGGGGCCGGCGAAGGTGTTGCCGAAGTCGGTCTCGGTGAAGCTGTAGGGCGCGGCCACCGGCGCCAGCAGGCCGGCGCCGTAGATGACGACGATGACGACGAGGCCGACGAGGGCCAGGCGGCGGCGGGCCAGCCGGCGCAGGAACAGGAACGAGGGCCGCGCCTCCGCGACGTCGGCCTCCAGGCGGCCACCGGTTACCTCGTAGTAGTTCACTGCGCCCCAACTCCGCCACCCAGGCGGATGCGCGGGTCGACGAACGCGTAGGTTATGTCGACCAGCAAGTTGGCGATGATGAACGCCGTGGACGTTATCAGGACGATGGCCATGATGCCGTCGTAGTCGCGGTTGAACACGGCTTCGAAGGCGTAGGACCCGATGCCGGGGATGCCCAGCAGCGTCTCCAGGAAGATGGAGCCGCCGAGGAGGCCGACCAGCGCGAACCCCATCAGCGTGACCAGTGGCAGCAGGGCGTTGCGGGCGATGTGCCTGCTGACCACGGTGAACTCGGTCAGGCCCTTGGCCCGGGCCGTGCGCACGTAGTCCTCGCCCAGCACCTCCAGCACCTGCGCCCGCATGTAGCGGGCCACGCCGGCGACGCCGGGCAGGGTGAGGATGACGATCGGCATGATGGCCCGCTTGTCCAGCAGGCCGATCTCCACGCCCAGGATGTCGCGGGTCTCCCAGCCGCCGGAGGGCAGCCAGCCCAGCTTCAGGGCGAACAGCCACTGGGCGACCGGTATCGTCACCAGGACGGGCACGGAGGCGAAGAACAGGAAGATCGATATCAGCAGCGGGTCCTGCCAGGTGCCCTGTCGCATCGCCGCGAAGATCCCCACCGGCAGCCCGATGGCGAACACCAGCACCAGCGCCACGAAGTTGTACTGGATCGTCACCCACAGCCGCGGGAAGATGACGTCCTCCACCGGCTGGCCCTGGTACGTCAGCGACGTCCCCATATCGCCCTGGAGGAAGTTGGACATGTAGCGCCAGTACTGCTGGAAGAAGCCGTCGTTGTAGCCCAGCTCCTCGGCGATGCGCTCCCGCACCTCGGGGTCGCGGTACTGGCCCTGCAGGATCTGGACGGGGTCGCCGGGGCCGTAGCGGCCCAGCGCGAACGTCGCCATCGAGACGACCAGCAGGATAACCGGCGCCCAGAGCAGCCGCTGGATGATGTAGGAGGCGAGCCCCTGCACGGTGGCGCCCTGCCCCTATTGCGTCAGGCTGACGTACCGCAGGTTGGCGATGACGAACGGGGCTATCAAGTAGTCCTGGACGTACGGCTTGACCAGGGCGTTGCTCTTGCCGTGGTACAGGGGCACCCAGGGCGCGTCGTTGACGATCATCTCCTCGGCCTGCTGGTACAGCTCCAGCCGCGCCGCCTCGTCCTGCTCCGTGCGCGCCTCCTCCAGGAGGGCGTCCACCTCATCGCTCGCGTAGTTGGTCTCGTTGTTGGCGCTTTCGGAGTGGAACTTGATGTCGAGGAAGTTCTGGGGGTCGACGTAGTCGGCGATCCAGCCCAGGTCGAACATCTGGTAGTTGCCTTCGTCCAGGTCACGCAGGAACAGGCCGAACTCCTCCTGGTTGACCTCCACGGTCACGCCCAGGTTCTCCTCCCACATCGCGACCAGGGCCTCGATGATGGGGCCGACGCTGGCGCCGCGGCCCGAGGACAGCAGCTCGATATCGCCGAGGGCGCCGGGGCCGCCGGCGTCGTCCAGGAGCTCCCGCGCGGCGTCGGGATCGAACTCGAGCCCCTCCAGGTCCTCGTTGAAGCCGGGCATTCCCGGCGGCAGGATGCCGCTCGCGGGCAGCACCAGGTCCTTGAGCACCACCTCCGCCAGCACCTGCCTGTCCGTGGCCATGGCGAACGCCCGCCGCACGTCGGGGTCGTCGAACGGCGGCTCCTCGGTGTTGAAGCCGACGTAGTAGGTGTCCAGGCTGGGGTTCTCCGTGAACTCCGCGTTCAGCGGGTCGTTGGGGTCGCGTATGCGCTCGATGTCGTTCACGCCGACGCCGGTGAGGTCGATCTCGTCGTTTTCGTACATCACGAGAGCGGAGCCGCCGGCGAGGAGGTAGGTGACCTTGGCCAGTGAGGGCTTGGGGTCCAGGTAATAGTTCTGGTTGGCGGTGAGGACGAGGCTCTGGCCCAGCTCCCATTCCTCCAGCTGGAAGGGCCCCGTGCCGTTGGGCTGCAGCGTCCACTCAGCGCCGGCGAAGCAGCTGGCGTCGCCAACCTCCCGCGAGTCGACGACGTAGGCGGTGGGGTAGGTCAGCTTGGCGAGGAAGTAGCTCTTGGGCGCATCGATCGTGAGCTGCAGGGTGTAGGGGTCGACGACAACGACGCCCTCGACCTCCTCGGCGTCGCCACGGGAGTACTCCCGGGCGCCGACGATGTCGTCCAGGTACACCGTGGCCGTCGTGGACAGCGTATCCGGGTTCAGGGCCCGCTCGATTGAGAACTTGAAGTCGTCGGCGGTCACCTGCCGCGAGTTGTCGTGGAACTTCACGCCCTGACGTATCTTGAAGGTGTAGACGGTGCCGTCCTCGCTGATGCCGCCGTTCTCCTTCGTTGGCAGCTCCTCGGCGATGTCGGCGATCATGTTGAGGTCGCGGTCGAAGGAGACGAGGCCGGAGAAGATCTCGACCATGTACTCGGCGGAGCCGGCGTCGGAGGCGCAGGCGGGGTCCAGGGTCACCGGCTCGGGGCCGAACAGGCGCAGCTCGCCCTCGACGCGCTCGGGGAGATCGACCTGTTCGGGGTCGTCGCCGTCGTCGCTGCCGCCATTCCCGTCGCTATCTCCGCCGCTGAACACGGCGATCGACAGCCCGCCCAGCACGAGCACGAGGACGACCACTATGCCGCCGAGGACGAAGACTAGCCTGCGGGTTTCCACTACCTGCCTGCCTATCCTAATGCGAGCCGCGTTGATGTTGAGCGGCCGCGAATCAGATTACAAATATATAACGCGCGCGCCCGAACGTTCGTTGCCTAAGACGACCGGCCCTCCGTCTCCGTTACGGATATTCGCAGCTCATCCAGCTGCTCCGCAGTCACGTCGGAGGGGGCGCCGGTGAGGGGATCGGCGGCGCTCTTGGTCTTGGGGAAGGCCATCACCTCGCGGATGTCGTCCTGCTGGGCGTAGATCGCCACCGTGCGGTCGATGCCGGTGGCGAAGCCGCCGTGCGGCGGCGCCCCGTACTCGAACGCCTCCAGCATGTGCCCGAACTTACGATTCGCCTCCTCCGGCTCGATGCCCAGTATGCGGAACATCTGCTCCTGCATCTCGCGGCGGTGGATACGGATGCTGCCGCCGCCGATCTCCCAGCCGTTGCACACGAGGTCGTAGGAACGGCTGTGCACGGCGCCGGGGTCGCTGTCCAGAAGGTGCATCTCGTCCGGTTTGGGCTGCGTGAACGGGTGGGTCACGGAGTACCAGCGCCCGTCCTCCTCGTGCCACTCGAACAGGGGAAAGTCGTAGATCATCACGAAGCTCAACGTGTTCGCGTCGGCGAGGTTCAGGCGGCGGCCCATCTCCCGGCGCAGCCCGTCCAGGACCTTGTTGGCCAGCGACGGCTTGTCGGCGACCAGGAGCAGCAAGTCGCCGCGGTTCGCCGTCGCCAGGCGGGCCATCTCCCGCACCTGCTCGACCGTGAAGTACTTGGCGACGGGCGAACGGATGTCGTCCTCGGCGATTGCATCGATCGGGCCCTCGCCGAGCAGGGCGATGGAGACGAGTCCCTTGGCGCCGTAACCCTGGACGAACGTCGTCAGCTCGTCGATCTGCTTGCGGCTGAGCCCTGTCCTGAGCGAAGTCGAAGGGTCGGCGCCGCCGGGCACGCAGATCCCGCGCACCACGCCGCCGCTTTCGATCGTCTGGCGGAAGATGGCGAACTCGCTGGCCCGCAGCGCGCCGGAGAACTCGACAAGCTCGATCCCGAAGCGCAGGTCGGGCTTGTCCGTCCCGAAGCGGCGCATCGCCTCGTCGTGGGTGAGGCGGGGGAACGGGCGCTCCATCTTCAGGTCGGGCCGGAGCGCCGACGCCATGTCCGCGTGCAGCCCCTCCAGCAGCACGATCACGTCCTCGTCCTCCACGAAGGCCATCTCCATGTCCAGCTGCGTGAACTCCTGCTGGCGGTCGGCGCGCAGGTCCTCGTCGCGGAAGCAGCGGGCGATCTGGAAGTAGCGCTCGAAGCCGGCGACCATCAGCAGCTGCTTCATCTGCTGCGGCGACTGCGGCAGGGCGTAGAAGCGGCCGGGATGGAACCGGCTGGGCACCAGGAAGTCGCGGGCGCCCTCCGGCGTCGGCGCGCCCAGCGACGGCGTCTCGATCTCGATGAAGCCGCGCTCGGTCAGCCAGTCGCGGATGAACTTGACGACGCGATGTCGCAGGATCATGTTGCGCTGCATCGTCTCCCGACGCAGGTCCAGGTAGCGGTACTTGAGGCGCAGCAGCTCCTCGACCTCCACCTCCTCGACGATGTAGAAGGGCGGCGTCTTCGACTCGTTCAGGACCGTCACGGCGCTGGCCCGCACCTCGATCTCGCCGGTGGGCAGGTGGGGGTTGTCGGTGCCCTCGGGCCGGCGCGCGACGGCGCCCTCCACCTGGAGGACGTACTCCCCTCGCGCGGAATCGCCGACGGCGTAGGCCTCGGCGGCGTCTTTGGGGTTGAACACGACCTGGGTCAGCCCGTCGTGGTCTCGCAGGTCGATGAAGATGAGGCCGCCGTGGTCGCGACGGCGGTGCACCCAGCCGGCCAGCGTAACCTTCTCGCCGTCGTGCGAGGCGCGCAGCTCGCCGCAGGAATGGGTCTTGAGCATGATGTTCAGACTATACCGCAGGCGCTGGGCTGGGGCATCCGGGGGCGGTGACCTGCTATCATCGACGGCGGAATGACCAGCCGCGACGAGCCCCTCTCCCTCTACCTCCACATACCGTTCTGCACCCTCAAGTGCTCCTACTGCGACTTCAACTCCTACGCCGGCCTCGAGGAGCTGGTGCGGCCCTACGTGGACGCCCTCATCGCCGAGATGGGGCTCTGGTCGGGCTTCGCCCAGACGGGCGCCCGTCCGGGCGCGGCGGGGCGGCCGGTACCGACGGTGTTCTTCGGCGGCGGCACGCCCAGCCTGCTGCCCATCGAGGAGGTGGAGCGCATCGTCGAGGCGATAGGCGAGCGGTTCGCGCTGGACGCCGACGCGGAGGTGACGCTGGAGGCCAACCCGGGTACGGTCGACCTGGAGTACCTGCGACGCCTTCGCGCGACCGGCGTGAACCGCGTCTCCTTCGGCGTGCAGTCGTTCCACGACGACGAGCTGGCGGCGCTTGACCGCATCCACTCGGCGGCGGAGGCGGAGGAGGCGTACCGCCGGGCGCGCGAGGCGGGGTTCCAACGCATCAACCTCGACCTGATCTACGGCCTGCCTGTCCTGAGCGGAGTCGAAGGGCCGGAGCAGCCTATCGAGCGCTGGCAGGCGACGCTGGAGCGCGCCATCGATCTGGCGCCCGACCACATGTCGCTGTACGCGCTGACGGTGGAGGAGGGGACGAAGCTGGCCTATGACATCGACCACGGGCGGGCGCCGGAGCCCGACGGCGACGCCCAGGCGGCGATGTACGAGTGGTCACAGGAGCGGATGCAGCGCGCCGGCTACCGGCAGTACGAGATCTCCAACTGGTCGCGAGAGGGGCAGGAGTGCCGCCACAACCTGGTCTACTGGCGCAACGGCGACTGGCTGGGGCTGGGGGCGGGGGCGCACTCGCACCTGGCGGGCACGCGGTTCGCGGACGTCTATTCGCCGCGGGGGTACGTGCGGTCGGTCGAGAGCGCGGGCGATTCGCCGGCGACGGACGACATCGCATCGCTGCTGCGGGCGATGCCGCAGGTGACCTACGTCGAGGAGCCGTCGCCGGAGCTGGCGCGGGCCGATACGCTGATCATGGGGCTGCGGCTGAACGAGGGCGTGTCGCTGGCCGAGTTCCGCCGTCGCTTCGGCGCGGGCGCCGACGGGCCGTACGCCGGGACGTTCGCGGAGATGACGTCGGCCGGGCTGCTGGAGCGCTCGAACGGGCGCATCCGATTGACGCCGCGCGGCCGCCTGCTGGCGAACGAGGTGTTCGTGCGGCTGCTGCCGGATTAGCGTTCGTGTAGCCCGTGCGCCCGCCGCACCGACGCCAGCAGCGGGTCGAGGTCCGGGCCGCGGACCGCGGGGCCGTCGCCCAGCGGGTCCGGGGCGAACGGCTCGCCCAGCAGCGAGTCGACGCAGGCGCGGACCGACCAGGCCAGCGCCGTCAGGTCGTAGCCGCCCTCCAGGGCGTAGACGATGCGGCCGTCGCACAGCTCCCCGGCGAGGCGCTTGAGCAGCGACGCAATCTCGTAGTAGCCGCGCGCGTCCAGCAGCTCCTGGGCCAGCGGGTCGGCGAAGTGGGCGTCGAAGCCGGCCGAGACGAACAGCAGCTGCGGCCGGAAGCGGCGCAGCAGCGGCTCGCAGACCTCCCGGTAGCAGCGCAGGTACTCCTCACGGCCGCAGCCGGGCGGCAGCGGGACGTTCACCGTCGAGCCGGCGCCCTCGCCCGCGCCGGTCTCGTCCACATAGCCCGTGCCCGGGTAGAACGGGTGCTGATGGGTCGAGAAGCAGAGCACACGCGGGTCGAGGTAGAAGGCGTCCTGGGTGCCGTTGCCGTGGTGGACGTCGAAGTCGACGATAGCGACGCGCTCCAGGCCGCGGCGCTGCAGGGCGTGGGCGGCGGCGATGGCCACGTTGTTGAACAGGCAGAACCCCATCGCCCGCCGCGGCGTGGCGTGGTGCCCGGGCGGCCTCACCAGGCAGAACACCGAGTCCAGCGAGCCATCGAGGACGGCGTCGGTCGCGGCGAGGGTGCCGCCGGCCGCCAGCAGCGCCGCCTCGTAGGAGCGCGGGACGGCGTAGGTGTCGGCGTCCAGCCAGGCGCCGCCCCCCTCCGCCACCGCCCGCACCTGCGCGATCAGGTCCGGCGTGTGCACCAGCGCCAGGTCGTCCTCCGTCGCCTCGCGCGGTTCGATGAGCCGGAGGCGGGCCAGCACGCCGCTCTCCTCCAGATGCGAGACGATCGCCTGCAGGCGCTCCGGCCGCTCGGGGTGGCCGGGCGAGCCGTGCTCCAGGTACAGGGGGTCGTAGACGTAGCCGACGCCGGGCATATCGGGACGATGTTAGCAGAGGCGTGGAGGGGCGACGAGGTCGGGTCTCAGCCGCCGGTGATCTCGGTGGCGTCCCCGGCCGTCTGCTGGGCGACGACCTCGTCCTGGGCGAGAGTCTCGCCGGCGGGGGGCGAGGAGCCGAGGCGGCGGTGCAGGTACCAGCGCGTGTGCGCCCCCTCCTTGCGCTTGCGGGAAGCCTGCCAGTCGGCGTACAGCTCGTAGACGTCGCCGGCGTCGGTGCGCACGCGGTAGTACGTGCGCTGCTGAGGGCCGGGACGGTTGCGCCCGCGCTGCATCCCGGCGAAGGAGTGGTCCTGCCAGGTGGCGATGTGCTCCGCGATCCTGTGCTCCTTCGACCCGAGACGGAAGGAAACCGGCGCCGGCGCCTCGCCCTCGCTCAGGGTTACGTCGATCTCCCGCCCCACGAAGTCGACGGGCATGTCAGGCCTCCTCCGGCGAGGGCATGGGCTCGCGCTCACGCGGCGGCAGCCAGCGCCAGAAGCGGGCGAGGTCGCCCTCCTCCCAGGACACCAGTATCTGGCTCGCCAGGAAGATGGAGCTGTAGGCGCCGGCTACCACGCCCACCAGGAGCACCAGCAGGAAGTCGCGGATAGTGGAGCCGCCCAGGAACAGAAGCGCCAGGATCGTGAACAGCAGCGTTATCGAGGTGTTGAGGGACCGGGCCAGCGTCTCCGTGAGGCTAACGTTCACCACCTCGGCGAAGGGCGCGTCCGGGTTGTTCGTCACCGTCTCCCGGATGCGGTCGAACACGACGATCGTATCGTGCACGCTAAAGCCGATGACCGTGAGCAGGCCGACGATGAACATCGTGTTGACCTCGATCCCGAACACTTTCCCGAGGATCGAGAACACGCCTAGGATGAACAACGCGTCGTGCCCGGCGGCGACGATGGCGGCGACGCCGTAGCGGTAGCCCTTGGGCACGTGCCGGAACGACCAGGAGATGAACAACAGGATAGCCAGACAGGCGGCGCCGACAGCTATCGCGGCATTGCGCGCGATCTCCCTGGACACGATCTCGGAGACCTGGTTGAAGTTCGTGACCTGTAACGGCCCCAGCGCCGACTCCAGGGAATCCTGGATGTCGGTCCGCTCCGAGGGTGGCGCCGGCCCCACCGGCGGCGCCGCCACACCCTCCAGCTCGTCCAGGCGGATGATGTAGGAGCCGTCGCTCGTGCGTTGCACCCGGGCCTCGTCGTGGTCCAGCTCGGCCAGCTCATCCCGCACCTGCTGCGCGGTCACGGCGCCGTCCTCGAACGCCACGGTCATCGTCGTGCCGGCGCTGAACTCGATGCCGGGCCTGAGGGACGGCTGAATGACGAGCGAGATCATGCCGGGTAACAACAAGGCCAGGCTTAGCGCGTAGTAGAAGCCCCGGCTGCCCACGAAATCGATGTTCCAGCCGGCGCCGCCGCCGCTGCGGCGCGTCCGCACAGCGCCGTGGACCTCCAGCTGATCGGCCGCCGGGGCGGTAGACCTAACGGGCTCCGCTCCAAACAGCCACATGTTGCGCGCGAACGGCGACCCAATCAGCACGCGCAGGAACGTGCGCGTCACCGTGAGGGCGGTGAACATGCTGACCAGCACGCCTATCCCCAGGGTGATGGCGAACCCCTTCACCAGCGACGCTCCGAACTGGTCGCCGAACCAGTACAGGATGACACAGGTTATCAGCGTCGAGATGTTGCTGTCGCGGATGGCCGACCAGGCGCGGTTAAATCCGGACTCGATGGCGGCGGAGAGGTTACGGCCGGCGCGCAGCTCCTCCTTCAGCCTCTCGAACACCAGGACGTTGGCGTCCACGGCCATGCCGACGGAGAGGACGAAGCCGGCGATGCCGGCCAGGGTTATCGTGATCGGCCCTATAACCGGGCCGATCTTGTAGAGCATGAGCACCAGCGGTACGTAGACGCCGAGAGAGCCCGCCGCCAGCAGTCCGGGCAGCCTGTAGTAGAGGACCATGAACACGATGACCGCCAGGATGCCGATAAGACCCGCCTGCACCGTGCGAATCACTTCGCGGTCGCCCAGGGTGGCGTCCACCTCGGTCTCCTGGATGGCGCGAAGGGGAACGGGCAGCGCGCCGGCGTTCAGCTGGATGGCCAGCGTGCGCGCCTCGCCGATGTCCAGCCCGCGGATGGTTGAGGTGCCGCCGGTTATCGGCTCACTGACAGTCGGCGCGCCTACCAGCTCCTCGTCCAGGTAGATGGCAAGCGGAAGCGACACGACATCGCTGGTTATCTGCTCGAACAGAAGGCTGCCTTCGCCGGTGAACTCCAGCAGCACCTCTACCGGCGGTCCCACAACCCGCGCGTTGGGTCGCAGGAAGCTGCCCGTCAGTATCCGTTCCACACCCTGGCTATCGGTGGCGGTTGCCGGCTCCCACAAGATAACCCCCGGCACGCCCTCAGCGTTGGCGGGACAGAACATCTGGTTGCGCTCTCGGTCCTCGGCGAACTGGCCAGCGGTGTAGGGCACGGCGTAGGTGTCCCCGGCATCCGTCACGCAGCTGACGTTGCGGGATTCATCGAGCACGGGCTTGCGGAATTCCAGCTGGGCCGTCTTTCCCAGCAGCTCTCGCGCGTCGTCGGGATCGATGCCGGGCATCTGCACGGCCAGCCGGTTCGCGCCCTCGCGCGTGATCTCGGTCTCCGTGGTCCCGAAGGCGTTGACGCGGTTCTCCAGCACCCGCTTGACGCCCTCCAGCGCCTCGTCGATGTCGGTACCGGGGGCCAGGCGGCTGGTGTCGGCCTCCAACAAGACGTAGCTGCCGCCCTTCAGGTCCAGGCCCAGCCGCATCTCCTCGCGGTCGAAGCTGCCGATGCTGAATCCGTTGCCGGAAGGCCAATCGATGAAGTTTGGCAGGTAACGCTTGGGCGCGTCCGGCCAGACGACGGCGACGGAGAATACGGTCAGCGCGGCGATGAATATGAGCATGAGCCAGCTGCCGCGGTTACGCATGGGTCAGCCCTGTCCTCCAGGGGCATTCGCCTGCTCCAGCCCCGCACTGTCGGCCGCGGCCGTGTTCGAGGCCGCCTCCGGCTGCGGCTGGCCGGCCGGCTTCAGGCGCTGCGCAATCGCCGACGTGTAAGCGCGGACGTTGAGGCCCCCAAGGTCCAGGATGACTTCCGTGGGCCCGCGCTGTTCCGGCACCCGCACCTCCACCACCGTGCCGATGAGGCCGCCCTGGGTCAGCACTTCGTCGCCCACCTGCAAGCTCGCCAGCTCTTTGCGCTGGCGCGCGCGGTCCTGCTGGACCGGACGCAGGAACGCGAAGTAGAACAGGATCGCGATCGTCGCCGGGTAGGCTATCGCCAGAGCCAGTATCACGCCTGGTCGCTCCCGGACGCCGACCGGGCCGTGCGGCGGCGCGCCAGCAGCGAGCGCGCCAGCTCCAGCGCGTCCTCCCGCGTGGCGATATCACCCGCGGCCTGGGCTTCGGCTATCGTCTCCAGAAAACGTCCGATCAGCGGTCCCGGCGAAAGGTCCAGTTCGGTCATCAGCTCGTCGCCGCCCAGCAGCCTGGGCGGCATAATCGTCTCCTCTTCTTGTAACCGCTTGGCGAGAATATAGTTTACCAGCGCCACGTGCTGGCGCCAGCCCTCGATATCGACGCGCGGGCCCACCGTCGCCAGGTGGTCGGCCAGAGACAGGAACAAGGTGAGCATGCCGGCGTCGTCGCCGCAGTCGCGGAAGTAGCGATATACAGCCCGCCGCGTCGGCGGGCCCTGCTGCCCCATCTGCACCGGCCGCAGGTGCGCCTTGACCATCGCCCGGACGAGGGACACCTCCCGCGAGGAGAAGCGCAGGCGCCGCAGAATCGCCGCTGCCTTGTCCGCGCCGACGTCGGCGTGACCGAAGAAGCGCATGCGCCCGCTCTCCTCGAACGTCTTGGTCTCCGGCTTTCCGATGTCGTGCAGCAGGGCGGCCAGCTTGAGCACCGCCGATCGAGGGCGCTCCACGATCATCTGCTCGCGGAAATAGCCGCGAGCGCCTTCCCACCAGGCCACGCCGGTCCAGAGGGCGCGCCAGAGCTCGCGCTGTGGCTCGTCCGAGGGCTCTCGCTCACCCAGCAACATGTCCAGGTTGCCGACGGCAGCCAGCAGGTGACCGAACACGTCCCAGTGGTGCTCCTTTGGTTGCTCCACGCCGCGGCTGCCCGTCATCTCCGGCAGGATGACCTCTAGCAGGCGCAGGTCGTCCAGCAAGCGCATTCCCTCACCGGCGCGATCCGTGGCCAGGATGCGCATCAGCTCGTCGCGCTGACGCTCAGCGGCTGCCTCGGGCAGGTTCGCTGCGTACGTGCGGATAAGCTCCGTCGTCGCCGCCTCTATCGTGAATTCCAGCTCGACGGCCAGGCGGGCGCCGCGCAGGGGCCGCAGAGGGTCCTGCCGGAACGCCTCCTCGCTCACCGCGCGCACGAGCCGCCGCCGCAGGTCGTCGCGACCTCCGGTGGGGTCGATGACGGTAGCCTTGCCGGACGCCGCCTCGGTCAGGGAGGCAGCCATCGCGTCGATGGTGAAGTCCCGCCTGCGCAGGTCATTCTCGATCTCGCCGCGCAACGGCAACAGGTCGACCTGCGCGCCAAGCTCCGGCGCGACGATCCGCACGATCGCTTGCTCCTCGGAAAGGGCGAAGTAGCTGCCACGCATCGCGTCGGCCAGCGCCGGGCCGGCCTCTAGCGGGTCGCCATCAATCGACAGGTCCACGTCGCGGCTGGCCCGCGCCAGCAGGGCATCTCGCAGGAAGCCGCCGGTGACGTAGGCGGCTACGCCGCGCTCGCGGAAGAATTCGTCGAGGGCGGCCAGCAACTCCCGCGTCTGCGGGCCTATCGTCAGGGGGACCCGGGCCACGGCTGCGCCTATCGCCTCTCCGGTGCGCCGCCGGACCTCGCGCCCTCCGCCGGGGGCTCTACCTTCAGCAGGTCGCTCTTGCTCTCCAGGCGGTCGATGTAGAGGATGCCGTTGACGTGGTCGATCTCGTGCTCCAGCGCCTGGGCCAGCAGGTCCTCCTTCGCCTTGAAGCGGACCGGCTTGCCCGATCGGTCCAGGCCCTTGGCGACGACGCTAATCGAGCGCTTCATGTTCTCCGTCCGGTAGCCGGGCACCGAGAGGCATCCCTCTTCGACGATGCGCTCGCCGGAGCGCTTGACGATCTCGGGGTTGATTACCGCGAACGGCTCCTCGTCGGGCAGGCCGATGACGATTACGCGCAGGCCGACGCCGATCTGCGGCGCCGCCAGGCCGACCCCATTCGCCGCCTTCATGCTCTCGATCATGTCCTCGATCAGCCGCTGGATGGACGCGTCGAGGCCGGGTACCCGCTTCGCCTTCTCGCGGAGGACTGGCTCGCCGAGGAGGGTTATGGGATGGACGGTCAAACGCGCCTCCTATGCACAGGTTTGACCCCGATTGGCCGGGGCATAGCCAATTCTAGCGAATTTCCGCCTTACGGTCGCCCTCGACCATCACAGTAGCGAGACGGGATCGATATCTACGGTCCAGCCGCGCGGGAACGATACGTCGGCTAGGAGCTCCGATGGGTTGTCGCCGCGGACGATGACCTGCCAGCGCCAGCGGCCGCGCAGGCGAGGCACGAAGGCCGGCGCCGGGCCCAGCACGTCCAGGTTGGGCAGGCCCCGGCTCTCGATGTCGCCGCGCAGCTGCGCCACCATCTCCGCCGCCCCCTCCTGGGCGTAGCGCTCGTTCGTGTGAGCGAAGGCGAGCCGGGCCAGCCGCCCGAACGGCGGGTAGCCCAGCCGCTGCCGGAAATCGACCTCGCGGTTGTAAAGCGAATGGTAGTCGTGGTTCGCCGCGGCCTCCACGGCGTAGTGGTCCGGCGAGTAGGTTTGGATGATGACGCGTCCGCCCCGCGGCCCGCGACCGGCGCGGCCGGCCACCTGCTCCAGCAGCTGGAACGTGCGCTCGCCGGAGCGGAAGTCGGGGAAGCGCAACGCCGTATCGGCCGAGATGACGCCGACGAGGGTCACGCGGGGCATATCCAGTCCCTTGGCCACCATCTGCGTCCCGATGAGGATGTCCGCCTCGTGGGCCAGGAAGCTGGCGAGGATGCGCTCGTGGGCGTCGCGGCCGCGGGTGACGTCGCGGTCCCAGCGCAGCGTGCGGCCCTCCGGGAAGGCCTTGCGTGCCTCCTCCTCCACCCGCTCGGTGCCCAACCCCAACGGCCGCATGCGAGCGCCGCCGCAGACGGGGCAGCCGGCCGTGGCCGGCCAGGAGCGGCGGCAGTAGTGGCAGACGAGAAGGTTGTCCGGCTGGTGCAGGGTGAGCGATACGGCGCAGGACGTGCAACCGGGGACGTGGCCGCAGTCCCGGCACTGGAGGAACGAGGCCGTGCCCCTCCGGTTCAAGAAGAGGATGACCTGCTCGCCGGCGGCGAGCGCGCCGCGCACCGACGACGCCAGGGAGCGGCTGAAGATGCTGCGGTTACCGGACTTCAGCTCCTCTCGCAGGTCGACGACCTCGACTTCCGGCAGGGGGCTGGGCGTGACGCCGCCGGCGTCCGTTCGCTGGAGCCGCTGCGGCAGCTCCAGCAGCCGGTACGACCCCTCCTGGGCACGGAAGTGGCTCTCCACATCGGGAGTGGCCGAGCCGAGGACGAGTGTCGCGCCGGTCAGGCGGCACAGCTCCTGGGCACCAGCGCGAGCGTGGTATCGCGGCGAGCCCTCCTGCTGCTTGTACGTCCACTCGTGCTCCTCGTCCATG
This sequence comes from Dehalococcoidia bacterium, assembly GCA_040877915.1. GTDB lineage: Bacteria > Chloroflexota > Dehalococcoidia > SM23-28-2 > RBG-16-64-32 > JBBDNA01. Next base: position 25,902 of record JBBDNA010000006.1, read on the forward strand.
ACGATGAGCCCGAGGTCGGGCTGCGGCGCGAACAGCGCCCCGCGCGGGCCGACGACGACGTCGTAGCGGCCGGCGCGCACCTCCCGCCACATGTCGAAGTGCTCGCCCAGCGAGAGGCCGCTGTGCATGACGGCCACGCGGCCGGCGAAGCGCTCGCCGAAGCGACGCACCGTCTGCGGGGTGAGCGATATCTCCGGCACGAGCACGATCCCCCGCTTGCCCATGGCGACGGCCTTGTCCAGGGCCGCCAGGTAGACCTCCGTCTTGCCGCTGCCCGTGACCCCGTGCAGCAGATACGTCGCGGCCTCTCCGCTGTCCATCCCCTCGGCGATGCGGGCGTAAGCCTGCGCCTGGTCGTCGGTCAGGGGGTCGGCCTCGCGTTCGGGGTAGGCGCGGCCGGCGAGCGGGTCGCGGATCACCGTCACGTCCTCCTCGGCGACGAGCCCCTCGGCCAGGAGATCGCGCTGCACGGCCGGAGTCAGCCCCCGCGCCCGCAGCTCGGAGAGGGGGAGCGGGCCCTCCTCGGCCAGCGCCTCCAGCACCATCGCCCGCCGCAGGGGGGAGGGCTTGTCCTGCTTCGAGAGCTCGCTGGCGAGGCGCCGCGCCTCCTCCTCCGGCACGTCGAGCCGCAGGTGCGCCACGACCTTGGGCCGGACCTGCTCCGTCGCCAGCTCATACGAGCGTTCGATGAAGCCGCGGGTGAGCAGCGCGCTGACCAGCGTGCTCAGCGAACGCAGCTTGAGCGCCTTGCGCAGTTCCTCCTGCTCGGCCTGCCCGCGGGCCGCCAGGTAGGTCAGCGCCTCCCGCTGCCGCTCCGTCAATCCCAGCGACGGGAGCTCCTCCAGCGACGCAAGCGAGCGCAACATGGTCAGGGGCTTGCGCTTGAAGCCGGGCGGCAGCATCAGCGAAACGCAGTCGAACAGCGGAGCGAGGTAGTGGTCGCTGAGCCAGCGGGCCAGCGCCGCCCGCTCCGGCGTCAGCATCGGCTGCGGGTCGATAATCGCCTCGACCTCCCGAGCCTCGGCGAACGAGGACGTGTCCTTGATCTCGAGGACGACGCCCTGCAGGCGCCGCGAACCGAACGGGACGTAGACGGCGTGCCCCACGCACAGCGTCAGGCCATCGGGGATGCTATAGGTGAAGGTCTGCCGGATGGGCGCCGCCGCGTTGACGGCCACCTCTGCGAAGGCCATCGCCACCTCCGCGCCGACTATAGCACCGGCGGCGGTCTATATGGAAAGCGTCGGTAGCTCATCATCCTGCGGGTTGAAACCCGCAGGAGTCTCCGCCACCCCACGCGCCGCCGTCCGGACATGAAAACGCCGCCCGTTCGGGCGGCGGAAGATTCGCGGCAGCGCGTCGCGCTAGCCGGCCTTCTCCCCTTCGGTCGCAGGCTCCGGCTCGGCCGTCTCCGGCTCTTCCTCGGCGGCGGGCTCTTGTTCCGGGCCCGCCTCGACAGCCTCCTCCGCCTCCGCGGCGGGCTCCTCGCCGCCCTCAGCCTGCGGCTGGGCTTCCCCCTCAGCCACCGCTCCCTCTTCGCTTTCGCCCTCCACGGCCTCGGCCATCTCGGCTGCCCCGGCGGCCATCTCCTCCTCCAGCGCCTGCTCCCCTTCCGCGAACTGGCGGGTCAGCTCCTCGAAGCGGTCGCGTGAGCCGGCGCGGATGCGGGCGCGCTTGCCGATGCGCTCTCGCAGGTAGTACAGCCGGGCCCGGCGCACCTTGCCTACGCGGACGACCTGCACACTCTCCAGTCGCGGCGAGAATAGCGGGAACGTCCTCTCGACGCCGATGCCGTGGGCCACGCGACGCACGGTGAAGTTCGAGTTCACGCCGCCGCGTCGCTTGCGGATCACCACGCCCTCGAAGGCCTGCGTGCGCTCGCGGTCGCCCTCGACGACGCGGGCCATCACGCGCACCGTGTCGCCGGGACGAAAGTCCGGGATCTTCGGGTTCTTCCTGGGCTGGACGAGAGCGTTGATGTCCATGGCAGCCTCACAAGTCTACTGTCCGCCCGAGTCACGGGCAAGCTCGTCCTCCAGCCAGCGGCGCTCCTCGTCGCTCATCTCGATCGACGCGAGCAGGTCGGGCCGGCGGCGGGCGGTGAGCAGCAGGTTCTGCCGCCGCCGCCACCTGTCGACCTCCGCGTGGTTGCCCGACAGCAGCACCTCCGGCGCCTGCCAGCCGCGGAACTCCGGCGGCCGGGTGTAGTGCGGCGCCTCCAGCAGCCCCTCCGAGAACGACTCCTGGCCCGCCGACTCCGGCGAGCCCAGCGCGCCGGGGATCTGCCGCACCACGGCGTCGACGAGGACCATCGCCGCTAGCTCGCCGCCGGAGAGCACGTAGTCGCCGATGCTCATCTCGTCGGTGGCCAGCCGCTCGTGAACTCGGGCGTCGAACCCCTCGTAGTGGCCGCACATCAGGACGAGCCGCTCGCGAGCGGCCAGCTCCAGCGCCAGGTCGTGGGTGAGCCGCCGCCCGATCGGAGTTAGCAGGATTACGGGCTCGCGCGGCTCGGCCATCGCCAGGACGTCCTCGGCCGCCGCGAAGACGACGTCCGGCTTCAGCACCATGCCGGGGCCGCCGCCGTAGGGGTAGTCGTCCACGGACTTGTGGCGGTCCTTCGCCCACTTGCGGATGTCGTGCAGGTGGATGGAGACGAGCCCGGCGTCGATCGCGCGCTTGACTATCGACTCGTCGAAGGGGCCGCGGAACATGTTGGGGAAGAGGGTGAGGATATCGATTCGCATGATCGTAAGGACTTCCCGCGGAGTGAATCTCGCGCCAACACTCAAGCCGCGTACTTCAGCGCGCGGTACAGGCGCTTCCTCGCATAGAGCGCGCCCCCGCATCCTAAGCGATGGGACGCGCCGGCGTCGACGGTGGAGTGCCTTCAGGCGGCTGCCGGAGTGGGCGGCTCCATCTTCAGGATCATGCCTACGCTCACGATTAGAAGCCACAGGGCCGCGCCGGGGGGCCAGATGAAGCCGATCCCGCCCAGCACACCGTCATGGTCCGCGGCCAACGGGGACGCCCCGGCGATGATGCAGAGCACGACCACCAGCAGTCCCAGCAGCGCCAGCCAGCGCCAGAGCACCGCAGTTCGCGCGATGACCAGCGAAGAGCCCAGAACGAAGGGGACGAACGCCAGCGCGAAGGCGCTGGCACCGAGGTGGTCGAGGTACATCAGCGTCCGTATGGTTTCTGGGTCCCCGCCTTCGGCCATGCCGAAGGCGTAGGCCAGCGTTCCCCGAAACAGGCTGTACACGAAGCCGATCAGCACCCAGGCCAGGCCACCGGAGAAGGCCACCCACGACCACATGGCGGGCTCGCCTTCCGCGCCGGCCAGCAGGCCGCGGAGGCTGGCCAGGAAGGGGATGAAGAAGAGCACGAACGCCAGGCCGACGAGGTAGTTGCCGACGAGGTACCGCTCGCCGTTGTCCGTAAACCACTCGCGGATCTCGTCGACAGGATCGTCGAAAGCCGGAGTCTCTCCCGGCACAAATGCACCAGCGACAAAGACAACCAGGAATAAGACGCCCATGAGGCCACCGATCCGCCACCACTGGTCCCAGATCGGCTTTGAGCCGACGGCTGACGATGCGATTGCCATTGCGAGAACCTCCCTTGCTCAAGCCAGTGTCTGACTTAGGAACGCGGGGGTTCTGGGGATGTTAACACAGAAATGCTCTGCTAATTCGGCCGGCTAGCCGTGCTCGGTCTCGCCGCGCAGCAGCTCCAGCGCGTGCGGCAGCGCCGGTAGCAGCGCCGAGAGGCTTTCGCGGACGCCCTTAGGGCTGCCGGGCAGGTTCACGATGAGCGTCCGCCCGCGCACGCCGGCGACGGCCCGGCTGAGCATGGCCATCGGCGTGTGCTCCATGCCGGCGCGTCGCATCGCCTCGGCCATGCCCGGCGCCTCGTAGTCCAGGGCCGCCAGCGTCGCCTGCGGCGTGACGTCGCGCGGGCCGAGACCCGTACCACCCGTAGTTAGGATGAGGTCCAGCCCGTCCTCGTCGGCCCAGGTGACCAGCCGCTGAGTGATCGTCGCCGCGTCGTCAGACACGATCTCGTACCGCTCGACCGAGGCGTCGAGCCCGGCCAGCAGCTCGCGGATCGCCTGACCGGACGTGTCCTCGCGCTCGCCGCGGGCGCCCTTCGTCGAAACCGTCAGGATGCCGGCGCGTGCGGTCATGTTCGAGTTACGAGCCTAGTCGCCGGGTTTCGCTAGGGAGGTGGCGAGTTCCCAAAAAAGTGGGGGAAAGTATTGCATAAGCGCTTGACATACCACGCCCGGATGGTATGCTGTGGGGCGAAGTGGGGAGGAGTGGGGACTTCTCCCATATTCTGTTCAGCTCACGCCTGCCGGGCAGGGCGGCAGGCCCATATTAGCACAGCCGGCCCTGGCGTTGAAGGGAACGGGGACAGATGGCCTTTCGAGGCAGGTACGAACACACGGTGGACGATCGCGGCCGGGTTGCCATACCGGCGCGCTACCGCCGTGAGTTCGATGACGGGGCCGTCCTCACTCTCAGTCCCGAAGGATGTGTGGAGGTCTACACGCTCAAGAGCTTCGATGAGATGTCCGAACACGTCATTACGGAACCCCCGACGCACCTGAAGGGCCGCAGGCTGCGCCGGGCATTCTTCGGTCTCTCCTGGGACGCCGAGCTAGACGGCCAGGGGCGCATCCTTATCCCGCAGCAGCTGCGGGATGACGCCGGACTCGAAGGGCCCGTCGTCATCCACGCTCGCCGCGAATGCCTGGAGGTGTGGAACCGCGAGCGTTACACGGAGGAGCTGCGGCAGGTGCGCGAGGCCTACGCCGCCGAACTGGAGTCGTTGGAGTAGGGGAAAGGTGGTTGCAACAATCTTCCCCGCTAGCGAGACCCAACCCCACGCTCCGGTGATGGTGGCCGAGGCGCTCGAGCTTCTGGCGGTCCAGCCCGGCGGCCGATACGTGGACTGCACGGTGGGCGGCGGTGGCCACTCGTTGGCCATCCTGGAGGCCGCCGCCCCCGGTGGTCTCCTCCTGGGCATCGACGCCGACCCGGCCGCCCTGGACACCGCCCGCGAGAGGCTGAAGCCGTACGCGGGCTCGGCCCTCCTGCGCCAGGCCAACTTCCGCGACCTGGAGACCGTCTGCCGCCAGGCCGACTTCGTGCCAGTGCACGGCGTCCTGTTCGACCTGGGCCTATCGTCCATGCAGCTCGCCGACCCGGGGCGCGGCTTCAGCTTCCAGGTCGAAGCGCCGCTGGACATGCGCTTCGGCGCCGGCCAGACCACCACTGCGGACGAGATAGTGAACGGGTACCCGGAAGGCGAGCTGGCCGACCTGATCTGGCGATACGGCGAAGAACCGGCGTCGCGTCGCATAGCCCGCGCCATCGTCGGCGCGCGTCCGCTGGGAACGACGACGCAGTTGGCGGACCTCGTGTCCAGAGCCGCGGGCCGCGGCGGTCGCAGCCGCATCCATCCGGCCACGCGGACGTTCCAGGCGCTGCGCATGGCCGTCAACGACGAGCTGGGCGCGCTCGGCTCGGCGCTGCAGCAGGCCGTCGATGTCCTGGGCCAGGGCGGGAGGCTGGTGGTCATCGCCTTCCACTCTCTGGAGGACCGGATCGTCAAGCAGTTCATCAGCCACGAGTCGCGCGATTGCGTATGCCCGCCGGAGGCGCCGTCCTGCGTTTGCGGGCATCGCGCCTCGCTGCGCCGCGTGACCCGGGGCGCGGTGCGCCCCTCCGAACGAGAGATCGCTGACAACCGGCGCGCCCGCAGCGCCCGACTGCGCGCCGCCGAGAAGCTATAGGAGGCCGCTTGTCCACGATACCCAAGGCCGGGAGACACGTCCTGCCGGAGGTGCTCCGTTCGCCCAGCCTGCCCGCGCTCCTCATCATCTGCGCCATGGCCATCGGCGGCGCCGCCATCATCCCCCTGGTGGGCTCCAGCGTGACCACTTCCACGAACGGCAACGTCCACCGTCTGGACCAGGACCTGGCGGACTGGCAAGCGCGAGTGCAGGAACGGGAGCTGGACGTTGCTACCATGGCCGGCCTCAACCGGATAGAGACCGTCGCCAAGAACGACCTCCACATGGAGGAGCCCAAGGACACGCGCTACGTCGTTGTGCCAGCGCCGCCGCCGGAAGAGCGCCGTTTGCCCAGCCGCTACCTGCCGCCCTCACCGGAAGACCGTGAATCGGAGCCCGCGCTGTGGCAGCGGGTGCGGGACTGGCTACCTCTGCCGTAGGAATGGACTGACGTGGCATCGCGTAAGCGCGGGGTTGGCTGGCGTCTGGGCGTCGTCGTGGCCGTTATCGGCATCGCCACCGTTGCGCTGACCCTGCGGCTGGTCCAGCTCCAGGTAATCGATCACGAGCGCTACGCGTCCGAGGCGCGCAGTATCCACGTGGCCCAGGAGACGATTCCCGGCCGGCGCGGAGCGCTGCTGGACCGCAACGGCTACCCGCTGGCCGCCAGCGTCGACACCTACGACGTCATGGTCGAGGTCGAACGCTGGCAGGACGATCCGGCGCAGGCCGGCGCCGCCGCCTCGGCAATCGCCGAAGTGACCGAGAGCGACCCCGAAGCGATGGTGGCCGATGTGGACGCCGCCTCAATCTATGAGATAGCCGTCGCCCGCGACCTGGACTTCGACCGTGCAACCCGGGTCCGCGAGCTGGGCCTGGGCGGCGTGCGGCTGCTGAGCGCCAGCGCCCGCGTCTACCCGGAGGGCAACCTGGCGGCTCAGCTCCTGGGCTACGTGGGCCAGGACAACACCGGACTCACGGGGCTGGAGGCCGACCTGGAGGGGATTCTGGGCGGCGACCAGGGGACGGTTGTCTTTGAACGCGACGGTCTGGGGAACCAGCTGGGTATCGGCGACCGGAACGAGAAGCCCCCCTCCCCCAGCGCCGACGTTGTCCTTACCATCGACCGCTTCATCCAGCGCATAGCCGAGCAGGAGCTGGACAAGGCGATCAAGGAACGCGACGCCGCCGGCGGCAGCGTCATCGTCGTCCGGCCGAAGACGGGGGAGGTCCTGGCCATGGCCAGCCGCCCCACGTTCGACCTGACGAAGCCGGACCTCAGTGACGAATCGAAGCTGGCGCTGTTCCGCAACCTGGCGATCACTGACCAGTTCGAGCCGGGTTCCGTGTTCAAGCTGTTCACCACCGCCTGCGCCATTGACCTGGGCCTGGTGAACCCGGACACCTGGTGGTACGACGAAGGCGTCCTGAACATCACCGGCTGGAAGATCCGCAACTGGGACCTCAGCGCCAACGGCTCCCAGACGGTCACGCAGATACTGGCCAAGAGCCTGAACACCGGCGCGGCCTGGCTGGCCCAGCTCATAGGCCCGGAAAAGTTCTACGAGTACGTCAGCCGCTTCGGTTTCGGCGAGACCAGCGCCTCCGGCCTGGGCGGCGAGGTGGCGGGACGCATCCGCACGCCGGAGAGCGACCCGGCGAACTGGCGCGCGGTGGACATGGCGACGAACAGCTTCGGCCAGGGCATCAGCGTGACGCCGCTGCAGATGGCGATGGCGATCTCCGCCCTGGCCAACGAGGGCAAGCTGATGAAGCCCATCCTGGTCAAGGAGGTCTTGAGCCCGGGCGAATCGCAGCCTACCCAGCCGGAGGTGGTAGCGCAGGTAGTGACGCCGGAGACCGCCCGAACCCTGCTGGACATGATGGGCGTTGTAGTGGAGGGGATTCCGCCCAGTCTGCTGGACGTGCAGGGGTACAACGTGGGCGGCAAGACCGGCACGGCCAACATCATCGCCAGCAGCGGCGGATACAAGGACGGCGCCTACATCTCCTCCTTCGCCGGCATCGTCCCCCTCGAGGACCCTGAGCTTGTGATCTACGTCAAGATAGACGAACCGAAGGGCATACCCTGGGGCACCGTGGTCGCCGCTCCCGCCTTCGAGCGCATCGCCCAGGCGTCACTGGCCTACTTGAAGATAGCGCCGCAAGAACCGGCGCTGGTGGCGGCGGCGGAATGACGGCGCTGCGGATCGACGAGCTGACCGAGGCCGCGGACGGCCTCCTGATCGCCCGCGGCGGTCCCGCCGGCGGCGAGTTCCAGCGGGCCGTTATCGACTCCCGTGAGGCCGGCCCGGGCGACCTGTTCTTCGCCCTGCGGGGCGAGCGGCACGACGGCCACGAGTTCGTCGGCCAGGCGCTGGGCCGAGGGGCCACAGGCCTGGTCGTCGAGCGGCCGCTGGCCGTCCCGGACGGGATCACCGTCCTCCACGTGAACGACTCCCTGACCGCGCTGCAGCGGCTGGCCGCCCGGCGGCGCGAGTCCCGGCCGGACCTCCGCGTCATCGGCGTCACCGGCAGCGTGGGCAAGACAACGTGCAAGGAGCTGATCGCGGCCGTGCTGGGCGCGCGCCCAGACGGGCGCCCGTCCGGGCGCTTCCGCGTCCTCAAGAGCGAGGCCAACCTGAATACGGAAATCGGGCTGCCCCTGACCCTGCTGCGACTCGAAGAGGGGCACGAGCGCGCCGTGCTGGAGATGGCGATGTACGCCCCGGGCGAGATAGACCTCCTCTGCCACATCGCCCGGCCCCAGATCGGCGTCGTCACCAACGTCAGCTCCGTCCACCTGGAACGGCTGGGCTCAATGGGCGCGATCGCCACCGCCAAGGCGGAGCTCGTGGAGGCGCTGCCGCCGGATGGTGTGGCCGTCCTCAACGGCGACGACCCTCGTGTCACCGCCATGGCCGCGCGGACGAAGGCCCGCGCAATCCTCTACGGCCGCTCCGAGCAGTGCGACGTGCGCGCCGGCGAGGTCGAGGGACGGGGTCTGGACGGCATCTCGTTCCGCCTGAGCCACGGCGGTTCGAGCGTCGCCGTCGAGATGCCGCTGCCCGGCCGCCACCACGTCTACCCGGGGCTGGCCGCCGCCGCCGTCGCCCTCGCCGAGGGCATGACGCTGGAGGAGATCGGGGGCGCCCTGCGCGAGGCGCGGCCGGAGCTGCGCCTGCGCGTGCTAACCGCGCCCGCCGGCTACACGATCATCGACGACACCTACAACGCTAGCCCGCCGGCCATGATCGCCGCCCTGGACCTGCTGTCCGACCTCCCCGGGCGGCGAGTCGCCCTCCTGGGGGAGATGCGCGAGCTGGGCGACGACGAGGCCGACGGCCACCGCCGCGTGGGCGAGCGCGCCGCCGCCTGCGCCGACCTCGTGCTCGTCGTCGGCGAACGAGCGCGGCCGCTGTACGAGGCGGCGGCCTCAGGCCAGGCCGAGGCGCGATATCTCGACTCGGTGGAAGCCGCAACGTCCGCACTTCGAGACGAGCTGCGGCCAGGAGACCACTTGCTGGTCAAGGCCTCGCGGGCGGTGGGGCTGGAGTCAGTGGTCGAAGCCCTGGTAAAGACATGATCCAGTCGTTGAGTCTGGGAGCGATGACGTTGACAGCGACACTGATAGCGGGATGGCCCTTCCTGGGGGCGTTGCGCCGCCTGAAGGTGGGTAAGGAGATCTCCGAATGGGGTCCCGAGACCCACCAGACGAAGGCCGGCACGCCGACGATGGGCGGCCTGCTGATCCTGGCCGCTGTCATCGTCTTCAGCCTGGGCGGAAACCTCATCGGCAGGCAGTCCATCGGCCTGCCGCTGGCCGTGATGGCCGCGCTGGGCGCGCTGGGCTTCCTGGACGACCTGGGCTCGCTGCGCGGCCGCTTCGGCGGCCTGCAGGCGCTGAACAAACGCGTGAAGTTCGTCGCCTTCCTGGGCATCGGCGTGGCGGCCGCATACGGCCTGTACGAGGGCCTGGAGCTGAGCTCCGTCAACATCCCCTACGGCGACCGCTACGACCTCGGCGTCTGGTACCTGCCGATCGCCGTGGGCGTCATCGTCCTGACAGCGGGCGGCGTCGCCGTCACGGACGGCCTGGACGGCCTGGCGGCCGGCACCACGGCCATCGCCTTCGGGGCCTACGGGATAATCGCCGTGCACCAGGAGCAGACGTTCCTGGCGGCGTTCTGCTTCACGGTCGTCGGCGCCGTGCTGGGCTTCCTGTGGTACAACAGCCACCCGGCGCAGATGTTCATGGGAGACACGGGGGCGCTGGCCCTGGGCGGCGGCCTGGCCACGGTCGCCTTCATGACCGGGCAGTGGCTGGTCCTGCCCCTGGTCGGCGCCATCTTCGTCCTGGAGGGCGCGTCCGACGTCATCCAGGTGGGCTACTACCGGCTGAGCGGCGGCAAGCGCATCTTTCGCATGGCGCCACTGCACCACCACTTCGAGAAGCTGGGCTGGAGCGAGCCCCAGGTGGTGCAGCGATTCTGGATCATCGGCTTGCTGGGAGCGATCGTGGGCACGATTCTGGCGATGGGAGGTCTAGCATGAACCTTGACCGCCTGGCCGACCTCGATTTCGCGCACAAGCGGGTCACCGTAGTGGGGCTGGGCATCGAGGGCGTGGACACCGTGCGCTACCTGGCCTCTCGCGGCGCCGAGGTCACGGTCAGCGACGCCAAGCCGCGAGAGAGCCTGACCGACCGCGTCGGCGAGGTGGCCGACCTGCGCGTCAACCTCTCGCTGGGCCAGAACGATCCGCGGGCGATCCGCGGCGCCGATGCCGTGTTCGTGTCGCAGGGGGTGCCTCTGGACCTGCCGGGCGTGGAGGAGGCGCGGCGCGGCGGCGTCCCGGTCTGGTCGATGCTCACGCTGTTCATGGAGCTCTGTCCGGGCCCGATCGTCGGCGTTACCGGTTCCAGCGGCAAGACGACGACGACCGCGCTCATCGACGCGATGTTCCGCGCCGACGAGAAGCCGGTGTTCATCGGCGGAAACGTGGGCGTCGGCCTGCTCGACCACCTGGACGAGATCCGCGCCTACACCTGGGCGGTGCTGGAGGTGAGCCACACCCAGCTCCAGATGGCCTCGCGCAGCCCGCACGTCGCGGCGCTGCTGAACGTCACGCCCAACCACCTGGACCGCTTCAGCTGGGACCAGTACCGCGACCTCAAGCGCAACATCTACCGCTTCCAGACCGAGGAAGACGTGGCCGTGTTCGGGTACGACGACGCGGAGACGCGGGCGATGGCCAGCGAGGCACGCGGCGCGCGCGTCTGGTTCAGCCTGGGCGAGAGCATCCCCGGTGACGGCGTCTACGTCCGCGAGGGTCGCGCCCGCTACCGCCGCGGCCGCTACGACAAGCCTCTATTCGCGCTGGACGCCGTGCGCCTGCGCGGCCGCCACAACCAGGCGAACGCGCTGGCCGCAGCCGCCGTGGCCGCTGCCTGCGGCGTCACGCCGGACGCCATCGCCACGGCCATCGGGTCGTTCACGGGAATCCCCCACCGGCTGGAGCCCGTAGGCAGGGCCGATGGCGTCGCCTACTATAACGACAGCATCGCCACGACGCCGGAGCGGGCGCTGGCCGGCATCCGCTCGTTCTCGGAGCCGCTGGTGCTGCTGCTGGGCGGACGCGACAAGCAACTGCCGCTGGATGAGCTGGCCAACGAAGCACTGAGCCGCTGCCGCGCCATTGTCCTGTTCGGGGAGGCAGCGCCCAAGCTGGAGGCCGCGCTGGCCGCCGCCGCTGCTTCGGCCAGAGGAACGTCGGTCCGCCGCGCCGACACGCTGGAGGAGGCGCTGGCCGAGGCTCGCGCCGCCGCCCAACCGGGCGACGTCGTCCTCCTGTCGCCGGCCTGTACGAGCTTCGACGCCTACGAGAACTTCGAGCGCCGCGGCGAGCACTTCCGCTCGCTCGTGGCCGAATTCGCGCAGGAGGTGCAGCCATCGCTTCCGTAGCCGCCGGCCGCCTGCGCGCGGGTCAGCCTGACTACTTGCTGCTGGTGGCCACGGCGATGCTGGTTCTCACCGGCATGCTCACGGTGTACACGTCGAGCTTCGCGGTGGGCTTCCTGGAGTACGGCAACACCAACTACTTCATTCTGCGACACGGCGTCTACGCCATCATCGGCCTGGCCGCCCTCGTCTATTTCATGCGGCTGGACTATCACCGGCTGCGCCTGCTGGCGGCGCCGATGATGTTCGTCGCGTTGCTGGGGCTGCTGGCGGTCCTCGTGCCGGGCATCGGCGTCGAGCGCAACGGCGCCCGCCGCTGGCTGGAGGTGGGGCCGCTTTCGTTTCAGCCCAGCGAGTTCGCCAAGCTGGCGATTATCGTGTACATATCGGCCTGGCTGTCCGGCCGCCGCGACGAGATAAACCAGCTCACGCTGGGCCTGATCCCGTTCGTGCTGATGGTCAGCGTGGTCGGCGGCCTGATCATCGTCGAGCCGGACATGGGCACCGCCGTAATCATCGTCCTGACGACGAGCACGCTGTTCTTCGTGGCGGGGGCGCCGATCACCCACCTGGCGCTGCTCATGGCCAGCGGCGGGTTCGTCACCTACGTCATGATCCTGGCCCAGGACTACCGGCTGGAGCGGGTGACGTCTTTCATCAGCGCCGAGAACGATCCGCAGGGCGCGGGCTTCCATATATTGCAGCTGCTGATAGCCCTGGGCAGCGGCGGCGTCACCGGCCTGGGCTGGGGGGTCAGCCGCCAGAAGTTCTTCTACGTGCCCGGCGCCCACACGGACGGCGTCTTCGCCATCGTCGGCGAGGAGCTGGGCCTCATGGGGCTGCTGCCGATCCTGGGTCTGTTCACGTTCTTCGTGTACCGCGCTCTCAAGACGACGATGTCCTCCCGCGACCAGTTCGGCGTGCTGCTGGGCGTCGGGATCATGAGCTGGATCGCTTACCAGACGCTGATAAACATCGGCGGGATTACCCGCTCCATCCCCCTGACCGGCGTGCCGCTGCCCTTCCTCAGCTACGGCGGCTCCGCGCTCATAGCAACGATGGGCGGCGCCGGCATCCTCCTCAGCATTTCGCGTTACGGGCGCGACCGGCCGGACGCGGAGCCGAAGCCGCGGGCCCGCCGCTACGCGACGGGCGGCCGGTCGAAACGGAGGGCGACGGCATGAGGCTGGCGCTGTGCGGCGGCGGCACCGGCGGCCACGTCTACCCGGCGCTCAGCATCGCCGCCGCCCTGGAACGGGAGATGCCCAACGGCGCCTCGCTGGAGACGCTGTACATGGGCTCGCGCGACGGCGCCGAGGCCGGCATCGTCGAGAGGTACGGCGTGCCGCTGCATCCGATCGCCTCCGGGCCAATCCGCGGCCGCAACCCCTGGGAGCTGGTGCGGAACTCGGCGCTCATGGCCAGGGGCCTGGCCCAGGCCCGCGGCGCCATCGCCGACTTTGGGGCGGACGCCGTGCTCTCCACCGGCGGCTACACCAGCATCCCGGTGGCGCTGGCCGCCCGCTCCAGGGGCGTTCCCATCGCTCTCTATCTGCCGGACGTCTACCCGGGCTGGGCCGTCCAGGCCATCGCCCGCATGGCGCGGGTCATCGCGGTCAGCGCGCCGGAGACGGTGCGAAAGCTGTCCAACGCAAAGGCGGTGGTCACCGGTTACCCGGTGCGCGACGAGTTCTGGCAGGTGAGCCGCCCTGAGGGGCGGCGGCGGCTGGGCCTGGACCCGGAGGAGAAGGTGCTGTTCGTTGCCGGGGCCTCGCAGGGCGCACACAGCATCAACGCCGCCGTGGCCCAGAACCTGCGCTCGCTATTGGAGTTATGTGAAGTCGTCCACGTCAGCGGCCCCGCCGACGAGGCCTGGATGGCCGGACTGATGCGCGACTTGCCCTCTAACCTCCTGCCTCGCTACCACCTGTTCGGCTACCTGAACCAGGAGTTCGCCTGGGCGATGGCCGCCTCCGACCTGGCGCTCTGCCGCGCCGGCGCCTCGGTCATCGGCGAGCTGCCGGCCGCCGGTCTCCCCGCCGTTCTCGTCCCCTATCCCCACGCCGGCGCCCACCAGCGGCTCAACGCCCGCCACCTGGAGGAGAACGGCGCCGCCGTCATCCTCGACGACAGCGACCTCGGCTCGATGCTGTCCCTCGTCGGCGGCCTGCTCAGCGATAGCGCCCGGCTGGACTCGATGAGCCAGGCGGCGCGGCGGCTGGCCCGCCCCGGCGCGGCCAGCAAGATCGCCCGCATGATCCTCGAGATGAACGGATCGTGAAGACGGCAGTGGAAGCTATACCGCAGCGAGTGCACCTGGTCGGCGTCGGCGGCATACACATGTCCGGCATCGCCAAAGTCCTTCGCGCCCGCGGGCACGCCGTCTCCGGCTCCGACCTCCACCTGTCGCCGCTCACGGACAAGCTGCAGGGGCTGGGAGTCGCGGTCAGCCGCGGCCACGACGCCGCCAGCGTGGGCGACGCCCAGCTCGTCGTGTACACCTCGGCGGCCCAGGAGGACAACCCGGAGCTGGCCGAGGCGCGACGCCGCGGCCTGCCCACGATCAAGCGCGCCGAGATGGTGGCCCGGCTCATGGAGGGGAAGCGCAGCATCGCCGTGGCCGGCAGCCACGGCAAGACGACGACGTCGTCGCTCATCGCCTTCATGCTCCAGCAGGCCGGCCGCTCGCCGACGTTCATGGTCGGCGGCGAGATGATCGACCTCGACACGAATGCGATGCCCGGCGAGGGCGAGGAGTTCGTCGTCGAGGCGGACGAGTTCGACGCCGCCTTCCTCAACTACCACCCGGATATCGCTCTCGTAACCAACATCGAGCCGGACCACCTCGACCGCTACGGCACCTTCGAGAACATCAAGGACACTTTTCGGCAGTTCCTCGCCCAGGTCAAACCGGGCGGTTACATCGTGGCCTGCCTTGACGACCCTGCTGTGCAGGCCATCCTTGCTGAGGGCGTAGGAGACGGCGTGTCCTTCCCCGTTCACGTCGTCTCCTACGGTCTCGATTCGCCGGCGGAATGGCGGGCGGAGAATATTTCGTCAAAGGGTGTAGACGGGTATACTTTTGTGGTAAAATGCGCCGAAAGGGTCCACGGGACCTTTGGTACGCGACTGCCGGGAATTCATAACGTGAGTAACGCCCTTGGGGCGATAGCAGTGGGGAGCATCCTCGACCTCCCGGTCGAGACCGTGCGGCGCTCCGTGGCCGGCTTCCGCGGGGTGCGGCGCCGCTTCCAGCTCCTCGGCGAGGTCAACGGCATCACCGTCGTCGACGACTACGCCCACCACCCGACCGAGGTCCGCGCGACGCTCGCCGCCGCCCGCACTCGCTTCCCCGGCCGCCGCATCGTCGCCCTGTTCCAGCCGCACACCTACACTCGCACCCAGTACCTGCTCGACGGCTTCCGCACCTGCTTCGCCGACTGCGACGTCCTGCTCATCGCCGAGACCTACGCCGCCCGCGAGGACCCCTCGGCGGGCATGAGCGCCGAGCAGCTAACCGCCGAGATCGAGTCGCCGGCCGCGACCTACGCCGGCGACCTCGACGACGCAGCGGAGGCGGTCGCGGAGTTGCTGCGGCCCGATGACGTGTTCTTCACGATCGGCGCCGGTGACATCGAGCGAGTGGGGCCGCTGGTCCTGGAGGCGCTGAGGCGATGAACGAGAGGTTCCTCGCCGAGCTGCGCGAGCTGGGGCCGGCCCTGACCGACGAGCCACTGTCCCGGCACACGACTTTCGGTATCGGAGGGCCGGCGGACGCCTACTTCGTCGCCCGCGACGAGGCGCAGCTCACCGGCGCCCTGCGCGCCGCCCACCGGCACAGCGTGCCATTCTTCATCCTGGGCTCCGGCTCCAACGTCCTCGTCCTGGACGGCGGCATCCGCGGCCTGGTCATCGAGAACTCGACGGACAGCGTGGACGGCCCGAACCCCAACGGCGCCGGCTTTCGCGTCCGTGTGGCCAGCGGGGTGAGCTTCGCCGCCCTGGCGCGGCGGCTCTCCTTCGCCGGCTACAGCGGTCTGGAGTGGGCCTGCGGCATCCCGGGCACGCTGGGTGGGGCGGCCGTGTTCAACGCCGGCGCCTACGGCAAATCCCTCCTCGACGACCTGAAGGGGATACGAACCCTCAGCCCGGCGGACGAGACCGTGGAGCACCAGCCGGAGGCTCTGGCGCTGACCTATCGCACCAGCGCCTTCCAGCAGGGCGAGCTGCAGGACCACGTCGTCCTCTCTGTGGACCTCCACGTCGACAAGGGCGAGGCCGGCGAGCTGCGGGCCCGCGTCAAGGAGTTCGACGCGCAGCGTCTGGCGGCGCAGCCGCGCGGCCGCAACGCCGGCTCCATGTTCAAGAACACAACGGAGCACCCGGCCTGGTGGCTCGTGGACCAGGTGGGGCTGCGCGGCCACCGCATCGGCAACGCCCAGATCTCGGACCAGCACACGAACTTCTTCCTCAACCTCGGCGGCGCCACGGCGGTCGACGTCCTGGCCCTGATGGAGCTCGCCCGCACCCGCATCCGCGAGCGGTTCGGCATCGAGCTGGAGAACGAAGTGGCGACTGTGGGGGAGCCGTGAGCGCGCAAGCGAAGCGCCTGTCGAAGCGTCTGAAGGTCGGCGTTCTGTTCGGCGGGCGCTCCGCCGAGCACGAGGTGTCCGTGGTCTCCGCGCAGGCGGTGATGGCGGCGATGGACGCCGACCGATTCCAACCGCTGGCTATCGGCGTCACGCGACAGGGCACCTGGCTGACCCCCGCCGACACCGAGCGCGCCCTGGCCCGCATCCGCTCCGAGGAGCTGCGGGCGCTGGAGGAGCCCCTGGGCGCGGCGCTGCTGCACCGCACGCAGGCGCTGGGCTCGCTGCGGCGGGTTGACGTCGTCTTCCCGCTGATCCACGGTACCAACGGCGAGGACGGCAGCCTGCAGGGGCTGCTGGAGCTGGTCGACGTGCCGTACGTCGGCGCCGGAGTCGCCGCCAGCGCCCTGGGCATGGACAAGGCGCTACAGAAGGACATCCACCGCCAGCACGGCTTCCCCGTTCCGGACGACATCGTCGTCCTGGCCTCCCGCTGGCGGGCCGACCCGATGGCCGTGGCCCGCGAGGCGGAGGCGGCGATTCCCTACCCGGCGTTCGTGAAGCCGGTGAACAGCGGCTCCAGCATCGGCACGTCCAAGGCCTGCTCCCGCGAGGACCTGGATGAGGCGTTCGAGGAGGCGTTCCAGTACGACCGCCGCGCCCTCGTCGAGGTCGCGGTCGAGGGGCGGCAGGTGGAGGTGGCGGTGCTGGGCAACGACGAGCCGGAGGCCTCCCCCGTCGGCGAGGTCACGTTCGTCGGCGAGTTCTACGACTACCACGCCAAGTACGAGGACCCCAACACCCGCCTGCACATCCCGGCCGACGTGCCCACAGACGTCGCCGAAGAGGCCCGCGCCATGGCCGTCGCCGCCTACAAGGCGATCGACTGCGCCGGCCTGGCCCGCGTGGACTTCTTCCTGACGCCGGACGGCAGGCTCGTCCTGAACGAGGTCAACACGATCCCCGGCTTCACTCCGATGAGCATGTACGCCAAGCTGTGGGAGCACGCCGGCCTCTCCTACAGCGACCTGATAACCCGCCTGATAGAGCTGGCGCTGGAGCGCCACGAGGAGAAGCGGCGTTGTGCCTAGGGCTAAACCGCGGAAGCGGCGCGCCATCAAGGGCCACGTCCTCCCCGACGAGCGGACGGCGAAGCACCGCCGGCGTCTACGCTGGCGGCGCGTCGTCATGTCGCTGGCGGTCATCGCCGGCGTGGGCGGGGCGTTCGTCCTGTACCGCTCGCCGCTGCTGCGAGTCCAGGAGGTGGAGGTGGTAGGCGCGGTGAACGTCCCGGCGGAGCGCATCCAGGAGACGGCGGACCTGCAAGACGCCAGCCTGTTCAACGCCGACCTGGCCGGCGCGCGAGAGCGCATCGCGGCGCTGCCCCTGGTCAAGGGCGTCCACACGAAGCTGGAGTGGCCGGACACCGTACGCATCGAGGTGGTGGAGCGGGCGCCCTGGGGCTACTGGAACCTGGCCGGCGCCTCGTACGTCATCGACGACGAGGGCATTATCCTCGCCGATATCTCACCGGCCGAGGGCGCGCCGGTCATCAACGACCTCGGCGCGCCCACCCCGCCGCTCGCCGCCGGCGACCGCGTGGACGGCGACGCCGTCAAGCTGGCGCAGGCGCTGCTGACCTCTGTCCCGGAGCAGCTGGCCCTGGCCATCGCCCAGTTCGAGTACACACCCGACGACGGCCTGTCCCTGGTCACCGACGCCGGCTACCGCGTGGTCATGGGGGACAGCCAGAACACGGACTATAAGCTCGCCGTCTGGCGGGCCGTCGAGGAGGACATCGGCCGCAGCGCGATGGCCGGTCACGTGCTGGACCTGCGGTTCGGGGACCGGCCGGCATTCCAGTGAGCGAGAGGAGGCGATGAGAGCGTGAAGGATAACATACTGGCCTCCATAGACGTGGGCAGCAGCAAGGTCTGCACCCTCGTCGCCGAGCTGACGCCGGAGGAGGACCTGCGCATCCTGGGGGTGGGGGTAACGCCGTCCCAGGGCGTCAAGAAGGGCATGGTGGATAACATCCAGGAAGCCACCGAGGCGATAGCCACCTCGGTGGAGAAGGCGGAGCGCTCCAGCGGCTCTCGCATCGCTTCCGCCCACGTCAGCGTCAACGGCAACCACATCAACTCCCTGAACAACCGCGGCGTGGCCACCATCCCCGGCCGCGAGCGGCCGATCACCCAGCAGGAGATCGACCGCGCCATCGAGGAGGCGCAATCGCTCAACCTCCCGACGAACCGCGAGGTGCTGCACGTGATGCCGCGCTTCTTCGTCGTCGATGGGCAGGAGCACGTCAGCGACCCCGTGGGCATGTACGGCCAGCGGCTGGACATGGAGACGCACATCGTCTCCGGCTCGGTGACGGCGGTGCAGAACCTCACCCAGTGCGTGGAGGGCGCGGGCGTACAGGTGGAGGCGCTGGTTCTCTCACCCGTCGCCGCCGCCCACGCCGTGCTGGAGGACGAGGAGAAAAACCAGGGCATCATCGTCGCTGACATCGGCGGCGGCACTACGGGCATCGCCGTCTTCGTGGACGGCACGGTCTACCACACCTCCGTCATCCCCGTCGGCGGCTACCACCTCACCCACGATCTGGTCGCCGGCATCCGCGCGCCCTTCTCGGCCGTCGAAGACCTGAAGATTGAGTACGGCTCGGCGCTGCCCTCGCAGGTCAACCCGGAGGACCAGGTGGAGGTGGAGACGTTCGGCAGCGAGCGACGGCGCGAGGTCTCCCGCCGTCGCGTGGCCGAGATCCTGCAGGCCCGCGTGGAGGAGATCCTGGAGATGATTTACATCGACGCCAAGCGTGCGGGCTTCGACGAGATGATCGCGGCCGGCCTGGTGCTCACCGGCGGCAGCGCTGCCCTCCACGGCATCGACGAGCTGGCCGAGCAGGTCCTGCGAATGCCGGTGCGAATCGGCGTTCCGGCGGGCATCCACGGCCTGTCCGACGACCTGAACAGCCCGGCCTACGCCGCCGCTGTCGGCCTGCTGCGCTGGTCGGTGACGGAGAACGGGCACAACGGCCACAACGGCCACAACGGCCACAGGCCCAGCCTGAAGATCAAGACCCCCATAGAGTTCAAGGGCGTACTGGACACAGCCAAGCGACTGTTGAAAGCGCTGATTCCGCAGTAGGGAGGAGCATGGACTACCAGCACATCCTGTCCGAGCAGCCACAGGACGAGCGGGCGATCGAGCCGGAGATCGAGGAGCCGCCCGTCGAGCCCGCAGAGCCGCAGGAGGAGCGAAAGGAGGACGCGATGCCAGCAAACAGCCTGGACGGGCTGCCGCCCATCAAAGTCGTCGGTGTAGGTGGCGGCGGCTGCAACGCCGTCAATCGCATGATCGAGGCGCGCATTCAGGGCGTGGAGTTCGTGGGCGTGAACACGGACGCGCAGGCGCTGGGGCGCTGCGGCGCCGACAACCGCCTCCGAATCGGCGACCGCATGACCCAGGGCCGTGGCGTCGGCGGCGACCCCGAGCGGGGGCGTCAGGCCGCCGAGGAGTCCCGCGACGAGCTGAAGGACATCCTCAAGGCGACCGACATGGTGTTCATCACCGCCGGCATGGGCGGGGGCACCGGCACGGGCGCCGCGCCGGTCGTAGCGCAGGTCGCCAAGGACTCCGGCGCCCTCACCGTGGCCGTGGTCACGCGGCCCTTCTCCTTCGAGGGGGCCAAGCGCAAAGGCAACGCCGACCAGGGCGTCGCCGCCCTCCAGCAGGAGGTCGACACGCTCATCGTCATCCCCAACGACCGGCTTCTGGCAGTCGCCGACGAGAAGACCACGGTCATGGAGTCGTTCGTGATGGCCGACGACGTCCTGCGGCAGGGGATACAGGGCATCTCCGAGCTGATTACCACGCCGGGCGACATCAACCTGGACTTCGCCGACGTGCGCCGGATCATGGCCGAGGCCGGGCCCGCCCTCATGGCGATCGGCCGCGCCAGCGGCGACAACCGCGCGGTGGAGGCGGCGCAGGCCGCCGTGGCCAGCCCGTTGCTGGACGTCAGCATCCACGGGGCCACCGGCATCCTGTTCAACATCACCAGCTCCGGCACGCTGGGGTTGCACGAGCTGAACATGGCGGCGCAGGTCATCGCCGAGGTCGTGGACCCGGGCGCGGAGATCATCTTCGGGACGACGACCGACGCCAGCATGGGCGAAGAGGTCAAGCTCACCCTCATTGCCGTGGGTTTCGCCGGCCCCGAACAGTACCACAACAACTCGGAAGACGAGGAGTTCCGGCGGATGCGGACGGAGGCGATGGAGAACGTGGCGGACACGGACCTGCCTACCTTTCTACGGAGGCCCGTCAACTCACGTTAACTAGACGATTCCAGTGTTAGCACCGCTGCTCCTCGCCTTCGGGCCGGGGCAGCACGGCCTGCTGATACGCTCCGGCAGGCGGATCAGCAGGCGGGCGCCGCGGGGCTGTTTGCCTCCCCAGACGACCCCGCGGCGCCCACATCTCCACCCTATCGGGCGCCTTCGGCCACTCGTGCTCCCGCGCATGCGCATGGAGAAATTGGAACCGCTCGTCCTGAGCCTGTCGAAGGATGAGCGGGCCACGAACACCAGGCGGCAGCTACAGAACAGACATTCGGAGACTGCCGCGCTTGGACCCACTCGTCGCCCCTCTCCCGCTCGCGGAAGAGGGGCCGGGCGTGAGGGCCCACCCTTGCACTCCGCCGCCGCGCCACGCATGATACGCGTAGACCCCGCGCTCTGACGCGATGCCGAAACTGCAACTGCCACCCTGGCTGGCCGGCAACCCCCGCCGACAGGCCGTCGCCGGCGGCGCCGGAGTCCTCGCCCTCATCCTCATCCTCGCCACCCTCACCGTCGGCGGCGTCTTTTCCGAGAGCTCGGACAGGGTCCTGTCCGTCGTCGCCACGCCGACGCCCACGCCTGCCCCACCCACTCCCACCCCCACTCCTACGCCGGCGCCCAGCGAGCCCACGCGGCTGAACGGCCGCCTGGTTTACCCCGAGGAGCTGGCCGCGATCGAGGCCAGGCTGCCCCTGGCCATAATGTTCGACAACTTCATCGAGGCGCGGCCGCAGCACAACATATCGCAGGCCGACATCGTATTCGAGGTCGTCGCCGAGGGCGGCATCACCCGCTTCCTCGGCGTTTTCTGGTCGAACGACCCGGGTCCGGTGCTGGCCGTGCGCTCCGCCCGCGCCTACTACCTGCCCTGGGCGGCCGAGGTGGACGGCATCTACGTCCACTGGGGCCGCGCCAAATCTACCAACGCCGCCGCCGACGTTACGTCGACCCTTGAATCGCTGGGCCTGCGCCACTACGACGGCTTCTTCTCCGGCCCGCCCTACTTCGATCGCGCCCTCGACCGCCTCGGCCCCCACGACGGCATCGCCTACACGGACGCGCTCTGGCAGGCGGCGGAGGGCGACGGCTGGAGCGGCCCGCCGGAGTTCGAGTCCTGGCCGTTCAAGGACGACGAGCCGCGCGCCGGCGGCGAGGACGCCGCCCCGACTATCGACGTCGGCTTCGGCGGGCCGTTCTTCTCCGACTACGCCGTCACCTGGACGTACGACGCCGAGACCAACGGCTACGCGCGCAGCCAGGGCGGCTTCGAGCACGTGGACGGGACGACGGGCGAGACGATAGAGGCTCGCAACGTGGCGGTCATGGTGACGTCCGCCGCCGCCGCCGGCGACGGCACCGCCCACCTGGTGTACGACACCACCGGCAGCGGCGACGCTGTCGTCTTCCAGGACGGCGTGGCGATCCCCGGCACGTGGGCCAAGGAGGGGCCGTACGCCCGCACCCGCTTCTACGACGCCGCCGGCAACGAGATCGCCTTCAACCGCGGCCACACCTGGATCGAAGTGCTCTCCTACGACGATCCTCTCTCGTACTAGCCACAGATAGACACAGATTCTACACAGATTAGGTTCGTGTGGACTCGGTGTCGCTGCTGGTTGATGGCGGTGCAGGGATGCTGAACCTGTGCCCCGTCTGAGTGCATCTGTGGCGATACCTCCTATCCGCTGTCATGGCGGGGTGGGAGGGATTCTCTGTGTCTCATCTGTGTGCATCTGTGGCAATTCCGGCGACCCGCTGTCGTAGGCGTCTTGCCACTGTCCACTGTCCACTGTCCACTCCCCCGTGTTCCCTGTTCCCTACTCCTTGCTCTTCTCGCCTTCGTGACGCATTTCACCACTAAATGTTGTGTCTCCCCCCTTGACAACCCCTACATGTAGTGCTATCTTTCCTGTTGCGCCCCCTCGCTGAAGGGGGCGAACCGCTTCTGAGAGGCCACGCAGAGTTCTGTAAAGTTGGGCGAATTGATGGACGTATCGGCGACCGGGGCGCAGGGTGAGCGCCACCACACCCTGGGGTCTGGCCCCACCGGCTCCGACAACCCGGGGCAGCTACGCCCCGCAGACCGACCCGCCCCGCTCTCCGCGCGGGCGATCCGCATCGGTCCGGCGCTACCGCCCAGGAAGGCGGCGAAGCCGTGAACTGCCCCTTCTGCGCCAGCCCCGACACCCGCGTCATCGACTCGCGGCCGGACGAAGCGGGCATCCGCCGCCGCCGCGAGTGCCTGGCCTGCGAGCAGCGCTTCACCACTTTCGAGAAGATCGAGCTGGGCTCCGTCGCCATCGTCAAGAAGGACGACTCGCGCGAGGAGTTCGACCGCGGCAAGATCCTGTCCGGCCTGCGCAAGGCCTGCGACAAGCGGCCCATCCCCTCCGGCGCCATCGAGGCGATCGCCGATGCCATCGAGCGCGCGGTGTACGCCCAGAACAAGGCCGAGGTCCCCTCGTCCTACATCGGCGAGCTTGTGATGGAGCGGCTGCGCGAGCTGGACCACATCGCCTACATCCGCTTCGCCTCCGTGTACCGCGCCTTCGCCGACGTTGACGAGCTGGAGCAGGAGCTGGAGGCGCTGAAGGCGGGCTGGCGCCGCCCCGACGTGCCGCGCGACCAGATGGCGCTGCTGCCGGAGGCCGAGGGCAAGGCGCCGAAGCCGCGGCTGCTGCGCGTGCGCCGCCAGAAGGACGGTCAGGACGCCCGGAGCCCTAAGGCCCGTCTGGGGAGAGCGCAGTGACCCAGCCGCCGACCTCGGAGCTGGACGCCCGCATCGAGATGAAGGCGTTCATCGACCGCTCCCGCGCGCCCTACGCCGAGTGGTACGTGGGGCTGTCCGCCGACCCCCAGACGCGGCTGCACGAGGAGCACGGCGTCCAGGAGAGCGACTGGTTCATCCACCGCCGCCTGGCCGGCGCCGAGGCGGCCCAGCGCGTCCACGCGTCGCTGGTGGCCCTGGGCTGCGAGGCCGGCGGCGCGGCGGAGGGCGAGGAGGACGAACCGACCGGCGTGTACGCGTACTGGAAGCGAGGGCACACGACACCATGAGCATGCTTACCGAGGCGCAGTACGAGGAGTACATCGGCCTGCTGAAGGCCTGGGTGGACGCGGAGAAGGCGGGAGGCCCGGACGAGAGCGCGACGCGGGACGCGTACGCCGCCGTGCGCAGCTTCCGCGAGCGCTACGGCCTCTCGCAGGGGGCGGCGGGGGTGGAGGCGGAGGGGGCGCCGGTACGCGCCGAGTGGCGCCGGGGGGAGGCGGGGGCGTGAGGGGAAATTACAGACGGGAAGGGTATCCGGAGCTGGTGTGATGAGTTCGCACTGTTTCGGCGCCCGCGTCTACGTGATCCGGCACTACGCATTGCGCTGGTCGAGGGACAAGCTGGCCCGAAAGTTGGTCGAGCGTGGCCATCGGTTACCGCTCGACGATAGTCTAGAACTACGCGAGGTCACGCGCGACGAAATCAAGCGCTGGGAACGCGGTGAATCCGAACCGTCGTACGTAACAAAGCGGCATGTGGCTATCGTGCTAAGGATACGCCACGAGATTCTGGATCCCGAAGAGCATCCAGGCGACATTTCGCCTGAGGGTCTCGTAGCCCTCGCCCGAGCTCGCGGACTCACACCTCCGCAGATAAACCAGTATTGGACACTCACGAAGCAGCGTGCGCTATTCAAAGGCAATCCCGGAATCGGCGAATGGATCTCGATAATCGAACAACTCAGTATTGCAGAGCAGGGCACGCTGTTCACTAGCGGGACTTGGTGCACGCACTGCGGTGGCTGGATCGAAGACGGCGACGCCGAGTGCCCGGACTGCGGGAACATAGAATGACACAACCCGAACTGCCTCTTCGGAATATGCCAGCGCACCGACCGGCAAAGGAGGCAGCCCTTGAACGCGCCCGCCAGATCCTGAGGGAATCTGGCATTGACGGACCCCCGGTCGACATCGAGCGCGTGGCCCGTCTAATGGGCACTGTCGCTGTCGAGGAAGCCAGGCTTGGCGATGTGGCTGCTTGTCTCCTCCCAGGAACGAGAGGCCATACGATTCTGATTAACCGGCGATCACACCCGCTCAGACAACGGTTTTCCATAGCACATGAGATCGGTCATCTCATCCTCGGTGCTCGTGGAATTCGTTTCCGAGACATGCGGACGGGACCTGCTGAAAGGTTGTGTGATGAGCTCGCGGCGGAGCTACTCATGCCCCACGAGATATTTACCCGCGAGATGGACGCCAAGCCGGTATCCCTTGATACCATCTGCGATCTAGCCAACACCTTTCAGACGGCGCTAGAGCCTGCCGCTATCCGTTTCGGCGCTCTTGTGTCGGCTCCGGTCCAGGTTGTGTATTGGGAGAAGGTCGAGGATCACCTTCGCATCAAGTGGACGAATGGAAAGCCAATGCTACCCCGCACTGCCACTATGGGCCTCTTGACCGACCGGGCATTCGGTCCTGCAGAGGCGTTCAATTCCGATAGTGAGGAAGGGGTCACGACTTACGCACATTCTTCGCGCTCGAAAAGCCTCGACCTGATCTGCGAATCCAAAGGCTTCAGAGAGCGCCCGTACAGATATGTTCTGTCTTTGGTTCGCAGGGAAGTAGTGCACGGCTAGAGGAGGCCAACCAGTGACCATCACCCGACCAGACACCCGAACCCGACGACAGGCCAAGAACGGCGCCCACAAGCCGGCCGCCACCAACGGCAAGCACGCCCCGGCCCTCCGACAGCGCGAGCGGCTCATCCAGCGCCGCTTCACGACGCCGGAGGTCGACCCCTACGACGCGCTGGCGTGGGAGCTGCGCACCGCCGTCATCCAGGGCTCCGACGGCACGCCCGTTTTCGAGCAGAAGGACGTCGAGTTCCCCGTCGGCTGGTCGCAGAACGCGACGAACGTCGTCGCCTCCAAGTACTTCCGCGGCCCCCTCAGCGATTCGGCGGCGGCAGCGCCCGGTCGCAACGCGCCCGTGCGCGAGCGCTCCGTGAAGACGCTGATCGACCGCATCATCGACAACATCACGCGCTGGGGCCGCGAGGGCGGCTACTTCGCCGACGAAGACGAAGCCGCCGCCTTCCGCGACGAGTTGAAGCACATCCTGGTCAACCAGGTCGCCTGCTTCAACTCGCCCGTCTGGTTCAACCTCGGCATCGAGGAGAAGCCCCAGTGCTCCGCCTGCTTCATCCTGGCCATCGATGACGAGATGGACAGCATCCTGGAGTGGTACCGCACCGAAGGCAAGATCTTCAAGGGCGGCTCCGGCTCCGGCATCAACCTCTCGAACCTGCGCTCGTCCAGGGAGCGGCTGACCGCGGGCGGGCTGGCCTCGGGGCCGGTGTCGTTCATGCGCGGGGCGGACGCCATCGCCGGCACGATCAAGTCCGGCGGCAAGACCCGTCGCGCCGCCAAGATGGTCATCCTCGACGCCGGCCACCCGGACATCGAAGAGTTCATCGACTGCAAGGCGAAGGAGGAGCGCAAGGCCTACGCCCTGGGCGAGGCCGGCTACGACGTGACGCTGGACGGCGACGCCTGGATCTCCATCCAGTACCAGAACGCCAACAACTCCGTCCGCGTGGCCGACGACTTCATGCGCGCCTACGAGGAGGACGGCGAGTGGCAGACCCGCTACGTCACCAACGGCGAGCCGGCCAACACCTACCGCGCCCGCGAGCTGATGCGTCGCATCGCCCAGGCGGCCTGGGAGTGCGCCGACCCCGGCATGCAGTACCACACCACGATCAACGACTGGCACACCTGCCCCAACACCGGGCCGATCACCGCCTCCAACCCCTGCTCCGAGTACATGCACCTCGACAACTCCGCCTGCAACCTGGCCTCGATAAACCTGCTGAAGTTCCTCCGGGAGGAACAAGGGGAAGCGGAGGGCGGTCCTGTTCCTGGTACCTTGAACCCTGTTCCTGGCGTCGATGTCGGGGCCTACTTCGACATCGACGCCTATAGGCACACCTGCGGGGTCATGATCACGGCCCAGGAGATCATCGTCTCCAACTCCTCCTACCCGACCGAGAAGATCGCGAAGAACGCGGAGGACTACCGGCAGCTGGGGCTGGGCTACTCCAACCTGGGCGCACTGCTGATGTCGCTGGGCACCCCGTACGACTCGGACGAGGGCCGCGCCCTGGCCGCCGCCCTCACCGCCGTCATGACCGGCCAGGCCTACGCCACCTCCGCCGCCATCGCCGCCCGCGTCGGGCCGTTCAAAGGCTACGAGCTGAACCGCGAGCCAATGCTGCGCGTCATCGAGAAGCACCGCGCCGCCACGAGCGAGATCGACGATGCGGAGGCCCCCCCTCCGCTCGTGGCGGCGGCCCGCCAGGCCTGGGACGAGGCGCTGGCCCTCGGGCAAGAGTACGGCTATCGAAACTCGCAGGCGACGGTCCTCGCGCCCACGGGCACGATCAGCTTCATGATGGACTGCGACACGACGGGTATCGAGCCGGATATCGCCCTGATCAAGTACAAGAACCTGGTCGGCGGCGGCCTGATGAAGATCGTCAACTCCTCGGTGCCGCGCGCCCTGCACGGGCTCGGCTACGACGAACAGGCGTCGGAGGCCATCCTGGCCCACATAGACGAGACCGGTACCATCGAGGGCGCGCCCGGCCTCCTCGACGAGCACCTCCCGGTGTTCGACTGCGCGTTCAAGCCGCAGAACGGCGTGCGCACGGTCCACTGGACGGGTCACGTGCGGATGATGGGCGCGGTGCAGCCGTTCATTTCCGGCGCCATCTCCAAGACCGTCAACCTGCCGGAGGATGCCAGCGTCGAGGAGATCGAGGAGGCGTACTACGAGGGCTGGCGGCACGGGCTGAAGGCGCTGGCCATCTACCGCGACGGCTCCAAGCGGGCGCAGGTCCTGAGCACGAGCAAGGACGGCGACGCGAAGGCCAAGGACGAGCCTGCGGGCCACCCGGTGCGACGCCGCCTCCCGGCGACCCGGACGTCGCTCACCCACAAGTTCGCGATCGAGGGGCACGAGGGGTACATCACGGCCGGTCTGTACGAGGACGGCTCGCCGGGCGAGATCTTCGTGACGATGGCCAAAGAGGGGTCGACGCTGTCCGGCATGCTGGACGCCTTCGCCACCTCCATCTCGCTGACGCTGCAGTACGGCGTGCCGCTGCACGACATGGTGAACAAGTTCTCGCACATGCGGTTCGAGCCATCGGGGCGGACGGAGAACGCCGAGATACCGGTGGCCCAGTCGATCGTCGACTACATCTTCCGCTGGCTGGCCTCGCAGTTCATGAGCGAGGAGGAGAAGGAGCAGTTCGGAGTGCTATCGCCGGCGGTGAAGGCGAAGATGATGGCGGCGGAGTACGGGACGCCCCCGGCGCTGGCCGGCAACGGCGCCAGCTACAACAACTCGGGGCAGACGGACGCGCCGCCCTGCGCCAGCTGCGGCTGGATCATGGTGCGCTGCGGCACCTGCTACCGCTGCGACAACTGCGGCACGACGAGCGGCTGCGGCTAGATTCGCCAAACCTCCCTTTGGGCGGGAGTGGCGCCCCCGGCAGGCGGGCGCCATTTCTGTCTCCGCTTACTTCGGCTGTACCTGAGCCCCTGTAACGATCCCCCATCGCCGGCATCCTCACGTTGTCGCGGCGGGCCGCGTACCGGCACGCCGCACAGACTGGAGGATCCCGATGAAGACACTCATGGCACTGGCCCTCGCAGTTGGCGCGCTCATTCTCGTCGCCTGCTCGAGCGAAGGGGGCGGGCCAGCATTCGTCAGAGTGTCTGAAGGCACGTTGAAGCCCGGAAACGAAATCCCCGCGCCCACAGGTGACCCGGTCGTCACGCTCTCTGGCGAGGTCACACCGAACGTGGGCGACAGCCTGGAATTCGACAGGGAGACGATTGAGAGCATCGGCCTTATCGAATACACGGTCGACGACCCCTGGGAGAACGCCAGCGTGACCTACACCGGCGTCCTCCTCTCCGATCTGCTGGAGGTGGCCGGCGCGCCGTCCTCCGCGAGCGCCATCCACCTGGTGGCGCTCGACGATTACGCGGCTGACATCAGCCTGGCCGATGTCGAACGGCTGCCGATAATGCTCGCCACCCGCTCCGACGGCGAGTACATGGAGGTCGTGGACGGCGGCCCCACCCGGATCGTCTACCCGTATCACGCCTATCCGGACCTGGAAGACGCCGCGACGAACGATCTCTGGGTATGGAGCATCGCCCGGATAGAGGTGCCATGAGCCAGGAGATCCCTCTAAGGCGGCGCCGCCTCTCTCCGGCGCAGATCGTCCTCATCGCGGCGATCAGCGTCCTGGTGAGCGCCATCGCCGTGCTCGCCGTCCGCGCCTCCTCCCAGCTTAGCGGCACCGCCCGCGAGTTTGAGAACACCGGCATTGTTACGACTAACATGGCTAACATCCAGCGTGAGCTGCTCCTGCTGGAGATAGAGTCGGAGCGGTTCGTCCACGGGCCCTCCGATGACCCCGCTCCAGTCGAGCTGCCCCGCAGCCTCCTGGCGAACCAGCTGCGCCGGGCCCAGATCCGCGCCGAGGACGACGGCGAGCTAAGGGGCGCGCTCTCCGACATTCAGAAAACGCTGGGCCGGTATGACGTAGAGCTAGCCGGGTTCTCCGCGGCCGGTACGCCGGAGGAGGCTGAGGCGAGCCACGAAGCGCTGGAGGCGACCCTGGCCTCGGCCGAGGAGCAGGTCAAGGCCCTCTACGATAAAGAGGAAGGCCAATTCTTCAGCGCCGTGAGCGCCGGCATCAGCGCGCAGCGGGCATCCCACAGGCTCCTGCTGGTAGGCGGCGGAGTCTTGCTGGCCGTCAGCTTGGGCCTCGTCGTCTCTCTCGGCCGCAGCGTCAGCAGCGACTTCAAGCGAGCCTACCACCGGGTCCAGGAGGAGCTCTCGCAACGGGAGCGGGCCCTGGCGGAGCTGGGGCGAAAGGAAGAGGAGTTCCGGACGCTGGCCAGCGTCTCTCCGGCCCTGATCTTCCGGGCCGACAGCGAGGGGAATTGCACCTATGTGAACGAGCGGTGGAGGGAGTTTTCCGGCCTGTCCCGGGGAGCGGCTCTGGGCAGGGGCTGGGCGGCCGCGCTCCACCCGGAGGACAGGGACCGGGTCATTGCCCAGTTTCTAGAGGCGGCAGAGAAGAGCGCCGTATGGCAGACGGAGTACCGCTTCGTTCGGCCGGACGGCAGCTGCGCCTGGGTAAAGGGAGCGGCAGCGCCCCAGAAGTCGGAGGACGGCTCCGTCGCCGGATACGTCGGTACCCTCCTGGACATCACGGAAAGCAAGGCGGCCGAGCAAGCGATTCGTGAGAGCGAGGAGCGCTTCCGCCAGCTGTTGAACCAGGCCGCGGACGCTATCTTCGTAACCGACGCGCAAGGAAGGTTCGTCGACGTCAACGAGGCCGCCTGTCAGAGCCTGGGCTACACGCGCGAGGAACTGGTCACGATGACGGTGCAAGACATAGCCGACCCGCAGGTATATGCGAATGCGCGGGAGGCCCTTGCCGGCGGCGCCACGGCTACGATCGAGACGGACGAGCGCCGGAAGGATGGCTCCACTGTGCCCGTTGAAGTCCGGATCAGGTACATCCAGAGCCGTGGCCAGCGCTTCGGGCTGGCCATCGCCCGCGACGTCAGCGAGCGCAAGGAGAGCGAGGCCGCCCTGCAACGAGCGAACCAGGAGCTGGAAGACGACCGGCGAGAGATAAAGGCCCTCAACCGCTCGCTGGAGGAGAAGGTCCGGCAGCGCACAGCCGAGCTTGAGGTCTCCAACCGCGAGCTCCGGGAGCGCAACCGGGAGCTGACGGACGTCCGTGTTCTGGCCGCGACCGACGCGCTTACCGGCTTGCCCAATCACCGCGCCTTCCACGAGACCATCCGCAAGATCACCGAGGAGACGGAAGGCGCAGGCGCGCCCCTGAGCCTGCTGATGCTGGATATCGATGGGTTCAAGCGCATCAACGACTCGCAGGGCCACCTGGTGGGCGATCAGGTCCTGCGCGAGATCGCGGCCAGCCTCACGCGGCACGTTACACGGGACCGCGCCTATCGCTACGGCGGCGACGAGTTCGCCGTCATATTGCCGCGCACAGGCCGCCTCGAGGCCCTGCGCGTCGCCGATCGCATCCGCCGCTCGGTCGACCGCCAGGTCAGAGTCGACGGCCGCGGCGTCACCATCAGCCTGGGCGCGGCGGCCTACCCGGAGTCCGCCGGCTCCGCCGAGGAGCTGATCTACGGCGCCGACGCGGCGATGTACTGGGCCAAATCCGCCGGCAAGAACCGCGTGGGCGACTGGAGCAAGCTCATCCGCAGGCGCGATGAGGACGCCACGCCCTGGTACGTGGGCGATCGCGCCGTCAGAGCCCCCGACGCCGTGGCCGCGCTCGTCGCCGCGCTCACGGCCAAGGACCCCAGCACGAGCGCGCACACCGACCGTTGCTCCTGGTACTCGGCGCAGCTCGCGCGGACGCTGGGCCTCAGTGAAGAGGAGATATCGACGATCCGCCTCGCCTCCCTGCTGCACGACGTCGGCAAGATAGGCGTGCCGGACGAGATCCTGTTCAAACCGGGGCCCCTGAACGAGGATGAGTGGGCCGAGATGAAGAAGCACCCGGCGGCCGCTCTACACGTCCTGCGAGAGGTCCGGGCCATCACGGACGCCACTCCCGCCATCCTTCACCACCACGAGCACTTCGACGGCTCCGGCTACCCCGACGGGCTGAAGGGCGAGAATATCCCCATCGCCTCACGGATACTGCTGGTAACGGACGCCTTTGACGCCATGACCACTGACCGGCCCTACCGAAAGGCGATGCCCATCGAGCACGCCATCGGGGAGCTAACGCGTAACAAGGGTAGCCAGTTCGACCCCAGGATCGTCGACGCCTTCCTCAAGATAATCGAAGGCTCCGGGGTTTACGAGCCGCACTCTCACGAGAGCGATGGCACGCCTTCCGGGGCGCAGCCGTCTCTGGCGGGGGGGAACGCGGGGTAGCGGCGGCGGCCTAAAGGCGGCGCAGGACGGGCCGCGGCAGCCTGGCCCGCAGGTACTCGGCCAGCGCCTTCACGTAGCGCGCCCCGCTCTGGCGCACCATGTAGTGGCCGCGCTCGCTGTGCCAGAAGCCGGCGCTGCGGCCTATCTCAGCCAGGATGTCGCCCATCTTCTCCTGCGAGAAGTCGTCGGCGCTGCGGCACAGCTCCAGGACATCCGGTAGCACCTGGTGCAGGGCGCCGGCCCCCAGCGGCTTCTGGATCACGTATTCCTTCGGATCGTCGAACGCGCTTTGCCAGCGCTCCCGCGCCGCCCGCCAGTAGTTGAGCAGCAGCTTCCCCGCTTCCTCGTCCGTCAACCGCTTGACGAAGCCGTCCCGCACAACGGGGTCCAAAGACGACACCATACTGTGCTGTCGCATCAGGTGGCTGGGGCGCCGCTTCTCGCCCGGCATCAGGATGATCCCGTACCAGGGGCTGGAGGTATCGCCGTTGAGGATGTCGCACAGCTTCGTGGCGCGACCGCGCAGGAAGTTCTTCTCCCCTTCCCGCTCCAGCAGCGTCGCCCCCTCGGACTCCAGCATTGTGAGCAGGTGGCGGTCGACGACGTCCGTGGGCACGCCCTTCTGGCGGGTGTTGATCACGTGGAAGTAGCGCATCTCCTCGTAGGCGTCTATCCCCTCGACGATGGTCACCGGCAGGGGGTACTCGCTGAGCCAGCCGGCGTTGTCCTTGGTCAGAGCCATCTGCAGCCCGAACAGCCGGTGCTGGCCGTCCACCAGCCACATGTCCACGCTGGCCGGGATCGTCAGCATCCCGGGTTCACCGCTGGCGCCGTCGAAGCCGGCCGGCTCGAAGGTGGCGCGGTCGGGCTGCCGGATGCACAGCAGCAGCGAGGTTGGCAGCACCCCTTCTTCGTGCCGCATGTAGGAGGACACCTGTCGCAGCCGCGACTGTGTGAGGGGACGCTGGTAGCCCTGCTTGCGGTCGTGCCTGTACGTATCGGGCCGGCAGCGGCCCAGGAGGTCCCTGAGCGGGAAGACGGCGGCATAGAGGTTGACGTCCGGCCTCTTCTGGCGGAACCGCACGGCGAAGGCGCGCAGTACCGTTCGCGCGTCCGTCTGCTGGGTCTGTTGCGCAGCCGAGGTAGGGGATGTCATAGCCTTCTCCTATATCTGCAAGCGCCTGTGGTAAACGTCAGGCTGAGCGAGCGATTTTCCTTCTGGGGCGCGGGTTTCTGGCAGAATTCCCGTCGACTTGCCGGTGCTATACTTAGGATTGCCACCATGACTATACGCCAACCGAGCGGCGAGGCCAAGATACCCTTTTCCGAAAACGCCCGCCTTGTCCTGGAGCGGCGCTACCTGGCCAGGGACGCGGACGGACGGCCCGCTGAGACCCCTGAGCAGATGCTCCGCCGCGTCGCCCACAACGTGGCCCAGGCCGAGCGTTCTTACAAGCCGCTCGAGGCTATCGACGACGCCGCGCGCTGGGAAGAGCGCTTCTACGAGCTGATGGCGCGGCTGGAGTTCCTCCCCAACTCGCCGACCTTGATGAACGCCGGCCGCGAGCTGCAGCAGCTCTCCGCCTGCTTCGTGCTCCCCGTCCCCGATAGCATCGAGGGCATATTCCAGGCGATCAAGGACACCGCCCGCATCCACCAGTCCGGTGGCGGCACCGGCTTCGCCTTCTCCCGTCTGCGGCCCGAAGGCGACCGCGTCCAATCGACGATGGGCGTGGCCTCCGGACCGGTCTCGTTCATCAAGGTGTTCGACGCCGCTACCGAGGCCATCAAGCAAGGCGGTACCCGCCGCGGCGCCAACATGGGCATCCTGGCCGTAACCCACCCCGACATCGAGAAGTTCATCACGCTCAAGAGCGACATGCGCACGCTCACCAACTTCAACATCTCCGTGGCCCTGACCGAGGAGTTCATGACCGCCGTGGAAGAGGACCGCGAGTACGAGCTGGTGAACCCCCGCAGCGGCGAGAGCGCCGGCCAGCGCCGCGCCCGCCACGTCTTCGACCTGCTGGTGGCCAACGCCTGGCGCAACGGCGACCCCGGCATCGTGTTTATCGACCGCATCAACCGCGACAACCCTACCCCAAACGTTGGCGAGATCGAGGCTACGAACCCCTGCGGCGAGCAGCCGCTGCTCCCCTACGAGTCCTGCAACCTCGGCTCCCTCAACCTCGCCAGGTTCGTCCGCGGCAACGGCTCGAAGAGCAAGCTCGACTGGAAGCGCCTCGCCGAGGTCATCCCCCAGTGCGTCCGCTTCCTCGACGACGTCATCGACGTCAACCGCTACCCGATCGAGGAGATCGACCAGGCCACGAAGCTCACCCGCAAGATCGGCCTGGGCGTGATGGGCTGGCACGACGCCCTCCTCCAGCTCGGCGTGCCCTACGACTCCGAGGAGGCGCTGGCCCTGGGCGAGGAGGTGATGCGCTTCGTCCAGGAGAAGGCCAACGAGGCGTCGCTGGACCTAGGCCGCGAGCGCGGGACCTTCCTCGCCTTCGAAGGCTCCCGCTACGACCCGCACAACCCCTACCGCAACTCGACGCGCACCACCGTCGCCCCCACCGGCACGCTGTCCATCATCGCCGCCTGCTCGTCGGGCATCGAGCCGCTGTTCTCGCTC
Organism: Dehalococcoidia bacterium; assembly: GCA_040877915.1. Classification (GTDB taxonomy): domain Bacteria; phylum Chloroflexota; class Dehalococcoidia; order SM23-28-2; family RBG-16-64-32; genus JBBDNA01. The sequence goes on from JBBDNA010000006.1 coordinate 60,248, forward strand.
GCCTACACCCGCCGCCACTACCTCGACCCCGACGACCCCTCGAAGCTCACGGAGCTGACCGAGGCCAACGAGCACTTCGTCCGCGTCGCGAAGGCCGAGGGGTTTTACTCCGACGACCTGATGCAGCAGCTGGCGGCCGGCGGCAGCCTGCGCGACCGCGACGACGTCCCCGACGCCGCCAAGCGGCTGTTCGTCACCGCGCACGACATCTCGCCGGAGTGGCACGTGCGCATGCAGGCCGCCTTCCAGCGCCACACCGATAACGCCGTCTCCAAGACGATCAACTTCCCCTTCGCCGCCACAGAGGCCGACGTGGCCTCCGCCTACTGGCTGGCCTTCCGCGAGGGCTGCAAGGGGATGACGATCTACCGCGAGGGCTCCCGCCCGTTCTCGGTGCTGTCGCACGCGGCGCTGAACGTCAAGGGCCCGGAGCAGGAGACCGAAGAGGCGCTGGCCGAGATCGAGGGGATCATCGCCACGACGGAGCGGCCGCGCCCCTACCGCCAGCACCTCCCCGACGAGCGGCGTTCGATCACGCACAAGTTCCGCGTCGGCGACCAGGAGGGGTACATCACCGCCGGCCTGTACGAGGACGGCCGCCCGGGCGAGATCTTCGTGAAGATCGCCAAGGAGGGGTCGACGGTGTCGGGGCTGATGGACGCCGTGGCCCTGCTGACCTCCGTGACGCTGCAGTACGGCGTGCCGGTGCAGGACCTGGCCCGCAAGCTGAAGAACACCCGCTTCGAGCCCTACGGCCGCACCAACAACCCGGACATCCCCTGGGCGACCTCGGTCGTCGACTACGTGTTCCGCTGGCTGGAGCGCAAGTTCTCGCCGGAGACCGCCGGCGCCGACGCCTCCGCCCACCCAGCACCCCCGCTCGCCCTGAGCGAGTCGAAGGGCCGAGCCAACCCCGCTCACCCTGAGCCTGTCGAAGGGGGAGCGGGGCGACGCGCCGAGGCCACCGGCCTGGGCTGCCCGGACTGCGGCGCCCTGCTGGTGTACCAGGAGGGGTGCCTGGTCTGCCGCTCCTGCGGCTTCAACAAGTGCGGGTAGATTGACTTCTTAGAACATCCGCCCTAAACTCGAGCAAGCGAAGCGCCTCACGTTTCGGTGTCCTACCGGGAGTCGCCGCATGATCGAAAGACTCGAAGGGTTTGCCCTCCTAGACCTCATGAGGAAATTGCCTGAGCAGTCGAAGTATGACTGCAAGAGAGATCTTACTCTCGACAGCCACGACCGAAAGGCGGAGCTGATCAAAGACATCACCAGTATCGCGAACGCGCACGGAGACGAGGTGGGCTACCTTTTCTTCGGTGTTGATCCAGTAAGTAGCGAACTCGCGGTTGGTATCACCCAGCGCCATGACGACGCGACTCTTCAGCAAATAGTGAATTCGAAACTGGAGCGGCCCGTCTCCTTCCTGTACTACGAAACTGAGGTGAACGGTAGCTGGGTGGGAGTAGCTGTGATTCCGCCGAGTATCACCCGTCCGCACATCATTAAGGCGCAGTACGGGAGGCTTCGCGCGGGTCAGATTCCCATACGCAGGGGCTCAAGCACGACGTGGGCAACCAGCGAGGACCTCCAACTGATGCTGGAACGCCAGCGTGCTCGGGAGTCCCAAGGTCAGGATATAGCTGAACTCGTGCGAAGAGCCGGGGATCCCGCTGTGCCCGTGGCACAACTTGCTCTCGAAGTATGGCAGCTAGGATCGCAGGTCGCGCCGCCCGAACATCTTGAATGGCTACGCCTGGAAATCGCTGGGTTCAAGACGGGAAGCGTGGTGCCTGATTACCGTGAAGTAGCCGGCCACGTCTCTGTCTTTGAAATAAATCTGAAAGCACTGTCCTTCCACAATCTCGATTCCATCGTTCAGACTGAGCCAGATAAATTCAAGGAGGTGCCCCTGAGACTAGGGCAGTCAATCGCTGAGCTAGAGGACATGCTCGGCCCTGATGGATCGGGCCAGGGCGCGGGATTTTTCCAGACTCGGCGTCAGTTCGAGACGCAGAACGGGGAGGCTGTGGAGGCATACCTCTACTTCAAGCCTAGTGCTGTCAGACGAGTCGTCACATTGATAAGGAATCGCATTGCGCGTTTCCTTATGACGCTTCATGCAAGTTAACACTTACAAGACGCCCTCAAACGGAGTTCGGCGAACCCTGGAAGCTAATCGGAAAACAAACGCCCCCTGCTATACTCCTCCCCGTGAAGGTCCATCGCATCTCACCCGACGCGCTGCAGCCGGGCGGCGACGAGTACTTCATCGGCGAGGCGAGGGTGCAACCGCTGCTCGGCGAGGCGGACGGCATCGACATCGTCGTCGTGTCGTTCAGCCCCGGGGCGCGCACGTACCTCCACGCCCACGAGGCGCCGCAGGTGCTGCACTGCCTCGAGGGCCGCGGCATCCTGGCGACGGAGCACGAGCGCAACTTCGTCGGGCCGGGCGACGTCGTCCACGTCCCTGCCGGCGAGATGCACTGGCACGGCGCCACGGAGGACGGCGCCTTCACCCACCTCTCGATCCGCCCCCTCGGCGGCACCCGCTGGACCAAGACGGACGCGCTGGCGGACGAACCCTAGCCTCCCTGCTATACTCCCCCTAAACCCACGAACACAGAGGGAGGCCCCATGAACACCGTCATCGCCAGCTTCAAGATCAAGCCCGACAAGCAGTCGGAGGCGGAGGAGGCGCTGCGCGAGATGGGCGAGGCCGTGGAGGCGAACGAGCCCGGCGCCCTGGCCTACGCCATCCACCGCAACCAGAAGGACCCCACGGAGATCGTCTTCTTCGAGATGTACACGGACGGCGACGCCTTCAAGGCCCACACCGCCTCGCCCCACTTCCAGGCGCTGCAGGTGAAGCTGGCCCAGCTGGCCGACCTCTCCACCGTCAAGATCGACCGCCTGGAGCGGTTCGCCGGGTTCGTCCGCGGCTAGGCAGCGAAGTCCTTCGACCCTTCGGCCCCGCTCAGGGCAGGCAGGCTCAGGACGAACGGTTCCCGATTCCGCAGGCAGTCTAACGTCGTAGGTCGGGGTCTTCAGACCCCGACTTGCGGGGGTCTGAATAGCCCCGCCTACGTGTCGGGTTCGGACCCCGACCTACATTTCCCTTTCGGCCTCGTCAGCGCCGGTTACGGCGACCCCAATCGTAGCGGCGACGTCGCGGGCGAAGTCGCGCCACTCCTGGGGCTCGGCCCAGCCCTCGTACCCCTGATACGAGGCTATCGCCAGTCGCTCCTCCTCCGGCGTGACGATCGCCCACAGCGTGAACGTCTCCAGCGGCCCATTGGCCTCGTAGGTCAGCTCGAGGCGGCGCACCTCCGCGAACGATACCGTCCGCCGCGACTTACCGACCGGGAACCGCGCCTTCGCGATCGTGATCTCGCGCGCCACGTCGTCCAGGGTGACCTCGGCCTTGCCGGAGCGCGTCACCAGCCGGCCCATCTCGTCGCGCGGAGGCAGGTTGCCGGAGCGCCGGCCCCCCGGCGCTCCCTCCTCGGCCACCTCCACCCCGCTGGCGTCGGCGATGGCCCGCGAGAGCTTCTCGGCGCAGGCGCGGTCGTTCTCGTTCAGCGTTATGTCGCCCCCGCCCTCGAAGGCCACCACGATGCGCGAGAGGGAGGAGGGCATCATGGCGCCGGTGGAGGTCTGCATCGGCGCCTGCGACCAGCGGCGCCAGGTCACGGAGCGGACGGCGCGCTCCAGCCGCTCCACCTGCTCCGGCTCGTCCTTCCAGCCCTTGCGGGCGCGTTGGTGGTAGCGGAGCTCCTTCATCACGGCGTCCCAGATCCAGCCTCCGCACAGAAAGTCGCTATCCTCCGGCATCTCGGCGCGCAGTATAGCAGACCGAGCAGCGTCCCACGCCCTTCGACTACGCTCAGGACGAGCGGGTTAGCGAGCCTCGTTTCGCCCGATGCTACACTGACGCCGAGATGCGCGATCGCGGCGGGCACGACCCCTGGTGGCTGGAGACGTTCGAGCTGACGCGGGCGGTGTTCGGCATCCTGTTCTGGCCGCTCGCCGCGATCATCGGCGTGATCGTCGTCCTCGGTCTGCTGTTCGTCGCCTTCGAATCGGGAGTGCTGTGGGGGTTGCTGGTCCTGGGCGGGATAGCGGCCACCATCGCCGGGTTCGCCTGGTGGGAGCGGCGGCAGCCGCCGCGTCTCTAGCCCTCGACGACTTCGAAGGTGCGGCGCAGCCAGGCGCCGTCGGGAAAGGGGGCCGTGGGCAGGGCCCGGTCCTCGTGCAGGGCCACGGTGGCCGCCGCGCCGCCGCGAACGTAGCGCTGGCAGTCGTCCAGGGACTGCCAGCGTGTGAGCTGCGCCATCGTGCCGTCGTTCTCAGCGCCCCAGAGGTACTGCACGTCGACGAACCCCGGCTCGCCCTGCAGGACGGCAGTGATCTCCGGCAGGACGCCGTCCAGCCGCGACTGCCACTGGGTGCGATCGGAAACGCTGGTCTTGCGGGTGACGATGGATATGACCACGCGACCCTCCCGGTCGAGAATCGGCGGTATTATACACCGCGACTCAGGGCCAGCGCTCCGCCACGCGGCGGATGTCCGGCGTGCCCAGCCCCTCCCACACCGCCCAGTGCGCGCGCTCGATGAGCAGCTCGAACAGCACGTGGTCCACGCTGGTCATGCCGATCTCCCGCGCCGCCGAGGCGGCCAGCATCTGGCTGGCCCAGTCGTTCGACTCCACCGCCCGCCCGATCAGGAGGAACTCCTCGTCGTCCTTGCCGGGGACGGCGTGGAGGGCGTATCGGCTATCGCGGCGCAGGTTCGGGTACTTCGCGGTGTGCACGGCGACGAACACGAACAGACGGGCAGACGCCCGCCCGTCCGGGCGCCCGCCAGCGATCAGCGGCGTCACCGGATGCACGCGCGGGGCCCCGTCCCGCGCGACCGTGCCGATGAGGGCGACGCCAATGCCCAGCCGCCGCGCGCCTCGCTCTGCGATTTCCGGCGCGGCGGCGGCGAACTCGCCCCAGGTGGCCATCGCTACGCCTCGCGCGACTCCATGATGCGGGCAGTCGCGGTGGCGGTGGCGACGACATCGGCGTCCTCCGTGCTCAACGCGCCCTCCAGGAAGGCGACGCTGCGGGTGCGGTGCACGACCCAGCCCTCGCCGACGAGCGGGCCCGCCTGCGCCGGGCGCAGGAAGCTCACCTTCAGCTCCAGCGTGGGCGCAAGGGCGTCGGCGGGGAGCAAGGTGAACAGGGCCGGGCCCATGGTGTCGTCCAGCATGGCCGCCAGGAAGCCGCCCTGCACGTTGCCCATGGGGTTGTAGAACTCCTCTCGGGCCGTGAAGCGCACCCGCACGCGGCCCGGCGCCAGGCTCAGCGCCTGCCAGCCCAGGAGGCTCGCGCACGGCGGCATTGGCTCGCTGCCTTTCGACGCGGCGCGCAGGACGTCCAGGCCGCTCTCGCAACCGGCCCTCGTTGTTCCGTTCACGGCTGCGGCCTGTACTCGATTATCTGGCAGTAGTTGCCGTCCGGGTCCGGGAACGTGGAGATGACGCCGCCCCACCACTCCTTGCCGGCCGTGCGGATGAACTTCACGCCCAGCCCCTCCAGCCGGTCCTGCTCCGCCTTGAGGTCATCGACGAAGAAGTTGACCAGCACACGCTGCGGCTCCTTGGCCGCGCCCTTGGTCTCGCTGTGGCCGTCGATGACGATGGCTGCGCCGGCGGCCTGGAAGGCGCCGTCACCCATGTCGGGGTTCCTGGGCAGGCCGACGACGTCGGCGTAGAACGACTTGAGCCGCTCCGGGTCCTCGCTGGTCAGGTTGACAAGAAAGGTATTGACCTTCATGTTCGCGCACGTCCTTTCCTACAGGTGTTGGCCCCAGCTTAGGCGCAGCGTTTGACAACGGCGTGTCAGTAGTCGATCGAAGCGAATGTATCGGAGGCCTTCAGGCCTCCATGCGGGCGACCTGAAGGTCGCGCCTGCTCCCCCCAACGGCCCCGAATGCGGCGGGAACCGGTGGGCGATTGCGTCGCTACCCGTCGGCGTAGCGCCGGGCCAGCGACTCCGCCTCGACGCGTACACGCTCCACGGCCTGCGGCGGCGACAGCACCCGCGCCGAGGTGCCCCAGCTCAGCACCCAGGGCAGCAGCCGGCGCTCGTCCCAGCGCCTGAATACGAACACGGAGCCGCCTTCGCCCGGCTCCTCCCGCTCCAGTGCGTAGGACGGCGATTCGCGAGCCCAGGGCACGGCCGCCGCCTCGATCCAGACGCGCACCTCGGGGCCCCAGCGCTCGTGGTCGTGGCCGTCGAAGCCGACGGTCGCCCGTCGCTCGAACCCTTCGTCCAGCAGCTGCGCCCTCCGGACGCGCCCGACCCGGAAGTCGCGGACGCCCTCTCGCAGGCGGCAGTGGCCGACGAGGTGCCAGTCGTTCTCGTAATACAGGAGGTAGTGCGGCTCTACCTGCCGCTCTGTGATCTCGTCGGAGCCGAAGGAGTGGTAACGCAGGTGCAACACCCGCTCCCGCAGGACTGCCTGCTGGAGCACGGGCAGCCAGGGCGAGGGTTCGCGCTTCTCCCACGAGGACACTCGTATGCGGTCGCGCAGGCGGTCGACGGCCTGCCGCGTCTCCGGGCGCAGGACGGCCTCGACTTTCGCCGCCGCCGAGCGCGTGGCCTCGCGGTCCGCGGCCGTGCCCATGCCGAGCGCCAGGTCGCTACCCAGCAGCAGCTGCACCGCCTCTTCGGCGGTCAGGGCCACCGGCGGCAGGTGGTATCCGGGCACCAGGCGGTAGCCCTCGCCAGGCAGCGCCGCCACCGGCACCCCCGCCTGGCAGAGAGCATCGATGTCGCGGTACACCGTCCGCACCGAGCAGCCGCACTCCTGCGCCAGATCGGCGGCGCGGAGCGGCGTCTCTTCACGGAGGCGCATCAGGATCAGCAGCCGCCTGTCCATCTGTTTCATAGCTGGCTCACGTGTGCCGGGGCCAGGCAATTATACAACCCGCCGTTGCTATACTGGCAGCGATGGCCACGCCGAGTCGCCTGTCCACTATCGCCGAGCGGCTGGATGCCGTCCGCGAGCGGATAACCGCGGCTTGCCAGCGTTCGGGCCGCTCTCCCAGCGAGGTGACGCTGGTCGCAGTCACGAAGGGCTTTCCGCCGGAGGCCGTCCGCGAGGCGCACGCGGCCGGTGTGCGCGACTTCGGGGAGAACCGGGTGCAGGAGGCGCAGGGCAAGCTGCCTGCGCTGGAAGGCCTCTCGCCGCGACCGGTCTGGCACATGATCGGCCACTTGCAGACGAACAAGGCCAAGACCGCCGTAAGCCTGTTTGATATAATTCAGTCCGTGGATTCTCTCCACCTAGCCCAAGCGATCGCTGAACGGGCGCCCCAATCGGCCAGGGTGCCCGTCTTTCTTGAGGCCAACGTCGCCGGCGAGGCCTCGAAGTACGGTATCTCGCCCGGCGACCTGCCGCGAGAGGCCGAGGCGATCCGCGCCCTGCCCGGCCTGGACGTTCGCGGCCTGATGACCATAGCGCCACTGGTCGATGACCCTGAGCGCGTGCGACCCGTGTTCCGCCGCCTGCGCGAGCTGGGCGAATCGCTCGGCCTCGACCAGCTCTCGATGGGGATGACCGACGACTTCGAGGTGGCGATAGAGGAAGGGGCGACGCTGGTGCGCGTGGGCCGGGCGATCTTCGGTGAGAGGGTATAGCGTGAAGCTGGCGTTCATCGGCGGCGGCGTCATGGGCGAGGCGATCATCGGCGGTGTGCTGCGCAACGGCCTCGCCGGCGCGAACGATGTCGCCGTCTGTGAGGTCATCGCCCGCCGCCGCGAGGAGCTGTCGGCCACGCACGGAGTCAGGGCCGTCGAGAAGCCGGCTGAGGCTCTGGAGGGCGCGGAGGTCGTCGTGCTGGCCGTGAAGCCGCAGGAGTTCGCGACGGCCGCGCGGGACATCTCGCTGAAGTCCGGCCAGACCGTTATGTCGATAATGGCCGGCGTCACCATCAAGGCGATCCGCGAGGCCCTGAAGCACGAGGCAATCGTGCGGGCCATCCCCAACACCCCAGCCCAGATCGGCGAGGGGATGACCGTGTGGACCGCCACGGACGCCGTCCCGGAGGCCGCTCGAGAGGCAGTGCAGGCGATCCTGGCCGTCCTGGGCCAGGAGCTGTACGTGACGGACGAGAAGTACGTGGACATGGCCACCGCGGTCAGCTCCAGCGGGCCGGCCTATGTGTTCCTGGTGATGGAGGCGATGATCGACGCCGGCGTTCACATCGGCCTGCGACGGGATGTCGCCCAGCGTTTGGTGGTCCAGACGATGCTGGGCTCGGCGAAGTACGCGGAGGCCACCGGCCGGCATCCGGCGGAGCTGCGCAACCAGGTGACCTCACCGGCCGGCACGACGACCGAAGGCCTGCTGGCCCTGGAGAAGGCGGGGCTGCGCCGCGCCTTCGTCGAGGCCGTCAGGGCCGCCTACGACAAGGCTCAACGCCTGGGAGGATAGCCGATCGAGGCCGCCGTCCGCTTCATCCAGATCCTGACCATCATATTGATGGTCGCCATCTTCATCCGCATCATCCTCTCCTGGACAGGGATGGACGCGCGCAACCCGGTTGTGGTCTTCCTGCACGACATCACCGAGCCCATCCTCTCCCCCATCCGCCAGTTCATGCCGCGGCTGGGCATGCTGGACCTCTCGCCAATGGTGGCCATCATCCTCCTAAACCTCATCCGAATCTTCGCCGGCAGACTGCTGATCTAGCTGGCGTGGGACGTGTCACCGCTGGCTTGCCGGGGCCCGAACGGGTGTGCTATCATGCCGTCGGCCCCCGGAGACAGGAGGCGAACGTGAGCGGTTCCGATAACAACAAGGACGAGCGCCGTCAGGCGCTGGAGCTGGCCCTGGGCCAGATAGAGAAGCAGTTCGGGCGCGGCTCCATCATGCGGCTGGGCGAGGCCTCCGCCAACATGGCGATAGAGGCGATCCCCACCGGCTCCCTGGCCCTGGACATGGCCCTGGGCATCGGCGGCGTCCCTCGCGGCCGCATCATCGAGATCTTTGGCCCGGAGATGGCCGGCAAGTCCACGCTGGCCCAGCACATAGTGGCACAGGCGCAGCGCCTGGGCGGGCAGGCCGCTTACATCGATGTGGAGCACGCCCTGGACCCCACCTTCGCCGGGGCGTTGGGCATCAAGATCGACGACTTGCTCATCTCCCAGCCTGACACAGGCGAGCAGGCGCTGGAGATCGCCGAGGCGCTGGTGCGATCGAACGCCATCGACGTCATCGTCATCGATAGCGTCGCCGCGCTGGTCCCCCGCGCCGAGATCGAGGGCGACATGGGAGATTCGCTTCCTGGCGCCCAGGCCCGGCTCATGTCCCAGGCGCTGCGCAAGCTCACCGCCGCCGTCGCCCGCTCCCGCACCTCGCTCATCTTCATCAACCAGCTGCGGGAGAAGATCGGCGTCATGTTCGGCAACCCGGAGGTGACGCCGGGAGGACGCGCGCTCAAGTTCTACAGCTCCGTGCGTATAGACCTGCGCCGGGTCGAATCGCTCAAGCACAGCGGCACGATCATCGGTAACCGCGTGCGGGCCAAGGTGGTGAAGAACAAGCTGGCGCCGCCGTTCCGCACGGCGGAGTTCGATATCATCTTCCACGGCCCCGACCTAGGCATCAGCCGGGAGGGAGACGTGCTGGACCTGGCCGTGGACTCCGGCATCTTCAAGAAGCAGGGCGCCTTCTTCTCGTTCGAGGAGCAGAAGCTGGGCCAGGGCCGCGAGCAGGCCAAGGCCTTCCTGCGCGAGAACCCGCAGCTGGTGGAGCAGGTGGAGAACCTGATCCGCGCCGGCGTCGACGCAGCCGATGGGCACGTCGCCGCGCAGGCTCAAGCTGCCGATTAACTCCCTTCGCCCAGGAACGCCCCCGACCGTTCGGTAGGTTTGGCTATTTTCTTGACACCCCAATACGGGCCGCCGTATCATGGGGCTGCGGTTAGCAATAGCCGCACGATTCAGATTCAAACCTACAACCGAATAAGGGAAGTGAGGATAGGATGCCGGCCGCCATCATTGCGATCGGCGTCGGCCTTGTAGGCGTTTTCTGTGGTGTACTCTTTGGCGCAATCCTTCAGCAACGTATCACTCAGCGGCGTGTCGCCGCATCTGAGCGAACGGCTGCTCGCATCCTTGGCGAGGCCGAGCGACGGCAAAAGGAGCTTCTGCTCGAGGCCAAGGAAGAGTCCCTTCGATTTCGCCAGCAGGCCGAAGCCGAGCTAAAAGACCGGCGCAGAGACCTACAGCGTCTCGAGCGCCGCATAACTCAGAAAGAAGAAACCCTAGACCGCAAGCTGGAGGGGTTGGAGCAGCGGAGCCGCAACCTCCAGACCAAGGAGACGCGCCTGGAACAGGCGCGGGCGGAGCTCCAGGAGATAGAGGAGCAGCGCAAGCAGGAGCTTGAGCGCGTCTCCTCCCTGACCGTGGGAGAGGCCAAAGAGCTTCTCATGGCCCAGGTGGAGCGCGACATGCGCGACGAGATCAACCGCCGCTTCCGCGAGATCGAGCAGGAGCTCAAGGAAGAGGCGGACGTCAAAGCCCGCAAGCTCATCGCCACGACGATGCAGCGCCTGACCGGCGACGTCGTCTCCGAGACGACAACTTCGGTCGTCCCTTTGCCCTCGGAGGACATGAAGGGCCGCATCATCGGCCGTGAGGGGCGCAACATCCGCGCCCTGGAGCACGTGACCGGCGTGGACGTCATCATCGATGACACACCGGACGCCGTCACCCTTTCCGGCTTCGACCCCGTGCGGCGCGAGATAGCCCGCATTACCCTCACCAAGCTGTTGACGGACGGGCGCATCCACCCGGCCCGAATCGAGGAAATGGCGGAGAAGGCGCGCAAGGAGGTGGACGTGGCGGTGAAGGAGGCCGGCGAAGAGGCCGCGCTGGAGGCCAGCTGCCCCGGCCTGCACCCGGAGATCATCCGCACCCTGGGCCGCCTCAAGTTCCGCTACAGCTACGGCCAGAACCAGCTGAACCACGCCGTGGAGACGGCCAACCTGGCGGCGATGATCGCCCACGAGCTGGGCGCCAACGTAGACATCGCCCGACGGGGCGGGCTGCTTCACGACCTGGGCAAGGCGATAAGCCACGAAGTGGAGGGGACGCACGCCTCCATTGGCGCCGAGCTGGCCCGCCGCCACAACGTCCACGCCGCCGTGGTCCACTGCATCGAGGCCCACCACGAGGAGGTCGAACCGACCTCCGCCGAGGCCGTCATCACGATCGTAGCCGACGCCATCAGCGGCAGCCGCCCCGGCGCCCGCCGCGAGTCACTGGACCAGTACCTCAAGCGGCTGGAAGCGCTGGAGGGCGTGGCCAACGGTTTCCCGGGGGTCGAGAAGTCGTACGCTATCCAGGCCGGACGGGAAATCCGCATCATCGTCAAGCCGGAAGAGATCGACGACCTGGGCGCCAACCGCATGGCCAAGGAGATCAGCAAGAAGATCGAAGAGAACCTGGACTACCCGGGCCAGATCAAGGTGACAGTGATCCGCGAACGGCGGTCGGTGGAGTACGCGAAGTAGCCTGCTCCGGCCGCCCCGGCCTCACGCCCTGAAAGGCTTGACGTGAACATACTGGTAATCGGCGACGTGGTAGGAAAGGTGGGCCGTCGTGCCGTGACCTGCCTGCTACCGGAGATCAAGCGCTCCCACCAGCTGGATATCGTGATCGCCAACGGGGAGAACGCCGCCGGCGGCAAGGGGCTGACCCAGGAATCCGCCGAGGAGATGTTCGACGCCGGCGTGGACATCCTCACCTCCGGCAACCACATCTGGCAGCACCGCGAAGTCTATCCCTACCTGGACAGCGACGTCCCGGTCCTGCGCCCGCTCAACTACCCCGAGGGCGCTCCCGGTCGCGGTGTGCTTAGCCACGCCGGCATCAGCGTCATCAACCTGATGGGCCGAACGTTCATGCCCGGCGCTCTGGAGTGCCCCTTCCTCGCCGTCGACAAGGCGCTCAAGAGCCTCCGAGACTCCCGCGTGATCATCATCGACATTCACGCCGAGGCGACGAGCGAGAAGGCCGCGCTGGCCTGGTACGTGGACGGGAGGGCCAGCGCCGTTATCGGCACCCACACCCACATCCCCACCGCCGACACCCGGATCCTGCCCCAGGGGACCGCCCTGGTCACCGACGTGGGCATGGTCGGCCCCCGCGACTCCATCCTGGGGATGCAGACACAGCCGGTGCTGGACTCCTTCCTCACCCAGCTCCCCACCCGTTTCCACACGGAGGAGAATGGACCCGTGGTGTTCAACTCCGTCTGCGTCAGCGTGGACCACGAGAGCGGCCGCGCCACCGCCATCGAGCGCGTGGACCGGGAGCTGGCCTGATGGGCAGCCGCGGCGACTTCCACACGCACAGCACTTTCTCCGACGGCGTTCTCTCCCCCACCGAACTCGTCGACCTGGCCTACCGCAACGGCGTCCGCGTCATGTCCCTGAGCGACCACGACACGACCGAGGGGCTGCCCGAAGCGTTCAAGGCGGCGTCCCGCCACCCCGACTTCACCCTCATCCCCGGCATCGAGATGAGCACCGACGTGCCCGGCAGCGAAGTCCACATCCTGGGCCACTTCATCGACTGGCACGATCCGGACTTCGAACGCAAGCTGGAGCGCCTGCGGGAGTCGCGGCTAAACCGCGCCCGCCGCATGGTCGACAGGCTGGGCGAGCTCGGCAAGCCGGTGGAGTGGGCGCGCGTGGAATCGTTCTCGGGCGAGGGCGCGGTCGGCCGGCCGCACATCGCCCGCGCCCTGGTCGAGGCCGGCCACGTCGCCGACGTCAACGAGGCGTTCAGCCTGTACCTCAGCCGCACCGGGCCAGCCTACGTGGAGCGCGACCGTCTCACTCCGGCCGAGGTCGTCGAGATGCTGGCCTCTGTCCACGGCCTGGCGACGCTCGCGCACCCCCGTGAGCTGGACGATCTCCCGGGGTTGCTGTCGCAGCTCAAGGCGGCCGGCCTCACGGGCATGGAGGTCTACTACCAGGACTATCCGCCGGATCAGGTGGAGCACCTTCGCGTGATGGCGGAGAAGTTCGGCCTGATCCCGATGGGCGGCAGCGACTACCACGGGCTGGGCGGTCCGCAGCAACGGGAGCCGGGCGACATCCCCTTCCCCGACGAAGCGGTCGAGCGCTTCCTCGCCTTCGCCCGCGAGCGCGGAGTGCTGGAGAAAGTCTAGCGCGCCATCCATGCAGTGCGCCCGCCACCCCAAGGTGGAGACCGAGCTCTCCTGCGGGCGATGCGAGACTCCTATCTGCCCTCGCTGCGCCGTGTTCACCGACGTAGGCGCGCGCTGCCCTTCCTGCGCCCCCACGCGCCTCCTGCCTCAGTTCGAGGTGGGGCCGCTGCAGGCCATGCGCGGCGGCGCGGCGGCGCTGGCGGTGGGGGCGGCGCTGGGCGCGGCCTGGGGCTTCATCCTGCCCGGCGAGGTCGGCCTGTACGGGATGTTCATCGCCGCCTTCATCGGCTACGCCATCGCCCAGGCCGTCAGCTCAGCCACGAACGGGAAGGCCGGCCGGTTGCTGGCCACCCTGGGCGCCACCGGCGTCGTGGTCGCCTACCTTGTCCACAACATCGTCGGCGGCGACGAGATCTTGCCAACGACGGACCTGTTCGGATATATCGCCGTGGTAATCGGCGGAGCGGTGGTTATCGGCCGCTTGCGCTACTGACTAGCGCAGGATGGCGGTGATGGCCAGCCCGGCCACGATGAACGCCACGATCAGGGCGATGCGCTTCAGTTCGTCGATGACGTACGCGTGATCCCGCGCGATGTGCCGGACCGGGTGCGCGCCGCCGCGTCCGGCGGCGGGCGCCGGCGCCATGACCGGCGGCGAGAGTGGCGCGGCCGCCGGCTCGGCCTGCGCGTAGGGTGACGCCGGCTCGGCTTCGCCGGGCCGGTCTCGTGACTTCCGCCGCCTGGTTGGCGGCCGGTAGCGTCTGGGCACAGGTACCCCCGTATCTGAATCGGCTATATCGCATTATACAGACTGGCCGCGCCCGCGCCAACGACGGTTCGTTGACACGATTTCGGAGGAGCATATAGAATAATATCTGCCCTCAGAGGCTGTTGCCGCTGAGGGTTCGATATAGCGGCCCCGTGGTGTAGCGGTTAACATGCCAGCTTGTCAAGCTGGAGATCGTCGGTTCGAATCCGATCGGGGTCGCCAGCCGCAAATACGGATCGGCCCGCCATCCTCCCCTGAAGGCATGCGAGAGAGGGGCGAAGGCGGGCTTTGGTATCAGCCCAGGAGGCGCGAGCACGTGCTCTTCAGCCGACGAAAGAACGAGATCATTCGCCCCGACGGCGCGCTGGCCGGCCGCGACCAGCCGGCGTTCGCTGTCCCGGCACGCCACGCCGTCCTCGGAACACCGCTGGAGCCTCCGTTTCCTGAAGGCATAAAGACATCGATCTTCGCGCTAGGGTGTTTCTGGGGCGCGGAACGGCTTTTCTGGCAGCTTCCCGGCGTCTACACCACGGCGGCCGGTTACAGCGGCGGCTTCACCAGCAACCCGACCTACGAGGAGGTGTGCTCGGGAAGCACCGGCCACGCCGAGGCGGTCCTGGTCGCGTTCGACCCGGCAAAGGTGTCCTACGAGTCGCTGCTGGAGAGGTTTTTCGAGGAGCACGACCCGACGCAGGGGATGCGGCAGGGCAATGACGTTGGGACCCAGTACCGCTCAGGCATCTACTACGCAGACGAAGAGCAGCGCCGGACAGCGGAGGCGGCAAGCCGCGCCTACAACGAGGCTCTCCAGAAGTCCGGATTCCCCGAGATCACGACCGAGATCGCGCCGGCCGGCCCCTTCTACTACGCCGAGGAGCAGCACCAGCAGTACCTGCACAAGGTGCCGAACGGGTACTGCGGCCTGGCCGGGACGGGCGTTCCCTATTCGATCCCGGCGCCGTCCGAGGCTGAGGAGCGGCTCCTGCCCGTAACCGGGAACGATGACGAATGGCGCCGCCGCCTAACCCCGGATCAGTACGCGGTGCTCCGTCAGGCGGGGACCGAGCGTCCCTTCTCGGGCCAATACGTCGACACGGACGAGGACGGGATGTACCGCTGCGCGGCCTGCGGCAACCCGCTGTTCGACAGCGCGACAAAGTACCACTCCGGCTGCGGCTGGCCGAGCTTCACCGACGCCGTCTCGCCGGACGCGGTGGGGCTGCTCGAAGACACCTCCCACGGCATGGCCCGCACGGAAGTGCGCTGCGCCCGCTGCGACTCCCACCTCGGTCACGTCTTCGACGATGGTCCCGGCGACAGCGGTCAGCGCTGGTGCATCAACAGCCTGTCCCTGGACCTCGACCGGCGCTGATCGCCCCGTTGCAGCCGCCGGGCCCGTGGCCCTCGGTGCGGATACGCCCGTTCGTCCTGTACAATGGCCTCGATCTGAAAAACGAGCTGTATCGAACGGGGCGATAGCCATGGTCAAGCGAGTATCGAGCAGGAACCGGCGCAAGGGTCACGTGCGCCCGGGCAACGTCAAGCGACGGGTGAGAGCGGAAAAAGAGGCGATAGCCCGTATACAGACGATCCTGGGGCGACCCAGCGCCACGCCCGCCGCTCCGAGCGACCAAGCCGCCAAATCCGGCTAGCCGCCAGGCCGGGTCCCCCCTCCGCCTCGTCCGAGCGAACGCTCCGTGTCCTCTTTCGACCTGAGGCCCCAGAGCGCCAGAACCGGGCACGAAAGGAGGCAGGTACTTTCAGAGACCCTGCGGTCCTGGCGCCGTGGCGTCCCGGGTCGGGGACACATCAGTCTAAGAGCGAAGCCCGGCAGTGGCTTTAAGGAGAGGTTAACGGGACGTTAGCTTTCCTTGAACGCCGGCTCGCCGGCCGCCACCCATCAGTACTTCGAAACGTTCAGCTCGCCGATCTTGCCCTCCACCAGGTAGACCACCCGCTCGCAGATGTTGGTGACGCGGTCGGCGATGCGCTCCAGGTTGTGCGCCACCCAGGTCAGGTAGGTTGCGCGTTCAATCGTCTGCGGGTTGCCCAGCATGTACACGAGCAGCTCGCGATACACCTGGTCGTTCAGGGCGTCCACCTCGTCGTCCTGGTCACAGATGGCGACGGCACGCGCCGCATCGCGGTCCTTGAACGCTTCCAGGCTGGACATCAGCATGCTCTGGCACAGCTGGGCCATGCGCGGGATGTCAATGTAGGGCTTGAGCGGCGGCGCGTCGGCGAGGAGAACGGCTATCTTGGCGATCCCCTCCGCGTGGTCGCCCATGCGCTCCAGGTCGACGACGATGTGCAGCACCGCGAAGATGGTTCGCAGGTCGCCGGCCAGGGGCTGCTGGGTGGCCACCAGCTCCAGGCACTTCTCCTCCGTCTCGTAACGCTTGCGGTTGATCTTCGCGTCGTCGGCGATGACCTGGCGGGCCAGCTCCACGTCGGGCCGGCGCAGGGCCTCCATCGACCGTTCGATAGCGCCGTGCACCATCGTGGCCAGCACCAGCATGTCCTCCTGGATGACCTCCAGCTGCCGTTCGAACTCGACTCGTGTCATGGCGTTCTACCCGAACCGTCCGGTTATGTAGTCTTCGGTGCGGTGATCCCTCGGGTTCGTGAACAGCTCGTTCGTCAAACCGTACTCGATCAGCTCGCCGGGACCGCCCTCGTGGGCCAGCAGCATGAACGCCGTGTAGTCCGAGACCCGCGCCGCTTGCTGCATGTTGTGGGTGACGATGACGATGGTGAAGTCCTTGACCAGCTCCCGGATGAGGTCCTCGATCTTCAGCGTGGCGATGGGGTCCAGTGCAGAGCAGGGCTCGTCCATCAGGATGACGTCCGGCTGCACCGCCAGCGCTCTGGCGATGCACAGGCGCTGCTGCTGGCCACCGGAGAGGGCGAGGCCGGACTTCCGGAGGTCGTCCTTCACCTCGTCCCAGAGAGCGGCCTGCCGCAGGCAACCCTCCACCAGGTCGTCCATCCGGCCGCGGAAGCCGTTCACCCGCGCCCCGAACGCCACGTTGTCGTAGATGGACTTGGGGAAGGGGTTGGGCTTCTGGAACACCATGCCGATGCGGCGTCGCACCTCCACGGGGTCCACCTGCCGGTCGTAGATGTTGGCGCCGTGATACTGAATGGTCCCCGACACGCGAACGCCCGGGATAAGGTCGTTCATGCGGTTCAGGCAGCGCAGCAGCGTGCTCTTGCCGCAGCCGGACGGCCCGATGAGCGCCGTCACCCTGTTTACGGGGTAGTTCATCGTGACGCCGGCCAGCGCGTGCTTGTGGCCGTACCAGAGGTTCAGACCGTCGAGGGCGAACACCGCCGGCTCCGGCGGGTCGATGATGGCGCGGCCGGCGGCGGGCTCGCGCCTCTCGGCCGGGGCCCGCGCTAGGGCGGCGCCGGGCGCCGCCACGCGGACCTCCGGCGGCTGGACGGGCAGCTTCGTCTCCGTCACCGGCGACCTCCCCTCGGTTGTAGGCGAACGTGGCTACTCACGGCGGAAGCGCTCCCGTATCAGAGCCGCTATCAAGTTCAGGCCAACCACTGCCACCATGAGCAGGATGATGGCGGCGGCAGCGTTCTGCCGGAACGCTTCCTGGGGGCGGATAGTCCAGTTGTATATCTGGATCGGTACCGTCGTGAAGTCGTCGGTCAGGCTGGTGTTGTCGAAGGCGATGAACGTAAACGCGCCGATCATGATCAGGGCCGCCGTTTCGCCGATGGCGCGGGACGTGGCCAGGATGATGCCGGTCATGATGCCCGGCATCGCCCCCGGCAGCACGTGGTGCCGAACCGTCTGCCAGTGCGTCGCGCCCACTGCCAGCGATGCCTCCTTGATGCTCGGCGGGACCTGGCGAATCGCCTCTTGCGAGGCGATAACGGTCATGGGGATGATCATGAGAGACAGCGTGAACGCCCCGGCGAGAATGCTGGGCCCCATCTCCAGGAAGCGCACGAAAAGGGCCAGGCCCAGGATGCCGTAGATGATGCTGGGCACGCCGGCCAGGTTGGCCAGGTTCAGTTTGACGATGGTCAGCAGGATATTGCGCGGCGCGAACTCCTCCATCCAGATCGCCGTGCCGATGGCGATGGGAAAGGCCAGCGCGATCGTGGCCCCCATCACCCAGGCAGTGCCGAGGATAGACGAGCGAAGGCCCGCCTGGTCCGCGAACCGGGACGGGTAGTTCGTTATGAATGACCAGCTGATGCGGTCGGCGCCCTCGATCGCCGTCTCGTAGGCGAGCACCAGCAGCACGAACACGCCGACGAGGGTGGCCGCCAGGAGGACGTACCGCGACCCCCTGGAGACGGCCTGCCTGCGGGCCACGGCGCCGCTGGCGCGGAGGGAGACGGGCGCAGTCGCTTCGCGCTGCGCCACCTACTCGTACTCCTCGCGGTAGCGGCCCACGATCAGGGTGGCGGCGATGTTGAAGATCAGCGTCATCATGAACAGCACCAGCGCCACCGCGAACAGCGACTGGTACTTGACGCTGCCGCGGGCCACGTCTCCCAGCCCGATCTGGAGCATGAAGCCCGTCATCGTCTGGATGCTTTCGTTCGGCCAGAGGGTCAGGTGCGGCGTAGAGCCGGCGGCGATGGCCACTATCATCGTCTCGCCGACGACTCTGGCCGTGGCCAGGAGGATGGCCGCGATTATCCCTGAGAGCGCGGCCGGCACTACCACGCGCAGCGCCACCTCCATTCGCGTTGACCCCAGACCGTAGGCCGCCTCGCGCAGGTCGCGGGGCACGCTGGCCATGGCGTCCTCAGAGATAGAGGCGATGGTGGGCAGGATCATCACGGCCAGCATCAGGCTGGCCGAGAGCGAGTTGAAGATCGGGATGTTGTCCCGGCCGAACAGCGGTTGCAGCACATCCTGGGTCACGACCGTCAGCGCGAAGTAGGCGTAGACCACGGTGGGGACGCCGGCCAGCGCCTCCAGCAGGGGCTTCAAGACTTTTCGCGTCCGCGGGTGGGCGTACTCGCTGAGGTAGATCGCCGTGCCCAGCCCAACAGGCAGCGCGAACACCAGTGACCAGAGCACAACGTTCATCGTGCCGGCCACCAGCTCCCATATCCCGAACGACGACGGCTCGAACAGGGGTTGCCAGTCGGTGTCCAGGAAGAATTCCGCGAGCGAAACGTGCTCGAAAAACGTCCAGGCCTCGCTGAACAGCACGAACACGATGAGCGCGGTGGTCAGCAGCGAGACGGCCGCGCAGAGCAGCAACAGGGTCTTGATGACCATCTCGCTCGTGCGGCGGAAGGGCTGCTTGCGCAGCGCCCTGGCTAGTGCCGCCTGCTGGTCAACGGTGGCTTGCAGTGCGCACTCTCCCTTCAAACACGGCCGCCGCGGCTAGCGAAAGCGCCGCGGCGGGCCGTTCCCTATGTCGCCCGTCAGCGAAGGAACCGCTGCCGGCTCCTCCGCTGACAGAACCTCCCTCTGGGCCGATGGACCTCCTATTCGAACGGTTCAATCTTCGCCGTCTGCTGCGCCAGCAGGTCGTCGGGCATCGTTACGTAGCCGACCTCGGGAACCAGCGTTGCGGTGTTCTCCAGGTAGAACTGGCTGAAACCGAGAACCTCCGGCCGGGAGGTCAGCAACTCTTGCGTGGTGTAGATGAACAGCGGCCGGCTCAGCGGCGTGTAGGATCCGTCCAGCGCCGCCTCGAACGAGGGCTCCACGCAGCCGCCCCCGCCATCCACGGGCACGGGCTTCAACGCCTGCCCGGCCTCCTGGAAGTAGGCGAAGCCGAAGTAGCCCAGGCCGTTGGTGTTTTCCTCTATACCCAGGGCCAGGACGTTATCGTCCTCGGACGCCGTGTCGTGTTCGCCGCCGCCGCGGTGGGTCGCGTTCTCGTCGACCCCCTCGATGACGGCCTCGACGAAGTAGTCGAACGTGCCGGAGTCGGTGCCGGGGAAGAAGAACTCGATAGTCTCGTCGGGCCAGCCGGCGCGGATGTCCGCCCAGGTGGTGGCGCCGCCGGCGCTGAAGGCGGTAAACAGCTCCTGAACCGTCATGCAGTCCACGAAATCGTTGTCCGGGTGAACCATCACGGTCAGGGCGTCGATCGCCACCTGGAGCTCGACGATGTCGGTGATGCCGGCGGCGGCGCAGGCGTCTATCTCGTCCTGCTCTATCGGCCGCGAGGCGTCGCTGAACTCGGTCTCGCCGCGGCAGAACTTCTCGAAGCCACCGCCAGTGCCGGAGAAGGCTACGTTGACGCGGGTGTCGGCAACCTTGCTGAACTCCTCGGCCGCCGCTTCGGAGATGGGGAACACAGTGGACGAACCGTCGATGCGGATCTCGCCGCCCAGGCCGCTGTAGTCGCGCCCCCCGTCGGCCGGGGTCTCGCCGGCGGCCGGCGTCTCCCCACCAGCATCATCCTCTTTCTTGTCGTCCTTGCACCCTGCGATCAAGATGACGAGGAGCGCCACCGCCAGCGCGCCCGCGAGGAGCAAAACGCCGCCGCGGAACCGCCTGCCCCGGCCCTCCTGACGTACCTGATCCATATGGGGGTACCTCCTTTGGATGTCTAGGTTTGTTCGTGGTTCACATTAACGCCGGTTGTTTAACGCGTTGTTAACGGCCATTAAAGCGGCGTAAAAGCTGGCGACTTTGTCGCCCGCTCTTCGCCGCCCGTGCCGTCCAGCGCGTCCAGCGTCTCCCGCCAGGAGGCCAGTATCTCCTCCAGGATCTCGCGGGCGCGCAGCGCCGTGCGCAGCTCCCGTCCGCCGCGGGCCACGGCACGGCCCAGCCGGATGCTGGCCAGCGCCGCTTCGCAGCCCTCAACCAGAACGCGGCAGGCGATGCGTTGCGCCTCCAGCTCCTCCCTGGCCCCGGCGTACCTGACTGCAGTCCTCATCCTCGGCTCCTTTCGATTAGGCCCGACAACCCCGGATCCGCTTCCGGAGTTACCGGGCCGGGCAGGAGAGTGATTCGCTTGCCGGTGGCCCAGGCGTGGGCGCTCCGTCACCTGCGCCCCGAGCGCAGCCGCGCCGTCCGCTCATGGCGCAGGCAGCGGGCGATCTCGTCGTGGCATCGGGCGTTGAAGGGCGCTGCGTCCCCGGTCTGGGGGCGGCGGGCGCCGCCCCCAGACCCACCGAGGACCCTACGGAGGGTCGACGCAACCACGCGGGCCGGGAAGCCCATGGAGTGGACAAGGCTGGATGATCGGCTGAGTTCCGGCGTGCTCTTCGGCGCTTTGCTGGCCTTCATCGTGTTCTCCGAGGCCAATGCTAGCGCGCGGCAGCTTAACGAGGTGTTAAGGCCCGTAAACCGCTTGTAAAAAGTGTAGCGGTAGCTAGTCGCCGGGCGCGACGGGAAGAGAGAAGCTGAACCTGGAGCCGCGGCCGTGCTCGCTTTCGGCGGCAACGCTGCCACCGTGGGCCTCCACGGTGTGCTTGACGACCGCCAGACCCAGCCCGGTGCCGGAGTCGCCGCGGGAGCGGTCGGCCTTGTAGAACCGCTCGAACACTCGCGGCAGGTCCTCGGGGGCGATGCCGACGCCGGTGTCGCTTACCTGGACAGTCACGACGCCGTTAGTCGCCGCGGCCGACACGCGAACGGCGCCGCCGCGTTCCGTGAACTTGATCGCGTTGCCGATGAGGTTGATTGCCACGCGCTCCAGCCGGTCGGAGTCGCCGATAACGGACGGCAGACCGGGCGTCACCTCCAGGGTCAGCTGCGCCCCCTGGCGATCGGCGCGGGGCCGCAGCCTGTCCACGGCCGTCTCCAGCACGGAGGCCAGCGCCACGGGCTCCTGGGCCATCGGCACCTCGCCCGATTCCAGCCGCGACAGCTCCAGCAGCTCTTCCACCATCTTCACCAGGCGGTCCACCTCGCCGTCCGCGCGCGCCAGGAACTCTCGCGCCGTCTTCGGATCCTCCAGCGCGCCGCCGGACAGCGTCTCCAGAACGGACTTGATCCCGGCCAGCGGCGTGCGAAGCTCGTGCGAAACGTTGGCCACGAAGTCCCGGCGCACCTGCTCCACGCGCTTCACCTCGGTGAGGTCGTGAAAGATCACCAGCGCCGCCCAGCCCTCTCCACCGCCGACGATCGGCGTGGCGAACACCTGCAGGTACCGCCGGTTGGGCCGCTCTATCACGCGCGTCTCGCGCCGGCCTTCCTCGCGGCTGACCCGCAGCGCCTCCACGACATCGGCCTCGGGCATCAGCCAGGCGAACGGTTGACCCTCCAGCTCCTCCCTGGGGCGCGAGAGCAACTCCGCCGCCGCGGGGTTGGCGAAGGCCACGTGGCCGCTTTCGTCGAGGGCGACGACGGCGTCGACACTGCTGTCCAGCGAAGCCATCAGGCGGTTTCGTTCCTCCATCGCCGCCGCCACCCGCTCTTCCAGCCTGGACGCCATCCGGTTGAAGGCGCTGGCCAACAGCTCGGTCTCTCGCGCAGTCGTTGGTGGCGCCCTGCGGCTCAGATCGCCGCCGGCCAGCCCCTCGGCGGCGTCGACGATGCCGCCCAGACTGCGCAGCGTCAGGGCTGTCAGCCCAACGCTGATAGCGGCCGACACCCCCACGGCCGCGGCCGCCACTCCGATGGTGAGTCCGTCCAGCTCCCCGGCCGCGGCCAGGACGCCGGCGACGACGAGGAGCAGTATCGCGTGGACGGCGAGGATTCTCGCGCTGAGGTTGGCGGGCACAGCCCCTAGCTCTCGAACCGGTAGCCCACGCCGCGGACTGTGATCAGCCTCGTCGGCTTGGCCGGCTCCTCCTCAATCTTCTCCCGCAGCCAGCGCATGTGGACGTCCACCGTCCTGGTATCGCCGGCGAACCCGTATCCCCAGATCTGATTCAGCAGCTGCTCTCGGGTGAAGGCGCGACCTTTATTGCGCATGAAGAACCCCAGCAGCTCGAACTCTTTGGGCTTAAGGGGCAGCGCCTCGCCCTTGCGCTTGGCCCGCCGGCCGGCGAGGTCCATCTCCAGATCGCCTGAGGTCAAGACCTGCACCTCAGTCCCCGCCGGCGTCTCGGCGCGGCGCAGCAGCGCGCGCACGCGCGCCAGCAGCTCCCGCATCCCGAACGGCTTGGTCACGTAGTCGTCCGCGCCCAGCTCCAGGCCAACGACCTTGTCCACCTCATCCGTCTTGGCGGTGAGCATGAGGATGGGCGCCGCCATGTCCCGGCGCAGGATGCGGCAGACCTCGAGCCCGCTGAGACCGGGCAGCATCAGGTCGAGGATAATCAGGTCGGGGCGGTCCGTCTGCGCCGCAGTCAACGCCGACTCCCCGTCCGGGGCGGTGGCGACTCGATAGCCCTCACGTTCGAGGTTGTACTGAAGCGTCGCCACGAGCGTCGGCTCGTCGTCGACTACGAGGATCTTCTTCACTGTTCCGGACCCATTATAGAGGAGCGCGTGGCCCGCGCCCAGCGGCCTTGAAAGCGCCCGCAGTCGCCCGTACAATGGTGCCTCCGGAGGAGATTGCCATGGAAGATGAAGCGAGGCGCCTGTGCAGGAGCCGCAGAGACCGCAAGCTGTTCGGGGTGCTGGGCGGGCTGGCCCAGTTCTTCGGCCTGGACCCCTCTCTGGTGCGAATCGCCTACGTGGCCGTGACGATCATGACGGCGTTCGTGCCGGGAATGTTCCTCTATCTCATGATGGTGTTCATCGTCCCGCTGGAGCCCAGGGGCGACCGGTCTTAAGGCGCGTAAGCCAAGGCCCCCGACCCCTAGTACTTCGAAACGTTCAGCTCCGTCATCTTCCCCTCGACCAGGAAGACCACGCGCTCGCAGATGTTGGTCACCCTGTCGGCGATGCGTTCCAGGTTGTGGCTGACCCAGGTGAGGTAGGTGGCTCGCTGGATGGTCTTGGGGTCGTTGATCATGTAGACGATGAGCTCGCGGAACACCTGGTCGTGCAGGGCGTCCACCTCATCGTCATCGTCGCAGATCGCGATCGCCCGCTGGGCGTCGCGATCCTTGAACGCCTCCACGGCGGACATCAGCATCTGCGTCGCCAGTTGGGCCATGCGGGGGATGTCGATGTAGGGCTTGAGCGGCGGCTCGTCGGCGAGCAACAGGGCAATCTTGGCGATGCCCTCCGCGTGATCGCCCATCCGCTCCAGGTCCACGATGATGTGGAGGACGGCCACGATCGTCCGCAGGTCGCCGGCCAACGGCTGCTGCGTCGCGAACAGCTCCAGGCACTTCTCCTCAGTCTCGTAGCGCTTCCGGTTAATCTTGACATCGTCCGTGATGACCTGCCGGGCCAGCTCCACGTCGCGGCCCTTCAGCGCCTCGATCGAACGCTCGATGGCGCTGGCGACCATCGTTGCCAGCACCAGCATGTCTTCCTGGATCCCCTCCAGTTGCCGCTCGAACGCCGTTCTGGTCATCGCGCCTAACCGAACCTGCCCGTGATGTAGTCCTCCGTGCGCTTATCGCCGGGGTTGGTGAAGATGTCGCTGGTGGGACCGTACTCGATGACCTCGCCGGGGCCGCCCTCGTGGGTCAGCAGCATGAACGCCGTGTAGTCGGAGACCCGCGCCGCCTGCTGCATGTTGTGGGTGACGATGATTATCGTGAACTCCTGCACCAGCTCCCGGATAAGGTCTTCGATCTTGAGGGTGGCGATGGGATCCAGCGCCGAGCAAGGCTCGTCCATCAGGATCACGTCCGGCTGCACGGCCAGCGCGCGGGCGATGCACAGCCGCTGCTGCTGGCCACCGGAGAGAGCGAGGCCGGACGCCTTGAGGTCGTCCTTGACCTCGTCCCAGAGCGCCGCCTGGCGCAGGCTCCGCTCGACCAGTTCGTTCATCTGGCGGCCCGGGTAGCCGTTCACGCGGGCCCCGAACGCCACGTTATCGTAGATCGACTTGGGGAACGGGTTGGGCTTCTGGAACACCATGCCCACGCGCCGCCTGACCTCCACCGGGTCCACCTGCCGGTCGTAGATGTTGACGCCGTGGTAGTGCACGCGGCCGGAGACCCTGACGCCGCGGATCGTATCGTTCATGCGGTTCAGGCAGCGCAGCAGCGTGCTCTTGCCGCAGCCGGACGGCCCGATCAACGCCGTCACCTTGTTTATCGGAAAGTTCATCGAGACGCCCGTCAAGGCCTGCTTGTGTCCGTACCACAGGCTCAGGTCCTCCAGCACCAGCAGCGGCAGCTCCGGCGGCTCGAACAGGCGCTTGGCCTGGGTCGCGGGCGCCTCGTCGGGCGCGGCGGGCTCCGTCTTCATCGCGAACAGGATACACCGCCGCAAGATGCCGCGCCAAACGCTAGCGGCCCTCGCCGGCGTCCAGCCCCACGGCCCGAACCGTCGCCTCCGTCACCTCGTCCGGCAGGCGGTAGCCGCGGAAGCAGAAGTAGCCCAGAAGCGCGGCGATGCCCGCCACCGGCCCCACCAGCCGGATGCCCAGGGGGTCGTCCGAGGTCTCGCCCAGGAGCAGCAGCGCCGCCAGTATCGGCGCGAACAGCGAGCCCGCCCACTTCTCGATCGTGGCCTGGGCGCCGTAGTAGATCGCCTCTCGCCGCATGCCGGTGCGCACGGAATCGTAGTCGATTATGTCGGCCGTGATGGCGTTGGGGAACGTGAACACGGCCGCCATCGGCAGGCCGACGAACGCGACGAAGGCCAGGCTCTGCGCCATCACCGGTACCCCCGGGACGAACCCCATGAAGAAGAGGAACGGGAACCCCAGCGCGCCCAGCGCCATGGCCACCGAGTACACCCAGGCCTTCCCGCGCCTTATCGACAGCCGGTACACGATCGGCAGCGTGACCAGAACAACGGCTATGGCGGCGCCGATGAGGATGCCGGACACCGCCCCCTCCTCCAGGTCGAGCGAGAGCCCCAGCAGATTGACGTCCAGCGACTCCCTGTCGCCCAGAACTACGGCGTCGGCGTAGAACGGCATCGCCGCCGTCAGCAGGGTCACGGACATGTTGAACAGCACGAACGTGGGCAAAAAGTACAGGAACTGGTCGTTGCGGAAGGTGTCGCGGAACGCCCGCAGCGGCCCCGCCGAGACCGGCGCCACGTCTCGCTTGGCGTAACGCCAGACCCCGAACAGCGCGATGTAGCGCGAGCCGAAGGCGACGACCGCCATGGTTATGCCCATCACCTGGAAGCTGAAGGCGTCCTTGATCAGCCCGCTCACGACGAGCCCCACTACCGCGCCCAGCGAGCCGAAGAACACCTGCCAGGTCACGATGCTCACCCTCGCCCGCGACGATTCCGCTATCTCCGGCAACAGCGACTCGAACGGGCCGCCGGAGAGCGTGGAGAACAGCCGGTGCAGCCACACGAAGAAGAAGAAGTACAGCGCGTTGGCGAAGTGGCCGGCATCGCCACCGGGCGGGAACCACATCAGCGCGAAGGTCAGCGCGTAAAGGGGCGTGGAGAACACCACGAACGGGATGCGCCGCCCCCATCGCGTCTGGGTGCGGTCGCTCCAGAAGCCGATCAGCGGGTCGTCGATCGAGTCGAGGACGGTGATCAGCGGGATGAGGATGCCGATGACCAGCCGCGGCACCAGCGTCGGCAGGTCCTCCTCGTCCGAGGGCGGGGCGAAGAAGAACACCAGCCACAGCGCGGTGGAACGCGAGATGACGTTGCCGGCGATGCTGCCGGACGCGTAGACCAGGCGGTTGAAGCGGGGGATCTCCGGCGTGGCGCTGGACATGCCGCGAGCGATTGTAGCAGACGGCCCGTGTTAAAATTGAAGCGTATCGCCGGAAGGAGCGAGCCCGTGGTAAGCGAAGAAGTTGTGCTGGAGAGCCTCAAAGAGGTCTACGACCCCGAGCTGAACTACAACATCGTCGACCTGGGCCTCGTCTACGATGTCGACGTCAAGGAGGGCGACGTGCACGTCCTCATGACCCTCACCACCCCAGCCTGCCCCATCGGCCCCATGGTCGTCGAGCAGATACGGGAGAGCCTCGGCCTGATGCCCGGCATTAAGGACGTCGACGTGGAGTTCACGTTCGACCCGCCCTGGGGCCCGGACATGATGACCGAGGACGCCCGCCACGACCTCGGCATCGACTAGAGCGTACCCTCCGGACACGGCGCCACCATTATCCACCGCTCGTGCCTGTCGAAGTGCGCGCGGCTCCCCCCTTCGACGACCTCAGGGTGAGCGGGATTGGCCGGGTTGGATACGCTGATTTCGCACAAGAGTGCGGGGCGCGGCGGCCGCTAAATCGGCGCCAGCAGGTACTCCACCACCTCGCGCAGCTCCCGCGCCGGCCCCGCCTGCAGCTCAACGCCGTCCAGCGCCGCCAGCGCCTGTTGCCGT
Source organism: Dehalococcoidia bacterium (assembly GCA_040877915.1). Lineage (GTDB taxonomy): Bacteria > Chloroflexota > Dehalococcoidia > SM23-28-2 > RBG-16-64-32 > JBBDNA01. Next base: position 87,519 of record JBBDNA010000006.1, read on the forward strand.
CGCTCCGTCAGCGCCGCCTCGCAGTACTGACGCGCACCGGCCGAATCGAGCGCCGCCAGCGCGGCCTCGACGTCGTCGCCGCTGAGCTCCGCCTTCGCGTAGACGCGGCGCAACTCGCCGCCCTCCGCCCGCGACAGCGCGTAGACGACGGGCAGCGATTTCTTTCGGTTCCAGACATCGGTCGCGCGCGCCTTGCCGGTCGAGGCCGGCTCTCCCCAGACGCCGAGCACATCGTCGCGTATCTGGAACGCGACGCCGAGCCGCCGACCGAGCTCCCCCAGCACAGCGGCGATTCGCCCATCGTCCGAGCCGGCGAGTCCGCCCAGCCGCAGCGCGCAGCCGAACAGCGCCCCGGTCTTTTTCTCCACCATCGCCAGGTATTCGGCCTCGCTCACGTCGAGGCGATCCTCGAAGCTGAGGTCCAGCGTTTGGCCTTCCACCATCTCCAGAGTGGCCTCGTCCAGCGCCCGCGCCGCCTCGATGACGCCGCCCTCCGTCAACCCCTCCGCGCGCAGCTCCAGCACCGCCAGCCGCGCCAGCCCGGCCAGGGCGTCGCCGGCGTTGATCGCCTGCGCCTCGCCCCAGACCGCCCAGACCGACGGCCGGTGCCGGCGCTCCGGGTCGCGGTCCTGGATGTCGTCGTGGACGAGCGAGAAGTTGTGCGTCAGCTCCACCGCCGCGGCGGCGGGGAGGGCCTTTCGCCAGTCGCCGCCGGTAGCCTCGCAGGCCAGCAGGCAGAGTGTCGGCCGCAACGCCTTGCCGCCGTCCCCCTCGCTAGGACGTCCCTCGGCGTCCTCCCAGCCCAGGTGATAGCGCAGCATGCGGTAGAGCAGGCCGGAGCGGTCGGGATCGCGGGAGGTCAGGAGCGAGCGGAGAGTGCCGTCCAGCGCCTCCCGGTAGCGGTGGAAGGCGTCTGGAACGCCCGCGCTCACTCGCCTACGAGCTGTACGACGAACTCGCGCTCGCGGCCGTGGTCCAGCTCGACGAAGAAGATGCGCTGCCACTCGCCCACCATGAGGCGGCCCTCGATGACAGGGACGGCCTCGCTGGCGCCCAGCAATAGCTGCTGGCAGTGGGCGTGGCCGTTGGGGCGCTCGCCGTTGGTGGAGAAGGCGTGGGCCGCGTCGTTGTGCTGATAATCGGCCGCCGACGGCGCTATCTGCTCCAGCATGCGCTCCATGTCCACCAGGAGCGCCGGCTCGTTCTCGTTGATGCGGATGGCGGCCGTGGTGTGCCGGGAGTAGACGACGGCGAAGCCGTTGGCGACGCCCGACTCCCGGGCCGCTTCTTCGACCCTTTCGGTTATGTCGACGAACTGCGGCCCCTTCTCCGTCCGTATCACGAACGTCTGCGAGAGGAACTTCACCGTGGCTTCCTCCTTATCAGGCGCCCCAGAATTGGGCTGGAGATTCACGCCGCCTCGCCCTCGCGTAGGTTATCATCCTCGCGCGCAAGGGCATAGGGTTTCCGGCTGGAACTTTTTTCGCCAGAAGGGGATGAGGGCTTCCCCTGTCAGGGTATAATTAAGCAAGTCGCCCGAAACCTTTGAGGATCAGCCATGACCGAAGAACGAGCAGAGAGCATGGACAAGCAGGAGCCCCACAGCTGGCACATCCCGGACGAGACCCGTGTCGGCGTGCTGGCCGGCGTGGAAGAGGCCGAGATCTGGCTGCAGGCACATCTCCTGCGCTGCGAATCCTGCCGCAGGCCGATCATCGACCTGCTGACCAGGGTGGGCGGCGAGATGAGCGACGGGGGCGCCGTCGACTGCCACCAGGCGCGGAACGCCCTCTTCCACTTCCTGGAGGGCGGGCGCGAACCGGCCTCCGTCCTCGTGCAGCACATCGTCATGTGTGACGACTGCTCGCACACCTTCTACGAGCCGGCGAAGGCGGCGATAGTCCTGGAGTTCGATCCGGACGAGACCGGCGAGGCCGGCTAGACCCTCGGCCTTGGCCCGACCAGGAGTGGGGAATAGTCTACTTTATTGTGTAGAGACTATCCCAACAATATGGAGGTTGCCCATGGGCAAGATAATTGACTGCAATAAGGTGAACCCCGCCAGCGGCTGCTCTCACGTCGTTCGCGGCGAAACCGAAGAGGAGCTGATGAAGAACGCGGAGGAGCACGCCAGGGAGCACGGTATCGTCGAAGTTACGCCCGAACTCATCGAGATGATCAAGGCGAATATCGAGGACGAAGTCCCGGCCTAGACCCGTACCTGCACCATAATCAGCTCGGAGGTCTCGCCCGCGCCAATCGCCAGCCGGCCCTCTTTCCGGATACGAGCGGCGTCGCCGGTCGCCATCGCCTCGCCGTTGACGGTTGCCTCGCCGCCTATCACGTAGAAGTAGGCGCCGAAGCCCTCGGGGAGTTCGTGCTCCAGCGACTTTCCCGCCTCCAGGCGCGACAGGTAGACCCAGGCGTCCTGGTGCACGCTCACGCCGAGCTCCCCGTCCGGCGATATCGCGGCCAGCAGGACGTTGGTGCGGTCGGCCTCGGTGAACGCCTTCTGCTCCAGCGAGGGCTCCAGCCCGCGCTCGCGTGGCATTATCCACATCTGGATGAAGCGCAGCGGCTCCGTCTGGGAGCCGTTCATCTCGGAGTGGTGGGCGCCGGAGCCCAGGGTCAGCCGCTGTACCGAGCCGGCGGGCAGCACTCCGCCGTTCCCCATGCTGTCACGGTGCTCGAACGAGCCCTCCACAGCGTAGGTTAGCCCCTCTACGTCGCGGTGCGGGTGCATCGGCCACACGGCGCCCGGTATCAGGCGGTCGTCGTTGAACACGCGCAGGGTGCCGAACCCAATGTTCTCGGAGTCGTAGTACTCGTCGAACGAGAAGTGCCAGCGGGCGGAGAACCAGCCGCCCTCCTTCCGGTAGATTTCAGAGTCGCGCCGGATTTCGATCATCGCCTATCGTCCTTCCAGCCAGCGGGTCAGCTTGCCCACGTTGTCCCGCATGTTCAGCCGCGCCTCATTGATCAGCCAGCGGTAGCAGTCCAGCCGTTGCGAGCGGTCCTGCGCGTAGTCCTGCCAGGCCAGGACGAACGCGCGTCCCTGCGCCTTCGCCGAGCCTTCCTTGGGGAATACGTGCACGTAGATCGTCCCGCCATCGTCCGTGAGGCCCAGGCCGCCCACGGCGCTCTCCGCCAGGTCTCCGCGGCCGGCGTCCGCCAGCCGTCGCCGCAGCTCGCGCTCCAGGAATGCCAGCGCCATTGGGTTCATGTTAGCAGGCGAGGCAAGCGCTATCCGCCGGACGGCGGCTAGCTCCCGTAGAACGTGGCGGCGATGGCCCCGGCGTAGGCCAGCAACTTGTCCGGCGGCAGCGCGTAGGCCGGTGGCACCGGGCACAGCGAGTCGGCGATCTCCCACAGCGGCTCCACCCGCTTCCGCACCTCGTCGGCGGTCCCGCACAGGACGAACGTCTCCACCATCTCGTCCGGGATGTCCGCCGCCACACCCACGTAATCGCCTCGCTCAATACCCGCCTGCAACCGCCGCGCCTCCTCGCGGAAGCCATGCGCCGCCCAGTACTCCTCGTACTGCTTGATGCCGGCGTAGAAGGCCAGCGTGGGCTTGGCGTCGTTGATCGCCTGCTTCTTGTCGCTATTGATGGCCACCCACGGCCACAGGTTCACCTCCACGTCCGAACGCTGTTTGCCCGCCCGCTTCAACCCCCTCTCCAGCGCCGGCGGCAGCTGCTCCCGCGCCCAGCCGACCGACCATATCGGGTGGCCCATGACGCCGTCGCCGATCTCCGCCGCCAGGCTGACCAGCGGCGGCCGCAGGCCGGCGATCCATATCGGCAGGTCGGTCCGAACGGGCGGCTGCGGCGGCTGCAGGTCGCTGAAGTCGTGGCGGTGGTACTTCCCCTCATAGCTCGTCAGCTCGCCCGTGTGCGCCTTCGCCATGACCGTGCGGACGATGTCCACGACCTCCCGAACGTGCTCCAGCGGCTTGCCGTACTCCATCCCGAAGAAGCCCTCGCTCCAGGCCCGGACGCTGCAGCCCAGCCCCAGCGTGAAGCGGCCGCCGCTGATGCGATCCAGGTCCATCGCCGCCATCGCCGTCTCGAACGGGCTGCGCACGAAGGCCAGGGCGATGCCGGAGGCCAGACGCACGCGGGTCGTGAGGGCGGCGGCGGCGGCCAGGGGCACGAACGGCGGGCCGTAGACCTGCGGCGCGAACACGCCCTCCAGCCCGGCGTCCTCGTACATCTTCAGTTGCATACTCATCACCGGGACCGGTAGCGGCGTCACCACGCCCCAGTAGCGTCCGTTCTTCGCGGCCATCAAGACCTCCTTCGGCGTCAGACTATCGGCAATCGTCGAGCCCGCGCGGCGACAAGTCAAGCCTCGACAGCTCCGCCGCGGCGGTGCTAACCTTTCGCCGACATGCCCGACCTCGTCCTCGCCCTCGACCAGGGGACATCGTCCTCCCGAGCCATCCTGTTCGACCGTTCCGGCGCGCCCGTCGCCTCCGCCCAGCGGGAGTTCGAGCAGATCTACCCGCAGCCCGGCTGGGTGGAGCACGACCCGGAGGCGATCTGGAGCACGCAGCTGGAGACGGCCCAGGAGGCGATGCGCGCCGCCAGGGCCGGGCCGGGCGACGTCGCGGCCATCGGCATCACCAACCAGCGCGAGACCACTCTGATCTGGGACCGCGACGGCCGACCCATCGCCAACGCCATCGTCTGGCAGGACCGTCGCACCGCGCCCACCTGCGACGACCTGCGCGCCCGCGGCCTGGAGCCGCTGTTCCGTGAGCGCACGGGCCTGCTGATAGACCCTTACTTCTCGGGCACCAAGGTCAAGTGGCTGCTGGACAACGTGCCCGGCGCCCGCGAGCGCGCCGCCGCCGCGGAGCTGATGTTCGGCACGGTGGACGCCTGGCTGCTATACCGGCTCACCGGCGCCCACCAGACCGACTACACCAACGCCTCGCGCACCCTGCTGTACGACATCTACCAGCGTCGCTGGGACGGCGAACTGCTGGCGGCGCTGGACGTGCCGCCGTCGCTCCTGCCGGAGGTCCGCCCGTCCTCTGGCGTCTTCGGCGAGACGGCGGCGCTGGGCGGCTCGATACCGGTTGCCGGCGTGGCCGGAGACCAGCAAGCGGCGCTGTTCGGGCAGGCCTGCTTCGCGCCGGGCATGGCCAAGAACACGCTGGGCACCGGCGCCTTCCTGCTGATGAACGTGGGCGAGGAACGGGTCGCCTCCGACCGGCTGATCACGACGATCGCCTGGGGTATCGACGACAGCGTCACCTACGCGCTCGAGGGGTCGATCTTCATCGCCGGCGCGGCGATCCAGTGGCTGCGCGACGAGCTGGGCCTCATGGCCAGCAGCGAGGAGTCGGAGACGCTGGCGGCGTCCGTCCCCGACTCCAATGGCGTGTACCTGGTGCCGGCGTTCGTCGGGCTGGGCGCGCCGCACTGGGACCCGCACGCGCGCGGCGCGATCGTGGGCCTCACCCGCGGCGCCGGCCGCGCCCATATCGTGCGGGCGGCCCTGGAATCGATAGCGTTCCAGAGCCGCGACGTCATCGACGCCGTGGAGGCCGACTCCGGCGTACGGCTGGACGAGCTGCGAGTGGACGGCGGCGCCGCCGCGAACAACCTGCTGCTGCAGATCCAGGCCGACATCCTGGGCCGCGACGTGGTGCGGCCGGCCGTCACCGAGACGACGGCGCTGGGCGCGGCCTACCTGGCGGGGCTGGCCACCGGCTTCTGGCGCAGCACCGAGGACGTAACCGCCAACTGGCGCGTCGACCGGCGGTTCAGCCCTCAGATGGCGGAAGACCGCCGCGAGGAGCTGTACGCGGGCTGGAAGCGCGCCGTGGAGCGGGCGAAAGGCTGGGCCGCGGACTAGGCGCTAGCCGCCGGGCGTGGCGCTGGGGGTCGGCGTGGGGGTGCGCGGGTCCGGCGTCGGGGTAGGTGTGGGCGGAGGCGCGGGGGTGGGGGTGGGCGTGGGTGCCTGGGTGGGCACGGGCGTCGCCGTGGGCTGCGGGGCCGGCGGCGGCGGCGGGGGCGGTGGATCGGCCGGCGGCGGCGGAGCGGGCGGCTCGATTCCCAGCTGGTACTTCGCGGCCATCCAGTCCCAGACGATCTTCGACACGCGGGCGCCGTAGGAGTTGCCGATGGCTTCCGTCCTCGCCTTCTGCGAGAGGTAGGTGATGACGTAAGCCTTCTCCTGGCCATCGGCGCCGGGGAAGGTGACGATGCCGGCGTCGTTGTTGACCCAGCCGTCGCTGTCCCAGAAGTAGCCGATCTTGTGAGCGACGGTCGCGGAGGCCGGCAGCTTGCCGGGCAGGATGTAGTTCAGGTAGCCGGCGATGTTCCGCAGCACGCCCAGCGTGTACTCCGTCCACTCCTCGTTGAACAGCTCCCCCTTCAACAGCTTCGTGAGCACCATGTTCGTCTCCAGCGCCGTCAGACGGTTCATCTCGGACTGCAGCGGGAAGAACGGGACCTGGTTGAAGCGCGACGCCTCCATGCCCCAGGAAGTCATCATCTCCTGGCCACGGGCGACGCCCGCCGGGTAGTTCCCTCCGTACACGGACCCGAGGAACCGGTACACCTGCGGCGGGTAGCTCTCGCCGATGCCGACGCGAATGTTTCCGGCGACCGGCCCGGGGCTGGCCTCGCCGGCCTGGAACCGGTCCACGGCCGAGAACAGAGCGAACATGTTTATCGTGCAACCGGTCTTGTGGAAGACGTTCCCGCCCACCGAGATCGATTCGCCGGTCTGGAGGTCGGTCACGGCCACGGCGACATCGATGCCGCCCACTTGCGCGGCGTAGTCGGCGATGTCGGCCACCAGCGTGTCTTTCAGGGCCAGGAACTCCGGCGAGGCGTTGACGTTCTCCGGGATCAGCCCCGCGCCCGCGCCGGGCCCGCCCGCCGGCGGTTCCGCGGCGGACCCCTCCCCGGACCCCGGCACCGGCGTCGAAACGCCGTCGGGGACGGGCGGCGGCCCGGCCCCGCCCGCTCCGCCTCCATCGACGGAAGCGAGCGGCGAACGGTTGGACAGAGGCTGCTCATCGCCCAGGCCGCCCAGGGCCATGGCCAGGCTGCCCCCCATCACGGCCAGGGTCAAGGCCAGGCCGCCGGCCGCCAGGCCGGCCTGCCGAATCGGTGCGCGCTTACTCTTGGCTTCGCTCAAAGATGCAGATTGGACCCGCTCTGCGCGGGCCCGCCTCCGGAATGAGAGACGCGATGCTACTAGAAGAAGTAACGCTATAACGAACGTCGAGGATACCAAGGTTCGGCCTAGCGGAGGCCTCACAATACTATCCTTTCCCCCCAAAATCTCTCGTTCCGGCGATTCATCGAACACTCAGTATACACGTTCGAGCGCCCGGTGCTAGACTCCACTCGGAATGGCTAACCTCAAGCTGGTCCGCGACCTGCGGCGAGCAATCGGGCGAAAATGGGTCCTCAGCGAGCCCGAGGACCTTATCGTATACGAATACGACGCTACCATCGAGCGCGGCCTCCCCGACGCCGTCGTCCTGCCGGATACGGCCAAGCAAGTCGCCGAGGCCGTCCGGATAGCCCGCAGGTACGAGGTCCCGATTACCGCGCGCGGGGCCGGCACAGGCCTCTCCGGCGGCGCCATCCCCTGCGAGGGCGGCATCGTCGTTGTCACTGCCCGCATGAACCGCATCCTGGAAGTCGACCCCGAGAACCGGCTGGCCGTCGTTGAGCCCGGCGTCATCAACCTGGACGTCAGCAACGCCGTGGCCGAATACGGCCTGTACTACGCGCCCGATCCGTCCAGCCAGAAGGCCTGCACTATCGGCGGCAACGTGGCGGAGAACGCCGGCGGGCCCCACTGCCTGCGCTACGGCACCACGACGAATCACGTGCTTGGCCTGGAGATAGTCACGCCGGACGGCGAGCTCGTCTGGCTGGGCGGCAACACCGCCGACCCGCCGGGATACGACCTCACCGGCATCGTCGTCGGCTCCGAGGGCACGCTGTGCATCGTCACCAAGGTCATCCTGCGCCTGCTGCCCCGCCCGCAGTCCACGGTCACCCTGCTGGCCATCTTCGACGAGGTCGACCAGGCCTCAGGCGCCGTCTCGGCAATCATCGGCGGCGGCGTCCTCCCCTCGGCGCTGGAGATGATGGACCGCGTCACGATGAACGCCGTTGAGGAGGCGATCCACGCCGGCTACCCGCCCGACGCCGGCGCCGTGCTCCTCATCGAGGTGGACGGGCTGGAGGAGGAGACGCGAGAGCAAGCCGGCTCGGTGCGCGCCGTCTGCGAGGAGCTGGGCGCCCGCGAACTGCGGGTCGGCTTCTCGCTGGAGGACCGGGAGCGGCTGTGGGCCGGTCGCAAAGGCGCTCTGGGCGCGCTGGGCCGTCTGGCGCCGTCGTACTACATCCTGGACGGCGTCGTGCCCCGCACGAAGCTGCCGGCCGTCCTGCGCGGCGTGTATGAGGCCTGCGACAGCTTCGGGTTCACGGTGGCCAACGTGTTCCACGCCGGCGACGGCAACCTGCACCCCAATGTCCTGTTCGACGAGCGCGTGCCCGGCGCCGCCCAGCGCGTCCTGGACCTGGGTGAGGTGATCATGCGGCTGTGCGTGGAGGCCGGCGGCACGATCACCGGCGAACACGGCGTGGGCTACGAGAAGCGCAGCTACATGTCCTGGATCTTCTCCGAGGACGACCTGGAGGTGATGGCGCGCCTGAAGCTGGCGTTCGGGGCCGGCGAGGGGTTCAACCCGGGCAAGGTCTTCCCCTCGTCCAAGGGCTGCGGCGAGGTGTCGTCACGCATGCGGGCCGCCGTCGCCAGGGTCGGCCCGGACGCGTACGTGTAGCCGCCGTGGAAGCGACCGCGCTCACCGCGCTCGAGTCCATCGTCGGCCCCGATGCCGTCCTCCCGGCCAGCGAGTACGCCGTCGACGGCCTGACCCCGCGGGCCGCCGTCGCCCCGTCCACCTACGAGCAGGTCGCGGAGGTAATGCGCTACGCCCACGCGGAGGAACTGGCCATCATCCCGCGCGGCGGCGGCTACCTGACGCACATCGGCAACGTCCCCGCCCGCTACGACATCGCGCTCAGCCTCGCCCGCCTCGAGGGGATCGTCGAGTACGAGCCGGCCGACATGACCGTCACCTGCCGGGCCGGGACGACGGCGGCGCAGTTGAACCACCGCCTACGCGAGTCCGGCCAGTTCGTGCCGTTCAGCGCCGATCCGGACAATCGGAACAGCGTGGGCGGGCTGCTCGCCGCCAACGAATCGTCGCTACGGTTGCGCCACGGAGGCCCCCGCGACTTCACGATCGGCATGCGCGTGGTAACGGCTGAAGGCAAGCTCACGAGGGCGGGCGGCCGCGTGGTCAAGAACGTCGCGGGCTATGACCTGTGCAAGCTGTACATCGGCTCGCTGGGCACGCTGGGCGTGATCGTGGAGGCCACGTTCAAGGTCGCGCCGTTGCCCGCCGCCGAGCGGGCGCTCGTCGCTTCGTTCGGATCCGCGTCCGAGGCCTGTGCGCTGGCGGGCGACCTCGTCCGGCGCGGCCTGGCGCTGCGCTCCGCCGAGATCACGAGCGTCCAACCCGCCCGCTTCGACCTCACTCTCGATATCGCCGGCCCGGTTGCCGCCGTCGAACGCACGGTCCGGGAAGCCCGGGAGGCCTGCCTGGGCCTGGAAGACGCCGCCGCGGATGCCGTACGGCCCCCACCGGCCAGCGACGTCGCGTTGTTATGTCGAGCCAGCGTCCTACCCACGCGTGTCCCCGCCCTCATCGAGGCCATCCAGGCCCTCGACAACCCCCGCATCGAGGCCTCGCCCACCATCGGCGCCGTCCTTGCTGCCTGGCCGGACAGCGGCGACCCCGCCTCTGTCGTCGAGCGCCTGCCACCGATCGTATCCGGTCTCGAGGGGACGCTGGTAATCGAGGCCTGCCCGCCAGACCTCAAGCGCGCGATCGATGTCTTCGGCGATGCGCCTCCCGCCTTCGAGCTGATGCGTCGCCTGAAGCGGGAGCTGGACCCGAAGGGCATCCTCAGCCCCGGGCGCTTCCTGGGGAGGCTGTGATGGCGGGCGAGTTTCCCCATGTTTCTGGCTTAGGGCCTAACCTTAGCGACGAAGACCTCTCGCGCTGCGTCCACTGCGGCCTCTGCCTCCAGCACTGCCCCACCTACATCGAGACCGGCCTGGAGACCGAATCGCCGAGGGGACGGCTCTACCTGATCAAGGCGATCGCCGAGGAGCGCATCGAGCCGACGCCGGCGGTTGCCGGCCACCTGGACCTCTGTCTGCAGTGCCGCAACTGCGAGGCCGTGTGCCCCTCCGGCGTCCCTTACGGCCGCATCATGGAGGCGGCCCGCGCCGGTATCATGGCCGGCGAGAAGGCGCCGCTGGCCTGGCGGCTGCGCGCCCTCTTCCTGCGGCAGGTCGTCGCCCGGCCGGGACGAATGCAGGCGCTGGCCGCGGCGCTGCGGCTATACCGCGCCTCCGGCCTGCGCTTTCTGGCCGAACGCACGCCCGGCCTGCGCGACCGCGTGATCCTGGCGCCCACGATCTCGGGGCCGGCGTTCCGTAAGCGCGGCCCGCTGGCCCGCCCGGAGGGCGAGCCGCGGGGCCGAGTCGCCCTGCTGACCGGCTGCATCATGCCGCACGCCTTCGGACGCGTGCACGAGGCCACCGTGCGCGTGCTCGCCCGCAACGGGTTCGAGGTGATCGCCCCGCCGGCCCAGGTCTGCTGTGGCGCCCTGAGCGCCCACGCCGGTGACCGCGCGACGGCGATCGAGCTGGCGAGGCGCAACGTCGACGCCTTCCTGGAGGCGGGCGTCGATACGATAGCCGTCAACTCGGCCGGTTGCGGCTCCACGATGAAGGAGTACAGCGAGCTGCTGGCCGACGACCCCGAATACGCGGCCAGGGCCGAACGCCTCGCCGCTATGGTCAGGGACGTCACGGAATTGCTTGCCGCCCTCCCCTTCGAGAGGCCCGCCGGCCGCATCGAGGCCACGGTTACCTACCAGGACTCCTGCCACCTGGCCCACGCCCAGCGCATCTCCCGCCCGCCGCGGGAGCTACTGGAGTCGATTCCCGGGCTGCGTTTCGTGGAGATGGCGCAACCGGACCGCTGCTGCGGCAGCGCCGGGATCTACTCCCTGGCTCACCGCGACATGTCCCTGGCTCTGCTCGAAGATAAGATGACGGACATCGCGGCGACTGGGGCGGAAGTCATCGCGACCGCCAACCCGGGCTGCATCGCCCAGCTGGAAGCCGGCCTTCGCCGTCACCGGCTGCGCGGTCGCGCCGTCCACGTCGTTCAGCTCCTGGACCAGGCCTACGGAGGCGCCGCCGGCGCGGTGTAGGGGCGACCCCTGGGTCGCCAGCGGCTCCCGCAAACAAGCGGGCCACCCGCTCATAACGGGTCAAACGGCCTCCGCGACCCTTTTCACCGTCTGTTCACCCCGGTTGGCGTTCGATTAACTGCGTTCCCTGAAGCTATCTGCAATACTGGATTCGGCAGTGATGGAACCACTCGTGAAAGACTACATCAGGCAGGTAGTGATGAATCTCGTTTATGGAACTGTACTTCCAGATACAGAAGACGAGATATGTCAATCCCGCGTCAAAGATAAGCTGATTTCCCAATCGAACCGTTGTAACAGCTATGCCTATCGATGCGTCTATTGTCTGTCCTGAACCCAGTTCGACTAGCCCTCGCGGCTTCCTCCGGTAATCGGAGCACCCCGATCGGAACCGGCCGCGAGGACAGAAGGAAGGCGGAAATGCGAATAGCCCCCGCAACGAGAGCGTCCGCCGCGGCCGCCGCCGCGACGATGCAAGCCCCGGTGCGCACGGTCAGGCCGCGGACGAGTTCCAACGGCCACGCCGGCGTCATCGGCGAGTTCTCCGAGCTGTACGACCAGTACTTCCCCAAGGTGTTCGCCTACGTCTACGGGCGCGTCCAGCACAAGGAAGCCTCTCTGGACATCGTCTCGGACGTCTTTGAGAAGGCGTACGTGAAGGTGCAGTCCCTGCGGTCCAAGGAGGCGTTCGGCTCCTGGCTGTTCACCATCGCCCGCAACGAGGTGGCCTCCCACTGGCGCAAAGAGAAGCCGGCGGCCAAGGCGATGCAGGATGCCGCCTGGCAGAACGAGCTCAACCAGAAGCCGGCATCCCCGGAGGACACGCTCCTCCATCGCGAGCGTATCCACCACCTCTCCACGCTCCTGCAGCAGCTGCCTCCGCGCGAGCAGGAGATCATCGCCCTCAAGTTCGACGCCGAGCTGACCAACCGCGAGATCGCGGGCGTCCTCGGCACCAGCGAAGTCAACGTACGAGTCACCATTTTCCGTGCCCTGCGCAAGCTGCGGGAGCGCATGGAGAAGCAGCAAGAGGCTCGGTGACCACTATGCGAGAGGAAGAGCGGGTGGAGTGGCTGGCCAGGGCCATCGAACAGATGGCTGGTGGCCGGGAACCGGATCAGCCGGACGACCAGGAGCTCATCGAGCTGCTGAAGATCGCCCGGATCCGCATGGACGCGGCCGAGCAGGCCACGGACGCCGGCCTGGAGACCCAGGAGGCAATCCTGGAGCGCCTTATGGCCCGGCTGCGGACAAAGGACAGCGAACACCGGCCCACCGGTACGGCCGCGGCGGGCGACGGTGGCCATGAGCACATCACATCAGCACACGAACGGCACGACGACGCCGACATCCACGAGCTCCAGGAGGTCATCGACCTGCGACGCCAGATGGCTGAGCTGGCCGCTGAGGTCTCCGAGAGCCACCGCGAGGCGGTCTGGCAGAAGGTCCAGACACGCATCGAAGCCAGCAAGAGAGAGAAGCAGGGCTTCCTTCGCTGGCCGTTCCGCCGGCGCGATCGAGAGGCCGAAGAGTTCGGCGCCGCTCTCGACCGCATGACCCTGGGCGAGCCGATATGGGAGGCCAAAGACTCCAGGCTGGAGGAGCTGCTCAACGTGGCGCGGCTCCGCCACGCCGCCGTCGCCACCGCCGGCGCCGGCTTCGCGGACCAGCAAGCGCGGGTGTGGGGGCACATCCGCCCGCGCTTGCTGGCGCGGCAGATGGTGGCCCGCCGCCCGCGCGTGTTCAAGCGCCGCGATTTCCAGCTGCCCTCGCTGCCCCGGCTCGAGGTGGGGTCATGGCCCCGCCTGGCTACCGCCGGAGCGGCTGTCGCGGTGGCCCTGGCTATCCTGGCGCCGATGCCGGCCACCGGCTTCAGCGACCATCCGGTCGCGGCGCTGGCGCGCTCCGTCCTGGGTGAGCACGGCGCTGTGACCGAGAACGCGGCCCCGCCGACGGTCCCGCCGCCCACAGAAGTCGTGGAGAGCAACGGCACCACGGCGGCAGAAGCCAGCGGCCTCCTGGGCCGCGCGGTCTACGAGCCGACTTCTCTGCCCGAGGGTTACGCGAAAATCTCGTCCGAGTACTTCGCGCAGTCCATGACGGCCGAGGAGGGCGGGCTGTTCGTCCTCGCCTACGAGAACAGCACAGGCGCGGACAAGCAGACGCTCCTGGTCTACCAGGAGCTGGCTTCCGCCACCAACATTTCGGTGGAGGCGGGCTTCGCCCAGGACATCGGCCTGTACACCACGGGTACGCCGGCGACGTACGTTAGCGGCACCTGGCGGGCGGCTGAGGGCGCTCTCACCTGGGGCGCCGCCGACGCTCAGACCATCGTCTTCGACCTCAACGGCATCCGGACTATCGTCCAGACATCGGACCCGAAGATGCCGATCACGGAGCTGGCGAAGGTCGGCTCCAGCCTGGCCGAGCAGGCGATACCCTAATTCAAGGCATCGACCCCCTCGATACACAGTGAGGGCCCCGGTAACGGGCCCTCACTGTGTCTGTCAGCTTCTCGCTATGCTACTCCAGGTCCTCTCGCATTCGCCTCTCCCGCACCATCTCATACATGAGGTTCTCCACGACCATGAGGAGGAGCAAGACCTGCCGCTGCTGGCGGCGGGGCATCCGGGCCAGCATGAACAGGAGGTCGGGATCGACCTTCTCGGCTAGAGATAGGCGGTCCTGAGGGCCTTCCACCATGTGCTAGAAGGTGGAAGTCCGGACTTCGTCCGGGACGCTGTTATCATCGCCGGTAGCCTCGTCCACATCGTCCTCAGCCTCCGCTTGGTCGGTCGTGCCGCCGCCGTTGCCGCTGCCTCCCGGCATGACCACGGTCTCCATGCCCTGGAGGAGCAGGAGCAGCCTGCGCTGCCTGTCTCGCGGCAGGCGACCCAGGTACCGCAGCAGGTCCGGGTCTATGTTCGCCTCGTAGCCCTGGTAGATTTGCCGTAGCGTCCGTACAGTGGGGTACCCGGCGGCCTCGAACAGCTCGTCCGGGTCAATGGTCATGGCCTGGGCCACCCGGAGGAGCACGGCCGCGCTGGGGTTCTTGACGTCGCCGTTCTCCAGCTGCGAAAGGTATCCCTGGCTGACCGATGCGTTGCCGGCCAGCTGGCCCTGCGTGAGCCCGTACTCTTCTCTCAGCGCTCTTATCTTATCGCCCAGCTTCATCAGATCACTCCTAGCCAATCGGTCTGGAAGATTGTCTATCCTCGCCTGTTGGATGTCAACCGTATCTGCTTGACTATTAGACGACGTGAGATTTATCGATGTTACACCCGCAATAGGGACGTTACCGGTTCTTAATCGACGAGCGCCAGCTGGTCGCCCGGCTCGATGCCCGCCCTCTCCGCCGATCCGGCGTTCAATTCCAGTGCGCTGTGGCCGCCCCGCCAGACGATGGTGGCGCGGAACGGCCTCATCGCCCGCACTACCTTCACCACGCGCATCGCCTTGTCCACGAACACGACGTCGATAGCGAAGCGCATGAATGCCGTGTGGATGGATGTGCTGGGCCGGAGGAGCAGGCCGCCGCTATCGGGGAGGCGTTTGCGGCCCATCAAGCCCCAGAAGCGAGACCACAGCCCGTCCGCCACCCGCACGTCCTCCGCCACCACGGTGCCCTTTCCTTCGTTGATGACGCGAGGCATGTTTCTCCCTCCAGCTAGCCAGGATAGCGGAGCACGGCCCTTGGGGCTCTACGTGACCTTGACGGAGGCTTCCCGCTCTATGCCACGGAGGAGCGAGAGCAGGTCCCGCTGCTGCTCCGAGGGTATGCGGGCCAGGAAGCGCAGGAGGTCCGGGTCCACCGGCGTCTCGTACTGCACCTCCCCGCCACCGTTGACGCCTTCCTCGTAGCCGGCGGCCTCCAGCAGCGACCTCGGGTCCACGTTGAGCGACTGGGCCAGCCGGAACAGCACGGAGGCGCTGGGGTTGCGGACCTCGTCGTTCTCGATCTGCGACAGGTAGCCCTGGCTCAGCTCCGCCTGCGAGGCAAGGTGGGCCTGACTCATCCCGATCTCCTCCCGGAGACCGCGAATCTTCGCTCCCAGACCCATGCCAACCACGTCTTTCATCTTTACAGCGAAGAGGCTATCCGAATGATCGCCGGTCCCAGGATGACCATCATGAAGGCCGGGAAGATGAACAGGACCAGCGGGAAGATCATCTTGATCGGCGCCTCGTGGGCGGTCTGCTCGGCCCGCTGCCGCCGGCGCGTCCGCATCTGGTCGGCCTGCACGCGCAGGACCTGGGCGATGCCGACACCCAGCTGCTCGGCCTGTATAATGGAGTTGAGGAAGCTCGTGAGCTCGTCCACGGCCACTCTGTCGATCATCTCGGCCAGAGCCTCGCGGCGCAGCTTGCCCATGGCAACGTCACGGAGCATCCTGGTCAACTCATCGGCCAGGGGGCCTTGACTCTTCTCAGCCACTCGGGCCAGCGCGGCGTCCAGGCCCAGGCCGGCCTCCACGC
This sequence comes from Dehalococcoidia bacterium, assembly GCA_040877915.1. Taxonomy (GTDB): domain Bacteria; phylum Chloroflexota; class Dehalococcoidia; order SM23-28-2; family RBG-16-64-32; genus JBBDNA01. The sequence goes on from JBBDNA010000006.1 coordinate 103,334, forward strand.
AGGTAGTCACCAGGTCCAGGGCGTCCGGCAGCGTCTTCAGGACGGACTTCTGCCGCGTCTTCACTTTCCCCTTCAGCCAACGGCCGGGGATCATCCAGCCCAGAATACCGAACAGGAACACGACGAAGGCCTGCTGGAATCCCACCGTGCCCCAAACGGTGACGACGGACACGAGCACGAGGCCGGTGAACAGGCCCACGCAAAGCATCCAGAACACCACGTAGGCGTTTAGCGTCATCGGGTTGCCGGCGCGCAGGAGGTCTTTTTCGATGTTGGCGAGGACGCGCGCCGGCAGGATCGACGTAGCCGCGTGAGCCACGGTCTCTACGCTGGGGAGGAGCACCCGCTCGGAGAACGGCACGGCCAGGTCTGTCTCACCCTCTACTGGTGAGGCCGTGCGGGTCTTGAAGTCCCGCATCCGCGCTTCCATGAGCGAAGTAGGCCGCCGGGTCAGCCCGAGAACCAGGCTGATCACCGCCAGGAACACTGTGATGCCGATGACGCCGATAAGCATTGTTCTGCCTCTAGACTTCTATCGCCAGGAGCTTCTTCATGGACATGGCGCCCAGGAATTCGAGGGCGATCGCGGCAAGCAGCATGAATCTGCCCGCGGAGGTCGTAAACAACAGTCCCATGTAGTCCGGGTTAATCAGCATGAATAGCGCGCCCATGCCGACGGGCAGCCCGCCGATTATGATTCCAGTCATGCGCTGCTGTGAGGTCAGGGTGGCGATCTCGCCGCGAATCCGTTCTCTCTCGCGCATGGTGAACGCCACGTTCTCCAGAATCTCCGCCAGGTTTCCGCCGACTGAGCGCTGGATGTTGATGGCCGTGAGGACCATCTCCAGGTCAGGGCTTCCGATGCGGTCTCCCATGGCGTCCAGCGCGTCCTCGCCGCTCATGCCCAGGTTGGCGTCGCGCACCATTCGCTTGAGCTCCGTGGCGATGGGAACGTCCAGCTGGTTGCCGGCGAATTCGAAACTCTGCATCAGGCCGTAACCGGACTTAAGCGAGTTGGCGATCATGCCCAGCATCTCTACCAGCTGGGCATTCATTCTCTTCTGCCGGGCGCCCTTCTTGGAGCCGACCCACCAGGACGGCAGCATGTAGCCGAGGAAGGCCATGAAGAAGGAAAGGATGATAGCGAATATCCCCTGGCTGAAGACCCAGGGCACCAGCGCCAGCACCAGGGCCGCCACGTAGCGGATGATGTAGTACTCGCCCACGCGCAGCGGCACCCCGGCCTGCTCCAGGTGCAGGGCCGCCTGCTCCGAGCCCCGGAATTGCCCAACGAACGCGCTCAGTATCGGCAGGCCACTGTAAGACCGCTTGCGGAGAAGGCCGTCTTTGGCCTGCTCTTTCCTGCCGGTGGTCTCCCCCTGCCTCGCAGCCCGGAAGGACTCCAACCGCTCCTCCATGGCGCTGCCCCGGCTCGAGCGGAGGCCAACGATTACGGAGAACACGGCAAGCAGCACCGTAAAGGCGATTACCAGTAACAACACGTCCACGGCTATGCCCCTGTCTTCACAAGGAATATGCTCTCCGGCAGCTGTACGCCGGCCATCTCGAACCGCTCCGAGAAGGACGGCCGCAGACCTGTCGGGGTTGAGTAGCCGAGGATGCGGCCCTCGGGATCGACGCCGGTCTGCCGGAACACGAACAGGTCCTGCATCGTGATGACTTGACCTTCAATGCCGGTGATCTCGCTCACGTGCGTCACTCGCCTGACGCCGTCGGTGAAGCGGGCCAGCTGCACCATCAAGTGCAGGGCGGACGAGACCTGCTCCCGGATCGCCCGGTCGGGCAGGTCCAGGTTGGCCATCATGACCATGTTCTCCACACGGGCCAGGGCGTCCCTGGGCGAGTTGGCGTGGACGGTGGACAGCGAGCCCTCGTGACCGGTGTTCATAGCGTTCAGCATGTCGAACGCCTCCTGGCCGCGGATCTCACCGATGATGATCCGGTCCGGCCGCATGCGCAGGCTGTTCCTGAGCAGGTCACGCTGGGTTATCTCACCCTTGCCGTCGATGTTGGGAGGCCGCGCCTCAAGACTAACCACGTGCGGCTGCTGGAGCCGCAGCTCCGTGGGGTCCTCGATGGTGACGATGCGCTCACTCTCCGGAATGTAGGCGGAGAGCGCGTTGAGGAATGTGGTCTTACCGGTGCCGGTACCGCCGGAGATGAGGACGTTCAGCCGCAGCTTCACACAGGCCTTCAGGAACTGCGCTAGCTCGATGTCAATGGTCCCGGCCTGGACCAGTTCGTCCATGGTCATCTTGTCCGCGCGGAATTTCCGGATGGTGATGGTGGGGCTCTTGGGCGCGACGGGGGGGATGATGACGTTGACACGGGAGCCGTCCGGCAGACGGGCGTCCACCATGGGCGAAGCCTCGTCCACGCGACGGCCCAGGGGGGCCACGATCCGTTCGATGATCCGGCCCACGTGGTCGGCGTCGCGGAATCGCACGTCGCTCAGGTAGAGGATGCCCTCGCGTTCGAAGTACACCTCGTCCGGGGCGTTCACCATGACCTCCGACACCGACGGGTCCCGGATCATGCCATCGATAGGTCCGAAGCCGACGACTTCGTCCACCACACGGGCGACGATCTGGTCACGGGTGATACCGCCGACGTTGGGCATCTCCCGCCGCAGCACCGTCTCCGCCGCCTGTTCCACCAGGTGGCGGCGCTCCTCGGGAGACATGGAGCTGATCTGGTCAGCGTCCAGCTCCTCAATGAGCGTCTGGTGCAGACGGAAGATGAGACCCTCCATGTCCTCGTTGTAGCGGCCCGGGGTAGCCCGCGTGGGGGCGTCGTCCCCGGCTTTGGAGGAAGGACTCTGAAAGCGACCGCTGCCTGAGAGCTGGTTGGCCATTCTTTATTCCACCTTCACTTCGGCTTTTTCTTCGCTTATGCCGAGTATTCTGCCGAACAACCCCTTGTTGCCCTGCTTGTCGGGCTCCTCCTTCTGCGCCTGGACGCCGCTCAGCGCGTAGGCGAGCTGCACCAGACTCTCGGAGGCCTTGGATGTGGGCTTGGCCAACACCACCGGCATGCCCAGCTGGGTGGAGGTGGAGATGTTCCTGTCGTAGGGGATGGACCAGAACACGTCCCGGCCCAGCATTCGCTTGACTTCCTGGGGCTGGACATTCGTCGCCTCGTTGGTGGCGTTGATGACCAGCTTCACCTTGTCCTGGGGGAAGTTCCAGGAACGAAGCATGTCAATGGCCAGCAGCGTGTCCTTCAGACTGGCCATGTCCACTGTGGCCACCAGGAGCACCATCGTGGCCAGCTCCAGCGCCCGCGCCACTATGTCGTTGAAGGTGCCGGGCGTGTCCAGGATCACGTAGTCATAGGTCTGGGCCAGCAACATCACCACCTGCTCTATGTGGCCGGCGTGAACGTTGCGCCAGTCGGTAGGCCGCACCGGCGCCGGGAGAATCGTAACGCCGCTGTTGTGGGTGTACAGACAGTCCTGCAACAGCTCGCGGTTGATCTCCTCTTCGGGCAGCGCCAGGTCCGCGATGCTGCGCTCCACGGGGATGTCCATGAGGATGGCCACGTCACCGAACCGCGTGTCCAGGTCCACCAGCACAACGGACTGGTTGGACTTGTGCACCAGGGCTGTGGCCAGGTTCGTCGAAATCGTTGTCTTGCCGATGCCGCCCTTGGCCCCGAAGACCGTCACGACGGTGCCGGAGGCCACCGGCTCATCGACTTCGCCGGCGATCCGCGCCTGCCGCCGCTCTTCCTGCTCCAGGACGCCGTGGATGGAGTTGATGAGGTCTTCCTCGCGCACCGGCGTCACCAGGTAGTCGGCCACGCCCGCCAGCATCGCCTTGCGGATGTTGGCCGGGTCCTTGTTCGAGGAGTAGGAGACGATAGGCGAGCGGGGAAGAAGGTCGGCGATCGCCTCAACCGTCTGGAGGGCCCTGGCGATCGGCTCCTCGATGGAGATGACGATTACGTCCGGCTCGGCCTCTTTGGCCAGCGACACCGCCTCTATCCCGTAGCCACCCTCTCCCAGGACGGCGAAGCCGGAGAGTGCCAGCATCTTCTGCACTTCGGACCGCGCCACCTGGTCCTGGTCGATGACGATTACTCTGGGGTTCCGCGACATGCTACCGCTCCCATTCCCTCTCGTAATGGATCCCAAGGCTATTGCAGTGAAGCAAGACCGAGAAGTTGCGCGCAGCTGGGAGTGGGGCCGTCCTCCGCCCACACGCTCCGCGTCGCTACGGTACCGTCGTCGCCGAAGCCGCGCAGGGCCAGGGCCAGGCGGCCGCCGAAGTTCTCGCCGCAGGCCTCGGCGGTGGTCAGCACCTCGCCGTGGATGGGGGGAACGGCCAGCGTCACGGAGGCGGCCTCCGAGTTTGCCGCTTCGTCCTCGCTCCCGACGTTGGGCTGATCCTCCTCACCGGCGACGGTGACGGCCACGTCCTGGTCTATGCTCAGCACCAGCGCGTTCTGGAGGATGGTCACCGCCAGCTGGTCCCGAATCGCTTCTCCATTCGTACCTTCCGAGCCTTCAGTCTTGACCGTGAGGATAACGTCTACGTAGTCGCCAGGGCGAATGAGGCCGCTGGCGCCGATGATGTTGTCCACCTTGACCGAGACTCCGCGCAGGCCTTCCGGCACGACGAAGGCCAGGGGTGGGTTTTCCAGATCGGCGATGGCCTGTCCGGTGGCCGTCACCTTGTTGGGCAGCACCTGCTCACCGGCGACCAGGGGCACCCGCGTCACCTGATCCACGACGTCCGCGGGGTCCGTGAAGACGCCAACGAGCACCGCCTCCGGCGAAATCTCCTTGACAGCCAGCATATCCGCGGTCACGCGGGTGCCGGCCTCAATGTTCTGGCTGGCCACGACCACCGGCGTTGCGTCGCCGCTGGCCACGCTGCCGCCACCGTCATCGCCGGCCCGGCTCAAGTAGACGACCACGAGGACCGCGCTAACCAGTCCCAGGAACAGGCCCAGGAAGATCAGGCCCCGGTTTGATCGGCTACCCAACGCTTGATTTTTGATCATCGCTCTACCTCACAGGTCGGTATTTCTGGTGCGACCCGCTTGTGAGCGGGTCGCAATAAATCGCCATTGCAAGTCTAATGATGGTCTTGGGGGCCGTTCTGTTACGCGAACGGCCCCCATGGATAACTAATTCTGTAGAGTTGGCACCAGACGGGAGCCCCCGGCCAGCTGCTGAGCGATGACCTGGAAGATAGGCGCCAGGTCCGCTCCCTGGGTCTCCTGGAAGAAGTGGAACTCATCCGTGGCCATGTAGGCCAACAGCGCCTCGGCGTCCTGGGTGCCCCAGAAGCCGGTGTCTTCGATGCAGTCGTTGCCGGCATCGTCAACGCCGTAGCCGATGGTGTAGACCTCTATGTCCAGTGCCTTGGCCAGGTCGGCCTGCTCCGCGGCGTACTGGCAGGGCCCGCCTGTTCCGTTATCGTAATAGACGCGGACGGTCACCCAGTCCAGGAAGAAGTCGTTGGAGGTGCTGGCGCCCACGTCGGTCAGGCGGATCTGGAAGTTGCCGTCCGCCAGCTCCGCCGGAGTCCAGCTACGGCCCCAGGTGTCGCCGTCGGCGCCCATGTAGTCCGTCGTCCAGCTGCTGCTAATGTCGCCGGTGTCCTTGGCGCTGGTCCAGGTAGCGCCGCCGTCCCAGGAGAGCTCAGCGCAGATCTCGTTGGTGCCGCTGGAGGTGTTGAGCCGGGCATCCGTCCGCACCTGGATGCCGGTGACGGTGGCGCCGGCCGGGAGGCTGATCCCATAGTTGTAGAATCGGTGCCGGTCCTTGCCGCTGTTGCCGCAGCTGGAGTTGGTGTTGGTGCCGCTGTTGATGTCGCGCGCGTAATCGCCGCCGTTGACACAGGCCTGGTAGTCCAGGCTCTCGTAGCCGTTGTTGTCGCCGGAACTGCTGGTCACCGCGTCGTGGGAGCCGCAGTTGTGCCAGCCGGTGACGTCTGTGGCCAGCGGTTCGTTGGCCGCGCCGTCCGTGAGCAGGACTATGCCCCACTTGGTATCAGCGCGGCCGTTGGCCTGGAGCTCCGCGATAGCGGCCGCCATCGGGTCGCCCAGGTTCGTGCCCTGGGAGGACTGGTCCAGGCAGTCGATATCGGAGACGATCTTGCTACCGAAGTTGAGGCTGCCGTCGCTGTACTGGTAATCGTCGACGAGATGGTCCGGCAACCAGACTCCGGGCAGACCGTCGTCGCAGGGGTTCGCCTCGGAGACACCGGCGCCCAAGACCGCCAGGCCCACGCGGTGATACTGCGCGTTGAAGGTGTCTAAGAGAGTGTTGCCGGCGTTTTTGGCGTTGTCCATATCGCCGTCGCTCATGCTGCCGGTGCGATCCAGGACAAGGACGACGTCCACCGGGACGGTGGGATCGCCGCCGCATAAGCCCTTGCAGCCGGCGGCGGAGTTCACCACCGGGCAGGTGCTCAGGAAGCAGTTGCCGCTCGCGCCGGAAACGGCGAGAACAGGCGCGAAGAAGAAGGGCACGTCCAGCTGCCCGCTGACCTGGATCGTGTCCCACTTGTCCGTCGCAGGGTCGCAGGCGATGGTGAAGGTGCTGGTGCAGCGGAATGAGACCTGAATGGTGGAAGGGTCTACCCCATTCTTCTGGGCGTAGTCCCTGGCCATTTGCTCGGCCGCCGTCGCGTCGTCCGGCAGCTCCTGCGCCGCGGCCAGCGCGGCGGCATCGACCGCCTGCTGGACGAGGGCGCGATGTCTGAGGAAAAAGCCGACGTCCACCGCCAGAGCGGTGAACCCGAACAGAACCACCATGGCCAGGACGCCCAGTACGAGCGCCTGACCCTTCTGACCTCGCCGGTCAGTCTTGCCACCCCTCATCACCCGGTTCCCCCTTCGTATTGCTGTCTCTACTCTAACCTCATGTCTGCCGTGGAATTCAAGTTAAGAGTCTGGCCAATGGCATCGCCAGTCAGGAATTGGACCAGGCCAGCCAAGGGAGTAATCAACTCATAATCGTAGTCCACCTCAACCACCACCGACTCCCCTGGCTGACCCTGGGCGTTGGTAACGGAGACCACCATGTTGGACCCCTCGTCGGGGAGAGTGACCGCTTCGTACACGCGGTCCTCTATTTCCTGCTCGGTGGCCAGGACTGCGCCCAGCCGGGCGCCCTCTCGAGCTCCGTTAGTTATGGAGATCCAGGCGTGGAACCCCATGCCAAAGTCTACGATCGCGAACACCAGGATGAGGAAGATAGGCACCAGGAAGGTGAACTCTACCAGGGACTGGCCCTTCTCCCCGCGTCTCCAGAATCGCCGAAATAGTTTCGTCATGATGATTACACTGCCTCTAAGGGAAGGCGGCCGCCAGGCCGCCGATGCGATCGGCGAGCGTCACGCCCAGGATGCCTAGGGCGATGACGCAGACGATGAAAATGAAGGCCAGAACCAGACTGTATTCCGCAAGCGCCTGGCCGCGTTCTCCCGCAGGCCCTGCCAGTCGCTCCCCGGTCTTGCTGTGCCATTCACTCATATGCTTCCGAACTTTCTCTGGGAAAGCCTTCGCTGGGGGCGGTGAGGCCGGTTAGACCGGCCTCACTGCCCTTCGCGGTCACCGGCGGCTGCCGGTGACAAACTAACGGTCCGTTTCAGGACCGCCGCTGCCCTAAGGCATAGCGTTCGTGATCGCAGTGAGCTGACCGGAGATGGCCACTCCGAGCAGTCCCAGCGCGATAATGCAGAACACTGCGATGGCGGCAAGGATCAGGCCGTACTCGGCCAGGGCCTGGCCCCCCTCCCGCTCGAAACGGGAGACGAATCGCAGTAGCGCCGTGCTAATCGTGGAAAGCATCGCTTCCTCCTTTCCTCTAGGCTTGCGGCTTCCGTTCTCTCCATGCCGTTCCATTTGGATCGGCCTATTCAGAGAGCTTCCATGAAATTAGATGGATACGCCTGTTAACCCGTTACGCCAGTCGTGGGAGGGTGAACGAATATTTACTCCTACCAGACACCCTTGCGGCGGACTCTCTAAACGTTTCCATCCCCTCTGCGTTCCACTAATTAGACGAATGGCGCACCCTCACGTTACGTAAAGTTGGCTGACCCGCTGGCCTTTCTTGCCAGGACGCGATCCCGGAACGGGGACACACTGCCGTGACCACCCTCATCGCCGCGCTCATCGGCCTCGCCCTCGGTCACACGCTGGACCTCGTCTTCGAACGGCTGTACACGGACGCCCCGCTCACCGGCCCCCTCCACCGCTGCCCCCGCTGCGACGCGCCGCCGCGACCGCGGCACCTCGTGCCGCTGCTCGGCGTCATTCTGGACCGCGGGCGCTGCGCGGCCTGTCGTCACTGGCTCCCGCTGCGGGCGTTCTTCCTGGCCCCCGGCGCCGCCGCCCTGTTCGCGATCGCCGACCTGACGATCGAGGGCTTCGGCCCGGCCCTCCTCGCCGGGCTGTTCGCCACCATCTTCCTAGCCCTGACCTTCACGGACCTGGAGCGCAGGCTCATCCCCAACCGCGTCGTCTACCCCTCCATCATTCTGGCGGCGGCGATGTGCTGGGCCTGGCCGCACATCGCCATCGGGCAGGTGTTCGGCGGCGGCGTGTTCGCGCTGATCATCGTTTCCGTCATGTACATCCTGGGCCGCGGCTCCCTGGGGTTCGGCGACGTCAAGCTCTCCGTCCTCATGGGTCTCGTTGTCGGCTTCCCGTCCGTGCTCATCGGCATCTTCGCCGGCGTGTTCGCCGCCGGGGCGTTCGTCTTCCCGCTGCTCCTGCTGCGCGTCCTCAGCCGGCGCGACTACATCGCCTACGGGCCGTTCATCGCCCTCGGGGCGATCGTGGCGATGTTCTGGGGCGAGGACATCTGGGACTGGTACACGGGCCGCTAGCCCCACCCCGCCGCGGACAAACGCGGCGCCGTGCGACGAAGAGCATGCGGCTGGCCTAATTCGTGAGATCGCTTCGCCCTGCTCGCGATGACCACGGGCCCCTGGTCATTGCGAGGAGCGACCGCAGGAGCGACGCGGCAATCTCACGAGCCACCCAAGCCTGCCGCAACAGTCCAGCCTGTGCCGACCGCCAGCGTCTTGACACCCTCCGCGGGCGGGCGCAATGATACGCCCGTGCCCGCCCCAAGCCCGAGCAAGGAGTAGCCCATGACCAGCCTCGACGTCCTCGCCGAAGGGCGCGGCGAATACCTCAAGGTCGACCCCGACGGCTTCCGCGCCTGGGTCCGCGACCACAAGGACCGCGCCCTCACCCCCAAGCTCATGTCCGAGAAGGAGGCCGTCGAGAAGCTCGTCGCCGACGGCGATTACCTGGTCTACGAGTGCAACTACCTCCAGCGCGGCCCCGCCTCCCTCATCCGCGAGGTGATCCGCCAGGGCAAGAAGGACCTGTGGCTGGGCGCCAAGTTCACCTGGGTCTCCGCCGCCCTCCTCGTCGGCGCCGGCTGCGTCTCCAAGCTGGACGTCGGCTTCTTCCTGTTCGGCCCCACCGTCGAGCAGGCCGTGCGCGAGGGCAAGGTGAAGGCCTACGAGTACTCCAACGTCGTGATGACCAATCGCATCATGGCCGGGGCGATGGGGCTGCCCTTCCTCCCCGTCCGCTCCTTCGGCGGGACGGACGGCTTCACCCACTCCGGCGCCAAGCTGATAACCGACCCCTACACCGGCGAGCCGATCACGATCGTCCCTGCGCTCAACCCGGACGTGGCCCTCATCCACGCCCACCAGGCCGACGTCTACGGCAACACGCGTATCCTGGGCACCGGCATCTCCCACGTCGAGGCGGCGATGGCCTCGCGCAAGGTAATCGTCTCCACCGAGGAGATCATCGAGACCGACGAAATCCGCCGCGACCCCGGCCGCACGACGATCCCCTACTACGTCGTCGACGCCGTGGTGCACTCGCCGTTCGGCGCCTACCCGGGCGAGGTGCAGGGCCGCTACGCCTCCGACATCCCCCACGTCGTCGAGGTCGTCGCCTCCACCCTGCGCGGCCTCATCCCACAGTACCTCGACAAGTGGGTGTACGGCGTGGCCTCGCACCAGGAGATGCTCGACAAGCTCGTCGGGGCACACAAGCTCAAGGAGATCGTGGGCCGCGCCACCATCAAGGAGGGGTACACGGCATGAGCGCCGCTGCCCGGGGCCCAAACGCGCCAAATTGGTGGACCCGCCTTCCATGGTGGATACGGGTTTCGGCTCTGAGTACGATAAGCTTTCTGATCGTCTGGGTGCCGTACTCTGCGATCTACATGGGCTTCGATCCGTTCTTCTCTTTTCTCGTATGGGCTCTGATCTGCATTCAGTTCATCCTCGTCACTTGGCTTGGCAGAAAATTCCTGGGTCGAAGGAGAGATGCAGCATGACCACGAAAGCCTCCTTTCAACGAGCGCCCCGGTTGTCATTCTGAGCGCCGACCACGCCCGTTCGGGGAACGCCAATCGGATCGCGAAGGAATCTTGGGCGGGGCAAGCCTCCGTTCTCGCAGCGTCATCGCCCCGCGCAGAGGAGACATGACATGACCGAAAAAGCCTCCTACTTCAACGAGCGCCCCGGTTGTCATTCTGAGCGCCGACCACGCCCGTTCGGGGAACGCCAATCGGATCGCGAAGGAATCTTGGGCGGGGCAAGCCTCCGTTCTCGCAGCGTCATCGCCCCGCGCAGAGGAGACATGACATGACCGAAAAAGCCTCCTACTTCAACGAGCGCCCCGGTTGTCATTCTGAGCGCCGACCACGCC
>JBBDNA010000006.1:114161-251070 GCA_040877915.1 Dehalococcoidia bacterium
TTCAACGAGCGCCCCGGTTGTCATTCTGAGCGCCGACCACGCCCGTTCGGGGCACAGCGCTCGGCTCGCGAAGGAATCTTGGGAGGGGCATACCTCCGTTCTCGCAGCATCATCGCCCCGCGCAGAGGAGACGTGACATGAGCGAGAAGGCCTCCTACTTCAACGAGCGCGAGCACCAGATCTGCATGGTCGCCCGCATGATCGAGGACGGGCGGACGTACTGGGTGGCCGGCGGCGGCTCGCCCATGGCCTCCATCCTCCTCGGCAAGAAGCTGTACTCCCCCAACGCCATCTACGTCACCGAGGACGGCGTCATCGCCCCGGAGCCGGCCCTTCCCCTCGACCCGCTGATGACGATGGTCACCTCGCGGGCCAGCTATCGCGCCCTGCAGTGGGGGACGATGAACACGGTGGGCTTCCACGCCCAGATCGGTCTCATGGACTACGGCATCCTGAACTCGCTGCAGGTCGACCCCTACGGCAACATCAACTCGACAGCGCTGGGCGACTACGAGGGCGAGCACCGGCGCTTCGGCGGGCCCGGCGGCGCCGACTCCATCGCCGCCATGTGCTGGCGCACCATCGTCATGACCGACCAGCAGGCCCGCAAGTTCGTCCCCCGCGTCGACTTCATCTCGTCACCCGGCTTCCTGGACGGCAGCGACAGGGCCCGCGAGCGCGCCGGCCTCCCCCGCGACACCGGCCCCTGGCGCATCGTCACCCCCTGGGCGATGTTCGACTACGAGGACCGCTACCTGCGACTGACCGGCGTCGCCCCCTTCGTCACCGTCGACCAGGTCCTCGCCGCGATGTCGTTCGAGCCGAGGATGGCCAAGGAGATCGAGACCCTGGACACGCCCACCGAAGACGAGCTGGCGCTGCTGCGGTCGGAGCTGGACCAGCGCGGCCAGATCACGGACGTCGGCAAGTGGGTGGCGATGGCCGACGACGGCACCTTCGCCTTCGTCGAGCAGGACAAGGCGAAGGGGGACCTGCCCAGCAGCTGGTAGTCCGCCTCAGGCGAGCGGCGTGTGACCCGCGTCACTTCTCCTACGCCCGCGCCCTCGGCTATCCTGAGCGGTGGCATGTCGTCCGCTATCCGCACCGAGCAGCTCGTCAAGCACTACACGCCTGAGATCAAGGCCGTCAACGGCATCGACCTCGATATCGAGCGCGGCAGGATCTTCGCCTTCCTGGGCGCCAACGGCTCCGGGAAGACCACCACCGTCCGCGTGCTCACCACCCTGCTTCGCCCGACCAGCGGCCGCGCCGAGGTCGACGGGCTGGACGTGGTCGCCGAAGCGTCGGCGGTGCGCCGCCGCGTCGGTGTCGCCCTCCAGGACGTGTCGCTAGACGACATCCAGACCGGCCGCGAGCTGCTGCGGCTGCAGTCGCACCTGTACGCCGTTCCCGCCGCCGCCATCGGCGAGCGCGTGGACCGACTGCTGGCGGTCGTCGACCTGGCGGACGCCGCCGACCGGCTGATCAAGACCTACTCCGGTGGCATGAAGCGCCGGCTGGACCTGGCCGCCGCGCTGGTCCACGGGCCCAAAATCGTCTTCCTGGACGAGCCGACGACGGGCCTCGACCCGATCAGCCGCGAGGCGATCTGGAGCTACGTCCGCCAGCTGAACGACGAGGAGGGCGTGACGTTCTTCCTCACGACGCAGTACCTGGAGGAGGCCGACAGGCTGGCCCACGAGGTCGCGATCATCCACGCCGGCGAGATGGTGGCCCAGGGGTCGCCGCAGGAGCTCAAGGCCAGCATAGGCACCGACGTCGTGACGGTGCGCTTCCCGCCCGGCGCCGGCGACGCGCCGCGCGCGGCCGAGGCGCTCCGCCGCCTGGACGGTGTCTCCGACATCCGCACCGTCGACGAGGCGGCAGTGATCTACATCAAGGACGGCAGCACGGCCATCCCCGGCATCGTCGTCATCCTGACCGAGGCCTCCATCCCGATGGAGGAGGTCACGCTGGCCCGTCCCACGCTGGACGACGTGTTCCTGCGCAAGACCGGTCACCACCTGGAGGCCGAAGAGACGGCCCCCCAGCCCAGCCCGGAGGCGAAGCCATGATTGCGACCGCTTACACCAGCTACACGCTAATGATCCGGGCGCTGCGCGAGGCCGTTCGCCAGCCCGGCGTGGAGCTGCCCAACATCTTCATCCCCCTGTTCTTCTTCTTCGTGATCGTCGGCGCGATAGGCTCCGTGGCGGGCTCGGCGTTCGGGGTCGGCAACTTCATCGGCTTCCAGATGCCGGTGGCGATGCTCCAGGCTGCCGCCGGCGCCGCCGGCAGCTCCGGCCTCGGCATGGTCACCGACATAGAGCGCGGCTACTTCGACAAGCTGATGCTCACCCCGGCGCCGCGCCTCTCGCTCGTCCTCGGGCGCATGGCCGCGGACGGCGTGCGGGTCATCGTGCTGGCCATCCTCATCCTGATCATCGGGCTGGCCCGCGGCTCCGGCATGGAGACCGGCGTCCCGGGCGCGATCGTGGTCATCACGCTGGCCGGGGCCTTCGGGCTGGCCTACTCCGGCATCGGCCTGTCCATAGCGCTGCGCACCGGCAGCCCTCAGGCCGCGCAGGTCGGCTTCCTGATCTTCTTCCCGCTGCTGTTCCTCTCGCCCGCCTTCGCGCCCAAGGAGATCTTCGCCGGCTGGCTGGAGTTCCTGGCCAACATCAACCCCGTGACCTACATCCTGGAGGGGATGCGCGCCCTCGTGCTCGAGGGCTGGGACTGGGAGGCGCTGGCCAAGGCGGTCGCCGCCATCACCGCCTTCGGCGCGTTCACCCTGACGATGACGCTGATGGCGCTGCGTTCGCGGACGGCCTAGCGAAACAAATCCCGCTCCGGCGGGCGCACCATGTCCTGCGCCGTCCCGCAGCCCTTCGGGTAGTCGTACCCCCGCACGATGGCCACGGGCACGCCGTCCAGCTTGCCCATCACCAGCTCCGCCGCCGCCGCCAGCTCGTCGGCCACGGCCAGCGTGCTCACTCGCAGCTCGTTGCCGTAGGGGTCGAGCTGGCCCACGTAGTCGACGAACGGCTCCATCCCCGACACGCCCACCGCGACGTTGGTGTGGCCCTCGCGCCAGGGCCGGCCGAAGGTATCGCTGATCACCACCGCGACTTCGATGCCGCCCCGCTCCCGCAGGGCGATGCGGACGGCCGAGGCCGAGGCGTCGGGGTCCTCCGGCAGCAGGCAGACGTATCCCTCGGCGACGTTGGAGGCGTCGATCCCGGCGTTGGCGCAGACGAAGCCGTGCCGAGTCTCCGTGATCAGCACCGGCCCGGCCTGCCGCACGATGCGGCGGCTCTCCCGCAGGATCAGCTCGACGAGGCGCGGGTCTTTCTCCGTCTCCGCCGCCAGCTTGACTGCATCGGTGCCGGGCTCGACTTCGGCGAGGGCGAGGGCCCGCCCCTCGGCCTTGGAGACGATCTTCTGCGTGACGACGACGATGTCGCCGTCCGCGAGCGCCGTCGCCTGGGCGGCAGCGGCGTTCAGGATCAGCGCCGCCAGTTCAGCGCCTTCGGTGACATCGGGCAGGCCGCCAACGCCGATCACCCGCAGCTCGGGCGGCGTCATCGGTCACATCCCCGTGATGCGCACGCCGGTGTGCACCTTGTAGATGCGGTTCATCTGCATGAGCAGCACGGTAAACTCCTCCACGTAGCGGGAGTTCGATAGCCCGCCGGCGTCCAGCGCCCGCACGTATTCTACGCGCTCGACGAGGTCCATCACCGTTGTCTTCGACGCATTGTGGTCGCCGCAGACCAGCACGTCGCCCTGCATCGGCCGATCGACTTTCTGCAGCTCCCTGCCGTCCAGGTGGTGGAACGCGCTCACGACCTTGGCGTCTTTCGCGATGGCCCGGGCCTGCTGCGCCGCCGACCCCTCGTCGACGAGGATAGCCTTGGCCGCCCCGCGGTCGAACAGCAGCGGGACCACCACGTCCACCAGCACCTTGTCGCCGATCTTCTCGGCCAGGTTCTCCAGCGTGCTCTGGTGGGCATCCCACGGCACCGTGAGGAACAGCACTTCCGCCTGCTCCGCCGTCTCCTCATTCGTCGCGCCGGCCACGGTAGCCTCGGCGACCACGGATTTGACGTTACGGGCCGCCTCCTCCGCCCGCTCCCGGCTGCGCGAACCGATCAGGACATCCTCTGCCGCCTTGGCGAAACGCATCGCCAGCCCCAGCCCTTCGGCCCCCGTGCCGCCGATGATGCCTACCTTCATGCCAGCCTCCGACTAGTCGCAACGTGGTTTCGAAAAAGGATTGGCCCCTGGTTTCCGGGCCGAAAGCGTGCCGCTAGTATATCCAGCCCGCGTGCCGGTGCGCCACACCCCTTGTCTGAGCGCCCGACCGGCGGTACAATCGTGGCCGACTCGTCGGGAGGCGGCGTGGGGTGTGCCTCCCGAAGCGAACGAAGGCCTGGCCATCCGCGATGCGGACTTCACCCCCGCAGCGATATCGTCAGCCCCTCGGGGCGGGAGCAAGGCTGCGGCATGGCCATCGCCAACCATCACGTATCGCTCAGCGGGCTGACGCACGCCTTCCAGGGGGGCCGTCGTGCCCTCACCGCCCTCGCCGACGTGGCGCTGGACGTCTCCTGGGGTCAGTTCCTGAGCGTCATCGGGCCCAGCGGCTGCGGCAAGTCCACCCTGCTGCGCATCATCGCCGGCCTCCTGCGTCCAACCCGGGGCGAGGTCTGCATCGACGGCGAGGCGCCGGCCCGCGCCCAGCGCCGCCGCGACATCGGCCTCGTCGCCCAGGACCCCGCCCTCCTCCCCTGGCGCACCGTCCTCGGCAACGTCCGCCTGCCCCTGGAGATCGACGGCCGCGCCCGCCGCCGCCCCGCCCCCTCGCCCGACGAGCTCCTGGAGCTGACCGGCCTCTCCGAGTTCCGCGACTACCACCCCCACGAGCTGTCCGGCGGCATGCAGCAGCGAGTCGCCCTGGCCCGCAGCCTGGCCTTCGACCCGGCGCTCCTGCTGATGGACGAGCCGTTCGGCGCTCTGGACGAGATCACCCGCTCGGCCATGCGCTACGAGCTCCTGCGCGTCTGGTCGGCGGGCGGCGCCGCCCCCTCCGGGCGCAAGACCGTCGTGTTCGTCACCCACTCCATCGCCGAGGCGATCGCGCTGTCCGACCGCGTCGTCGTCCTGTCCCCTCGCCCGGGGAGCGTCCGCGCCGCCATCGACATCGAGTTGCCGCGGCCGCGAACGCAGGAGATGGAGCGAACCGCCCCCTTCCTCGACTACGCCGACCAGCTGCGCAGTCTGCTGCGGGAGGCGCCGGTATGAACCCCACTGTCCGCACTGTCATGGCGTATGCGCTACCGCCGGCCGTCGCCCTCACCGCCGCGTTCCTGTTCTGGGAGTTCTGGGTGGACTGGCGCGACATCGCCATCATCGTCGTGCCGCCGCCGTCGGCGGTCATCGAGCGCTTCTTCGAGGACCCGGCGTTCTTCTGGCGCGAGGGCGCCTGGACGCTGTACGAGGCGACGCTGGGGCTGCTGCTGGGCTCAGCGTTCGCCATCGCCCTGGCCGTCGTCATGTCCCACTCGACGCTCACCGAGCGGGCGCTGTTCCCGCTGGCCATCATCATCAAGGTCACGCCCATCGTCGCCGTGGCGCCAGTGCTGGTCATCGCCCTCGGCTTCGGCACCACGCCGAAGATCGTCGTCGCCGCGCTCATCTCCTTCTTCCCCATGCTGGTCAACGCCATGACCGGCTTCCGCGACGTGAACACCGGCGCGCTGGAGCTGATGCGCTCGCTGCGCGCCTCGCCCTGGCAGATGTTCTGGAAGCTGCGGCTGCCCAGCTCGCTGCCCTACCTGTTCGCGGCGCTCAAGGTCACCTACCCGCTGGCCCTCATCGGCGCCGTCGTGGCCGAGTGGTTTACCGGCGATCGCGGCCTGGGGCTGGTCATCTTCGTCGCCAACTACAACCTGGACACGCCCACCCTGTTCGCCGCCATCGGCGTCCTGGCCTTCACCGGCGTCGCCATCAACGTCATCCTGTCCCTGATCGAGCGTCGCGTGCTGTTCTGGCACGAGACGATCCGCACCGTCCGATAGGAGGAAGATTTGCCCCGAATCACACGCGGACTGCTCATCGCGATGGCCCTGGCCCTGGTGGCGGGTGTCTTGCTGCTGGCCTGCGAGGACGACAAGAAATCGGACGGCGGCGGCGAAACGCCGGCCGCCTCCGACGGCTCGCCGGACGCCGGCGCGGGAGGTGACAAGGTCACTTTCGTGGCCGGGTTCAAGCCCCAGGCCAACCTCCCGTTCGTGGGCGCCTACGTCGCCGACAACAAGGGCTTCTTCGCCGAACAGAACCTCGATGTCGACATCCGGCACGTCACGACGGCCGGCGAGAACTTCCGTCAGCTCGCCGTCGGCGAGGCGCAGTTCTCCACCGGCGACGCGGCAACGGTGATCGAGCGCGGCGGCGACGACCCGCCGCTGGGGATCGTCGCCATCGCCCTCATCGGCCAGCGCGGCCAGCAGGGGTTCGCCGTCCTCCAGGACTCCGGCATCGAGACGCCTTCGGACTGGGAGGGCAAGCGCGCCGGCTACAAGGGCAGCGAGCCCACGCCGGACTTCCTCTCAATCCTGAGCGCCCACCAGATCGACCCGGGGGACGTGGAGACCGTCCGCGTCGGCTTCGAGCCCCAGGTGCTCACGGAGGGGGAGGTTGATATCTTTCCGGTGTTCCTCTCCAACGAGCCCGACACCTTGGAGCAGCTGGGCTACGACGTCACGGTCTTCGATCCGGCAGAATATGGCTCCCCAACCCTGGGCCTCACCTACGTCACCACGCAGGACTACATCGAAGAGAACCCGGACATCGTTACGCGTTTCCTCAAGGCCGTTCTCCACGGCATCGAGTACGCCCGTGACAACCCCGACGAGGCGATCGACATCGTCCTGGAGTTCGCCCCCGAGGAGGACCGCGATCACATGCGGTTCATGATGGACACCGAGCTGGCCGCCGCCGATAGCCTCGTCACGCAGCAAAACGGCATCGGCTTCATGCTGGACGAGCAGTGGCGACGCCTTCACGACTACCTGGTGGAGTTCGGCGGCATAGAGGCGCCCCTGGAAGACGTCAAGTCCGTGCACAACGACTTCTTCCTCCGCCAGGCCTACGACGGCGGCGTCCTGAACTGGCCATAGCGGCGTGCTGGACCACATCGCCTACGCCGCCCCGGACCTCGAGGCCGCCGTCGCCGGACTCGAGATGCGTCTGGGCGTCCGCGCCGCCGCCGGAGGCAAGCACCGAGGCCTGGGGACCCACAACGCCCTCCTGTCGCTGGGCGAGGGCGTCTACTTCGAGATCATCGCCCCCGACCCGGACCAGCCCGCGCCGTCGCAGCCCCGGCCCTTCGGCCTGGACGACGGCGGCCCGCCGCGGCTCGCCGCCTGGTGCGCGAAGGCCCCGGACATCGACGAGCGCGTGGCCCGCGCCCGCGCCGCCGGTTACGACCCCGGCGGCGTCCTGGCGCTCGGCCGCGACCGCCCCGACGGGACAAGCGTGACCTGGCGCTTCACCTTCCCGACCGGCGCCGGCGACGGCCTCGTGCCCTTCCTGATCGACTGGGGCGACTCGCCGCACCCATCGCTGGACGCGCCCCGCGGCTGCACCCTCGTGTCGCTGCGCGGCGAGCACCCGCGCCCGCAGGCCGTCGTGCCGCTGCTCAAGGCGCTGGAGGTCGAGCTCGACGTGGCGCCGGGGCCGGCGCCGGCGCTGGTCCTGCTGCTGGACACGCCCAACGGCCAAGTCGAACTGCGCTGACCGCGCGATATAATCGAACCGTCCCGTCCCGCCTGTGCCATGCGCCGACGAATTCTCGCCGCCTACCTGGGCCTCCTCGGCCTCCTGGCCGCCACCCTGGCCGCCGGCGGCGTTCTCTTTTTTCGCGACCTGACTTCCGGCGACCCGATAGACGCCGTCGCCAACCGCCACGCCTACGACGTAGCCGGCTGGGAGCTGCGTCACCTGACGGAGAAATGGGCGTACAAGCTCGCCAACCTGTTCGATAGCCCCCGCAACGAGGCGGAGAGCGATGCCCTCCTACAGGCTTACTTCGAGCTGACGGCCGAGATCGCCGCCCTGGAACGCTCCGGCGACGATCCCCGGCGCCTGGAAGGCGCTCGCGGCGACCGCGACGCCATCGAGAACGATGTCGAAGAGCTGCTGGAGTCTCGCATCAGCGACTTCCTCGCCGACGAGGGGCTGGTCATGAACCCGCCCCTGTTCTCGGACATCGACCTGTTCTTCCCGCCGCTGGACTTCGAGCTGGACCGCTCGCCCAGGGTGCTCGCCGTGTCGCCCCGTGACCGGATAGAGCTGGACCGGAGCTACCTGCTGGAGCCGGGGTTACTCGGCGAGGAGATCGCCGCGATCGAGGGCGAGGCGGAGCGCCAGGCCGGCGTGTCCGCGCTCGTCGTCGGCACCGGCGGCGTCGCCACATATCCCAGCGTCATTCCGGAGCTGGCATCCTACGGCTCGATGGTGGAGACGGTGATCCACGAATGGCTCCACCAGTACCTGGCGTTCTTTCCCCTGGGCAGCGGCTACTTCAGCGGCGACGAGGCCCGTACCCTGAACGAGACCGTCGCCAGCATGGCCGGCCGCGAGCTGGCCGAAGGGTTCATTGTGCGCTTCGGGTCTCCCGAGCCCGAGGCGGAAGCCGGGCCCGAACCCTCTCCACCCAACGGGTTCGACTTCCGGGCCGAGATGCGCGGCCTCCGCCTTCGCGTGGAGGAACTGCTGGGGGCCGGGCGCGTCGAGGAAGCTGAACGCTTGATGGACGAAAAACGGGACGAGTTCGAATCGGAGGGCGTGTTCATCCGCCGGATTAATCAGGCCTACTTCGCGTTCAACGGCTCCTACGCCGACAGCGCCGGCTCCATCGATCCCATCGGGCCGAAGATGGAGCGGCTGCGGGAGAGCGCCGGGTCCGCCGCCGCCTTCGTCCTCCTGGCCCGCGGCCTCACCAGCGAGGCCGACCTGGACCGGCTGCTGGAGCGCGGCTGACCTAGGCCGGCCGGGGCTGGATCTCGTAGCGGAACTCCTCCAGCTTGAGGCCCCGGTCCTTTTCCAGCTCCGACTTGAGCCGCAGCACGTCCTGGTTGTGCAGCAGCTTCTCCCACCAGTGGCGCGTGACGATGCTGGGGAGCACCACGGCAATCTCCATGTCCGGCTCCGCTCGCTTGAGCGCTTCGACATAGGTCAGCATGGGCGCCACGAACGCCCGGTAAGGCGATTCCAGGATCAGCAGGGGTACGTCCGGCACTCGCCGCGCCCAGGCCTCGCGGAACTCCTCCGCCTCGTCGCGGTCGTCCGTGACGTGCACGGCCGTTATCCGCGATGAGAGCCCCGCGGCGAACTCCAGCGCCGCGGCGGTCAGCTTGTCCAGCCGGGCCACCGGAATCACCACGTGCCGACGCTCCCGCTCCGCCGCCCGGCGAGGCGGTGGGCCCACGCGCGCTATCTCCTCCAACCGCATCTCCTCCTCGAACGTGCCATAGTGCCTGCGGATTAGCGCGAATATCGCTATGAGGGTCAGCATCACAAGGATCGAGATCCAGGCGCCGGTCAGGAACTTGGTGCCGCCGATGATGATTGACACGATTCCCGTGGTAACCGCACCCACGCCGTTGACGACCAGGCTTGAGCGCCAACCCGCCTCCCTTAGATTCCACCAGTGCCTGACCATCCCGGACTGCGAAAGCGTGAACGAGACGAACACCCCGAGCGCGTACAACGGGATCAAATTGGAGACGTCCGCGCTGAACACGACCAGCAGGATGGACGCCACAGCCGCGAGCAGGAGGATACCGTTGGAGTGGGCCAGCCGGTCGCCCTTGAAGGCGAACTGCCGCGGCATGAACCCGTCCTTGGCCAGGATGGCCCCCAGCAGTGGGAAGGCGTTGAAGCTGGTGTTTGCCGCCAGGAACAGGATCAACGCCGTCGCCGCCTGGTAGCCGTAGTACAGGACGTTCTCCCCAAATACTCCCCGGCCCAACATCGATATGATCGTCTCGTCCTCGCTGGGAACCAGCCCGTAGCGGCTGCTCAGGAACGTCACCCCCAGGAACAGGAACACTGCGATGCACGCCATCATCGTTAGCGTGGTCCTCGCGTTCGTAGTCTCTGGGGACTTGAAGGTTGGCACGCCATTGGAGATGGCTTCCACGCCCGTCAGAGCGGCACCTCCTGACGAGAACGCCCGCAGCACCAGGAACAGCGTCAGCCCCTGCGTCGCCACGACCTCCTCCTGAGCGGGGGCGCCGTGCATCAGCGAGCCCGGCGCGTCCCCCGCCACCACCTTGGCCACGCCCGCCACTATCATCGACCCCATGGCCAGGATGAACAGGTACGTCGGCGCGGCGAACAGCGTGCCCGATTCCCGTAGCCCTCTCAAGTTCCCCACCGTCAGCAATAGCACCACCGCGATGCTCATTGGCACTCGCGCGTCATGCACGTCTGGCGCCGCCGAAGTGATGGCCGCAACCCCCGCCGCCGCGCTTACCGAGACCAGCAGCACGTAGTCCACCATCAACGCTGAGGCGGCCAGCAGCCCCATGCTCCGCCCGAGGTTCTCCTTCGCGACGATGTACGCCCCACCCCCGCTAGGGTACGCCTTTATTGTTTGCCGGTAGGAGAGCGTGACGATCGCCAGGAGAGCGGCGATAACGCCGGCGATAGGCAGCCCGTAACGAAGTGCGCCTGCCCCCGCCAGCGCAAGCACGACCAGCATCTCCTGCGTCGCGTAGGCGGAGGACGACAGAGGGTCGGAGCCCAGGATCGCCATCGCCTTCACCTTGGTCAGCCGCTCGTGGATCGCTCTCGACGTGGCAAAAGGGCTGCCGATTAGCACGCGCTTGAAGTCGGAGAGGTAGCGGCCGACGGTGTCGCGGGGGCGGCTGGCCCGCAGCGTCGCTTCTATCTGGCCGGGCGCGGTGCGAGTGAACATCCGCTCCCGCGGCACGACCCGCAGGTACGGCATCTTCGAGGTGGAGCCGTAGCGAACCTCTCGCAGCTCAATGTCTACGTCCGGATGTTCGGGGACCTCTTCTACGGGCCGCGCCTGCCTGGGCACGACGATGCGCGTGTGGACCTCAGCGTCGTCGGAAGCGGCGCCGGGCGCGGGCGGCGCGGGCGCCGGTTGCGGCGGCGGCGCGGGCGGCGCCGCCGTCTCTTGCGGCTCCGCCTTCTCCGATTCCTCCAGCCGGCGCCGGCGGATGCGCAGGAAGCGCGGCTGGCCGTGTGTCTTTTCTTCGCCCATCCCCGGCGGCTGCCTGTCCTAGCCCTGGCGCATGCCTTGCGCGAAATGCCGTATGAGCCAGCTTAGCACGGGCGGGAGTTACGGTAGAGGCCTACGGCGGCCGCCGGGATCCGTGTGGCCAGGGTGCAGGTCGCTAACCGTCGCCGGCTTCCTCTTCCGGCGGCGGCGTCGCGGTGGGCTCGGGCACGGGAGTGCTTTCCGGCGCCGGTGTCGGGGTAGGAGTCGGGTCCGGTGGCCGTTCCGGCTCCGGCGTCGGCGTCGGCGTGGCTGTCTCGCGGGTGGGGAAGGTGGGAACCTTGGGGGTCGGCGTGGGCTTGGGCGCGTTGGAAGGCTTCGGGGCCTTGCAGACGCCGGGCTTGGTCGGCGCCTCGTCCTTGACGAACACCTCCATGCGCCCGCCGCAGCGAGAGGTAACGATGGTGTCAGGAGGTTCGAACTCCGCCTTGGGGATCTTCAGGTACTCGTGCGCCTCCGCCATGAACGTCCGCCACATAGGCCCGACGCCGGCGGAGCTGAACGCGTTCTCCGCCATCGGCGTGTTATCCGCGTTCCCCATCCAGGCGTTGACCGCTATCCCTTCCGGCCCGGCCGAGTACCCGACGACGACGTTATCGCGGAAGTCCTCACTGGTCCCCGTCTTGGAGGCGGCGTCCCAGCCGAAGGTGAGGCTGCTCCAGCGGATCGCCTCGTTCGACAGTATGTCGGTGACCATGTAGGCATGCTCGGCCTTGACCACCTGCTCCTCTTCGGGCTCCTTGAACTCGTACAGCACGTTGCCTTCAGAGTCCTCGATTTTCAGGACGGCGACGGGGTCCAGCGGCCGGAAGCCGTCCGGCAGGTTCTCCGTCGAAGGGATGCCCCGCATGTTGCCGTTGTTGGCCAGGGTGCTGAAGGCGTACGCCTGGTCGATCATCTTGATCTCGCAGGCGCCCAGGGTGATCGTCGGGCCACAGTCGTTTCGCTGCAGGCCGGTAATGCCCAGCGCGTGGGCGGTGGCCTGGTACTCCGGTATCCCCACCTCCATCACCGTGTTCACCGCCGGTACGTTCACCGATTCGGAGAGAGCCTTGCGGACCGTGATGTTCCCCATGTGGGAGAAGTTCCAGTTGTTCACGGCGCGCTGGCGTCCGCCCACATCCAGCTTGAGCGGCGCGTCGCGCACGATGGTGGAAGGGACCCAGCCCTGCTGGAACGCCGTCAGGTACGTGAACGGCTTCATCGTGGAGCCGTGGGAACGGTCCGCCGAGATGATGTCGACCTGCCCGTCGATGTCCTCCCGGAAGAAGTCCCGGCTCCCGACGTAGGCCAGGATCTCGCCGGTGCCGTTGCGGAGGGCTGTTATGGCGCCGTCGTGCCCGCCGAACCGGCTTTCGTTGTCGCTGATGATGCTCTCGACGATGCCCTCGCCGATCCGCTGCAGCCCCATGTCCAGCGTGGTGGTGATGCGCAGGCCGCCCTGGTACACCACCTTGTCGCAGGGGAGGCTGCCCGGGGTGTCGAACATCCCGTGCTCGCACATCTTCTGGACCCGGTCCGGCAGGTAGTCGCTAACGAAGTGGGGCGCCCGGATGAAGAATTCCGGTGTCTCATATACCAGCTCTTCCGACGCAGCCACATTCGCTTCGTGCTGCGTGATGTAGTCGTGCCTCACCATGAGGTTCAGTACCTCTCGCTGACGCGCCTTCGCCCGCTTCTGATTATCAGACAACACCGGCGTGTAGTCGCCGGGCGCCTGGGGGATGCCGGCCAGCATCGCCGCCTGGGCGAGCGTAAGGTCCTTCGCGCTCACTCCGAAGTATCGCTGGGACGCCGCCTGCACGCCGAACGACTGATTGGCGTAATCGATGGTGTTCAGGTACCACTCAAGGATCTGGTCGTCAGAGTATTTCCGCTTGAGCTCGACGGCGATGACCGTCTCCTTGACCTTGCGCTCCACCCGACGGTCGAAGCGGTCCTCGGCATCGATGTAGACGTTCTTCACGAGCTGCTGGGTGATGGAGCTGCCACCGCTGCCCTCGAACCAGCCCGGTCCGAACGGTGTCAGGTTCTCCATGGCCGCCCGCGCCAGTCCTCTGAAGTTCACGCCCGGGTTCCCATAAAAGCTCTGATCCTCGGTCGATATGGTCGCGTCGATAATGTACGGCGATATCTCTTCCAGCGGCACCGGGTTGCGTAGGCCGCCAAAGGCGGCGTACTCGTACAGGAACTCGCCGTTGCGGTCGTAGGCTATGGTTGTCCCAATCGTCGAGTTGGCGATGGCCTCCTCAGGCGGCAAGAGATCGTGTGCGTAGTTCTGGTAGATCAGGAAGGCGATGGCGGCCACGGTGGCGATTCCGCCCAGGCCGCAGAACATCGCGAATACCAACAGGCCGTGCCAGCGCGCGCGAACGGTCCGGGCGCGCTGGATGGCGGCCCGCTTTACGCGGTTCCTTCGGTACCTGTGGACATCCGGCATTGGGAGCTAAACCTTCTCTAGTACAACGAAGTGGGACAGCCCGAAGATTCGCAGCGGCGTGTGTTCCAGCGGGTAGAGCAAAGCCCGCAACGCCCTGCCGACGACCTTCCGCCGCGCC
The DNA here is from genome assembly GCA_040877915.1 of Dehalococcoidia bacterium. Lineage (GTDB taxonomy): Bacteria > Chloroflexota > Dehalococcoidia > SM23-28-2 > RBG-16-64-32 > JBBDNA01. The sequence continues at coordinate 128,037 of JBBDNA010000006.1, forward strand.
ATCACGTGATCGAACCCGGGGTAGACGTAGTCGTGCAGACGCGCCCGCAGGCCGGCCTTTCGATACACGCGTCGCAGCCCGCGATAGGTATACGCCCGAGCGTGGGGCACCAGCCGGTTTCGCAGGAGGTCCGGCGTCCAGTTGACCAACGGCACGTTCCCGAACACATAGCGTTTGCCCAGGAAGATGCCGTGCGTCTCGAACGGGTAGAGGCGGTTCGGGCAGAACACCACGGCTCTGCCGCCCGGCCGCAACACGCGTCGCACCTCGCGCAGCGTCTCGACGTCGTTGGTGACGTGCTCGAGCACCTCGTGCAGAAGGACGACGTCGAACGTGTCGTCCGCGAAGGGGATGCTCTCGCCCACGGAGAGGACCAGGTTGGGGACCTGGCCCGCGCCCTCTCGCACGCGCTCCTCGTCGATGTCGAACCCGTAGACATCGGACGAGAACTCGCCGAGGCGCCGCACGAAGGCGCCGACGCCGCAGCCGGCGTCCAGAATGCGCCGGCCCTCCAGCGGGACGTGGCGGCGCATTATCTCCAGCCGCCGCTCCAGCCCCCGCGTCCACACCTGGCTCGGGTGGCCCAGCGACGCCCGCTTGTCGGCCGTCTCTACGGGTCGCTTCTCGCTCACAGCGTTGCTCATGCTATCGTAGGCAGGCCGGCTCCCGGAAGAGCCGGCCTTTCTGTACAACGTCCCGCTGCTATAATGGTTGCTGCTTGTCCCGCCCACGTTCAGGAGCGTTCTCTTGTCCCTTACCCCGGAGCAGGTCCGACACATCGCCAGGCTGGCCCGCGTCGGCGTCACCGACGAGGAGGTCGCGCGCTTCCAGGTCCAGCTCTCCGACATCCTGGACTATTTCGATCGGCTCAAGGAGCTGGACACCGAGGCCGTGCCGCCCACCGCCCACACTCTCGACATGCAGAACGTGATGCGCGAGGACGAGCCTCGCCCCTCGTTCGACAAGGAAGACGTGCTGGCCAACGCCCCCAGGCGCGAGGACGACCGCTTCCGTGTGCGCGCCGTGCTGGAATGAGCGACAAGAAGTCCCCCGACTGCGGACTGAAGTCCGCAGCTTTCAGCCCCGCCACCCCGACGAGGCCCGGCGCTTCCAACCTCCAACCTCCAATCTCGACGCTCCATGACCACTGACCTTCACTACCTGACCGCGCACGAAGCCGCCGGCCTACTCGCCAGGCGCGAGGTGTCATCGGTCGAGCTGACGAAGGCGGCGTTCGAGCGTATCGCCGCGCTGGACGACCGCATTCACGCCTTCCTCACACTCACCGAAGACGGCGCGCTGGCCCAGGCGCAGGCCGCCGACGAGCGCATCGCCCGCGGCGAGGCGGGCCCCCTCACCGGCATCCCCGCCGCCATCAAGGACGTCGTCAGCACGAAGGGCGTCCGCACCACCTGCGGCTCGCGCATCCTCGAGAACTTCGTCCCGCTGTACGACGCGACGGTGATCGAGCGGCTGAAGGACGCCGGCCTGGTGATGCTGGGCAAGACCAATATGGACGAGTTCGCGATGGGCTCCTCCGGCGAGAACTCCGCCTTCGGGCCCACGCGCAACGCCTGGGACCCCGACCGCGTGCCCGGCGGCTCCTCGGCCGGCTCGGCGGCCGCAGTGGCCTCCGGCATGGCCTGCTACGCTCTCGGCTCCGACACCGGCGGCTCGATCCGGCAGCCGGCCTGCCTCTCCGGCATCGTCGGCTTCAAGCCGACCTACGGCCGCGTGTCGCGCTACGGTCTCGTCGCCTTCGGGTCGTCGCTGGACCAGATCGGCCCGATGACCCGCTCCGTCCGCGACGCCGCGCTGGTCTTCCAGGCGATCGCCGGCCACGACGCGAACGACTCCACCTCGGCGCCGCTGGAGGTCCCCGACGTGACCGCCGCCCTCAGCGGCGACCTGAAGGGCCTGCGGGTCGGCGTGCCGATGGAGTACTTCGTCGAAGGCATGGACGCCGACGTCCGCGACGCCGTGCGCGCCGCCGTCGGCAAGATGGCCGACCTGGGCGCGATCGTCGACTGGGAGGTCTCGCTGCCGTCGACGCCCTACGCGCTGGCCGTGTACTACATCATCGCCCCCTCGGAGGCGTCGGCTAACCTAGCCCGCTACGACGGCGTGAAGTACGGCTACTCGTACGGCGAGGGGCCCGGGATGTGGGACGACATGGAGAAGACGCGCCAGTTCGGCTTCGGCGAGGAGGTGAAGCGCCGCATCATGCTGGGCACCTACGCCCTCTCCGCCGGCTACTACGACGCCTACTACGTGAAGGCGCAGAAGGTGCGCACGCTCATCCGCCGCGAGTTCGACGCCGCCTTCCAGGACCACGACGTGCTGGTGGCGCCGGTCTCGCCGACGCCGGCGTTCAAGATCGGCGAGAAGGTGGACGACCCGCTGCAGATGTACCTCAGCGACGTCTGCACGATCCCCGTGAACATCGCCGGGCTGCCGGGCATGTCCATCCCCTGCGGCTTCAGCGACGTCGACGGCAAGCGTCTCCCGATCGGCCTGCAGGTGCTCGCCAAACCGTTCGACGAGCCCTCGCTGTTCCGCACCGCCTACGCCTACGAGCAGGCCACGGACTGGCACACCCAGCACCCGGAGGTGACGTGACCCTCCCCCGCACGATCGCCGACATACCCACGCCCGCGCTGCTGGTGGACGTGGCCGCGATGCAGCGCAACATCCAGCGCATGGCGGAGTTCTTCGCGGAGGGGCCCTGCAAGCTGCGGCCCCACTTCAAGGCCCACAAGACGCCGGAGATCGCCCGCCGACAGCTCGAGGCCGGCTCCTGCGCCGGCCTCACCTGCGCCACCGTCGCCGAGGCGGAGGTCGCGGCGGAGTTCTGCGACGATATCCTCATCGCCAACCAGGTGATCGGCGCCGACAAAGCGGCCCGCGTCGCCGAGCTGGCGCGACAGGTCAGCATCACCGTCGCCGTCGACTCCGGCCGCGGGCTGGACGAGATCGCGGCCGCGGCCAGCGCGGCCGGCAGCGAGGTCGGCGTGCTGGTCGAAGTGAGCATCGGGTTTCGCTGCGGCGTCGCCCCCGGCGAGCCGGCGCTGGCCCTGGCCCGCCGCGCCGCCGACACGACCGGCGTCTCCCTGCGCGGCCTGATGGGCTACGAGGGCCACGCCGTCGGCCTCGAGGACCGGGCCAGCCGCGAGACCACAACCCGCGCCGCCGTCGTAGACCGGCTGCTGCCCAGCGTCCGGCTGGTGCGCGAGGCCGGCCTGCCCTGCGACATCGTCAGCGCCGGCGGCACCGGCACGTTCGACATCACCGGTCGCATCGAGGGCGTCACGGAGATCCAGGCCGGCTCCTACGTCCTCATGGACACCGCCTACGCCAGGCTGGGCCTGCCGTTCGAGCAGGCGCTGTCGCTGCTGGGCACCGTCCTCAGCCGCCCCAGCGCGGCGATGTGCGTTGCCGACTGCGGGCACAAGTCCTGTACGTACGACCACGGCAACCCCGACGTTCGCGACGTCGAGGGCGCGAGCGTGGTCTTCCTCAGCGACGAGCACGCCTCGATCAGCCTGCCGGCCGGCGCGCCCCACCAGCCCGGCGACCGCATCCAGCTCTGGCCGTCGCACGTCGACCCGACGATCAACCTGCACGACGTCCTCTACGCCGTCGATGGCGACACCGTCGTCGACGTCTGGCCGGTGAGCGCCCGCGGCTACGCGGAGCAGCGCCAGCACGGCGCTTGACGCGCCCGCTACAATCGTCAGCATGAGCGAGACGCTGCCGCAGCCCGCGCCCGTTACGGCAGACACATTCGAGCGCTATGCCCACTTCCTCAAGCGGACGCGGGAGATGGGTGTCGTCGGGCACCGCGGCGGCCTCCAGGCCACGCGTGACCTCATCGAGATGTGCGAGCTCCAGCCGGGCCAGCGCATCCTGGAAGTGGGCTGCGGCAGCGGCTACACCGCCTGCACGGTCGCGAAGGAGCACGGCGTATTCGTCGCGGCAGCGGACCTCGAGCCGCACCTCATCGCCCGTTCCCGGCAGCGCGCCCGATCGTCGAAGGTCGAGTCGAGCGTAGAGCTGGCGCTGGCCGACGCCCGCCGCCTACCCTTCGCCGACGCGGCGTTCGACGGCGTAATCTGCGAGTCGATCCTCGCCTTCCTGGAGGACAAGGCCACCCCGCTGGCCGAGTTCCACCGGGTGCTCAAGCCCGGCGGATTTGTCGCCCTCAACGAGATTACGTTCCTGGAGACGCCGCCGGCCGACCTGCTTTCCGCGTTGCGCGGCGCCGCGCAACGGGTGCCCGGCTTCCTGGCCGTCCCCGTCGACCCGGCGGAGCACCGGCGGCTCCTGGAGGACGGCGGCTTCACCTCGATCCGCGTCGAGACCGGGGACGTGCCGACGCGTCAGCAGATAATGGAGCAGCTCCAGGTGGACGGATTCCGCGCCCTGAAGCCGTTCTTCGCCTCCATCTTCGACCGGGAGATGCGACAGGCGGTCTACCGCCGGGAGATGGGCGAGGCCCAGCGCGTATTCGAGGCGCACACGGGCTACGGACTGTACTTCGGACGCAAACCGCCGGTGGCTTAGGCGGACCTTGCCGGCTTCTGGCTGGCCGCTTCCTCCGTCAGGCCGGCCCCCAGACACCAGCGGTTCCCGCCCTCCCGCTTGGCCCGGTACATGGCCTGATCGGCGGCGCGGATCAGATCGTCCATGCTCGTCCCGGAGCTCGGGTACACGGCGATCCCGAAGCTCAGCGTCGGCACGGGAAGGTCCGCCCAGACCTCCTCCGTTCTGTCGCGGATGTAACGGGCGACCCGGCTGCACATGCGCACGGCGCCAGGGGCGTCGGTGTCAGGCAGGACGATAAGGAACTCGTCGCCGCCCATCCTGCCGATCTGGTCCGTGTCCCGGGACCTGTCGACCAGACCGCGCGAGAGGAACTGCAGGATACGATCGCCGTAGGGGTGCCCGCCACGATCGTTGCACTCCTTGAAGTTGTCGCCATCGGCGATGATCACCGCCATCGAGCGGCGTCCGCGCTGGGCCAGGGCCAGAAGCTCTCGCATGCGGCGGCTGATGGCGCCTCGGTTGAGCAGGCCGGTGAGCTGGTCGGTCTCGGCCCGTCGCAAGAGGGCCTCCGTCCTCTCCTCCACCTTGCGCTCCAGCTCCTCGTTCAGCGCCCGCAGGCGCCCCTCGGCGGCCAGCAGCTCCTCGTTCGCCCGCAGCGCGTCGTCGCGTTCGCGGCGCACCTCGTTGCCGATGAACACCATCCAGAACGTCACCGTGGCCAGCACCCCCACGAAGGCCAGCGTCGTGGTGACGATGAACTCCATGTCGCGGAACCGCTCCGGGCCCTGGGGCAGGTACCACTGGTGCGGAATGGTGTTGGCGGCGTCCAGCGATACCAGCGTGACGAACGAGGCGCACACCGCCACCATGAACAGCGTGGCGCCGCGCCAGGAGAGAAACACCGTGGCGTACATCAGGCCGTAGATGTAGGCCACCGCGCCCAGCCAGCTCAGCCCGCCCAGGAAATAGACGATGGCCGTGTGGAACCCCAGCTCCATCGCCAGCAGGCCGTAGTGCAGGTGGTCCAGGGTTCGCTCCGCCCGCACGCGCTCCATCAGCCAGCGATAGGCGAACAGCGTGGACGCTTCCGCCATCAGCACCAGGGCGAAGGCGTAGGGCATGGGGTAGCCGGCGACGAATAGCGTCCCCCACAAGCCGATAAACAGCAGAACGAGGGCTATGCGCGCCAGCGCGAACGCGCGGTGCTGACGCTTCTTACGCGCGAACGTCTCCGTTCGCACCGGTGGAACCGCCTCCAGCTTGACCATCTCCTCGATACGTTGACCGCCCCGGCGGCCCGCCGGCGCCCCATCTGCCCGACCCCGAATACTGCGCCGGCTGTTATTTAAGAGCCGCGCGTAGCCGCCTGCGTTTCGCCTTGAACGCAACTTTAACCAAAGCCAAACGTTCGGCTGTCACAGATACACATCCCGGCCCGTGCGGGATGACACCGCGCCGCGCCTCTGCTACGATTATCGGAACGGCGCAGCGACTCCTTTTCCCCGCCCGACGCGTCCTTCGGAGGCCACCGCAGAGTGACTGAGAGTTCGTATACCATCAAGCCGGAGTACATATCCGATAGGGTCCGCACGCTCCCGTCCTCCGGAATTCGCCGCTTCTTCGAACTGATCACCAACATGGACGGCGTTATCTCCCTCGGCGTCGGCGAGCCCGATTTCGTGACGCCCGAGCGCTTCAGCGAGGCCGCGTTCCAGGCGGTTCAGGCCGGCCACACCCACTACACGTCGAACTACGGCCTCATCGAGCTCCGCGAAGCGGTGTCCGATCACCTGGACCGGCTCTACGGCGTCCGCTACGACCCCCGCAACGAGATCCTGATAACCATCGGCGTATCCGAAGGTCTCCTCCTCGCCCTCATGACCATCCTCAACCCCGGCGACGAACTGCTCTCCGCCGACCCCTACTACGTGGCCTATCTCCCCACCTGCCAGCTGGCCGGGGGCAATTTCGTTCCCGTGGCCACCGGCATGGAGACCGACTTCCGCGTTAGCGCCCACGACCTGGAGGCACACTGCACCGATCGGACCAAGGGCATCCTACTGGGCTACCCCTCCAACCCCACCGGTGCCCAGATGACCCGCGAGGGGCTCACCGGCATCGCCGACCTGGCCGCCCGGCGGGACCTCATCGTGGTGTCCGACGAGATATACGACCGGTTGTCCTACGGCCTGCCCCACAACTGCTTCGCCTCCCTCCCCGGCATGCGAGAGCGCACCATCCTCCTGGGCGGCTTCTCCAAGGCCTACGCTATGACCGGCTGGCGCGTCGGCTGGGTGTGCGCTCCGGCCGAGCTCCTGGAAGCGATGATGAAGATCCACCAGTACATCATCATGTCGGCGCCCACGCCGGCCCAGTACGCCGCCCTGGAGGCGATCCGAACCGGCGAGGAGGAGAGCCAGCGCATGATCGCCGACTTCGACTCCCGCCGCCGCCTCATCGTGTCCGCGCTCAACGACATGGGGCTCACCTGCTTCGACCCCCACGGCGCCTTCTACGCCTTCCCCTCCGTCCGCTCCACCGGCCTCGACGACGTGGAGTTTTCGGAGCGCCTCCTGATGGAGGAGAAGGTGGCGGTCATCCCCGGCTCCGCCTTCGGCGATTGCGGCCGCGGCCACGTACGCGCCTGCTACGCGGCGCCACGCCCGCTCCTGGAAGAGGGGCTGGAGCGCATCCGGCGCTTCGTCAAGGGGCTCTAATCTGTACTATTCTCGTGGATGTGCCGACATCTTTCGCGACACTGGTTAGCCCAACTCGTTCTCCCTGAGCCGCCCGGAGTCCGCCAGGGGCGGACGGAGGGCGAGTCGAAGGGCTTCGCCAGCGCGTCGTAATCGCACCTTTGTGCGCATAGCGGACAGCCTTCGTGTTCGTACGTATCGACGAAGCACTTCGACAAACCGGCCTGCCTGCCGGCAGGCAGGCTCAGTGCGAACGGATCGCTGGCTGAAGCGGCTCGGACGACGGGAGTCGTTACCGTTGCATCAGCCGTCGCTACGGTTTATGGATAGCACCATCCAGTCGCCGAATCCACCTGTGAGCGCGGTCACACCGGCGCCTTACCCGTTGCGCTAAACTGGTGTCGCCATGACGACGACACACGAACTGCCGGAAGGCTACATCCTGCACGTCGCCTCCTCCTCCGGCGACGTTACCGTCATCGCCGAGGAGCGCGCCGACGTCGAGATCTCCGATACCGCCCGCGCCGAGCTGAGGACGGGCGAGAACGACCCGGAGGATGAGCGTCCTCGCGAGCGGCGGCGCTCCCGGCGCCACAAGGGCCCGGTGAAGGCCATCCTGCAGGCCGTCCTTGGCGGTCCCGTCCACAAGCACCACGGTCACGAGCGCGGCCCGGCGCTGGAAGTGCGTTCGCGTCGCGGCGGCTCCCAGAACATCGAGGTGCGCTGCCCGGCCGGGACCAGCGTGGCCGTCGGTACCATCTCCGGCAACGTCGACCTGCGCGGCCGCTTCGGCCCCGCCCGCCTCGCCACCGCCTCCGGCGACATCCGCGTGGAGGAGGCGGAGAGCGTGGACGCGCGCTCCATCTCCGGGGACCTGGAGGTCGGCTCTTGCGATGGCAGCTGCCGGCTGACCACGAAGTCCGGCCACATCGAAGCCGGCAAGACGGGCGCCGCCCAGGCCGACACCGTCTCCGGCCACGTCCACCTGGACCGGACGGCCGGCGCGGTGACCGTGCGTACCGTCTCCGGCAACATCGAAGTGGGCACCGACGGGTCGGACGCCGTCAAGGTGCGGTCGGTCTCCGGCGGCGTCAACGTCAAGATCGCCGGCGACCGCCTGCCCGACCCCCACCTGCGCTCCCTCAGCGGCAAGGTGGAATGCGACTGCCCCACCGGCTCCGACTTCCCCCTGGAGGTGACCACCGTCTCCGGCAAGATCGACGTGGAACCCACGTGAACGCCGAAGCCCCGGCCACCGTCGCCGCGGCGGAGTGCACCATCATGTTCACCGATCTCGTCGGCTTCACCGAGTACACCGCCCTCCACGGCGACGCCGTGGCGCTCCAGCTGCTGGCCGCCCAGGAGCGCATAGTCCGCGAGGCCCTTCCGGCCGGCTCGCGCATCGTCAAGGAGCTGGGCGATGGGCTGATGCTCTCCTTCGACGGACCCTGCGACGCCATCGAGACCGGCCTCGCCCTCCAGGAGCGGTTCGAGGCGGAGGCCGCCAGCGCCGATTTTCCCCTGTGGGTGCGCATCGGCGTGCACAGCGGCCGCCCCGTGCCCCGCGGCGACGACCTCGTGGGCAACGACGTGAACATCGCCGCCCGCATCGTCGACCTCGCCGCCCCCGGCGAGGTCATCACCTCCGAGGCGACGGTCAACCAGGCCGCCGACGACCTCGAGGGCATCGTTTTCGAACCGCTCGGCCCGGCCGTCATCCGCGGCATCCCCTCGCCCATCCCGCTGTTCCGCGCGATGCGTGAGGAGGACGAGGGCTAGCCTCCGCCAGCGAGACTCAGCGGGCAGGCCCTCACCCCGACCTGTCGGTCGCCCCTCTCCCGCAGGCGGGAGAGGGGCCAGGGAGAGGGCTCGGTCTAAGCTGCGCCTTTCAAGGCGCAGTACAGCATCCGGGCGGGTGGGCGGGCCGGACCACGCAGGCGCCGCGGCAAGCGAAGGACCTCCCGCGAAGGGCTCACCTTAACCACCCACGCCCGCTCACCCTGAGCCTGTCGAAGGGTGAGCCGCTCGTACTTCGACAGGCTCAGCACGAGCGGGACGACTAGGGCGCCATCGTGCCCGCCGGCCGTGCGGCCCTACTCCCGCCAGGCCCGGTCGCGGACGAGGGAGAGCATGTCGGCCACGGCCTCCGGCGCGCCGGCGATGGCGCCGGCGCTGTCGATGCCGACCGGCTCGCCGTCGCGGTCGATGACGGCGCCGCCGCCCTCGCGCACCTGCACGATCCCCGCCGCGACGTCCCAGGGATACAGCGAGTGGTGGATGAACACGTCGAAGCGGCCGCTGGCGGCGTAGGCCAGGCCCAGGGCGGCGCTGCCCATGTCGCGGAGCCCCTCCATCGGCCAGAGGTCGGTCGCCAGCTCGAGTATCCGCTGCGCCTTCAGGTCGTCGTACCCCAGGCCGATGGCGACCATGCTGTCCTTTACCCGCTGCGCGTTCGAGACCCGCGCCGGCTTGCCGCGAACGGTCAGCCCGCGGCCCGCCTGCGCGAAGTACTCCTCGCCCGTGGCCGGAGGGAACGTCAGCCCCAGCAGCGGCTCGCGTTCGTAACAGAGCGCGATGTTGAAGGCGAAGTGCGGTATCCCCTGCGAGAAGTTGTGCGTCCCGTCCAGCGGGTCCACGACCCACATCCAGCCGTCGCCGCGCACGTCAGAGGCGGTCTCCTCGGACAGCACGTCGTGGTCCGGGTACTCCTCGCGCAGGATGTCCAGCGTCACCGCCTCCGCCGACAGGTCCGTCTCCGTCACGAAGTTGCCACGACCCTTCACCCCGCGTTCGCCGCCCGTCCCGTAGATGAACGCGGCCATGATCACGCGGCCGGCCTTCTGGGCGCAGGCCCGCGCGACCTCCTCGGCGGTCTTGCCGGTCGCGGACAGCGGGAGGTCCGGCAACGCCCGGCTACATCCGCTCCGGCGCGCTCACGCCCATCAGCCCCAGCGCCCGCGCCAGTACCAGCTTCGCCGCCGCGCACAGCTTGAGCCGCGCCCGCGACAGCGCCTCGTCCTCCGAAACTACGCGGCACTTCTCGTAGAAGTCGTGGAACGCGGTCGCCAGGTCCATCGCGTAGTACGGCAGCTGGTGCGGCTCCAGGCTCTCGGCGACGGTCTCCACCAGCTCCGGAAGCTGCAGCATCTTGCGGATCAGGGCCAGCTCCGACTCGTGGGTGAGCAGCGACACGTCGCCGTCGTCGAAGGAGGCGATGCGCTCCCTGGCGTGCGACAGGATGCCGGCGATGCGGGCGTGGGCGTACTGCACGTAGTACACGGGGTTCTCGGCGCTCTGCCGCTTCGCCAGCTCGAGATCGAAGTCCATGTGCGAGTCCGCCGCCCGCGACACGAAGAAGAAGCGCACGGCGTCGGCGCCCACCTCCTCGACGACCTCGCGCAGGGTGATGATCTCGCCGGCGCGCTTGGACAGCCGCACCACCTCATCGCCGCGCTTCAGCGTCACCAGCTGGTACACGATTATCGTCAGCCGCTCGGGGTCAACCCCGAGGGCCTTCACGGCCGCCTTCATCCGCGGCACGTGGCCCTGGTGGTCGGCGCCCCAGACGTTGATCACGCGCTGGAAGCCGCGCAGCAGGAACTTATCGTAGTGGTAGGCGATGTCCGAGGCGAAGTACGTCGGCTGGCCGGTGGAGCGAACGAGCACGCTGTCCTTCTCGTCTCCCAGCTCAAACGAGGCGAGCCAGACCGCCCCCTCGCGCTCCGTGACGTAGCCGCCCTCGCGCAGGTGCGCGATCGCCTTCTCGTACGTACCGTCGCTGTACAGGGAGCGCTCCGAGAACCAGTTGTCGTAGCGGACGCCGACCAGCGCCAGGTCCTCCTTGATGGCGTCCATCATGTACCGGACACCGAGGTCGTGCACCTCTGGCGGGTAGGGCTCGCCCTCCGGCGCCAGCAGCGATTCGCCCTTCTCCGACTTCAGTCGCTCGGCCAGATCGGCCATGTACTCACCCGGGTAGCCGCCCTCCGGGATCTCCACCTCGCGCCCGAACAGCTGCTGATAGCGGGCGTACAGGGTGGCGGCGAACGTCTGCGTCTGTGTCCCGGCGTCGTTCACCAGGTACTCGCGCTGCACCTCGAATCCGGCGGCGGCCAGGACGCCGGCCAGCGTGTCGCCCAGCGCCAGGCCGCGCCCGTTGCCGACGTGGATCGGCCCCACCGGGTTCGCGGAGACATACTCCACCTGCAGCGACTTGCCGCCGCCTATCGTCACGTTCCCGAACCGCTCGCCGGCCTTCAGCACCTCATCGACCTGCGACGAGAGCCACTGCGGGGTCAGACGGAAGTTCACGAACCCGGGCGGCGCCACGTCCACCTCCGCCAGCGAACCGTCGACCTCGACGTGCCTGGCGATGGCGGAGGCGATGTCCAGCGGTTTCATCCCGGCCGAGCGGGCCAGCCGCATGGCCAGGCTGGAGGCGTAGTCTCCGTGCCCCGGACGCTGGGGCCGCTCCAGGGGCATCTCGGGCAGCGCCAGGGCGGGTAGGTCGCCGGCGTCCTGCGCCCTGCGCACCGCCTCGGTTACCAGCCGCTCCAGCTCGTGCTTGATCATCGGTCTCCTGAAAGCACCAACCGCCCCGAGGGGCGGCGTTTACGGGTCGATTCTACCAATCGTCGCGGCTGGGCGCGACCCTGCCACGCAGCTCTGCCGCTAGGACGCCTCCGCCGTGATCCGCGCCCACAGCTCGCTCACGCGCGCGCCCAGCGCCGCGTGCTCCGGCCGCGACAGCTCCGGGTCCTCGTCGAGGAGCCGCGTGGCCTCCCCCCGCGCCTGCTCGATCAGGGCCACGTCGGTCAGCCGCGCGACCTTGAGGTCAGGCAACCCAGACTGGCGCGTCCCGAAGTACTCGCCCTCGCCGCGAATGCGCAGGTCCTCCTCAGCCAGCTTGAACCCATCGTGCGTCGTCTCCACGATGCGCAGTCGCTCCTGCGCCTCCTCCGATTCGTTGTCCGACGACAGCAGGCAGTAGGCCTGCGTGCTGCTGCGGCGTACGCGGCCGCGGAACTGGTGCAGCTGGGCCAGCCCGAACCGGTCCGCGCCCTCGACCAGCATGACGGTGGCGTTGGGCACGTCGACGCCGACCTCGACGACGGCAGTCGACACCAGCACGTCGAGGTCGCCATCGCGGAACGAGCGCATCACCGAGTCCTTGTCGCCCGGCGTCATGCGCCCGTGCAGCAGCCCCATCCGCAGCTCCGGGAACACCTCCGTCGAGAGACGCTCGTACTCCTGGACGGCGGCCCGCGCTGCCACCGCCTCGGACTCCTCGACCAGCGGGCAGATGATGTACCCCTGACGCCCGGCCGCCACCTGCTTGCGCAGGAAGTCGTACGCCTGCTGGCGCTGGTTGGCTCGCAGGCGGTACGTCTTCACCGGTGGGCGGCCCGGCGGCATCTCGTCCAGCACCGTCAGGTCCAGGTCGCCGTACACCGTGAGCGCCAGCGTGCGCGGGATCGGCGTCGCGGTCATCACCAGCACGTGCGGGCTGGCCCCCTTCGCGCGCAGCGCGGCCCGCTGCTCGACCCCGAACCGGTGCTGCTCGTCGACGACGACGAGGCCGAGCCGGTCGAACTCCACGTCGCCCTGGATCAGCGCCTGCGTGCCGATGGCGATGTCCGTCTCGCCGCTGGCGATGCTCTCCTGCGCCGCCGCCTTCTCCGAGGCCTTCAGGCTGCCCCGCAGCAACGTCACCCGCAGCGGCCGCTCCAGGTACGGCGGCGTGAACACGTCCCGCCAGAGCCCGTCCTCGCCGCTGGCGAACAGCGAGCAGAACGTACGGTAGTGCTGCTCGGCCAGCACCTCGGTCGGGGCCATGATGGCGCCCTGGTGGCGGGCGGCGACGGCCGCGAGCAGCGCCATCGCCGCGACGACGGTCTTGCCGCTGCCCACGTCGCCCTCCAGCAGGCGGTTCATCGGCACCCGGCCGGCTACGTCGCCCAGCACGGCGTCCACGGCCCGCCGCTGCGCCTGCGTCATCTCGAACGGCAGGGACGACTCGAATCCGCGGCGTACGGCATCCGGCAGCGATAGCTCCGGCGCCGCGCCGGCCGCCTGCCACTCCTTGCGACGCTTGACCACGCCCAGCTCGATGTACAGCAGCTCCTCCAGCGCGAACCGCCGCCGCGCCGCCGCCGCCTCCTCCGCCGACTCCGGCGCGTGCATCCCCCGCATCGCGGTCACCACGGCCGGCGCCTTGAGCGCCCGCCGCACGTCCTCCGGCAGCGACTCCACCAGCTTGCCGGCGAACGCGTCCACGGCCTCGCGGGCCAGCCGCCGCAGCAGACGCTGGGGCAGGTCTTTGGTGGCCGGGTACACCGGCACGATCCGCCGCGTGTGGACGGAGTCGCCCTCCAGCGGCTCCCACTCCGGGTTCTCCATCTGGCGCAGGCCCCGGTAGGCCGTCACTTTACCGCTGAGCGCCACCTTCATCCCTTCCCGCAGCTGCCGCGCGACGTACGTCTGCCCCCACCAGACGACGCGCAGCGTCCCCGTCTTGTCGCTGACGACGGCCTCCGTGGCCTTGCGACGCCCGACCATGCCGGCGCCGGCCGAGAAGACGTCAGCCAGCAGCGTCTGCTCCTCGCCGACGACGAGCTTCGATATCGGCCGCACCTGCGAGTAGTCGTTGTAGCGGAACGGGAAGTGGTACAGGAGGTCGCGCACGCTTTCGACGCCCAGGCGCTTGAGCTTCGCGGCGTAGTTCCGGCTCACGCCGCTGAACACGTCGACGGGCGAGTCCAGCGTGCCGAGCACCGTCACCTTGCCTCGCGCGGCTGGTTTCGGCGCTCGCGTCGCGCCGTTAGTGGCACCAGGCGCCGGCCGTGGGGGTTTCGTCAGCGGCGGCGCCGGCTCCGGCGCATCGGGGATCGGATCGTCCAGCGACGCCTCCAGCTCGTCGAGCACGGTGCGGCGCTGGACGGGGTGCAGGGCGTGGTAGCCGCCGGGCGGCAGAGCGCGCAGCACCCGCTGGAAGCGATGGGTCTTGGGGACAGGCTGCTCCGACAGGAAGTGCTGGAGGTGCGAGTCCAGACCGCCGATTACCGCCGTGTCCCCGAACTCGCGCTTGCGCTCCAGCGACAGGACCTTGCGCAGCCTTTCGACCGCGTCCGTCAAGCGGCTACTCTTCCCCCTCCAGCAGGCCGATGGCCAGGACGCCCGGGCCGGCGTGCGTACCGATGACCGGGCCCACTCTCGTCACCAGGATGTTCACGCCGGGCACGGCCTCCTCCAGCCGCACCTGGAGATCGTGCGCGTCCCCCGGATTCGTCGAATAGCCGATGGCGATCTCGCGCACGTTGGGATAGGACGTCGCGATCTGGAACAGACGCTCCATGGCGTGGGCCTTCGTACGCAGTCGCTCCTCGGGGTGCACCTCGCCATCGCGGATCGAGAGCAGCGGCTTTACCCTGAGCATCGCCCCCAGGAAGGCGCGCCCGCGGCCGATTCGGCCGCCGCGACGCAGGTACTCCAGCGTGTCCAGCATCACGTAGATGCGGATGCGCTTGATCGCGCTCTCGGCCACGGCCCGCACCTGCTCGATGTCGGCGCCCGAGCGGGCGGCCCGCGCTGCCGCCAGGGTCACGAACGTCAACCCCAGCGATACTACCTGCGAGTCCACCACCTCCACTCTGGCGCCCCGGTCGGCCAGGATCTCCGCCGCTTGCAGCGCGTTGTTGTAGGTCGCCGAGAGCTTGGACGAAAGGTGAACGGAGACGATCTCGTTGGTCTCTTTGAGCAGAGGCTCGTAGACCTCCAGGAAGTCGCCGACGGAGGGCGCGGAGGTCGTCGGGTGGACCTTGCCGTGGGCCAGCTTGTCGTAGAACAAGTCGTGGTTTATGTCGACTCCCTCGCGGTAAACCTCCGCGCCGAAGATGACGCTGAGGGGGACGACGGCGATGCCCAGGTCATTGGCGAAGTTAAGGGGGAGGTCGGCGGTCGTGTCCGTGACTATGCGAACGGCCAAGTGCACTCCTTATGGGCGCAGTATAGCAGCCACGACCGTGTGTTCAAACGAAACGGCGACGCGGGGCGGGTGGCCCTGTCCCACGCCGGTCTATTCCACCGAGACGATGTAGTCGTAGTGCGGCTGGCCACCGAACACCACCTCCACCTCGAACCGTGGCAGGCTCTCCCGCACGCGCTCGCCCAGCGCCTCGGCGTCGCCCTGGGCGGTGTCCGCGCCGTAGTACAGCGTGACCAGGCTGCCGCCGTCCTCGCCGAGCCCGGCCAGCGCCTGCAGGACGCCTTCCTCCGCCGTCTCGGCCGCCAGCTTCAGCTCGTCGTCGACGATGGCGATGATCTGCCCCTCCGCCACCTTCACCCCGCCCACGCTCGTCGAGCGCGCAGCCCGGCACACCTCGACGGTCACCACTCCCTGGCGCGCCTCCTCCATCGCCGCCGCGTTGGAGTCCGCATCGCCCTCCGGGTTCACGGCCAGCAGCGCCGCTATCCCCTGGGGGATCGAGCGCGTCTCCACCACTCGCAGCCGTTTCTGCGTCAGGTCCACGGCCTGCTGGGCGGCCAGGATGATGTTCTTGTCGTTCGGCAGCACCACGACGTCGTCGGACGGGCAGGCCTCCACAGCGTCCAGGATGTCCCGCGTGCTGGGGTTCATGGTGGGGCCGCCGGAGACGATCTTCGTGCAACCCACACTGCGGAAGACGGAGGCCATCCCCTCGCCCGCCGCGACCGCGACGGTCGATATCGTCCCGGCCTCGGCCTCCGCGGCCGGCGGGCGTTCGTGCCGCTCCAGGAAGCGGTCCGCCTGCTCGCGGATGTTGTCGACCTTCACCTGCATCAGGGATCCGATGCCCGTCGCGTAGTTCAGCGCCGCCCCCGGGTCGTCGGTGTGGACGTGGACGCGCAGCAGCCGCTCGTCGCCGACGACGAGGACGGAGTCGCCCAGCTCCATCATGCGGTTGCGCGCGGAGTCCGCGGCCAGCGACTCACCGGCGACGAGCAGCTCCGTGCAGTAGCCGTACAGCGATTCCTCCTGCTCGTGGACGCGCACCGTCACCGTCAGCCAGTCGCGGCCGACCTGGCCCTCCGGGGCGCCGCTCGGCGCCTCCATGGGCTCGCCCTTCAGGTGCCGCGACATCCCGTCCAGCAGGACGACGAGCCCCTTGCCGCCGGCGTCGACGACGCCCGCCTCCTTGAGCACCGGCAGCAGCTCCGGCGTCCGCTCCAGGCTGGCCTCCGCCTCCGCCAGCGTCGCCTCGACGACGGCGATGACATCTCCGGCACCGGCCTCGAGCGACGCCTTCGCCGCCGCAGCCGCCTCGCGGACAACCGTCAGGATCGTTCCCTCGGCCGGTGTCGTCACGGCCTTGTAGGCGGCGGTCGCGCCTTCCTCCAGCGCCTGTACAAGAGTCGGCGCGTCCACGCTGTCAGACTCGCCGATGCCGGCGGTCATCCCGCGGATGATCTGCGACAGGATGACGCCGGAGTTGCCGCGGGCGCCCATCAGCGCCCCGCGTGACATCGCGGCCATGATAGCGGCGGCGCCCTCCTCCGGCGACTTCTGCGCCTCCTCCATCACGGAGCGCATCGTCAGGTACATGTTGGTGCCGGTATCGCCGTCAGGGACGGGGAAGACGTTGATCGCGTTGACCGAGTCCGCGTTTTTCTCCAGCCAGCCCGCGGCGGCGCCGAACATGTCGCGCAACTGGCCACCGGACAGCGCCTCGATGGTCGCGCGGGTCGTCATCGCCTGCTGGGGATACGAGAGGGGGGAGGAATCGCCTTGCCGCTGCCGGATGCGGGTGTTATCATGCGTTCCGTCCCATTCTATCACGCGACTTCAGAGCGTAAAGGCGAGCGATATGGCCAGATGCGACGTCTGCGGCAAGGGCACGAGCTTCGGCCGCAACATACGGCACAAGCACTCGGGGCGATGGGAACGCAAGGCCCCGAGGACGAACCGCACGTTCAAGGCGAACGTCCAGAAGCGGACGTTCCGCGTTGCCGGTCAGACGATGCGCTTGAAGGTCTGCACGCGCTGCCTGCGCACCCAGTTCAAGGCCGCCGTCTAACCCGCCTTGACCCCAGTTGTAGGTCGGGGTCTTCAGACCCCGACGCTAGCCTCTAACCCGCCCCTGCCTGCCGGCAGGGAGGTCCACACCCGCCAGCGCTTCACGCAGCCGCGAGATGTTCTCCGTTACCGATGCGCTCTCGTTGAAGACGGCCGAGGCGGCGACCAGCGACGTGGCGCCGGCGGCGGCGCAGACCGGCGCGTTGCCGGCCGTCACCCCGCCGTCGATCTCGATCTCCGTGGCCAGCCCCGCCTCGTCGATGAGCTGTCGCAGGCGTCGCACCTTGGGCAGCGCCGACTCGATGAACTTCTGGCCGCTCCAGCCCGGGTTTACGCTCATCACGATGACCTGGTCGAGCTCCGGCAGCAGCGGCTGAAGGACGTCGACGCCGGTGCCGGGGTTGAGGCAGGCCCCGGCCAGCTTGCCGCGCCCCCGTACCTCTCGCGCGATCCGGTGCAGGTGCGCCGTCGCCTCCACGTGCACGTTGATGATGTCGCCGCCGGCGTCCATGAACGCGCCGGCGTGGCGCTCCGGCTCCACGATCATCAGGTGGACGTCCAGCGGCAGCCCCGTCACGCGTCGAACCGCCTCCACGATGGGCAGGCCCAGCGTTATCGGCGGCACGAAGCGGCCGTCCATCACGTCGATGTGGATCGCATCGGCGCCGGCCGCCTCCGCCTCCCGCACCTGCTCCCCCAGCCGCGCGAAGTCGGCCGAGAGGATCGACGGGGCGAGCTTGACGCCGGCCGCCACTAGCCCAGCCGCTCCCGCGCCCGCTTGAGCGCCTCTTCGACGCGCCGCGGCGAGGTGCCGCCCGGCGCGTCCCGCGCCGCTAGCGCCGACCTCAGGTCGAGCGCGAGCACGTCCTCGTCGAACGAGGGCGAGAAACGACGGTACTCCTCCAGCGTCAGCTCCGGCAGCGACTTCCCCTCCATCTGGGCGTAGCGCACCAGCTCCGCGACCGCCTGGTGGGCGTCGCGGAAGGCCACGCCCCGGCGCACGAGGTAGTCGGCGACGTCCGTAGCCAGGATGTAGGAGCCGCTGGCCGCTGCCTCCGGCAGCAGCGGGTCGATACGGAGGGCCGGCAGCATCGCCGCCATCACCTCCAGCGTCGAGGTCAGCGTGTCGACTGTGTCGAACAGTGGCTGCTTGTCCTCCTGGAGGTCGCGGTTGTAGGCCAGGGGGAGCGCTTTCAGTGTCGTCAGAATGGCGATCAGGTTGCCGTACACGCGGCCCGTCTTCCCGCGGGCTAGCTCGGCGACGTCCGGGTTCCGCTTCTGGGGCATAATGCTCGACCCCGTAGCGAACTCCTCCGGCAGCCCCACGAAGCCGAACTCGTCGCTCGACCACAGGACGATCTCCTCGGCCAGGCGCGACAGGTGCATCATCGTGATCGCCGCCGCCGCCTGGAACTCGACGACGAAGTCGCGGTCGGAGACGGCGTCCACGCTGTTCTCGGCGATGCGGGAGAACCCCAGCTCGCGGGCCACGAACCCGGGATCGATGTCGTAGGGGACGCCGGCCAGCGCGCCGGCGCCCAGGGGCAGGACATCGGCCCGCCGGCGACAGTCCGCGAACCGTTCCGCGTCGCGGTCCAGCATCTCGAAGTAGGCCAGCAGGTGGTGCGCGAACAGCAGCGGCTGCGCCCGCTGGAGGTGGGTGTAGCCGGGCATGATCACGTCACGGTTCGCCTCCGCCAGGCCGACCAGCGCCGACTGCGCCGCCCCGATGCCGGCGACCGTAGCGTCGCACGACTCCATGACGTACAGCCGCATATCAGTGGCGATCTGGTCATTGCGGGAGCGCGCCGTGTGCAGGCGCCCGCCCGCCTCGCCGATCTTGTCCGTGAGCCGGGCCTCGATGTTGAGGTGGATGTCCTCCAGCTCCTGGCGGAAGGGGAATGTCCCGCCCTCGATCTCGCTGCGGATCTCCTCCAGCCCGCGCACGATCGCCTCAGCGTCGTCGCCGGGGACGATCCCCTGCTTCGCCAGCATGCGAGCGTGCGCGATCGAGGCGGCGATGTCGTGCGCGTAGAGGCGGCGGTCGAACGAGATCGAGGCGCTGTAGTCCAGCGCGCGCCGGTCCAGGCCGCGGGCGGTGGGGCTCTCCGGCTTGCCCTCGGCCGTCACGGCGCCACCATCCGCAGCTCGATGTCGTCCACGTCCCAGACGTCGTTCGCCGGGCTCATCGCCGTGCGGAACTCCACGAAGACGTGCTCCGAGTCGCCCGCGAGCGGCACGACGATATCGAACAGGTACCAGGGTGCAGCACTGCCCTGCATCCCCTCCGGCGTGGCGCCGGCCGACCCTTCCGGAGTCGCCGAGGCTGAGGGGTCGGGCAGGACAAGCTTGTACGCCTTCCAGTCCAGGCCGTCGTCGCTGAGGCGCACCAGGGGCTCGTCCCCGGCCTCCAGCCCGTCGAAGCGGGCGCGGAAGCGGAGGTGCGTCTCATTGACCGGCTCGTCGGGGTCGAGGTCAATCCAGCGCATGGCGATACCGGTGGCGGCCATGTCCAGGAAGTAGGACTGCGAGTCCGGCGCGGTCTCCGTCAGCGCCAGCGACGAGGCCCACCAGGGCGTGGCCCAGCCTGCGCCGCCCTCGCCGTTGCCCGTTTCGAAATCTTCCTGCGCCAGGGTGACCATCGGCACCGGAGTCGGCGTCGGCCCCACTGTGGGAGTGGCGCTGGGCACCGGCGTCACCGGCAGCGGCGTCGGCGTGGGCGTGGGCACGTAGCCGGCGGGCGTCGGAGTCGGCTGAGGGGGCTGGCTCGTGCCGGCAGCACCGGCGCTCCCCGCCGGCGACACCGGCAGCGCGTCCTCGGCCAGCACGTCGGCGGACGGGGCATCCTCCTGCAGCGGCACGTAGTCGGGCATCGGCTCGTGACCCAGGAGCTGGGGCACCGTCACCATCATCAGGTTCTTTTCCTCCAGCCCCTGGATGATCTCCTCCAGCACCGAGGCCTCCGTCGGGTTGTCCGTGTGGTAGAGGTAGATTGCGCCGGGACGGGCGTTGGAGAACGTCACGGACTTCACGTACTTGGCGCCGCTACCATCCCAGCCCAGCCCGTCGACGGTCCAGAGCACGTTATAGTCGTACCCTTGCGCCTTGGCGATTCGGTTCACCCTGCTGTCGTAGTCGCCGTAGGGGGGGCGGAAGTACGGCATCGTGCTTACGCCGGCGATCTCCTGGATCTTTTCCTCAGTCCTCGCCAGCTGA
The DNA here is from genome assembly GCA_040877915.1 of Dehalococcoidia bacterium. Taxonomy (GTDB): domain Bacteria; phylum Chloroflexota; class Dehalococcoidia; order SM23-28-2; family RBG-16-64-32; genus JBBDNA01. The sequence goes on from JBBDNA010000006.1 coordinate 148,545, forward strand.
TCGACGATGTCCTCCGCGCTGAGCGGCTCCGTCTCCGTATCCTCGCCCGTGAACGAGGGATGGCTCCAGGAGTGGTTGATGACGGCATGGCCCTCGTCCACGATGCGCTTGAGCAGGCTCGGATTCGTGACCGCCCACTCGCCGGTGACGCCGAAGGTCGCGTAGCGGTTGTATTTCTTGAGCAGGTCCAGGACCTGGGGCACCTTGCCCGGCGCGACCCCGGTGTCGAACGTCACACCCACGGCCAGAGCCGTGCCGGGCCCCGCGTAGACCACCTGCGCCTCGTCCCGCGACGGCACGATCACGCCCAGCGACGTCGCCGGCGGGTACTTCATGGCGTCCGGCGTCTCATCGGCGCTCTCAATCCGCTCGGGCTCGGCCGAGGTTCCGGGCGACGGCGCGATGCCAGAACGCGCCGCGGCCAGCACGACGGCCAGCACGGCCACGCCCAGCCCGGACCAGACCAGCCAGCGCTTGCTGTTCGGACGCCTCAGCCGCTCTCGCAGAGGAACGTTCAGCTCGCTCTTGAGCCGCTCGGCCAGCCGCCGCAGCCACTCGGCGCCAGGACCGGCGTTCACTTCGCCGCCCCCTCCGCGAACAGCGGCAGGTCTCGCATGGCCGATATCGCCTCGATCGTGTAGTCCGGTTGCGGTCCGCCCTCGACCTCTGGCGGGTCGGCCGAAGCCTCCACCGGCTCGTCCAGGGGCGGCCGGCGCCAGATCGTCGTCATTCCCAGCGCCCTGGCGCCCTCGACGTCGGCGCGGACGTTATCGCCGACCATCGCCGTCGCGGCCGGGTCCAGCGACATGTCGGCCAGCGCCCGCTCGTAGATCTTCGGGTGCGGCTTCATATATCCAACGTCGCAGGAAAGCACGACCGTCTCGAACAGCTCCGCGAGGCCCAGTTCCTCCATCTCTTCGTGGAAGCGGGGGCCGCCGTAGCCGCGGTTGGTCACCGAACCCAGCCGGAAACCGCGCGACTTCAGCCAGCGCAGCGTGTCCAGCACGTCCGGGAACAGTGTCCGGCCCAGGAACTTGCCGCCCAGGTTCCACGCCTCCCACAGCTCCTCGCCCTGCTCCGGCGTCAGGTCCAGCCCATGCTGCGCCGCCACGCGACGGCACATCTGCGGGTAGCCGGGGTCCACACAGTCGCCGTGGAACGCCCTCGACGTCTCATCCTGCACGGCCAACCGTATGTCACGGCCCAAAAAGCGGCGCTCGTTCGTCACCTCTTCGCCCCAGCGCTCAAGCAGCCGCGAGAGGCGCGAGACGGTAGCGTTGCGGATGTCTGTGACCGGGGGCATACTGGGGAAATGCCACAGCGTGTCGCCCAGGTCAAACAAGACGGCCGTTATGTCTATGGTCATAGCTCTGCCGGATCGAACCTTTCGATCTCCGGGACAGCATCGAAGCCGCGGTCGGCGCTGACTATGCCCTCCAGCCCCGCTTCAATCACGACCGCCGCGTGGAGAGCGTCTCGAGTCTGCAGCCTTGGATGTTGACGAAGCGTTTCGGCGGCAGCGACAACCATTGGCACAGTTATCCCCAGGGGGTCTGGGAACAGCGCCAGGGTGTGGTTCAGCACCCCCACACCAAGCTCGACGCGACCGCGCCTCTGGTAGTAGTGGAGTATCTCTTGCAGGACTTCCACGTCTGTGTTCGCCTCGATGGCCCCTTCCCGAACCAGACGCAACAGGCGCAGGCTCGGTTCCTTATACGGATGCTCATCTCCAGCCGCGTAGATCAGAACGTTGGCGTCAACCAGCTTCAAGGCTTTTCTCTATACCCTCGTCGATCGCGCGCAGAATATCCTCCTTGATCTCCTCCGGCGAGCCCACCGGGCCGCGTTGTGCGGCGAACCACTCCAGCGCTTCCCCGCGCTCTTGATCCGTCGGCTGCAAGACGTACTTTGCCACCGCCTCCCGGACCATTGAGCCCACCGACCGCTTCTTCGTCTGGGCCAGCTCTTCCAGCCGCCGGTACTCCGACGCATCGAACAGGATTTCCACTCGTTTCTTCAGCATGGCGCGAACCTCCGTATGCCTACGGATAGTCTACCCACGCTCCGCTGCTCCGTCAACCCCGCCCTGCGCCTGGGACTGCACCCGCACGGGCAAGCCCCAGATGTGGATGAACCCCTCGGCGGCCTTGCTGTCGAACTGGTCCTCCCTGTCGTACGTGGCCAGCGAGAAGTCATACAGGCTTCGCGGCGACTTCCGCCCCACGACCGTGGCCGTGCCCTTGTGCAGCTTCACGCGCACCGTTCCAGTCACGTGCCTCTGCGTCGACTGCACGTAGGCCGCCAGGTCCTGGTGGTGGGCCGAGAACCACAGCCCGTCGTACACCAGCTGGGCGAACTCCCGCGCCACGCCCGCCTTGTGCCGCCGCTGCTCCTTCGATAGCGTCAGCTGCTCCAGCGCCTCGTGCGCGGTCAGAAGCGTCACCGCCGCCGGCGCCTCGTATACCTCCCGCGACTTTATACCCACCAGCCGGTCCTCTACCATGTCGATCCGGCCGACCCCGTGCCCGCCCGCCAGCTCGTTCAGCCGCTCGACCAGCTGCACCGGCGCCAGCGAGCGGCCGTCCAGGCTCGTCGGCAGCCCCTGCTGGAAATCGATCTCCACGTATCCGGCCTCGTCCGGCGCGTCCGCCGGGGCGGCCGTCCACTCGTACACCTCGGACGGCGGCTCCTGCCAGGGGTCCTCGAGAACCCCGCACTCGATGGCGCGGCCCCACAGGTTCTCGTCGATCGAATAGGGGCTGTCCCGGGTCACCGGCACCGGTATCGAGTGCTCCTGGGCGTAGGCGATCTCCGCCTCGCGGTCCATGTCCCAGTCGCGCACCGGCGCCACGATGCGCAGGTCCGGCGCCAGCGCCTGCACCGACACGTCGATGCGCACCTGGTCGTTCCCCTTGCCGGTGCAGCCGTGGCCGATCGCCGTCGCTCCTTCGGCCCGCGCGACTTCGACCAGCTCCCGCGCGATCAGCGGCCGCGATAGCGCGGTGGCCAACGGGTACTGCCCCTGGTAGCGGGCGCCCGCGGCCAGCGCCGGGAAGGCGAAGTGCCGCACGAACGTCTCCTGCGCCTCGCGCCACACAAACTTCGACGCGCCGGCAGCCAGCGCCCGCGATTGCGCCTCCTCGCGGTCGCGCTGCATGCCGACATCGACGGTCAGCGCCACGACGTCGTAGCCGCGCTCCTCCTGGAGCCAGCGGACGGCGACGGACGTGTCCAGCCCGCCGGAGTAGGCCAGCACGACCTTCTCAGCCATGGGCCGTCCTCACTTCGAGCCGCCGGCCTCGATGCGGCCCAGGACGTGGTCGACGATGTCTACCGCCCGGTCCAGGTCTTCCTCGCTGATCGTCAGCGGCGGCATCAGCCGCAGCGCGTTCGGCTTCACGTTATTCGCCAGCAGCCCCTCCGAGAGGCAGAGCTGCACCGCCTCCTCCGCCGCGTCCCGGTCCAGCTCGATGGCCCACAGCAACCCCTTTCCGCGCGTCCCCTTGACCATCGGGTGCTTGTCGGCCAGCGACCGCAGCCGCCGCGCCAGGTGCTCGCCCTTGCGCGCGACCTGCGCCGGCAGGTCCGTATCGACCATGTGCTTGAGCACTGTGTAGCCGACGTGCGTGGCCAGCGGATTGCCGCCGAAGGTCGTTCCGTGCTCGCCGAGCGACAGCGCCGAGCAGTGGTCCTTGACCAGGAAGGCGCCGATGGGGAAGCCACCGCCCAGCCCCTTGGCCACCGCCATCACGTCCACCTCGATCCCCCACAGCTCGTGCGCGAACAGCGCCCCCGCCCGACCCATCCCCGACTGCACCTCGTCGGCGATGAGCAGGATCCCGGCCTCGTCGCACCAGGCGCGAACGGCGGGCAAGTAATCGTCGTCGGGGACGTTTACGCCGCCCTCGCCCTGTATCGGCTCCAGCATCACGGCGACCGTCTTCGGCGTCGTCGCCTTCTTGATCGCCTCGATGTCGTTGAACGGGACGCGGACAAACCCCTCGAGCAGGGGCGTGAACGGCGCGCGGTAGCGCTCGGTCGCAGTCGCCGTCAGCGCACCCATCGTGCGGCCGTGGAACGCGTCCTCGGCGACGATGATCTCGTAGGCGCCGTCGCGGTTCTCCTTGCCCCACTTGCGCGCGACCTTGATGCACCCCTCGATGGCCTCGGCGCCGCTGTTGCAGAAGTACGCCTTGTCCATCCCCGTGCTCTCGCACAGTAGCCGCGCCAGCTTCAGCTGAGCGGGGATGTAGAAGTAATTCGACACGTGCATCAGCGTCGCGGCCTGCTCCTGCACGGCCTTCACGACCTCCGGGTGGCAGTGGCCCAGGCTCACCGACGCTATCCCGGCCACGCAGTCGAGGTACTCGCGGCCGTCCTCGTCCCAGACGCGGCTGCCCTCGCCACGAACGAGCGTGACGGGAATCCGCTTCCCCACACCGAGGACGTACTTGCGGTCGATTTCCGCCCAGTTCTCGCTCATCTTGCTCCGTTCATCCTACCACTGTACCCTTGCCCCGTTCGATGGCCGCCAGCAGCGCCCCCTCGGCCCGGCCGTCGGTGATAACGCTGCCGCAACCGGCCCCGGCCGCCCGCAGACAAGCCTCCACCTTCGGGAGCATGCCGCCCTGTATGACGCCCGACCCCGTCAGCTCTTCCGCCCTCTCAGCCGAGAGCGCCTGGAGCGTCTCGCCGTCCTCGCCGCGGATGCCCGGCACGTCCGTGAGGAACACCAGCGAGCTCGCCCGCAGCGCCGCCGCGATGGCCCCTGCCGCCGTGTCCGCGTTCACGTTCAGCAGCTGCCCCGTGGGCGACTCCTCCTCCCACTCCAGCGCAATCGGCGCCACCACCGGCACGATCCCGTCCTCCAGCAGGTCCAGCAGCGGCCGCGTGTCCACGTCCGCCACCTCGCCGACGTACCCGAGCGTTTCGTCCGCCCGCCAGGCCTTGAGCAGGCCGCCGTCGGCGCCGGAAACGCCCGCCGCCCGCCCGCCCACGGCCGCCAGCGCCGCCACTAGCTGCTTGTTGACCAGCCCCGCCAGCACGGCGACGACGACCTCCAGCGTCGCCGCGTCCGTCACCCGCAGCCCCCGCTCGAACCGCGCCTCCACGCCGAGCCGCGCCAGCCAATCGCTGATCAGCGCCCCGCCGCCGTGCACGACGACGGGCCGCAGCCCCCGCCGCTGCAGCGCCACGACGTCCAGCAGCGTGGTGTCGTGCGCCCCCAGCGTGGAGCCCCCGATCTTCGCGACTACGATCTGGCTCATTCCCCTGTCCACTGTCCACTATCCACTATCCACTCGCCCGATCACGTCGTGTACAGGCTGTTGAGCCGTACGTACTCTTCCGTGATGTCCGAGCCCCAGGCGGTGGCGGTGTGCTCGCCGAGGCCCAGGTCCACCAGGAAGCGCACCTCCCGCGCCTCGAAGTAGGGCTTGGCCGCGCCCTTCGCCAGCTCCTGCGGAGCGCCGTGCTTCATCAGGCACAGGGCGTGACCCTCCGCGTCGATGAGCGACAGGTCGGTCCTGGCCTGCTCCACCCGGCAGCTGGAGTTGCCGACCGCCGCCAGCACGCGGCCCCAGTTGGGGTCGTGGCCGTAAACCGCCGTCTTCACCGCCATCGACCGCACGATCTCGCGGGCGGCCGCGCGCGCCCCCTCGACGGAGGGCGCTCCGACGACGTTCGCCACGATGACCTTGGTGGCGCCCTCGGCGTCGGCGACGATGGACTTGGCCAGCTCCGTGCAAACGTGCGTCAGCGCCGAGGCGAACGCCGGCGCCAGCGGATGCTTCTCGTCGATCTCGTCGCCACCGGCGACACCGTTGGCCAGCGCCACCACCGTATCGTTCGTGCTGGTGTCGCTGTCCACGTCGATCATGTTGAAGGACACGGCCACGGCCTCCTTCAACGCGCTCGAGAGGAACGGCTGCGATACCGGGGCGTCGGTGGTCAGGAAGGCCAGCATCGTCGCCATGTTGGGGTGGATCATCCCCGCCCCCTTGCAGGCCCCGCCCAGCGTGTAATCGCCAAACCGCACCGCGAGCTGCTTGGGCCGCGTGTCCGTGGTCATGATCCCCTGCGCGAACGACAGCCCGGCCCCGTCCGAAAGCTCGATCGCCTCCACGGCGTGGCGCATGCGCTCCATGTTCAGGTACGTCCCGATCACCCCCGTCGACGCGACGACGACGTCGTGGGGATCGATGCCCAGCCTGGCCGCCGCCAGTCGCGCCATCTCCACGGCGTCGTCCATCCCCCGCTCGCCAGTCGCCGCGTTGGCGCAGCCGCTGTTGGCCAGGACGGCCTGCGCCCTCCCGTCCGACAGGTGCTTGCGGGTGATAACAATCGGCGCCGCCACGACGCTGCACTGGGTATACATCGCCGCCGCCGCGCAGGGCACGTCCGAGTACAGCATCGCCACGTCCAGCTTGTCCCAGTCGTCCCGCATCTTCGCGCGCACCGCCCCGGCGACGAACCCCTTAGCGCTGGTCACGCCGCCGCCTTCGATGGTCATTATCTTGTCGCTCATTGCCGCTTCCGAACCCACTTTCCGAACCCTCCTAGGGATAGACACCCGGGACATCGAGGCCGGTCGTTTCCGGCAGCCCCAGCATCGCGTTCATGTTCTGCAGCGCCTGACCGGCCGCGCCTTTCACCAGGTTGTCGAGGACGCTGACAACAACCAGGCGCTCCGTACGCTCGTCCACCGTCGGGTGCACCAGGCAGACGTTGCTGCCGGAGACATGCTTCGTGGCCGGCGACGAACCGGCGACCCGCACGAACGGCTCGCCGCGGTAGAAGTCGCGGTACAGCTCGAGGGCGTCGTCGCCGCTTCGTACCGTTCCCGCCAGGAGCGGCGCGTAGCAGGTGGAGAGGATGCCCCGCGACATCGGCACCAGGTGCGGCGTGAACGTGACCTTCGGTCGCGGCGGCTCCGGCGCCTCCGCCTTCGCCCACATCGCCGACAGCTCTTGCACGATCTCCGGCAGGTGCCGGTGCCCCGACAGCGCGTACGCCGAGACGCTCTCGTTGGCCTCCGCGAAGTGGTAGGCCAGCCCCAGGCCGCGGCCCGCGCCCGACAGGCCGGACTTGGAGTCGATTATGACGTCCGTACCGATGATCCCGGCCTTGGCCGCCGGGGCCAGGGCCAGCAGCGCGCTCTCCGGGAAGCAACCCGGGTTGGCGATGAGCCGCGACGCCTTCACCGCCTCGCGATTGAGCTCGGTCAGGCCGTACGCCGCCGAGGGCAGCAGGTCCGGGGCCGGGTGCTCGCCGCCGTACCACTCGGCGTACTCGGCGGCGTCCCGCAGACGGAAGTCCGCGCTTATGTCGACCACCGGCAGACCGGCGCGGGCCAGGGGCGCGACGGCCTCAGCGCTGGCGGCGTGGGGCAACGCTGAGAACGCGAAGTCGACGTCGCCCAGCTCCTCGCCGATGGTCAGCTCGTAGGCGGCGAGGTGGGGGAAGACGTCGGCCAGCGGTTGGCCAGCGGCGCTGCGGCCGGTGACGCTGGTCAGTCGCGCTTCAGGGTGGGCATAGAGCAGCCGCGCCAGCTCCGCGCCGGCGTAGCCCGTCACGTTGATGATGCCTACCCTGACCATTTCGCTCCTCCGAGAACTAAAACGCCCCACCGCTGATAGCGGTGGGGCTTCCGGCTCTGTGCTGCTTGTTTTCGGTTGCTAACGACTGTCCGCGGGCACAGGGAACCCACCGCCGAAGGGACGTCGCGGTCGCGGCTGGGCCTCGATGTGCAGCGCGGTCATGATGGCTCAGGATACGGGCTGGCGGGCGTTGGTGTCAAGGCTTCCGCCGCTCGTCATCCGAGAGGCGGGTCCGGATATGCCCTCCGATCCTGCCGCCGTACAGTACGAGGACGGCCAGCGAGACCGGCGCCAGCCAGCCGAGGTTCAGCCAGACCGCGTTGCCGGTCGCTATCGACATCGCGACGCCGGTCAGCAGCGAAGCGGGCACCAGCAGCAGCAACGCGAGCACGAGGAGCTCTCGCAGCAGCGTCACCGCCTGGCCTCCCGTAGGGCGTCCGCCGTCAGCCCCTGGCCCAGGGAGTTGCGATACTCGGCCGGATCGAACCTCGCGAAGAACGCCGTCGCCGCGTCCCGGCCCCGCTTCAGCAGCTCCCGTACTCGCTCCTCGCTCATGCCGAACTCGGTCGTCCGGTAGCCGGACACGTTCATGGCAACCGTGCGACCGGCGCCCATGCGGTCCAGTAGCACGTCGTTGAGGCCGCCCATTGACGTGTCCACGATGCGTCGCGCCAGCTGGGCGACCCCCAGCCGGCGGTAAGCGAACTTCCTCTGCTCGTCCAGCAGGAAGCCTATCGTCGGCCAGCGCGCCTTTCGCGCGGAGTCGAACAGCCAGATCGGGAAGTTGCTCAGGAAGCCGCCGTCCACGATGACGGTCGGTGGGCTGGTCGTGGACAGGACCACGGGCTCGAAGTAGAAGGGGATGGCCATGCTCATCCGGATGCCCAGGCCGATTCGCACCTCGTCCGGGTCCAGCCCCAGGTCTCTCAGCCCCTGCGGGATGATGGTCGCCTTCCTGTGGGTAACGTCGCTGGCCACGAACTGAAGCCGGTACTCGGGGTGACCGTCCCGAACGTCCTCCGGGCGCGCTCTCACGTCGCCGAACCTCTGGATGGGGCGCGGGCCCCCGGCCAGCAGCGTCTCCATCACCTCGAGGAAGTAGTCGCCGCTGTACATCCCGAGGTGCGCGAACAGGTTCACCGCCGGCGATACGAAAGGGATGCCACCCAGCGACCGCCTTCGCGGCAGGTCCGAGAGCTTGACCGGCCCGATCACGCCGTCAATCCCCTTACCCGTCAGCAAGTCGCCGATCTGGGCCGGTTGATAGCCGGCGGCCAGCAGGGCAGCCGTGATAGCGCCCGCGGAAGTGCCGGCCAGGCTCTCCCACTGCGTCACGTACTCCTGGGCCACCGCCAGCGCTCCCACCAGGGCGATGCCCTTGGCGCCGCCCCCCTCGAACACGCCGTCGGCGGAACCGTAGTAGGACACGGACGCTACATCTCCGCCGCCTGCGGGATCACGTCCCGCCCCATCACCTCCAGCGGCGTCAGCTCGTCGGCGGCGGCGAGCGCCCCCAGCACCGTGTCCACTCCCAGCTTCGCGAACGTCTCCAGCTGCGCGACCAGCGCCCCTGCAGCCGCGCCGTCCTTCCCGATGTTCATCGGGAACAGCACCGTCTTCTCGATCTCGTCGTAGTTGCGCCCCTCCTCCTCGCAGCGCTGTCGCAGCACGGCGAACTTCTGCTTCACCAGCTGCTCCTGGCCGAAGATGTTGCAGGCGTCGGCGTAGCGGGCGACGAATCGCAGCGTCTTCCGCTCTCCGCCGCCGCCGATGAGGATGCGCGGTCGCGGCTGCGTCAGCGGCTGCGGGTAGCACAGCGTCTCCATCAGCCGGTAGTGCTTGCCCTCGTAGGGGCCGTCGTTGTCGCTCCACATCTGGAGAATGATCTGCAGCGCCTCCTCCAGCCGCTCGAACCGCTCCTTCAGCGGCGGGAAGGGAATCCCCAGCCCCTGGTGCTCGCGGTCGAACCAGGCGGCGCCGATTCCCAGCCAGGCCCGCCCGCCCGACAGCACGTCCAGCGTCGACACTTGCTTCGCCAGGTAGCCCGGGTGGCGGTAGGTCACGCCCGTGACCAGCGTCCCCAGCTTGACCTTCGAGGTGGCGGCGGCGATGTGGCCGAGGGTGGTGTAGGCCTCCAGCATCTCGTTCTCCACCGGGCCGACCATCGGAATCTGGAAATAGTGGTCCATCGTCCAGATCGAGTCGAAGCCGGCGCCCTCAGCGGTCGTGGCGATGTCCCGCAGCTTCGCGCCGAGCTGTGGTGGCCCGCCCTCCCAGGTGAAGTTGGGGATCTGCAGTCCGATTTTCAATGCGACCTCCTTGTGCGGGTAGTGCGTCCTCGGGCATTGTACGGAGGCATAACGTTTACGTCAACGAGAATCCAGCTTCTCCGTCGTCCCCAGGTAGAGCGGCGCCGAGGGACAGCGATCCATCAGCGGGCACTCTCCGCACAGCGGTCGCTGGGCCCGGCACAGCCGCCGCCCGTGCGTTATCAGCGAGACGTGGAACGGGTAGACCTCGTCCGGCGCCAGGATAGCCTCCAGGACGTCGTGCGATTGCGCCGCGCCGGTCTTCGCCGGCGCCAGCCCCAGCCGCTTGGCGACGCGCTCGACGTGCGTGTCCACGGGCAGCGCCGGCCGGCCCAGCGCGAACATCAGCACGCAGGCCGCCGTCTTCGGGCCCACCCCGGGCAGCGACCGGAGCCAGCCCTTCGCCTCCCCCAGCGGCATCTCCCGCAAGAACGACAGCTCGAACGACCCCTGCCGCCGCCACACCTCCTCCAGGATCGACTTGATGCGCGGGGCTTTGGTCGCGGCCAGCCCGCCCACCCTGATCTCGGCCTCGATCTCGCCCGGGTCCGCCGCCATCAGGACCTCCCACGTCGGGAAGCGGTCCACCAGCCGCATGAAGGCGCGACCGGAGTTGGTGTCGGACGTGTTCTGCGAGAGGATGGTCAGCACCAGCTCGGTCATCGGGTCGCCGTGCGGCCGCCACTCCGGCGTCCCGTACAGCGTGGACAGCGCGTCGACGATCTCCGCCGGCGTCAGGGGGTTGGCCCTCGTCCGTGTTCTTGCCATCGTTACGGGTTCTTCGCGAAGTAGTCCCAGACGACGGTCGACAGGTTCGCGATGTCCGTGGTCTCGTAGAAGCGGTCGGTCAGCACGGCGATGACGTAGGGACCGCCCGGCCCCCACACCAGGGCAACGTCGTGGGTGACCTCGTTCAGGTTTCCGGTCTTGTGGGCCACCGCGGTCTCCGGCGGCACCCCGGCCGGGATGCGGTCGCGGACGCTCTCCTGGAGCAGCAGCGCCAGCATCTCCCGGCGCGACTCCTCGGTCACCCCGGCGCCGGAGGCCACAGCCTCCATCAGCAGCACCATGTCCCGCGCCGTCGTCGGCAGCTCGTACACCGTGACCGACATGTCGACCAGACCCAGCGAGCGCAGCGTCGCGTCGACTCGCGCCGGATTGACGACGTCCTGGATCATCACCGCCGTCGGCGTGTCGCTGACGATGATCATCGCCTTGAGGGCGTCAGCGACGGTCAGCGAATCGCCCTGCTCCAGCCCCAGCGGTCCCAGCGTGCCGAAGTCATAGGCCACGTACTCCTCGGTCAGCGTCAACAGCTCCGAGAAGTCGATCTCGCCGGCGTCGCGCTGTCGGTACGCCTCCAGCAGCAGCGCCATCTTGTACAGGCTGGCCGCGTCGTAGATCCGGCTCCCGTCCAGCGAGGCCGTGCGGCCGTCCTCCAGATTGCGCACGACGACGGAGTACGTGCCCTCGTAGCCGGCGATTGCCTTCTGGATGGCCGCCGCCAGCGCGGGGTCGTCCACCCGCGGCGCGAACGGAGGCAGCGGCGGAACTTCGACATCGTAGGTGAGGTAGTCGAGCGACTCCACCTCCGGCAGCTCCGGCAGAGCCACGCCGGGCACGGGTTCCGTTGGGGCCGGGGTGGGCGTAGGCGGCTGCGGCGTCGGCGTCGGCGTCGGGCTCGGTACGACCGTCGGCGTTGGGCCGGCGGTGCCGCCCTTGCAGGCGGCGAGGGCCAGCGCCATCAGCGCGACCAGCGTCAGTCCTGACGCGAGCGATCTCATGGGCACATTCTCGCCGCAAGCGAGAGCGAGCGCCAACCAGCGACCAGGGACGCGGGGGCCTCGAGAGACACAGCGGCGAGAGCTGGACGGCTCTCGCCGCTGCCGGACTCCTGCGGTGGAGTCTCATCGCCGCAACCCCGGCCACCATAAGGCGCGGGGCCTTAACGGGCGGTTAAGGCGGATGAACGGCGCGTAAACGCTCTGTTATCTACTCCACGGTGAACGGCGCGCTCATCCCCAGCTGGTAGTGGCTCTCCAGGTCGAACCCCTCCAGCTCCGCGATGTTGCAGATAAGCGCGTAGCTCCCCGGCGCCAGGTCCACAGCGATCGACGCCGAAGATGCCGGCGCGAACGGCTCGATCTCGTCGATCATATCCACATCGTCCTCGGGTACCCGCCCCTCTTCCACCGGCAGCTGGTCCGGGGCCTCATCCGTCTTGATGATCACGAACTCGTGCGGGTCCGTCGGGCCCGCATTTTCGACCAGGAAATAGACCAGCCCGGCCGCCACGCTGTCAGTGGCCGGGTTCACAGACCACTCCTGCAGGGTCACGTTCACCTGCTCCGCGCCCTCGGGCGCCGGCTCCACGACGCCGGCCTCAGGGTCAGGGTCGGCCTCAGGGTCAGGGTCGGCCTCGGGGTCGGCCTCGGCTGTCGGGGTCGAGCCGCTGTCGTCGCCCGCCTCGTCGTCCTTGCAGGCGGCCGCGCCGGACGCTATGGCCAGAGCGGCCAGCGCCGCGAGAATCAGGAGCCATCCGGACCGTCTCACTTCGCCTCTCCTTCTTTTGTCTTTATGGACACACTAAGACTATACATTAGGCTATACTAGTGCTCGCCATGCGTAGCGTCAACCCCTCGGTTCGTGGCGTGGAGTGGAGGCGCGCAGCACCCAGGGAGTCGAGCGTCGACGCCGCTAGCCGGGCAGGTCCAGCGACATGCCCAGCAGCCGCTCTCGCAGCTCCGGCATCTGCGAGATGACCTCGTACTGGCGCGACGCCCGCACGGCGTCCTCGAACGCATCCATCTCGATTTCGCGGAACCCCATACGGCTGAAGAACGGCGCAGCGTTCATCGTGAACAGGTACACTCTGCTCACGCCCTGATCCCGCGCCGCCGCCAGCGACGCTTCGACCAGCCGCCGCCCATCGTCTTGCCCTCGTCGCTCCGGCGACACGACGACCGAGCGCAGCAGCGCCGCCTCGCCGAACAGCTCCAGCCCGGCGCAGCCCAGCACTCGTCCCCCGTCTTCGATCACGAGGAACGTGTCCAGGTATTCGTCCAGTCCGTAGGAGGGCAACCACTCCGCTTTGAGCAGCGCGTCGATCTGGGGGATGTCCTCGGCCCGCGCCGGCCGCAGCTCGCCGCTCACGCCATGGCCCGCAGCAGCCGCACCCGCTCTTCGATGGGCGGGTGCGTGGAGAACAGGTTGTTCAGGAAGCTCTGGTGGTCGCGCAGCGGGTTGTAGATGTACATGTGGGCGGTGCCCTTGTTCGCCGTCTCCAGCGGCTCCGGGTCGGCGGCGATCTTCTCCAGCGCGTCGGCCAGGGCCTCGGGGTTGCGGCAGAGCAGCGCCCCGGAAGCGTCGGCCAGGTACTCGCGCTGACGGGAGAGGGCCATTCGCAGGAGACCGGCCAGGACCGGCGCCAGGACGATGAACAGCAGGGCCACCACCAGGATTATCGCGCCGGCGGCGCCGCCGCCCTTGCCGCGGTTCCCGCTGCGGGCGCCGGCGCCGTACCAGGTGAACCGCAGCATAACGTCTGTGACCATGACGATCAGGCCCACCGCCACGGCCACCAGTGTCATCAGGCGCACGTCGTAGTTGCCGATGTGCGACAGCTCGTGGGCGATAACGCCCTCCAGCTCCCGCTTGTCCAGCTTGGTCAGCAGCCCGCGCGTGACCGCCACGTGGGCCGTCGCCGGGTCGCGGCCGGTGGCGAAGGCGTTCGGCGCCGAGTCCTCGACGACGTGGACGCGCGGCATTGGCAGGCCGGCGCCGATGCACAGGTTCTCGACGACGCGGTACAGCTCGGGCTCCTCCTCCTTCGTCACCTCGTGGGCGCCGCCGACCGATAGCACGGCGGCCGATGCCGCGAAGTACATGATCGCTCCCAGCGCCGTGGCTACGAGGAGGGCGGCGATGGCTATTCGTATGGCAACGGGGAGGAGGTCGTCTTCCGCCACGCCGGCGTAGAGCGCGATGAAAACGCTCACGGCCGCGAAGAACCCGGCCACGAGAAGCGCGAACAGCACGAAAAACACGATCGTGCTGCGCCGGTTCTCATCGACGCGGTCCCAGATCAGGACCCGCTCAGGCAGCGGCTGGGTCATGAACGGAACCCCGGCTATTCCTGGCCGGTGAAGTCCACGCGGACCTCTTCCCGCGCCTCCTCTTCAGCCTCGAAGAACTCCGCCGCCGTGAAGCCGAAGTTCCGCGCGATGATCACGCTGGGGAGCGTCTGGATGCCGTTGTTGTAGCTCAGCACGTTCTGGTTGTAGAACTGCCGCGCGAAGGCGATCTTCTCTTCGATGTCCGAGAGCTCCGTCTGCAGCTGCCGGAAGTTGTCGGACGCCTTCAGCTCGGGATAGTTCTCGGCCACGGCGAACAGGTGCCGCAGCGCCTGCGTCAGCATGTTGTTCGCCCCCGCGGCCTCGCCGGCGCCGCCCGCCTGCTCCACCATAGACCGGGCCCGCGTCACCTCCTCGAACGTCTCGCGCTCGTGCTCGGCGTAGCCCTTCACGGTCTCCACGAGGTTGGGCACGAGGCTGGCCCGGCGTCGCAACTGGACGTCGATGCCCGACCAGGCCTCCGACACCCGGTTCCGCGAGCGCACCAGCCCGTTGTACATCCCCACCAGCACGAAGCCGATGAGCGCGATTACCGCCACCGCCACCACGATGATGATCACCGCTGTCATTGACGCCTCCTTGCTCTCTGGCGCCGCGCCCCGTCGTCGCAAAGTGTAGCACCTGCGCCTGTGGCCGCCCAACCCCCGGTGCTATCATGTCCGCGGCATGTCCGTCCGTCCCGCCGCCAGGCCCCTGCGCGTCCGCGACTTCATGCCACTAGTCCTGGAGCGTGCGACTGAGCTGGTCCCGCCGGAGCTGCGCGGCTTCCAGTCGCGCATCCGCTTCACCTGGCTGTGGCTGCACTACTGGACGCCGAAGGTCCATTACGAGGTCTGGCTGACCCGCAAGACCAGCCGCATCGAGATCGGCCTGCACTTCGAGGGCGAGCGCGAGTTCTCCTACCGCTGGGCGGAACTGATGGCCGCTCGCATGCCGGAGATCATGGCCGGCCTGGGGCCCGACGTCGAGCTCGAGGAGTGGACGCCGTCCTGGACGCGCATCCACCAGACGATCCCCTACGACCCGCTTACGGAGCCCCTCGCCGACGAGATCGCCCACCGGCTGGCCGAGATGGTAGCCGTCCTCCAGCCTATCGTCGCGGAGGAACGCGCGAACGTCCCGGCGGAGCTGGAGGCGCTCGCCCCGCCCAAGCCGAAGGGCCGCCCGCGCTTCCGCCGCGGCCGCCGCCGCGCCTAACGGGCCTCCGACAGCCGCGCTACCATCCCCAGCGCGCCGCCGAAGTCGCCCAGCGCGCTGGCCACCAGCCGCACGCCCTTGAGCGGCTGCGACATCGCCATCGCCTCCATCGTCGCCCGGGCCTCGGCCATCAGCAGCTCGCCGGCTTTGGCCACGCCGCCGCCGATAACGATGACCTCGGGGTCGAAGATGTTCACGTAGCTGGCCAGCGCCACCCCGAAGTATCGACCGGCCTCCCGGTACAGCCCCACGGACGCCGTGTCCCCCTCGGTGGCGGCGCGGTGCACCATCTCCGCCGTCACCGGCCCCTCCGCCTCCCGCAGCTTCGCCAGCGCCGGCGACTTCCCGCTCGCCGCCAGCTCCTCGCCGCGTTTGGCGATAGCCGTACCCGAGGCCAGCGACTCCAGGCAGCCGCGAGAACCGCAGCCGCAGGGCGGGCCGTTCACATCGATGACGATGTGCCCCAGCTCGCCGGCGGCGCCGCTCTTGCCGCCGTACATCTGCCCGTCGATGATGATGCCGCCGCCCACGCCGGTGCTCACCGTTATGTAGATCATATAGCGGCTGCCCTTGCCGGCCCCGAAGCGATGCTCCCCCAGCGCGGCCGCCGTGGCGTCGTTCTCCAGCCGCGCCGCCAGGCCGATGCGGTCGCCCAGGATCCGCGCCAGCGGCACGTCCTGCCAGCCGGGCAGCTGCGGCGCCTCGGGGACGATCCCCCGCTGGGCGTCCACCGCCCCCGGCGAGGCGATCCCCAGCCCGGCGAGGCTCGACCGCTCGACGCCTGATTCGGCCAGCGCCGCCTCGAACGACGCGGCCATGCGGTCGAGGACGGGCTCCAGCCCGTCGGCCGTCAGCGAGGGCCGGATGTCGCTGCCCAGCACCTCGCCCGAGCCATCGGCGACGATTGAGCGGACCTTCGTGCCGCCCAGGTCTATCGCGCCGTACAGCGGGGATGTCATAGCGTTGTTACGCACTCTACCCCAGCCTGAAGACTGGGGCATCCCTTGCGTTGAGTCGAGCCGGATAAGAAGTCTAGTCGCGGGACCAGAGGGTGTGGAAGCCTTCGCCGGCCAGCGCGGCCCCTATGGTCCTGCGTTCCAGGCCGCGCAGCTCGCCCAGCGTGCCGTCCATCATCTTCGCCACGGCCGCCCGCTCGTCGCCCGCCAGCCGGTCACGGATGCGCCGCCACAGGCCGGACGTCTCCAGGAACTGCATGGAGTGAGGCCAGATGAAGAAGGTGAATCGCTCCGGCACGCCGAAGGCCGGACGCTGCCGGCCCAGCCAGTGGAACCGCTCCTCGACGGAGGTCACCGCCTCCACGACCTGCACCATCGGGCCCACGTCCGAGTTCTCCCGGGCATCGACGATTACCCGCTCCGGGAACAGGCCGAAGCCGATGGTGAACACGTCGCACTCGTTCACCACCTTCCCGATCTCGTCGAGGTCGACAAGGACGCCGTTTTCAGTGAACACGAGGCCTCCGCGGGTTACCGGCCCGCCGGTTGGTTGGATTATCGATTCGCTTGGTTGCGCGTCGCTCTGACGACAGTCTAGTACATCTCCGACGCCGACGGGGCCGCCATGTGCTCCCGCCTCTCCGGGATGTCGGCCACCAGGCAGTTCGTGGTCAGCACCATCGCCGCGATGCTCACAGCGTTCTCCAGCGCCGAGCGTGTGACCTTCGTCGGGTCGACGATGCCGCGCTTCACCATGTCGCCGTAGTCGTCCTTGGCGGCGTCGTACCCCTCGCCCTTCTTCAGGGACTTCACTTTCTGCACGATCACGGAGCCGTCCTGGCCGGCGTTCAGCGCGATCCGTCGCAGCGGCTCTTCCAGCGCGCGGCGCAGTATGTTGGCGCCGGTCGCCTCGTCGCCGGTGAGCTTGATCTTGTCCAGCGCCGGCAGGGCGTTCAGATAGGCCACGCCGCCACCGGGCACCAGCCCCTCTTCGACAGCAGCCCGTGTCGCCTGCACCGCGTCCTCGACCCGATGCTTGCGTTCCTTGAGCTCTGTCTCTGTGGCCGCGCCGACCTGGATGACGGCCACGCTCCCGGAGAGCTTGCCCAGCCGCTCCTGCAGCTTCTCGCGGTCCCAGTCCGAGGTGGTGTTCTCGATCGCCGTCTTTATCTGCTTCACGCGGCCCTGCACCGCCTGCGCCGAGCCGCGGCCCTCGATGATCGTCGTCTCTTCCTTGCCGATGACGACCTTCCGGGCCTGGCCCAGGTCCTCCAGCTGCACCGCGTCCAGCTTCCGGCCCACCTCCTCGCTGATGACCTCCGCGCCGGTGGTCGTGGCCAGGTCGGCCAGGTTGTCCTTCCGCCGGTCGCCGAAGCCGGGCGCCTTGACGGCGCAGACGTTGAGGGCGCCGCGCAGCTTGTTCACGGCCAGGGTGGCCAGCGCCTCGCCATCACAGTCCTCGCAGATGATCAGCAGGTCCTTCTTGCCGGTCTGCAGCACCCGCTCCAGGAGGGGCAGGATGTCGTTCACCGCGCTCAGCTTCTTGTCGGTCACCAGGATGTACGGCGACTGGATCTCGCACTCCATCCGTTCGGCGTTAGTCACGAAGTAGGGCGAGATGTAGCCGCGATCGAAGTTCATCCCCTCGACGTACTCGACCTCGGTCTTGACGCCCTTGGACTCTTCGACGGTGATGACGCCGTCCTTGCCGACCTTCTCCATCACCTCGCCGATGAGGTCGCCGATCTCCTGGTCGTTGTTGGCGGAGATCGCCGAGATCTGGGCCATCTGCCGCCGGGTCGTCACCGGCGTGGCGCCGGTCTTTATGGCTTCCAGCACCACCGCGGAGGCCTTCTCGATGCCGCGCTTCAGCTCCATGGGGTTGGCGCCGGCGGCCACGTTCTTCAGCCCCTCCTGGACGATGGCCTGGCCCAGGACCGTGGCCGTTGTCGTGCCGTCGCCGGCGATGTCGTTGGTCTTGGAGGCGATCTCGCGCGCCAGCTGGGCGCCGATGTTCTCGAACGGGTCCTCCAGCTCCACGTCCTTGGCGATGGTTACGCCGTCGTTGGTGATGGTGGGCGAGCCGAACTTCTTCTCCAGGACGACGTTGCGGCCCTTGGGGCCGAGGGTGATCTTGACGGCGTCGGCCAGCGCGTCGACGCCCCCCTTGAGGGCGTGTCGGGCGGCCTCATCGAACAGCAACTGCTTGGCCATGGCGAGGTTCTCTCCTTCTGCCTGAAGTGGTTCCGCGATTTCGGGTTAGCACTCGCGTGGGCGGAGTGCTAATCGTATTTTTAGCGGAAACGGGGCTTCAGCGCAAGGGGGTGGCTGCTGTCGTCCGGGCCAAAGCGAGAGGGGAGACGCCCGAACGGGTGTCCCCCCTCTCGTTACGGCAGGCCGGAAATTAGCTCTTGTCGCCGTTGTCTTTGAACGGCTCCTTCAGGACCACCTTCACGCCGGAAATCGTGCCGGTGACGGCGTCGCGCACACGGCCGCCTACCTCGCCGCCGAGGTCGCCGGCGGCCTTCACGGCCCCGGTGGCGGCCGCCGAGGCGGCCTCCTCGACGCTCAGGCCGACGTCCCTGGCGCCCTGAATGGCGCCTTCGACGGCGCCCTTGGCGGCGCTGCCAACGTCGCCGCCCACTTCTGCCGTACCCTTCACAACAGCGCCCGCGGTGGCCGAAATCGCAGCCATCGTCTCCGTGCCGGTCTCGCTCGTCGCCTTCACGACGCCGACGACGATCCCCTTGGCGGCCTTGGTGAGGTCCTGCCCGGTGTCCGAGGCGCCGCGGATGACGCCGCGCACGGTGTCGAAGATCACGTTGGTCGCCTCCTGGGTGACCGCGCCGACTCCGCGCAGGGCCGTGACCAGCGTGCCGCTCACGGTCTCGATGGCGGCGCTGGTAACGTCGCCAACGCCCTTGACCGCCGTCACCAGGCCATCTCGCACGTCTTCCAGAAGCCCTCTTCGCTCTTCGGTCATGATCGACCACCTTCCTTCGCGCCTGCACCCCCCAGGCGGAAGTAGCATACCGGAACGAGGGCGTTTCGTCAATATTAGTTATCGAATACGCCTATAACTTGTATACCAGCCTCGTTGACACCTTGCGCTCCCTATGCTAGACTCTCGCCACAATCGATGGCGTCTATGCCGCACGGCAGCCCCCGCCGGTGCGGCGTCTTTATAGACAGGCCATTGACTATCTCGATATACTGAAATTCCTTCAGCCCGAAGGGCCACTTTACACATGAGCTACTTACCTAAAGCCGCTCATACCCTATACGACCCCCGCTTCGAGACCGACGCCTGCGGCGTCGGCTTCCTGGCGCGCCCCGGCGGCGAGCCGAGCCACGACATCGTGGAGATGGCGCTCACCGCCGTCGTCAACCTGGCCCATCGCGGCGCCGTGGACGCCGACGCCAAGACCGGCGACGGCGCCGGCATCCTCGTCCAGGTCCCCCGCCGCTTCCTCGCCCGCGAGGCGAAACGGCTGGGGTTTACGCTAGACGACCCCGAAAAGCTCGCCGTCGCCATGGCCTTCCTACCCGCCGGCGACGAGGCCGCCGCCCGCCCCGACGGGCGCCCATCTGGGCGTTGCCGTGAGCTCATCGAAGAGAAGGTCCGCGGCCGCGGTCTCAACGTCCTGGGCTGGCGCGAGGTACCGATCGACCGCTCGGTCCTGGGCGAGAAGGCGCTAGCGACCTGCCCCAGCGTCTGGCAGCTCCTCGTCACCCCGCCCGACGGCCTCGACGGCGACGCCTACGAGCGCGTGCTGTTCCTGGCCCGCAAGGAGATCGAGGCCGCCGCCCGCGAGGAGGGGATCGAGCACTGCTACATCCCGTCGTTCTCCCATCGCACGCTGGTCTACAAGGGCCTGCTCGTCGCCAAACAGGTGCGCGAGTTCTACCCCGACCTGCAGGACCCGGAGTTCGAGTCGGCTCTGGCGCTGTTCCACCAGCGCTACAGCACGAACACGTTCCCCAGCTGGCATCTGGCGCAGCCGCTGCGCTACCTGGCTCACAACGGCGAGATCAACACCGTCTGGGGCAACGAGAACTGGATGCGGGCCCGTGAGCCCGAGCTGCACTCGCAGGTCTGGGGCGAAGACATCGGCAAGCTGCGGCCCATCATCACCCCCGGCAACAGCGACTCGGCCAGCCTGGATAACTCCCTGGAGGCCCTCTACCTCTCCGGCCGTGACCTCCTGCACGCCATGCTCATGCTGGTACCCCAGGCCTGGGAGCGCATGCCCGACCTGGACCCGGCCTGGCGCGACTTCTACGAGTACCACGCCTGCCTGATGGAGCCCTGGGACGGACCGGCCGGGCTCAGCTTCACCGACGGCAACCTCGTCGGCGCGGTGTTGGACCGCAACGGCCTGCGGCCCCTGCGCTACAAGATCGCCAAAGACGGCCTCGTCGTCGCCGCGTCTGAGGTCGGCGTCGTCGACATGCCCGACGCCGACGTCGTCGAGAAGGGGCGGCTCGGCCCCGGAGAGATGATCGTCGTCGACGTCGCCGGCGCCCGCATGCTCAAGAAGCCGGACATCATGGCGGAGGTGGTCAACCGGCAGCCGTATGGGCAGTGGGTCGGCGAGAACCTGATCCGTCTGCCACCGACGCCGCCGGGCCAGGACGGCGACAGCCACCGCGCCGGCCTCAACGGCATCGGCCTGCCCCAACTCCAGATGGCCTTCGCCTGTACGAACGAAGACGTCAAGATGATCATCAAGACTATGGTCACCGAAGGCCACGACCCGGTCTGGTCCATGGGCGACGACGTCCCCCTGGCCGTCCTCTCCGAGATGCGGCGCCCGCTGATGTTCTACTTCAAGCAGCGGTTCGCGCAGGTCTCCAACCCCGCCATCGACCCCCTGCGCGAAGAGCTGGTCATGTCGCTCGACTGCTACCTGGGGCCGCGCCACAGCGTCTTCGAGGAGACGCCGCACCACGCCAGGCTCATCCACCTGCCTTACCCGATACTGACTGCCCAGCAGATACGGACCCTCCGCGAAAACCCCGACCCTTCCTTCAAGCCGGCGGATATCTCCTGCCTCTTCCCGGCAAGAGATGGCCCCGAGGCCCTGGCCAAGGCGCTGGACCGGCTGTGCGAGGAGGCCTCGGCCGCCGTGGACGCCGGCGCGGCGATCCTGATCCTGAGTGATGCCGGCGTCAACGCCGAGAGCGCGCCCATCCCGATGCTCCTGGCCGCCGCCTCCCTCCACCACCACCTCATCCGCGAGGGCAAGCGCATGCGCACGGACATCGTCGTGGAGACGGGCGCGGCCTGGGACATCCACCACTTCGCGCTGCTCCTGGGCTTCGGCGTCAACGGCATCCACCCCTACCTGGTGAACGCTACCGTCCGCTCCTTCCTCCAGGACCGCGACATGCAGGAGTCGACCCTCGAGGAGGCGGAGGGCAAGCTGCGCACGGCCATGGAGCGCGGCATCCTTAAGATCATGTCCAAGATGGGCATCTCCGCCCTCAGCTCCTACCGCGGCGCCCAGATCTTCGAGGCGATAGGCCTGTCCGAGGAGCTGGTGGAGCGCTGCTTCACCGGCACGCCGGCCCGGCTCGGCGGCATCGGCCTGCGGGAGATCGGCGAGGACGTCCTGCACTGGCACAGCCTCGCCTTCCCCGACGGCCAGCCGAAGCGCCTTCCCGACATCGGCTACATCCGCTTCCGGAAAGAGGGCGAGTACCACGGCTTCAACCCTACCGTCGTCACCGCCTTCCAGGCAGCCGTCAGGGAGAACGACGCCCACAAGTACGACCTGTACTCCAACCTCGTTCACGGCGGCCCACCGCGCACGCTGCGCGACATCATGGAGTTCCAGAGCGACCAGCCATCCATCCCCATCGAAGAGGTGGAGCCGATCGAGAGCCTGTTCGCCCGCTTCGTGACCGCCGGCATGTCCATGGGCGCGCTCAGCCCCCGCGCGCACGCCACGATCGCCGCCGGGATGAACCGGATCGGCGCCCGCTCCAACACCGGCGAGGGCGGCGAGGACCCCGACTGGTACGAGCCGTTCCCCAACGGCGACTCGGCGAACAGCCGCATCAAGCAGGTTGCCTCGGGTCGTTTCGGCGTCACGGCCGCCTACCTCTCGCAGGCCGACGAGCTGGAGATCAAGATCGCGCAGGGCTCCAAGCCCGGCGAGGGCGGCCAGCTCCCCGGCCACAAGGTCACCGAGTTCATCGCCCGGATGCGCCACGCCGTGACCGGCATCCCCCTGATCTCCCCGCCTCCCCACCACGACATCTACAGCATCGAGGACATAGCCCAGCTGATATACGACCTGAAGCAGGCCAACCCGCGCGCCCGCGTCGGCGTGAAGCTCGTCGCGGAGAGCGGTGTGGGGACGATCGCCGCCGGCGTGGTCAAGGCCTACGCGGACTACATACAGATCAGCGGCATGGACGGCGGCACCGGCGCGTCGCCCCTGTCGTCTATCAAGAACGCCGGCTGTCCCTGGGAGCTGGGCCTGGCCGAGACGCAGCAGGTCCTCATGCTCAACGGCCTGCGGGGCCGAATCCGCCTGCGCACGGACGGCGGCATCAAGACCGGCCGCGACGTCATCGTCGCCGCCATGCTGGGCGCCGACGAGTTCGGTTTCGGGACGGCCACGCTGGTCGCCATCGGCTGCGACATGGCCCGCCAGTGCCACCTCAACACCTGCCCCACCGGCATCGCCACCCAGCGCCAGGACCTGATCGACGAGAAGTTTAGCGGCGACCCCCAGCACGTCGTCAACTACTTCACCTTCGTCGCCAACGAGGTCCGGCAGTACCTCGCCTACCTGGGCTACCGCAGCCTCGGCGACCTCATCGGCCGCGTCGACCTGCTCTCGCCGAAGGGGCTGCCGAAGGGGCACCGCGGCCGCTCCCTGATCCTGGAAGCGATCCTGGCCGACGTCGACCCGGCCGGGCTGATGGACCGGCACTGCACCCAGTTCCGCAACGACCGCCCCCACCCCTGCGCCGACGACCGGCTACTCCCCGAAGTCGAGCCGGCCATCGAGAGCCGCACGCCCGTCCGCGTCTCCACCGACATCCGCAACAGCGACCTGACCGCCGGCGGGCGCATCGCCGGGATGATAGCGCACCGCTACCGCAAGGACCCGCTGCCCGAAGGAACCATCGAGATCAACTACCGCGGCAGCGCCGGCCAGAGCTTCGGGGCCTGGTGCACAACCGGCATGCGCCTGACCCTGGAGGGCGAGGCGAACGACTACGTGGGCAAGGGGATGTGCGGCGGCGAAATCGTCGTTCGCCCTCCGGAAGGCGCGCCCTTCGCCGCCCACGAGAACGTGATCATCGGCAACACCGTGCTCTACGGCGCCACCGGCGGCCGCATGTTCGTGGCCGGGCGGGCGGGCGAACGCTTCGCCGTGCGCAACAGCGGCGCCGTGGCCGTTATCGAGGGCGCCGGCGACCACTGCTGCGAGTACATGACGCAGGGCGTCGTCGTCGTCCTGGGCGCCACCGGCCGCAACTTCGGCGCCGGCATGTCCCACGGCTTCGCCTACGTCCTGGACGAGGACGGCTCCTTCCCCCGCAAGTACAACCCGGAGCTGGTGACGATCGACAAGGTATCGTCGAAGGACGACCTCCGCGAGCTGAAGGGCCTCATCGAAGAGCACGTCGAGAAGACGGGCAGCGCCCGCGGCCGCGAGATACTCGATGGCTGGAGCCATTACCTGCCGCTATTCTGGAAGGTGTCGCCCCAGTCCCTGGCCTACAAGATCGACGGCCACGTGGACGAGGATGCCGAGAAGGATGACGCGGCGAAGGCGGCGCAGCCCCAGCCGGCGTCTCGATAGACCCGGCCCAACCCCCGTGCACTGTAGGGTCGACCTTCAGGTCGCCCGCGACCGCAGCCCGCGTCCAGATAGCCCCGCCCACCAACCTTCGTCCTCCGGGCCGGCCCATGTAGCGGAGGTCCCTTCGACTTCGCTCAGGACATGCTTCAGACCTCCAGCCTCCAGCCCTGCCCTGAGCCCGCCGTAGGGTCGCCGCCCACAGTCTCGCCAGCGCCCGTTCGCACTGAGCCTGTCGAAGTGCTTCGTGAACCTCAACGCGCACCAGGCAGGCATTGGAGCCGGGACACCGCCAGCCCGCCTCCACCACGCGTTGACAGGCTCTCACCTGTCATGCTGAGCGCCGACCACGATTGCGCGTAGTTCGAGTCGCCGCCGCGAAGCATCTGGGGCTGGGCAGCGCTCGCGCGTGGTAGCGCAGCCACAGCCCGCCTCCACCACGCGTTGACACCCCCTCCGCCTATCTGCTACCCTCAATTCGCGAGTAAAGATACTAATCGCTTCCCAAAACACGCGAGGTGAGCGGATGCTGACGATGACAGACAAGGCCAGCGAGAAGGCCAAGGAGCTGTTCAAGGAGAAGGGCCTGGACGCCCAGGCCGCCCTCCGCGTCTTCGTCGCCGGCGGCGGCTGCTCCGGCTACCAGTACGGCATGGCCCTGGCCCGCGAGCCCGACGCCGAGGACCTGCTCATCGAAGCGTCCGGCGTCCGCCTCGTCGTCGACCCCGACAGCGCCCCGCTGCTGGAAGGCGCGGAGATCGACTACGTGGACGACCTGATGAAGGCCGGCTTCACCATCTTCAACCCCAACGCCGTGAAGTCCTGCGCCTGCGGCACCAGCTTCCAGACCGCCGAGGGCGGCGGCCAGGCCAAGGCCTGCTCGCACTAGCCCCTCCGCCCCGCGCCACCCCCAACCAGCGACCTACAACCGGCAAGCCTCGGCCGTTCGCGCTATCATGGTTCGCGGCTTTTTCGGTTTGTAGGCTTGCCCGCAAGGAGGCCCGTCCATGACCTACTGGATCGTCGTCGGCTCCGAGGACAACATGCGCATCGCCGAGGCCCGCGGCTTCGACATCTTCGGCTTCAAGTCGACCCGCCGCCGCGAGGCCGCCGGGATGCAGCCCGGCGACAAGCTCATCTTCTACCTCACCAAGATCATGAAGTTCGGCGGCCTGGCCGAGGTCACCTCCGAGTACTTCGAGGACCACGAGAGGGTCTTCCGCTCCGACAAAAAGCCCAGGGAGGATTACCCGTTCCGCGTCAACGTCCGCCCGGAGATCGTCCTCACGCCCGACCAGTACCTGGACGTCAAGGAGATCGGCCCCACGCTGGAGTACACGAAGAAGTGGCCGGCGGAGCACTGGCGCCTCGCCTTCCAGGGCAACCTGCACCAGATCCCGCAGTCGGACTTCGAGCGAATCGCCGCCCTCATGCGCGAGGCGGCGGGGGTCAGGGCGTAGCCCTACGGCGGCGGTGGAATGGCACTCATCCCGACGTTCTTCCCGGACTGTGTTGTGGCGATAGGCACGTACGCAAATTCCGAGATGCCCGTCTGGTTAGCTTCGGGGTTCTTCTACGGTTATCGCGTAAGTCCTGAGAACTCAGACGACGCCAAGTACCGCGTTTTTCTAGTCACGAACCGGCACGTATTTGATGGTCTCTCCGCGGCCTGCGTCCGGGTAAACCCCGAGGCAGACGAGCCGGCAAGAGTCTACAACTTGGACCTACAAGACAAGCAAGGCAAGACCCTGTGGCGCTCCCATCCCCGCAGCGAGGTTGACCTCGCCGTAGTACCCGTAAACTTCTCCCTCCTGAAAGAGGAACTCATGCAGGCTGCCTTCTTTACGAGCGACAAGCACAGCGCGTCCATCGACAAGATGATTGAACTGGGAATTTGTGAAGGTGACTTCGCTTATGTGCTCGGCTTCCCTATGGCCCTTGTGGGCGACAAGCGGAACGCTGTCATCGTACGTGGTGGCTCGATCGCCCGAATCAGAGACACATTGGCAAAGGCAAATTCCGAGTTCCTTGTTGACGCCTTCATATTCCCGGGGAACAGCGGAGGGCCAGTCATTTCCAAGCCCGAAGTCGTGGCTATCAAAGGGACCAAATCGCAAAACTCCGCTTATCTGATAGGAGTCGTCAAGTCCTACGTCCCTTATCAGGATGTGGCCGTCAGTCGCCAGACAGGTCAGCCTCGTGTCATCTTCGAAGAAAACTCAGGGCTAACCGCAGCCCATCCAATCGATTACATAGACGAGGTGATCGAGGAACACCTAAAGACGAAGGCTGATTTACCAGAGCCAGAATCCACACCACCTCAGGAACCTTAGCGGGCATCCGTCATTGTCTCCCCTTCGGCCTTCCGATAAGCTTCACGACATGAGCGATCCCGCAAACCCGGGCGACGTCGCCGTTGCCGAACCCACGACCCTGCGCGAGAAGCTGGCCGCCGGCCGTTTCGTCGTCAGCGCCGAGGTCGACCCGCCGCACGGCCTGCGCACCCGCAGAGCCCTGGAGGGCGCCGCCCTGCTCCGCGACGCCGGCATCGACGCCATCAACGTCGGCGACAGCCCCACCGCCAAGGTCCGCATGTCCCCCCTCGCCATGTCCGTCCTCCTCCAGCGCGAGCTCGGCGTCGAAATCGTCATGCACTACACCACCCGCGACCGCAACGCCCTGGCCGTCCACTCGGACATGGTCGGCGCCCACGCCCTCGGCATCCGCAACATCCTCTGCCTGCGCGGCGACCCGCCCTCCGTCGGCGGCTACACGGACATCGTCGGCGTCTGGGACATCAGCGCGGTCGGCCTCGTGCGATCGCTCAAGCTGCTGAACGAAGGACTGGACTGGTCCGGCAAGCCGATCAGCGGCGAGGCCGATTTCTTCATCGGCGCCTCCTGCGACCCCAACGCAGACCCCCTGGAACCCCAGCTGCGGCTCATGCGACGCAAGGCCGAGGCCGGCGCCCACTTCTTCGTCTCCCAGAACGTGTTCGACGAGAATGTCCTCGATAACTTCCTCGACAAGACGAAGCGCATCGGCCTGCCCGTCATCGTCGGCGTGCTGCCGCTGCACAACTCCCGCCACGCCGAGTTCCTGCACACCGAGGTGCCGGGAATGCGCATCCCCGACGCCGTCCGCGAGCGCATGCGCAAGGCCGGCGACGACAAGGGCCCGCGCGAGGGCCAGGCCATGGCCCGCGACTTCCTGGCCGTCTGCCGCGAGAAGTGTGCCGGCGCCTACGTCGTGCCTTCGTTCGGTCGCTACGACCTCGTCGCCGAGCTGGTCGCGGAGATCAAGCGCTAGACCGGCCCGACGGGCCCGTCCGGGCGCGCTGCCTGCCGGCGGGCCGGCGCGCTATACTGGATACGTGACCGGTAGAGCCATCGTCCTGTTCGACGGCGTCTGCAACCTCTGCAACGCCTCGCTGGACTTCATCCTGCGTCACGATAGTCGCGGCTACTTCCGCTTCGCCTCCCTGCAGTCGGACGCCGGCCGGCGGCTGGCACGAGAGCACGGCCTCGACCCAGAGCGGATCGACACCGTCGTGCTGGTAGAGGACGGCAAGGCATACCTCCGGTCGAAGGCGGCGCTGCGGATCGCGCGACGGCTGAGCGGGCCGTATAACGCCGCGTACATGCTTATCGCCGTGCCGCGACCGGTGCGCGATTTCGTATACGACCGGGTCGCCCGCAGTCGCTACCGCTGGTTCGGCAAGCGCGACACCTGCCGCGCCCCCACACCCGAGGAGCGCGACCGCCTCCTGGACTACGAGCCCGCCGGCGAGGAGGTGGCGGCGTGAGCGAATCGAAGTTCCACTTCTCCCCCCGGCCCAATCGCGCCCACGAGATCCAGTGGCGCGAGTGGGGCGGGGACGCGTTCGCGGAGGCGCAGGCGCAGGACAAGCCGATCCTGCTGGCGCTGTCCGCGGTCTGGTGCCACTGGTGCCACGTCATGGACGAGACCTCGTACTCCGACCCCGGCGTGATCTCCTACGTCAACCAGCACTACGTCCCCGTCCGCGTCGACAACGACCAGCGCCCGGACATCAACTCCCGCTACAACCTGGGCGGCTGGCCGACGACGGCGTTCCTGACCCCGGACGGCGAGCTGATGACCGGCGGCACCTACATCCCGCCCGAGGCGATGCTGGAGCACCTGCCCAAGATCGCAGTCGCGTATAGGAGCGACAAGGAGGAGATCCTGCGCAAGGTGGGCGAGATGCGGGAGCGCCGCGGCCAGACGGCCGCCCGTCCGGGCGCTGGCGCCACCCCCGCCCGCGGCGACCTCTCGCCGGAGATGTTCGACGCCGTCGTCAACGGGGTGGCCCAGAGCTACGACCCCGTGTTCGGCGGCTTCGGCGAGGCGCCCAAGTTCCCTCACACGGACTCGATCGACCTGCTGCTGTACGCGCACCGCCGCCGCAACGACCCCGACCTGCTGCACATGGCCCGCAAGACGCTGGAGCTAATGGCTGCCGGCGACGTCTTCGACCAGGAGTGGGGCGGCTTCTTCCGCTACGCCACCCGCCGCGACTGGTCGGAGCCACACTACGAGAAGATGCTGGAGGACAACGCGAACCTGCTGCGCTGCCTCCTGGCGCTGCACCGCGTCACCGGCGGCGAGGCCCACGCCGCCGCCGCCTCGCGCGTTATCGACTACCTGGAGGCGAAGCTGCGCGACACCGATAAGGGCTACTTCTACGGCTCCCAGGACGCCGACGAGGAGTTCTACAAGCTCGCCGCCGCTGAGCGCGCGAAGCTCGAGGAGCCGTACATCGACCAGACGTGCTACACGTCCTGGAGCGCGATGGCCGCCTCCGCCTACCTCCAGGCTGCCTGGACGCTGGACCGGCCGGAGCTGCGCGACGCCGCCCTGCAGGCGCTCAACTTCGCCTGGGAGAACCTGCGCACGGAGGACGGCGGCCTACCGGTGATGCACCGCTACCACGATGGGCCCGAGGCGGACGCAGGTGGCTCCCCGCACGTCCCCGGCCTCCTGGGCGACCAGGCCTACACCGCCCGCGCCGAGCTCGACGCCTACGAGGTCACGGGCGACCCCTCGCACCTGGAACGGGCGCAGGCGCTCGCCCAAACCCTTCTCCAGCGCTTCGCCGCCGGGTCTCCGGAGCGTCCGGCCGGATTCCACGACGTCTGGGACAGCGGCGGCGGGCTGGGCCGCCTGGCCGATCGCGAACGCTCGCCGCAGGAGAACGCCGTCTGCGCCGAGGTCTTCCTCCGCCTCCACCACCTGACCCGCGACGAGGCGTATCACGCCGTCGCCCAATCCACGCTTGAGGCGTTCGCGCCGGCCTACCAGGCGCTGGGCAACTTCGCCGCCGCCTACGCCAAACAGGTCGACCTGCTGCTCAACCCGCCGCCGGAGGTCAACGTCGTCGGCCCGCCCGACGATGCGGCCACCCGCGCCCTCCACCTCGCCGCCCTCCGGCTGGACGCGCCGTTCCGCGTCATCCAGCTGCTGGACCCGGCCCGGGACGCCGAGCGGCTGGCCGCGCTCTCCCTGCCCCCGGAGCCCTCGCCCGCCGCCTATGCCTGCGCCGGCACGATGTGCTCCGCCCCCGTCACCGACCCCGCCGCCCTCCAGGCCGCCGTCGACGCCATGCGCTCGGCCGGAGTCAGGACGCTCGAATAGCCATGCCGAAGCGCGACCAGACCCCTGAGGACGAACTCCGCGACGTCATGGACGAGATGCCCTACGGCCTGTACATCATCGGCTCGAAAGCCGGCGGCGAGGTCAACGCCATGATGGCCGACTGGGTGATGCAGGTGTCGTTCGTGCCGCGCCTGGTCGCCGTCTCGTTCGAGAACGACGCCCGCACGCTGGCTAACGTCCACGAGTCCGGCGTGTTCACGGTGAACCTGCTGCCCCAGGAGGCGATGGAGTTCGCCGCGCGCTTCGCCCAGCCGGCCGAGGGCTCCAAGATTAAGGGCCGCTCACCAGAAGAGGCGGCGAAGGTCCATCACAAGCTTGAGGGCGTGGCGACGACGGATTCCGCGCGCGGCTGCCCGATCCTGGACGAGGCGATGGCCTGGCTGGAGTGCGAGGCCGAGCAGTACGTCCCCGCCGGCGACCACACGCTGGTCATCGCCCGCGTGCTCGACGGGCGCGTCACCCGCGACGCCGAGCCCCTGACCTCCACCTACACCGGCTGGACGTACAGCGGCTAGCGGCGGGCTCGGCGTGCGGGCCCAGGCAATGTAGGTCGGGGTCTTCAGACCCCGACGGCATCGCCCTCCGGCGGGCTAATGTAGCGGAGGCCTTCAGGCCTCCATTTGGTGGGCCCAGCAACGGGCCCGCCCGTCATCGCGGGCGACCTGGTCGCCCCTACACCAGCCTGTTGGGGCGGAGCGGGGCCAAGCTGCGCGATTCATCGCGCAGTACAGCCGTCCGGGCGGGCGGGTCGGCCGAACCACGGCCAGCCCAACGTAGGTCGGGACCTTCAGACCCCGACGGCACCGCCGTATTCCACGACCAGCCTGTTGGGGCGGAGCGGGGCCAAGCTGTGCGATTCATCGCGCAGTCCAGCCGTCCGGGCGGGCGGGTGGGCCGAACCACGGCCAGCCCAACGTAGGTCGGGGTCTTCAGACCCCGACGCGACCCTGAGCCCTCACTCCAACCCGCCGAAAGACTCTACGGCCACTCCTCCTCCTCGACCGGGAACACCTCGCTGAGGCGCCCCTTGAGCTGACGCACCTGCCACAGGTGCTCCAGGTCGTGCTGGGCCAGCTCCCGCGCCACCTCGCCCAGCGTCACCGGGCCCCGGAACGGGTGCTCCGCCTCGCGCGCCCAGTCGGCCTCCGTCACCCCCCACAACAGCAGCGTCGTCTCCCGCCGCGCCGAGCGGAACGACTCCAGGAACGCCTCGATCTCTTCGCCCTGGTAGTCGCGCTCCTCCGGCAGCACGTCCACGTCCCAGGCCGGCAGCTTCGACCGTGGCCGGCCGGAGACGAACGCCTGCACCTGCGCCAGCGCCAGCTCCTCGGCGTCCCGCAGGTGGGCCGCGATCTCCTTCAACGACCACTCGCCCTCGGCCGGGCGCCAGCAGAGGCGCTCCTCGTCCAGGCCGTACAGCTCGCTCAGCAGCGAGCCTCCGGCCTCACGCAGCGCCTTCAGCGTCCATCCCTGAGGATCGCCATATTCCAGCACGCGACCATTTTAACGCCTGCCTGCCGGCGGGCGGGCCCCGCGACGCCTTTGACCGACCTCCGCGTTGACCCTATCATTATCGACGCGCCATGAGTGCCGAGGCCCTCCCCCTGACACTGCTCATCCTGTTCGTCGAGTTCACCGTCGGCGGGCTGTGGCTGCTCTGGCTGGCCGACCTACGGGGCGCTGCCGCCGCCTCGTTCGTCAAGTTCGGCGCCGGCCTCGTCTTCGTCACCGCCGGGCTGACCTTCTGGATCGCCGCCACGGTCTCCGTCGGCGGCGAGGTCGACGGCTACCCCCTGGACCCCGGCTTCATGCCGCCGGCGCGCATCGCCCTGGCCTGCCTGTTCGGGCTGTGTCTGCCCTACGCCATCCTGAGCTACCGCGAGATGCGGACGCCGTCGCTGGTCGCCGGTGGGATCGCCACCGCCGCCGGGCTGGCGTCGGTCGCCCTGCTGGCCCAGGTGTTCGCCCTGCCGACGTGGGGGTACGCGGGCGCGCTGCTGAGCCTCGTGATCGGCGCGCTGGTCGTTGGGGCCGTCTCCATGGGCATGATCCTCGGCCACTGGTACCTGGTGACCCCCCGCCTGCCGGAGCAGCCACTGCGCGAGATGACGTTCTTCCTCCTGGTCGCCCTGGCCTTCCAGGCGCTGATCATCGTCCCCGCCCTGGTCCTGCCCCGCGACGCCATCACGACATCGGTCGATACACCCATCGCCGAGAACCCGTTCTTCTGGCTGCGGGTGGCAGGTGGCGTCGCCTTCCCCTTCGCGCTGACCTATATGGCGTTCGATTCCAGCGGCGTGCGGGCCATGCAGTCCGCCACCGGCCTGCTGTACATCGCGATGGCGCTGGTCCTGGCCGGCGAGGTGCTCGCCAAGGGACTGCTGTTCGCGTCGGCGGTGCCCACCTGATACGATTGGCCGTGGAGGGTTCGATATGCCCCGCACCCTGCTAGCCGCGCTGCTGCTCGCCGCTTTCGCCCTCGCCGCCCTGGCCTGCGAGGACTCCGGCGACTTCCTGCTGGAAGAAGAGCCCGAGGCCACCGGCACGCCCGCCTTCCTCGAGCGCTCCCCCGAACCCTCGCCCGAGCCAACGGGGGAGGCCAGCCCCACCGCTCCCGACGCCACGCCGGTCGCCGCGTTTAAGGTCACCACCGACGAGAACGTCAACCAGCGTGACGGCCCCTCGACCAGCGAGGCCGTCGCCGGCACCCTCTCGGCCGGCGATGAGGCCACGGTCATCGCCACGATCCGCGGCGAGGCCGTTGAGGGCGCGAACGACGTCTGGTACCAGCTGGAGGACGGCGGCTTCGTCTACTCCGGCGCGGTAGACGAAGTTGACGAGGCGGAGGAATGAGCGAGAGCTACGACCGCCAGGCGGCCTGGGACCTGCTCTGCGAGTTCACCAAGACGGAGCCCCTGCGCAAGCACGGCCTCGCTGTCGAGGCGGCCATGCGCGCGTACTCTCGGCGCTACGACGGCGAGGAGGAGAAGTGGGGCATCGTCGGCCTGCTGCACGACTTCGACTACGAGATGTTCCCGAACGCCGAGGAGCACCCGGTCAAGGGCGCCGCTATCATGCGGGAACGGGGCTGGCCGGAGGACATCATCTACGCGATCCAGTGCCACGCCGATTACCTGGGGCTGGAGCGCAAGACGCCGATGGACCGCGCCATCTTCGCCGTGGACGAGCTGACCGGCCTGGTCATCGCCGTGGCCCTGGTTCGCCCCAACAAGAGCCTGGACGAAGTGGACGTCCGGGCCGTCCGCAAGAAGATGAAGGACAAGGGGTTCGCCCGCAACGTGATCCGCGAGGACATCACCAAGGGAGCGGAGCAGCTCGGGGTCGAACTCGACGAGCACATCGCCTTCGTAATAGAATCGCTGAAGCCCGTCGCCACCGAGCTCGGCATCGTCGGCGCCCGCTGATGCCGCTGGCATTCCGCGGACCATCGTAGGGGCCGACCTTCAGGTCGGCCCTGGGCGGGGCGGGGCCCGGCTGGGCCCTTAGCCCCCGTAGCCGCAGGTTTTCAGACCTGCCTCAGAAGGAGCGCCCCAATGAGCGACGAGACACGCACCCTCAAGCTGGGAGACCCGGCGCCGGACTTCACCCTGCGCGGCACCGGCAACAACACCTTCACCCTCAGCGAGCAGCGAGGGAAGAACGTGATGATCGCCTTCTTCCCCGCCGCCTTCTCCGGCGTCTGCTCGCAGCAGATGCCCAAGATCCAGGAGGCCAAGGCCGCGTTCGGTGACGACACTGTGCCAGTGGCCATCAGCGTGGACAACAACTGGTCGCAGCAGGCCTGGGCCCAGCAGATGGGCATCGACTTCATGCTGCTTAGCGACTTCTGGCCCCATGGCGCCGTCGCCGAGAAGTTCGGCGTTCTCCACCAGGCCGGCGTCGCCGAGCGCGCCCTCATCGGCATCGACAAAGAGGGCATCGTCCGCCACATAGACGTCGGCCCGTTCACGGAGATCCCGGACACGGAGGCCTGCCTGGTCACGCTCAAGGGGTAGCCGCGCCGTGACTCCTGTATCGCCGCGTTCTCTCTGAAGGCCAGACTCTCAGTCTGGCCGGCAATCGCCCCGGCCAGGCTCAGGCCTGCAACTGCCCCGGCCAGGCGCAGGCCTGCAACATCCCGCCTGAGGTCCCCACAGCCCCAACCGAAGGAGGCCGCCCTCACGGACGGCCTCTCAAGCTTCTGGCAGGATACGGTGGAACCTGGCCGTTCATCCTTCGACAGGCTCAGGACGAACGGTTCTGGTCCTCAGCCTCTAACCACTGTCCACTGTCCACTAACCCCTACGCGTACACGCCCATCTTGCGCGCGATCTCGTTCAGCCGCTCCACCCGCTTCTTGATCGGCGGGTGGGTGCTGAACGTGTCGGAGCCGAAGAACCCCATGATCATGTCACCGCCCTC
Organism: Dehalococcoidia bacterium; assembly: GCA_040877915.1. Taxonomy (GTDB): domain Bacteria; phylum Chloroflexota; class Dehalococcoidia; order SM23-28-2; family RBG-16-64-32; genus JBBDNA01. The sequence continues at coordinate 182,659 of JBBDNA010000006.1, forward strand.
GCCCTCACGTCGCGTCGACTTCAGCGGGTTGACGATGAACAGGTGCGATACAGCGGGGTTCACGTTCATCGGCCGCGCCTGGGAGTACGTCTCCAGCTTCTCGAGGGCGCTGGCCAGAGCCAGCGGCGAGTGCGTAATCTGGGCGCCCGTCTCGTCGGCGCCGTACTCCCGCTGCCGCGAGACGGCGAACCGGATGAGAGTCGCCGCTATAGGGGCCAGGATGAGCATCGCCAGCAGGGCCACGATCTGGAGGATGCCGCCGGCGCCATCGCGCGAGCGTCCGAAGCCGAAGAACAGCGACCAGCGACCGATAAACGCGACGAACATGATCGCGCTGGCCACCGTGGCCACTACCGCGCTCACCAGGATGTCCTTGTTGCGGATGTGGCCCAGCTCGTGGCCCAGCACCGCCGTCAGCTCGCGGTCGTCCAGGATGCGCATGATGCCGGTGGTGGCGGCCACGGCGGAGTGCTTGGCGTTGCGGCCGGTGGCGAAGGCGTTGGGGGCGTCGTTCTGGATTATGTAGACCTTCGGCTTCGGCATCCCCGCCATCGCCGACACCTCGTCGACGATCCGGTGCAGGTGCGGCTCCTGGTCCTGCGTCACCTCGCTCGCGCCCGACATCTTCAACGCCAGCTTGTCCGAGAACCAGTACGAGAAGAAGTTCATGCCCAGCGCGAACACGAAGGCAGCGACGACTCCCCATGGCCACCCAACCACTAAGTACCCGATAAGCATGAAAATCCCCGACAGCAGGGTCAGCAGGAATACCGTCTTGAGTGCGTTCATCTACCCTTTCACCTCAGAGCGCAGGACTAAAGCGCTCCACTAATAGCTTACCGCGCCTGATTTCCCCCCTCAAGCGCCGTTTCCGCGGATAATCCCCGACACGTGTCGCAGGCTTCCCGCGATTCGGGGGCCGTACCAGCACAAATGCTTCCCTTCCACCAGATAGATACGTCCGTCCCGCACGGCGCGGACGTCCCGGAAGGCCGTGATCTCCGGCAGGTGCTTCTCGCTGAAGGGGTAGGGTTCGTCGGGCAGCAGCACCACCTCGGGATCACGTTCGGCCATCTCGGTCAGCTCGATGCGAGGGTAGCGGTCCTGGCGCCACTCGAACACGTTGGCGCCCCCGCACGCGGTGACGAAGTCGTGTACGTAGCTGCCGGGCCCGACGGTCATCCAGGGGCTTCGCCAGATCGGGCAGAAGGTGCGAACCGGCTCCGCCTCCTGGTTCGCCACGGCCATCTCGGCCAGCGCCGACCTCGCCTCCTTGACGATGCGGCCGGCCTCCCGACCGGCGCGGGTCATCTCGGCCAGCTGCTCCAGCATGTCGATAGCCTGGGCCACGGTCCTGGGCAGGGTCACGAACACGGACAGCCCTTCGTTTATCAGGGCCTGGATGTCTTCCTTGCGGTTCTCCTCGGCGCTGGCCACCACAAGATCGGGCTTCAGTTCCAGCACTCGAGGCACGTTCAGCGCCTTTGTGCCGCCCACCTTGGGCTTGGAGGCCACCGCCTCCTTGGGCTCCACGCAGAAGCTGGTCACGCCGGCCACCGCATCGTCCAGGCCGAATACGAACAGCGCTTCCGTGAGGCTGGGGACGAGCGATACGATCCGTTTGGGCTTCGACTTCACTTCCAGGGGCCGCTCCAGCGCATCCACGTACCGCATCCAACCCACTATAGCACGCCTAGCCCAGAGTCACCTCCGCGCTCATGCGGGCGTCCCCCCGGAAGAACTCCACGGTCACCGTGTCACCGGCCCGGTTCTCCGTGAGCGCCTGGAACAGCTCGCCGGAGTTGGTGATCTCCTCGCCCGCCATCGCCACGATGATGTCTCCTTCCTGGAGGCCAGCATCGTCGGCCGGGGCGCCCGGCTGCACGGCCTGCAGGCCCACCCCCTGCTCCACCGCCAGGCCGAACTGCGCCGCCAGCGAGGGCGTGATCTCCGTTATCGTGACCCCCAGCAGCCCGCGATCAACCTGTCCGTTTTCGATTAGCTCGTCGATGATCGGCTTGGCCGTGTCTATGGCGATGACCAGGCCGATCCCCTCGGCCTCGCCGCGGATCACCGCCGTCGTTATGCCCACAACCTCACCCTGAGCGTTCAACAGCGGCCCGCCCGAGTTCCCGGGGTTGATCGAGGCGTCGGTCTGGATGGCGTCCGGTATCGTTATCGATTCCGACTGGATGAGCCGGTCCTTGGCGCTGACCACGCCCCGCGTCACCGTCGGCCCGCCGGGGAGGTCCAGCGCGTTGCCGATGGCCAGCACATCTTCGCCGACGACCAGCGCTTCGGAGCTGCCCAGCCGCGCCGGGGTCAGGTCGCTCGCTTCGATCTTGAGCACCGCCAGGTCAGTGGGAGGGTCGCGACCGGCGATCTCGGCGTCGAACTGGCGTCCGTCGTCCAGCGTCACCGTAATGTCCTGGGCCGGCTCGTCACCGTCGATCGTGACCACGTGGTTATTCGTGACGATGTGCCCTTCTTCGTCGATGATGAAGCCGGTGCCGACGCCGCGCTGCGGCGTTATCTGCCCGAACACGTCCAGCGTCGCCGCCTCTGATACGATATGGACGACGGAGGGCTTGAGCGTCTCCACCAGGTCCGGCGCGTCTAGCTCGCCGCCGGCGGCGGAGTCCGGCGGCGGCGTCGCCTCGGACGTAGGGTCACCATCGGACGGCGTTGGGCTGGAGCCCGATCCACCGCTGTTGCAACCGAAAAACACCAGAGCGAGCGCCGCCGCGAGGGCCAGCGCCATGAGAGTAAGCGAGCGTACCACCTGTTCCTCCTTCCCCCCAAGTGTATGAACGCTGGATTGACCGCGCAGGTTTGGGCGGTAGAATAGGTTTCGCACTTTATCACCTGGTTGCGAATCTGGCTCCACTCCCGTGAACGTATCAGTCAATGACAGCGGCTACGAACGGCTAAGCGATGAAGAGCTTATGCAACGGCTCTTCTATCGTGACAGCGGTGCGTTCGAGGCGCTGTTCGATAGGTACGGTGATCTTGTGTATTCGACGGCCCTACGCGTGCTCCACGACCCCCAGCTAGCCGAGGACGTCTCCCAGGAGATCTTCGTGCGCATCTGGAAGGCGCCCCAGCGCTACGTCGCCGACCGTGGCCGCTTCCTCACCTGGCTGATCTCGGTTACCCGCAACCGCTCCGTGGACGAGCTGCGCTCCCGCGGCCGCCGCCGCCGCTACGAGACCGCCTCCCCCGAGGAGCAGGAGTTCGAGCCGCCCGCCGGCGATTCGGCCAACCCCGCGCTCTCCGCCCAGCTCGCGGAGCAGGCTGGCATCGTCCGCGCCGCCCTGGCCGAGCTGCCGCCGGAGCAGCGGGAGGTCATAGAGCTGGCCTACTTCGGCGGGCTCACCCAGCAGGAGATATCGGAGCGCCTGGCCCAGCCCCTGGGCACGGTAAAGACGCGCATACGGCTGGGCATGCAGAAGCTGCGGGCGGCCCTGGCGCCGCGCATGTGGTCGGAGCCGATCTGATGGACTGCGACCAGATCGCGGAGCTGCTGGACGCCTACTCGCTCGGCGTCGCCGAGCCAGACGAGGCGGCGGCGATCGAGGAGCACGTGGCCGACTGCGTTCGCTGCTGGTCCTCCCTCAGCGAGGCGCAGCAGGCGGCCGCCTCCCTGGCGCTCTCCTCCGCCCTCCAGCGCGCCCCCGAGCTTCTGCGCCGCCGCATCCTGTCCGAAATCGACCGCGCGGACGAACCTGTCCGCGATCGCGTTGGCGCAGGCCGGGTCCTCGCCCGGCTCTGGCCGGTCGGCGCCGGCGCCCTGGCCGCAACGGCTGCGGCCTCGCTCGTCTTCGCCGTCGTCCTCCAGTCCGAGGTGAACGACCTCCAGGACGAGAACGACTCTCTGGCCTCCGAGGTCCAGCAAGCCGACAGCCTCATCTCCGACCAGCGCCAGATCATGACCGTTTTCGGCGCACCCGACATGCAACAGGTGACCATGCAGACCGGCGAGGCCGGCGCCCCAATCACGGCCTCCTACCACTGGAGCGCCGACTACAAAGTGGGCGCCATCCTCTGCGATCAGCTCCCCGACCTCCAGAAGGGTGAAGTGTACAAGGTCTGGCTCCTCTCCGGCGACGAGCCTCAGGAGATCGATAGCTTCTACAGCTGGGACGGCATTGGGCCGTTCAGCCTGGAGCACGTCGAGCGCCCCGCCGCGGGCCCCGTCTCCGTCGGCCTCAGCATCGACGACGCCGACGCCCCCCGCCCCGGCCGGATGCTCCTCTGGGCCGACCTCTCGGACTAGACCCAACGTAATCCACTGGTGCCCGCTTGACAGACGATCGGCGCCTATGTGATACTCCGTCTCACTGATACCGAGTATCACATCATGACCGAACTCGAATCCGTCATCCGCAGCATGGAGGCGCTGGGCCACAGGGTTACCCCATCGCGGGTCGCCGTCATCGCCGCCGTGCTGGGCCAGACCGGCCACTTCTCCGTAGACGACCTGGGCCGCCAGGCCCGCGGCGTGGGCCGCGCCACCGTCTTCCGCACCGTGCGGCTCCTCACGGAGCTGGACATCGTCTGCCGCGTCCTCCTGGAGGACGGCAGCCTGCGCTACCGCGTGAGCCGCCACGGCCATCACCACCACCTGGTGTGCGTGGCCTGTGGCCGCGTCCAGGACCTGGACGAGTGCGCCGTGGGCGACCTGGTGCGCGAGCTGGCCGCGAACACCGAGTACACGATCGAAGGGCACTGGCTGGAGTTCTACGGCCGCTGCGCCGAGTGTCGCAGCGGGACGCTGGCCGGCGTTCGTTGAGCCGGAGGGAGCGCACCGTGACCCCGATACTCCGCCCCACCCTGGCCGTTGCGGCCGTTCTCGCCATCGCCTTCGCCGGTTGCACGACTGACGACGGCGCCGGAGGGGACCGCCTCACCGTGGTCACCACCCTGCCGGTGTTTCAGGACATCGTCGGCCGGATCGGCGGCGAGCGCGCCGATGTCTCCGCGCTGTTTCCCGCCGGCTCCGACCCTCACACCTACGAGCCGGCGCCTCGCGACGTGGCCGGCCTGGCCCGCGCCGACATCGTCATCTCCAACGGCCTGCATCTGGAGGGAGGGTCGACCACCGATCTCATCGACGCCAACCTCAAGGATGAGGCGGATCACGTCCGCCTGGGCGAGAAGGCGGTAGAGGCCGGCGTCACCGTCCTGGAGTTGAACGAGGGCGGGCGCATCGAGGACGACCCCCACCTCTGGCTCTCCGTCGACAACGCCCGGCTCTACCTCCAGGCTATCCGCGACGCCCTCATCGACGCCGACCCCGGCGGAACCGAAAATTACCAAACAAACTACGACGCCTACATGGCCGAGCTTGATGGGCTCGACGGCTACGTGAGCGACGCTCTGGCCGCCGTCCCCGCCGACCGCCGCAGCCTGGTCACGACGCACGACGCCTTCGGCTACATGGCCGAGTACATGGGTTTCGAGGTCCTGGCGTTCGTCGCCGAGAGCCCGGGCCAGGAGCCCAGCGTCCAGGACGTGGCCCACCTGGGCGAGGAGATAGAGGGTTCGGGCGTGCCGGCAGTGTTCGAGGAGCCCCAGCTGGGCGCCGAGACCAGCGTTCTGCGGCAGGCCGCCTCCGACGTGGGGGCGGAGGTCTGCACCCTGTACAGCGACTCCCTGGACGACGATGTCGCCACGTATATCGACCTCATACGCTTCAACGCCGACGAGCTGGCCCGCTGCCTGGGATAGAAGCCGTGGAGGAATTGCGCCGGCCGGCCCCACCCGCCGTCGAAGTCGAGGGTCTGCACGCCGGTTACGGGCGGCACGTGGCCCTGGAGGACGTCACGTTCAGCGTGGAACTGGGCTGTCTGGCCGGACTCGTCGGACCCAACGGGTCCGGCAAGTCCACCCTGCTGCGCGTGATGCTGGGCCTTCACAAGCCCTGGCGCGGCGAGGTTCGCATCTTCGGCCGCGCCGGTAGTGCCGGCCGTCGCCGCATCGGCTACGCCCCCCAGGCCGAGCTGGTGGACTGGGCCTTTCCCGTCACCGTCCAGGACGTGGTGCTGATGGGCCGCTACGGCCGCCTTGGCCTCGTGCGACGGCCCGGCAAGCGCGACCGCGACATCGCGATGGACTCGCTGCAGCGCGTACACATGGCAGACCTGGCCGCGAGGCGTATCGGCGAGCTGTCCGGCGGCGAGCAGCGGCGCATGTTGATCGCCCGCGCGCTGGCCCAGGAGGCCGACCTGGTCCTCCTGGACGAGCCGCTGGCCGGCCTCGACGCCACCGCCCAGCACGACCTGCTCAACCTCCTGGAAGAGCTGCGCCGCGAGGACAAGACGCTGTTCGTAGCCACCCACGACCTCTCCTGCGTGGCCGCCAACTTCGACCACGCCGTCCTCCTCAACCGCCGCGTGGTCGCCTTCGGGCGCCCGGCCGACGTGTTCACCGAAGACCTGCTCTCGGAGGCGTTTCGCCGCCACCTCCTCGTCCTGCCTGGCGGCGAGAGGACCCTGGTGGGCCCGTGAGCGAGCTGGTAGACATCCTCCGCGAGCCCTGGACGTTCGAGTTCATGCAGCGCGCGCTCACAGCAGCCGTCATCGTAGGCCTGGTCGCCCCGGTCGTGGGCAGCTTCGTCATCCTCAAGGGGATGTCCTTCATCGGCGAGGCGCTGCCCCACGCCAGCTTCGGCGGCGTCGCGGTGGCCTTCGTGGCCGGCTTCAGCCTGCACCTGGGCGGCGCTATCGCCGCCCTCCTCGCGGCGCTGGCCATCGGCTTCATCGCCCGCCGCGGCACCGTCCGTTACGACACCGCCATCGGCATCGTCCTCATCGCCGCCTTCGCCACCGGCGTGCTCATCGTCAGCCGCGAGAGCGGCTACGTCGTCGACCTGTTCAGCTTCGTTTTCGGCAACGTCCTCGGCGTCACCTGGACCGACGTCTACGTCACCGCTGGCCTCGGGGCGTTCATCCTGATCGCCGTGGCCCTGTTCTACAAGGAGCTGCTGTTCACCGCCTACGATCCGTCGATGGCGGCGGCCAGCGGCCTCCCCGTGGCCGCGCTGCAATACGGGCTGCTGGCCCTCATCGGGCTGACGGTTGTGCTGGCCCTGCAGGTCATGGGCATCGTCCTCGTCCTGGCGATGCTCACGGCCCCGGCCGCCACGGCCCAGCTCGTCAGCCGGCGCCTGCCCACGATGATGGCCATCGGCGCCTGTGTCGGCGCGCTGTCCGCCGTCGCCGGGCTGTATATCGCCTGGTACGCCGACGTCTCGGCCTCGGCCGCCATCGTCCTGACAGCCACGGGCTTCTTCTTCGCCGCCTTCCTGTTCGCCCCGGACAACGGCCTCCTCTGGCAGGCCCGCTACCAGCCCGAATAGCCGTCCACGTATCACATTCGGCGCTTTCGCGCGTCTATGGGTATAGGTGTAAGCTTTACACGGAGGGCTTTCGGTAGTCGAAATGACACAGGCGCCAGAGAAACACATCGACCGCAAGGCGCGGCTGAAGATACCGCCGCAGCCTGTGCCCAAGCAGGACCCGTCGGAGCGGATCAAGAACTGGGACGAGGTCTTCCTGGGCTACGCGCTCCCGTCCGCCAAAATCGAGGCCGAGCGCTGTATCCAGTGTCCGGCCGCCCCCTGCCAGAAGGCCTGCCCCCTGCACAACGATATCCCCGGCGCCCTGCTCAAGCTGGAGGACGGTGACATCGCCGGCGCGGCGGAGGTCTTCCGCGCCACGAACCCGGCCCCCGACATGTGCGGCCGCCTCTGTCCCCAGGAGGCGCTGTGCGAGGGCGACTGCGTCGTCGGCAAGAAGGCGATACCGGTGGCCATCGGCAAGCTGGAGGCGTTCATCGCCGACCAGGACCAGCTCGGCGGGCGGCCGGTCCCGGAGCTGCCGCCGTCCACGGGCAAGCTCGTCGCCGTCGTCGGCGCCGGCCCCGCCGGCCTCGCCGTCGCCGAACAGCTCGCCCTGCGCGGCCACGGCGTCAAGGTGTTCGAGGCCTGGCCCAGCCCCGGCGGCATCCTCCGCTACGGCATCCCCAGCTTCAAGATGGACAAGCGCCACGTCGACCAGCAGGTCGATTACCTACACCGGCTGGGCGTCCAGTTCACGTACAACGTCCGCGTCGGCTACGACGTGACGATCGACGCGCTGTTTGCGCGCGGCTTCCACGCCGTGTTCCTGGGCCACGGCGCCGGCCAGCCCAACCGCCTCAACGTTCCGGGCGAGGAGCTGGAGGGGATCCACGCCGCCACAGACTTCCTCGTGCGCGCCAACCTGCCGCCGGAAGACCTCCCCGTCCACATGCGCGAGCCGCTCGAAGTCGGCAAGCGGGTCGTCGTCATCGGCGGTGGCGACACGGCGATGGACTGCGTGCGCTCCGCGGTGCGCACGGGCGCCGGCGAGACCCTCTGCGTCTACCGTCGCGGCGAGGCCGAGATGGGCGGCCGCGCCGAGGAGCGCGTACACGCGCACGAGGAGGGCGTCCGCTTCCTGTTCGAGACGATCCCTGTGCGCTTCGTCGGCGAGGAGGGCCACATACGCGCGGTGCGTTTCCAGCGCGTGGAGCTGGGCGAGCCCGACGAGTCGGGCCGGCGGCGACCCGTCCCCATCATCGGCTCCGAGTTCGACCAGGAAGCGGACACCGTCGTCGTCGCCATCGGCTACAAGGTCGAGAAGCTGATGTTCCAGACCACGCCCGGCCTGGAGGGGAGCGAAAGCGGGGCGATAGCGGCGACCGAGGACGGACGAACCAGCCGGCCCGGCGTGTTCGCCGCCGGCGATGCCGTCCGCGGCGCCGACCTCGTGGTCACGGCGCTGGCCGACGCCAAACGCGCGGCCGAGGGCATCGACCGCTACCTGCGGGAAGCGGAAGTGGCGGCGGTCTGACGCCATGGGCGCCTTTCGTGTGGTAATCGAGATAGGCGACGCCGAGGGTGAACGCTCACAGAGGGTTGAGGCCCTGGTGAACACAGGCTCCAGCGACACCGCCCTCCCCGCGTCGCTGCTGGCGGGACTCGGCGTGACGCCGCACACCAAGACAGTGTTCGAGCTAGCCGATGCCGTGAGATCGAGCTTGGCGTCGGGCGCCCTGGGTTCGGATAGACGGCCAGCAGGAGTTCACACAGGTTGTGTTCAGCATCGAGGGCACAGAGCCCATTCTCGGTGCGATCACGCTCGAAGAGATGGGGCTCGCGGTCGACCCGGTGAACCGACGCCTCATGCCCGTCCCGAAGCGCCTGATGTAGGCAGGCCCTTGGACCGACAGCGGTCCCGGCGGAGCTATTCGGCGGGTTCGGCGCGATTCGCGCCTCTATGCCTTGAGCTGCCTGCCCTTGACGCGGTCGCGAACGACACTTCCAACGGCCGCGCCGAGCGCGTATCCCCAGAGCACCTCACCGGCAGCCCAAAACAGTACGCCAACAGTGAAAATAGTCGGCACCGCCACAACGAAAGATGCCATGCCCGCCAGCAGGCACCAGGGAGCCACCCTTTCACTCGGGGCCACGATCCCAGGGAGAAAACCGGCGCCAGCCAGAATCAACGTGGCAAGCGCCAGCTGGACGATAACGGGCCAGTCAGGGAATATCCAGGCAGCTTCGAGAACGTCCCACAGCACTACCATCTATGCCGGTCTCCGGCTTCAGGATAGCACGGCGTCCTAGGCTCTAGGTTCTAGGTTCTCGGGGCGGTGAGGCGGGGCAGGGCCCGCCCCTACAGCGTCTCCATGTACTCGCCGATGGCGTCCAGACGCACCTTCTCCACCGCCACCTCCGGCGCGTAGACGATCTCGTCGGCGGCCCAGACCAGCGTGGGCTTCCCCCGCTTGGCCACGCCGATCACGCCGTTCAGCACCGTGCGGATGTTCTCGTTGATGCGCAGCGTGTTGGGCTTCACCGGCTCGGCCAGCTTGCCGTCGCGGATCACGTAGGAGTCGCCGACGACCGTACCCGTGAAGTCGCCCGCGCGCAGGCCGTTAACCGGGTAGGTGTACCAGATCCGGCCGACGTAGATGCCGTCGCCGACCAGCTGGCAGATCTCCTCCGTCGAGTCGATCTCGCCGGGCATGATGACGTTCGTCGCGTTTATCCCCGGCTGCGCGTCGAAGTGACGGCCGCCGCCGCGGGCGAAGCGGAACCCGTTTCGCGGCACGAACGACTCCGGCTGCGACTTCGGGTCGACGCCCAGCTTCTCCTTCGCCTTGGGGTCGCTCATCAGCCGCTGCGTCTCGTAGTGGTTGGACAGCAGACCGACGAGCTTGCCGTGGCGGATGAGCTCCGTGCGACCGGTCGGTAGCCCCTCGCAGGTTATCCCCTTGCTGCCGACCAGCCCCTCGGCGGCGCCGTCGTCGAAGATGCTGAACTTCTCGGAGGCCACCTGCTGCCCCATCTGCCCCATGAACGGCGACCCCGCCGCGTAGAACATCCCCGTGTTCAGCCCCGGCAGCACGATGTAGTGCATGATCTCCATCGTCGCCTGGCGGCCGAACACTACGCGGTAGTCGCCGCTGGGCAGCCTCGCCCCGCCGATGGTGTTGATCGCCGCCTCCGCAGCCTCTTTGCCCGCCTCGTCCGTGAAGCCGTCCAGCCGCGTCGTCGCCGCGTAGCCGCTCCCCTTCGAACCCTCCCGCTCCACCATCGAGGTGATGAACGACATAATCAGCGACGACTCGTCCGTCTGCACGTCCGGCATGTGGTGCGATGCGATCGCCATCCGCTCCTGGAGGATCGTGACGTCGCCGCTGACGATGAGCCCCAGCTCGCTCAGCTGGTCCGGCTTCTCGGCGATGCTGGAGAGCGGCTCCGACGTCTCGAACACCCTGAGCGCGCCGTTGACCACCCGCCAGCCCGCGTCCACCAGGTTCGCGTCCTCGATATCCAGCGCCTTCGGATCGTGGTAGTCCTTCAGCTTCCGCTGCTCGCCGGTCGGCCGCGCCAGCGAGTAGAACTCGGGATCGGCCACGGCGCCCTTGCGGGCCTTCTCCAGCGCCGACTGCACACCCTCGACGCCGATATCGCTGGTCTCCGAGCCGAAGCCGATGCGCCGCGACGCGTCATCCGGCTTGAACACCGCCTGCACACCGACGCCGTAGTTGACGATGGATTTCGGCTCCTCGACGCCGTTGCAGGGGATGTGCGACGTGTAGTTCAGCCGCGCGAGCAGCACGCCGTTGGCGGAGACGAACACCTCCCCCTCCTCCACGTCCTCCTGCGCCTTCAGGTACGCGAGCCCTTCCCGCGCTGCCTTCTCCAGATCAGATAGTGGGATCATGAGTGCTCCTACTCCAGGCCTTCCCAGAACGCCTCGACCACGTAGCCGTCGGGGTCGAGGAACTTGAACGACACGAATATCGGCGAGTCCCCCCAGCTCACCTCGGAGACGCCCTCCGCCAGCAGCCGCTCACGGAATGAGCGCACCTCGTCCGAGGTGTTCAGCGCGAAGCCGAAGTGGATGTCCTCGCGGCCTTGCGGTGGCTCCCCGTCGAACAGCGCCAGCACGAAACCGTCGGCGGTCGTCAGCAGAAGGCCGACGCCGACGTCACGCACGTTGCCCTGGAGGCCCAGCGTCTCCATGTAGAACCGCCGCGAGCGCTCGCGGTCCGCCACGGTGAGGGCGAGGTGGTTGAGACGACCTATTCCTGTCATTCCGAGCGAAGCGAGGAAGCCGGCGGGGATGGGCCAAACCAGCCATCACTCAGGTCACGCCAATCCGGGTTCATAGACTCTATCAGGTCGACCCGCTTCGATCTTCGCCAGTCCTTGACCCGCTTCTCACGGTTGAGCGCCTCATACACGTCACTCGTCCCTTCGAAGTAGACCAGCATGTCGATGTTGTACTTCTTTGTGAACCCCGGAACGAGTTTCTGCTTATGCTCGTACATACGTCGCTCCAGATCGCTGGTGACGCCCGTGTACAGCGTGCCTGAGCGGTTCGTCATGATGTAGACGTAGTACTGCTTTCTCCCCACCACCAGATTCCTCGTCGCTGCGCTCCTCGGAATGACTAGTTCGCCTCGCTCCTCGGAATTGCGGCCACCCCCTATGCCCCCGTCAGCCGCGCGCGCGAGCGCATCGTCGGGCCGCCGTTGGACATCCGCTTCGTCTGCATCGGCTGGCCCTTGCCGCAGTTCGGGATCGCGTACAGGCGGAAGTCGTTGCCCACCGCGTCCACGTTCAGGAAGTAGTCCCGGGTGTCGCTCATCAGGCCGCCGTCGCGGAACATCTCGCCGATCTCCCCGTCCTTGATCTCGTACACTTTCATCGCCGTGATCCGGAAGTTCTCCCGCGACTCGGCGATCGACGGTACACGGTGGCCGACCACGTAGTACCCGGAGTCGACCTCTTTGATTATGTCGTGCGAGTCCCGCTCCCCCGGCGCGAACGCGGTGTTCGACATCCGGATCAGCGGCACCAGCGAGGCGTCGGTCGCCTTGTAGTGGCCATTCGGCTCCGCCTCCACGATCGCCGCCGTCTGCCGGCTGTTGGAGAACCCGGCGAACATCCCCTTATCGAAGTGGTAGACGCGCTTCGCCGGCGTCCCCTCGTCGTCGTACATGTAGTGGCCGAAGCCGTCCAGAGTGGGGTCGCTGAACGCCGTCACCAGGTCGGAGCCGACGCGTTTGCCGAGCTGGTTGTCCTTCAGGTCGCGCAGGAACCAGGAGCGGCCCGCGTACCCGGTCTCGAACTTGAGCGCCCGGTCCAGCTCAGTCGGGTGGCCGACGACCTCGTGGCAGACCAGCGCGTTGTAGTGCGGGTCGGTGACGACGACGACCTCCTTGTCGGTGGCCTTGAGGGGCTTGCAGGAGATCAGGGCCACCGTGTCACGGGCCAGCTCCAGCGAGAAGTCCATCAGGTGCTGGAACTGGATTGGGCCCTCCTCCAGGCCGTGCGTTATCAGCTCCCAGCCGCGCTGGTGGCCGGTGAAGTCGTACAGCTCCTGGTGGCCGTCCGGCCCCTGGGCTATCACGAAGCAGGTGCCCTGCGTGATGGCCCACGTCTGCTGCACGTTCGAGCCCTCGGAGCTGACGAACAGCTGCCGCTCCAGCACCGTGTAGGCGGAGATGTAGTTGAAGGCCACGCTGGAGTCCAGCCCCTGCACCCGCTGCGACACCTCTCGCACGTACTTCCCGGCCTCCGCCAGCTCCACCTTTCGCGGGTCGATCTCGTACGTCGCGTCGGTCGTGTCCTGCCGGACGTCGATGGGCGCCAGCGACATGTCGTACAGGGAGCCGCCGAGCCCCGAGAAGCGTCCCCGCGCGTCTTCCTTGGCTCGGGCGTTGGCGATGGCGCGCTCGTAGGCGTGGTCCAGTCCGTTCTGGAGGCGCTCGTGCAGCTTCGGCAGGTCGGTGGCGCCCACGATCTCGCCGAAGTAGCCGGGCGCTGTCGTCGACTCGCCCCCCAGCACGCGGATCCCGAAGGCGAAGCCGTAGTCCTCGCCGCTGAACTTGTCCATCCCGTTCTCGGCCACCGCCACCTTCCCCTCGCTCACCTCGATGCGCACGTCGGCGTACTTGCAGTGCGCCTTGCTGCCGGGGTACGAGGTAACGAGGTCGTGGACGGCGTCCCGGACCTCGGGTATGGCGTCGATGCTCACTCGCTGGGGCACGCGTATACCTCCGACGCTACGTCTGGGGGCTGGCCAGCCCGCTAGCCCGACAGGCCCGTTGGGCGGGCCACGTGCGATTGTATCGAGCGGGCGGCGCCAGTGTCGAGCGTTGCCGAGCCTACCATTCCACCCCCAGCGAGCGCAGCCCCGCCTGGAGGGCCGCGAAGTCGCCGGTGTGGTGGACAGCCCGGAACCCAGCCTCGCGCGCGCCGGTCACGTTGTGCTCGAGGTCGTCGATGTGGAGGCAGGCCGCCGCCTCCACGCCGATCCGCTCCGCCGCCAGCGCGTAGATGCGGACGTCCGGCTTGGCGACCCCCACCCGGAACGAGTTCACGATCACGTCGAACGTGTCGCCGATGCCGTGGTAGTCGATCAGCTCGCTCTCCAGCCGCTCCGTCGCATTGGACAGCACGCCGACGCGATAGTCCGCCGCCTTCAGGCTACGCGCCAGCCGCACGACGTCGGTGTCCAGCTTGCGCCACATCGTTGCTCGCAGCTCGCTGATGTCGGCCACCTCGCCCCCGGCCAGCTCGTCCAGCTTGCGCTTCGCCGCCTCCATCCAGTCGTCCTCGCTCGACCGCCCCACCTCGACGCCGCGCCACTCCGGGATCGTGTACATCGCCTTGATGAAGGAGCCCTCTTCCATACCGTGCCGCTGTTCGAAATCAGCGAGCAGCGCGCGGTCCAGCTGCGCCAGCACGCCGCCGAAATCGAAGAAGATGGCGCGGATTCGGCCGTCCTGGATCATCGAAGAATACCTCGCCCGCGCATTGAAATGCGCGGCTCCAAACTAACGCTCATACTCGCCGAGTCTCCGTTTCTGCGTTCGAATGTACTACGCCACTTCCCGTTCGTCGTCGCCAACCTCGATGGGAATCTACGATTCCGTCAACAACTTCGCTGTATCCATGTCCCAAAGAAAGTCCGCGCAATTTCGCCACAACTGCTGGCCCACGTAGGCGAGCTCATACTGATTCGGCTCGTACTGTCTGATCCACTCGTCCAAGTCCTTGATGATTCCGACGGACTTTGTGGTTCTGGACGCCGCTGGGTGGTCAAGCTTAGAGCGGCTGTTCTTCTCCCATCGCTTTACTATGAGGTTGGCGTCTACGTTGCTGATGTCGGGCTGCAGAATATGCCTATCTGGCACGCCCCGGCCTTCCGGTAGCCTTCCGCATTCCGGGCATCGCAGGACCCAGTGTTCCGGGCCGCCATTTGTTATGCCGGACACATTGCCGGTGACGATGCCTGGTTGGGAACCCCTCCAACTGCACCGAGGGCAAATGAACGAGATTCTTTGTACTTCCTCGAGCGCGCTGTCCGCCTCGCCTAGCAACCGAACCGCCGGTATTGCTCGTGCTAGAATCCCGTATGAAGGCGCCCAAACCAGAGACTCGTGCGATATCCAAGGCCGTGACATCTCGTCTATCTGCTGCATCATTCCTCGTACCGTAGTAAGCACTCGCTGCAAGACCCAGCGACCCTTCGCCCACGCGGGGCAATACCCCTCTTCCCCAATAAAATGTACCCACTCCGGCATTGTTGGCCTACCTCAGTTTCGCCGGCTCCGCCCGCTCGACCAACTTCCATAATGACAGCGTTCGTGCTGCGGTAAGGATGACGCCGCGCAATTCATTGCGCGGTAGCGGTCCACTCTTCCGCAACACCTGCTTCGTCACCGAACTGAACTATATCCCCTCGTAGCGGTTGGCTATCGGCAGACGGCGGTCGCGGCCGAAGGCGCGGGGCGTTATCTTCACGCCCGGCGGCGACTGCCGGCGCTTGTACTCGTTGCGGTTGACCATGCGGATAACACGTTCCACCAGCGCCGCGTCGTGGCCCATAGCCACGATCTCGTCGGCGTTCTTGTCGTCCTCCACATAGGCCTCAAGAATCGGGTCCAGCTCGTCGTAGGGCGGCAGCGTGTCCTGGTCCAGCTGCCCCGGCTTCAGCTCCGCCGAGGGCGGCTTGTCGATCACGCTCTCCGGGATGACCGGCCCGCTCTCCCACGTGTTCCGGTACCGCGACAGCCGGTACACGAGCGTCTTCGGCACGTCCTTGATGACAGCGTATCCGCCGGCCATGTCCCCGTACAAGGTCGCGTAGCCGGTCGCGTACTCGCTCTTGTTGCCGGTGGTCAGCACCAGCCAGCCGAACTTGTTGGACAGCGCCATGACGACGTTGCCGCGGATGCGTGACTGGATGTTCTCCTCGGCGACGCCGGGATCGCCGCCTCCGAACGGCCGCTCCAGCATCTGCAGGTAGGCGGCGTGCGCCGGCTCTATGGGGATGATCATCAGCTCGATTCCCAGCGTCTCCGCCAGCTCGCGCGCATCGCGGATGCTGCCTTCCGACGAGTAGCGCGAAGGCATCGCCACGCCGATTACGTTCTCGGCCCCGATGGCGTCCACGGCGACGACGGCCACGAGGCTGGAGTCGATACCGCCGGACAGCGCGACGAGCACCTTCTCGAACCCGGTCTTGCGAGCGTAGTCGCGCGTGCCCGTGACCAGCGCCGCGTAGACCTCTGCCTCGCCCTCCAGCGGCGACGCCAGCCGGGGCTCGAGCGCGGGCTTCCCGGCGATGAACGGCTCGCCGCTCAGCGAGACCTTGCTCGCGGACTTCGACGCCTTCCCGCGCTTCGCCTCGACCGGCAGGTCTACGACGAGCAGCTCCTCCTCGAACATCGCCGCCTGTCCGGCGAGCTCGCCGTCCGGAGACAGCACCATCGAGCCGCCGTCGAACACCAGCTCGTCCTGGCCGCCCACCTGGTTCGTGTAGCAGACGTACACGCCGTAGTCGCGGGCGCGCGCGGCCAGCATCTCCTGCCGCTCGCCCCGCTTGCCGGCGTGGTAGGGAGACCCGTTGATGTTCACGATGACGCCGGCCCCCGCCCGCGACTGCGCCTGCGTGGGGTCGCCGGGGAACCAGATGTCCTCGCAGACGTTGACGCCGACCTCCACGCCGGCGATCTCGTATACGGGGAACCCCTCGCCGGGGCGGAAGTAGCGCAGCTCGTCGAACACCCCGTAGTTGGGCAGCCGATGCTTGTGGTAGACGCCGGCCAGGCGCCCATCGTGGACGACGGCCGCCGAGTTGTAGATGCCGTCGTCGTCGCGGTCTACGACGCCGACGACGGCCGTTATCCCCGCGCAGCCCCTGACGACGGACTGAAGCGCCTCCAGGTTGTCGTCCACAAACGCCTTGCGCAGGAGGAGGTCTTCCGGTGGGTAGCCGCTGACCGTCAGCTCCGGGAACGAGACGACGTCGACGCCCAGCTCGCGGGCGCGAGCGACGTAGTCGAGCACTTTGGCGACGTTGCCGTCCAGGTCCCCGATCGTGGTGTTTATCTGCGCCAGGCCGACGCGAAGCGTTTTCATCCGGACTTAGTGTACTCCTTACACCATTACGCTACCAGCCGCCCCTCCCGCCGTCAATCCGCCGCCATTATAGCCGGTGGTATCGGGGACGCATGCCCCAACCTGACGGTTGGGGTGGCGCGATCGCGTCCGCCACCCGCCTGTCCCCTGTCCACTATCCACTGTCCTCTTCCTTGCGCCTTGTTCCCTGTTCCGTGTTCCTCCGTTCCTCTATCATGAGACCGTGCCCATGGCCGCCCAGACCACAGCCGCCCCACCAGCGACCGCCCTCGCCGCCAGCGTCGAAGGCGTCACGTTCTCGTATCCCACGCCTGAGGGCGAGCGCCTCGCGCTGGACAGCCTCACGCTCGAGGTGCCGGCCGGCGGCGTCCTCGGCCTGCTGGGCCCCAACGGCTCCGGCAAGTCCACCCTCCTCTCGATACTGGCCTGCCTGCGGCAGCCCGCCGCCGGCCGCGTCACCGTGCTGGGCGAGACGCCCTCGGCGGCGCTGCGGGCCCGCATCGGCGTGCTGTTCCAGGAGACCTGCCTCGACCCCCTGATGACCCCGCGCGAGACGCTGGCCCTGGTCGGCCGCCTGCACGGCCTCGGCGGCCATGACCTCCGCCAGCGCATCGACTCCCTGCTCGACGCCGTGGGCCTCGCCACCCGCGCCAACGCCCTGATATCGACCCTCTCCGGCGGCATGAAGCGCCGCCTGGAGCTGGCCCGCGTCCTCCTGCACTCGCCTGGCCTGCTGCTGCTCGACGAGCCCACGACCGGCGTCGACCCCGACGCCGAGGCCGCCGTTTGGTCGCTGATCGGTAACGCTAATCGCGACGGCGTCACCGTCGTCCTGGCGACGAACAACGTGGCCGAGGCCGACAGACGCTGCGACCGCGTCGCCTTCCTCCACGAGGGCCGTCTGGCGGCCGAGGGCGCGCCGGCCGAGCTCAAGGCCGGGCTCAAACGCGACTCCGTCCTCGTCGACTGGCCGGACGTCGCGTCTCCGCTCGTCGACGAGATCTCCGGCTGGGACGGCGTGGGCGCCATGCGATGGTCGCCGCCCACCCTCCACGCCACCGTCGACGACGCGTCCAGGTTCGTCCCCCGGCTGTTCGCGCTCGCCGGGCCCGCCCAGACGGGCGCCCGTCGGGGCGGCATCCGCGGCGTCCGCATACGCGAATCGACGCTGGAGGACGCCTACTTCGACATCGTCGGCGCGGCCATCTCCGGCGGAGGCGACGCGTGAGCCTGGCTGCCGGTAGGCAGGGCGCCGCCATCGCGTGCGGGGCGCTGCTGCGGCGCGACCTGCGCGGCGTTCTGCGCTCCCGTTCCCAGCTCTACTCCTCGATGCTGTTCCCGCTGATCCTGCTGGCCGTGCTCGGCACCGGCGTCTCCGAGGGGCTCGACCCCTCCCACGTCCGCGACGGCGACTACGTGACGTTCCTGGTGCCGGGCGTGATGGCCATGACGCTGCTGTTCTCGTCGACCTTCTCCTCCGCCTCCTACTACCACGACCGCGATTCCGGGCTGCTGCGGGTGATGCTCGCCTCGCCGCAGACGCCGGCGGTCATCCTGACCGGCAAGGCCCTGGCCGGGGTGACGATCGGCAGCCTCCAGGCGCTGATCGTGCTGGGCGTAGTTTCCGTGCTACCCGGCATCGACCTCGAATGGCAGTACGGCGTCGCCGGCGGCGTCGGCCTCACACTGGTCGCCCTGCTGCTGCTGGCGCTGCTGCTGAACGGGTTCGCGCAGCTGCTGGCCACGCGCATCCGGACGATGCAGGGGTTCCACCTGGTGATGAACCTGCTGCTGTTTCCCCTGCTCTTTGTCTCAGGGGCCTTCTTCCCCATCGACGAGCTGCCGGCCTGGCTCAAGGCGCTGGCCTACGCCAACCCCATCACCTACGCCGTGGACCTGCTGCAGCTGTCCCTCTACGCCGAGAGCTCGGACGGCTTCATCGGCATACCGATCGACCTGGCAGTGCTGGGGGCGCTCTCCGTCGCGCTGTTCCTGGGCGGCGTCCGGCGTGACCCTGGGGCGCTGCCGTGAGGAGGCTGCAATGACGTTTCCCCGCAGGCTCGTCCTGCTGTTGGTGCCGGTCGCGGCGCTGGCCCTCGCGCTGGCCGCCTGCAAGAGCGGCGGCGACTCCGGCGACGGCGGTAACGGCGGCGCCTTCCCCACCAGCGTCCCCCTGGGCGAGGGCGACATCTTCGCGGTCATCAACAACAGCTCCCTCGCCGTCGGCGACAACCGTCTCAGCCTGGCCTTTTTCGACGCCGAGGACCGTGTCATCGAGGACGCCGCCGTCCACCTCGCCTTCTTCGATCTCAACGGCGAGGAGCCCGTCCAGAAGTCCGAGGCCGACGCCCGCTACGTCCCCGTGGAGCTGTTCTACATCGATGAGGCGTCCGGACAGGAGAAGCGCGTCGTCGGCTCCGGCGGAGTCTACGTCAGCAACGTCAGCTTCGATGCCGCGGGCGACTGGGGGTTTGAGGCCGTCGTCACCACAGACGGTGAGGCGGCCGAGCCGATCACGTTCCAGTTCACCGTGCTCGAAGACTCGCCCGAGCCGTCGGTCGGCGAGCCGGCGCCGCCCAGCGAACAGCTCACCCTGGCCGACGTCGACGACATCTCCGAGATCGACTCGTCGTTCCCGCCGCGTCCGCACATGCACGAGATCACCGTGGCCGACGCCCTGGCGCTCGGCAAACCGATGGTCGTCGCCATCGGCACGCCCGCTTTCTGCGAGACGCGCGTCTGCGGGCCGGTCATGGAGATGGCGGTCGACCCCAACTACGAAAAGTTCAAGGACGACGTCACGTTCATCCACATCGAGCCCTACCAGCTCGCCGAGCTGCGCGCGGGCGAGGCGCGCATTCCCGTGGCGGCGACGGAGGACTGGGGCATCACCTCCGAGCCCTGGACTTTCGTGGTGGACAGCGACGGGCTGGTCGCCGCCAAGTTCGAGGGTGTCACCGCCGCCGACGAGATCGAGGCCGCACTCGCGGACCTGCTGGCCGGCGCTTGACACTCCCACACCATTGTGATACCCGTTACAATTGAAATCTGTGGCGACCCTTCGGCAGGCCGCGGCGCTCACAGCCCGCTAGTTCCAGGTCGGTGAACGGATGCAATACGCGCAGACTGTCCTCGTCCAGATAGAGGCCAACAAGGTCGACGAAGCGCTCCGGCCCGAGGGCCTGCTGGCCGAGCTGGACGAGCACCGCCGCTACCTGAAGCGGCAGCCGGGCTTCGTGGACATGCGGGTCAGCCGCTCGGTCAACGCCCAGGGCAACGTCCTCGTCGTCGTGGAGACGCGCTGGGCCAGCGCCCAGGCCCTGGTGGACTACGAGACGCAGGAGCCCAACGTTGGCAGCGTCATGGCCGCCCACGACGAGCTCATCGTCCCCAACAGTATCCAGGTCCTGGACATGGAGTCCGTGCGAGCGGGCACGGCCGGCCCCGGCGAGCAGGCGGAGCAGGTCACCGACCGGCTGGCCCTGCCCCTGCTCATACCCCTGGGCGTGCTGGCCTTCGCCCTGCTGGTCATCTACGGCCTGTCCCGCATCTACCTGGAGGTCTCGAACGAGGTGGCCACGGGCCTGGCCGCCGGCATCGCCGGTGGCGTGCTTCTGTTCGCCATCCTGATCGCCACGCGGCCGGAGATAAAGGCCGTGCACATCGCCGGCATCGCCACCGTCGCCGCCGTCGTGCTGCTGGGCGGCGCGATCTACGCCATCAGCGAAGAGGACGAGGGGGAGGCCCACGTGCCCGGCGTCGAGGAGCCCGATGGCGGAGGCCCAGGGCCCGGCCCCGGCGACGACACCGTCGTCATGGGCGATAACTTCTTCCAGTTCGGAGACCAGAAAGAGCCGGCAATCCCCGTCGCGGCCGGCGAAGCGGTCACGCTGGACATCTCCAACGGCGGATTGAACATCCATAACATGCGGGCGGCGGGCGCCGACGGTGAGTACGAGACGGACGATGACGCCGTCTCCGACCCCGACGCCCTGAGCGGAGGCGATACGGCGACGATATCCCTGAACTTCAGCGAGGCCGGGGAGTCGCCGTTCCGCTGCGACTTCCACCCCATCGAGATGGTCGGCACCATCGTCGCCGAGTAGCCTCGTCCGGACTGCGCGTAACGCTCTCAGCTAGACTCATGCGTCCTACTACATGTGTAGAACGCCACCGGCACGTTTCGGCGCACTGATGAGGATCGCGCGAGTCTCCTACTGGACGATTGCGACGTTCGAGGTGTTGTTTCTGGCCGCCTATGCCTACGCCTCCCTGGACCCGGTCGTCTTTCTCGATGAGGGCGATGATAGCCCGAGGTACTTCACTGCAGTCTTCTACCTGATGGTCGCACTGTCCATTGGCATGGGTGCCCCAGCGACGGCTTTCCGGCGCTTCCCTCTTCGCAGAGCGCTGCTCAGCGCATCGATCCTCACGTTCGCGGTGTACAACTCGATATGGGTAGCGCTCATCGTTAGCAGTCGATGGCTCTAGGAGATCGCTGAACGCCGCGGGAGACGCCCTGGATGCGCTGCCGGCTAGCGCCGGGCCGTAAGGCCCATCTCGTCCAGCTCGGCCTGCACCTCTCCCCAGGGAAGGCCTCGCGCCTCCGCCTCCTCCTGCGCGAACCACTTGAAGAAGGCCACGCCGATGAACGCCCACAGGATGAGGCTGCCGCCCACCTTCATTATCCCGCCGCCGATCTGCTGGTCCGCTATCGGCGAGATGCCCCAGATTCGCGGCGCGTCCGCGTAACTCGAGTAGACGACGGAGTCGGCGAAGGTCACGAACGAGGCCATGACCGACGGCAGCAGCGACTGCGCGAACAGGTAGCCCATCTGGAGCGGGTAGGAGACCCGCGGCAGCTCCGGGGACTGGCTCAGGATCGGCCACCAGAGCACGAGGCCGGCGCACACCAGGGCGATATGCGCGCCCAGATGGAACCACCAGTACTCCACCTGCAGCTCGATCGTCTCGGGGAGGTGGAACATGAGCAGCGCCGTGTTGAATATCGCGATCGCCATCACCGGGTGCGTGATGCGGCGCCCGACGGCCATCATACCCGGCTGTCTGAGCAGCGCCTGCCACATCCAGCCCGGGGTGCCGGCCACCAGCAGCGGCGCCGCCACCATGGTCAGCAGCAGATGCTGAGTCATATGCGCCGCCATCAGGTAGTGATCGGCCAGGTCATGCAGCGGTGATCCCGAGGCCGCGTAGATCGTGAGCACGCCCAGGCTGAACAGCAGCGCCTGGGTCCGCCGGACGCGCCCCGCGTCCGAGAGCACGGGCCGGAGGTAGAGCACGACGTACAGGTAGACCGCCTCCATCACCAGGCACAGCAGGATGACGTCCAGGTGGAAGTTCCAGTCCAGCCATTGATAGCCGAGGATGTGCAACAGCGGCAACATGGTCACCACAGCCCGGCTTTGAGCGTGGACAGCACCACGACGAACAGGATAGAGGCCAGCGTCAGCCCGCCCACGAACATCCAGGAGAACAGCCGCGCATCGAACTTGAGGTGCATGAACCAGAGCGCCACGAGAGTGAACTTGATCGCCGACAGCACGACAAGTATCACCACCAGCGTGACCTGGGCCAGGTCCAGGTAGAACACCGCGACCTCTACGGCAGTGATCACGGCCAAAATGGCGCCTATCATCGCGTACTCGGCCGGACCCGGGTGTCCACCCTCGTGCGCCTCCTTGCGCTCCTCCTGATCCCGGGAAGGCTTCAGGCCCCTGTACTCGGCTAGCGTCATTCGCTGTCCTCGCTTCTTACGG
Organism: Dehalococcoidia bacterium; assembly: GCA_040877915.1. Lineage (GTDB taxonomy): Bacteria > Chloroflexota > Dehalococcoidia > SM23-28-2 > RBG-16-64-32 > JBBDNA01. The sequence goes on from JBBDNA010000006.1 coordinate 205,408, forward strand.
CTGGATGAGGTAGATCAGCGTGAAGATGGCGATCCAAACTATGTCCACGAAGTGCCAGTACAGCCCGGCCAGCTCCACGTTCAGGCTCTTTTCCTGCGTGAGGCGGCCGCGGGCGGCCATCACCCACAGCGATAAGAGGATGAGAACGCCCACCGTAACGTGGGCGCCGTGAAACCCGGTCAGCACGAAGAACGTTGTCCCGAACAGGTTCGTGCTCAGCGAGAGCCCGTGTTCATTGAACTCCGTAAACTCGAACGCCTGCCCGCTCAGGAACACGATCCCCAGGAACGCCGTCGCGAACAGCCAGACCAGCAGGCCCCGCTGGTTCCCCCGCTGGATCGCGGCCAGCGCCAGCACCATCGTCACGCTGCTCATCAGCAGAACGAAGGCGCTGACCGACGTGAAGGGAATATCGAACAGCCCCTGGTACTCCACGCCGTTGATCGTCCGGTCCGTGGGGAATACGCAGGCCGATAGCTCGCCGGCCACGCAGGGCACCTCGTGGTCGCCCCGGTACAGCAGGTAGGCGCCAATTAACGACCCGAAGAACAGGCACTCCGAGGCCAGGAACAGCCACATCAACAACTTCCGGTTGTCCAGGCCGGTGCTGGTGTGCAGAGCGTCCGCGTGACTCATCTCGCCTGCCTTACTCCGCTTCCGGCTCCAGGGCCCAGCCGTAGATGCCAACCACCACCATCGCCGCGCCCACCGCTATCAGCGGCAGCATGTTGATCCACTCCCAGTAGATCAGGCCAGCCGCAATCAGGGGCAGGCCCATCGCCGCGATGATCGGGAAGTAGGACGGCGAGGGCATGTGGATATGCTGGTGCTCCTCTTCGTGCTCTTCTTCCTGCAGCGCGCCGCCGGCCACAATCGGCACCATCCGGCCCGTCTCGTCCTCGACGTACTTGCGGTGCCAGAACTCGTCCCGCGTGTGCACCTCCGGTATCTCCTCGAAGTCGTACGGCGGCGGCGGCGAGGGCACGCTCCACTCCAGCGTGCGCCCGTCCCAGGGGTCAGCGCCCGCGCGCTCCTTGCTGCGAACACTGACGACGACGTTGATGATGAACACGAGGACGGACGTAGCGATGAAGAACGCGCCGGCGGTGGCGATCATGTTCAGCACTTCCCAGCCCAGCCCCTCCTCGTACGTGTAGATGCGGCGGGGCATGCCCAGCAGCCCCAGCACCATCATCGGCTGGAAGGTCAGGTTGAACCCGATGAACATCAGCCAGAAATGCAGCTGCCCCAGCTTTTCGTTCAGGAACTTGCCGGAGAACTTGGGGAACCAGTAGTAGATGCCGGAGAACAGGGCGAAGATGGCGCCTCCCATCAGCACCTGGTGGAAGTGCGCCACGACGAAGTACGTGTCCTGCTGCTGGTAGTCCGAAGGCACGATGGAGTGCATCACGCCGGTGAGACCACCGATGATGAACATGGTGATGAAGCCCATGGAGAACATGAACGGCGTTACCAGCCTTATCGATCCGCCCCAGATGGTGCCCAGCCAGTTGAAGATCTTCACCCCGGTCGGCACCGCGATGAGGATCGTCGAGACGCCGAAGGCGGAGTTGGCTACGGTGCCCAGCCCCGTCGTGTACATGTGGTGCGCCCAAACGCCCCAGCTCATGAAGGCGATGGCGATGCCCGAGAACACCACGAACGGGTAGCCAAACAGCGGCTTCCGCGAGAACGTCGGCAGGACCTCGGACACGATGCCCATGGCCGGCAGGATCAGGATGTACACCTCAGGGTGGCCGAACAGCCAGAACATGTGCTGCCACAGCAGCGGCCGCCCACCCACCAGCGTGTTGAAGTAGTTCGCCTCGAACAGGCGGTCGAACAGCAGCTCGAACAGCGCCACCGCGATGATGGGCATCGCGAAGATGATCAGCAGCGAAGTGGCCAGGGTCATCCAGATGAATAGAGGCATGCGCAGAAGCGTCATGCCGGGCGCGCGCATGTTGAGGATAGTGACGACGAAGTTGAAGCCGGAGGCCATAGAGGCGATGCCCAGGATCTGCAACCCCATCGCCCAGTAGTCGATCCCCTCACCCGCCGAGAAGCGGTTCAGGGTCAGCGGCGCGTACCCGAACCAGCCGCCGTCGGGCGCGCCCAGCTCGCCCTGGAAGATGTTGCCGCCGGTGAAGAAGCTGGCGTTCATCAGCAGTCCGCCGCCCAGGAACACCCAGTAGCTGAACGCGTTGAGCCGGGGGAAGGCGACGTCCCGCGCGCCGATCATCAGGGGCACCAGCAGGTTGAAGAAGGCCGCGCTCAAGGGCATGACGACGAGGAAGATCATCGTCGTGCCGTGCATCGTGAAGATACGGTTGTACTGGTCGGGGTCCAGCACCTGGCCGTTGGCCGTCGTCAGCTGCAGGCGGATCAGCAGCGCCTCGACTCCGCCCAGCAGGAAGAAGCAGAACGCCGTTACGCCGTACATCATCCCGATCCGCTTGTGGTCCACCGTGGCGATCCAGCTCCAGATCCCCTGGTAGCTCTCGGCCTGCTGCCGGACCCCGCGCAGCGCCTCCAGGATCGATGTCGGTCTGGGTCGCGTCACCACTCCTGCCATGTCCTACTCCCCGTTCGAGCCTTCAGCCGGTGCGCCCGGACCGTTCGCCGGACCGTCCTCCGGACCGTTTGCTGGACCGTCCGCCGAGTCGCCCGGGCCGGAGCCGGCGTCATCGGCGAGCTCGCCCTGAATCCACTCCTCGAACTCGTTCTCTTCCTGCGCGACCATGGTCAACCGCATGTCCGCGTGCTGGAGCCCGCAGAACTCGGCGCACTGCCCCGAATACGAGCCCGGCCGGTCCGCGTTCAACCACATGTGGCGCGTGCTGCCGGCGATCGCGTCCTGCTTCCCCGCCAGTCGCGGTACCCAGAAGCTGTGCAGCACGTCCGCCGACAGGATCTCCAGTCCGATCTCCCGCTTTGTGGGGATGTGTACCTCGTCGAACACGCGAAGCGGTTCGCCGTCGGCGTTGGCGTACTCCGGGTCCATGTACTCGAACTGCCAGCGCCACTGCAGGCCGGTGACCCGAATGTGCAGCGCGTCAGCCCGCGGGCTTCGTCCCAGGTCGGCGATCCCCTCGACGACCGGCACGGCCAGCACCAGCAGCAGGATGGCCGGAGCTATCGTCCAGGCGAGCTCCATCCGCGTGTTGCCATGCACCTGTGTGGGCACCTCGTCGTCGCTCTTGCGACGGTAGCGGATCATGGCGTATACGATCAGCCCTTCGACGACGATGAAGATGATGGCGGCGGGTCCCAGCACCCAGTAGATCAGGATGTCGCGCTGCTTGCGGGCCACTTCGCCTTCGGCGGCGAACGTGTTCTGCGGCAGGTCGGACGTGCCACAGCCGGACAGCAGCAGCGCCGCCGCCAGCAGGACAAGCAGCGACAGCAGGACCAGCGTTCTCGTGCTAAGGCGCGGGAGCTTCATCACAGGGCCCGGCGAATCCTTTCGGACGCCTCATTGTAGTACAGGCGTCGGGCCAAGGGCATCCTCCCTCAGACTCCGGCCAGCCCGTCCACGGCCATAGCCGCGAACAGCGCCGCGAGGTACAGGAGGGAATAGCGGAATAGGGCCGTTGACGAGCGGTGCGTGTTGTCCCGCCACAACCTCGATACGAAGTACAGGAAGGTGGCGCCCAAGACGGCCGCCGCGGCGAGATAGATCGCTCCCGCCGCGCCGGTCAGGGGCAGAAGAAGCGATACCGTTACCAGTGCCAGACTGTGTACCAGCATGTGCCGACGAGTCTCCTCGCGGCCGGAGACCACGGGCAGCATCGGGACGCCGGCGCGCTCGTAATCGCTGCTGTAGTTCAGGGACAGGGCCCAGAAGTGCGGCGGCGTCCAGAAGACGATGATCGCGAACAGGATGAGCGCGGCCGGACCCACCTCGCCGGTGACCGCCGCCCAGCCGACAACGGGCGGGATAGCGCCCGCCGCGCCGCCGATCACGATGTTCTGCGGTGTTGTGCGCTTCAGCAGGAGCGTGTACACCACGACATAGAACGCGAACGCGCTGAGCGTCAGCAGCGCCGCCAGCCAGTTCACGAGGAGCTGCAGCATCAGGAAGCCCGCAGCGCCCATCACCAGCCCGAACAGGGCCGCCCGCTCCGGTTCGATCTGGCCGGAGGGCAGAGGCCGGTCCCGCGTCCGCAGCATCATCCCATCGATATCCCTGTCGAAGTAGCAGTTCAGGGCGTTGGCGCCGCCGGCGACGATGGCGCCTCCGGTGACCGTGGCCAGGATCAGCCACAGTGAGGGCATCCCGCCCTCGGCCAGAATCATCGCCGGCACCGTCGTAACCACGAGGAGCACGACGATGCGGGGCTTGGTCAGCGCCAGGTAGGCCCGGGCGGCCTCGCCCAGACCCCGCGCTCGAGCCGCCGCTACGCTGCCCAGCACTACGACACCCTCGCTTCACCCAGGGCGGACTCGACGAAGTAACGGGCGCCGGCCAGCACCAGCAGCGACCACACGGCGGCCGCCAGCGCCAGGTGGGCTATCCGCACCTCTTCGGGCATGTCCAGCCAGATGTTGCTGGCCCCGACGAACACCTCGGCTGTGAATAGCGCCAACGCGCCGGCCATCACCCACTGCACGGCGCCCACGCGCTCCCGCCAGGCCTGTACCAGCGCCACGCCCAGCAGCAGGCCGACGCCCGCCGCCATCAGCCGGTGGGCGTAGTGCAGATCGGCCAGCCGGCCGCCGGCCGAGGTGAGCTTGCCATCGAACAGCGGCCAGTCCGGGTACACCAGGCTGGCGCCGCTGTTCGCCACGTAGGAACCGATAAGGATCAGCGCAAAGGTGGCGGCAGCAGCCGCTGCCAGGAGCGCAGCGAACGGCCCGAACGACAGCCGGGCGTCTTCGGCGCGAACGGCGACCCGCCACCAGCTGATGGCCAGCACCGACGTCAGGATGAGCAGCGTGAGGAGGACCAGCGCCGTGGCCAGGTGCAGGGCAACAATGGTCTCCGGCAGCTCCATGTTCACCGTGGCGCCGCCCAGCAGAACCTGCACGATGAGCACGGCCACGGCCAGAGTCACAGTCACGACGACCGCCCGCTTCTCGCGGTGCCAGAGCCACACCGAGGCGGCCAGACCGGCGATCATGAAGCCGACGCTCATGGCGGCCAGCCGGTGCGAGAACTCGATCCAGACCTTCGTCTCCATGGGCGGAATGATCTGGCCGTGGCAACGCGGCCAGTCCGGGCAGGCCAGCCCGGAATCCGTGACGCGCACCGTGGCGCCGAGGACGATGAGGGCGTAGGTGCAGAGCACGGTCAGCACGGAGAGGTAGCGGATGTCCAGCAACGCGCGCAGCCGCTGCGACCACGCGGCGGCGCCACGCTCGCCGGAGGCCACGGACGTTATGGCTTTGACCATCCAGTCACACCCACAAGCTAACGGCGACCCCGTCCCGGAAGAGAAGTCTGAGCCCCGCCTGGCAAACCTGAGATGAACCGCCGCCTCGATACCGTCTGGTTCCTTGTACGAATTATCACAAGTCCGAACGCGGTGTCAAGCTGGCGAGTTTGATTTCCGAATACCGCTTGCTCTTGGCGCCGGCTTCGTTAATACTTGCTTTTCGAAGAGCCATGACGCAGGAAGCGCAAGAACACGCCGATCAGCCGCCCTCGCAGCCGCAAAGGGCGAACGACGCCATCACCCGGACCACGGAGAGCCTGCGCTCCAACCTGCCGCAGTACCTCCTCCTGGGCAAGGCCCGGCCGCCCGGCCAGGCCCGCGCGTACGAGCCGGCCGGCGACGTCAGCCTGTCTGAGTTGCGCGCCGCCGCCCACGACAAGGCCGTCGCCGATATCGCCAGGGAGCGGTTCGGCTTCCCGACGGAGCGCCATCGCCACCTGAAGACCTACACCAACGTCCCCAGGCGCAGCATGGGCGTAGCCATGGACGTTGAGCGCGTCGCTTATGCGGACATCGTCGTCGTCCAGGACCCTGAGAACTTCGCCAAGATACTCGGCGAAGTTGAGACCGCCGAGACGGTCAACGAGCAAACGGCCCGCCACCGCTGGCGGCCATTCTCGGAGCTGGGGCCGCTATACCTCTACGTCCCGGTAGGATACGCCGACGAGGCCCAGCGTCTCGCCCGCCGCTGGGGGGCGGAGGTCGTCGGCATCCGGACCTGGCGCTACGCCGTGGGCCTGGAAGCGATAGAGATATCTGACCACTTCACGGTCCCCTCCGGTCCGGAAGAGATGCTCCCGAAGATCCTCCGGCCGGGCGCCCACTAGCCGGCCTCCGCCGCCTGCCAGACAAGGTCGGCCGCGGAAGAAGCCATCAGCCACATCGCCCGTCCTAGGTTTCTGGCCTCATCCCGCGGCCTGGGCGTACACGTTTTGGCGTGTTACCCGATTGGTGGTACGCCGCCGGCGAGGCGCCGGATTCCCACGTAACGCAATCGTAACAACAGGCTCTTTGGGCCTTCTTTACATATGGGGAGCCTGAATCCTATAATTCCAGTGGTATAGCCAGTGACTATAGCGGTGACAAATATCCCAAATATGGCGCGTCTGAGCCAATGGCCGGCCGCCGGGCTACCTCCCCTTTCCGCTAGACCAAGGAGCTGTCCGTGACCGAGAGCACCGCGACCCAGACCATCGCCCGCGGCCTCAAGGACGTCACCATCGACACCACGTCCCTCTGCCTGATCGACGGCGACAGGGGCAGGCTGTTCTACCGGGGCTACGACATCCACGACCTGGCGGAGCGCTCCACCTTCGAGGAGGTCACCTACCTCCTCTGGTATGGCCAGCTCCCCACCGCCAGCGAGCTCCAGCGCTTCCAGGCCGGCCTCAGCGCCGCCCGCGCCCTGCCCCCTGACGTCATCGACATCATCTCCCGCGTCCAGCAGGCGCACCCCATGGACGTCCTGCGCACGGCGGTAAGTGCCCTTGCCGCCTTTGACCCGGACACGAACGATTCCTCAGCCGAGGCTAACATGCGCAAGGCCGTTAGGCTCACGTCGCAGACCCCGGCCATCATCGCCGCTCACCACCGCATTCGCTCCGGTCAGGCGCCGGTCACCCCCAGCCCGCAACTTTCGCTGGCGGCCAACTTCCTCTACATGCTTCACGGCAGGGAGCCGGACGCGGAGGCCGCCCGCGCCATCGACGTCGACTTCATCCTCCACGCCGAGCACGGCTCCAACGCTTCTTCCTTCGCCGCGCGCGTCACCGCTTCCACGCTCGCCGACCTTCACGCCACGGTGGTCTCGGCCATCGGCACGCTCAAGGGGCCACGCCACGGCGGCGCCGCCGAGGCCGTCATGAAGCTGGCCCAGGAGATCGGTGAGCCGGAGCTGGCCGCCGGCTACATCGCCAGCAAGCGGGAGCGGGGCGAGAAGATCAACGGCTTTGGGCACCGCGTCTATCGCGTGGAGGACCCGCGGGCCCGCCACATGCGAGACCGCGCCCGCGAGCTGGGGGAGAAAATGGGCCAGCCCAAGTGGTTCCGCATCCTCACGGCCATCCAGGACGCCATGTCCCCGCTGGCCGATCGCGGGATCAACGTCAACGTGGACTTCTACGCCGGCGCCGTGTACTACCTGCTGGGAGTCCCCGAGGACCTGTTCGTCCCCATGTTCGCCATCGGCCGCACTCCGGGCTGGATAGCCCAGGTGCTGGAACAGTGGTCCGACAACACGCTCATCCGCCCCCTGCTGGCGTATGAAGGGCCGCGGGACCTGGCCTACGTCCCGATAGCCGACCGGGGCTAAGCGCTCAGCCTTCTATCGAGTCGACCCGCAGGCGCAGCACGCCCGCCGGCACCGACACCTCGACCTCCTCGCCCGCGCTGCGGCCCACCAGCGCCTTTCCGATCGGCGACACGTTGGAGATCTTGCCGGCCGAGGCGTTACCCTCGCTCTCGCCGACGATCGTGTAGCGCAACGCCGCCCCGGAACCCAGGTTCGTCACGCTCACCGTGCTGCCGATGTGCACCCGGGAGCCAGCGCCGGCCGCCGCCTTCCCGTCCACCACCTCAGCATGCTTCAGCGTCTGCTCAATATCGCGTATGCGCGATTCCAGGTGCGCCTGCTTTTCTTTGGCGGCGTCCAGCGGCGCGTTCTCCCGGAAGTCCTTGTCCTGCATCGCCTTGCGGATGTCCTCCCGCACCTGGGGGCGCTGACCCTTCAGGGACTCCAGCTCATTCTGGAGCGCCTTGTGCCCGTCCGCGGTGAGCTCTATGACGCGGCGCTCCCCGCCGGCGCCGCGCGACAGGGACTTCGTCCCCTTCTTGAGCTTGAGGTGCGTGCCGAAGTTCTCGGAGGCCAGACCCTCTTTCTTGAGGAAGGCCAGGAAGCCCTTCACGTGTTCGGCGCGGCGCTTGGCGTCCGGGGTCGCCGGGCCCAGCTCCTCAGCGTACAGCGATACTTCGTGGCCCCGCAGGCCATCCAGGGGCCGGCTCAGGCCGTACCAGCGCGCGAACCGGTTCACCTCGGCCTGGATGAATACGCGGTCGTCGCCGTCGAGCGAGCCGACGTAGCGCGTAGCCGCTTCCAAGAGAGAGACCGTAGACATGAGCGAGGGTTTGATTCTATTGCCGCGCCAAGCTGAGTGTCAACGAGTGAGCCGGGACGGTCAGCCAGACCACCAGCGCCAGGCCCGGTCTTCTACGGCGGGGCCTGCGGCGTCGCAGGGGGGGAGGGGATAGCGGCCGGCGACGGGTCCGGCGTAGCCGCGGGCGATGGCTCGGGGTCGGGCTCCGGCGTCGCGCCCAGCTTGCCCAGCACGTCGCCGGCGGCGGCCAGGCTGGCCTCCAGCGCCAGCGGCGAAAAGCCTTGCGGCGTTCCCTTGAGCTCGCTCAAGAGGTCGTACTCCTGGCTCGCCGCCGAGACTACGGCAACGCGCTGCAACAACTCGATCTTGTCGGGGCTGTGCAGCTCCGCGGCCAGGTCGCTGCTGGCCTCCTCCAGCTCCCAGAGGGTCGCGGTGTCCACGCTCTGTCCACGCCTGACAGTGGCTTCCAGCGCCGCCACCTGATCGCGCACCCGGTCCAGAGGCGTGGGCTCGGCCGCGACCTCCGACCCCGGCGCCGCCCGGGACACGTAGGGCCGCACGCTCGCCTGTCCGGTGGTCGTGTTGAGCGCCTCGCCACTCTCTGACATCAGCGTCGCGCTGACGAACGCCAGCGCCATTACCGCGACGGCGGCCAGCGCTCCTACGGGCGCCCAACGCCCGAACCCCTCAGGCCTGGCGGGAAAGATCTGCCGCAGCCGTCGCCGCAGGCGCGCCGCTTCCAGGAATCGCTGGAGGCCTCGCTCTCTGGCGTACGGGGGCGGCGATTGGTCGTGGGCGGCGGCTAGTTCCTGGGCGGAACGGAGGAGCGGCTCCAGTCGGCCGCGCCAGGCCGGGTATAGGGAGAGGCTGTCTTCAATGCTTCGCCTGCCTTCCAGCAACGCCGAAAGGCACTCTTCGAAGATCTCCTCAAACTGTCCTCTTCCCATTGACTTTTGGCCGCTGCGCCAGCATCTCCCTTAGCTTGGTTATCGCCTTGTGCTGTATTACCTTTACGTTCCCCTCGCCCTTGTCCATCGCCCGCGCCGTCTCCGCCACCGATAGCCCCGCCGCGAAGCGCAGGCTTATCACCTTTCTCTGAGCCTCCGGCAGCGTCTCCGCCGCCTTCATGATCTCCTTCAGCGCCAGCCGGTTCTCCACCATCTCTTCCGGTCCCTGGGACCCGACCGGCAGCGCTTCCGACAGCGGTGTGGAGCGGCCGCGCGCCCCCTCCTTGCGACGGTGGCTGATCACGGCGTTGTGGGCGATCCGGAACAGCCAGGCGGAGAAGGGCGCCTCCCGCCACTGGAACCGCTCGATGGCGTCCAGCACTCTCAGGAAGACTTCTTCCGTGAGGTCTTCGGCGTCGTATGTGTTGCCCATGCGGGCAAGGATGTAACGGTACACTCGGGGGAAATACCGGTTGTACAGCTCGGCCAGCGCAGCTTCGTCGCCCGCGCGCGCGGCGTCGACGATCTCGCGCTCGCCGTAAGCGTCTACCTTAGGGCCCATGGGGCATCCTCCCAATCAGCCCCCTGCTAACGGCTGTGCCGGTGGTTGCCCCAGTATATTACCCTATTTCCCCGTCAATGGGTAGAACGCCGTCAAATGTGGAAAAGTTACCGTTCCCCTTCCCCGCTCGTAGACCCTCTCCGCCCGACCGGTCGTATAATGGAACGGCGATCATTCCCATGACCATTAACCGCTTGCGGCAGCGCTTCAGCAACGTCGATCGACGGATCGCTATCGCTGGTCTCGTCCTCGCCGGCTCTACGCTCCTGCTCGCCATCGGGCTGATCAGCATCGTCATCGCCGCGAACGACAACGACGTCGACCTGCCACACGAGGGCAGCCTGGAAGAGATCCTGGATGAACACGAAGGCGTCACCAGCCAGGGCGTGATAGCTCAACCCCGAGTACCCCCGGTGCGCCTGAGCATCCCCCGCATCAACGTCGACGCCCCCACCGTCGAGATGGGCCTCGACTCGCGCGACTACCCGGAGGTCCCGGATTCGGGCAGCGACGTGGCCTGGTACGGCTTCACCTCCACGCCCGGGCGTGGCAGCAACACCGTCTTCTCCGGCCACGTGGACTGGATCTACTGGGAGATGGCCCTGGAAGGCGTGTTCTACCACCTGCGCGAACTGCAGCTGGGCGACGAGATCACCGTCCAGACGGAGGACGGCGCTTCGCACCTTTATCGGGTGACCGGCAACGTCGCCGTGGGCTACGACGACCCCAACGTCGTGGATGTGATGGAGCCGACCACGAAGGACGTGATCACGCTGGTCACCTGCGGCGGGAGCTGGATCAAGGACTATAGCGCCGTCGGCGGGAACTACAGTCATCGCGTAATCGTGAGAGCGGAGCGAGTGGTGGACCTGGCGTCCGGCGAGGCTTCCGGCGGCTAGACTCGCAGGGCGGCGACCAGGCCGCTGCCCAGGTCGACGTAGGTCACGCTGACATCGCCGGCCCCGGCATCACGCTCCACGTAGAGAGCGTGTTGGGCTGTCAGGTAGACCTCCGCGTAGTAGGAGAGCGCCGGCAGCGCGCTCATCTGGACCTGCATGATGGAGAGGTCCAGCCAGTACCCGGAGAGCCCCTTCTCGATGGTGTCCTGGTTGGGTACCACGGGCGTCGGCGCCGGGGTGGGTGACGGCGTGGGCACGGGCGTGGGCACCGGCGTAGGCACGGGGGTGGGCTCCGGCGCCGGCGGAGGCGGGGCAGGGGGCGCGGTGGGCTCCGGCTCGGGCGCCGGCGGGGGTGGCGCTGGAGGCGGTGGGGCGGGCGGCGGGCTGCCCCCCTGACCGCCAAAGTCCGTGGTCCAGTACCAGCCGTAGCTGCTGTTGGCGCCGTAGACGCGGGCGATGCCGATGACGGTAAAGTTGCCGTTGAGCATGTTGGCGTTATGCCCGGCCGAGTTCTTCCACAGGTCGAACGCGGCCTGCGCCGACTCCGACCCGGCGGCAAGGTTCTCGCCCTTCCAGGTGTTGTAGTCGTAGCCGAACGCCGCCATCCGCGTGAACGGGTCGCGGCCCAGCGAGTCGGTGTGGCTGAAGTAGTCGTTGGTCGCCATGTCGTTGCTCATCCAGGCGGCCGCCGCCTCCAGTTGACCGTTAGTTGTGAGGGCGCCGAGGCCGTTGGCGGCGCGATAGTTGTTTATCAGGGTGAGGAACGATTGCTCCTGGGCGTCCAGCGCAGCCGCGCCGCGCGGCATGGCGACCAACGTCGCCAGGGCTACAGCCAGGGCCAGGAGAATCGCCGCCAGTATGCGGTTGGGAGGGCTCGTGAGCGCCTCGGCTCTTTGGTTCATGTGCTATAATCCGCGATGAGCACAGGGGTTTCGAAGCCCCTGCGTCTTTCTTGGGCGGGGAGTAAGGTTTCCAGGCCAGCGCTCCCCGCTTTATTGTTTTCATAACACTAGACGATTCCCGATTTACCGCCGTTACAGGATGGAGACGCTCGCGCGGGATGCGAAACGGTTAAGGTTCGAGCTCGATCCGCAGCAGCTTCGCTCCTTCCGGACCTATCTGGCCGAACTCGAAGCGGCGCGGCCCCGCCTCCGCCTCACCGCCCTGACCGAACGCCAAGCGGTTCAGCGACGCCACTTCCTGGAGCCGCTCGCCTTGCTGGGGGCGTTCGAACAGCTGGGCCCCCTCCCCAATCCGGCCATCGACATCGGCAGCGGCGCCGGGTTCCCCGGGCTGCCCATCAAGATCGTCCGGGCGGGCCTGCGCCTCACGCTGCTGGAGGCCCACGGAAAGCGCGCCGCCTTCCTGGAGCAGGTCGTGCGGGCGCTGGGGCTGGACGGCGTCACGATCGTGAACGCCCGCGCCGAGGACGCCGCCCGCGACCCGGCGCACCGCGAGGCTTACGGTCTGGCCCTGGCCCGCGCTGTAGCTCCCCTCCCCACCCTCGTCGAGCTGGCGCTCCCGTTCCTCCGGATCGGCGGCCTACTGGCGGCGCCCAAGGGTAGCGGCGCGCGGCGAGAGGTGCGCGAAGCGGCCGCCGCGCTGGCCTCCTGCGGCGGCGTCGTCGAATCGGTGCAAACGCTGGAGGTCCCGAACGCGCCGGTACCGCCCACCCTGGTCCTGGTGCGCAAGACTTCCTCTACACCGGCCCGATTTCCCCGCCGAGCCGGTATACCTTCGAAGCGTCCCTTGCGTTAATAGGGAAGAGGTCAACTACGGGCGGAGTGGCCGCCCTCCACCGGGTGCGGGTAGCAAACGGCAGGCAGCCCCGTGTCCGTCCACCGCCGGGCGGTTCCCAAACGAGAGGGGTCGAGACAAACGATGGGTTACAGGAGCTCGACCGTGCAGAGCGTGAGCGGCTACCTGGGCAGGCTGGTGCGCCTGGACCTGACCGTGTTCGACGAGGTCTGCACCGACTCATCCGCCACGCCCGGCGCCATCGCCGTGGTCTTCCTGGCCAGCGTGATGGCAGGAATCGGCTCCTGGCTCTGGGCCGAGCAGTGGGAGCCCGTGGACGCGACGGAAGTCCTCATCAAGTCGCTAGTCATCGGCAGCATCCTGCAGACCGCCGTCTGGTTCATCTGGGTGTACATCGTGTTCCAGGTGCTGGCCCGGGCCTACGGGGCGCGGACCGACTTCGTAGAGCTCATCCGCGGCATGGGGTTCGCCTTTGCGCCGATGGGGATGAGCGTGCTCATAGCGGTGAGCGGGTTCGCCGTGCCGTTCGGCGTAATCTCGATCTCGGGAGCGGTCCTGCTCACGTTTTTCGCTACGCAGTCCGCCTCCAATGCCGACCCGCGACAGCTGCTGGTGGCGAACTTCGCGGGCTTCAGCGTGTTCGCCGTGGTGATGGGGATCCTGGCCAACATCGGCGAGGTCAGCGCGGCCGGCGGCGCGCAGATCGGCGGCCTCTCGCCGGGCCTGTTCTTCTTCGACCTGGACTTCTAGCGGCGCTTGGCGCCGTTGGGGGACGTGGGCTCGGCGCCGGTCTCTTCCAGCAGCAGCCTCACCGCGGGCTTTTGCGTGATCTGCGGCTGGATCTCGTCCCCGTAGAACACGCGGATCCGCTCCGCCTCGAAGCCGGTCTCCAGCAGCGTCTCGACGAGGCGTTCGCCTTCCTCCGTGCTCTCCAGCACCGTTATCCCGCCGTGGCTTGAGTCCTGGCGGTCTTCGATAAGCACGATGACTTTCGTGGCCATGAAGCATCCCTTCGAGCCTTGGGGGCTGCCGGCGTCCGCGGGGGTGCTGAACTTTCAACAGCCGGGAGTCCGTTATGTTACGCCCCGGCCGCCTCGCATCCCGGCCCCTTTCGTGCGATAAAAGGGGTTGTGAACCGCCCCTACGAAGCCAACATCTGGAAGTTCTACCTCTTCCAGTTCCTGCTCAACCTTCAGCTCTGGTGGCCCATCTGGGTCCTCTACCTGACCGAGAAGCGCGGCCTCACCCTGGGCCAGGTGACCCTCATGGACGTCCCCTTCTGGCTCAGCATCGTGCTGCTCCAGATCCCCGCCGCCGCCATCGCCGACCGCTGGGGCCGCAAACCGACGCTTATCGCCGCCGCGCTCTCTCTCAGCGCCGCCGTGACCCTGTTCGGCCTCGCATCGTCTTTCCCGCTCCTCCTCCTCTGCTACCTCATCTGGGGGACCAGCCTGGCGCTGCTCTTCGGCACCGAGTCCGCGTTCCTCTACGACACGTTGAAGGCGCTGGGGCGAGAGGAGGACTACTCCCGCATCTACGGCCGGGCCTGGGGGTTGGTCACGGCGGCCACGCTGGCCGGGACGCTCCTGGGCGCGCCGCTGGCCGCCGAGACCGACCTGGCGCTGCCGATCCTCTTGAGCGCGGCAATCGCCTCACTCGCCGTCCTCGTCGCCCTGGCCTTCGCCGAACCGAAGATCGAGGGCGCCGTCCGCCGCCATCTCACGTACACCCAGGTCATCCGCGAGAGCGTTCAGATCGTCCGGCGCCAGCCGGCAGTACGCTACGGCATACTGTTCTTCGGCCTCATCGCCATCGGTGGGACAGCGCCGATCTTCTTCTTCCAGCCCTTCCTCCGCGAGCACGATATCGGCCTGGGCGCGGTGGGCTTCTGGCAGACCCCCAGTCGCATCGCCGGCATCATCGGGGCCGTGGCCGCCTACCGCATCATCGCCTTCGCCGGCGAGCGACAGACCTTCTACCTGATGCCGCTGGTGATCGTCCTCTCCTACGTGGCGCTGGCCGCCTGGGACTCCGTCTACGCCCAGGTCGCCTTCATCTCGATAAACTTCGTCGCCTTCTTGTCCCAGCCGACGGTCACCGACTACCTGAACCGGCGCGTCCCCAGCGAGCAGCGGGCCACCGTCATCTCGCTGACCAACCTGGTGCGCTCGGCGATACTCATCCCCGTCGCGCCGCTGCTGGGCGCCCTGGCCGAGGAGTCGCTGGCGGCCTCGTTCTGGGCCGGCGCCGCCATCGTCGCCACGCTTGGCCTGCCCCTCATGCTCGCCTGGTCGCCCTACCTGCGGCGGGAAGCGCCCCTGGAGCCGGAGCTGCCGCAACCGGCCGCGGTCCCCGGCGGCGACTAGCCCGCGGCTTTCGCCTCCTTGAGCGCGGCGATCTCCTCGTCGCCGTAGCCGGCCTCGCGCAGCAACTCGGCCGTGTGCTCGCCGCGCATCGGCGCCATGGACCGCACCGAGCCCGGCGTGTCCGAGAACTTCGGGCCCACGCCGACCTGTCGCACCGCCCCGAACTCCGGGTGCTCGATCTCGAGCGCCATGCCGCGCGCCTGGACGTGCGGGTCGGCGAAGGTTTCGTCGATGCTGTACACCGGGGCGATGCAGATGTCGCGATGCCGCAGCTCCTCAAACCACTCGTCGCGGCCCTTCTCGCGGAACTTCGCGCGGAACCACTCGAACATTTCGGGGAACTTCTCGCGATTGCTCTGGTGGGGGACGAACTCCTCGCAGCCCAGGGCCTGGCACAGCTCCTGCCAGAACCAGGGCTCCAGGCAGCCGATGCTCAGCCACTTGCCGTCCTTCGTCTCGTAGACGTTGTAGCAGGGCCAGGCGCCGTTCAGCATCTCCGCGCCCGGCCGCAGCGCCTGCCCCGTCGCAAAGTACTGGCCGGCGGCCATCGCCAGCAGCGAGGTCACGCCGTCGCTCATCGCCATGTCGATGTACTGGCCGCGGCCCGTCTTCTCGCGCGCGATGACACCGGCCAGTATGGCGAACGCCGCGTACAGCCCACCGCCGGCAAAGTCGGCGATGACGTTCAGGGGGATCGCCGGCGGCTGCCCCGGCCAGCCCGTCATCCCCAGCGCGCCGCCTATCGAGATGTAGTTCAGGTCGTGCCCCACCAGCCCCGCGTAGGGCCCGGTCTGCCCGTAGCCGCTGAGCGAGCAGTAGACGACGCGCTCGTTGCGGGCGTGGATCGTCTCGTAGTCCACGCCCAGCCGCTTCGCCACGCCCGGCCGGAACCCCTCGACGACGACGTCGGCCTTGTCCGAGAGGCGATAGAAGACCTCTTGCGCCCGTTCGTCCTTCAGGTTCAGGCCGACGGACCGCTTGTTGCGGCCCAGTGCGTTGAACGCCTGCGCCCGCTCGCTCATGCCGATGTCGAAGCGGCGGCCCGCCCCCGGCGCCTCCTCGACGACGACCACGTCGGCGCCCAGGTCGCCCAGGAGCATCGTGCAGTACGGGCCGGGGGCCAGCCGCGTCAGGTCCAGCACCCGCATCCCCTCCAGAGGCATCATGTCGCGCTCCATTCTGGCGGTTGGAGATTGGAGATTGGAAATTCGAAAGCCATCATCGAGGGGTGCGGCGGCGGCTGTCAACCGGAGGCGTTCCGCCAGACCCGAACTGCACCCAAACGCTCGGGCATCCGAGCAATGTCAGCGCGGTTAAATAGACACCTTGACATGGTATCCGCATATGGTATCCTGAGCGTGCGAACGGATCCGTCCAACATGTTGGACAATCGTTCGGCAGGAAGGAAGAGATGTAGTGGCTAGGCCGATTGAGTCCATTCCGGTATTCAAGGGCCGCGCAGGCAAGTGGCTGAGTGAGTACTTGAATTCTGCTTCCCATAAGCGAACCCCGGCACAGGCGCAACGAGATAGGGAGGAAGCGGCAAAGATCAGGCCGCTCAAGAGGTAGAACCAGGCAAGCCAGCTAACGAGACCCGCATTCGGCGGGTTCTTTTGTTTCTAAGCGTCTGTCGGCCCTACCAGCAAGTCGTATAACATCGTTTGCAGGTTCCTAGTCCCTTTGACCGGGGCCGCTACAAATTCTTCGCGACGATAGAAATCGAGCGCGCCAACATTCTCCCTGTCCACTTGTACCGCCAGCAAGCGACAACCGATTCTCAATTCACTCGCCAAGTCGCGCACCCAAACTAGTATCCGGCTACCGATCCGCTGGCTCTGCATATCTTTGTGCACAGCCAAGCGACCGATCAGTAGCGCCGGAACAAACCTGTACGCGATGCTGTCCTTTGACAATTTCGGCAGCAGGCTCCACTCTCTCCGCTCAATCGCCGTCGCCAACAGCGTTACGAATCCGACGCACACTGTCTGGCCTACGCCATCGCCAAAGAACACATAGGTTCGGCTTAGGTTCAGTTCCTGATCCCGCAAAGCATCATTGCCTATGAAGTCATTTAGGTCCAGTTCCCACTGCTGAGACCCACAGTCGAAGCTACTAGCTTGCTCGTCATACTCGTGTGACAAGAGATCGTAATAGAGGTCCGGTGATCGCACAGCGACATTATAGCTGCCGCGCGGCCACCAAGCGTTAGCGAGCCCTCTTCCCCGTCCTTGTCCCCACAACCTGCCTTCTGCTACCATACTCTGCGCGAGGTTGGGGCTGTAGCTCAGTTGGGAGAGCGCCTCAATGGCATTGAGGAGGTCAGGGGTTCGAGCCCCCTCAGCTCCACCAGCCGAACGACAGGAACAGGGATCAGGGTTCAAGGAACAGGGACGAACTGTTCCTCGCCCTGAAGCCTTGATCCTGCGCAACGGCGACGAAGGGGAGTAGTAGGGCCCTAGTTCAGAGAGCCGGCGGTCGCTGCGAGCCGGCAGCCCGGCCCGAACTCGCTCCGGAGCCGCGCCGGTGAGCCCGCCAGGGCTAGCCGGCGACGGGAGCGCCCGTTACAGCGCCCGCTGAGCGCCTCCGCCTCAGGCGGAGGAATCAGGGTGGTACCGCGGAGCCAGCCCCCTCCGTCCCTGGACGGACGGGGGTTTTTCGTACGCGGGTCGGAAGGCCCGGAACGAGGCTATCGAATGGACGCAGTCGACCAGCTGGAGATAATCGGCCGCCTGGCCCTGGCCGCCCTCTGCGGCGGCATCATCGGCCTGGAGCGGGAGCTGCGCGGCTACCCCGCCGGCATCCGCACGCTGGCGCTCGTCGCCATGGGCTCGGCGCTGTTCACGGACGTCTCTCAGATCCTGGGCGGCGACGACCGCGTGGCGGCGGGGATCGTCACCGGCATCGGCTTCCTGGGCGCGGGCGTGATCTTCCGCGAGGGCTACACCGTACGCGGCATCACCACCGCCGCTACCATCTGGGCCGCCTCAGCCCTGGGCATGGCCATCGGCCGCGAGCTCTATCTCGTTGCCGGCCTGGGGGCGATCCTCGTCTTCATCGTCCTCGAGGCCCGGCCCTTCACCCGCCGCGTAGACGAGACGATCCGCAAGCGCACCCGCGAGCTCAGCGAGGAGCTCGAGCGGGCGATCGTGTCGAGCGACGTCAACGACCGCGAACGCCAGGAAGATAGCGATGGTTGACCGCTACGACAGCGCCGCAGCGCCTCGGTGTAGGGGCGACCTTCAGGTCGCCCGCGTTCCTCCGCCGCCACCATGCACGCGAACGGCGGGACGAGAACGATGACTGACCGATACGACCCCTCATCGATCGAGAAGAAGTGGCAGCAGCGCTGGGAGGCCGACGGCCTCTACCACACGCTGGACGGCGCCGGCACGAATTTCTACTTCCTGACCATGCTCCCCTATACCTCCGGCGACCTGCACATCGGTCACTGGTACGCTATGTCCCCCTCCGACGCCGCCGCCCGCTACCGGCGAATGCGCGGCCTCAACGTCCTCCTCCCCATCGGCTTCGACGCCTTCGGCCTCCCGGCCGAGAACGCCGCCATCCGCTCCGGCATCCACCCCCACAAATGGACGTACGACAACATCGACCGTATGCGCGGCCAGCTGCGCTCCATGGGCGCGATGTTCGACTGGTCGACCGAGGTCATCACCTCGGACCCCGAGTTCTACCGCTGGAACCAGTGGTTCTTCCTCAAGCTCTGGGAACGCGGCCTGGCCTACCGGGCCATGGCCCCGGCCAACTGGTGCCCCTCCTGTCAGACCGTCCTGGCCAACGAGCAGGTCCTCCCCGACGGCGCCTGCGAGCGCTGCGGCACGCCCGTCACCCATCGCGACCTGGAGCAGTGGTTCTTCCGCATCACCGCCTACGCCGACGAGCTCCTGGACCACTCCAAGGTCGACTGGCCGGACCCGGTCACGACGATGCAGAAGAACTGGATCGGCCGCTCGGAGGGCGTGGAGATCGCCTTCGGCCTGGACGTGCCCGGCGTCGACCAGAAGGAGATCCGCGTCTTCACCACCCGCCCGGACACGATCTTCGGCGTGACGTTCATGGTCCTCGCCCCCGAGCACCCGCTGGTCGACCAGATCACGACGGCCGACCGCCGCGCCGAGGTCGAGACCTACGTCGAGCAGGCCCGCGCCCAGACGGAGATCGAGCGCCTGTCCACCGATCGCCCGAAGACCGGCGTCTTCACCGGCGCCTACTGCAAAAATCTGCTGAACGGCGAGCAGGTGCCCATCTGGATCGCCGACTATGCCCTGCTCTGGTACGGCACCGGCGCAGTCATGGGCGTCCCCGCCCACGACCAGCGCGACTTCGCCTTCGCGAAGCAATTCGGCCTGTCCTGCCCGGTGGTTATCGCGCCGCCGGACTGGGACGGCGAGCCGCCGGAGGAGGCGTACCTGGGCGAGGGGTCAATGGTGAACTCGGGCCAGTTCGATGGCCTCGCCAACGAGGAGGGCAAATCGGCCGTCGCCGATTATGTCGAGTCGCAGGGCTGGGGCAAGCGCACCGTCTCCTACCGCATTCGCGACTGGCTGATCTCGCGCCAGCGCTACTGGGGCACACCCATACCGATGGTCCACTGCCCGAAGTGCGGCGTGGTCCCCGTGCCGGAGGAACAGCTGCCGGTGCTGCTGCCCGAAGACGCCGAGTTCAAGCCCACTGGGGAGTCGCCGCTCGTCCGCCACGAGAGGTTCGTTAACGTGGCCTGCCCCAACTGCGGCGAGCCCGCCCGCCGCGAGACCGACACCATGGACACGTTCATGGACTCCAACTGGTACTTCATCCGCTACCTCAGCCCCGGCTACCACGACGGCCCCGTCGACCCGGCGCGGGCGAAGGCCTGGCTCCCCGTCGACCAGTACACCGGCGGCGCCGAGCACGCCGTCATGCACCTGCTCTACGCCCGCTTCTTCTGGAAAGCGATCCGCGACCTCGGCGTCGTCGAGGGGGACGAGCCGTTCCTGCGGCTGTTCAACCAGGGCCAGATCCTGGGGCCGGACGGCCAGCGCATGTCCAAGTCGCGCGGCAACGTCGTCGCTCCGGACGAGTACGTCCAGCGCTACGGCGCCGACGCGTTCCGCTGCTACCTGATGTTCATCGGCCCCTGGGACGAGGGCGGCCCCTTCGGCATCGAGGGGATCGCCGGCATCCAGCGCTGGCTCAACCGCGTCTGGGGACTCGTCGCCAATCCGCCTGCGTTCGGAGACGCCGGCCCAAACGCCGTCCGCGACATGCGCCGGGCCGTCCACCAGACGGTCCGCAAAGCCACGGAGGACATCGAGCGGTTCCGCTTCAACACGCTGCTGGCCGCGCTCATGGAGCTGACCAACGCCCTCGTCCGCCACCGCGACGCCGGCCCCGCCCAGACGGGCGCCCGTCCGGGCGTCGACCGCGAGGCCTGGAACGAGGCCGTCGAGTCGCTGCTGCTGATGCTGGCGCCGGCCGCGCCGCACATCGCCGAGGAGCTGTGGGAGCGCAGCGGCCGCCCCTACAGCGTCCACCAGCAGTCGTGGCCGGCCTGGGACGAAGAACTGGCCCGCGAGGACGAGGTCACGCTCGTCGTGCAGGTCAACGGCAAGCTGCGCGATCGCATCCAGGTCCCCGCCGGCATCGAAGAGGAGAGGGCCAAGGAGCTGGCCCTGGCCAGCGAGCGCGTCCGCCCCCACACGGACGGCAAGAAGGTGCAGCGCGTGATCTACGTCCCCGGCAAGCTCGTGAACGTGGTGGTGAGGTAGACGATGCCCTCTACCCCTGTCACCCTGAGCCCTTCGCTATCGCTCAGGATAGACTCCGCGAAGGGTCTCGGCGGAGGCCCAACACACAGCCTCTCGCCGCGATTCCGCGCCTATCGGCTCAGAATGACAGCCATCCGAGTCACGAACTCTGATGCCCCAGCCTTCAGGCTGGGGTACTGGCGCAGCTGATGCCCTCCACGTCCGAGTCCCTCCTCATCCCCGCCCTCACCCCTGTCATTCTGAGCGCCGACGACGCCCGAGCGGGGGGCGACGCTACGCCGCGAAGGAATCTGGGGCGGGGCAAACGGCCGTCCTCGGTGGGCGACAGCCCCGACGGAACGCCGCGATTCTTCGCCTATCGGCTCAGAATGACAGCCATCCGAGTCACGAACTCTGATGCCCCAGCCTTCAGGCTGGGGTACCGTCGCAGCTGATGCCATCCACCTCCGAATCGCTCGTGATCCCGGCGCCCACCCCTGTCATTCTGAGCGCCGACGACGCCCGAGCGGGGGACGACGCTACGCCACGAAGGAATCTGGGGCGGGGCAAACGGTCGTCCTCGTGGAGCCTGGGGTAGAGTAAGCCCGTGCCCTCCACCTCCGAGTCGCTCGTAATCCCCGCCTCCGTAGCCGAGGTCTGGCGCGCCGTCACCGACCTGGAGAACGCCCACCTCTGGAACCAGGCCTGGCAGCGCGTCGAGTACCTGGCCGGACAGCGTGAGGGGGTCGGCGCCGCCTTTCGCGCCTACAACGAGGAGGGGATCGGCCACAACTTCCGCATCAGCGAGTGGGCGCCGGAGGAGTACGTCGCCTTCGCGCCGGTGAAGGACGAGCCGGACGAGGAGAGCTACCTGATCACGATGCAGTCCCAGGCGTTCCGGCTCCAGGCGGTGGAGGACGGCGCCACGAACGTCATCCTGATGGCCAACGTGTCCGGTCGCGGCCTGCGCGGCTGGTTCGCGTCGCGCTTCGTCTGGCCGGCCTACCAGCGGCAGGGGCTGCGCGCCGCCCTCGAGCACCTCCACGACCTGTTCGCGCCACCGGAGGAGGAAGAGGACGAGGGGGAGGACGATCGCGCCGGACCCTCTCCCCCGTCCCCTCTCCCGCCCGCGGGAGAGGGGTGACCCTGAGCCACACGTGTCATACTGAGCGCCGACCACCTCGGCAAAGGGATGATGGCTCTTCGCGAAGGAATCTGGGGTGCAGCTAGCACCCGTGCTCGTCGGAACGGCCTCGCGGAGCGCCGAGATTCTTCGCCTATCGGCTCAGAATGACAGCGTACGCTACTCCGGACGGTCGGCGGCGCGCTTCTCCAGCGTCTCGATGCCCCGCTGCACGGTGGCGATGAACTCCTGCAGCTCGCCCTCAAGCTTCTTCAGCGTCTGCGAGGCGTAGACGTCGGCCTCCCGCATCTCCTCGGCCGCCGCATCCTTGGCCTCGTCCAGCCGCGCCGCCGCCTGCGCCTCCGACTCCCGCGATAGCTCCTGGATGCGCTCCTGCGCCTCGGCCAGCATCTCCCGCGAGCGCGCCTCCGCCGCCTTCACGACTTCGGTATCCTTGAGCTTGCGGTCGACCTCCTCCTGGGCCGACGCGAGGATCCGCGCCGCCTCCGCCGTGGCGCTGGCCAGCACCTCCTCGCGGTTCTCCACCACCTCGCGGGCGTCGTAGACCTCCTTGGGCACGGCCACCCGCATCTGGTCGATCAGGTCCAGCAGCCGCTGCCGCGAGATCACCACGCCACCGCCCACCGGCAGCTTGCGCGCCTCGCCGACGAGCTCCTCGAGCCGGTCGATCTGGTGCAGGATGTCCACGGCTACTTCTTCCTGGGGCCGAACTTCCGCTTCAGCGCCGTGGCCACGTGGGGCGGCACGAGCTCCGTGACGTCGTACCCCAGCCCCGCCACCTCACGTATGCGGTGCCCGCTGACGAACAGGTGGTCCAGGCTGGCCATCAGGTACATGGACTCGATCTCCGGCGCCATCTTGCTGTTCATCAGCGCCATATCGAACTCCGCCTCGAAGTCCGTCACGGCGCGGATGCCCCGCACCAGCACCTTCGCCTGCTGCGTGCGCGCGAAATCGACGACGAGGCCGTTGAACGGCTTGACCTGCACGTGTTCCAGGTGGCTCACCGCCCGCGCGAACAGCCGGACCCGCTCCTGTGTCGAGAACAGGCAGTTCTTGGTCGGCAGGTCGTACACCGCCACGACCACGCGGTCGAACAGGGTGGCGGTCCTCTGGGCGATGTCCACGTGGCCCAGCGTCACCGGGTCGAACCGTCCGGGGTACACAGCCGTTACCATCGGCGCCTCCTAGCGATATATCGACACGGCGCTGTCGCCGTGCCGCAGCGTCTTCAGCCGCGTCAGCCCGCCCAGCCGCTCCGGCCCCTCCGCGCGAGAGCTGTGCTCCAGCGCGACGACCGTGCGGCCGGCCTCCGCCAGCCCCAGCTCCGTCAGCCGCTCCAGCGCCGGCGTCGCCTCGTCCGCATAGGGCGGGTCGGCGAGGACCAGCGTGTACGGCCCCTCCAGCCGTTCCAGCGCCCGCTCCACGGTCGACCGGATGACCTTCCCCTGCCCCTCGAACCCCGTGCGCGAGAGGTTCTCGCGGATCGCCGCGCAGGCCCGCGCGTCGCTCTCCACGAAGTCGCACCAGTCTCCGCCGCGGCTCAGTGCCTCGATGCCCAGCGCGCCGCTGCCCGCGTACAGGTCCAGCGTGCGGGTCAGGTCGGCGCCCATGGCCTCAAGCGCGGAGAAGACCGCCCCCCGCACCAGGTCCGACGTCGGGCGCGTCGCCCGCGAGGGCGGCCCCGCCAGGCGTCGCCCCTTCGCTGTGCCGGCTATTACCCGCATCGAACATCAATCGTCGGGCCCCGACAGCGTGGCCTCAACCTGGAGGGAAGGCGGGCCCTCGTTGCCGCCGTCGTCCACCGCCCTCACGACATAGTAGTACTTGTTGCCCTGGTCTTCCGCGCAGTCGGGGAAGTCATCATCGGTGAAGACCTTGCTCGGCACGAGCGAATCGTTCAGCTTCTCGTACGGCCCGCCGGAAGTGATGCTGCCGTAGACGTTGTAACCTACCACGTCCGGTTCTGGCGGCTCATCCCAGGTCAACTTGATCTGACACGGTGTCGAGTCATCGGCCTCCAGCCCCGTGGGGCGGCTGGGCGGCGCGTCGGGCAACTGCGTCGGCGTCGGTTCCTCGCCGGGCTCCGGCGTGGGCGTGGCCGTAGGCGTCACCGTGGGTGTGTCCTCCGGCCCGAACGTCACCAGCGGCTCCGGCTCCTCCTCCTCGGCCTCGTTCACCTCGATGTCCAGCTCCCGCCCGAAGCGCAGGTCGCCGTCGCTGATCAGCATGCGCAGCTTGTAGGTCCCGGGCTCCTCGGCGCGCCAGATCACCTGGGCCCCGGCGGCCGCGTCCAGCTGTCCGCCGTCCGGCGACTCCCAGCGGGGCACGAGGGCGTCGTCGTTGGGGCGCACCAGGGAGACGGTGCCCGCCTCCAGCAGCTGGTTCACCACCGGCCAGACGTTGGCCACGTCGGTCCCGGCGGAAGCGTCCGATATGGCCACGCCGCCCAGCGCGTACGTCTGCACCATCTCCAGCTTGAACCCCACGCTGAACACGTTCTCGATGTACACCGTCTTCTTGTCCGTCCCCCCGTAGGCGAACGTTAACGCCGCCGCGTCGTTGTTCCAGGCCAGCTCCTCCGCCCCCTCGGACTGCGCCAGGTTCACCGCCACCAGGTTCACCCCCACGTCCGGCTCGATCGCTTCGGGGTCTTCCGGCTCGCGGACGCGGATCTCGCTGGCCAGGAGCATCGCCTGGAGGTAGCCCAGCGGCGTCGCCTGCTCATCCTGGATCTGGCTGCTGAACGGGCTGACCACCAGCATCAGCTTCTCCGGGTCCACCGTCTCCACCAGATCGTCAAGCACACCTGGCAGCGTGTCCCAGTACTCCATCGGATCGGCGATGGGCAGTATCTTTATGATGTCCGCGGCGTCGCCCAGCTTCTCGTAGTCGTAGGCCTGGCGCTGCGGCGCCGGCGGCGGCAGAGTCAGGCTCAGGCGCCGTCCGTCGTCCCGCAGCTGCCGGCCCAGCGCCTCCGCGAACGACGTGAATTCGTCCCGCAGCTCCGGATCCACCGACGAGTACTCGAGGTCGATGCCGGCGTAGTCGCCGCCTTCGGCCAGCTGCACGATCTCTTGCACGTGCTGATCGCGCCTGGTGTCGTCCTCCAGCAGGTCGTTGACCTGCGAGGCGGTCTCCTCTGAGCTGCCGATGATTGTCGGGATGACCAGAGTGCCCTCGGGCGCCTCCAGCTCCGTCGCCGTCCCGGCCAGCGATCCGTCGGCCAGGGGCTCGAAGTCGCGCGGGTTGATGATGCCCAGGCCGGCGTCCGGGTGCAGCGCCCCGCCCGAGGGTACGGAGCCGGCCACCTGGTAGGCCTGCGCGACGACGCGCAGCACGGCCAGGTTTTCGGGTACCGGGTCGAAGCTGGCCTGCGCCCTCGCCCCACCCTCGATCAGCTCGGCGTCCACCGTCCTCTGCCAGCGCTCATCGCGGAAGGTGTAGAACCCCAGCCCCGTCTCGTCCTCCGGCTGCGTCGTCAGGGGCAGAGCGACTTCGGCCGTTACGTCGCCTTCCGTCTCGAACACGACGAAGTCGCTCAGGGCCAGCAGCCCGGGCGGCAGCCCCGGCATCTCGCCGATTTCGCCGCGGATGCCCTGCCCTTCGACGAGCGAGTTGCCCTCGTCGTCTCCACCGCCGCCGAGCACGCCGGACACGAGGAATACGACGATGATAACGACGGCCACGAACAGCACCGTGCCGCCGATGATCAGGGGCGCCGGGTCGCGGCCGCCGCGCGACCGCAACAGGCGGTCGAACGGACCCTCAGAAGAGGGCCGGTCTCGACGGGGTGGCCTGTCCCGTGGGGGAGGTGGCTCGCGGGGCGGAAATCGTCGCATTCGTACGTATAATCAACGCTCCGGCGGCCTGCTGGATACCCCGCCGGATGGTCACGCGGATTCTATCACAGCCGCTCTCTTGGACAAACCCACCACAAACCGCAGCTTTACAAGCGCCGTGGGCTGGCCTATAATAGCTGCGCAGCTAACACCGATACACCTGCACGACTGAGGGTTTCGGCCCCCAGTCTTCTTATTTCAAACCTCAGAAACTTCAGAAGCCGATACCCCAGGAGCGAGCGACATGGTAGCCAAGCCTATCCCCCTAACCAAAGAGGGCCTCGCCAAGCTCCAGCAGGAGCTCCATCACCTCATCAACGTCCGCCGCGCCGAAATCGCTCAGCGCATCCACGACGCCAAGGAGATGGTGGGCGCCGCCAACACACCGGAGTACGAAGACTCTCGCAACGAGCAAGCGTTCGTCGAAGGTCGCATCCTTACCCTGGAGCAGATCATCGAGAACGCCGAGGTCATCGAGGAAGAGCACGACTCCCACCGCGTGGGGCTTGGCTCCAACGTCAGAGTGCAGGACCACAAGGGCGTCAAGCAGACCTACGTCATCGTCGGCTCCGCCGAGGCCGACCCCAAGGAGCACCGCATCAGCAACGAGTCGCCGGTGGGCCAGGCCCTTCTGGGCAAGTCCGTGGGCGAAGAGGTGCAGGTCAACGCGCCCGCCGGCCACCTCCGCTGGACGATTATCGGAATCAGCTAGCGAGACCACCTACCGAAAGGTAAAATCAGGCGGGGCGCCGACCGGCGGCCCCGCCTGAACCGTTTAAGGACACCTATGGACGAAGAAGAGATCATCTCGTTTCGAGTCCACAAGCTAGATGGTTTGCGCGCTAGGGATGTCGATCCGTATCCAGCTCGCTCTCCGCTCGGCCCCCGCAAGGGCTCGGCTTGGTCAATTGAACGCATTCGACGTAAGGCTGAGAGCGACGTGGACAAGACGTCACTAGAATACGGTCAGGTCGCCCGCTATCCGGGAAGCCGGACAGCGATCAAGTACAGAATCGCCGGTAGAATCACTGGTTTGAGAGACACCGGAGCGGCAATCTTCGCTGACCTCCGAGATCTCTCCGGGAAAATCCAGCTATACTTCTGGCGCGATTGGACGTATCTGAGCCTAGTGGGTCGAAAGCGAACCCATGGCAACCATGAGTCGTTCGACGCGTTGAGGTCACTCTTCGATATCGGCGACTACATTGAGGTACGCGGAAACGCCTTTAGGACACAGCGCGGCGAGCTCTCAATCAGAGTCAGCAGATTTACGATGCTTGCCAAAGGCATCAGACGGCTGCCAGAAAAATGGCACGGGTTGAAAGACACGGAGACGCGCTACCGCCAGCGCTACCTCGACCTCATCTCCAACCCCGAGGTCCGAGAGACGTTCATCACCCGCTCCCGCGTCATCACCGCCATCCGCGCCTTCATGGACGGCCAGGGCTTCCTGGAGGTCGAGACGCCGGTGCTCGTCGCCGACGCCGGGGGCGCCGCCGCCCGCCCCTTCACCACCTACCACAACGCCCTCGACCGCCAGCTGTACCTGCGTATCGCCCTCGAGCTCTACCTCAAGCGGCTCGTCATCGGCGGCTACGACCGCGTCTACGAGATCGGTCGCATCTTCCGCAACGAGGGCGCCTCGGCCAAGTACAACCCGGAGTTCACGATGCTGGAGTCCTACCAGGCTTACGCCGACTACAACGACGTAATGGACATGGTAGAGCGGCTTGTCGCCGCCGTCGCCGAAGAGGTCATCGGCGGCCACACCGTCGCCTACGCCGAGACGAAGATCGACCTCGCCCCGCCCTGGCCCCGCGTCACCCTGCGTGACGCCGTCAAGCAGCACTCCGGCGTCGACTTCGAGGAGTACGCGGACGCCGAGTCGCTGCAGGGGGCGATGGTGGACGCCGGCGTCCCCTTCGACCCGTCCTGGGGCCGCGGCAAGCTCATCGACGAGCTGCTGTCCGTGAAGGTCGAGCCGAACCTCGTCCAGCCCACGTTCCTCACCGACTACCCGGTCGAGCTGTCGCCCCTCGCCAAGCGCAAGCCCGAGAACCCGCGCCTGGTCGAGCGCTTCGAGCTGTTCATCGCCGGCCGCGAGGTGGGCAACGCCTACTCTGAGCTCAACGACCCCATCGAGCAGCGGGAGCGCATGCTGAAGCAGGCCCGGCTGCGCGCCGAGGGCGACGAAGAGGTGGAGCTGGCCGACGAGGACTTCCTGGTCGCCCTGGAGCACGGGATGCCTCCCTGCGGCGGCCTGGGCATCGGCATCGACCGGCTGGTCATGGCCCTGACCGGCCAGTCCTCGATCCGCGAGGTCATCCTGTTCCCCCACCTGCGTGAGGCACAGCGATGACCGCGCGGGGTGGCGCTTCAAGCTGCGCCCTTCAGGGCGCAGTACAGCAGCCCGGGCGGGCGGGCGGGCCGGACCACCTTCGGCAGGCGCAGCGGTGAAGGCGACCGCTCCCGCCGTACACCCCGAGGTCCGGGCGGTGGCCGACGCGCTCGTAGCCGCGCTCGGCGACGACCTGCGCGCCCTGCTCTGGCACGGCTCCTACGCCCGCGGCGAGGCCAAGCCGGACTCCGACCACGATCTGATCATCATTCTCCGCCGCGTCGACGATGATGTCCTCCTCCGCCTGCGCGAGGTCTTCCGCGGCCGCGCCAACTGGTCCACCTTCGTGCAGACGGAGGCGGAGCTGCGACAGTACCCGCCCACCGGCCGGCTCCAGTTTCATTTCGGCCAAGTGCCGCTTTTCGGCGACTTCGAAGCGCCCCCGTGGACGCTCGAAAACCTGTTGGCCGACCTGCGCAACCTGGCCCACGAGATCAGCTTCCAGTGCCGCCTCCGTCTGCTTCACAAACAGCCGGAGATAGAGCCGGTTGACCAGCGGCTCGCGGGGTTCCAGGGCTATCGGAACATGCTCATGCTCCACTACGCCGCCAAGTGGGCCGTCCTCGCCCTGAAGGCGCGCGCCCTCATGACCGACGGCGAGTATCCCGTCACCCTCGCCGAGCTGCGTGAGCGTCTCGAGTACCCCGAGGACCTGGAGGTCGTCGACCTCGTCGACCGCTGGGCGGAGCTCTCGCCGCAGTACGACGCCGACTACACGCCGCTCGCCCTCCAGCTCGACGCCTTCGCGCGGCGGCTGGTGGCGGGGCTGCCGGAGGCGGAAGGCTGATGCGACGTCACTTCACGGCCACCGGCTTCGTCGTCCGCGAGGGGCGGACGCTGCTGCACTGGCACGTGCGCCACCAGCAGTGGATGCCCCCCGGCGGCCACGTAGAGCCGGACGAGGACCCGGTGCAGGCCGTCCTGCGAGAGGTGGCCGAGGAGACGGGTCTGGCCGCGGAGGTGATCGCAACGGCGCCCGCCTTCCCCTTCGCCAGCCCCGGCCAGCTCGCGCCGCCCTACACCATCCTGATCGAGGACATCCCGGAGCTCGACGAGCCCCACCAGCATATCGACCTGATCTACTTCTGCCGGACGCTCGACGGAGGCGAGCACGACGCCGCGCTCGGCGAGTTCCACTGGATCGACGAGCAGGCGTTGCGCGCCAACGAGCCGCTCGCGCTGGCCGCTTGCGGCGTCGCCGTCCCCCTGGCCGACGACGTCCGCCTGCTGGCCCTCAAAGCCATCGAAGCGGCGCGAGAGGCCGGCTGATGCTCTCGCTGCAGCTCATTCGCGAGCAGCCCGGCCTCGTGCGCGGGGGGCTGGCTCGTCGCGGCGCTGACGACGTCCCGCTGGACGACATCATCGCCCTCGACGAGGAGCACCGCGCCCTCCTCACGGAGGTGGAGACGATCCGGGCCGAGCGGAACGCCCTGTCCAAGGAGATCGGCGATCTGTCCCGCCAGATGAAGACGGAGGAGACGAAGGAAGCGAAGCACGCCGAGCACCGCCGCTCCGACCTCGTCGCCCGCTCCACGTTCCTCGGCGAGAAAGTGGACGGTCTCGAGGACAAGCTGCGCGCGTCCGAAGAGCGGCTGACCGAGCTGCTGTTGCAGGTCCCCAACCTCCCCGCCGACGACGCCCTCGACGGCGCCGATGAGTCCGCCAACCAGGTCGTCCGCACCGTGGGAGAGCCGGTGGCGCCTACGTTCCACAAGCCGCACTGGGAGCTGGGCGAGTCGCTGGGGATAATCGACTTCGAGCGCGGGGCGAAGCTCTCGGGATCGCGGTTCTACGTCCTCACGGGCCCCGGCGCGCGGCTGCAGCGTGCCCTCATCGCCTTCATGCTCGACCTGCACCTCCGCGACGGCCGCTACCGCGAGGTCTACCCTCCGGCGATGGTCAAGGGCGAGAACATGCTGGCCTCCGGCCAGCTCCCCAAGTTCGCCGATAACCTGTACCGCGACGCCGAGGAGGACCTCTGGTTCGTGCCCACGGCCGAGGTGCCGCTGACCTCCATGTATCGCGACGAGATCCTGGAAGCCGACTCGCTACCCCTGAACCTGGTCGCCTGCACGCCCTGCTTCCGGCGCGAGAAGATGTCCGCCGGCCGCGACGTCCGCGGCATCAAGCGCGGCCACCAGTTCGACAAGGTGGAGATGTACCGCTTCGTCGAGCCGGAGAGGTCAGCCG
Source organism: Dehalococcoidia bacterium (assembly GCA_040877915.1). Lineage (GTDB taxonomy): Bacteria > Chloroflexota > Dehalococcoidia > SM23-28-2 > RBG-16-64-32 > JBBDNA01. The sequence goes on from JBBDNA010000006.1 coordinate 235,788, forward strand.
AAGCCCTCCAGGAGCTCGTCCGCGACGCGGAGTCGGTCGCGGAGGCGCTGGGCATCCCGCACCGCGTGGTCCGGCTCTGCACCGGCGACCTCGGCTTCAGCGCCGCCGACGCCTACGATATCGAGCTGTGGGCCCCCGGCTGCGGCGAGTGGCTGGAGGTTTCGTCCTGCTCCAACTGCACCGACTTCCAGGCCCGCCGCGCCAACATCCGCTTCCGCCGCGAGCCCAAGGGCCGCCCGGAGCACCCGCACACGCTGAACGGCTCCGGCCTGGCGCTGCCGCGCACGCTCATCGCCGTGCTGGAGAACTATCAGCGGGAGGACGGGTCGATAGTCGTGCCCGACGCTTTGCGCCCCTACATGGGCGGCGTCGACAGGATCGCCGCCGACTGAGCCGCAACGATACGTGGCCGAGATAGGGCCGTTCGGCCTATGGTCAGCCCCGGCGCCCATCGTCTAAAGTTCTAAGTGAGATGAGGATACACAAACAGGCGATGGTCTTTCAGGTCGACATAGGATGATCCTCGGCGGCCTCGCGCCGAGGATCGCCGAAGGCCGCTTCCCGGCCCGTTAGCTGAAAAAGAGCCCCTCTCTTGGAGCTATCGAGCGGCTAAACCGCCGAGATGTAAGAGCCGGGAGCGGTCCGCCAACACACAGGCCCCCGAAATTCGGGGGCCTGATTCCGTTCGGTCTGGGCGGCCCGGCGCGACTAGTCGCCGCCCCCGTTGCCGCCGTGCTTCGCCTTCGCCTTCTCCGAGACTATCGAGCCCAGGTTCTTCGGGCCGGACGCCAGCTCTTCCTTCTCCTCGTCGCTCAGCGCCTTGAACTTCTCGCCGAACGCCCAGCCGTCCTCGGACTCGGCGATCAGCTCGTCCACGCTCTTCCCCGTCGCGTCCGATAGCGCGTAGAGCTTGAACAGCGCCCCGAAACCGATCCCGTCCTCGTGGTAGGCCATGACCTCGTCCACGCCGACGCCGAACGCCTCCGCGATCGCTACCGCGGGCGGAGGAACGCCGTCACCGTCGACCTCTTCCTCCATACCATCCTCACCGTCCTCGTCATCGATCTCGTCATCTCCGTCTTCGCCGTCATCCTCAGGTTCCGGCGTAGGCGTTGGCTCTGGCGTCGCTGTCGGCTCCGGGGTCGCGGTCGGTTCTGGCGTCGGCTCGGCCGTCGGCGTAGGTGTGGGTGTCGGCGTCGGGTCCGCTCCCGGCGGCGCGTCGCCGCTCCCGGCCAGCGCCGAGCCTCCCAGCGCCACCACTCCCACAGCCACCAGTAGCGATGCGATCAGCTTATTCCGCATTCCCATCTCCTCACTTCACGTCTTATGTCACGTGCTCTTATACATGACTATTGTCAGGACGGAGCGTTACGTCTAGCGTCTACTCAATATATCGAGCGATCTAGGCGATACGTTACGCCGCCATCGGCGGTGCTATCATCGTTCCGTATGCGCATCCTCGCCGTAGATATCGGCACCGGTACCCAGGACATCCTCCTGTTCGACTCCGGGCAGCCGGTGGAGAACGCCCTGCAGCTGATAATGCCCTCGCCCACGGAGATCGCCGCCCGGCGCGTCCGCGCCGCCACCGCCGCGAAGCGGCCCGTCGTCCTCAGCGGCGCGATAGCCGGCGGCGGGCCCTGCCACTGGGCGCTGGAGGACCACCTTCGCGCCGGCCTCTCCGCCCTCGCCACCCCCGAGGCGGCGACAACCTTCGACGACGACCTCGATCGCGTCCGCGATATGGGCGTGACTATCGTCTCCGAGGACGAGGCGGCGCGCGCCGACGGGGAGCGCGTCACCCTCCGCGACCTCGACCTCGGCGCCATCCGCGCCGCCTTCGCCGCTTTCGGCGTCGACACCCGCTTCGACGGCCTCGCCCTCGGCTGCCTCGACCACGGCGCGGCCCCACCCGGCTACTCGGACCGGCTGTTCCGGTTCGACCACCTGCGCCGCGTCGTCGGAGAGCGCAACGACCTCCGCGCCTTCGCCTGCCTCCCCGACGAGCTGCCGGACTACCTGACCCGCGCCCGCGCCCTACTGGCCGCCGCCAGGGACGAGGGACCAACCGTATTCCTGGACACCGGCCCCGCCGCCGCCCTCGGCGCGCTGCAGGACCTGAACGTCGCCGCCCACTCCGAGCGGCTCACGATCAACCTCGGCAACATGCACGCGCTGGCCTTCCACCTCCGCGGCACGACGATCGTCTCTCTGTACGAGCACCACACGGGCGAGGTGACGGCCGATCAGCTCGTCGACTTCACCCGACGCCTCATCGCCGGCGCCCTCCCTCACGAGGACGTGTTCGAGTCGAAGGGCCACGGCGTCTACTACGCCGTCCCTTCCCCCGCTCGTCCTGAGCCCGTCGAAGGGCGAGCCTCCGACTCCCCCGCTCGTCCTGAGCCCGTCGAAGGGCGAGCCGCCGCTTTCCCCGCTCGTCCTGAGCCTGTCGAAGGGCGAGCCCCCTTCATCGCCGTCACCGGCCCCCAGCGCGCCAAGCTCCGCGGCTCCGCCCTCGACCCCTACTTCGCCGTCCCCCACGGCGACATGATGGTGTCCGGCTGCTTCGGCCTGCTCTGGGCCTTCGCCGAGAAGCACCCCGCCCACGCGGAGGAGATACTGACGGCGCTGGGGATCGGCGAGCGGTGACGACTCACATCGCCCTGCTACGCGGGATCAACGTCGGCGGCAACAAGACGGTGGCGATGGCTGACCTGCGCGACCTTCTGGCGGAGCTGGGGTTCGATGACGTGCGGTCGCTGCTGCAGAGCGGGAACCTGGTCTTCCGCGCCGACGACCGTCCCAACGCCGGCCTCGAGCGCTTGCTGGAGGCCGAGACCGAGAAGCGACTCGCGCTGCGCACGGCCTTCTTCGCCCGCACCGCCGAGGAGTGGCGCGCCATCGTCGCCGCCAACCCCTTCCCGGAGGAGGCGAAGAGCGACCCCGGCCACCTCGTCGTTACGGTCTTGAAGGACGCCCCGGACGCCGCCGCCGTTGACGCCCTGCGCGCCGCGATCACCGGCCCCGAGACCGTCCGCGCCGAGGGGCCCCACCTCTACGCCGTCTACCCGGAGGGCATCGGCCGCTCCCGCCTGACCCTCGATGTCATCGAACGGAAGCTGGGCACCCGCGGCACCGCCCGCAACTGGAACACGTTGGTGAAGCTCGGCGCGCTGGCCGGGGGGGTGACGGGCCGCGCTACGCAAACTCCCCCCGCACGCCGGTCGCGAACGACTGGAGCGCCACCAGGCCGGCGTCGATCCCGCCCATGATCGGCGGCTCGAACACCACGTGCGACACGCCCATCTCACGGTAGCGGCCCAGCATCTCCCGCACCTGCGATTCGTTGCCCATGAACGGCTGCGGGTCGTCGGAAGCGATGTCGGTCATCGAGAGCGGCCCGCGCACGGACAGCGCCAGCGAGTCCGGGTCGCGGCCGGACGCCTCGGCGTGCTTGCGCACCTTCGCCCAGCCCGCCTCCAGGTCGTCGGGGGCCAGGCGGTAGGCGTGCCAGCCGTCGCCGAGACGGGCGGCGCGACGCAGCGCCGGCGGCTCGTGCCCACCCACCCACACGGGCGGCGGCGGCGAGGGCCGGGGCTCGCAGCGAACGCCCTCCACGCGGTAGAACCGCCCGTCGAACGTCGGCGCCTCGTCCATCCACAGCGTCCGCAGCACCTGGATGTGCTCGTCGGTGCGCAGGCCGCGCTCGCCCCAGGGCATGCCCAGGGCCTCCGCCTCCTCCTCCATCCAGCCCGCGCCTACGCCGGCGATGAACCGCCCGCCGGACAGCGTCTGCAGGTTCCCCAGCTGCTTGGCGTTGTGCACCGGGTTGCGGTAGGGCAGCACCAGGATGCTGGTCCCCAGCTTGATGCGGCTGGTCGCCCCGGCCACGAAGGTCAGCGTAGTCACCGCCTCCAGCCAGGGGACGACCGGCGGCACCGGGAACTCGCCGGAGTCGGCGTAGGGGTAGCGCGACTCCCGCGACAGGGGCAGCACGATGTGGTCGCTGGCCCACAGCGAGTCGTAGCCCATCTCCTCGACGGCCAGAGCGTAGCGTCGCAGCGTCTCCCCGTCCGACCACGGCCCTACGTGCGGCAGGTGTATCCCGAACTCCATTGGTCGCCCTCCCTTCGGCGGTTCGCGCCTAGGCGCTTCCCTGTGCGTTCCTGGCCTTCAGCATGTCGCCCCACCCGCCTTGAGCCATCGTCTGGAACTTCCAGTCGCCGCCGGCCTTCGCGAGGATGTCGGCGTAGCGCAGGGTCTGCTCTTCCCCGCCGGCGGTTACCGTAGCGTCGGTAATCACGACGGCCAGGTTGTCCGTCAGGAGGAACGGTGTCCGCACAGCCTCCATTCGCATGTTCTCCGGCATTCCCTTCATCGCCTCCGTCATGATGTCGACGAATTGATCGCGCGTCCAGCTCTCGGCGCGGCCATTTCCGTCGGAATCGTCGGTCACGACGTGGACGGGGAACATCGCCATGTTCGCCATGCCCTCCACGTCACCCTTCCTGGAGAGCTCATCGTACCGGGCGAACCAGGAGTCGATGCTCTCTCTTAGCCTGTCATCGGACATGGCGCCTCCGTTTCCCCTGTCCGCGAGCGCGGATCGTGGCTATACCAGCTCCCGGGCGATCAGCGCCGCCACGAGGGCGACGGTACCCAGGAACACGACCAGGCCCAGGGCGTTGACCAGCGCCCTCTCGGCGCCGCTTCGGTTTCGCTCCACGATGTCTCCTTCCGGTTCAAGTGCGCCGCTGGCGGAGGGGGTGGGATTCGCCCAGACGGGCGGGCGTCTGCCCGAACCCATTAGGCAACCTCCTCTCCCCAACAGCGAGGCGCCGTTGGCGGAGGGGGTGGGATTCGAACCCACGAGGGCCTTGCGACCCTAACGGTTTTCAAGACCGTCCCGATAAACCGCTCCGGCACCCCTCCACGCTGATTTTAGCCGGTCGCCGCCAGTCGCGCCTCGAAAGATCGTCGGGCCGGGGGCTTGACATCGTTCCGGTCTTGGTGTATTTTACCGAATAGTTATTTAACCGACAGGTTTCACGACACATGCCAACCGACACCCTGAGCAAGACCTTCGCCGCCCTTGCCGATCCCACCCGCCGCGAGATCCTGGCTCGCTTGACTCACGGCGAGGCCACAGTCACGGAGCTGGCCCGCCCGTTCGAGATGACCCTCCCCGCCGTCTCCAAGCACCTCAAGGTGCTCGAACGCGCCGGCCTAATCGCCCGCGGACGCGAGGCGCAGTGGCGCCCCTGCCGCCTCGACGCCGGCCCCCTCAAGGACGCCGATGCCTGGCTCGAGCACTACCGGCAGTTCTGGGAGCAGCGCTTCGATCGCCTCGATGAGTACCTGAGCGAAGTCCAACGTAAGGAGAAGAAGAACCGCGAGGACGTTTCTCAGAGAAGGAGGAGACATGGCCCCGAAAGATAGCGCCCCGGCAAAGTCAGGGGAGCTCGTCATCGAACGCGTCTTCGACGCGCCCCGCGAGCTCGTATGGCGGGCCTGGACAGAGCCCGAGCGGATGATGCGCTGGTGGGGACCGAAGGACTTCACCTGTCCCCACTGCGAGATCGACTTCCGCGTAGGCGGCAGGTGGTTCAGCTCCATGCAATCGCCGGAGTTCAACGACGGCCGGCCCATCTGGGCCATAGGCGTTTACCGCGAGATCGTTCCGCTGGAGCGGATCGTGACCACGGACTGCTTCGCCGATGAGCACGGCAACGTCGTCCCGGCCTCACATTACGGCATGGAGGGCGACTTCCCCCTGGAGATGCTGGTCACGGTGACGTTCGAGGAGGTCGAGGATGGCAAGACGCGGATGACGCTGCGCCACGCCGGCCTGCCCACGGGAGAGCACCGCGAGGGCGCCAACGAGGGCTGGGGCTCTTCGCTCGACAAGCTGGCCGCGTACCTGGCGGAGGCCCAGGCGTAGAGGCGGGCGGCGGAGGGCCAGGAAGGAGGACGACATGGTCGAACAGCAGAACGCCCTGAACGTGACGACGCCCTCGGACCGGGAGATCCGCATCGAGCGCGTCTTCGACGCGCCGCGCGACCTGGTCTGGCGGGCCTACACCGACCCGAAGCTGGTAGAGCAGTGGTGGGGTCGCGGCAACAAGCTCGCTATCGAGCGCCTGGAAGTAGAGCGGGGCGGCCACTGGCGGTTCGTCGAGCACGGCCCCGATGGCGTCCACGGCTTCGAGGGTCGCTTCCGCGAGGTGACGCCGCCGGAGCGCATCGTCCAAACGTTCGAGTGGGACGGAATGCCGGGCTACGTCGCGGTCAACACCGCCACCTTCGAGGACCTGGGCGACGGCCGCACAAAGGTCGTCAGCGTGTCCCTGTTCTACACAACGGAGGAGCGGGACGGCATGCTGAACTCGGGCATGGAGACCGGCCTCGGCGAAAGCTACGCCGCGCTGGACGCCCTCCTCGAGCGGGAGATGGCGTAGAGCCGCGCGTGACGTGCACGCGGGGCGGAGCAGCCCGTGGCGTCCAGCGCCTCCGAGGGAAGGAGCAAGCACATGCGAAAACTGGTCGTCGGCACGTTTGTAACGCTAGACGGCATCATGCAGGCGCCCGGCGGACCCGAGGAAGACCGCGAGGGCGGATTCGAGCACGGCGGATGGTCTGTGCACTTCTGGGACGATGTGATGGGCCAGATCATCACGGAGGCAACGCTTCAAGCCGGAGCCTTGCTTCTGGGGCGGAAGACCTACGAGATCTTCGCGGCCCACTGGCCTCGCGTTAACGACGAGGACCCGGTAGCGGCGAAGCTCAACAGCCTCCCAAAGTACGTCGCCTCACGGACGCTCAAGGAGGTCACGTGGAACAACTCGACTCTCATCGAAGGAGGGGTGGCCGAGGCAGTGGCCAGGCTGAAAAATGAACCGGGGGACGAGATTCAGGTACACGGCAGCGGAGACTTGATTCAGACACTCATGGAACACGATCTCGTCGACAAGTACCGGCTCTGGGTCTTCCCGGTCGTGCTCGGCGCCGGCAAGCGCCTGTTCGCTCGGGGAACGCTCCCAGCCGCGATGAGGCTCGTCGACACGAAGGCGTCGAGCACCGGCGTAGCGATCCACACCTACGAGCGCGCAGGTGAGATCCCGTTCGGTTCCTTCGCCGTCGATGAGGAGCACGTAAGTCAGGACCTCTGGCGGGAGCAATCGCAGTCCGGATCGTCGACGATGGGCTAGCAATTGGGCCGAGCAACAATAGGCAATGGACGCGCGGCCCATTGCGGCCGCGCGTTCCGCTGCCGGAAACCCACCGCCACATGTAAGATTCCGCCCGGCGGACCTAGTTCGGCGAGCCACCCTGCCCGCCGCAGGCGGACGCGCCAACCGTGAACGCCCAGTCCAGCAGCTTGATCGCGTCGCCGTAGACGTTCTCGCTCCCCATCACCGACACCACCATCTGCAAACCGTCCCGCTCCGCCGTCCCCACAATCGTCTGGCCGGCGTTGTCCGTGAACCCGGTCTTGGTGCCGATGATCCCCGGGTACAGGTTCAGCAGCCGGTTGCCGTTCCACACGCTGGGGCCGTCCCAGGCCGGCGTGTACACACGCGTACCGACGATCGCCGCCAGGTCCGGCTGCTGCATCAGCGTCCGCCCCAGCATCGCGATGTCGTAGGCCGACGTATAGTGGTCCGGCTCGTCCAGCCCGTGCGGGTTCGCGAAGTTCGTGTCGTACAGGCCCAGGTCCAGCGCCTTGGCGTTCATCATGTCCGCGAACGGCAGCGTGCCGCCGCCCACGTACTCTGCCAGCTGGAGCGCCGCGTCGTTCCCCGATGGCAGCAGCAGTCCGTACAGCAGATCGCGCACGCTCAGCGTCTGGCCTGGCTCCAGGCCCATCACCGTCGAGTCCGTGCTGCGCGACAGCTCGGCCCCGTCGACGTCAATGTCCACAATGTCGTCGAGCGCGGCGTGGTCCAGGGTGACCAGCGCGGTGGCGATCTTGGTCAGGCTGGCCGGGGCGCGAGATTCGTGCGGGTTGAGCTCGTACAGCGTCTCCCCCGTGGACATCTCGACCACGACGGCCGAGGGCGCGCTGAGCGGACCGGGGGGCGCCACGCTGCTCACGTACTCCGACCCGCCCTCGAGCCCCGTACAGGCGACGGGAGGGGCCGCGACCGGCTCGCTCGCCACGTTGGCCACGGCGACACTCGCCGCCTGACCGCAGCCGTCGCCGGCGCACGCGTTCGAGGAGACCAGCAGGTCGCCGCCGTGCTCCGTGGGCAGCCGCCCGCTCATCGCCACCGTTGCGGCGATGATGATCAGCGGCACGACCAGCCAGAGCACCGTCCCCTGCGACGGGGCCATGGGTCTGCGTCTTCGAGGTTTGCTTGCCATGCGCGTTACCCTGTAAAAGTCGCGGCGGGCCCGAAAGTTACCCGTCTGGACACACGCCTCCCCCGCCGATAGACTGACGCCCGTGAAGGTCCACGAGTACCAGGCCAAGGAGCTGCTGGCCCGCTACGGCGTGCCTGTGCCCCGAGGGCGCGTCGCCGCCACGCCCGACGAAGCCGCCGCCACCGCCGCCGAGCTGGGCTCGCCGGTCGCCGTCAAGGCCCAGATCCACGCCGGCGGTCGCGGCAAGGGCGGCGGCATCAAGCTCGCCGCCAACCCCGGCGAGGCCCGCGCCGCCGCCGACGCGATCATCGGCATGACACTCGTCACCCACCAGACCGGCCCCGAGGGGCGCCTCGTCAAGCGCGTCCTCGTCGAGGAGCAGCTCAAGGTGGAGCGCGAGCTGTACATCAGCGTCGTCATCGACAACTCCATCGGCTTCCCCGTGGTCATGGCCTCCGACGCCGGCGGCGTCGACATCGAGGAGGTGGCCGCGAAGACGCCGGAGCGCATCCAGCGCCTCGCGGTCGACCCCTCGATCGGCTTCCAGGCGTACCAGGGCCGCGAGCTGGCCTTCGGCCTCGGCCTGACGGGCGACCTCCTGCGACCTGCCGTGGCCACGATGTCGGGCCTCTACCGCGCCTTCGTCGAGAACGACTGCTCGCTGGCCGAGATCAATCCGTTGGTGGTCACGGCCGACGGCCGCCTGCTGGCCGCCGACGCCAAGCTCAACTTCGACGACAACGCGCTATACCGCCACGAGGACCTGGCCGCCCTCCGCGACCTGGACGAGGAGGACCCGCTGGAGGTGCAGGCCCAGGAGCTGGGGATCAACAACTACATCAAGCTGACGGGCAACATCGGCTGCGTGGTCAACGGCGCCGGCCTGGCCATGGCCACGATGGACGCGATAAAGCTGGCCGGCGGCGACCCCGCCAACTTCCTCGACATCGGCACCGTCAACGACCCGGCCCGCGTCGTCAACTCGTTCCGCATCCTCATCGAGGACCCGTCCGTCCGCGCCGTGCTGATCAACATCTTCGGCGGCATGGCCCGCGTCGACGTCATCGCCGAGGGGGTCGTCCAGGCTCACAGGGAGATGGACGTGCGCGTGCCCGTCGTCGTCCGGCTGGCCGGGACGAACCTGGAGGAGGGCGACCGCATCCTGCGCGACTCCGGCCTGCCGGTCGTCCGGGCCGCCGACCTGGGTGAAGCCGCCCGCAAGGCGGTCGAAGCGGCGAAAGCCGCCGCGTAGGGGCGACCCTCAGGTCGCCCGCAGGGCAGGGGGATACCGCGCCGTCGGGAACTTTCCCGCGCTCCCGCCCGTTGTACCGACATGAACCGCTTCCTCCTGCCGCTGGCGGCCATCGCCGTTGCGGGTGCGCTGTCCGCGCCTTTGCATCCCGCCCACGCCTGCTCCTGCGCCTTCCCGTTCACGGAGGAGCAGGTCCGGGAGGCCATGGGCTACTACGACGCGGCAGTGCTCGCCTCCATCGCCAGCACTCCGAACGAGTCGAACCTCCAGGTGGACGTCGAGACCGTGTACAAAGGCGATCCGGGCGAGCGAATCACCCTGGAGCAGCCGATCGACCTCCCCCCCGACTTCGAGGGCGACGGGCTCGCCTACCTGGGCGCCGACTGCAGCTTCGCCCTTCTCGGCCAGCCGGGCGAGCGGTACGTGCTCTTCCTCACCGCAGCGGACGGCGGCAGCACTTACGCGCCGAGCGGCTGCGCCTCCTTCCCCCTGGCCTGGACCGAGACCACGGAGGAGTTCCGGGCCTACCACGACTCGCTGGAACGCATCGCAGGGACCGATGCGCCCGCGGCCCCGCCGGAGGACGACACGCTGCCCCAGCCGTGGCAAGCCCCCACCGACTCCGGCCCCGACGTCCCCTGGCTCCCCATCATCGGCGGGGCGGCCGCCGCCGGCGTCGCGCTCCTCGCCGCCGGCGCGTGGCTCCTGCGGCGGCGCACGCCCGCCTGACGCCCCTTTCCCGCTCCCCTTCCCCGTCGTATCATGCCCCCATGACTCTCCCCGTCGTCGAGGCGGCCATGGACGACCTCCGCGCCGCCCACCGCGCCCTCCTCCACGCCGTCGACTCCCTGTCCGAGGACGACTGGGCACGCTACGTCCCCTACGGCGACTGGACGGTGAAGGACCTCATCGCGCACTGCATTGGCGATATGAGCCCTCGCGGCATCGGCCTCATCCTCGCCGGCGTCCTCACCCCCGAGTTCATCGCCGACACCGGCAAGATGTACGACGTGCGCGCCCGCAACGCCGCCGTCATCCTGGAGCGCCGCGAATTCTCCCGCGAGGACCTGCGCCAGATGCTGTTCTCCTGCCACGACGCGCTGCACAACGCCGCCCTCAAGCTCAGCGAAGAGCACCTGCCCGTCCTGGAGTACACCGTCCCCATGGGCCCCGAGTACGACCTCCGCGTGGAGGACTGGCTCTGGGGCGGTTACCACGACCGCCAGCACGCGGACGACATCCGCCGCGCCCTGAGCATCGATTGGCAGCCGGAGGTCCTGACCTTCCTCCCGGAGATCGGCGAGACGTTCCGGACGATGACCCGCTACCGTGAGGGGTTCCTGCGCGCCGTCTACTCCGTGGCCGACGACGCCTGGGGCGAGGAGACGCCCTCCACGCCCGGCTGGACCTACAGGGACGTCCTCGCCCACGTCACGTCGAACGACGTCCGCGCCCAGACCCGCTTCCGCGCGCTCCTGGGCCAGCCCGACGACGCCGAGGTGGCGGCCCTGGAGGACGAGGACGGCTGGAACCGGCGCGAGGTGGAGAAGCGCCGCGACCGCTCCGTGCGCGAGCTGATAGAGGAGCTGGACGACAACCGCCACGACACCATTCGCCTGCTGGCGACGTTGAGGCCGGAGCACATCGCCGTCCGCATGCCGCTGGCCCACGGGGAGGCAGCGAGGCCGGCGGAGTACATCCGCCTGTTCGCCTCCCACGAGTCGCGGCACGCGGCCCAGCTCGTCCCCGCCACGCGCGCGCGCAGGTCGTCCGCCGGGTGAGCATCCTCGTCGGCTCACACACGCGCTTGCTTGTGCAGGGGATAACCGGCCGCGAGGGGTCGTTCCAGACGCAGCGCTGCATCGAGTACGGGACGAACGTCGTCGCCGGCGTCACGCCGGGCCGCGGCGGCGAGGAGATGGAGGGCGTGCCGGTCTTCGATACCGTCCGCCGGGCCGTCGGCGCGACGGAGGCCAACTGCTCGCTCATCTTCGTGCCGGCGCCGTTCGCCGCCGACGCCGTCCTGGAGGCCGCGGACTCCGGGATACCCGTGGTGATCTGTATCACGGAGGGCGTACCGACGTTGGACATGGTGCGCGTCCGGCGCTACCTGGACGGCTCCGGCATCACGCTCATCGGGCCGAACTGTCCCGGCGTCATCACCCCCGGCCAGGCCCGCGTCGGCATCATGCCCGGCAACGTCTTCTCGCCCGGCAAGGTGGGCGTCATCTCCCGCTCCGGCACACTCGTCTACGAAGCGGTAGCTCAGCTCACGACCCGCGGCGTCGGACAGTCGACCTGCGTCGGCGTCGGCGGCGATCCCGTCATCGGCACCACGCCGGTGCAGGCGCTGCGCATGTTCAACGAGGACCCGGGCACGGAGGCCGTCGTCTTCATCGGCGAGATCGGGGGCGTGGCCGAGCAGCAGGCCGCCGAGTACCTGGCCTCGGACATGTCGAAGCCGGTCATCGCCTTCATCGGCGGCGCCACCGCGCCACCTGGCCGCCGCATGGGGCATGCGGGCGCGATCATCGTCGGCGCGGCGGGCACCGCGCAGGCGAAAAAGGAAGCGCTGGCCGCCGCCGGCGCCACGATCGTCGACTCCCCCGCGGACATCGGCGAAGTGACGGCCCGCGTTCTGGCCTAGCGACGTCTAACGCAACGCTTAGAGAAATCTAACGTTCCCCTAATGCCCCTCTAATATTCGTCGCCTAGACTGCATCCCGGATAGATGGTGAACCGTATCACAAAGTGGAGCCGTCTGGAGGAGACATGCCCCTGCGAACCGTTTTGATAGCCCTGACCGGCCTCGTCGTCGCCCTCGCCGTGATAGGCGCTGCCAGCTGGTGGTTCCTCATCCGCGAGGACTCCGGCCTGGCCACCGCGCCGCCCGAGATCCCCAGCGAGCTCGCCGCCGACGCCGCCTCCCCCGACGACGCCGCTACCGCGACACCGGACGCGTCCGCTGGCACGCCGGCCGCGGGCGATTCCGATGTCCTGGTGTTCAGCATCTTGCCGGAAGAGTCCCAGGCGGCCTACTTCGTCGACGAAGAGCTGGCCTCCCTCCCTCTGCCCTCAACGGCCAAGGGCGTGACCAGCGAGATCGAGGGCGAGTTCTACCTAACGGGCGACGGCGCGGCCCTCGCCGACGGCTACGAGTCGCAGTTCACGGTTGACCTCCGTAACCTCACCAGCGACGAGGACCGCCGCGACAACCGGGTGCAGGAAGCGCTGGAGACCGACGCCTACCCGTTCGCCACCTTCACCGTCACGGCCGTCAGCGGCTACGACGCGAGCATCGCCGACGGTGAGGAGCAAACTCTTGAGCTCACCGGTACGCTGGACCTTCACGGCGTCCAGCGAGAAGTGACCTGGGAGGTCCAGGCGTTCCGACAGGGCAACGTCGTCAGCGCGCTGGCCACCGTCACCATCGCCTTTGCGGACTTCGAGGTCACACCGCCTACCTTCGCCGGCCTCGTCTCGATTGACGACCAGGCCACGCTGCAGGTGGAGCTCATCGCCCAGGCGGCCTAGCCAGAGGAGAGATCGAATGAGTCAGCAGATAGACCGCAGGCGGGCGCTCAAGACCGTCGGCGTCATCAGCCTGGGCGCGCTCGTCGCCGCCTGCACCGCCTCGTCGTCGAACCCGCCGGCCGTAACCCCCACCCAACCCGCCGGCGACGCCGCTGCCACACCCACGGCCGAGCCGGTGGCTGCCACGACACCAACCGCGACCTCCACCACCGGCGGCTCGCGCGTCACCAGCGTGGAGGACTTCGCCGCCGGGGAGACCTGCGTCGTCACGCCGGAACAGACGGAAGGGCCGTTCTATTTGGATACGGACCTCGTCCGCCGCGACATCACCGAGGGCAAGGAAGGCACGCCGCTCCTCCTCGCCGTTCGCGTCACCGACGCCGGCAGCTGCGAGCCTATCCGCGACGCCGTAGTCGACGTCTGGCACTGCGACGCCCTGGGCGAGTACTCCGGCGTCGAGACCGGCTCCGACGAGACGTTCCTGCGCGGCCTCCAGGTCACGGACGGCGACGGCATCGCCGAGTTCGAGACGATATACCCGGGCTGGTACATGGGCCGCACCGTCCACATTCACCTCAAGGTCTTCCTGGACTCCGCCGAGGCGCTTACGAGCCAGCTCTACTTCCCGGACGACGTCACCGACGCCGCGTACAAGGCGTCCCCCTACAACACCCGCCCCAACCGCGACACCACGAACGAAAGCGATGGCGTCTACTCCAGCGGCGAGGGGACACGAGCCCTCCTGACCCTAACGGAGAGCGAGGCGGGCTACATCGGCATCGTCACGCTGGGAGTCCAGCGGGCCTAGCGGCGTTTGCCGAGGCGTTCGGCGCCCCCGTATACTTGACGCGTGAGCTACAAGATCGTCGAGACCTGCATCGGCTGCACGGCCTGCACCAAGCGTTGCCCGACCGACGCCATCACGGGGGAGCGCAACGGCATCCACATCATCGACCCCGAGCTGTGCATCGACTGCGGCGCCTGCGGCGTCGTCTGCCCCGTCGAGTGCATCCTGGATGACATCGGCGAGGTGTGCAAGGAGTTCCCGCGACGCGAGTGGCCCAAGGCCATCGTCATCGAGGACAACTGCATCGGCTCCGGCTGCGAGCTGTGCATCAACATCTGCCCCTTCGAGGCGCTGGAGCTGGACACGTCCGGCGAGCGCGTTGGCGACTTCTTCGGCGTGGCCAGGGTCATCGAGAAGCGCTGCACCGGCTGCCGCCTGTGCGAGGACGCCTGCGGCTGGAGCTCCATCTACATCGACCCGCCTCGGGAGACGCTGAAGAAGAAGCTGTTCCAGCCCGTAGAGCTGCTCGAGACCGTCTAGCCCCACTCGGACGCCGCCCCATCGAAACGCTGGCTCGAAACGGGAGACCCGTAGCCAACCCCATCTGTCATTCTGAGGGCCGGCCACGCCGGTGCGACGAAGGGCGCGCTGCCGCACAGCGCGGGGCGGGGCGGCCCCAAGCTGCGCGATTCATCGCGCAGTGCAGCAGTTCGGGCGGGCGGGCGGGCCGGACCACGCCTGGCGGGGAGGGCCAACGCCCCTTTGCTATACTAAGACGTCAGCCGTGCGGAGGGATCGCATAGAGGCCTAGTGCGCCCGCCTGCTAAGCGGGTTGGGGGTGAATGCTCCCTTGTGGGTTCGGGCAGACGCCCGCCCGTCTGGGCGAATCCTACTCCCGCCGCCAACGCTGTGGAGGCGTGAGACGCACTGGGTTTACGTCCTCAGAAGCTCGAAGGACGGCCGTCTGTACACGGGAGTTTCCTCGGACCTCAGTCGTCGCCTGCGAGAGCACAACGGTGGAAAAGTGCGTTCGACACGTTCCCGCCGACGGCTCACGCTTGAGTATTCCGAGGCCTCCGAGAGCAGACACGACGCATTAGAGAGAGAGGCCTACTTCAAGACCGCCGCAGGAGGGGTCCTTAAGCAGCGCCTGGCCGGCCCGAAGCGAGAGTCGGCATCCTGACTCCGGCGACCCTTTGCTATACTACGAGGGGCCGAGCGGAGGGATCGCATAGAGGCCTAGTGCGCCCGCCTGCTAAGCGGGTTGGGGGTGAAAGCTCCCTCGTGGGTTCGAATCCCACTCCCTCCGCCACTCCATTGCAGGGAGAGTTGCTACGCACTGGGTT
>JBBDNA010000006.1:251170-352337 GCA_040877915.1 Dehalococcoidia bacterium
CTCGTGGGTTCGGGCGGACGCCCGCCCGTCTGGGCGAATCCCACTCCCTCCGCCACTCCATTGCAGGGAGAGTTGCTACGCACTGGGTTTATGATGCCAGTAAGGAAGCACTAGCGCGAGAACAATACTTCAAGACCGCGGAGGGAGGATCGCTGAAGCAGCGCCTCGCTGGTGGTGGCTTGATTTCCCTCGTGGGTTCGGGCGGACGCCCGCCCGTCTGGGCGAATCCCACTCCCTCCGCCAGTTAGCAAGTCAGTTGAGGAGGTTCCATGAGCCCAAAGAAGGAGACGCAGAAGTCCGCCAAGAGCACCGCCGCGATCAACAAGAAATCCAGGGGATTCACGGACGAGGAACGAGCCGCGATGAGGGAGCGCGCCAAAGAGGTGAAGGCGGAAGCGCGGGCGAGCAAGGACAAGGCGGCCGGGGAAAGCGACGTGCTCGCGAAGATCGCCGAGATGCCGGAACCGGATCGGGCCATGGCCGAGCGGCTCCATGCGATCATCAAAGCCAGCGCACCAGCCCTCTCGCCGAGAACCTGGTACGGGATGCCAGCGTATACCAGGGACGGTAAGGTCGTCTGCTTCTTCCAAAGCGCGGCGAAGTTCAAGTCGAGGTACGCGACTTTCGGCTTCGACGACACAGCGAACCTCGACGAAGGCGCCATGTGGCCGACCTCCTTCGCGCTCAAAGAGTTGAATGCCACCGAGGAGGCAAGGATCGCCGCGCTCGTGAAGAAAGCGGTGAGCTGAGAGCGCTCCGTCTGGCTAAGGGACTAATTTTGCGCAGACGAACGGAGCGTTTCGAATCGCGAGGTTCGAGGCCCGCCACCTAGACCCCGAAAAAGTCCAGGAACGCCTGCCCCACGATCACCAGTATGATCACGCGGGTCGTCTTGCCGATACCAACGGCCAGCAAGAACCGCCAGAAGTTCATCCGCACCGCGCCGGCCGTTATCCCCGCGAACTCGAACAGCGGGTTGGGCACCGCCGATAGCACCAGCAGCGTCAGGAACCCGTAGCCGGCCATCAGCCGGTCCACCCAGCCAGCGGCGCGTCGCATCCACTCCCCCAGCCGGCCCCTCAACGGCTGCTGCCGCTGCTCCGCCACCCCCCGCCCTACCGCCCCCGCCAGGTAAGCCGTCGACTCCGCCAGCGTCATCCCCGCCGCCCCCGCGGCCACCACCCCCGGGTCCCACAGCGTCTTAGAACCGGCGACGATCAGCGCCTGCCCGGCCGCCGTCAACCCGGGCACCGGGAAGAACACAGTGGCCGTGCCCAGGAAGTTCGCCAGGAAGATGCCCGGATATCCGAACGTCTCCAGGTCGTCCTGGTCCACCCAGCCGGCCGCGAACGGCGCCGTTGTCCCCACCACCAGCGCCACCAGCGCGACCATCGAGATCGCGATCAGCGCTCGCCGCGGGACGCGGTCCAGCGGCAGCCACGAGGGCATGTCCAGAGGCCGCCGCTGCGCGGGCGGCTCCGGCAGCGCGATTCCGTCTTCCTCGCGGATCGGGGCCTCCGCCCCCTCCTGCGCCATGCACCCCAGTATACGGCCCCGTCCGCCGCCCGCCGTCCACCGTCCACTATCCACTGTCCACTGCCCACCGTGCTACAATCGCCCGCGCCATGGCCGCGCCGCGCTTCCCCCACGCCGCAGTCGCCTCACCCCACTACCTCGCCTCCTCCGCGGGTCTAGCCGTGCTGACCTCCGGCGGCAACGCCGTCGACGCCGCCGTGGCCATGAACCTCGTCCTCGCCGTCGTTTACCCCCACATGTGCGGCCTGGGCGGCGACCTGTTCGCCATGGTCTGGGCCGACGGCGAGCTCTCCGGCCTGGAGGCCGCCGGCCGCCTCCCCGCTTCGGCGAAGCTCGAGGGCGACCGCGTGCCCGCCCACGGGCCGCTCTCAGCCACCGTCCCCTGCGCCGTCCGCGGCTGGCTCGCTCTGGTCGAGCGCTTCGGCACGCGGACCATCGACGATCTGGCGCGCCCCGCCGTCCGCCTGGCCCGCGAGGGTGCACCGCGCGCCCCCGGCCTGGCGAAGATCACCGCCCTCATGGCCCCCGTCCTCGAGCGCGACCCTGAGGCGAAGCGCATCTTCCTCGGCGACGGCCCGCTGATCCAGCCGGAGCTTGCGGACACCATTGAGGACATCGAGCGCTTCTACGAGGGGCCCGTCGCTCGCAACGCCCCGCCCCCCTTCGCGCCCGGCGACTTCGCCGAGCAGCGCGCGGAGTGGGTCGAGCCGCTGTCCGCCCCCTTCGCCGGCGTCGAGGTCTACGAGATGCCACCCAGCAGCCGCGGCCGCGTGGCGATAGAGGCGCTACAGCGGCTGGAGCCGCTGGACGGCCTCTCGCCCGACGACGCCGAGTTCCACCGCCGCCTCATCCGCGCCTTCGAGCCAGCCGCCGTCCCCGCCGGCGACACGATCTACCTCTGTGCCCGCGACGAGTCCGGCATGTCGGTGAGCCTGAACCAGAGCGTCGCCAAGGCGTTCGGGGCCTGCGTGGTGGTCCCCGGCACGGGCGTGCTGCTGCACAACCGCGCCGTCTACTTCACGCCGGAGACCTACCGGCCCCGCGCCAGGCCCGTCCACACGCTGGCCCCGGCCATGGCCCTCCGCGACGGAGAGCCGCAGCTGATATTCGGCACGATGGGCGGCGAGACGCAGCCCCAGATCCACCTCCAGCTGCTGGCCCGCGTCCTGGTCGCCGGCCAGGAGCTGGGCGAGGCGATCGCCGCCCCCCGCTGGACGCTCGACGCCAACGGCCTCCACGCCGAGGACAGCCTGCCCGACCTGGGCGCCGACCGCATCCCGGTGCCGGACCTCGCCGGCCACGCCCACGCCCTCCTCGTCGAGGATGACAGCACGCTGACCGCCGCCCACGACCCCCGCTCGGATGGCGCGGCGATGGGCTATTAGCGCCCGCCCACCGTGCTACAATCGTTCCCGCCATGCGATACCACATCTGGACCGAGGGCTGCCAGATGAACGAGGCGGACTCCGGCAAGCTGGCCGCCGGCCTGGCCCGCCTGGGCTGGCAGGAGGCCGCGCGGGCGGAGGACGCCGACCTGGCCGTCGTCAACACCTGCGTGGTCCGCCAGAAGGCCGAGGACCGCGCCGCCGGCTACCTGGGCCGCCTGCGCCAGCTGAAGGACTCTCGCGAGGGCGACTCCGACGGGCGCAGCCTCCAGATCGCCGTGATGGGCTGCATGGTCGGCCCGCGGACGGACGACCTGCGCGCCCGCTTCCCTTACGTCGACGTCTGGGCCCGTCCCCAGAGCTTCGAGGTCGTGTTGCGACACCTCGTGCCGGAATCGGACCTCGGCGGCGAGTTCTGGCCGGACACGTTCCCCAGGCCGAAGGGCCCCACCGCCTTCGTCCCTGTGGTCCACGGCTGCAACAAGTTCTGCACCTACTGCATCGTCCCCTACCGGCGCGGCCGCGAGCGCTCCCGCCCCATCGACGACGTGGCCCGCGAGGTCGCCTCCCACTGCGCCAACGGCGTGCGCGAGGTCACGCTCCTGGGCCAGACCGTCGAGGCCTACGGCAAAGATCTCGAAACGAAGCCCGACCTCGCCGGCCTGTTCGCCGCCATCCACGACACGCCCGGCCTGGAGCGCATCCGCTTCCTCACCTCTTACCCGCGCGACATGACTGAGCGCATCGTCCGCGCCGTGGCCGATCTGCCCAGGGTCTGCGAGCACTTCAACATCCCCGTCCAGGCCGCTGACAACGACGTCCTCGCCGCCATGCGCCGCGGCTACACCATCGAGGAGTACCGCGACTGTGTCGCCCTCATCCATGACGCCGTCCCCGGGGCATCGCTGTCCACAGACGTCATCGTCGGCTTCTGCGGCGAGACGGAGGCCCAGTTCCAGCGCACCCTGGACCTGCTGGCCGAGATCCGCTTCGACAAGGTGCACGTGGCCGCCTACTCGCCCCGGCCCGGTACCATCGCCTGGCGCCACATGGAGGACGACGTCCCCCAGGACGAGAAGATGCGCCGCCTCCACGCCGTCGAGGCGCTCCAGGAGCGCATCGCCACCGAAATCAACGCCGCGCTGGTGGGGACGACGCAGGAGGTGCTGGTCGAGGGCGAGAAGGAGGGCATCCTGACCGGCCGCGCCCGCTCCAACAAGCTCGTCCACTTCCGAGCGGCAGCGAGCCCGTCCCCCCTAAATGTAGGTCGGGGTCTTCAGACCCCGGCGGGGGTGGGGCGACCACGCCTCGGCGATACCATCACCGTCCGCGTTACCGGCTCCAGCCCCTGGTCGCTTCGGGGCGAGCGGGTCCCGGCCGTCGAGCCCGTCTCCGCGTAAGACCGCATGACCTCCCCCACCGCCGCCTCCCGGACCTCGCGCGCCAGCCGCGACGTCGCCGTGCTGGTCGTCATCTTCACCGTCGAAGCCGGGTGCCTGAGGGTGCTGCTGGTCCGGCGCTCGGCGGAGCCGTTCGAGGGCAGCTGGTCGCTGCCCGGCGGGCTTCTCGCCGCCGGGGAGTCCCCCGACGACGCCGCAGTCCGCAAGCTGGAGGAGGAGACCGGCGTGGCCGACCTCTTCCTGGAGCAGCTGTACACCTTCTACGACCTGGACGGCCGCGGCTCCCTGGCAGCCGCCTACTTCGCCCTCGTCGACGCCGATAGCGCCCACCTGGCCCGGCGCCGCGCCTGGCTCCCCGCCTGGCACCCCGTCGACGGCCTGCCGCCCCTGGCCTTCGACAACAAGAGCGTCATCGACTACGCTCTGCGGCGGCTGCGGGCCAAGCTGGACTACTCCAACGTCGCCTACTCGCTGCTGCCCGCCGAGTTCACGCTCTCCCAGCTGCAGTCCGTGTACGAGGCGATACTCGCCCACCCCCTGGACAAGCGGAACTTCCGCAAGCGCATCCTGTCGCTGGGCATCATCGAGCCGACCGGGCGCACCGCCAAAGTCGGCCGTCACCGCCCCGCCCAGCTGTACGCCTTCCGCGAGCGCAAGCCCGTCGTGTTCTGAGGCGGGTGCTCCTCCTCCGCTCTCTGGCCGTCCTGCTCTCGGCCCTCGGCATCAAGGCCGTCGGCATCATTCTCGTCGACGGCGAGGGCCGTTTCCTGGTCAACCAGCGGGAGATCGTCTCCAAGAACAAGGAGCAGGACGAGTTCCACCACCCGGCGCGCGGCTACCTGCGCGGCCGCTGGGCCATCCTCGCCGGCTACATCGAGCGCGGCGAGACGCCGGAGCGGACCGCCGCCCGCGAGCTCCTGGAGGAGACCGGCCGGTCGGTCGAGCGGCTGCGCCTGGTCGTGCGGGCCACCTGGCCGCGGCCGGTATACCTGTTCGCCGCCGGCCTGCCCGACCCCGAGAGCCTCCACCTGGGCGAGGGGATAGAGCACCGATTCGTAACGATCGACGAGGTGTCCGGCCTTTCGCCCCGAATCCCCCTCCTGGCCAGCGTCCTCCGCGCCTTCGCCGCCACCGACGTCTACCGCACCTGCCTGGAGGACGCCCGAAGAACGTAGCGGGTGCGCCGACCACAGCCCCAGCGCGTCGCGCGCCCGCGACTCGTCTCTGGCGCGCACCCAGACCTCGTAGGCGTAGGGTGCCGTTCCAGCGATGCCGCGGAAGTCGCCGACGTTGCGGACGCTCGCCGGGACCCCCTCTGCTCGCAGCCTGTCGGCCCAGAGCTTCGCCTCCAGCTCTCCCGCCGCGGCAGCGATCAGCACGTACTGCGCCTGGCCGGACCGCGCCCGCGTAAGCCACGTCGCCACCCCCAGCACTCCCCCGACCACCCCTACGACGACGCCCACGAAGATCAGTAGCCCCATCGCGCCACGAGCCTAACACACTCCAGCTGTCCACTGTCCCCTATCCACTGTCCTCTTCCGTTCGTGTCCCCTTGACACCATCTCCCCCACCTGCTACCCTATCCTCGACCGATGTTAGTGTACACAATACACTAACTCGACCCTGGAAAGGCGCAGCCGATGGTCACTCGAACGAAGCGCGACGATCCCCTCACCGTCGTCTCCGAGGACGCCGTCCTCGACGAGGCGATGGCCTGCCCCGCCGACCGCTCGCTCGACACCAAGCCCCTCGCCGAGGAGCGCGCCTTCGCCTTCTGGCAGAAGGACATCCCCGAGGAGTACTGGCATCTGACCGCGCCCGAGATCATCGCCCGCATCGCCAAGGCGCGACGGGCGCTCGGCCCGCGAGCCGTCGTCCTCGGCCACCACTACCAGCGCGAGGACATCATCCAGTTCGCCGATCTGCGAGGCGACTCGTTCAAGCTGGCCCAGTGGGCGGCGAATCAGCCCGAGGCCGAGTTCATCGTCTTCTGCGGCGTCCACTTCATGGCCGAGGCCGCCGACATCCTCTCGCAACCGCACCAGACCGTCGTCTTGCCCAACATGTCCGCCGGCTGCTCCATGGCCGACATGGCCGACCCCGAAGACGTCTACGCCTGCTGGGACGAGCTGGCCGAGGCCGGCATCCGCGACGTCATCCCGGTGAC
This sequence comes from Dehalococcoidia bacterium, assembly GCA_040877915.1. Taxonomy (GTDB): domain Bacteria; phylum Chloroflexota; class Dehalococcoidia; order SM23-28-2; family RBG-16-64-32; genus JBBDNA01. The sequence continues at coordinate 257,659 of JBBDNA010000006.1, forward strand.
CTACATGAACTCCGCCGCTTCGCTGAAGGCGTTCTGCGGCCAGAACGGCGGCATCGTTTGTACGTCCTCCAACGCGCCGAAGGTCCTGGACTGGGCCCTCGAGCGCGGCAAACGTGTCCTCTTCTTCCCCGACCAGCACCTCGGCCGCAACACCGGCGTCAAGCGCGGCATCGGCCTGGACGAGATGGCCGTGTGGGACTACAACCTCCCCTTCGGCTCGCTCGGTGGCAACGCCCTGGAGCAGCTGGAGCGCTCACGGATCATCCTCTGGAAAGGCCACTGCTCCGTGCACCTCCGCTTCTCGGTGGAGCAGATCGAGAAGGCGCGACGCGAGCACCCCGGCATCACCGTCATCGTCCACCCCGAGTGCCGCATGGAGGTCGTCCAGGCCGCCGACCTGGACGGCTCGACGGAGGTCATCGCCCGCACCATCACCGACGCGCCGCCCGGCTCGAAGTTCGCCGTGGGCACCGAGATCAACCTCGTCTCCCGGCTCGCCCGCGAAAACCCCGACAAGCTCGTGTTCTGCCTCGACCCCGTCGTCTGCCCCTGCTCGACGATGTACCGCATCCACCCCGCCTACCTCTGCTGGGCGCTCGAAGAGCTGGCCGCCGGCCGCGTCGTCAACCGCATGGAGCTCGACGACGAGACCCGCCGCCACGCCCGCGTCGCCCTGGAGCGCATGCTCGCCGTAAAATGACGGCGCTATCAACGGCAAGACGCTGTAGGGGCGACCTTCAGGTCGCCCGCCGCCCTGGAAAGGCCGCCCGATGACCTTCTCCGGCGCCGTAGTCTCCATCCACATCTCCCCCGAAGCCACCAAGCCCCTCGCCGCCGTCGATCAGGTGCGCGCCGTCCCCGGCCAGGGGCTGGAGGGCGACCGCTACTTCCAGAAAGCGGGCAGCTTCGATGACGAGAAGAACAACGAGCACGACCCCGGCCGCGAGGTCACGCTCATCGAAGCCGAGACGATCGAAGCTGTGATCCGCGACTACAAGCTGGACGTCGAACCGGGGCTGCCGCGTCGCAACATCGTCACCCGCGGCGTGGCCCTCAACCACCTCGTGGGCCAGGAGTTCAGCGTCGGCGAGGTGCGGATGCGCGGCGTGCGGCTGAACGGCCCCTGCAGCCACCTGGCCTCCCTGACCAGCGACAAGCTCAAGGAGGCGCTAGTGCACCGCGGCGGCCTGCGCGCCCAGGTGCTGAACGAGGGCACCATCCGTCCGGGGGACACGATCACGGCCTGAGGTCGGGGTGGCGCCCGTTCCTGGTCTGGCCTTGCAATGGTGTCCCCCGTTCCTGGCCGCTCATCCTTCGACAGGCTCAGGACGAGCGGTTCCTTCCCGCCTCACGGTCAATCAGCGACACGCCACGTCGCCGCCAGCGGTGCGCGGCCTAAGCTGCGCCTTTCAAGGCGCAGTACAAGCCTCCGGGCGGGCGGGTGGGCCTCACTAGTCCCCGCGATGAGCCCGATGTGAGAGCGGCGCCCGTATGACCCCCACACACTTCGACTACATCATCGTCGGCTCCGGCATCGCCGGGCTGTACGCGGCCCTGCTGGCCCGCGAGCACGGCGCCGTGCTCGTCCTCACCAAGGGCTCGATCGACGACTGCAACACCCGCTGGGCCCAGGGCGGCATCGCCGCGCCGATCGGGCCCGGCGATTCGCCCCAGCGCCACATCGAGGACACCGTCGCCGCCGGCGCCGGCCTCGTCGACCCCGAGGCCGTCCGCGTGCTGGCCGAGGAGGCCGCCGCCCGCATCGACGACCTCGTCCGCTTCGGCGTCCCGTTCGACACGCAGCACGGCGAGATCGCCCTGGCCCGCGAGGGCGCCCACACCGCGCCCCGCGTCCTCCACGCCGGCGGCGACTCCACCGGCGCCCACATCGAGCTCACGCTCTCCTCGCTGGCCCGTCAGTCCAACGTCACCGTCCTGGAGTACACCCTGGCCACGGAGATCATCACGGACCGAGGCCGCGCCGCGGGCGTCCGCGCCCTGGACGAACGCTCCGGCCAAACCACGGACTACACCTGCCGACACCTGGTGCTGGCCACCGGTGGCGCCGGCCAGCTGTATCGCATAACGACGAACCCGGAGGTGGCGACCGGCAACGGCATCGCCCTGGCCTACCGCGCCGGCGCCGAGGTCACGGACATGGAGTTCTTCCAGTTCCATCCAACCGCTCTCCACCTGCCCGGCGCGCGGCCCTTCCTCATCTCCGAGGCCGTCCGCGGCGAGGGCGCCCACCTCCTCGACACGAACGGCGACCGCTTCATGCCGGCGTACGACGAACGCGCCGAGCTGGCACCCCGCGACATCGTCGCCCGCGCCATCCTCGACCGCACGCACAAGACCGGCGCCGACCACGTCCTCCTCGACGTCACCGCGCTCGACCCCGCCCGCATCATCGCCCGCTTCCCCCAGATCTACCGCACCTGCCTGGAGCACGGTCTGGATATCACCCGCCAGCCCATCCCCGTCTCGCCGGCCGCCCACTACACGATGGGCGGCGTTCGCACCAGCACCTGGGGCGAGACGACCGTCCCCGGCCTCTACGCCTGCGGCGAGTGCGCCTGCACCGGCGTCCACGGCGCCAACCGGCTGGCCTCCAACTCCCTGCTGGAGACCGTCGTCTTCGCCCACCGCGTCGTGCGTCGCACGCTGGAGCGGCCCGACACCGCCGCGGAACCGTCACCGGACGCCACCGACCTTTCGCCCGCGGCGCCGGCGGAAGCGCCGCCGCTGATCCTCGACGCGCTGAAGTCGTTGATGTGGGACGACGTCGGCATCGTCCGCGACGGCGACGGGCTCTCGCGCGCGAAGGCCGCGCTGGCCGCCTGGAACGCGACGCTCGAGACGCCCACTGATCGCCCCGCCCACGAGCTGGCCGACTTGCTGACCTGCGCTCGCCTCGTCGCGGAGGCCGCGCTGGCCCGCGAGGAGTCGCGCGGCGCCCACTACCGCACGGACTTCCCGGAGCCGCGCGAGGAGTGGCGGCGGCACATCGTGTTCCGGCGCGGGGCACGCTCGCCCGCCCGCCCTTCGACAGGCTCAGGACGAGCGGTCGCCTCGCCTTGACCGCCTCCGCGAGCGCACCCACAATCGAGCCATGAACACCGCCGACCTCACCGTCCAGCTCGACGCGTTCTTCCACCTCGATCGCTTCCACACGGACGACTTCGCCGCCATCATCGAGTTCTCCCTGGAGGCCGACATCCCAATCGCCGACTATGCGACGGCGACGTTCCTGCACCGCTTCAACGGCCTCATGCTCAACAACGCCGACAGCGTGGAGCGCGTGTTCACCCTCGTCTTTCCCTCGGACGACGTCCTCGCGGAGGTCGAACGCCGCGCCGCCGGCGCGCCATCGCTGGTCTTCACCCACCACCCGATGGACATGGAGACCGGCGGCCGCGGCCTCGTACCCATCGGCGAGGTCTGGCTGCGCCGTCTCCGCGAGGCCGGCATCTCGCTGTACGCCGCCCACGCGCCGCTGGACTGCCACGAGACCGTCTCCACCTCGCGCGCCCTCGCGCGCGCCCTGGGTGTCCCCGCCGAGGCGCCGTTCGCCGGCTACTTCGGCGGCCACGCCGGCGTCCACGGCCGCGTCGACCCCGTCTTGTTCGACGATTTCGCCGAACGCATCCGCACGACCCTCGATCTGGACCGCGTGGAATCGAAGCGTTCGCGCGACACCGTCGAGCGCGTGGCCGTCGTCGCCGGCGGCGCCGCCTACCCGCCGCTGATGCAGGAGGCGCTCGACGCCGGCTGCGATACCTACGTCACCGGCGACTACCGCGTGCGCCACGGCGGCCCCTGGGCCGAGGAGCACCGCCCGGCGTTCGACGCCTTCGTGGAGGCCGTGCCGCTGAACCTGTTCGGCGGCTCTCACTACGCCACCGAGTCGCTCGTCCTCCGCCACGACGCCATCGACCTGTTCCGCGACTTCGGCCTGCCCGCCGAGTTCGTGCCCCAGGCGGACCCCTGGCGATGACCGGCTTCACGCTGGACGAGGCGATGGTCGAGCGCATGGCGCACGCCGCCCTGGCCGAGGACCGCGCGCACGACGACGTCACCGCCGCCGCCCTCGTCCCGCCCGGCCAGACCGGCCGCGCCGTCATCATCGCCAGGGCGGAGGGCGTGCTGGCGGGCCTGCCCGTCGCCCGCGCCGTCTTCGCCGTCGCCGGCGGGTCGCTGGCCTGGCGCCCGGCGCTCGAGGACGGCGCCCGCCTGTCGCCCGGCGATACAATCGCCACGATCGAAGGGTCGCTCTCCCCCATCGTCCGCGCCGAGAGGGTCGCGCTGAACTACCTGACGCACCTCAGCGGCGTGGCCACGGCCGCCGCCGCCATCGTTCGCGCCCTGGAGGGCAGCGGCTGCCAACTCCGGGACACCCGCAAGACGATCCCCGGCCTGCGGGCGCTGGAGAAGTACGCCGTGTGCGTGGGCGGCGGCACGAACCACCGCATGACCCTCGCCGACGGCGTGCTGGTGAAGGACAACCACCTGGCCGCCCTTCGCGCCCGAGGCCTCGGCGTGGCCGACGCCGTCCGCCTGGCCCGCGAGGCCAACCCCGGCATGACCATCGAGATCGAGGTGACGACGCTGGACGAGGCGCGCGAGGCCATCGAAGCCGGCGCCGACGAGCTGCTGCTGGACAACATGTCGCCGGACCTGATGCGGGAGGTCGTGGCACTGGCCGCGGAGCGCGACCCCCGTCCCATCCTCGAGGCCTCCGGCAACATCACGATCGACAACGCCCGCACGATCGCCGAGACCGGCGTCGACTTCGTCTCCAGCGGCGCGATCACGCACTCGGCGAAGGCGCTGGACATGAGCCTGGAGGTGGAGGGTACACCCTCTCCCCCAGCCCCTCTCCCGCAAGCGGGAGAGGGGTGACCGCCAGGTCGGGGTGAGGGCTAGCCCCTCCTCGGCCGCTCGAACGTATCGCTGTCCACGACCACGGTCACCGGGCCGTCGTTCACCAGCTCCACCGACATCATCGCCCCGAATCGGCCGGTCTGCGTGGGCACGCCGGCCTCGCGCAGCGCCGCCGCGAACACCTCCACCAGCGGCTCGGCGACCTCGGGCGCCGCCGCCCCCACGAAGCTTGGGCGGCGCCCCTTGCGCACGTCGGCCAGCAGCGTGAACTGGCTCACCACCAGCGCCTCTCCCCCCGTATCGACGAGCGACAGGTTGAACTTCCCCTCCCCGTCCGCGAAAATGCGCATCTCGGCGCACTTCCTCGCCAGCCGCCGCGCCTCCTCCTCGCCGTCCCCCTCCGCCACACCCACCAGCGCCAGCAGCCCCGGCCCGATTGACGCCACGACCTCGCCGTCGACCGACACGGAGGCCCGGCTCACCCGCTGGATCACTACTCGCACGTCGCCAGTATACGGCGGGCATACGAAAAGCCGCCCCCTCGGGGGCGGCGCGCGACGTCGGGGCCAGACGACATTACTCCGCCGGCATCGCCTCCGCCTTGGAATCGCTCGCGCCCTTGGAGTCGCCGGACGTCTTCGATTCGGACGTCGAGGACGAGCCGCCGTTGCCGCCGCTGTGTCCCTTGCGGTTGTCCGTGCTGTAGAAGCCGGAGCCCTTGAACACTACCGCCGGCAGGCTGATCCGCCGCCGCGACATGCTGCCGCAGGTGGGGCAGCGGTGCTTGGTGGGGGCGCTGAAGCTCTCCGCGCGCTCGTACTCGTGGCCCTTGGAGCACTGGTATTCGTAGATCGGCAACTGTGTCGTTCCTCCGTGCAGAGAGCCGCCCTCGCGGGGCAGCTCTAGCCTGAATATAGCAGTAACCTCACGCTCTCGCAAGGGTGAACGCCTCGCCCCGTTCCTTGTCCCTACCTACGCCCTCTGATATACTCCCCTGCGGACATTCCCCGGATAAGGAGACCTGTTTGGCAACCGCTGTATCCATGAAATCGCTGCTGGAGGCCGGCGTGCACTTCGGCCACCAGACCCGCCGTTGGAACCCGAAGATGCGCAAGTTCATCTTCACGGAGCGCAACGGCATCCACATAATCGACCTCGAGCAGACCGTCAACCGGCTGGAGGAAGCCGCCGGCTTCGTCGCCGACCTCGTCTCCACGGGGCAGACGCTGCTGTTCGTCGGCACCAAGCGGCAGGCCCAGGACACGATCGAGACCGAGGCCAAGCGCTGCGGCATGCCTTACGTCAACGTCCGCTGGCTGGGCGGCACCATGACCAACTTCCACACCATCCAGGGCCGCATCGACTACCTGGTCCGGCTGGAGGACGCCAAGGCCCGCGGCGAGCTGGAGCACTTGACGAAGAAGGAAGGCCTTCGCATTAGCGAGGAGATCGTCCGCCTCAACCGCTACCTGGGCGGGATCAAGGAGATGACCACCCTCCCCGGCGCCATCTTCATCATCGACACCACCAAGGAGGACATCGCCGTCGCCGAGGCGTTGCGAATGGACATCCCCATCGTCGCCCTGGTCGACACCAACTGCGACCCCGACGTCATCGACTACCCTATCCCGTCCAACGATGACGCCATCCGCGCCATCAAGCTCATCACCGCTCGCATCGCCGACGCCGTCCTGGAGGGGTTGACCGCCCGCGAGTACGCCCAGAAGGCTGCCGAGGAGGCCGAGGCCGCCGCCACGGTGGAGGTGGAGGCCTACCGCGAGACCGGCTACGTCGCCTCGCCGGACGAGCCCACGCCGGATTACGGCCATGCCGCGGCCGAGGCTGCTGCGGCCGAGGCTGCGGAAAGCGAGGCCGCGGCGGCGGAGGCGGCGCCAGCGCCCGAAGCGGCGGTCGAGGAGCCGCCCGCCGCCGAGGAACCGGCGGCGGAGGCGGAGGCCGCTGCGGAGGAGCCGGCCGCAGAGGTGGAAACCCCACCCGAGCCGCCCGCAGCGGAACAGCCCGCCCCGGCAGACGAACCCGAAAAGCCCAGCGCCGAAAAGTCCAAAGACTAAGAGGAGACGCGCACGTGGCCATCGATTCCGCGGCCGTTAGAGAGCTACGCGAGCTTACCGGCGCGGGAATGCTCGACTGCAAAAAGGCGCTGGAAGAGGCCGGCGGCGATTTGGACAAGGCCAAGGAGATCCTCCGCGCCAAGGGCCACGAGGCCGCCGCCAAGCGCGCCGAACGCGAGACCGCCCAGGGCCTCGTCCAGTCTTACATCCACCACGACGGCCGCCTCGGCGCCATCGTTGAGATCAACTGCGAGTCGGACTTCGTCGCTCGCACGGACGACTTCGCCAAACTCTGCCAGGACATCGCCCTGCAGGTGGCCGCCCGTGGCCCATCCTACGTCGCCGCGGACGAGATCCCGGAGGGGGCGGAGGGCGACCCGAAGGACCTGGCGCTCATGCTCCAGCCGTTCGTCCGCGACGAGTCGGTGACGATGCAGGACATGCTGAACGAGGTGATCGGCAAGACCGGCGAGAACATCCGCGTCCGCCGCTTCGCCCGCTTCGAGCTGGGGCGCTGACCGTGGGCGACGACGGTCCCAGACGCGTTCTCCTGAAGCTCAGCGGCGAGGCGCTCATGGGCGATCTTCCCTTCGGGATCGATCCGGAAATGCTCAACACCATCGCCGGCCAGGTAAGGGCCGTGCAGCAGATGGGCATTCAGGTCGCCATCGTCGTCGGCGGCGGCAACATCTACCGCGGCTCCGAGGCGGAGGCGGCGGGGATGGACCGCGCCACGGCCGATTACGCCGGGATGCTGGGCACGATCATCAACGCCATCGCCCTCCAGGACGCCCTGGAGCGAAACGACATCACCGTACGCACCCAGAGCGCCATCAACGTCACCGCCGTGGCCGAGCCGTACATCCGGAGACGGGCCATCCGCCACCTGGACAAGGGCCGAGTCGTCATCTTCGCCGCCGGCACCGGCAACCCCTACATGACCACCGACACTGCCGCCGCCCTGCGCGCCGTGGAGATCGGCGCCGAGGTGCTGCTCATGGCCAAGAAGAACGTCAACGGCGTGTTCGAGGCCGACCCCCAGAAGGTGCCGGACGCCCGCAAGTTCCGCACCCTCTCCTACCTGGACGCCCTCAACCGGCGCCTGGAGGTCATGGACTCCACCGCGCTCTCCCTGTGCATGGAGAACTCCCTGCCCATCGTCGTCTTCAACCTGCGCATGCCCCAGAGCATCGAGCTCGCCGCCTCCGGCAAGGACAACGGCACCCGCATCGGCGACGTAACTACCGCGCTGGAAGACGAGCCCGCCGAAGCCAAGCCATCGAGGTGACGCATGGTTGACGACGAGCTGCTGGCTGCCGACGATCGCATGGAGAAGGCGCTGGAGGCTCTCCGCCGCGACCTCTCCACGATTCGCACCGGGCGCGCCAGCCCCGCTCTCGTCGAGCACCTGAAGATCGACTACTACGGCGCGGAGACGCCGCTCAACCAGCTGGCCACGATCAGCGCACCGGAGGCCCGGCTCATCGTCATACAGCCCTGGGACCGCAACTCCATCGGCGCCATCGAGAAGGCGATCATGACCTCGGACCTGGGCCTCAACCCCAACAACGACGGCACGGTCATCCGGCTGGCCATCCCCCAGCTAACCGAGGAGCGCCGCAAGGAGATCGCCAAGCAGGTCCGCAAGCGCGCCGAGGAGGCCCGCGTGGCCGTCCGTAACGTCCGACGCGATTGCCACGAACACATCCGCAAGCTGGAGCACGACCACGACATCTCGCAGGACGACCTCCACCGCGCCGAGACCGAGCTCCAGAAGCTGACCGATGACCACGTCAAGAACATCGACAAGATAGGCCATGAAAAAGAGGAGGAGGTTCTGGCCGTCTAGCGCCCCCGGCAGCAACCCCTGCGCCGCGAGAGCGTTCTACACTTATGACCGTTACTATGGGCATCGCCACCCGCGACAAGAAAAGAGCCTCCGCGCCGCCCCCCCTTCCCCTGCCTCAGGTCCCCCAGCACGTGGCCATCATCATGGACGGTAACGGCCGCTGGGCACAACGCCGCGGCCTGCCCCGCATGGCCGGCCACCGCGCCGGCACCGATAACGTCCGCCGCGTCATCGAGCGCTTCGCCGACTACGGCGTGCGCTACCTGACCCTCTACGCCTTCTCCACCGAGAACTGGAACCGTCCCAAGCGCGAGGTCCGTGGACTGCTCACCATCATCCCCCGCGTGCTCAAGCGCGAGACGAAGCACTTCCACAAGAACGGCATCAAGCTGGTCCATATCGGTGACCTGGAGGGTCTGAGCGAGAAGGTACAGAATCAGGTCCTCGATTCGATCGAGCTCACGAAGGATAACGACCGCATGACCGTGTGCGTGGCCTTCAACTACGGCGGCCGCGCCGAGATCGTCGACGCCGTCAAGCGCATCGTTGAGCAGGGCATCCCCCCCGACGAGATCGACGACGCGCTGCTCAATCGCCACCTGTTCACGGCCGAAATGCCCGATCCGGACCTCATCATTCGCACGGCCGGAGAGATGCGACTGTCCAACTTCCTGCTCTGGCAAGCCGCCTACGCCGAGTTCGTCTCCATGCCCGTGTACTGGCCGGACTTCGACGTCCACCACATCGACGACGCGCTGCTGGCCTACAGCCAGCGCATCCGCCGCTTCGGCGGCCTTCCCCGCCACGACGTTGAGCCGCCCTCCGGCAACGGTAACAACGGCGCGCGCCCGGACGCGCCCGCGCCTGAGAGCGCCAACGGCCGTACCCCAACCGCGGACAACCACCACAACACCTGATGCTCCTTCAGCGGGTGGCTGCCGCGGCCGTCGGCATACCCGTAATAATAGCCGCGATACTCCTGGGCGGGCCCGCCTACACGATCGTCGTCGCGCTTGTCCTCACGTTCGCCGCCCTGGAGTTCTTCGCCGCCACTGATCCAGCGGCCGGCGACCACCGCGGCCTGCTCAACCAACGTCCGCTCGCCTTCATCGCCGCGGGCGGCGTCGCCCTGCTCGTCGTCGCCGCAGACAATGGCTTCGAGTGGTGGATGCGCGCCCTCGCCCTCCTCGTCGTCCTCCCCTTCGTGCCGATCATCCTCGCTTCCCGCGCCGAGCGCGGGCTGGCCGACTACCTGTGGGCGCTGGGCGGCATCATGTACGTCGGCTTCCTGGGCTCCCACCTCGTGCTCCTGCGCGACGCCCCCAACGGCCGCGACTGGGTGTTGCTGGCGATATTCGCCACCTTCGCGACCGACACTGCCGCCTACATCGTTGGACGCCTGTTCGGCCGCACCAGGATCGCGCCCGCCATCAGCCCCGGCAAGACGCTGGAGGGATCGCTGGGCGGCATCGCCGGCGGGGTCGCGGCTGTGCTGGCGCTGAACTGGGCGCTGGACGCCGGCGCCGGCGCCGAGATCATAGGCCTCGCCCTCCTTCTCCCCGTCGCCGCCGAGATCGGCGACCTCGCGGAGTCGATGATCAAGCGCTCCGCCGGCGTCAAAGACGCCTCCCACGTCATCCCCGGCCACGGCGGCTTCCTGGACAGGCTGGACAGCATCCTGTTTACGGTACCGCTGGTATACTACTTCTTGACATGGCTAGTTCTCTGACCGGCCCTCGTGCGGGCCTGGTCATCCTCGGCTCCACCGGCTCCATCGGCCGTCAGACGCTGGACGTCGTCCGCTCGCTGCCCGGCCGCTTCAACGTCATCGGCCTGTCGGCCGGCGGCAACGTCACCCTGCTCGAGGAGCAGGCGGCGGAGTTCCGCCCCCGTTATGTAAGCTGCGACCGCGAGCCCGAGTACCTCCGCGATCGCGTCTCCGCGAAGCTCGCCACGCCGGAAGAGATGGCCTCCCACGCCGACGTCGATACCGTCGTCGTCGCGACGGCTGGGTCGGCGGGACTCATGCCCACGCTTGCCGCCCTGCGCGCCGGCAAGACCGTCGCCATCGCCAACAAGGAGGTGCTCGTCATCGCCGGGCAGCTCCTGACGGCCGAAGCCAAGCGCAACAAGGGCCAGATCCGCCCCATCGATAGCGAGCACTCCGCCGTCTGGCAGTGCCTCTGGGGCGAGAAGGCGGCCAGCATCGAGCGCATCATCCTCACCGCCTCCGGCGGCCCCTTCCGCGACACGCCGATCGAAGAGCTGGACCGCGTGACGGCCGAGGAGGCGCTGCGCCACCCCAACTGGCAGATGGGCCAGAAGATCACCGTCGATAGCGCCACGCTACTGAACAAGGGCCTCGAATGCATCGAAGCGCGCTGGCTGTTCGACGTCCCGCTAGACCGAATCGACGTAGTACTGCACAGGGAGAGCATCGTCCACTCCCTGGTGGAGTTCCGGGATGGCTCGATAAAGGCGCAACTGGGCGCCCCCGATATGCGTCTACCAATACAGTGCGCCCTGACCTACCCGGAACGAGTGGCCGGTACTTCGGTGCCGCGCCTGGACCTGCGGCGGATGGGCGCCCTGAACTTCGGTTCGCCAGATATGAAACGTTATCCCTGCCTCAGCCTGACGCTGGAAGCGGGCCGCAAGGGCGGCGTATTCCCGGCCGTCCTCTGCGCCGCCGACGAGATCGCCATCCAGCACTTCCTGGCCGGACGCCTGCGCTTCACCGACATCCCCCGCCTTATCGAAGGCGCACTGGGGGCCCATAGCGGGCCCGCCAACCCGGCTCTGGACGACATCCTGGAGGCCGACGCCTCCGCCCGCGCCTGGTCCGAGGACTGGCTGAAGGCGAAGACCTAGGACCCGCCACTGATGGACCTCGTACTCCACACCATCCTCCCCTTCGTCGGCGTGCTGGTCGCCCTCATCGTGTTCCACGAGCTGGGGCACTACATCACCGCCAAGATGACCGGCGTCAAGGTGCTGGAGGCCGGCCTGGGTTACCCGCCCCGGCTGTGGGGGTTCACCTGGCGCGATACGATCTACTCGATCAACTGGCTGCCCCTGGGCGGCTTCGTCCGGCTCCTCGGCGAGGAAGACCCCTCGGACCCTGAGAGCCTGGCCGCCAAGCCCCGCTGGGTCCGCCTGCTCGTCCTCGCCTCCGGCTCCGGCATGAACTTCCTGCTGCCCATCGCCCTGTTCACCCTCGTCTTCATGCTCCCGCGCGACGTCAGCACCGGCCTCACCCAGATCACATCCGTGGTCCGGGAGGCCCCCGCTGACGTGGCGCGAGCGGTCTCCCCACCCGAGGGCCTGGACCCGGAGGAGGCGGAGGGCATGGAGCCCGGCGACATCATCCTCGCCGTTAACGGCCACGAGACCCGCAACCCGGGCGAAGTGGGCAAGCAGATCCGCCTCAACCTGGGCGAGACTCTGACCATGACCGTCCGCCGCACCCTCGACGACGGCGAGGTCGTCGTCCTCGACTATCGGATGGAGTCCCGCTGGGCCGCCGACGATCTCGTGTACACGATCCAGGAGGGCGATACCCTATCCTCCATCGCCGGCGAGCTGGGCGTCCTGCCGGGCGCCATCGTTGCCGCCGCCGACATCGACACGGAGCTGGACGAGGGACAGGAGTTAGCCATCCCCGTCGGCGACGAGACGGTCTCCTACACCGTCCAGGAGAACGACAGCGTCGCCCTCGTCGCCCGCCGCCTCAGCGTCTCCTCCGACGACGTGCGGGAAGCCGCCGGCCTCCCCGACCCCGACGAAGCCCTTGTCCCCGGCGAGGAGCTGCGCTTCGGCCAGGGGCCCACCGGCATCACCATCGCGGTCTGGAACCCCGCCTTCGTGGAAAGCGAGAGCTTCCCGGTCTGGGAGGCGTTCCCCAAGAGCTTCAGCGAGTACGCGGATACGCTCGTCCTGTTCCGCAACGAGGTCCTATCGTGGTTCCGCGGCGGCCGCACCCCGGATGTCACGGGGCCCGTGGGAATCGCCCAGGTCACCGGCGAGGTGGTGGAGGAATCCGGCTGGCAGGCGCTGCTGGAGCTGGCCGCGCTGCTTTCGTTCAACCTGGGCATCGTGAACATGCTGCCGCTGCCCATGCTGGACGGCGGCCGCGTCGCCTTCGTCCTGCTGGAGATCGTGCGCCGTGGGCGCCGCATCGCCCCGGAAAAGGAAGCCATCGTGCATTTGGTGGGCCTGGCGCTTATCATTAGCCTGGCGGTCGTCGTCACCTACTTTGACGTCGCCCGCCTGGTCAGCGGGGACAGCCTGTTCAGATGATCAGCGAGGAGAACCAGCCCCTCAGCGCGCGTCGCCAGTCCCGGCCCGTCCACGTCGGCGACGTGCAGGTCGGCGGCGACGCTCCCGTCGTCATCCAGACGATGACCAACACCGACACGGCCGACGCCAAAGCCACCCTGGACCAGATATCGCAGCTCGCCGACGCCGGCGCCGAGATCGTCCGCGTCGCCGTCCCCGATAAGAAGGCGGCGGCTGCGCTCCCCGACATCGTCCCCAACACCCCCGTGCCCCTTATAGCCGATATCCACTTCGACCACCGCCTGGCCCTGGCCGCCATCGAGTCCGGCATCCACGGCCTCCGCCTCAACCCCGGCAACATCCGCGTCGCCGACAAGGTGCGAGAGGTCGTCAAGGCCGCCAAGGAGCGCGGCATCTCTATCCGCGTGGGCGTCAACGAGGGTTCGCTGCCCCCCATCCCGGCCCTGGCCGACGACGAGCTGCCGCCGCCCAAGCCCCGGCGCATGGTCGACGCGGCGCTGTGGGAGATCGGCATCCTCCAGGACATGGGGTTCGAGGACATCAAGATATCCCTGAAAGCGTTCGACGTGCCGACGATGGTCACCGCCTACCGCGAGATGGCCGGGCGCGTGCCCTACCCGCTGCACCTGGGCGTCACCGAGGCCGGCACACCCGGCGCCGGCTCCGTGCGCTCCGCCGTGGGCATCGGCCTGCTCTTGGCCGAGGGCATCGGCGACACGATCCGCGTCTCCCTCGCCGCCGATCCTGTCGAAGAGCTGCCCGTCTGCTGGAACATCCTCTCGTCGCTGAACATCCGGCAGCGCGGCCCGACGATCGTCGCCTGCCCGACCTGCGGCCGCATCGAGGTGGACCTCATACCGCTGGCCAACACGATCGAGGCGCACTTCCAGAAGCTGGGCAAGCCGATCACCGTGGCCGTCATGGGCTGCGTGGTCAACGGCCCCGGCGAGTCCCGCGACGCCGACATCGGCCTGGCTGCCGGCAAAGGGAAGGGCGCCATCTTCCGCAAGGGCGAGGTCGTGCGCATCGTCGCCGAGGACCAGTTCCTGCCGGCGCTGCTGGAAGAGGGACAGCGCGTCATCGCCGAGAAGTTCGGCGACGAGCCTCCGCCTCCCAGCGACGACCTCGACGCCATCATCCCGATGGCCGTCGCCGAGTCGCCGACCCGCCCCGGCCGCGCCGCCCGCCGCTAGCGCGGGCCCAGCGCGCGACCCCAATCTCACAGCGGATACGCAACGGATAAGCGGATGGCGGTCTGCCACCGTCATTCTGAGCGATTCCGCTCAGCACACGCCGTCCCTCAGCGCCCCTGAGCGAAGAATCTCGGCCTTCCCACCCTCTCCCCTCCATGTCCGAGCCTATCGGAGATTGACACTAAGATGGGTTGTCGTGTGTGTCGCGGGGGGAGGCCCGCCCAGCCCGAGCCTGTAACCCGCTCTAGACGGGCGGCCCCCAGATTCGAAATCAGCTCCCGAAACCCGCTCGCCGCCCGCCCGGACCCCGTTTCGTGTCCCTGTTCGGCCAACCGCCGAGCATCTGACCCCAGTGTACGCTTGCCTCCCCGGCAGTCAAGCCCTCTGACTGGGCGAGCCTCGGCAGCGCTACTGATCAGGCGCGGAGCCCGAAAGGCTGTCTGTAACTAGCAGTTCATCGCCACGCTGCTCAATCATGAACTTGGCCCCAGAATCCTCCCATTCTTTGCAGGTGACGGTTCCGTTGTAGACCTCCCGACCTCCCGGGCCGACGCTCAGAACAACGGTTAGCGGCTGCTTACCGGCTTGGCCGCATTCGGGACGCCAGATGGTTGTGCCCCTTGGCTCAATCTCGCCGCATGTGTCGCCCCTGGCAGCAGCGGCCGAGGACAGGTTGAAGCAAAGCAGCGAATCGCTCTCGTTGATAAAAGTCATCTTGACCGTGTGGCCATCTATCCACCAGCAGGCCGAAAGAATGACCAGGGAGCACAGCAGCAGTATTGCAAGCAGTGAGGCTGACTTTGGTCTTCCTCTGAGCTGATTGTGCGATCCCGGACTCATGGCAAGGGTACCGGTTTGATGTCGCGATCGGATCGGCTCACTCCTTACCAGATGAGAGTTGACCCGCCATACCCTGGCAGCGATCGATAAGCTTGGCGTGGCCCAATGGGTCCCACTGAAGACTCTCAGCGATCTCCCTCCCGCGTCGGTTGCTGGAAAGGTCATACAGCTTCTGGTCGGGCGGGTTGCCCGTCTTCGCCTCATGCCAATTGGTCCACTTCTCGGCTCTGGCCGGCCCCAAGTCTAGCGCGATAGAGCCGCTCCAGAAGCAGTGCTGGAATGCGTCGCCAGGGGACAGTTGGTCGAAGGTGCCCTCCGGGGGCTCACCGCCATAGATTAGGTAGGTCTGCAACTGAGCGTTCGCCGCGTGGAGCCCGACTATCGCGCACTCGGCACGGTATATGGCGCCGCCTGTGTTCGTCACGGGCGCTGTGCCGCCCAGGTGGTCCTGTGAGATGTAGTATAGCGTGCCGCCTCGGAGAACGGAGACTGGAAGAGCGAAGCGCGTCCCGCTGCGCTCTAAGAGAACTCTAACCTCTCTCCAACGTCGCTCTAATCTCTTCCCTCTAACCTGAAGCCATCACAAATGGAGCGATGGACATGCCGAACCTGCTGAACATCCTGCCGGGACGCCGCACAACCGAAGCGCCGGCCCCCGCGCCGGCCGCCGGCGTCGCCCCCACACCACGGGCGCGCGAGTCGCTCGTGATCCTCGTGCGCGACGCCGCCCGGAGCGCCGCCTTTCGCGTCCACACGTTCGCCACCGCCGCCGCCGCCGAACGGTTCATCGAGTTCTGGTTCCCACGGGCCAACCGGCACGGCCTCATCGCTTTCTGGGCCCTCGACGACGCTCCCGATGAGCCGGAATCCCTCGGCTGCGAGCCCGCCGTCCTTGTCCGCGACAGCGCGGACTCCGGGCTGGCCTACCCATTCTCTTTCGCCGACTCAGCATCCGCTCTCGAATTCGCCCGACGGGAGATCGCCGCCGGTGCGGACGCCCGCGCGGTGCTACTGTGCTGGGCCCTGCCCGTCTCCATTGCCGCGGACGAACAGGGCAAGGCCAAACTGAACCCGGCGCGGCCGCCGGCCTGCCGCGACGCAGCGGCGGCCGCGCCGGACCCCGAACCGCCCACGTCCCAGCCGGCCGCCAGCCCGCCGGCGCCCGTCCCGGCCAGCGACCTCATCGCCCGCGCCCGCAGTGTCCTGCGGCCCGATCGCTGGCCGCGACGCGAGGCCGCCTTCCAGGGCTTCGGCTCTCCTGTCGGCCGCTTCTAGAGACGCCGCACCGGCCCCTCCACACCGGGAAACTGGAAGCGGGAAAGGTGAAACTCGAGCAGCCCCACTCCTGCCCGGTTCTCGGTTCTAGGCTCTGGGTTGTCGATCCCCATCCGCCGCCGCAACTGTCCACTGTCAACTGTCCACTGGCAACTCGCAACTCCGGCTTGACCGCGCCAGCGCCACGCCCGACTCTATCCCCATGACCTTCGAGGCGCGGCTGATCATCGTCCTGCTGCTGTTCGCCCTCTGGGGCTTCCTCGGGCTCCTCCCCTGGTCGCTCGCTGCCGTCCTGCGCCGCGGCCGGCAGGTCCTCCCCGCACTCCCCATCGCCGTCGGTTTCGCCTGCCTGGCCGGCGTGCTCGTGCCGCTCCTCGGCGCCCGCGACTCGACGGGGTTCCTCGTGTCCATTGGGACGGCCTTCGCCGGCGGCGTGGCCGGCGCCGTCGCCGGCATCGCCCTCGCCCTGCGCTTCCATGCACCGGCCGACGATTAACCCGCCTGGCCTCGCGCACGCGCCTGCGCTACACTCGACTCGTGACCCCGGACGAGACTCCAACCTCCAGCCTCCAACCTCCAGCCTCCAACCCGGAACCCGCTATCGCCCTCTCCACCATGTGGTCCCAGGGCCGTTTCCCCCAGGGCGGGCGGGACTCCATGCCGCAGTTCGCGGAGACCAGCGCGCGCCTCGGTTACCCCGCCATCGAGATCAACTACGTCATCCCGCCGGAGGGAGTCGAGGAGCTCCTGGCCACGAACCACGTATCCATCGTCTCGCTCCACAGCCCCACGCCGCGCGTCCGCGCCCACAACGGCCGCCTGTCCGACGACCTCAACCTGGCCGCGCTGGACGAGGACGAGCGCTCGGCCGCCGTGGCCCTGGCCCGCACGACGATCGACCACGCCGCCCGCGCCGGCGCCCGCTACATGGTCGTCCACCTCGGCGGCATCGAGACCGACGGCAAGGACCGCATGTTCGAGGCCGAGCGGCGGCTCCGCCGTCTGTTCGACGGCGGAACTCGCGACGGCGATGAGGTGGAGGGCCTTCGCCGCCAGGCCCGCGACCTGCGAATCGAGGGCGCGACGCGCAATCTGCCGCAGGCCCGCCGTTCCCTGGCCGAGATCGCCGAGCACGCGGCCGCCGGCGGCATCGCCGTCGGCCTGGAGAGCCGCTACCACTACCACGAGTTCCCCTCGGTCGACGAGATGCCCGAGCTGCTGGCCGATTACCCGCCGGACGTCGCCGGCTTCTGGATCGACGTTGGCCACGTGGAGGTGATGGACCGCCTGGGTCTCGTGGCCAAGAACCGCTGGCTGGACGAGCTGGGCGAGCGCTGCATCGGCGCCCACGTCCACGACGTCGACGGCCTGGCCGACCACCGCGCGCCCGGCCTCGGCGACGTCGACTGGTCGTACGTGGCCCGCGGCCTCCCCGCGCACGTCCCCCGCGTGTTCGAGATCAACCAGAAGATGCCGGAAGACGCCGTCGCCGCCGCCATCCCCTTCCTGCGCGAGCGCGGCGTGCTGTAGCAGCGCCCGCGTTCCTGTCATTCTGAGCGCCGGCCAATAGGCGGTGTAGCGGAGGCCCCTTCGGCTTCGCTCAGGACATGCTTCAGGCCTCCACGGGGTGGGGGGCCCAAGCTGCGCCCTTCAGGACGCAGTACAACCGTCCGGGCGGGCGGGTGGGCCGAACAGGCTGGCGGGGCAGACCGGCGATGATGGACCAGCACCCTCGCCTGAAGGCTGGGGCTTCCAGACCATGGTCGCCTGCTCAGCCAACCCTGATGGCACGGCCTAGAAGGCTCGCTGGGTGAGCATCGCTGGGGTGCATTTAGCCGATGAGGTTCCGCAGCCCATCCATATCGCGGATCACCAGCCGCCGTCCCCGGCCCCCCAGCACGCCGGCCCGGCGCAGGTTCCCCAGGTGGCGGTTCACACTCTCCCGCGTAACGCCCACCATATTCGCCAGCTCCTCCTGCGTCAGAGGGAGGTCCAGCAACACCCCGTCCTGACGCTGCACGCCGTGCGAGGCGGCCAGCTCGAGAAGCCGCTTGGCCAGACGGCCGGCCACGTCCAAAAACGCCAGGTCGCCGGCCATCTCGTCCGCCTCCCGCAGCCGGCGCGCCACCGACGCCAGCACCGCCATCGCCGATTCGGTGCGCGATTCGATGATCGACGTGAAGTCGCCGCGCTCCAGCACCAGCGCCGAGGTCTCTTCCAGGGCCATGGCGCTGGCCGAACGCGGCCCTCCGTCCAGCAACGCCATGTCTCCGAAGAAGTCGCCGGCGCCCAGCACGGCCAGCGTCAGGTCCGCTCCCTGCGGGCTCGGCAGGTAGATCCGCACCGACCCTCGCTCGACGATGAACAGGGATTCGCCGGGCTCGTCCTTGTGAAAGATGGCCTGCGCGCGACGGAACCGCCGCCGCCGGGCGGAGGCCGCCAGCGCCGCCCGGTCCCCGTCCGCCAGCACGGCCAGGAACGGCACCCGCCTCAGCAAGTCGGCAGTCGCCGGAGCGGGGGTCAGGTCACCCATCGTTTCCCCCAGGAACTGTGACCACGGTCACAGCATCGGTACCTCGAACACGCTACCATCGGTTCAACGATGATGCCCCCCCGGTCATCGTGTCAAGGGTGAGGCCACTTCCCTTACCCCGGCCGATCAGGCAGGCGATAACCCTCCGCCTGGGGCCCCCGGCGCAACCGGGCTCTTGGTCGGTCAGGGCCAGGGAAGGGGACCCCACCCTTGACTGCTTCTCCCCCGTCTGGCACCTTTAGCTCACCGATAGCCTCATCCGAAGGGGGTTCCCAGTGGCCGATGACTTCGCATCGCTAGACGCGACGGCACAGGCGGAGCTGGTCCGGCGCAAGCAGGTCAAGCCGATCGAGCTCGTGGACGCGGCTATCGAGCGTATCCAGCGCGTTAACCCCACCCTCAACGCCGTCGTCACCCCGATGTTCGACCTGGCCCGCCAGGCCGCGCAGGACGCGATCCCCGAAGGGCCGTTCGCCGGCGTCCCCTTCCTGCTCAAGGACCTGACAGCCGACTACGCCGGCGTCCCGATGTCCATGGGCTCCCGCTTCCTGAAGGACTACACCCCAACTGAGGATTCGACGCTCGTCTCCCGCTACAAGCGCGCCGGCCTCATCGTCATCGGCAAGACGAACACGCCGGAGCTCGGTCTCGTCCCGACGACCGAGCCCTACCTCTGGGGCGCCTGCCGCAACCCCTGGAACACCGAGCGCACGACCGGCGGGTCCAGCGGCGGCTCGGCGGCGGCCGTGGCGGCCGGCATCGTCCCCATGGCCCACGCCAACGACGGCGGCGGCTCCATCCGCATTCCGGCCTCCTGCTGCGGCCTGTTCGGCCTGAAGCCCACGCGCGCCCGCAACCCGTTGGGCCCGATGATCGGCGACACGATGAACGGCCTCACCGCCGAGCACGTCGTCTCCCGTTCAGTACGCGACAGCGCCGCCGTGCTGGACGCGACCGCCGGTCCCGAGGTCGGCGATCCCTACCCCGCGCCACCCCCTGAGCGGCCCTTCATCGAAGAGGTCGGCGCCGACCCCGGCAAGCTGCGCATCGCCTTCGCGACGAAGACGCTGGAGGGGAAGGCCGTCCACCCGGACTGCGCGGCCGCGGTGCGGGACGCCGCCGAGCTGTGTCAGGACCTCGGCCATGAGGTAATCGAAGCCAGTCCCGCCGTGCCCTGGCCTCTCCTGGTCCCATCGTTCACCACGATCTGGGCCGCCGGCTGCGCTCAGGGCGTCGACGGTATGTCGTTCCTGACCGGCCGCACCCCCGCCGACGACGAGCTGGAGCCGTTGACGAAGGTCCTCGCCCAGAGGGGCCGCAGCGCCAGCGCCTCCGCCTACCTTATGGCAGTCGCCCTGATGCAGACGTTCTCGCGCGCCGCCGCCCGGTTCTTCGTGGAGTACGACCTGTGGCTGACGCCGACGCTGAGTGAGCCGCCGCTGCCCCTGGGCTCGTTCGATTTCCCCGACGACCCGATGCGGGGGTTCGACCGCGCAGCGGAGTTTGTGCCGTTCACGCCGATCTTCAACGGCACCGGCCAGCCGGCGATGTCCGTGCCCCTGTACTGGAACGACGAAGGGCTGCCCGTGGGCGTCCACTTCGCCGCCCGCTTCGGCGACGAGGCCACCCTGTTCCGCCTCGCCTCCCAGCTGGAGCAGGCCCGCCCCTGGACCGACAAGCGCCCGCCCGTCTCCGCGCTGCCCGTCTCCGCCTGACTACCGTTGGGGTGCCTGCCCAGCCTAAGGACGTAGGGGCGACCTAAAGGTCGCCCGCTGCAAAGACCTGCAAGCTGAGCTAAGCGACGAATTGTTTGAGGCGGTTATAGGCCAATGAGCCGAAACAGGGCAGGCCAGCCGATAGTCCAGAAGGACAGTATCGCTGCGAGCCACAGAAGGACGAATGGCCACACCCACGCGTCGCGCCAGCCGAGCCCCGCGAACGACTTTCTCAGGTCGTCTCGCCAGCGCTGCCACATCGTGCCGACAGTATACACCCAGGGTGACCAGCTGCTTGCCCCACCCCAGATTCCTTCGCGATCCAGCCGCCGTTCCCCGAGCCGTGCGTGGCCGGCGCTCAGATTGACAGCGAGCTGATGCGCCTCAGCTCGCCGGCACCCAGTCCGGCACCTCGTCCCGGCCCGGGCTCACGGTGAGCCGCGCCTGTTCCCTGCCGTCCGCGTTCATCACGTACAGTTCGGCGTCGCCGTCCCGCAGCGAGTAGAACGTGATCCGAGTCCCGTCGGGCGACCACTGCGCGCAGCGGTCCTCCGCGTCGTTATCCGTGAGCTGGCGGACATTTTCCCCGTCGGCGTCCATCACGTGGATCTCGTACTCCCCGTCGCGCGTCGTCGAGAACACGATCGACTTCCCGTCCGGCGACTCCTTGGCCTCGGCGTCGGTTCCCGGGCTGTCCGTGAGCTGCGTCACCTCGCCCGACGCCAGGTCGAGACGGTGGATCTCGTAGTCTCCATCCCGGTCGCTCTCGAACAGCACGCTCTTTTCGCCGGCGCTCACGCTGGGTGTGCTGTCCCAGGAGTCCGGCGTATTGGTCAGCTGCGTCTCCTCGCCGGTCTCGGTGTCTACCATCCAGATGTCGGCGTCCGGGAAGCCGCCCTCCGGAGAGGTGGTGCGCTGGAACACGATGTGACGGTTGTCCGGCGACCAGTGCGCGTAGTCGTCGATCACCCGCCCCTCGTCCGGCGGCTCGGTCAGCCGACGAACGTTCGAGCCGTCGATGTCCATCAGGTACAGCAGCGAGTTGTTGGGCCCGTCCCTCTGCGAGGCGAACACCAGGGTACGGCCGTCCGGGCTGGTGTCCGCTTCGTAGTCCCGGCCCGGCTCGTTCGTCAGGTGGTCCAGCTCCGTGCCGTCCAGGTTCATGATGTAGACGTCGTCGTCGCCGTCGCGGTCGGAGTAGAACACGATGCGGGGTTCACCGTCCTCGCCGCTGCCGCCGTCCTCGCAGGCCACAGCCGCCAGCGATAGCGTCGCCAGGAGAACCACGATCCCCGGACAGACCAGCGCCGGCCACCGCCCCACTACTGCCCCCACGCCTTCGACTCGCGCTAGCGAGCGCGCCTCGATAGGGCGACACCGCCGGCCAGCAGCGCCACGCCGCCCAGCGCCAGCGCGAGGGCGCCTGCCCAAGGGATACCGCCGCCTCCTGGTGCAGAACCGGTGTCTGGCAGCTCCGCCGCCGGCGCTGTGGCCACCGGCGTGGCGGTAGGTGTGGCGCTCGGCGCCGGCGTCGGCGTGGGCGTCGCGGTCGGGTCCACCCAGTCCTTGGTGACTGTCTCGCAGTCGATCGGCTGCCCGACTCCGGCCGCTCCGGGGATCAGCTGCACGACGCACACCTCGATCTCGTCCTGGCCCACGCCACCGTCGCCCGTGTAGGTGAAGCCAAGCTCCCCGTTGACGTCCGTGAATCCCGAATCGCTGTCGCCTGCGTTCGGTCCGGTGAGCACGTCGAACTCGACTTCCCAGTCGGCGGCCGGCGTCCCGTTATCCGTGACGAGAGCCGTTACCGTGTGATCTGTCCCCACCAGGTTCGTGTCCGTGTCCGGCGAGGCATCGATGAGTATCGTGCCGCTCGCCTCGGCCGACCGGCCCACGAGCCCGAGCGTGGCGACCACGGCCACAGCCGCCACAACCGCGATAAGCGACGTCAACGCGCCGGCGCGAGATACCTTTGCTAGCATGCCTTCCCTCCTCTGGATACAAGGCAGCGGCGCCGCGTTCGGGCGGCCCGCATCGCCCCGTAGAACGCGGTCAGGCGCGCACGGTTAATCGCCCACCCTGACCTGCAGCTCCCCGTCCTCCACCCTCACCTCGTACGAGGGCACGCCGCGGCGCAGGAAGGCCGGGATCAGCCCCGCGGCGACCTTCAGCCAGGCCGGCTCCTGCACCCAGCGCAGCAACCGCCCGGTCTTCACATCGAACTGGGAGCCGTGCCAGGGACAGGTCAGCGTGGTCCCCTCCAGCTTGCCCTTGCCCAGCGCTGCCCGCAGGTGGGTGCACCGCCCGCCTATCGCGTAGCACTCCCCTTCGGACACGCGCGCCACCGCGATCTCTTTGCCATCGACCTTGAGCTGACGCGCCTCCCCCACGGGCACGTCCTCCAGCGAGCAGACCGTTACGAACTCGGCCACGGGAAGCCTCCTTCCGGAATACGGATGGCATTGTACGCCCCCGCCCGCTAGCCCGCCAAGCCGCGTCCGGTTTCCCGCCGCCCTTGTCTTGCCCCATAATGTCCGCATGCGCATGTCCGCCCTCTTCGGCAAGACGCTGCGGCAGACTCCCGCCGAAGCGGAGAGCCCCTCCCACCAGCTCCTCCTGCGAGCCGGCCTCGTCCACCAGATAGCGGCCGGCGTCTACGCCTACCTGCCGATAGCCTGGCGCGCCCTGCGCAACATCGAGCACGTGATCCGCGAGGAGATGGACGCCGCCGGCGGCCAGGAGCTGATGATGCCGTCCATCCATCCCATCGAGATATGGCAGGCCTCCGGCCGCGACCAGGCGATGAAGGACATCCTGTTTCGCTTCTCCGACAAGCGGGAGCGCGAGTTCGTGCTCGGCCCCACACACGAAGAGGTCATCGTCGAGCTGTTCAAGCGCAACG
Source organism: Dehalococcoidia bacterium (assembly GCA_040877915.1). Taxonomy (GTDB): domain Bacteria; phylum Chloroflexota; class Dehalococcoidia; order SM23-28-2; family RBG-16-64-32; genus JBBDNA01. The sequence continues at coordinate 281,221 of JBBDNA010000006.1, forward strand.
CCCGCTCCTACCGCGACCTCCCTCTGCTCGTCTACCAGATAGCGCAGAAGTTCCGCGACGAACCCCGCCCCCGCGGCGGCATCATCCGCCTGCGCCAGTTCACGATGAAGGACCTGTACTCGTTCGACGCCGACTTTGAGGGGCTGGACGTCTCCTACCAGAAGATGCACGCGGCGTACACCCGCATCTTCGATCGCTGCGGCGTCCCTACGATCCCCGTCCTCGCCGATTCCGGGGCGATGGGCGGCCGCGACACCCACGAGTTCATATACCTCACCGATCAGGGCGAGGACACGCTCCTCCTCTGCCCCAACTGCGGCTACGCCGCTAACGCCGAGGTCGCCGCCTTCGTGAAGGCGCCCGCTCATGCGGACGATGAGCCCAAACCGGTCGAGGAGATACCGACGCCGGGCCTGTACACGATACAGGCGCTGGCGGAGCACCTGGATATGCCAACCTCCAGGACCTGCAAGGCCGTCTTCTACGCCGCAGACGGAAAGCCGGCGTTCGTCGCAATCCGCGGCGACATGGAGGTCAACGAATCGAAGCTGCGCAGGGCCCTGGGCGTCGTGGACCTACACTACATGAGCGAAGCGGAGGTCACCGCCGCCGGCTTCGTGCCCGGTTCCGCCGGCGCCGTCGGCCTGAAGGGCGTACGCATCGTCGCCGATGACCTGCTGCCCGGCGAGCGGAACCTCGTCGCCGGCGCCAACAAGCCGGATGCCCACCTGCTGAACGTCAACTACGGACGCGACTGGAAGGCCGACATCGTCGAGGACATCGCGCTGGCCACTGAGGGCTCCCTCTGCTCGCAGTGCCGGACGCCGATGGACTCCCGCCGCGGCATCGAGATGGGCCAGATATTCAAGCTCGGCGCCTTCTACGCGGAGAAGCTGGGCGCCCACTTCCTGGACGCCGAAGGGAACCAGCGTCCGGCCGTCATGGGCAGCTACGGCATCGGCGTCGAACGGCTGCTGGCCGCGCTGATCGAGGCCAACCACGACGAGCGCGGCATCATCTGGCCCGCTGAGATCGCGCCGTTCGCGGTGCATCTGGTCGCGCTGCAGATGAAGGAGCAAGCGGCTCGCGTCGCCGCCGAGGAGCTGTACGAACGGCTCACCTCGGACGGGCTATCGGTGCTGTACGACGACCGCGATGAGACGCCGGGCGTGAAGTTCAACGACGCCGACCTGCTGGGGATGCCGTTGCGCGTTACGGTTAGCCCCCGAAACCTGGAGAAGGGCTCGGTGGAGCTGAAGGCGCGTACAGCGGAGGAGAGCGAGCTGGTCCCGCTGGCGGACGCGGCGGAGGCGATTCGCGGGGCCGTGACGGGTTAGCGGAGGGCCGTTCCGCTTGCGGGGGTGGGGGTTAAGTGCTATAGTCTAGCCGGAATAGACGCTCTCGTGAGAGTGGGTGGGGACCCACTTTTTTTTGGCCCCGCGAACGGGCGGCGAGGGAGGTCGATAAGGGTATGAAAAGCGAGTTCATGATAGCCATAACCCAGCTCGCGGCGGAGAAGAACCTGCCGCGGGAGGTCATTCTGGAGGCCATGGAGGCCGCCCTCGTCTCCGCATACAAGAAGGACAGCGACCTCGATGGCGAGATCGTCGTGGAGATAGACCGCGAGACGGGTGACCACCGGGTCTACCAGGAGCACACCGTAGCCGCCGAGGTAGAGGACCCGAAGACGCAGATATCGATCCAGGACGCCAAGAAGGTGAAGCCGGACGCCACCATCGAGGACGTCATCCGCAACGAGGTCCACCCCTCGCACGCCGGCCGCATCGCCGCCCAGACCGCCAAGCAGGTCGTCCTCCAGCGCCTTCGCGAGGCCGAACGCGAGATGGTGTTCGAGGAGTTCTCCAACCGCGAGGGAGACATCGTCTCCGGCGTGATCCAGCGTATCGACGCCAAGCACATCGTCGTGGACCTGGGCAAGACGGAGGCCATCCTGCCTCCGCCGGAACAGGTGCGAACGGAGTACTATCGCGCCGGTCAGCGGCTGAAGTTCTACCTGCTGGAGGTGCACCGCTCCCTCAGAGGACCGCAGCTCATCCTGTCGCGGACGCACAAGAACCTGCTACGGCGGCTGTTCGAGCTGGAAGTCCCGGAGATATACAAGGGCGTGGTGGAGATCCGCTCCATCGCCCGCGAGGCCGGCTACCGCAGCAAGGTGGCCGTAAGCGCCAACCAGGAAGGTGTGGACCCCGTGGGCTCCTGCGTGGGCCTGCGCGGCATCCGCATCCAGAACATCGTCAACGAGCTGAACGGCGAGCGCATCGACGTAGTGCAGTGGGACCCGGAGCCGTCGCGCTTCGTGGCCAACGCCTTGAGCCCGGCGCAGGTGCTGACCGTCAGCATCTCCGAGGACGATAACACGGCGTCCGTTGCCGTGCCTGACCGGCAGCTCTCGCTGGCCATCGGCCGCGAGGGACAGAACGCCCGGCTGGCGGCCAAGCTGACCGGCTGGCGCATCGACATCAAGCCGGAATCGGCGGCGCAGGAGATGCTGGCCGCCGCACCGGCGGCCGCCAGGCCGGCGGCGACGCCGGCCGCCCCGGCTCCCGACAAGTCCGGGCCGGACGAGCCGGAGCGCGAGGCCCAGCCCTGGATGGAGGTCATCGAGGGCGAGGAGCCGGCGGAGGCGCCGGCCGCTCTGGAGCCGGTCGCCGTCGCGGCGGAGCAGAGCGCGGAGGAGGCGGCAGGGGCCATCCGGTTCGCGGAGGAGGTCCTCGTAGGAGCGGGCGGTGGCGAAACCAAGGACGTCCCCAAGAAGCGAAAGAAGGCGAAGAAGACCGAACGGAAGCCGGAGACGGAGGCCAAGACGGTAAAGAAGACCAAGCGCACCCGCCGGCCCGTCATCCAGGAGGACGAGGAAGAGGAAGAGGGCGAGATCGAAGAAGAGTACGGAGCTGAGACCGAATGAGCGCCGTGAAGGCCGCACCGCGGCCCAGACACGTGCCACAGCGCACCTGTGTCGGCTGCGGTACCTCCACCGCCAAGCGGCAGCTGGTGCGTCTCGTCCGCACGGCGGACGGCTCCGTCCAGCCCGATCCTACGGGCAAGGCCTCCGGACGCGGCGCCTACCTCTGCGACGACCCGGCGTGCTGGGAGCGCGCGATAAAAAGAGGCCGGCTGGGAAAGGCGCTCAAGGTGGACCTCTCCCGTGACAACAGGGAAGTTCTGCTGGCCTACGGCCGGCAGCTAGGGGGAACAACGACATCGTGAGCGCCAAGCAAGCAGCCGAAACCCAGGAATCGACGCCGGTAGACATACCGGCGACGATCGTCGTCCGCGACCTGGCGGAGCTCCTGAACACGACGGCTATCGAGGTGATCAAGGAGCTGATGAAGGTCGGCGTCATGGCGGCCATCAATGAGAGCGTGGACTACGAAGCCGCGTCGAAGGTCGCCGAGGGGTTGGGATTCGAGCCCCACCCAACGCAGGACGCGACAGCAGCAGTGGAGCGCCAGGAGGTGGAGGAGGACGCGGCGGCCTTGAAGCCGCGGCCGCCGGTGGTCACGGTGATGGGCCACGTGGACCACGGCAAGACCAGCATCCTTGACGCCATCCGCAATACCAAGGTCACGGACAAAGAGGCCGGCGGCATAACGCAGCACATCGGCGCTTACCAGGTGGACGTGGACGGCCACCTGATCACCTTCATCGACACGCCGGGCCACGAGGCGTTCACGGCGATGCGGGCCCGCGGCGCTACCGTCACCGACATCGCCGTCCTCGTCGTCGCCGCCGACGATGGTGTCATGCCCCAGACGCTGGAAGCGATAGACCACGCCAAAGCCGCCGGCGTGCCGATAATCGTCGCCATCAACAAGATCGACCTGCCCAACGCCGACGCCAATCGCGTCAAACAGCAGCTGACGGAACGGGAAGTCGTCATCGAGGAGTACGGCGGCGACGTCGTCGCCGTCCCCGTCTCCGCCAAGACCGGCGACGGCCTGAAGGACCTGCTGGAGAACATCCTCCTCGTCGCCGAGGTGGCTGAGCTGAAGGCCAACCCCGACCGCCCGGCCGAGGGCATCATCATCGAAGCCGAGATGGATGCCTCACGCGGGCCCCTGGCGACGACCGTCATCCGCGCCGGCACGCTGAGGCTGGGCGACGTGGTCATCGCCGGCGACACGTCGGGCAAGATAAAGGCCATGTTCGACGAGCGCGGCGAGAGGCTGGACGTGGCCGGACCATCGACTCCAGCCAAGCTCATGGGCCTGTCCGACGTCCCCCACGCCGGCGACGTCCTCACCGCCGTGCCGGACGAGCGCACCGCCCGCGACACCATGGAGGTCCGGGAGCGCGAGCGAACATCGGCCGTCCAGCGCACGGCCACCCTGGAGTCATTCTCCAGCGACGTGGCGGCGGGCATGGCCAGGGAGTTGAACATCGTACTCAAAGCGGACGTACAGGGCAGCCTGGAGGCTGTCCACCAGGCGCTGGAGAATCTGGCATCGGACCGGGCGCGGGCGCGCGTCATCCACATGGCCACCGGCAAGGTCACCGAATCGGACGTCATGCTGGCCAGGGCGTCCAGCGGCATCGTCGTCGGCTTCAACGTTCGCAGCGAGCCGGGCGCCGCCAAGGTCGCCGACACCGAGGGTGTAGACATCCGCACCTACAACATCATCTATCGCCTGACCGAGGACATCGAGCAGGCCCTGCTGGGGATCATGGAGCCGATCAAGGAAGAGGTGGTGGATGGCCACGCCGAGGTCCGCGCCCTGTTCAAGGTTCGCGGCGGGCGCATCGCCGGCTGCATGGTGACCGATGGCGTGATCCACCGCAATGCGCAGGCGCGCGTCAGGCGCGGCGACGAGGAGTTGCACGTATCGCGCGTGTCCAGCCTGCGCCGCTTCAAGGAGGATGCTCGCGAGGTCCAGGCGGGAATCGAATGCGGCATCGGTGTCGAGGGCTTCAGCGATTTCAGGGAGGGGGACGTGATCGAGGCCTTCCACACGGAGACCAGGTAGCGCCGCCGTTCCGGCCAAGCGCCCTCCGACTCAGCGAGATAGCCGTGAGCCGACGCCTGCAGCGCCTTAACGTCCTGCTGCGCCAGGAGATCAGCGACCTGATCCGGCGCGACCTCCGCGACCCCCGCCTGGCCGAGATCGTGAGCGTCACCCGGGTGAGCACGTCCGCCGACCTGAAGGCCGCCACGGCCTACGTCAGCGTCATGGCCGACGATGAGGAGAAGACCGTTACGATGACGGCCCTGGAGCGCGCCGCTCCCTTCATCCGCCGTCAGCTCATCGGCCGGCTCTCCATCCGCCGGACGCCCGACGTCCACTTCGAGCTTGACGAATCGATGGAGGAGGCGTCACACATCCTCGACCTGATGAAGCACCTGCCCAATGCGGGCCCGTCTGGGCCGGAGTCGCGCAGCGAGCCATGACCGCGGACGGCATCCTCAACGTGGACAAACCGGAGGGGATCACGTCTTTCGGGGTCGTTTCCCTGGTGCGGCGGCTGTCCGGCGTAAGGAAAGTGGGCCACGCCGGCACGCTGGACCCCAACGCCACCGGCGTCCTCCTGGTCTGCCTGGGCCAGGCCACCCGGGTCAGCGAATACCTGATGGACCTCCCGAAGACCTACCGCGCCACCGTCCGCCTGGGCGTGGCGACGGACACGTACGACAGCGAGGGCGAGGTGACCTCGGAAGGCGACACCTCGGGCGTGGAACAAACGTCCGTCGTGGAAGCGCTGGCGCAGCTTCAGCGGCAGGACGAGCAGGTGCCGCCGAGCTTCTCGGCCGTCAAGGTCGGCGGGACGCCGGCCCATCGCCTGGCGCGGGCCGGGCGGCCGGTGGCCCTTCGCCCCCGCCGCGTGAAGATCGAGGCCATCGAGCTGATCTCGTTCGCTTCGCCGCTGGTGGAGATCGAGGTGCGTTGCGGCAAGGGGACGTACATCCGCACGCTGGCCAACGACCTGGGAGTCCAGCTGGGCTGCGGCGCCCACCTGCAGGCGCTGCGGCGGGACGCCGTCGGAGATTTTTTTGGGGATGACGCGATCTCCACCGAGCGGCTGGAAGCCGCCTTCGCCGACGGCGCCTGGCGCCAACTCCTGCTGCCGCTGGACCGCGCCCTGGCCGCGTTTCCCGCCGTAGAGCTGGACGAAACTGAGGAGGCGGACGTGCGTCAGGGCCGGGCCCTGAAGGCGGACTCGGCGGCGTTTCGGCGCATCGAAGACCCCGAGGCGAGCCCGCGTTGCCGCGCCTACGGGGCCGCTGGTTCGTGTCTGGCCGTGCTTTGCCACGATAGAGAGGCGAACACGTGGCGACCCGAAAAAGTGTTCATACCTGCGCATCGTTTGGCCGAACCGGAGTGATATTTCGTATTCGAGCCGTATTGGGCGTGTCTTCCCCTTGACAACAACTTGAAAGCCGCTACACTTGGCCAACAGAAACGGCAGGTATACTAGTAGCGCACCCAGCAAGGGGGTTTTAATATGCAGGCCTACTGCCTGAAGTGCCGAACGAAGCGGGAGATGCGGAACCCACAGCAGGTAACCCTGAAGAACGGCCGCCCGGCCACCCAGGGTGAGTGCCCGGTATGCGGTACCAAGATGTACCGGATCGGCAAGGGGTAGGCCTCACAAACTCGAGCCGTTACGAGCTCAAGTCAACCGCCCCGCCAATCGAACCCGCAGACGATGCCAGGCCAGCAGACGCAGGCCTGGCTTCTTCTTTGCCCGGCGTGAGCCTACACCGCGCGTGCGGTAGAATGTCGTGGGCAGGCCCCCAATAACGGCTCGGAGGACAGCATGCCAACCGCCAAAAAGCCGCGGCAGCAGAACTCGAGGAGGAGACAGCCATTGGGCAAGGTAAACGTCGCCATCATCGGTGTCGGTAACTGCGCTTCGTCGCTGGTCCAGGGCGTGCAGTTCTACCGCGACGTCGACTCCGATGCCAACGTGCCGGGCATAATGCACGCCGATCTCGGCGGCTACCACATCAGCGACATCGAGTTCGTCGCCGCGTTCGACGTGGACGCGAACAAGGTGGGCAAGGACCTCTCGGAGGCTATCTTCGCGCCGCCCAACAACACCTACAAGTTCGCCGAGGTGCCGCATCTCGGCGTGACCGTCTCCCGCGGCATGACCCATGACGGCATCGGTAAGTACCTGTCGCCCGTCGTCACCAAGTCCAAGAGCGCCACCTCAGACATCGTCCGCATACTCCGCGAGACGGAGACGCACGTGGTGGTGAGCTACCTGCCGGTGGGCACGGAGCAGGGCACCAAGTGGTACGTGGAGCAGGTGCTGCAGGCCGGCTGCGCCATGGTCAACTGCATCCCCGTGTTCATCGCGCGGGAGGACTACTGGCGGCAGCGATTCGAGGAGCACGGCCTGCCCATCGTCGGCGACGACATCAAGTCGCAGCTGGGCGCTACCATCCTCCACCGCGTTCTCACGCGGCTGTTCGTGGACCGCGGCATCCGCCTGGACCACACCTACCAGCTCAACTTCGGCGGCAACACCGACTTCCTGAACATGCTGGAGCGCGAGCGCCTGATGTCCAAGAAGATCTCGAAGACCAGCGCTGTAACCTCCCAGCTCGACTACCGCCTGCCCGAGGGCGACATCCACATCGGCCCCAGCGACTACGTGCCCTGGCTGCACGACCGCAAGTGGTGCTACATCCGCATGGAGGGCAGCGGGTTCGGCGAGGTGCCACTGAACGTCGAGGTGAAGCTGGAAGTCTGGGACAGCCCGAACTCCGCCGGCGTGGTCATCGACGCGCTGCGCTGCTGCAAACTGGCCCTGGACCGCGGCATCTCCGGCGCGCTCGGCGGGCCCAGCTCCTACTTCATGAAGTCGCCGCCCAAGCAGTACACGGACGAGCAGGCGCGCATCCTGACGGAGGAGTTCATCCGGGGCAAGAACGGCGCCCGGTCGAAGTAGCTCCGGGCGGGAGCCTTCCCTCTCATGTGGAAGTACGTCGCCTTCCTGATAGCCGTCCAGACGCTGGGGCGGCTTCCCGTTGGCCTGGGCTACGCGCTGGCCGGGCTGGCCGGCCGTCTCTCGTATCTCCTTACCGCCGGCCAGCGGCAAAACGTCATCGCCAACCTGCGGCAGGTCATGGGCAAGGACGCTCCGGAATCGAAGGTGCGGGCCGCCGCCCGCGGGGTGTTCGTGAACGTGGCGAAGTATTATGTCGATACCGTGCACATGCCCCACATGGACCTGCAGGCGTTCTACGACAAGCGCTTCCGCTATGAGGGCTTCGACGAGTACTTCCTGCCGGCGCTGGCCGAGGGGCGCGGCGTGGTCTGCCTGAGCGTCCACCTGGGCAACCCTGAGCTGGGCGCGCAGGGAGTGCTGCCCCGCGGCGTCAAGGTGTTCGCGCTCACGGAGCCGGTAAAGCCTCCTCGTCTGGCGCGGCTGGTGAACCGCCTGCGCTCCTCCAAGGGCAACACGTTCCAGCCGGTCGGCTTCGCCGGGGTGAAGCAGGCCATGCTGACGCTGCGCAAGGGAGGCGCCGTGGCCCTGATGGGCGATCGCGACATCGACGGGCCGAAGGCGCGGCTGCCGTTTTTCGGGAGAGAGACCCTGATGCCCACGGGGCCGATGGAGGTGGCGCTGCGCACCGGCGCTGCCGTTATCCCCACCTACACCTACCGCCCCGGCGGCACCAAGATCGTCGGGGTGATGGCGCCGCCGATGGAGCTGGAACGCAGCGGCGACACCGAGAAGGACGCCGTCACCAACACGCGTCGCTTCCTGGAGTGGGCGGAGCGCCCGATCCGCGAACACCCCGACCAGTGGAGCGTGCTGGAATCGGTCTGGGATGACGATGAGCCGGCCCCGGCCGAGCGGCCGGCGGTGGCCGTGGGGGAAGAGGGTTGAGCGAAGCGGCGAGGCCGGGGAAAGCGGACCTGCACGTCCACACCGACGCCGGCGACGGCATGGCCTCGGCGCGCGAGATCCTGGACTACGTGGACGCCAACACGGACCTCGACCTTATCGCCGTGACCGACCACGACGACATCCGCGGCGGCGTTGAGGCGCGCGAGGCCTGCGCGCGGGGCAACTACCGCGTTCAGGTGATCCCCGGCGCGGAGCTGACCGCGATAGAGGGGCACATCATCGCCCTGTTCGTCGACGAGCCCCTGCCGGCGCTGAGGCCCGCGGAGGAGGTGTTGGCGGCGATCCACCGGCAGGGCGGCCTGGCCATCGCCGCGCACCCGCTGAGCTGGCTCACGCGCTCCCTGGGGCGGAAGGCGCTGGACCGCATCGCCGCCTCAGAGCGCGAAGGCGTCTATCTCGACGGGCTGGAGACGGCGAACCAGTCGCCCGGCTCGCGGGTGGGGCTGAAAAAAGCGGCCGCGCTGAACCGGGAGCGCTACCACCTGGCCGAGGTCGGCGGCAGCGACGCCCATTTCCTGAAGGTCATCGGCACGGCCCACACGGAGTTCCCCGGCCGGACGGCGGAGGAGCTGCGCCGCAGCATCCTGGAACGCACCTGCCGCGGCGTCAACGGCCGCTACCCCTCGATTCTGGAGATCGGGCCGGGGCAGGTGCTGCGACAGACCTGGCGGGGCCTGATGGTCACGCCGAGGACGATGGGCTGGGGAGCGACGGCGGGCAGCTTCGTCAAGCGGATCTTTTCGTTCCGATGAAGATCGCACTGGTCAGCCCCTACGACTGGGCCGTGCCGGGCGGCGTGAACAACCACGTGCGTCCCCTGGCCTCGCAGTTCATCCGCGCCGGCCACGAGGTGAAGGTCATCGCCCCCTGCTCACGGAGGACGGGGCAGGAGAGCGAGTACCTGACGGTCATCGGGGAGCACGTCATCGGCCTGCCGGCCAGCGGCTCCGTCGCCAACGTCTGCATATCGTTCAACCTGGGCCCCCGCGTCAAGCGCCTGCTCCAGCGGGAGAGCTTCGACATCGTCCACGTGCACGAGCCGTTCATGCCGCTGTTGCCGTTCCAGTTCCTGCGCTACTCCAACTACACGAACATCGCCACCTTCCACGCCGCCCGCGAGGGCGGAAACCGGCTCTACGCCTACGCGCGGTTTCTCATCCAGCCCTGGTGGTCCCGGCTCGACGGACGCATCGCGCACTCGCGTACGGCGCTGCGGCTGGTCGGCAAGTACTTCGCGGACCGCTATCGCATAATCCCCAGCGGCGTGGACTACGCGTTCTTCGCGGCCGAGGTGCCGCCGATCCCGAAGTACATCGACCACAAGCGCAACATCCTGTTCCTGGGACGGCTGGAGAAGCGCAAGGGGCTGCCCTACCTGCTGGAGGCCTACGCTCAGCTGAAGCCGGAGATGCCGGACACGCGGCTGATCGTAGTCGGCGGGGACGGGGGGCTGCGGGCGGCCTGCGAGCGCTACGTGCGGGACAAGGGCCTGAGCGATGTCGTGTTCGCCGGATTCGTGCCGAACGAAGACCTGCCCCGCTACTTCAAGACCGCGGACGTGTACTGCGCCCCCAATACAGGCGCGGAGAGCCTGGGCATCGTGCTGCTGGAGGCGATGGCCGCCGGCGCGCCGATCGTGGCTTCCCGCATCGATGGTTTCACGGACGTGCTCACGGACGGGCAGGAGGGGCTGCTGGTACCGCCGCGGGACGCCACGGCGCTGGCGGAGGCGCTGCATGCCTTGCTCACGGACGGCGCTCGGCGAGAGGAGATGGGCAAGCAGGGCGCGAAGACGGCGCAGCGATACAGCTGGGAGCGCGTCTCCGGCGAGGTGCTGGACTACTACCAGGCGGCGGCCAACGGAAGCTCGGCGGGTGGAACCTAGCGTCTTGAGGCTGCTCCCTCGCTCGGCTCCGCGCTGGCTGACCGACCCGATAGTCGGCTCCCTGGCCCGAGTGGGAGTGACGCCCAACATGCTCACGCTGGCCGGGGTCCTGGGCAACTGCGGCGCCGGCTACCTGGCCGCGCGCGGCGACTTCCTGGCCGCCGGCCTGGTCATGCTGGCCGCCAGCGCGCTGGACCTGCTGGACGGCGCCCTGGCCCGCGCCACCGGTCAAGCGACGCGCTTCGGCTCCGTGTTCGACGCCGTGATGGACCGCGTCTCGGAGGCGGCGGTGCTATTCGGGCTGCTGTACTACTTCAGCGGCCGCGGCGGCCGCGAGGAAGAGCTGCTGATCTTCGCCGCCGTTGTCGCGTCCTTCCTCGTCAGCTACACGCGGGCGCGGGCCGAGATCGCTGGAGTGCCCATGCGCGAGGGCGTGTTCGGAAGGGCGGAGCGGGTAGTGCTTCTCGGCGCCGGCCTGGTGATCGACCAGGTGACGATAGCCCTCTGGGCGCTGGCGATCGTGGCCGGGCTGACGGCGCTGCAGCGCCTGGCCCTGACCTGGGCGCGCACGAGGGACGAGAACGGAGAACCGGAGGAGGACGCGCGATGATCCCACTGGCGGAACAGGACGCGATCAGGCTCAAGCTCGCCCAGGAGATGCTGCAGCCGGTCAAGATCGACTACTTCACGCAGAGGGAGCTGGACATTGTCGTTCCCGGACGGCGGCCCTGCCCTTCCTGCAAGCCCACCGGCAACATGCTGCGCGAGCTCGCCGCGCTGAACGACCTGATCAGCCTGCGCGTCCACATGTTCGAGGACGACCGCGAGGCCGTGCGCGAGCTGGGCGTCGAGCGGATCCCGGGCATCGTGCTGCGCGGCCGCAGCGAAGCTTCGCTGAAGTTCTACGGGATGCCCGGCGGCACAGAGTTCCCGGCCTTCCTGGACTCCATCGTGGACGTCTCTCGGAACGAGGTACTGTTCTCCACGGAGTCCGTCGAATCGTTGCAGAAGATCGAGGAGGACCTGCGGATCCGGGTGTTCGTCACGCCCACCTGCCCCTACTGCCCGACGATGACGCGCGCCGTTCTCCAGATGGCGATGATCACGCCCCACATCAAAGCCGAGGTGATTGAGGCGAATGAGTTCCCCGAGCTCTCCCAGCGCTACAACGTGCAGGCCGTGCCCCTCACGGTTGTCGAGGACCGGGTGGCGATACCGGGCGCGGTGCCGGAGAAGGCGCTGGTGGAGCAGGTGCTCAAGGCCGCGCAGTCGCCGGCGGCGCGACCCTCGGAGATCAGCGGGCCGGCCACACCGGCGGCACTGCCGCAGGAGCCGCCGAGGGAAGGCCCGCCGCTGGGCGGAAGCGGGCTGGTGCTGCCCTAGCGCAGCCTTCGCGCCACGACAAACGTGGCGAAGGCGATAGCGCCGGCCACCGCTATTACCCCCAGGACCAGGGCGATGATGACGCCCGCGGACGTACCGCCGTCATCCTCGCCGCCGGCCTCGGAGGCGTCGCCACCGCCCGAGGGCGGGAACGTGGGAACGGCATCCTCGGGGTCCTCGCCGGCGTCCTGGCGCGGGGGCAGGCCCACGCTGGCCCGCCACTCGTTGTCCAGGCCGTCCTGGTCGAACCCGTAGACGGTGTCCAGGGCCGCGTCCGTGGTGTTGCCCGCCTTGATCTCGGCAAACAGCTGCGCGAACTTCTCCTCGCCGTAGGTCTCGACGAGGAACGACACCAGGCTCCAGGACTGCCCGTAGAATAGGCCAACCTTCGAGGGGTCGCCCTGGTACGAGGTGATGGAGCGCACCGACAGTACGTTGCCGCGGTCTATTGCCCCATCCAGCGTGTCGCGGAATCCGCCCGGATCAGTCTGGGCGTAGACGGCTGTGCCCTCGTCCAGCCAGGCGGGCAGGCTGCCGAACGGCCCCTCGCCGGCTATCGCCGTGACCACGTGCGCCAGCTCGTGCCGTAGCGTGTCGAACGATACGTTGCCCAGGACCAGCACCGTGTCCGACGAGACGCGCACGCCGGCCGTGATGATCTGCGACTCGTAGGTCTCGCTGCGGCTCTCGAGCGCCGGCTGCATGTCCTCTCGCGAGCCGTAGATGCGGACGTGCACCGGGAACTCCACGGGGGCGCCCAGAAGCCGTGACGAGGCCGTCAGCGCCTCCTGTGCCACGTCCAGCATCGCCTGGGCGTCATCGTCGTCGCCGGAGTAGTAGTGGACAGTGACGCCGTCCGCCTCCACGGTCTTCCAATCGAAGCGGACGTCCTCGTAGACGATACTCTCCTCGTCGCTCGTGGCCACGTTGCCGGCGGCGTCCTCCACTTCCCAGTAGTAGTCGATCCGCGTTCCCGGCGGCAGGTAGAAATCGCCCGCCAGAATGAGGCCGGCGGAGAGCGTCGTCGTCGGCTCGAACTCGGGGGTTGGGCCGCTTGGGACCGCCCTGGCAGGGCTGCCATCGGGGAGGACGGTGTAATGCAGGAGCACCTTAACTATCGGCTGGTCGCCTTGGGCGGCCACCCTGAACTGAATGCCTTCGGGGAACAGACTCTCCGTCCCATCGTCGGTCACCCCGAGACCCTGCGCAGACGTCGGCCCCGGCACCAGCGTCAGCGTTCCCAGCGCAAGAAGCGCCACAAGCAGCAAAGGACGCATGCTACCCACCTATCGTCGCCTTCTGGTACGCCCGCAGCAGCTCGTCGATGTCGCCGTCGAGTACGCCTTCCGCGTCGCTGGTCTCATAGCCGGTGCGATGGTCCTTCACCATCTTGTACGGATGGAGGACGTAGGAGCGGATCTGGTTGCCCCAGGCTGCCGAGACATGCTCGCCCTTGAGCTTCGACTTCTGTTCCGCCTCCTGCGCCAGCCGCCTCTCCAGGAGGCGGGCCTCCAGCACCTTCATGGCGCTCTCCCGGTTACGGTGCTGGGAGCGCTCGTTCTGGCAGGAGACGGTGATGCCGGTGGGCAGATGCGTGATGCGTACCGCGGTGGCGTTCTTCTGGACGTTCTGCCCGCCCTTGCCGGAGGCCCGAAAGACGTCGATGCGGAGGTCGTCCGGGCTGAGATCCACCTCGGCGGCGCTCTCTACCTGCGGCATCACCTCCACCAGGGCGAACGACGTGTGCCGCGCGTGCGAGGCGTCGTACGGAGAGATGCGGACGAGGCGGTGGACGCCGCGCTCGGCGCGCAAGTAGCCGTAGGCGTCGCGACCGGCCATCTCCACGGTCACACTCTTGACGCCGGCCTCCTCACCGGAGGTCATGTCCAGGATGGCAGTCTGGTAGCCGCGCTTCTCGGCCCAGCGCAGGTACATGCGCAGGAGAATCTCCGTCCAGTCCTGCGAATCGGTGCCGCCGGCGCCGGCGTGTATGGCCAGGATCGCGTCGCGACGGTCGTACTCGCCGGAAAGGGCGAGTGACAGCTCCATGCTCTCGAGACGGGCGGCAAGCTTATCGACATCGGCGGCGACAGCGGCGGCGAGGGCTTCGTCCGATTCGCTCTCGGCAAGCTGGAGCAGCTCCCGGGCCTCGCCGATCTTGGCCTCCACTTCCCGCCACACCTCCACCTGCTCCCTGGCGTCGGACAGACGCCGCATGACCTTCTGCGCCTGGCTGGAGTCGTCCCAGAAGTCCGGTCGCGCCGACTCCCGCTCCAGCTCCTCTATTTCGCGTTCGAGTTTGGGTACGTCAAAGACGTTGGAGGACGTGCTGGATGCGCTGCTGGAGCTCTTGAAGGGCCTGCCTGGTCTCTTGCATCGTGTTTTCGTACCTCCGCTATCGATTATAGCGCTGCGCTGGCCCTACGGCACGGGCAGGCGGCCCCTGGACAGCTTGTCGGCGAGGCGGGTGGGCTCCGGCAGCCGGTAGCCCTGACACAGACGCAGCGTCCAATCTGCGGCTGCGGCGAGACCGATGCGGTGGCCGACGGAGACGAACACGGGCGAGACGGCTGTGCGGGTGCGGAGCACGAGGCCGATCACCTCGTCGCCGTCGCGGAGGGGGGTGCGGCCGCCGGCCTCGGGCGGGGGGTCTCCGTGGACGCCGGTGAGGCGGCTCTTGGCGACGCCGATGGTGGGTACGTCGAGGAGGAGGCCGAGGTGGCAGGCCAGGCCGAAGCGGCGGGGGTGCGAGTAGCCGTGGCCGTCGACGAGGAGCAGGTCCGGCGTGCGCACCAGCCGCTCGAAAGCGCGGGCGAGAACGGGGACTTCGCGGAAGGCGAGGAGGCCGGGTACGTAGGGGAAGTTCACCTCGGACTCGACGGCATGGCGTTCGACGAGGGCGAGGCCCGGGTAGGAGAGCAGGACCACGGCGGCGGTCGCCCGGGTCCGGCCGCGGGGGAGGGCGATGTCCGCCCCGGCGACGTAGCGGACGACGGCAGGGTCGCCTTCGCTGATGACGCGGGGGGCGAGGTCGGCCTGGATGCGAACGGCCTCGGCCGGGGAGACGCGCCAGGGGTGGAGACGGCGTACGCGCACGCGGCCAGTATAGCGCCCGCTGCCCCCATGGACGCGCTGAGGGGGAGGACGGGAAGCGGCCCGAAGGGGTACCCTCCGGGCCGCTACATTCCCTGCTACGCTTGGACTACGTCAGTCGGAGAACGGACTGCAGTGGACGTTGCCGCCAGCGTCGATGGCGGTGAACACGCCCTCGCCGCTGGGGTTCTCCTCGCCGCCCTGGTTCTCGCAGGCCACCACCTTGGGGCCCTGCGGCAGCTCGTGGTCCGGGTTGTCGTTCACGCCGGGGTGAAACGCGGCGGCGCCCGCCACCGCGCTCAGGGCGAGCGCCCCCGCGACGACTGCGCCGGCGATCAGCTTACGGATGGTCGACATGTCTTGCCTCCTCCACCTACCCACTCTCGTTGCTGGGAACGTTAGCAGGAGAAGTGGGGAAACAGAAGGGGGGATGCCGCCGCCAGCGGTTAAGGTTTGGTTCAGGTTTTCGCGTCCGCCGCGGCCCGGCCTAGTAGTCGTCGGCGAGGTAATCGAGGCCGACGGGCCAGGCGCCGAAGTAGAGCGGCGAGGCGCGCAGAACCATATCGAGGGCGGCCAGGGGTGCCACGAAAGTGTACAGCCACCAGTAGTAGAGCATCGGTATCTCCAAGCTAAACGATTCGACCGTCAATAATGAGACGCCGGCGGCGAGCGAGACGTTACATACGCTCGCGCTCGTGCGTCGATGAGATGGTTATGTCACTCAGGGGGTTGGCAAATCGTTAGAGTTGCGGTAGGCTAGGGCACTGGAAGTCCCATGACGACAGCGGTTCGAACTGCGGTGCTTTCGCGTTATGTACGTGAGCCTGTCATCATGGCGGTGGCGTACCTCCTGTACTACCTGGTGAGGAACCACGCCGCCGAGCGAACGGTGGACGCGTTTACGAACGCGGGTCAGGTCATCAGGCTAGAGCGCGACCTGGGGCTCTGGAGAGAGCTTTCGCTGCAGGCGGCGACGCTGCCCTATGATGCGGTCACCCACCTGTTCAACGTGATCTATTTCTACGGGCATTTCCCCCTGATCCTCGTTGTGGGGGCGTGGCTGTTCTGGAAGCACCCGCCCGTTTACAGCCTGATCCGGAACTCGTTCCTGGCCTCGGGAGCCATCGCGCTGGTAGTGTTCGTGCTGTTCCCGGTGGCGCCGCCGCGGCTGATCGGCGCCGGCTTCATCGACACGCTGCACTACACCGTAGCGCTGACCTACGACAAGTCGCCGGGGGTGAACGAGTTCGCGGCCGTGCCCAGCATGCACGTGGGCTGGAACCTGCTGCTGGCGCTGGGGCTGTTCATGTCCCTGAAAAACCCCATCGCCCGTGGGGCGGCGCTGCTGCTGCCGCCGGCGATGATCCTTTCGACCGTGGCGACGGGCAACCACTACCTGGTGGACGCGCCGCTGGGGATATCGGCGGCGCTGGGCGGGCTGGTCATCGCCCTCCTGATCCGCCGCTACTGGCCGCAGATAGAGCAGCGGCTTCCGGAGTGGATGCGAGAGGTGGACGCCCCCGCCTCGAAGGCCGAAAAGCAAGGCGCGGCCTAGCCCCCCGGCTCGCTTCTACCATATCGTCCCCTCGCCATCCGACCCTCACGCGCGTCATTCGCCCCACCCACCCCTCCGGACGCAGCACCGCCGTCAGGCCAGCGACTGCTCGGCCAGGAGGACGGTGTTGGACAGGAGCATAGCGACGGTCATGGGGCCGACGCCGCCGGGGACCGGCGTGATAGCCCCGGCGACCGCCAGCACGCCCTCGAAGTCCACGTCGCCGACGAGGCGACGGCCGCTCTTGCGGGTGTCGTCGGGGATCCAGTTGTTGCCGATGTCGATGACGACGGCGCCGGGCTTAACCATGCCGGCGGTTATCGCCCGAGGGACGCCCATTGCGGCGATGAGGATATCGGCCTGGCGACTGAAGTGGCGGAGATCCGGAGTGCCGGTGTGGCAGACGGTGACGGTGGCGTTGGCGCGCGGGTTCTTCTGCATGAGGATGGCGGCGATGGGCTTGCCGACGATGTTGGAGCGGCCGCAGACGACGACATGCTTGCCGGCGGGCGGGTTGCCGCTGCGGTGCAACAGCTCGACGACGCCGGCGGGGGTGGCGGGCCAGGGGCAGGGCTCGCCCTGGAGGAGACGGCCCTGGTTCACGGAGGTGACGCCGTCCACGTCCTTGGTGGGCTCGATGGCGTGGATGACGGCGGACTCGTTCAGGTGCTCCGGCAGGGGGAGCTGGACGAGGACGGCGTGGAAGCGCGGGTCCTCCTCGATGTCGATGATGCGGGAGATGAGCTCGCGTTCGGAGACGGCCTCGGTGAGGTGGAACGTCTCGGAGAAGATGCCGGCCTGCTCGGCGGCGTCGCCCTTGGAGCGGACGTAGGAGAGCGAGGAGGGATTATCGCCGACGAGGATGAGGGCGAGTCCGGGCGTGACGCCCCGCCGGTTGAGGGCGCGGGCACGGGCGGCGACCTCCTTGTGGACTTCGTCGGCGATGGCGCGGCCGTCGATGACCGTCGCCGGCTCGCGCGGGTCCTCCTCACCGCCGCCTCGCGTGACCTCCTCTCGCAGCTCCTCGAGATCGACGGCCTGTTCCTCCAGCGCACGGGCGGCGATCCCCTCGCCCTCGCGGACCAGACCGAGGAGCAGGTGATCGCAGCCGATACGGTCGACGCCGAGGCGGCGGGCCTCGTCGGCGGCGAAATGAATCACCCTCTTGGCGCCGGGGGTCAGCGGCACCTCGCCGTAGACCGAGCGGTAGCCGCGGCTGATCTTCGACCGCACGGCCGGCGACAGCTTGTCGACATCGACGCCGAGCGCGCGCAGCGGCGCCAACGCGCTCCCGCCGTCCTGCCCAATGAGAGCGAGAAGCAGGTGCTCCGTGCCAATGTAGCTGTGGTTGAGTCGCAGCGCCTCCTCCTGGGCGAGAGTGAGGACGTGGCGCGCGCGTTCCGTGTACCGGTCGAAATCGTCGGCCATGGCGGGACAATGATAGCGCATCGCGACGGATTGACGGCAGGGAGGGCCGCGCCTACGATTACGGCGTCGCGGCGGCAATCCAGGGATTCGGAGGGCGATACGATGGCCGAGATATACCACGAAGGCAACCGGCAGATGCAGGACCGGTTCGACACGAGGCGGCTGGCCGACCGGCTGAACGAGCGCGTCGTGAAGGACCGGATCGGGCCGAACGACAAGACGTTCATCGAGATGTGCGACATGTTCTTCCTGGCCACGGCGGACGAGCAGGGCCGGCCCAACTGCTCCTACAAGGGCGGCGACCCGGGCTTCGTCCGCGTCGTCGATGAGAACACGGTGGCGTTCCCCAACTACAACGGCAACGGGATGTACCTCTCGATGGGAAATCTAGTTAAAAACCCGCACCTGGGGATGCTGTTCATCAACTTCGAGATGGGCCACCGCATGCGCCTCAACGGCGAGGCCAGCATCGACGCCGACGACCCGCTGATGGCCGAGTACCCCGAGGCCCAGTTCATCGTCCGCGTGCGGGCGCGCGAGGTGTTCCCGAACTGCCCCCGCTACATCCACCGCATGAAGCTGGTGGAGCGCTCGCGGTTCGTGCCCAGGGAGGGGTGCGAGACGCCCGTCCCGAACTGGAAGCGCAGCCCTCTGGCCGAGGGGACGCTGCCCGCCAACGACCCGGCGCTGGACCCCAACCGCGAGGTGATCTGACCGTGGCCGGCGAGCTGGGAACGATCGACCGGCTGTGGCGCTACCCCGTGAAGTCGATGCTGGGCGAGGAGCTCGAGGAGTCGCCGGTCGGGGAGCGGGGGCTGTTGGGCGACCGCTCGTACGCGCTGTACGACCCCGCGAGCAACCGCATCGGCAGCGCCAAGCAGCCACGCGTCTGGGGCCGGCTGTTCGGGCTGCAGGCGTCGCTGGCCGACGCCGGGCCGCCGCCGCGCGTGAGCGTCCGCTTCCCGGACGGGACGTCGGCTGAGAGCGGCGACGACGGCCTGGAGGCGCGGCTATCGGCCGAGCTGGGGTTCGAGGTGCGGCTGGTGGCGGCGCCGCCGGAGGGCGCGACGTACATGTCGGTGCCGGTGAGCGGGGACGAGTCGGAGGCGGCGGTGTCGCCGGTGCGCAACGGCCTGTTCGACCTCGGCGTCGTCCACCTGCTGGCGACCGGCACGCTGGAACATCTGTCGCTGCTGTACCCGGACGGCCGCTTCGAGGCTCAGCGCTTCCGCCCGAACCTGCTGGTGCGCACGCCGCCCGGCGAGCGCGCCCAGACGGGCGCCCGTACGGGCGGGTTCCTGGAGAACGGCTGGGTGGGGAAGACGCTGGCCCTGGGCGACGAAGTGCGGCTGCGGGTGTTCACGGTGACACCGCGCTGCGTGATGACGACGCTGCCGCAGGGCTCGCTACCGAACGACCCGGGCATCCTGCGCGCCGCCGCCGCCAACAACCAGTCGAACGTCGGCGTCTACGCGATCGTGGAGCGCGGCGGCGTCGTGCGGCGGGGGGATGGGGTCGCCGTCTGCTAGAGCAGGTCGACGAACTCGTCGATTGTCATTCCAGCATCCTTGATGATGCCCGCCAGCGTGCCCCGCGGGACGTCGCGCCGGTGCATGGGCACGGTAACGATGTAAGCCACGCCCTGTTTCTTCAGCGATACGTGGCTGCCCCGCTGTCGATGCACCTCCCAACCCGCCCTCTCCAAGGCTCGAATGACTTCAGCCGGCGTGGCCGAAGGCAAGCGCCTGGTCATGCAGAGGGAATCTCTACCGTTTCACGATCGGGGATCGAGATGCCCTGCTCTTCGGCCGTCTCCAGCCAGAGCTCGATGGCCTCTTTGACGTTTTCGCGGGCCTCTTCGCGTGTAGCCCCCCAAGAATGGCAGCCCTTGAGAGCCGGCACGTACACGTGCAGCCCGCCGTCCTCATCGGGCTCGAAGACGACCTCGAAGCGCTGGACCAGCTCGCGTTTGGCCATGGCGCTCCTATTATAGCGTGGGCGTCTACGCGATCGTGGAGCGCGGCGGCCTGGTGCGGCGTGGGGATGGGGTGGGGGTGGTGGACAGTGGGTAGTGGACAGTGGACAGAGGCGAGCGGCGCTATCCGTTTATCCGCTAGTCATCCGTTGACAGTAGCGACGGAGCCGGGCCGGAGGTTCTGCACGAACGACAGCAAGGCAGCGACATCATCCTGTTTGGCCGAAAAGAGCGTGACCTCGTACTGCTTGTCCAAGCCTACCGATTGCACCAGAACTTTCTTAGCGTGGTCCGTTGCGACAATGTCCGCATATGGCAAGATGGTGGCCAACATCATTACATCGTCGTAGTCGCCTGCCTCCGGTTTGCTTGCAGTCGTTATCATCGCAGCATGGAGCGAGCAGAAGATGTGGACGAACGGAATGGCTCTGAACTCTTGAGACAGCAAGAACTGGAAGTATCCTTCCCTCTCGTGACTCTGGGACAGTTCGTTGTAGGCGGAGTAGACGCGATAGGAAAAGTCCGGAAGCAGCTCGAAGGGATCGCTCGGCAAACCCACGAGAAGCCTAGAGGCCTCGGTCAAGGTGCGATAGAGAGGGTCAAGAAAGAACATCCGTATGAACGCTTCAATCTCGTATTCAAGCCTCTTATCGAATGAGCGCTGCCACTCTTTGGCTATTCGCCGTGCCTCCTTTGGATAGGAGTACTTGGCTTGTTCGCCAAGTTCGAAGAGCGGGGAAGGTGCCTCCGTATACCAAGTTGGTCGTTCGAAGCGCCTGGCTTTCGCAGGAGCGTCGGGATCTCCCTGGAACGCCTCGTCCCAGCCCGGCTCGGTACCGCGCCAGTCCTTTCCTAGATGATCATGCAGAGCTTTGACGGCCTGTATCTCAAGGATATCGTCGTACTGGCGGAATCCGAGCCCGCTGGATAGGCGCAAGATGACTTCCCGTATTGCATCGCGGAGACGCTCATCGCGGGAGTAGAGAGTCTCCCGGTGGTGGAATTGGGACGTTGGGCAAGCAATGTCATCCGCCTCTAGCAACGCCAGCAGGCAGTCGAACAGCTCGCTGTACTGTTCAAGCGCCGGTTTGGCCCCTGCCTTGGCAATGTTGCTGACGAAGTTCTGATCTAGGTAGACAACCCGCTTGCCAGGTCGATAAAGTCCGCGCACCCCTACACCTTCTGGAACGCCGTCCGCACCACCTCCGTGCCGTTCTCGCGGGCGATCTCGTAGTCCCCGAACAGCGTGGGGGCCTCCCGCTGCATGATGCGCAGGACCTGCAGCGCCACCTTCCGGATCTCCACGTCCGCCCCCTCTGAGCCGCGCAGCTCGATGAAGTGACGCAGGGCCCGCGCGTTCGCCGAGCAGAAGATCATCGTCTCGGTGGCGTTCGGCAGGACGCTGCGGGCCGCCTCTCGCACCAGCTTGCGGCGCTGCGTCCCTTCGACGGAGCTCAGGGCAGGCTTGTCCATCAGCCCCTCGACGAGGTCCAGGTAGGCCTGGTGCGACGCCTCCACGGCGCGCAGCCAGATCGCGTGCAGCCGCTCGTCCTCGGCGATGACGTCGGGCTCGACGAAGTTCGCCATCGACTCGTCGACGTAGCGCTGGGAGAGCTGCGAGTAGCCCCAGCCGGCGCGGTGCCGGACCAGCTCGTGCGAGAAGGAGCGCGACACCCCGGCGAAGATGAAGTCCCACGTCGCGTGCTCCAGCACCGACCCGTGTTTCATGCTGATCAGGTTGCCGATGTACTCCGAGTTCGTCTTGCGGCCCTTGCCGAACGACAGGTAACAGATGCGGCCGCCCACCTCGACGAGCTGCTCGCCGCCGACTTCGGTGTCGGTGTCCCAGGCGAGGCCGTAGTCGTCCAGGAAGCGCTGGACAGCGTCGCCGTCCATGTTCTGCCGTCCGACGAGGTAGACTCTGGGTTCGCGGATGATGTTCATGGGGTGCCTCCGGGGTCTGCGCTGCCTGCCGGTGCGGTGACAGGAGCATGATAGCATCGGCGGGATAAGGGATAAAGGGCTTTGGCGGGTTGTTTTTTGGAGGCGCCGCGCTCCCGGGTGGGCGGGCCGAATGGCGCGGCGCCTCATCGGCGCGAACGGGAGGGTCTGACAGCGACGCGCCATCACGGGGTGGTGTGGGGCCGCAGGGGGCTGCCCCGCGAGACCGAAGGTCTGCCCCACCCCAGATTCCTTCGCGATTCCAGCGCCGTGCCCCGAGCCGAGCGTGGTCGGCGCTCAGAATGACAAAAGGGGCTGGTCATTCGGCCTCGAGGGCCGGGGCGGGGCCCAAGCTGCGCCTTTCAAGGCGCAGTACAGCCACCCACCCCACGCAGAGTACGCGACGCCATCGCGCAAGGAGCCGCAGAAGCGGGCGCGTGCTAGAATGGCGGCGAAATGAGGGCCGAAGGAGCGCCGCACGCCGCCGTGGGCGTGGACATCATCGAGATCGAGCGGGTGGAGGCGGCGCTGGGGCGGTTCGGGGAGCGCTTTCTGGGCCGCGTGTACACGTCGCTGGAAGCGGCGGTGTGCCGGGGGCGCGTATCGGAGCTGGCGGCGCGGTTCGCGGCCAAAGAGGCGGTGATGAAGGCGCTGGGCACCGGCGCCAAGGGCGTCGCCTGGCGGGAGATCGAGGTGCTGCCCAACCACCGGGGTAAGCCGCTCGTGTACCTGTACGGGCGGGCCAGAGAGCGGGCGGAGCGCATCGGCCTGGGCGGGCTGGACGTGAGCCTGAGCCACAGCCGCGAGTACGCCGTCGCCTTCGTCGTCGGCTACGCGGGGGAACCGGAGCCGCAGCGGGAGGCCTGGCGGGAGCGGCTCATCGCCATCCTGCGGGAGCGCGGCCAGCTGGAATGGGAGCACACGGACTGAAGATGGGCGACGTGATTTCGCTCGAGGAGCTGTCGGCGCGGACGGGCGAGCCGGAGGAGGCGCTGGATCGCTGGCGGAAGATGGGGCTAGTCGGCGCCCACGAGAGCGAGTCGTACCGGCTGGAGGACGTCGAGCGGGCGCGGCTGGTCCAGCTGCTGCTGCGGCGGGGGATCGGCCTGGAAGCGATCGCGCGAGCGGAGAAGGAGCGCCAGCTCCTGGGACATTACGTCGAGGAGATCTTCCCGCGCGGGGTGCGTCCCCGGTATTCGCTGGCGGAGGCCGCCGAGCTGACCGGCCTGAGCCTGGAGTCGGTGCGGCGCTTCTGGCGCGCCACGGGGCTCAGCGACCAGGGGGACACGCTGGATGATGACGATCTCGACGCTATGAGGGCAGGAAAACGAGCGCTGGACGCCGGATTACCGGAGGAGGCTCTCATCCAGCTGTTGAGGGTCTACGCAGACACCCTGAGTCGCGCCGCCGAGGCAAGCCAGAGGTCATTTCACATCTACGTACACGAGCGGTTGAGGGCGCAGGGAATGTCCGCCCAGGAGCTGATGGAGGCCAGTGAGGCGGTAGGCCAGCACACCCGCCCCCTTGTGGAGCCCTCCATCCTGTATTTCCTCCGCAAGGGTTCGGCCCGGGCAATGCGCGAGGACATGGTGCTGCATGTGGCGGAGGAGGCGGGCCTGCTGCCGCCGACGGACGTTCCGGGCAAGATGGACCGGGCGATCGCGTTCGTCGACCTGTCCAGCTTCACGCCGCTGACGGAGGCGATGGGGGACGAGAAGGCGGCGGAGGTGCTGGAGCGCTTCTCGGCGCTGGTGCGGGAGTCGGCCGGGCGCTGGGACGGCCGTGTTGTCAAACAGATCGGTGACGCGTTCATGCTCGTGTTCCCGGATGCCCGTCCCGCCGTGGCCTGCGCGCTGGAGATCGAGGAGCGGACGGCGGCTGAGCCTCAGTTTCCGTCGGCGCGCAGCGGCGTACACTGGGGGAAGGTACTGTACCGCGAGGGCGACTACGTCGGCTCCAGTGTGAACATCGCCTCCCGGGTGGCGGGGGAAGCAGGGCGGCACCAGGTGCTGGTGACGGCGGCGGTGCGGAGGGAGGCGAAGGGGCTGGACGGTGTCGAGTTCGTTCGGCTGGGCAAGCGGAAGGTGAAGGGCCTGTCCAGCGATCTGGTGCTGTTCGAAGCTCGTTCGGCGGGCGTGGCTGGTTCGGAGAAGGCCATCGACCCGGTCTGCGGGATGGAGATGGGCCCGGAGGAGGTAGCGGCGCGGCTAACCCAGGAGGGAACGGAGAAGGCGTTCTGCTCCGACGAGTGCCTGCGCAAGTACGTGCGGGCGCCGGAGAAGTACGGCGGGTAGCGACGAATCGAAAGGGGGCGAATGATGCCGACGAAGACAGCTGAGACGATCACCGACCGCTGGCTGAAATCGAAGGTCAAGCTGGCGGCGAAGGAGAAGGTCCTGGAGCGGGGCTACTTCTGGCACCGCGTATCGGGGCCGTACAGCGAGCAGGGACGGCTGTACCTGACCGCCACTCGCCTGATCTGGCTGCGCGCGGCCCTGAACCTGCCGGTCGGCCCGTCGCAGGTGGAGGTCCCCCTGGACGAGGTGACGCGCGTGGAGAAGCGCCGGTCGGCGGCCATCCTGTGGCGGCACGAGCTGGTGGTGACGACGCGCGACGGCCGGGAGCACTCGTTCGTGCCGTTTCAGCTGGTGGAGAGCGTCGACACGTGGCTGGAGGCGATCGCGGGCGCGCTGGGGGCCGACAACGGATAGGGAACAGATAAACGGATGGGATCCACCCAGAGCCTGAGCGCCAACAAGATAAGCAAATGGTATTTAGGAAGCGATGTTTCGCTGGAATTCAACGAGCGCGTCATCTATGAGGGCCACTTTCTGCGGAGCGTGGGGCTGTTTTCGGTCTATGGCGCGCTGTTCTTGACGCCGCGCCGCCTTGTATGGACGCGCTATCGCCTCACGATACCGCTCGGTGCAGAGACCATCACGATCCCGCTAGATAGCGTGACGCGAGTCAGCGCAGGACGCCACCGGTGGTTCGGACCGTACGTGCTGGTGATCGAAACAGACGTCAGCCCGGAAGGGGTCGAGTTCGTTCCTCTGCGAGGAAAGCCGGAAGCTGAGAACTGGCTTGATGTCCTCGATCAAGTGCTCAACCCGGCAGGCATCGAGAAGGAATCTGATCCGTCGTGAAGCTGGTCAGCGTCGAGCAGATGCAGGCCGCGGAGCGGGAGTGCGGCGTGCCGCTGCCGCAGCTCATGGAGAACGCGGGCCTGGCCGTGGCGCAGGAGGGGTGGCTGCTGCTGGGGGAGGTGGCGGAGCGCCGCATCGTCGTGCTCGTCGGGCCGGGGAACAACGGCGGCGACGGCCTCGTGGCGGCGCGCCACCTCCGCGAGTGGTCGGGCGAGGTGACGGCGTACCTGCTGACGCCCCGCGACGAGAGCGACGAGCCCTACGCTTCGGCGGTGAAGACGGGGGTGGCTGTCGCGCAGGCAAAAGAGGACGCGAAGAGCGGGTACAAGCGGCTCGACGAGATGCTGGGCGGCGCCGACCTGGTGATCGACGCACTGCTGGGGACGGGTCGCGCCCGGCCGATCGAGGGCGCGATGGCCGACGTGCTCGACCGGCTGCGAGCGGCGCGCGAGAGGTCGCTGCCGCCGAAGCTGCTCGCCGTCGACCTGCCGACGGGGGTCGACGCCGACACGGGCACGGTCGACCCGCACTGCGTCGCCGTGGACGGGACGGTGACGTTCGCCTGGAGCAAGCCAGGGCTGCACGTGCTGCCGGGATCGCGGTACGCGGGGCGCGTGGAGGTTGTGGACATCGGTATCCCGCGCAGCCTGGAGTCGGACGGGTGGACGGAGGTGATGACCTCGCGCTGGGCGTCCGCCCCAGGCGGACTGCCGGAGCGGCCGCCGGACGCGCACAAAGGGACGTTCGGGCGGGCGCTGGTGGTCGCGGGCTCGCCGCGCTACACCGGCGCGGCCTACCTGGCCTGCATGGGCGCGATCCGGGTGGGAGCGGGGCTGGTGACGCTGGGCTGCGCCTCGACGGTGTACCCGATACTGGCCTCGAAGCTCACGGAGACGACGTTCGAGCCGCTGCCGGACGAGGAGGGCTACCTGACGGCGGAGGCCTCGCACGCGGTGGGGCGGCTGCTGGGCTCCGAGCGCGGCTATGAGGCGCTGCTCTTCGGCCCGGGGCTGGGGCAGGAGCCCTACGTGCGCGCCTTCGTGAAGTCGCTGCTGCCCAGCCTGAAGGGCGAAGGACTGCGAGGCGTGGTGATCGACGCCGACGGGCTGAACAACCTGTCGCAGATGGAGGGGTGGTGGCGGGAGATCGGGGCGCCGGTCATCGTGACGCCGCACCCGGGCGAGCTGTCGCGGCTGACCGGGCTATCGATGGAGGAGATCGCGGCCGACCGGCTGGGAGTGGCGCGGAAGTGCGCGGCGGAGTGGGGCGTGACGGTCGTGCTGAAGGGCGCGAACACCGTCGTAGCGTCGCCCGGAGGGGCGCGGCTGAGCCCGTTCGCGAACCCGGGGCTGGCCAGCGCCGGCACCGGCGACGTGCTGTCGGGGACGATCGTCGGGCTGCTGGCGCAGGGCGTCGAGCCGTACGAGGCGGCGAGCCTGGGGGTGTACGTACACGGACTGGCCGGCGAGCGCGTGCGGGCGGATCTGGGGAGCGCGGGGATGGCGGCGTCGGACCTGCTGATGGCGCTGCCGCGTGCGATCAAGGAATTGCGGTCCGGAGGTTAGAGGCTAGACGTTGGAGACTGGAATACGCATGGCGAGCCCACTTTTCTGTCATTCTGAGTCCGCCGAAGGGGGGCGAAGAATCTCGGCGTTCCCGCAGGCATTCGCGCCCGCCGAGACCCTTCGCTTCGCTCAGGGTGACAGACGCGCGGCCGCCCGCGCGGGGAACCGGACTCCGCCCGCGAAGCCTGTCCTGAGCCTGTCGAAGGGGAATCTGGGGCGGGGCAGACTCGCGTACTCGTGGCGCTGCGCTCGCCGTCTGCACAACGGATAGGAACGGATAAGGGGATGAGCGCGCGCAAGCAGGTTGGGGGCTGGTCGTTTCGCTCTGTGCGACTCGAGGAAAGGGAAACTGTACGGAGGGCCGAACTGGCCACCCTAATCCGGGACACAAATCGAGCTTGGGTCAGCGGTCGCGTTTACCTAACGGACCGGCGCATCATTTGGAGCCCGTTCATACCGTTCTCGCTAGTCGCATTCACGTGGGACCCGGAGACTATCGCCCTGGAGTCCGTAATAGAGTGCGAAGTGGTCCGATCCTTCCTCATCTACTACCCCATTGACGTGCGAACCACTGAGGGCTGGTGGTTTCGGTTCCATATCGGAACCTCCCTGTCCAAGGACGCCGCCGAGGAGTGGGCAGCCACCATAAGTGCGGCTGTTGACCGAACGAGAGAGCGAGTCGCATGACTGCGTCCGGACGCCGCTGGCGGCTGAGGGGGCGCTTCCCCCCACTCTGTCATTCTGAGGAGCGTAGGTCGGCGGAAGCCGAACGCAGCGACGAAGAATCTCGGATTTATCCAAAAGCCGATTACGCTCCCTCCGAGAACGGCCGCCTACCCCACCCCAGATCCCTTCGCGATCCTGACCCTCATTCCCCGAAACGAACGTGGTCGGCGCTCAGGATGACAGAATGACAGACGCCGTGACCGCCTCGGGCCGCCGCTGGCGGCTGCGCGGCCGCTTCCCCGACGACGCGCTGCCCGACGCCCCCTACCCCACGCTGGTGCGGCACCTGTTGTGGCACCGCGGTCTCCGCACGGCGGACGAAGCCTCGCGCTTCATGGAGGGGCCGTCGCCCGAGCACGACCCGCTGCTGCTGCCCGACGTCGAGCCGGCGCTGTCGCGGCTGGGCGAGGCCGTGCGGGCCGGGGAGCGGGTGGCGGTGTACGGCGACTTCGACGTGGACGGCGTCACGGCGTCGGCGCTGTTGGTGGAGGCGCTGTCGGGACTGGGGGCGAAAGCGGTCGCCTACATCCCCGACCGGTTCAGCGAGGGGTACGGCGTGAACGTCGGCGCGCTGGAGCGGCTGCACGCGGAGGGGGCGACGCTGGTGCTGACGGCGGACTGCGGCACCAGCTCTATCGCCGAAGTCGCACGGGCGCGGGAGCTGGGGATGGACGTGCTCATCCTGGACCACCACTCGGTGCCGGCGGAGCTGCCGGCGGCGACGGCGCTGGTCAACCCCAAGCGTCCGGACTCCCGCTATCCGTTCGCGGAGCTGGCGTCCGTGGGGCTGGCCTACAAGCTGATGTCGGCGCTGCACGAGCGCCTGGGGCGGGCTTGGGAAGCCGAGCGCTGGCTGGACCTCGTCGCGCTGGGCACGGTGGCCGACGTGGCGCCGCTGCGCGACGAGAACCGCTCGCTGCTCAAGCGGGGACTCGGCTGCCTGGCGCGGACGGAGCGGCCGGGGCTGCGGGCGCTCATGGAGGCTTCCGGCATCGAGGCGTCGCGCGTCGACGCGGAGTCGATAGCCTACGGGCTGGCCCCGCGCCTGAACGCGGCGGGGCGGCTGAAGCACGCGCGGCTGGCGCTGGACCTGCTGCTGGAACGGGACGAGGACGAGGCGCTCCGCAGAGCGCTGGAGCTGACGGCGCTCAACCGCGAGCGGCAGGAGCGGACGCAGGCGGCCATGGATCTCGCGGCGGACCTGCTGGCGGACGAAGACGGCGACGCGCCGCTGCTGTTCCTGGGCCACGAAGAGATACCTTCGGGCATCGTCGGCCTGGTGGCGGGGCGGCTGGCCGAGGACCGGCACCGGCCGGCGGTGGTCTACGAGCGCGGGGCCGAGACCAGCCGGGCGAGCTGCCGCAGCATCCCCGAGTTCGACATCACGGGGGCGCTGCGGGGTTGCGCGGAGCTGCTGGAGCGGTTCGGGGGGCACCGGGCGGCGGCGGGGTTCACGGCTCGCAACGAGAAGCTGCCACCGCTGAAGGAGGGGCTGCTGCGCCGGGCGGAGGAAGAGCTATCGGGCGTGGAGCTGGTCGCGACCATAGAGATCGACGCGGCGCTGGCTCTGGGGGCGCTGCGGGGCCGCGAGATACGCTTCCTGTCGCAGATGGCCCCGTTCGGCGAGGCGAACCCGGAGCCGACGTTCCTCAGTCGCGGCGTCGAGGTCGTCGAGGCGAGGACGATGGGGGAGGACGGGAAGCACCTGCGGCTGAAGCTGCGCGACGCCAACGGACAAGGGACGCGCGTGACCTGGCCGGCGGTAGCGTTCGGGCTGGGGGAGGCGGAGGTGCGGAAGGGCGACCGCATCGACGTCGTGTATTCGCTGGCCGCGGACCGGCGGGGGGAGGGCACGGCGCTGGAGCTACGGGTGAAGGATATCGCCGCAAACGGCCAGCGCTGACCGATGTGAAGACAGCCAAAGAGGGAGAGCAGACGTGACGAAATACGACAGGCCGACGGCGCCTTCGCGGCTGTTCAGCCGGACCTTCGCCTGGCTGGCGAGGAAGGGCCTCGCTCCATCGAACTCCGTGCAGATAGAGGTGAAGGGCAGGAAGTCGGGCGAGCTGCGCTCGGCGGTGATCAACGTCGTCGAATTCGACGGCCAGCGCTACTTCGTGGCGCCGAGGGGGGAGACGGAGTGGGTGCGGAACGTGCGGGCGGCCGGCGGCGAGGCCGTGGTCAACCGGCGCGGGCGCAGGCGGGTGCGGCTGGAGGAGGTGCCGGTGGAGCAGCGGCCGCCGATCATCCAGAAGTACCTGGGCGAGAACGCGATGGCGACGAAATCGTTCTTCGGGGTCGATCCGAAATCCGACCTCTCGGTGTTCGAAGGAATAGCGGCGAAGCACCCGACGTTCCGGATCGTGGAGGTGGAGTAGCGCGACTAGCCGCGGTCGTCGGCGCGGACGAGGACGGCGTCGGCGGCGGCTTGAGGGTGGAGGCTGAGGGCCAGGCGGGCCAGCCCGGCGGCGAATCCGGCGCGCAGGCCGCGCGGCCGGGCCCGTTCGGCGACGGGACGCACGGAGGCGGGGGCGTGGCGCAACCGGCCGTCGTCCGTTCCTTCGGTGGACTCGACGACACGGTCCACCCAGTCGCTGATGGCCAGGGAGCCGCGGAGGCGGTCGAACTCGTCCTCGCGGCCGGGGGTGACGTCAGGCACTCTTCCGCTCCGCATCGTCGTCCAGGCAACCCTCCAGCGGCAGGGCGGAGGTCTCCTTGTAGGAGCGGAAGGCGATGGTGGTGCGGGTGCCGGCGACGGGGCCGCTCTTCCAGATGCGGTCGAGGACGCGCTCCAGCTCGGCGGGGGCGCGGCACCGTACCTTGACCAGGAGGCAGTCCTCGCCGGCGGTGTGGTGGGTCTCCAGGACCTGCGGGATAGAGTCGAGGGCGGCGGCAGCGTCTTTCGTCGCCCAGTCGTTGAAGCGGACGGCGATGTAGGCGAGGACGCCCAGGTCGAGGGCCTCCGGGTTGAGGACGGCAGTGTAGCCCTGGATGACGCCGCGCTGCTCCAGCTTCTTGACCCGCTCGTGGACGGAGGGCTGGCTGAGGCCGACCTGCTCGGCGATGGTGGAGTGGGAAGCGCGGCCATCGCGCTGCAGGATCTCGAGTATCTTGTGGTCTATGAAGTCGAGGTCTGCGGCCATATCGCCCTCTGTTTCGGCGGTCAGCCTGGCTGGTTGCCTATGAATATAAGGTTCAACGGCTGTTCTGTCAATACCTTCAAGGGTAGGCATCCGCTCTCTTCGGATCAGGCCCGGCCCGCGCTCGCGGACTCGGAGGCCCTCGCCGCGGCCGCCGCGGCGTCGCGGTGGAGGGCCACGGCGAGGCGGGCGAGACCGCGGGCGAAAGCGGCGCGAAGGCCCCGCGCCCGGCCGGACGCCGCGAACGCGAGGGCGAGGGCTGCAGCCTCGCGTTCGCGGTCGGCCAGGAGGGGTCGCACGAGGAGTTCGGGTGTGTAATCGAGCATGGCATTCACCTTTCCGTTGCTAGTGGAGATAGCCTTCCATCCGCAGGAGCGATTCCTTCATGGGGAGTCCACCGCCGTAGCCACCCAGCGTGTTATCGGAGGCGATGACGCGGTGGCAGGGGACGATGGGGGCGAGCGGGTTGACGTGCAGCGCCTGGCCCACCGCGCGGAAGGCCCGCGGGCGGCCGATCTCGCGGGCGACCCAGGCGTAGGGCCGGACCTGGCCGTAGGGAATGCGAGAGGTGGCCTGGAGGACGTCGCGGATGAAGGGGGTGGCCAGCGAGAAGTCCAGCGGTTCGCTGAAACGGGGGCGGCGACCCTCGTAGTAGGCAGCGAGCTTGTCGACGGCGCGGCGGCCGAGGTCGTCGCGGGGCCGCTCCTGGACGATGAAGTCCTCCAGGCGCTCGCTCAGGCGCTCGTAGGCGTCGGTTTCGCCGCCTTCGGAGCGCTCGATGAGGATGATGCCGCCGTCGGAGTAGGCGAGGGCGTTCCAGCCGAAGGGGGTCCGCAGCGCGCGGGCCCGCAGCTGGCGCGTGAGGTGCTCGGCGGCGGCCGCGGAGAGGCGATCGGCGACGGAGGCCGGCGTCTCGATGACTTCCAGCAGCGCCTGCGACTGGCGCATCTCGTCGGCGCGGGCGCGGCAGCGGTCGCAGCCGGCGAGATGCGCGGCCAGGGCGACAGCGTCATCGCGCTCCAGCCGGCCGGCGCGCAGCCCGTCCACGAGGGCGATCGCCTCGCGGCAGGCGATCATGCCGTTGCGGCAGTCGTCGCAGCCGCGGAGGTGGCGCGTGAGGTCGACGGCTTCGCCGGCGGGGACGGGTCCGGAGCGCGGCTCCACGACGAGGGACAGGGCCTGTTCGCAGGTGAGGGTGGGCATCAGACTAGCAGCTCCCTCCAGCCGGTGAGGCCGGCTTCCTGACAGTGGCGTTCGATGTGGCCGCGGAGCTGGCGGCGGCCGCGCAGGATGCGGGCCTTGGCCGCCGGGAGGGAGAGGTCGAGGAGGCCGGCGATCTCGGAGGCCGGCAGGTCGAGCGCATCGGAGAGGACGACCGGCACCCGGTAGGCGTTGGGCAGGGCGGCGAGAAAGCCGCCCACCTGCTCGCGCAGCCAGCGGCGCGAAGCCTCGGCGTCGGGACCGCGGCCGGGGTTGTCGGGGATCGCGCGCGAGTCTTCGTCGCTGAGCGGCGCGTCCGGGCGGGCGCGGGCCTTGCGCTTGAGGCAGGTGTTGAGGGTGAGGCGGTACAGCCAGGTGGTGAAGCGGGACTCGCCGCGGAAGGCGTGGAGCGACCTAAACATGGCGATCAACGACTCCTGCGCCGCGTCCTCGGCGTCGTGGGGAGAGCCCAGGACGCCGAGGGCGAGACGGTAGATCGCGGTCTGATGCCGCTCGACCAGCGACGAGAGGGCTCCATCGTCGCCCTGACGGTAGGCGGCGATGAGAGCGCTGTCGTCGGTCGCTGGGGTGGTCACACATATCCTCACTGTCTGTTAGTACCGTGGTGACGGCAAAAGGATACAACGCGAAGCAGCGCAGCGCGGAGGGATGGGTTGCGCCGGCGGGGAGACGACTGTATCCCGGCCTGAAGGCTGGGGCATGATGGAAACGCCCGGATGCGGACCCTCACCCCCCAGCCCCTCTCCCGAATGGCGGGAGAGGGGCGAGCGGCAGCCGGGGTGAGGGCGTTGCGGGGCGTTCCGGGGGTAAGATAGAATCGCACTTGACCCAGATACGCGCCCGAATACGCTATCGAGGAGCCCCAAATGAGAGAGTACCCCCCGGAGAAGATCCGCAATGTGGCCCTCATCGGCCACGGCAGCACGGGCAAGACGTCGCTGGCCGAGGCGATGCTGTTCGCTTCGGGGGCGACGACGCGGCTGGGCCGGATCGAGGACGGGACCACGGCCTCGGACTGGGACCCCGACGAGCAGAAGCGCCAGTTCAGCATCAACCTGTCGCTCGTGCCGGTCGAGTGGAACGGCCACAAGGTGAACGCCGTGGACGCGCCCGGCTACGCCGACTTCATGGGGGAGGTGAAGTGCGCGCTGCGGGCGGCCGACCTGGCGCTGATCGTCGTCTGTGGAGCCTCGGGGGTGCAGGTGGGCACCGAGTTCGCCTGGCAGTTCTGCGAGGAGCTGGCGCTGCCGCGGGCGATCTTCGTCAACCGGATGGACCGCGAAAACTCGGACTTCTCGAGGACGCTGGCGCAGATACAGTCGAGCTGGGGGCAGAAGTGCGTGCCCCTGCAGGTGCCTGTCGGCTCGCAGCAGAACCTCAAGGGCGTCGTGGACCTGCTGGCGATGAAGGCGTCGCTGGGCGAGAAGGGGGAGCAGGCCGAGATACCGGCCGAGCTGGCCGACGAGGCGAACGCGCAGCGAGAGAAGCTGATCGAGGCGGCGGCCGAGACCGATGACGCGTTGATCGAGAAGTACCTGGGCGGCGAGGAGCTGTCGCAGGAGGAGCTGGCGAACGGGGTGAGGACGGGGATAAAGGCCGGGAGCCTGGTGCCGGTGCTTACCGGCTCGGCGACGAAGATGTCGGGGATACAGGCGCTGCTGGAGGCGATGGCGGCGGCGTTCCCCTCGCCGCTCGATGCTCCGGCGGCAGCGGACGGCGACACGCTGAAGGCCGACCCGTCGGGCACGCTGGCGGCGCTGGTGTTCAAGACCGCCGCCGACCCCTACGTGGGGCGGCTGACCTACTTCCGGGTGTTCTCAGGGGCGCTGAAAGCGGACTCGCAGGCCTGGAACGCGAACCGGCAAGCGTCGGAGCGGATAGGGCCCGTATACCAGATAATCGGCAAGGAGCAGGAGCACGTATCGCAGGTGGTGGCGGGTGACATCGGGGCGGTGGCGAAGCTGACCGAGACGCAGACGGGCGACACACTGTGCGCGAAGGAGAGGCCGGTCACGCTACCGGCGATCTCGTTCCCGGAGCCGGCGTTCAGCGCGGCTATCCGGCCGAAGACGAAGGCGGACTTCGACAAGATGGGGACAGCGCTGGCGCGCATCGTGGAGGAGGACCCCAGCCTGAAGCTGGAGCGGAGCGGGGAAGGGGAGACGATCCTGTCCGGGATGGGCGACTCGCATGTGGAGGTGGCGCTGGAGAAGATACGCCGCAAGTTCGGGGTCGAGCTAGAGATGGCGACGCCTAGAGTGCCCTACCGGGAGACGATCCAGGGGACGGCGCGGGCGGAGTACACGCACAAGAAGCAGACCGGCGGCCACGGGCAGTTCGCGCGGGTGGCGGTGGCCCTGGAGCCGCTGCCTCGGGGAACAGGGCACGAGTTCGCGAACAAGACCGTGGGCGGCGTGGTGCCGAAGCAGTACGTGGGTTCCGTGGAGAAGGGCGTGAACGAGGCGATGGGGGAGGGTGTGCTGGCCCACTACCCGATGGTGGACCTGAAGGTGACGCTGGTGGACGGAAAGGAGCACCCGGTGGACTCCTCGGACATCGCGTTCAAGATAGCGGCGGCGCAGGCTGTGAAGCAGGGGGCGCAGGATGCCCATCCGGTGCTGCTGGAGCCGATCATGACTATGAAGATAACGGTGCCCGAGCCGAACACGGGCGATATCATCAGCGACCTGAACGGCAAGCGGGCGCGAGTGCTGGGGATGACGCCGACCGGCTCGATGACGACGGTGGAGGCGCAGGCGCCGCTGGCCGAGGTGCAGCACTACTCCGCGGACCTGCGCTCGATGACGCAGGGGCGGGGGCACTACTCGCTGGCGTTCTCACACTACGAAGAGGTGCCGTCGCACGCAGCGCAGAAGGTGATCGAGGCGGCGGAGCAGGCGCGGGAGGCGGCGAAGGCGTAGGGCCTCCGTTCGCCCCGAGCCGCCCGGAGTCAGCCACCGGCGGACGGAGGTCGAAGTCGAAGGGCTTCGCCAACGCTTTGTCGTTGCGCCCTTCATTCGGATAGCAGACGGCCTTCGAATTCGGCGCCGCTCACCAAGCACTTCGACAGGCTCAGTGCGAACGGGTTGCGGAGCCAGCTCCTCCCCAAGATAGCGCATGTAACGTTCGGCGCGGCAAACCCCTCTTTGTACGTGAGGGGCCCGTACGCGGCGGCCCGCGAGGAGCGTCACGTGGAAGAACACACTCCCGAACAAGAGCGATACTTCGGGCTGACCCCCACGCAGCTGAACCTGGCGTTCATCGGCGTCGTCGCGGCCGTAGCGCTGGGAGTGGGCGCCTACTTCGGGGGCGCCGGCGCGGCGCAGGACCTCCTCGGCGGCAACGACGGGTCTTCGTCCTCAGCGACCAGTGCCGTGGAGACGGCGACGCCGACCCCGGCCGCTACCGGCGACGAGACCCCGGCGCCGGCGCCCTCGCCCACGGGGGAGGCTGCCGGGACGCCGACTCCGGCGCCGTCCGACCCCGTGGACGCCGCGGCTGCGCAGGCGGCTGCGGAGATGGCAGTGCTAACGCTGGACGACCTGCCGGACGGTTGGACCGTCGCGCCGCCGGACAGCGACGACCTCGACCTGGACGGCGTCGAGGAGGAGTTCAGCGACGACTGCGCAGAGCTGAACGAGGATGAGATTCCCGGTGAGATGGCGAGCGCCGACTCACCAGACTTCGAGAGCCCGGGCGGCAAGCAGGTAAGCTCTAGCGCCTCCGTGCTCCCCTCCAACGCCGCGGCCAAGGAGGCGGTCGAACTGTTCGACAGTCTGATTACGCAATGCAGCGAAGAATGGGTAGGCCTCTTCGAGACGGGGATGCTGCTGGCGCTGGCCGAGGACGGCATCACGGCCAGCGACGCTGATATCAGCCTCTCGCTCCAGGAACTCGCGTTTGCGCCGCAGGGGGAAGCCACAAGCGCGTTTCGGCTCTCCGGAAGCTTCACCCTTGAGGGCGTAGAGCTCCTCTTCACCCTGGACTTCGTGATAATCGGGCAGGGCCGGCTGGTGGGCGCCCTGACCTACATGTCGTTTTTCGTCACGGACCTATTCGAGGAGCAGGCGATAGCGGAGAAGCTGGCCGAGAGGCTGGCCGCCGCCAGCGCCACGCTCGGCGACTAACGTCGGCTACTCCCGCGCGATGATGTCCGCGTCCACGATCTTCCAGTCGGGGCCGACCTGCGACCAGCGGGCGCGCACGGTGAACGTCTGCGGGCCGATGTACTTGACGTCGTACAGGTAGTCGTCTCCGTCCTGGGAGGAGCCCAGGACCTCGTAGCTGTTGATCTGCATGGCGGTGCCGCCGCCGGCCTCCTGCTGCAGCTTCATCATCGCCTCCGGCATCAGGTCGTTCATGATCTGGCCGATGTCCATCGTGACGATGGCCCTGGCGTGCCTCTCGACGAGCTCGTCTACGGTCATGTGGCCTCCCCGCCGCTGCTAGCTATCGTGAATGATTGCGAGGGCGAGGATAGGGTAGCGCGAGGGGTGTGTCAACGGGTGACCCTCTGCCCTGCCTACCGGCAGGCAGGCGCGCGCGGAAGAGGGGTGGCCGGCAGGCCTGTCCTGAGCGCAGTCGAAGGGTCGGGGTGAGGGTGTTCGCAGCGCCTGTCAGCGGATGACCAACGGATAAACGAATGGTCGTGCATCCGCTCATCCCTGCCTGCCGGCAGGCAGGCGTTCCCTATCCGTTGTGAGGCTACAGGTCCGCGTCCACGATGCGCAGGAAGCGGTGCTTGCCTACGCGGATGACGGAGCCCGGGCTTACGAAGACGAACTCGCCGCCTACTGTCTGTCCGTCGACATCGACTCCCTTCTGGCGAATCAGGCGTTTAGCCTCAAGCCGGCTGCGGCGCAACGACGGCTCAATGATATCTAGTAGGCTGAGAACGATGCCGGACCCGGACTGGAGACCGGTCCTTTGACGTGCTATCTCATCCTTCGCTGGCTCAGGAACCTTGGGAGTCTTGTCGACCGACAGACGCATGACTCCACCCTCAAATGACACAAACCCGTGGCCAATCGACGGCGATTCACTTGATTTCCACAGCGATATCCTAATCCAGGACCCCTCACGAAGCGCAGTTGCAGCCCTCTCGAAAGGAATTCCAACGGTGAGCATCCCCTCCTCCGGCGCCTCCTTCTCGCGGAACGTGCGCACAAATCCCCGCTCGGCCTCCACCGCCGCCTCCAACGAGTGAAATTGCGAAACAATTTCCCCCGCCAGCCGCATCTTCGCGTCCCGCACCTCCGCGCCGCCGCGCGCGACGGCCTCGCGCACCTCGGCGAGCTCGCTCTCGGGGACATCGGTCAGCAGCTCGAAGTAGTCGCCGATGAGCGTGTCGGGGATGGACATCAGCTTGCCGTACATGTCGTGGGGCGGGTCGTTGATCGCCACGAAGTTGCCCAGCGACTGGCTCATCTTCTGCGCGCCGTCCAGGCCGACGAGCAGCGGGACGAGGAACACGGCCTGGCCCTCGCCGGTGGGACCGGCCGTCTGGCCGGCGGCGCGCTGCAGCTCGCGGCCGACGAGGATGTTGAACTTCTGGTCGGTGCCGCCGAACTCCACGTCGGCCTCGATGGCCACGGAGTCGTAGCCCTGGAGCAGCGGGTAAAGCAGCTCGTGCAGGCCCACGGGCTTGCGTTCGGCGTAGCGCTGGGCGAAGTCGTCGCGCTCCATGATCTGGGCGACCGTAAAGCGCGAAGTCAGTCGCACGACCTCCGTGAGGTCGAAGCCGTCGAACCACTCGGATTGGCGGCGGACCTCGGTCCGCGACTCGTCGAGGATCTTGAAGAACTGGGGCAGGACGGCCTCGCAGTTGGCGTTGACCTCCTCGGCGGTGAGCATGGAGCGGGTCTGCGACTGCCCGGAGGGGTCGCCGATGCGGGCGGTCCAGTCGCCGACGATGATGACGGCGGTGTGGCCGAGGTCCTGGAGCTGGCGCAACTTGCGCAGGGGCACGGCCCAGCCCAGGGTGACGACGGGCCTTGTGGGGTCCAGGCCCAGCTTGAGACGCAGGGGCTTGCCGGCGCGCAGGCCGTCCAGCAGCTCGCGCTCCGGGATGATCTCGGCGACGCCGCGGCCGGTGATGCGCTGGAGCTGGTCGTCGGTCGGGACGCGGGCCTTAGCCATGGGAGCAGAAGTGCTCCCACTGGCACGGCCGGCTGCGCCACCGCATTCCGCTCATCCTGAGGCTCTCGAAGGACGAGCGGCCCTCGACTCCCCGGCGACGTCCCAGCACG
The DNA here is from genome assembly GCA_040877915.1 of Dehalococcoidia bacterium. Lineage (GTDB taxonomy): Bacteria > Chloroflexota > Dehalococcoidia > SM23-28-2 > RBG-16-64-32 > JBBDNA01. Next base: position 319,407 of record JBBDNA010000006.1, read on the forward strand.
CCTGAAGACCTGCAGCTACTCTCGCCCAGAGGCGACTCGCAACGCGGCATTCCGCTCGTCCTGAGCCTGTCGAAGGATGAGCGGGGTTCGAGTTCTGCGGGCGACCTAAAGGTCGCCCCTACATTTCCCTTAGCCACCGGCTTCCTCTCGCGCGAAGTACCCCCGCGTATCCTCGATGTCGCGGCGCATCTGGGCGATGAGCTCGTCGGCCGATTCGAACTTGAGCTCGTCGCGCAGGCGGTGGAGCAGCTCGATGCGGACGTCCTCGCCGTAGATATCGCTGTCGAAGTCGAGGATGAACGTCTCGACCGTCGGCCGGGGGCCTCCGTCGAACGTGGGCCGCACGCCGATGCTGGTGCAGGAGTGGTGCGCGGTCTCGCGGACGAAGGCGCGGCTGACGTAGATGCCGAAGGCGGGGATGGCGCGGTCGCGGCCGATGGCGATGTTGGCGGTGGGGAAGCCGAGCGTGGCGCCACGACGGTCGCCGCTGACGACCGGCCCTTCGAGCGAGAAGGGGCGGCCCAGCAGCCGCGCGACCTCCTCGACGTCGCCGGCGGCGAGGGCGCCGCGAACGGCGGAGGAGCCGACCTTCTCCCCGTCCTGGGTCAGCAGCTCGGCGGTCTCCACGCGGAAGCCGAGATCGCCGCCGATCTTGCGCAGGACGCCGGCGCTGCCCTCGCGGTTGCGGCCGAGGGCGAAGTCCGGGCCGACGTAGAGCAGCCGCATGGACAGCTCGTCGACCAGCAACGACGCGAAGTCGCGGGCGGAGAGCTGGGCCATCTCGGAGGTGAACGGGAGGATGCCGACGCTGTCGGGGCCGAGGCGCTTGAGCAGCTCCAGCCGCTCTTCGAGGCTGGTAAGGTATGTGACCGCGGTGCCAGGGCGGAGGACGGTGATGGGGTTGGGGTAGAGGACGATGACGACCGGGGCCAGGTCCTGGGCGCGGGCCAGCTCGATGAAGCGGCCGATGAGGTGCTGGTGGCCACGGTGGACGCCGTCGAACTTGCCGATAGTGACGGCGGAATCGCGCCCGGGGGCGATGCGCGCCAGCTCCTCGCGGGCCAGAACGACGCTCACGCGCGGGCCTCGTCGATCATGGCGCGGATGTTTCCGGGTGGCGTCGTCGGATCGATAGAGCACTCGGGGGCGAGGAGGAAGTGGCGGCCACCCGTGCCGGCGATGGCGTCGTGGGCCTCGAGGGTCACGTCGACCTGAGAGCCGCTGCGGATCGTCTCCGTGTGATCCACGCCGCCGAGGAGGGCCTTGCCGGTCTTCGCCGCGATCTCGGTGAGCGAGGGGTTGGTGGGGGAGCGCGAGCCCCACTGCAGGGCGTGGACGGGGTAGTCCAGCAGGCGCGTCAGTGTGTTGTTGTCGCGGCAGACGTGGAGGACGTTGAACGGGGCGGCGGCGACGGCCTCCAGGACGGGCAGGTCGAAGGGGCGGCCGAAACGCTCGTAATCCTCGGGCGACAGGTTGTCGGTGGAGGCCCACTCGACGGTGGCGAAGAAGACGCCGGAAGCCCCGCGGTCGAGGCAGGCGACGGCGTAGGTGGCCAGCGTCTCGGCGATGGGGCCGAGGGCGGCGAGAAGGTCGCCGGGGGCCTCGCGGACGAGCTTCTGGACGTACTTCGTGGAGCCGGTGATGCGGCTCATCGCGGCGAGGGGCGAGAAGACGGTCTGTACGAACGGCGCCTCGCCCTTGAGCCGGTGCGCGATGGCGCCCAGCGCCTCCAGCTGCTCGCCGAAGGGGCCCTGGGCGACATCGACCCGCTCGATGCGGCGGAGGTCCTCAGGCGACGACACGCCGGGCTGGACGAGGCGGGGCTGCTGGTTGGGCGGGTCGGCGCGCACGTACTGGGCGCCCCAGGCCTCGCCGAAGTAAGTGGCACGCGGGTTGACCTTCACGAAATCGAAATCGTACTCGCGGTAGGCGTCGAGGGTGGCGTCGGCGAGGTCCTGCGCCGACCACTCGCGGGCGAAGTCGTGCCACCAGGCGGAGACGGGCACGCGGTCGACATCGTCGCCGCGGAGGGCGGCGAATACGCGTTCGGGTTTGGACATCGCGGAGGCGGCGCTCATGGCGAGAGTAGTGTACGGGAAAGCGCGGGGGCGGGGCTAGTCGGCGGACGCCGGCTCCGCCGCCGTCTCGACCAGCGTGATGTCCCCGAACGCCTCCGCCTGCTCGGCCCAGAGGCGGCCGCCCTTGATCATCTCCAGGACGGCGAGGAACAGCACGACGATCTCCGTACGGGTCTCGCAGTCGTGGAGGAGGCGGCGGAAGGGGAGGCGGCCTTTGGCGCGCTCCAGGGCCAGGGATAGCTCGCCGATCTTCTCGTCCACGCTGATCGGCTCGATCTCGATCGTCTCCGCTTCGGGCTCCTCCGGCTTGCGAGAGAGGGCTTCCTGGACGGCCTGCATCAGGCTGTCCACGGTGACGCCCTCCAGGCCCGGCGGCAGCGGGATGTCCTTGCCGGGGGCGAGGCGCTTGTAGGTGCGCCGGCCTTGCTCCTCCAGGTCGCCGAGGTGCTCGGCGGCCTCGCGGAACTGCTTGTACTCCTCGACCATGCGGGCCAGCTCGGCGGCGATCTCGTCCTGGTCACGCAAGACCTCCTCCTTCGGCGGCGAGGCCGACGGCAGCAGGGCGCAGGACTTGATGAACAGCAGCTTGGACCCGATGTGGATGAAGTCGGCGAGGGAGTCGGGCTCGAGGCCGCCGTTGGACTCGACGTGCTGCCAGTACTGGTCGGCGACCTGGGCCAGGGATAGCGCGGTTATGTCGAGCTGTTCACGCTCGATGAGGTCGAGGAGGAGATCGAGGGGCCCGGAGAAGCCATCGACCTTGAGTTCGAGCATTTCGAATATTATAACGAGTTCGCGTCCGGCAGGTTTACCGAAGTTTGACGGGAGGCCAATCGCTATCCGGCCCGTGCGCTGTAGGGGCGACCTTCAGGTCGCCCGCCCTCAGGCAGGTATATGCGAGTCGAGGGCCATCCTTTAATCCGCTCGGCGAATCCGCTGTGAGACCGCGACCGCCCCACCTCAAGCGATTCGTGTCAGACAGCGCGCGTCCAGCTATAGACGAAGGCACTGCCATCCATTTATCCGTTCCCTATCCGTTGACAGGCTGCCACGACGACAGGCTAGAGCCTGTCCCACCGCGCGGTGCTGTCCGGGGAGCGAGCGCGGGGTCCCGGCAGGGCGGAGGGTGGGCTCCGCCCTGCCGGTGCGGGTCGCCCGGACGGGCCCGCCGGGGCGGGCTAGCTGGCCTTCTTGACGCCCTCGCTCTTGAGCTCGTCGATCGGCGGCGCGACTGGCCTGCCAACGGCCTCGCCCAGTGAGCGGACCTGCCCCATCAGCTTGTCGAAGTTCGCCGGGGTCAGGGACTGGGGGCCGTCGGAGAGGGCGTGGTCGGGGTTGGGGTGGACCTCGATGATCAGGCCGTCGACGCCGGCGGCGACGGCGGCCATGGCGATGGGCGGCACGAGGTACCACTTGCCCGTGGCGTGGCTGGGGTCGCCGATGATGGGCAGGTGGCTCAGACGCTTGATCACGGGGATGGCGTTGATGTCGAAGGTGAAGCGGGTAGCCGTCTCGTAGGAGCGGATGCCACGCTCGCAGAGGATGACGTCTCGGTTGCCGTGGGAGAGGATGTACTCGGCGGCCAGGAGCCACTCCTCGATGGTCGCGGACATGCCGCGCTTGAGGAGGACCGGCTTGTGAGCCTTGCCAACCTCGTCCAGAAGGGCGAAGTTGGCCATGTTGCGGGTGCCGAGCTGGAGGACGTCGGCGTAGGAGGCGACGATGTCGACGTCGCGGGCGTCCATGACCTCGGTGACGATGGGGAGGCCGGTCTCGGCGCGCGCTTCGGCCAGGATCTTGAGCCCCTTCTCGCCGTGGCCGCGGAAGGCGTAAGGGCTGGTGCGGGGCTTGAAGGCGCCGCCGCGGAGCATGTGACCGCCGGAGGCCTTGATGGCGCGGGCGGTCTCGATGACGTTCTCCTCCGTGTCGACGGAGCAGGGGCCGCCCATCACGACCAGCCGGCCGCCGCCGATCTCCACGGGACCGACGCGAACGACGGTATCTTCCTCCTTGACCTCGCGGCTGGCCAGCTTGAAGGGCTTGGAGATGCGGACGATCGTGTCGACGCCGTCGAGGGCGGCGAACTCGTCGGCGAGCTCGGGGTAGACAGCGCCGAGCACGGCGACGACGCTGCGCTCAACGCCCTTGATCAGGTGGTCCTTGAAGCCGAGTTCGCGTACGTGTTTCTGTATGGCCATTGTCTGGGACTCCGTAGCTTCCGTTTTCATTACGACTATCATTTTCGGTGCTCCTTCCCGTTGCGGGAGTGGTTTCGGGCCTTTGGGCCGGTCAGGCCTGTTGGTCGATGTCTGGTCGCAGGACTCTGGCGCCCTTCAGGTAGACGTGGGCCAGTTCTTCGGGCCGCTTCTCGGTGTTGATGTGGACGAGTATGCGCAGGCACATCTTGAGCGAGCCGGGAACGGCCATCTCGTGTCCGCAGAGAAGGGCCACGTGCGTCCAGCCCATCTCCCTGGCGGCCAGCGCGGGGAATTCGGCGTTGAGGTCAGGGCTGACGGTGAAGAAGGCGGAGGCCACGTAGTCGATGTCGATCTCGTTGGCCTGAACCATGGCTCCCAGGAGCTCCCGGGTGGCCTCAAGGATCGCTTCGCGGCTGTTGGCCTGTACGGTTGTGGCGCCTCTGACGCCTCGAGTCAGCATGACATCGCCGAAGTCCGCCGCTAACGGACCGGCCTGCTAGCTCGGGCCAAACACTCCGGCCCGAGAGCCACCATACGCACGGCCGGACGGTCTCGATTGGAATCGAGGCCGAGCGGCCTTAGACGGCAGCTCTTCGCCGGCCGGTAACCACCTCCGCGTAGCGCTTAACACACTCATATCTCTCGGACGGACCGCACTTGTCGATCTCGTCAATGATAGCGCTTCCGATAACGGCGGCGTCCGCGATGCGGCCGACCGCCTGGAAGTGCTTGGGCTTAGATATACCAAATCCTACGGCGAGTGGCAAGAGGGTTCGGGAACGAACTCTCTGCATGAAGCTGGTCAGACCTTCGGATAGCTCGTCGCGGGCGCCGGTGACGCCGGTCAGGCTGACGCAGTAGATGAACCCCGAGGCCAGCGAGGCGACGAGATCGATGCGCTCGTCGGTGCTGGTGGGGGCCAGCAGGTATATGAGATCGAGGTCGTGGGCGCGGCAGGCTTCGTGGAGGTCGTGGGACTCCTCGGGGGGCAGGTCGACGGCTATTAGACCGTCGACGCCGGCGGACGCGGCGTCGCGGCAGAAGGGCTCGAGGCCGTAGGCCAGGAGCGGGTTGCAGTAGGCCATTGGCACCAGTGGCGCTTCGATGCCGCTCCCGCGCAGCTCCCGTACGATATCGAGGCAGACGGCGGGGGTGACGCCGTTGAGCAGCGCCTGGTGGGAGGAGCGCTGGATCGTTGGGCCCTCGGCCAGGGGGTCGGAGAACGGGATGCCCAGCTCGATGATGTCGGCGCCGCCTTCGACGAGGGCCGCGACGAGGCCGGGCGTCTCGTCGAGGGTCGGGTAGCCAACGGTGAGGAAGGCGATGAAGCCGGTGCGCTCTTCGTCGCGCAGGCGCGCGAAGGTGGCGGCGAGGCGGCTCACGTGCCGGCCCCGGTAACGCCGACAACAAAGCTCACCAGGTTGAATGTGAAGTGCGCCATGATAGAAGCGTACAACGAGTCTGTGTAGTAGTAGGCCCAGGCGAACAACATGCCAATGGCGGCGATGGCGGGAAGGAGAGGCAGGCTGGCCGCGCCGGTAAAGTGGGCGAGCGCAAATACCAGACCGCTGACCAGGGCCGCGCCCGCCATGCCCACGCGGCCGCGAAGCCCGCCGAACAGGAACCCGCGGAAAAACGTCTCCTCTACGAACGGCGCCAGGCCCAGGGAGACGACGCCCAGCAGCACGATGAGGGCGGTGGCATCGAACGTCTCCTCCGGCACGTTCCCCTCCGGCTCCGCTCCGGCCGCCGACATGATGCCCGCGGTCACAAAGATGATTATCGCGGCGCCGAAGCAAACAGGGATTGGAAAGAGCAGCCCGCCGCGCTTGGGGCGGCGCAGGCCCAGTGCCGACCACGACAAGTTGTACTTCCGGACCGTGAACAGCGCCGCGACCGCGAACAGCAACGCTTCCACCAGCACGCCCCCACCCACGCCCACTGCGGCCTCTCCTTCCGCGTCCTCCAGGTTGACGTCAGCCAGCGCCTGTACGATGAGCACAATGGGAGTCCCCAGCACGATCAGGCACCCGATTATGACGCCGATCGCCATGGCCATGTCGGCGTAGCCCCAGGGCGCGCGGTCCGGGGCCGGTGAAGGCTCAGCCAGGGGCTCGAAAGGGGGAAGCGCGCGCTCGTAGGCCATATCGCTACTCCAGTGTAGCGGCGAGGTTCGGGTCGGAACAAGGACGATGGAGCGTGCGCAGCTGTATCTCGCGCGCGTATAATAATCGCGTCAACGCTTCGCCCCGAATTCGGAAGGAGCCCCGCCATGGCAGACGCCGCCAGCATCGCACGCGAATACAACGACGCCTGGAACCGGCGAGATTGGGCCGCGTACAAGGGAAGTCTGCACCCGGAGTACACGTATACCGGACCGGACGGGCAGACGCAGAAGGGGCCGGAGGCGGGCCTGGCCGTGGGTCAGATGTTCGCCAACGCCTTCCCCGACGGCAAGATCGACGTACTGGGCGTTCACGCCAGCGGCGATGTCGCCATCGTCGAGTTCATCGGCCGCGGCACCCACAAGGGAGACCTGATGGGAGTCGCACCGACGGGCAACCAGGTGGCGATCCCGGTCTGCGAAGTCTATGAGATCCGCGACGGCAAGATCCACTCCGAGCGCCAGTACATGGATTTCATGACTATGATGCAGCAGCTGGGCGTGGCCCCCGCGCAGGCCGCAACCGCCTAAGCGCGGCCCCGGTCGCCGAGCGCCTCGACGACGATATCGATGTCCTTGTCGCCGCGGCCGGACAGGCCGACGAGTACGATGATGTCCGCAGGCAGGCGTTTGGCCATCTCCGCGGCGTAGTAGATGGCGTGGGCGGGCTCCAGGGCGGGGATGATGCCTTCGGTCTCGCAGAGGAGGGTGAAGCCCTGGAGGGCTTGCTCGTCGGTGACGCCCACGTACTCGGCGCGGCCCGAGTCCTTGTAGAAGGAGTGCTCCGGGCCGACGCCCGGGTAGTCCAGGCCGGCGGAGATGGAGTGGGCCTCGCGGACCTGGCCGGCCTCGTCCTGCAGCAGGTAGGACATCGCGCCGTGAAGCACGCCCGGACGCCCGGCGGATAGCGGCGCGGCCAGGCGATCGCTGGTCAGGCCGTCGCCGGCCGCCTCCACGCCGACGAATTTGACGGACTTGTCCTCGTAGAACGGGTGGAACAGGCCGATGGCGTTGGAGCCGCCGCCCACGCAGGCCACCGCGTAGTCCGGCAACCGTCCTTCGGCATCGAGGAGTTGCTGTCTGGCCTCGACGCCGATGACGCACTGGAAGTCGCGGACGAGCATGGGGTAGGGATGGGGGCCGACGGCGGAACCGATGAGGTAGTGGGTGGATTCCACGTTGGTCACCCAGTCCCGGATCGACTCGTTGATGGCGTCCTTGAGGGTGCGCGAGCCGGAGGCGACGGGCCGGACCTCGGCGCCGAGCAGTTTCATGCGGAAGACGTTGAGGGATTGGCGGCGGACGTCCTCCTCGCCCATGTAGACGACGCACTCCAGGCCCAGCATGGCGCAGACCGTGGCGGCGGCGACGCCGTGCTGGCCGGCGCCGGTCTCAGCGACGATGCGGGGCTTGCCCATACGCTTGGCCAGCAGCCCCTGGGCCACGGCATTGTTGATCTTGTGGGCGCCGGTATGGGCCAGGTCCTCGCGCTTGAGGAATATGCGGGCGCCGCCGAGACGCTCGGTCAGGCGGGCGGCGAAGTAGAGCGGCGTGGGCCGGCCGACGTAGTTTCGGAGGAGGTCCTCAAGCTCGCGCCTGAAGGCGTCGTCGGCCTGGGCCTGGCGGTAGGCGGCCTCCAGCTCGGCCAGGGCGGACATTAGCGTCTCGGGGACGTACTGCCCGCCGAAGGGGCCGAAGCGGCCGCGGGCGTCGGGGAGGGTCTGGGTCACGTTTCTCCTAACCAGCGGACGTGAGGGAAGCGCGGTTGGGCGAGGTTGGCCAGACGTCGGTCGGCGGTCCAGAGCTCGCATCCCTCAAGATCGGCGAGCGCCACGTAGAACATGTCGTACAGACGTGGCGCGTTGAGGTCCTTACCCATCTCCCAGGCGCGGCGCAGCAGTCCAGGTGGCTCGAGCACCGAGAGATCGAGCGCATCGAACGTCTCAAACGCCGCGTCGGCGCGGTCGACGCTTATGCGCCCACGGTGCACTGCTTGCCTCAGAACCGATGGCACCTCCATCATCACCATAGGCGGTGCGACTAACGAGATACCCGCCGCGCGCCACTGCCCTAACAGCCTGTCGGCCTGCTCGCTTATCTCCTCTCTAAGGAAGGAGAGCAGCAGAAAGCTAGCGTCCAAACAGACCGAGGCTCCGTCAGTCCCAGGAGCCACGCACGGAATCCAGCAGCTCTAGACTGTCTATGTAGCCCGATTCCCTATATATCTCGTCCCGAATTCTCCGCGCTCGTTCGAACGGATCCTCAGGCTCTGCCACGCCTAGCCGTTCCCGAAGGCGACGAATCGCCTCATTTGAGCCGAAGTAGACCTTCCCGTCCACTTCCTGTCTGCCAATCAGATTCTCGCGATGCAGAGCCCAGAGTGTGAAGCTCAGCGCCGATATCTTGACTCCGAGCTTCTTGGCGATATCCGCGTCGCGGTAGGAAAACACTTCGTCCGGGTGATCCTCAAGATAACGGTGGACGCGGGCCTTCAGAGGTGACATCCTGTGCCGGCGGCGCCCGGTAACGTCCGTAATCTTCATGCTACTGGAACAAACATATCGCCGATTGGTCTGTCTGTCAAACGTCTTGTAGCTGCCTTATGGCAGTCACGCGCCCTCCGGCGGCCTCTCCTCGCCCTCCTCCGCCGCGGCGGGCGCTTCCGCGCTCGGCTCCGGCGGCGCCGCCGCCGGTGTCTCCGCCTCCATCGCCGGCGCCGGCGCTCCGCCTTCGAGCTTCGCCTTGATGCGGGCCAGATCGCCGTCGAGGCCGCGGGGAGCGATGAACGCCGTCACCAGCGGGGACAGCAGCTTCAGCGGGAGCGACGATATCTTCAGCGGTTCCATCGTCTTGGTCAGCCGCACGCTGCCGCCTCCTTCGTCGTCCACCAGGAACTGGTGCCGGAAATGGCCGACCGGACCGTCCGACTCGTAGACGATCTTACGATCGGGGACGAGCTCCGTGACCGTGACCGAGCCCGGCTGCTCGCCGAACTGGTGGCCCACGGTCTCGAACTTGGAGCCGACCTGTACGGCGCCGGACGAGCCCGAGCGCACCTCCAGCTTGTGCCCCGCCCACTCCGGGTGGCGTGTGACGTCCGCGACGTAGCTGAAGACCTGCGCCGCCGGGAGGCGGATGGTTGTGGACCTCTCGATTATTGCCATAGCGAACCTCCTTGAATTGGTGCGGCAATTTTACTACGCCGGGGCAACACCCTTCGCGGCTTTGATGAACTCGCGGATCATGGCCACGTCCTTGACGCCCTCGGTCTCCACGCCGGAGGACACGTCGACGGCCCAGGGGCGCACGGCCTGGACGGCGCGGCCGACGTTCTCCGGGCGCAGGCCGCCGGCCAGCATCACTCGCCTCTCCCGGGCCACGGCGGCGGCGACGCCCCAGTCCATCGTGACGCCGGCGCCCCCGTACGACCCCTCCACGTAGGGATCGAGGAGGAGCAGCGCGCCGTCGCGCACCTCGGCCAGGACCTCCGCCGGGGACTGGCCCTGACGCACCTTGAGGCACTTGAGAACGGGGCGATTGAGCAGGGCGCAGACCTCCCAGGGCTCGGAACCGGAGAGCTGGATGAGGTCGAGGCCGCACTCGTCGGCGATGGCGTTGATGGTGTCGACGTCCTGGTCGGCGAAGACGCCGACGAGCAGGGGCTTGCCGTTGCCGAGGCGCGCCTCGACGGCTTCGACATCGGCCTGCGAGGGCGGCGCGGGGCGCCGGCCCAACGACTCGGCGATGCGGGCGGCCTGGCCCATCGTCACCTGGCGCCGGCTGGGCGCGAAGACCACGCCGACGAAGTCGGCGCCGCAGGAAGCGGCGGCGCGGGCGTGTCGCGGCTCCGATACGCCGCAGATCTTGACCAGGGTCACCCGAACAGCTCCCGGATCATGATCGCCGGGTCGGGGATGGTGACCAGCGCCTCGCCGATGAGCACGGCGTGGACGCCCAGGGCGGCCAGGCGCTCGACGTCGGCGCGGGTGGAGATGCCGGACTCGGCGACGAGCGTGGCTGCGGGCGGGACGAGGGGGCGCAGGCGCTCCGTAGTGGCGAGGTCGACGTCGAAAGTTCGCAGATCGCGGTTGTTGACGGCGATAAGGGTGGCGCCGGCGTTGACCGCAAGGCCGATCTCGGCCCCGTTGTGCACTTCGACGAGGGCGTCCATGCCCAGCTCGCGAGCGAGGGCGATGAGGTCGGCCAGCAACTCGCGGTCGAGGATCGCGACGATCAGGAGAACGGCGTCGGCGCCGCCGGCGCGGGACTCGTAGACCTGGTAGGGGTCGAACAGGAAGTCCTTGCGCAGGAGCGGGGGGACACCGGGGAGGGCGCGCACGGCGGCCAGGTGGTCCAGGGAGCCCTGGAAGTGGCGCTTGTCCGTGAGGACGGAGATGGCGGCGGCCCCGGCCTGTGTGTAGGCGCGGGCCAGGGCGACGGGGTCAAAGTCGGCGCGAAGGACGCCCCGGGAGGGCGAGGCCTTCTTGACCTCCGCGATGAGACGGATCGCGTCGCCCCTGAGCGCCTTCGCGAAGGGTCGGACGCCGGGCGCGGCGGTGGCCACAGCGCGAATGCGGGCCAGGGGGACGCGCCGCCTGGCGGCGGCCACCTCGCCGCGCTTGTCGGCGACGATGCGGTCGAGGATCGTGTCGGTGTGCTGGGTCACGCGAAGCTCCCCGTAAGCTTGACGAACGCGTCCAGCTTGTCGCGGGCGGCGCCGGAGTCCAGCGCCTCGGCGGCCAGGCGAACAGCGTCGCCCAGGTCGGCGGCCACGTCGGCGGCGACGAGGGCGGCGGCGGCGTTGAGGAGCGTTATGTCGCGCAGGGGGCCGCGCTTGCCATCGAAGATTGCCCGGAGGGCGGCGGCGTTCTCGTCGGGGCTGCCGCCGCGCACGGCCTCGTTGGGCGCCGCGGTCAAGCCGAGCTCCTCCGGCGAGAGGGCGTACTCCCGGACCTCGCCGTCGCGGAGCTCGTGGACGGTGGAGGGGCCGGACAGCGACAGCTCATCGAGGCCGCCGTGGCCGTGGACGACGAGGGCGTGCCGCGAGCCCAGCCGGCCCAGGACTTCAGCCATGGGGCCGGCCAGCTCCTCGCGGGCGACGCCCAGGAGCTGGTGCCTCGCGCCGGCGGGGTTGGTCAGCGGGCCGAGGATGTTGAACACGGTGCGCACGCCTATCTCGCGGCGGGGGCCGGCGACGTGCTTCATCGCCGGGTGGAAGGCCTGGGCGAACATGAAGCCGATGCCGGCCTCGTCGATGCAGCGGGCGACCTGTTCCGGCGACAGATCGATCTTCGCCCCCAGGGCCTCGAGGACGTCGGCGGAGCCGCAGGCGGAGGTCATGGCGCGGTTGCCGTGCTTGGCCACGCGGGCGCCGGCGGCGGCGGCCACGAAGGCGGCGGCGGTGGAGACGTTGAAGGTGCCGGAGGCGTCGCCGCCGGTGCCGCAGGTGTCGACGACGGCTTCCGACGGTTCGACGCGGAGGGAGTGCTCGCGCATGATGCGGGCCATGCCGGTGATCTCGTCCACGGTCTCGCCCTTGAGCCGAAGGGCGACGAGGAAGGCGCCGATCTGGGCCGGCGTGGCCTCGCCGGACATGATGTCGCGCATGACATCTGCGGCCTCGTCCTCGGAGAGGTCGCGGCCGTGGGAGACGATGAGGTCTATGGCTTCTCGTGTGTTCATGGCATGATTTTGCGTGCTATGGTTTGCCTTCCCCGGCTTCCCGCCAAAGGCGGGCAGGCCTTCCGGCGAAACATTCTGCCGCGACCGACAGTGGTGGTCGCTCAGAACGACAGGAGACTTGGGCTCGTCCGGCTGGGCGATAGGCTACTCCACGCTGAAGCCCGTTCGCATGCCTTGCTGGTAATGCGACTCCAGCTCGCCCTCCTCCTCCTCGACGATGTTGCAGAGGAGGACGTAGCTGCCGGCGGCCAGGTTCACGCTGAGCTCGGCGTCTGCCCCTACTTCGATCTCCTCGACCTCGTCGATCACCTCGACCCCCTCGCCGGCCTCGTCGACGCTGCCGTCGTCAGCGGTGGGGAGGGCGTCAGGGGCGAGATCGGTCTGGACGACGACGAACTCATGCGGGTCGGCAGGGCCATCGTTGGTGATGGTGAACGTGACGTCGCCGGCGGCGGCGGTGTCGGCGTCGGGGACGACAGCCCACTCCTGCAGGGTGATGGCGACGCTGGAGGGGAGGGCGGCGTCGCCGTCGGCGACGCCGTTGCCGTCCTCCTCGTCGTCGCAGGCGGCGAAGGCGAGGGCGGCGGCCAGCGCGGCCAGAATCAGGAGAAGCGGAAACGCGCGTCTCATCGAGGACCTCCTCCGGGCGGTGTGCGGCCCGCCACGGACTTCAGCGTAGGACAGAGCTTCGAAGGACGCAAGATTGCGCATCACGTCACATCTCCATGAAGTTGCGCAGGATGTCGTGGCCGACGGCGGTGAGGATGGACTCCGGGTGGAACTGCACGCCCTCGATGGGGTGGCGCCTGTGGCGGACGGCCATGATGACGCCGGAGTCGGACTCGGCGGTGACCTCCAGCTCGTCGTGGGGGAAGCCTTCGCGCTGGATGGCCAGCGAATGATAACGGATCGCCTCGAAGGGGCTGGGGATGCCCCGCAGCACGCCCGCGCCCGTGTGCGTGATCATCGAGGTCTTACCGTGCAGGATCTCGCCGGCGCCGGCCACGGTCCCGCCGAAGGCGTCGCCGATCGACTGGTGGCCGAGGCAGACGCCGAGGATGGGCAAGCGGCCCGCGAAGTGCTTGATTAGCGGCACGCTGACGCCCGCCTCCTTCGGCGTGCAGGGGCCGGGCGAGATGACGATGCGCTCCGGCGCCATCGCGTCGATGTCCTCCACCGTCACCTCGTCGTTGCGCACCACCTCCACCTCCGCCCCCAGCTCCGAGAGGTACTGGTAGAGGTTGTAGGTGAAGCTGTCGTAGTTATCGATTAGCAGAAGCATGTGGCGGACCGTCCTGTGACGCGCCGGGCTAAAGCCCGGCCTTCCGGTGGACCAGCGGTGAAGCTGTCGTAGTTATCGATTAGCGGAAGCATCGGTCGCGCCTCCATGCCGAACGTCGTAAGGGCAGACCTTTAGGCCTGTCCAGGTCACCCCGTACAAACGGACGGCCAGCCATCCGTTTATCCGTTCGAAGAATCCGTTGTGAGACATCCGTTGACAGGATCATCGCTACCCTCCGCCGACGAACACGTCGCGGTTGATCAGCACGCCGGTGATCGCGCTGGCGGCGTCGCTGCACAGGTAGAGGACGGTGGGGACGAAGTCCTCGGGTTGGCCGACGCGGCCGGCGGCGAGCTCGGCCTCGATCTGCTCGGGGGAGCGCCCGAAACGCCAGAACGGGGTATCGGTCGGGCCGGGGGCGACGGCGTTGACGTTGATGCCGTATCGCGCGACCTCCAGGGCCAAGGCACGGGTGAGGTTGATGACAGCGGCCTTGGAGACGCCGTACACGGCGCCCCCGGGGGAGCCGCGCAGTCCCGTGCCGGAGGCGGTGTTGACGATCTTGCCGGAGCGCGCCGGGATCATGTGGCGCAGGGCAGCGCGCGAGCAGAGAAACGTGCCGCGCAGGTTGACGGCGATGACTCGGTCCCACTGCTCGTCGGTCATGTCGACGACGTTGGCGCGGGCGTAGGCGCCGGCGTTGTTGACCAGGATGTCGAGGCGTCCGAAGCGCTCGACGGCGGCGTCCACCATCGCGTCGACCTGCTGCGTATCCGAGACGTCCACCCGCTGCGCCAGCGCGCCCGCGCCGAGCGCCTCGACCTCGGCGGCGACGCGCTCGGCCCGCTCGGCGTCGACGTCGGCGACGACGACGGAGGCACCCTCGCGGGCGAGGCCGAGAGCGATGGCGCGGCCGATGCCGCTGGCGGCCCCGGTGACGATGGCTACGCGGTCCTGCAACTGCATCGCTAATACCCCAGGCTCCCCGTGGGGACCTGCTCCTCGATCAGCTCCGCCTGGTCGATGGCGCGGAGGGCGCCCCTCGCCTTGTTCTGCGATTCCATGTACTCCAGCTCCGGGTCGCTGTCGTAGACGATGCCACCGGCCGCCTGGGCGCAGGCCACGCCGTCCTTCATGACGATGGTGCGGATGGTGATGGCGGTATCGATGTTGCCGGAGAGGTCGAAGTAGCCGACGGCGCCGGCGTAGGGGCCGCGACGGTCGCTCTCCAGCTCGGCGATGATCTCCATGGCGCGGATCTTGGGGGCACCGGTAACGGTGCCGGCGGGGAACCCGGCGCGCAGCGCGTCGTAGGATGTCAGGTCGGGCCGCAGACGGCCGACGACGTGCGATACGAGGTGCATGACGTGCGAGTACTTCTCGACGGCGAGGAGCTCGGTGACGGCCACGGAACCCGGCTCGGCGATGCGGCCGACGTCGTTGCGGGCGAGGTCGACGAGCATGATGTGCTCGGCCCGCTCCTTCTCGTCGCTGGTCAGCTCCGCCTCCATGCGCCGCTCGTCGTCGGCGTCGCGGCCGCGCCGGCGGGTGCCCGCTATCGGGTGCATCTCGACGAGGCCGTCCTCCACGCGGACGAGCATCTCCGGTGAGGCGCCGATGATGTGGGAGTCGCCCATCGCCAGGTAGTACATGTAGGGCGAGGGGTTGACCGTGCGCAGAGCGCGGTACACGGAGATGGGGTGGGCGTGCGTCGGCCGCTGGAAGCGCTGAGAGACCTGCACCTGGTAGATGTCCCCGGCGACGATGTACTCCTTGCAGCGCTCCACCTTGCGGATGAAGTCCGCCTTCTCCGTGTTCGAGCCGACGGTCTGCTGCCGGGCGGGCGCGGGCTCGATGGGGTAGGGGAGGGCGGGGAGGGGCCGGCCCAGCCGCTCGACCAGCTCGTCGATCCGCCAGCAGGCCTGGCGATAAGCGGCCTCGACGTCGCCGTCGAGGCGGCAGTGGGCGACGACCTTGATCGTGTGCTTGAGGTGGTCGAAGACGAGGATGGTGTCGGTGAACATGAACAGCGACTCGGGGAAGCCCTGGGGGTCGGGGAGGGGGACGGGGACGCGCGGCTCGAAGTGGCGGGAGACCTCGTAGGCCAGGAAGCCGACGGCGCCACCGGTGAAGCGGGGCAACCCGTTCGCTATGCGGGCGAGCTTGAACTGCGCCAGCTCCCGCTCGATCTCGAGGAGGGGGTCCTCGCCCTGGTCCGGGGTGTCGTAGGGGCCGGCGCGGAGCACGCGATAGGGCTCCGTGCCGATGAAGCTGTAGCGGGCCAGCCGCTCGCCACCCTCCACGGACTCCAGGAGGAAGGAGTGGTCGCCGCGGGCCACCTTGAGGTAGGCGGAGACCGGGGTCTCCAGGTCGGCGGCGACGTCGCGGTACACGGGCGCCAGGTTGGCGCCGGGCTGCTCGCGGGCGAGGGCCAGGATGTCGTTGAGGCTCGGAGTGTACACGTCAGTCCTCCACGTGCACCGTCTCGGCGTCCCGGAAGTACGTCAGGCGCATGGCGTCGCGGGCCTCGGCCAGGGTGCGGCGGCACTCCTCGCGGGCGCGGGCCGAGCCCTCGCGGATGATCTCGTCGACGAGGCCGTGCCGGGCGGCGAAGCCGGCGCGACGCTCGCGGATCGGGTCCAGGAAGCGGTTGATGGCGGCGGCCAGCGCCTTCTTGACCTCCACATCGCCGACTGTGCCCTTGCGGTAGCGCTCCTTGAAGTCCTCCACCTGGGCCTTGTCGTCGTTGAAGGCGTCGTGGTAGACGAAGACCGGGTTGCCCTCCACGCGCCCGGGGATGTCGGCGCGGACGCGGTTGGGGTCCGTGAACATGGAGCGCACGCGCTCCTCGACGGTCTTCGCGTCGTCGGAGAGCATGATGACGTTGCCCAGCGACTTGCTGGCCTTGGCCTGGCCGTCGGTGCCGACGAGCATCGGGCCGATGGGGGCGTCCGGCTCCGGGAAGACCGGCGCGAACGTCTGGTTGAAGCGACGCGCGATCTCCCGCGTCAGCTCCACGTGCGAGGCCTGGTCGCGGCTGACCGGGACGACGTCGCCCTTGACCATGAGGATGTCGGCGGCCTGGAGGACGGGGTAGGACAGGAGGGCCATCGAGGCCGTCTCCAGCTGCAGGTCGCGCACGACCTCCTTGAGGCTGGGGATGCGCTGGGCGCGGGGCACGCCCACCAGCGGCATGAACAGCCAGAACAGCTCCAGCACCTCCGGCACGAGCGACTGCAGGTAGATCGTCGTCTTCTGGGGGTCGATCCCAACGGAGAGGTAGTCGAGGACGACCTCACGGATGTTGTCGCCGATCTCGCCGAGGTTGTCCGTGCGGGTGGTGAGGACGTGGAGGTCGGCGATGATGACGAAGCACTCGATGCGCTCCTGCATCTCGAGTCGCATCTGGAGGGAGCCCACATAGTGGCCCAGATGGAGGGGGCCGGTGGGCCGGTCGCCGGTGAGCATGCGCTTCCAGCCGGGGTTGAAGGTCATATCGCTCTTCGTTTTCGCCTTGTCGCTCATTGCGCCCTCCCGGGCAAATGAAAGGCCCCTCGCCATAGGGGCGAGGGGCCGTCTCGCGGTGCCACCCTAGTTGCCCCGACGTGTCGGGGCATCTCGTTTCCCCGACTTGTCGGGGCCGGGCCTGTAACGGTGCCCTGTCCGGTCGCGCCTACCGTCCGTTGGGATTTCGGGCGACGGCTCCCGGGTCCATTCGGTCGCTGCGCTGGCGGCGGGCTCTCACCTTGCCCCGCCTCTCTGGGCCCCGCTGTGCGACGTACTAGTCCCGATCGCAGCCGGTGTGTATTCGTTTGTGGACGGTAGTGTAGCAGGGGCGCTGGAGGGTGTCAACGCGGCGGCGGCTGGCGCGTCTACAATAGGAGACATGAGCTACAGACGAGGCTACAGCATCTGGCCGAGGACATGGAAGTCGCGGGTGCTTCTGGGCGTCGGCTTCGCCGGCGGCCTGGCGCTGATGGCGGGGTACTTCGTCTGGCTCACCACCTTCAGCCCGGGCGGCCCGTTCGGCTTTGGGTTCTGGAACGTCTGGGATAAGGCGGAGATAACGCTGGAGAACCGCACCGGCTACCCCGTGCGCGTCTACGTGGAGGAAGAGCTGGAGGCGCTGCTGGCGCCGCACGAGACCGACACGATCAAGGACATGCGTTTCCTGTGGTGGTTCGATAGGCCAGTGGAAGCGACGGCGAACGGCCGCGTCATCTACACCGCGAACCTGGACTACGACGACCTGAAGGAGATGGACTTCCGGATTGTCATCGACGACCGGTGACACGGCCGCGCTCGGCGGCCAGGATGGGCTCGCTAACGACCCTCACCCCGACTCTGCCGATCTCCCCTCTCCCGCGTGCGGGAGAGGGGCCGGGGGTGAGGGCCAATTACACCACCACCCTCCGCCGCCCCGGGCGGGCGCGCTCGGCGGCCAGGATGCGCTCGATCTCGGCGACGGCGGCGTCGAGGTCGTCGTTGACCACGGTGTGGTCGAACTTCCCGGCGGCATCGATCTCCGCGCGGGCGGTGCGCAACCGCAGGTCGAGCTGCTCCGGCGTGTCGGTCTCGCGGGAGCGGAGGCGGCGCTCCAGCTCGTCCCAGGAGGGCGGCAGCAGGAAGATGGTGACGGCGCCGCGACAGACGGACTTGATGTAGCCCGCGCCCTGGACGTCGGTGCGGGTGATCACGTCCCTGCCTGCGGCCAGCGCCTCGCGCAGGGGGGGCCGCAGCACGCCCTTGCGCTGGTCGTAGACGGTGGCGTGCTCCAGGAACTCGCCGCGGGCCAGCATCTCGTCGAACCGCTCGCCGCTGAGGAAGTGGTAGTCGACGCCCTCAGCCTCGCCGGCGCGGGGCGGGCGCGTGGTGGCGTTGACCGCGAAGTGGTAGGGCCGGCCGAGCGCCTTGAGGCGGGCGAGGATCGCGTCCTTGCCGACGCCGGAGGGGCCGGTGATGACGACCAGGAGCGGACCGGATTCGGTCTCGCTCATGGCGCGGCTAGTCGGATGCCGCTGCGGCGAGCTTGCCCCGGCGGGTGGGCGCGGCGCGACCGGCGATCGCCTCGGGGGTGATGGCGATGAGGATGATGTGACCGGTGTCGGTGAAGATGGCGCACTTGGTGCGGCGGCCGCTGGTGATGTCGATGATGATACCCTTCTTCTTGCCCTCGCGGATGAGGCGCTGGATGGGGGCGGAGCCGGGGGAGACGATGGCGACTACGCGGTTGAGGGCGATGTAGTTCCCGAAGCCGACGTGTATGAGTTCCGTGTCCACTACCCTACCTCCCTTCTGCACTCGAAATCAGCTCAAGGTCACGCCAAAACAACGGATATGATACCGCAACCGCGCCGGCGTTGCGAATGACCGTCCTTCCGGAAGCGAGAAGCCCGGCGACGGCAAGCACCATGGCCAGGCGGTGGTCGCCGTGGGAGGAGACGGTGGCCCCGACGAGTCGGGGGACGGGCCGGATGCGCATGCCGTCCGGCAGCTCCTCGATGTCGGCGCCGAGGCGGCGCAGCTCGCGGGCGGTGGCGGATATACGGTCGCTCTCCTTGACCCGCAACTCGGCGGCGTCGCGGATGACGGTCTCGCCCTTCGCGAAGCACGCGGCGAGGGCGATGAGCGGCAGCTCGTCGATGGCGAGGGGGACGATGTCGCCGGCGATCTCGACGCCCTGGAGGCGGGAGGGTCGCGCGACGATGTCGGCGACGGGCTCGTGGCCGGCCATGCGCTCGCGCTGAAGACGGACGTCGGCGCCCATCAGGCGCAGGGCGTCGAGGACGCCGGTGCGGGTGGGGTTAACGCCGACGTTGCGGACGCGGACGCGGGCCTCGGGGTGACAGACGGCGAGGACGAGCCAGGGCGCGGCGGCGGAGACGTCGCCGGGGACGCTGAGGGAGAGCGGACGCAGGTCGCGGGTCAGGGGCGAGAGCGTGATCACGCCGCGCGACGTCCGGACTCGCGCGCCCATCGCCTTCAGCATTCGCTCCGTGTGGTCACGGGTGGGCTGGGACTCCTCGACGACGGTGTCGCCAACGGCGTAGAGGCCGGCGAGGAGCAGCGCGGACTTCACCTGCGCTGAGGCGACGGGCAGCCGGTAGCGGATGCCGCGCAGCGCGCGCCCGCGAACGGCCAGCGGGGCCCTGCTATCGCCGGCGCGGCCGCGAACATCGGCGCCCATGCGGCGAAGGGGGCCGATCACACGGTCCATGGGCCGCGAGCGCAACGACGCGTCGCCGCTTAGGGTGGAGAAGAAGGGCTGGGGGGCGAGCAGGCCGGCGAGCAGTCGCATCGTCGTGCCGGAGTTGCGGCAGTCCAGGACGCGGTCGCTCTCCGTGAGGCCGTGGCGGCCGCGACCATGGATGCGCAGGGCGCCGTTGCGGAGCGTCCAGTCCACGCCGAGGTCGCGGAGGCAGCGGAGGGTGGCGGCGCAGTCGGCGGCGTCAGGGAAGTTGCGGACGGTGGCCTCGCCGGCGGCGATGGCGTTGAGGATGGCGGCGCGGTGGCCGATGGACTTGTTGCCGGGAACGGTGATGCTGGCGTCGACGGAGCGGGGGCGGCGGACGGTTCGCTGCATAGGCTAGTCTTTGGCCTCTTTGGCCTTCCGCTTCTCCTCCAGCTTCTCGATGTCGCGGCGGATGTCCTCGGCCATCCGCACGGCGCGGGTGGCCTTGCCCTCCTCAGCCACCCTGGGCAGGTCGCGCGCCTTCTTGACGCGGTCCCTCACCCAGCCGCCCACGAGGGCGTCGACCAGCTCCTGGCGGACGTCGGGGGCCTCGGCTTCCTGGCGCACCGGCCTGGGCCGGGCCAGGAAATCGTCGCGGTCCATCTTCGCCCTGACCAGCGTCTCCAGGAGGCCTTCGGTGTCGCTCTCCAGGAGCTCGCGGTAGCGGCGGAGCTCCTCGGAGATGCGGTCGAGCCAGTGGATGGCCGCCTCGCGGTTGGTGATGAAGATGTCGTGGCCCATCTGGGGGTCACCGGAGGCGAGGCGGGTGAGGTCGCGGAAGCCGGAGGAAGCGAGAGGGGCCAGGTCCTCCCAGCCCGGGCTGGAGCGAGCGAGGGTGAAGAGCGCGGTGGACATGAGCAGGGGCAGGTGGCTGACGGCGGCGGCGTACTGGTCGTGCTCCTTCGGCTCCAGGAACAGAGGCTCGGCGCCGATGAGTCGCACCAGGCCCACGACGGCGCGGACGGCGTCCTCGTGGGCGTCGACGGCGGGGCAGACGGCGTAGGCGCGCTCGCGGAACAGGCCGGCGTCGGCGTTGTCGATGCCCTGCTCCTCCTTGCCGGCCATGGGGTGGCCGCCGATGAAGCTGACGTGGGCGGGCAGGAGCTCGGCCGCCCACTCCATGACCCGCTGCTTGGTGCTGCCGGTATCGGTGACGATGGCGCCCTCGGCGAGGTCAGGCGCTATCTGCTCGAACACCTCGCGGATGTCGAGGACGGGGGTGGCGACGATGACCAGGGCGGCGCCCTGCACGGCGCGGGGGAGGTTGTGCTCCGCCCTGTCGATTGCGCCGCGCTTCCTGGCGGCGTTGGCGACTCCCCGAGACTCGTCGTGGCCGACGATGTCGACGTCCTCGAGTGCGGCGGCCTTGAGGGCGAGGCCGAGCGAGCCCCCGATGAGGCCGAGGCCGATGATGGTGATGCGCTTGGGTTGGTCAGGCATGGCGGCGACAAGAGCTTAGCACCGTTGGCCGAGCGCGGGAAGCCTGCCCACCGGCAGGCAGGCGGACTAGCCGAACGCGTCCCCGTCGATGCCGGCGAAGAGGCGGGCCAGCAGGTTAATCACGGGGCTCATGATCTCGAACAGGATGCCGAACTGGCCACCGGTCAGGAACGGGAGGGCGATGAGCACGATCAAGATGATGAAGCCGTAGCGGTTCTGGAAGCGGATATAGTCGTTGGCGGCGGCGTCGGAGAGGAACATGGGGACGACGCGATGGCCGTCCAGGGGGAACAGCGGCAGCAGGTTGAACACGCCGAGGATGATGGAGATGAGGACGATGGCGCTCAGGTAGAGGCCCAGGTAGTCGTCGGCGGCCCAGCCGCCGCGGATCAGGCTGTCGATGACGTCGATGTTGAAGGGCGGCAGCCAGGGGACGAGGCCGAGCTGGAGGGGGAGGCCGGCCAGGAAGGCGACGATGAAGTTGGAGACAGGCCCGGCGGCCGCGATCGTCGCCATGGCGGTCTTGGGGTTGGCGGCGGCGTAAGGGTTGACGGGTACCGGCTTGCCCCAGCCGAAGCCGACGAGGAAGAGCAGGATGGTGCCGGCCGGGTCAAGGTGGGCCAAGGGGTTCAGGGTGACGCGACCGCGGCTGCGCGGCAGGCCGTCGCCGAGCTTATCGGCGACGAAGGCGTGGGAAAACTCGTGGAAGGAGATGCCGGCGACGAGGGCGGTGGAGACGGCCCCGAACAGGACAACGGCGGCGAAGACGTCGATGTCCAGCAGGTCGAGGTAGACGAATATCATCCGGATTCATGATAGCACGTGCCAACCTGAGCGCCTGGCGCTATAATCGATGCGCCCCGACCGGTCGGGGCCTGAAGGAGGAGCGCGATGGTCATCAAGCGGAGCCCGGTCGCGGAGCCGGTGGTCAGCATCGAGGCGGCGCAGCGGGCCTGGAACTACCCCCTGTTCGATGCGATCTTCCAGCGGCGGGCGCGCCGCTTCCCGCTGGGAGCGGAGATGCCGGCCGGCGTGGCGCCCTTCAAGTCGACGAAGGAGCCGGTGCCGCTGGACGAGATCGAAGAGGCCATGCTGGTGATGGCGGGGACGGGGATAAGCGGCCTGAACCTGTCCGACTTGCCGTTCAACGATAACGCCGGCAGCAACTGGTGCGGCAACACGATGATCCAGTTCGTGGGTCGCACCTACGCCAGCGCCTGCGGCTCGCACGGGACCGAGCTGTTCTTCACGAACGACGAGGGCACGTACCTGGTGCAGATGCGGGACAAGCTCCCGGACCAGATGCAGGAGTTCGAGACGCTGGACGACCGCGAGAAGATCGTGTCGGCGTTCCGGGCGAACACGGTGAAGATTTCCGACGGGCGGCTGCCGGTGCCGATGACGGAGCCGGTTACGCTGCCCTTCAACCAGTGGAACGTGAACAAGCCCGGCACCACGCTGTTCATGCCGGTCAGCGACCTCACCTGGGAGTACATCAACGCGCTGATGCTGGTCATGGACGAGCCGAACCGCTTCTACTTCTACGATGACCTGAACGGGAACGCCGAGCCCCTCAAGAAGTTCGCGGATGACGGCAAGCTGGACCGGGCGCGGCCGTACCCGCTATCGGCGTTCGAGACGGGGATGCACTCGGCGATCGCGGGGGTGGAGCAGGCGATCATGCTGCAGAACATGTACCTGGGCCTGCAGGCGATGGGCCTGGGCGGCTGGATCTTCAGCTCGTCGGTCGGTCTGGCCGTGATGCCGATGATGGGGTTCCGGATGCACATGTCGGACCAGGCGGGGCCGTTCGGAGCGCTGGACGGGTCGGCGCAGGGGCGGCCGGTGGTGGCCGGTCTGGACGGGCTGTTCGAGTCGTACGCGCCGCCTTACCACAAGGACATGAAGGCGGCGGTGCAGGCGGTGTGGGACGCCAAGTGGGGCCGCGGCGGCATCTACAAGGAAGAGGGCGGCCCGGCGCCGTACCAGGACCGTCAGTCGCTGGACAAGGTCGTCGCCAAGACGCCGGAGTGGTGCCTGGAGGCGGCGCAGACGCTGTGCCAGTACATCTGGGACACCTACGGCCGCTTCCCGGCGACTTCCGATCCGATGGTGATGAGCATCTGGTTCCAGGCGCACCACCTGGAGACCGAGTTCTACGACCAGTACTACCAGCCAGGGGCCTATCACGAGGCGGTGCGCAACCACATGCAGGTCTGGCACGAGGCACAGTAGCGGCGACTCGGCGGCTCAGGCGGCGGGGGCGCTGCGCTCCGGCTCCATCATCGTCTGGACGGAGCGGACGCCGGGGACGCGGGAGGCCACGCGGACGATCTCCGGGATCGTCGGCCCGCTGCTGACGAAGCCGCCCAGGGTGATGACACCCAGGGCCGCGCGAACGTAGATACGGGCCTGCCGGTACAGGCCGGCGCCATCCAGGGCGCGGGCGACGTCGATCTCCAGCTGGCGATCATCGATTATGTCGTCCTGCACGCCGAGGACGCCGGGAACAGCGGCGGCGACGGCGTGAGCGCTGGCCTTCGCCTGGGGCGTGCGGACGTTCCCGCCCAGCAGGGCAACCGCATCCACGACATCCAGCGCGAGGGCGCGACGGTCGTCGGCGGTGAGGTGGGGGTGGCCGGCCAGAGCGTCGCGGAGGGCCTGTAGCAACTCAGAGTCGCGGCGGTAGAGGGGTAGGGCTTCCACCGGCATCGAGAGGGCGATTGCGCCGCCCTGAAAGGTCACCGTGTCGAGTGGCACGAGGCGCTCACCGGCGCCGAACGGCCCGCTGCCCAGCAGGAGAGCGACCACGCGCCGAGAGGAGCGGTCGGCCAGAGCTCCCGAGAGGCGGCCGCGACCGGCTGCGAGGGGGGTAGAGGCGGATAGGGGCAGCGGCGGAACGGCCAGGGGCGGGACCTGCTGGCCGAACGCGTCGGCGCTGGTGCAGTCGAGGGAGAGGTAGTCGTCGCCCCAGTCGCCAGCGATCGAGAAGGGGAGCTTGACCCTGGAGGGACGAAGGAGGCCGCGGCGGACGACGATGTTGGCTATCGACCAGTCGTCTTCTATCTCGATAGAGGAGAGGCGCCCCTGCCAGCGGTCGTGAAACCGCAGGGGTGAGCCGAAGCGCAGGGCTGAACGCTTACTCTGCATGGGGACCGGGGCATTCAGTCATGCTCGACTCGTAGGTTAGGGCAGGCGGGCGCTACGTGCAAACCGCTGGCCTGCCGGCTAACTTCCGGTGCTACTTTGCGTTTTACTTTGACGACAGCGGCTCCCGAGACGAGTCGGGGGCGGGTTGCTGTTGGGGGAAGCTCCCATCACGAAAGGAGGCAAGCATGCCACAGTGGCTAGGCCGCTACAAGTGGCTCTGGATAGCGGTGGCGGTGATGATATCACTGTTCATCTTCGCCGCTTGCGAGGACGATGACAAGGAGGACGGAGGAGACACGCCGGCGGCGGAGGAAACGCCTCCGCCGGCAGACACCAGCCCGTTGAAGATAGGGCTGTTGTTCTCCTACACCGGCGCGCTGGGCGAGTTCGGCCCGGTCCACGAGAACGCCGCCCGCCTGGCAGTCGACGAGATCAACGCAGCCGGCGGCGTGCTGGGCCGGCAGGTTGACTTTGAGCTCATCCCGTACGTGTCCGCGGACGCGCCGGGCCAGGCGGACGCCGGCGGGCCGGCGCTGGGCGCCACCGGACAGCCGATAGAAATCGTGACCGCCGACGATGCCACGGACCCAACGCAGGGGACTACGGAGGCCACCAGGCTGATTGAAGTTGAAGGCGTCGACATGATCCTGGGCGCGCTGGGGAGCAGCGTATCGGTGGCGATAGCGGAGTCGGTCACGGGGCCGAACAGCATCCTCCAGATCTCGGGGGCTTCGAGCTCGCCGGCGCTGACCCTGGCCGACGACGATGACTTCCTGTTCCGCACGCCTATCCACGACACGGCGCAGGGCGTCGTCCTGTCGAACCTGGTGCGGGAAGAAGGCTTCGATACCGTCTGCAACATGTATGTCAACAACGCCTACGGCGAGGCTCTCTCCGACGCCTTCGCCCAGAACTTCGAGGAAGCCGGCGGTACTGTTACGGCCCGCGTTCCCCACGAGGATGAGCAGGCGACCTACGCCTCCGAGCTGGACACCTGCCTGGCCGACAGCCCCGACGCGCTGGCCGCCATCGCCTACCCTACCAGCGCCGCCACGTTCCTGAGGGAGGCCGTGGAGCGGGGCGACGTTGAGAACGTCCTGTTCGTGGACGGCACCAAGGCCCCGGTGATGATGACGGAGCTGGGCTGGGCCAACTTTGACGGCATGGTGGGCACAGCGCCTTCATCGCTTGACCTGCCCGAGCGCGACAGGTTCCTGGCGGCCTACGAAGCGGAGTACGGCGAGGTGCCGACAGTGCCGTACGGGCCCGAGACCTACGACGCCGTCTACCTGGCGGCGCTGGCCGCCGAGGCTGCCGGGTCCACGGACCCGACGGCGATGCGCGACGCGCTCCGCGGCATCGCAAACCCGCCGGGCGACACGATTCACCCCGGCGGTGACGGGTACACGCAGGCCAAGGGTATACTGGCCGGCGGCGGCGACATCAACTACGAGGGCGCTTCCGGGCCCGTAGACCTGGACGAGAACGGCGACGTGCTCATCGGCGCGGTCGAGACCTATCACGTCGACGGCGCCGCCGAGGCGTTCGTCACCGACAAGGTCTACAAGGTGGACCTGACCACCGGCGAGTTAGAAGACATTACGCCGGCTGAGTAGACGCGAAGCCAGCCGATAGACTGAGGGCCCCCGGATCGGGGGCCCTCAGATATTTCGCGCCCAGTTGCAGCGCCCATTCAATCGGAAGGCGCCCGGGCTTCGCCCGGCGGCGCTCTCGGTGAGGGCGCATCGCCGGCGTGGCGCTGCACCCAGATGGAAACGCGGCGCTCTTCCGGCATCAGCCCCTGCGGCCGGAGGAGCAGGACGATGACGATCAACGCGCCCAGAATGAAGTCGCGTATGAAGAATATGCGGCCGCTGATGATGTCAGGGAGGTCGTATCCCTGGATCTGGAGGGTGATAACCCAGAGGCCCCAGACGATGTAGGCGCCGAGAATGGCGCCTTTGTTGTTGCCGCTGCCACCCACTATGAGCATCGCCCAAAAGAGGAACGTCGCGAAGAAGTGGGTGAACGTATCCGGGCCGATCGCGGAGGCGGCGTAAGCGTAGAGAGCGCCGCCGATGCCCATGATCATTGCGCCGAGCACAAACCCCTGGGCCTTGAAGGCGAACACGTTCTTGCCGCTGGCAGCGGTGGCCAGCTCATCCTCACGGAGGGCGCGCAACACGCGGCCCCAGGGAGAGCGGATTCCGCGCTCCACCGCGAAGTAGACGATTATGAGGACGGCTACGGAGATGGCGAGGATGACGTACTTGTAGTCGGCGGCCTCCACCAGGTTGTCGAGGGGCCGGGGGATCCCGGAGAGGCCGCGGGTTCCGTTGACCAGCTCTCGCTCTTCGATAGTGATCCGCCGCAGGAGCTCGGCGATGCCGATGGTGATGATGGCCAGGTAGTCCTCGCGGAGGCGTAGCATGGGGACGGCGAGGAGAGCGGCGAGGACGCCGCAGAAGGCCATGGCGGCGAGGATGCCTACGATGGAGGGCAGCCACTGATCGGAGTCCAGGAAGGGCAGGAGGTTGAGGTCGTCACCGAAGCCGCCGACGTACTGGACGAAGTCGCCCTCTGCGGGACTCTTGGTGACGATGGCGGCCACGTTGGCGCCCACCAGGAAGAAAGCCAGGATGCCGAAGTTGAAGATGCCCGTGTACCCCCACTGGACGTTGAGCCCCAGGACGAAGATGGCGTAGATGGCCACGAACGTGCCGAAGAAGGCGAGGAAGGAGACTGTGGCTTCGAAGTTCCAGCCGGAGCGCTCGGCGGGGAGGAATATGACGGCGAAGGTGACGGCCAGGAAGGCGAGGGGCGTGATGAGCCGCTGCCAGCCGATCCCCTTCCATCTGATGGCTGCCGGAAAGCTCACGCCTTCGCTCCGAACAGGCCACGAGGACGGACGAGGAGTATCAAGATGAGGATGACGAAGGCCACGGAGAACTTGTAGCCGGGGCTGATGAAGTCGAAGCTTACGGCCACCTCCTGACTGATGCCGATGATCATGCCGCCCACGAGGGCGCCCTGGGGGCTGCCGATGCCGCCGAGAATCGTCGCGGCGAACAGCGGCAGGAGCAGGACGAATCCCAGCTCCGGGCTGAGCCGGGCCTGGAGGGCCAGCATGACACCGGCTACGGACACCAGTGCGCCGCTGATGACCCATGTCCAGATCACGATCTGTTCCGTGTTGATGCCGGATACCTGGGCGAGGTCCGAATTGTCGGCGATCGCGCGCATGGCCTTGCCCAGCTTGGTCCGGAACAGCAGGAAGTAGACCAGGGCGGCCGTCAGCATCGCGGCGACGAAGATGAATATCTGATCGGTGACGATGCGCACGTCGAAGGGGAGGTCGGTGGTGGGACGGATGCCGGGGACGTAGAAGCGCGGGGACGAGGCCCAGAATACGAGTATGACGCTGCGCATGGAGATGGCGATGCCCAGAGAGGCGATGGCCAGGATGACGATGCTGCTGTGGCGGCGGCGCAGGGGACGATAGACGAGGCGGTCAAGGATGACGAACAGCCCGCCCATGACCAAGGCGGTGAGGAGGAGGGCGAGGAGAAGGCCGTAGCCGAAGGAGAAGTCGCCGCCGCCGAAGGCGTCGATCCAGGGGAGACGTTCGGTAGCGCCGGGGAGGTCGTTGAGGGTGAAGGGCAGCGCCTGGGTGTCCGTGCGGTCTCCCACCATGGTGCCGGTAAGCAGGAAGAAGGCGATGTAGGCGGCCAGCATCATGGAATCGCCGTGGGCGAAGTGGGCGAACTTGAGGATGCCGAAGATCAGGGTGAGCCCGATGGCGCCGAGGGCGAGGACGCTGCCGGTGACGACGCCAATAGCGAAGGCGTCGGTCTCGGTGAGGATGGCCCAGGCGCCGAAGGTCAGGAAAAAGAGCCAGAGCCCGGCCAGGAGGAGGCGATCGCCCTGCGCGCGCAGGGCATCGTTCAGGCGATCCCAGATGTCAAGGCGTCGGACTAGCCTGGTCTGCGCCATCGCCTCATTCGCCCAGGTATAGCTTGCCCACTTCTTCGTTGTCCAGTATGCCCTGGGCGTCGCCCTCGAAGCGGTTCTCGCCCATGGCCAGGACATAGGCGCGGCTGCTGAAGCCGAGGGCCTCGCGCGCGTTCTGCTCGATGAGGAGGATGGCCACTCCTTCGCGGTTGACGTGAGCGATCTTCTCGAAGATGGAGTCTACCATCTTCGGGGAGAGGCTGGCCGAGGGCTCATCGAGGAGGAGGACCCGGGGATCGAGCATCAGGGCGCGGGCCAGGGCCAGCATCTGGCGCTGGCCGCCGGAGAGGCGTCCGGCGCGCTCGCGGCGGCGAGGCGCGATATCGGGGAAGAGGCCGAATACGTGATCGAGGCGGTCGCCGATGCCATTGCGGCGGGTGTATGCGCCCATCTCCAGGTTCTCTTCGATTGTGAGGCTGGGGAAGACGTTGTCGGTCTGGGGGACGTAGGACATGCCCTCGGCGACGATGCGGTCGGTGGCGAGGTTGGTGACGTCATGGCCCAGGAGGCGGACGCTGCCGTTGCTTACGGGCACGAGGCCAAAGATGGCCTTGAGGAGGGTGGACTTGCCGGCGCCGTTGGGGCCGATGACGGCAACTATCTCGCCTTCGTTCACGGTCAGGGAGACTCCGTGCAGAATCTCCACCTCACCGTAGCCGGCGTAGACGCCTTCGGCCTGGAGGATGGCAGTCACCGGTACTGGCTCCCCAGGTAGGCTTCCAGCACGCGCTCGTCCTGCTTTATCTCGTCGGGCGTGCCCTCGGCCAGACGCTCGCCCTGGCTCATGACGATGACGGGGTTGCAGAGACGCGTGACGAGGTCCATATCGTGCTCGATGACGAAGAACGTAATGCCGCGCTCACGGCAGAGGACCTCGATGTTGGCCACGAGGCGCCGCATGAGGACGCGGTTGACGCCGGCGCCGGGCTCGTCCAGGAGGATCATCCTGGGGTCGGTCATGAGAGTGCGGGCCAGCTCCAGCAGCTTCTTCTGCCCGCCGGAGAGGTTCGCGGCGTACTCATCGCGGAGGTGGACGAGTTCGACGAACTGGAGGATATCCAGCGCCTTTTCGTATATCAGGCGCTCCTCCCGGGACACACGGAAGGCGAAGAACCAGGGGTTCCAAATCTGCTCCCCGTGCTGGTTGGGCGGCACGAGCATGAGGTTCTCCAGGACGGTCATGGTCTTGAGCTCGCGGGGGATCTGGAACGTGCGGACTATGCCGCGATGGAAGATGCGGTGCGGGGGCAGACCGTCTATCCGCTCTTCGCGGAAGGCGATGCGTCCGGAGGTGGGTTTGAGGAAGCCGGTGATGATGTTGAAGAGGGTGGTCTTGCCGGCGCCGTTGGGCCCGATCAAACCTGTGATCGTGCCCTCCCTGACGGCGAGGGTGCAGTCGTTGACGGCGCGAACGCCGTCGAAGGCCTTGGTGACGCTATCGACCTGGAGGATCGGCGCGGACTTCTGCATATCGGCACACCGAGGCCGGCCGGTTCGCCGGCCTCAGTTAGGCAATTCTAAGTATAGAGTACGCGCGAGCGCCTAGCGAGCGGCGCGGGGGCGGGACAGGGCGAGGGCGGCGAGACCGGCGGCGCCGAGCACCGCGCCGGCCAGTACCAGCAGCGCCGGCGAGACGCCCTCTCCGGGTGGGGGCGGGCCGCCGCCGTCGGGGACGTCCCCAACCGGCGATGGCTCGGGTGTCGGCTCGGCCGTGGCCTGCGGTGTGGCCTCGGCGCAGGCCACCTCCTCCACCGTTGCCCCGCTGTCGTCCACGAGGCGCGCGTAGTCGGTCCCATCATCGTCACGGAAAACCTCGGCGGAATCCCAGACGAAGACGCCTGAGGCCGCGGGCCCGCTCTGGACGGTGACGGTCGCGCCCGGCTGTATGGCGCCCAGGGATGAGAGATCGAACGTCTCATCGGGGTCGCTCTGGAGCTGCCAGCCGGCCAGGTCCTGGGCGGCGGAGCCCTGGTTGTCCAGGATCACGGTCTCGGGTTCGGCGGTGCAATCCAGGGTAGCGATCCCGACACCGGTCTCCGGGCCGGCGGCGGCGGATTCGAGACTAAGGGCGAAGGCGAGAAGCAAGGCGGCGACGATGGCGGGGCGGAGCATGGCTGAGGTACCTCCCTCCGGAATGGGCGATATGGTGCGGGCAGGGGCGCGGCAATCCCCGGGGCGTCAGGTCATCCGCTTGCGCCGGCCTGCCAGCGGGGCGGCGTTATTGATAGCATTCCGCAGAGGTAATGTCAAGCTCAGGGAGGTTTGGGGAAGGAGGAGAAGGTCTGGCGCCCAATTCAGCGCCAAGGCTTGTAGACGGCTATGGCGCCTCCACATCGGCCGTCCGCACCGCACACCCCTGACCTCCTCCCAGAGCCGAGAAGCAGCTGCCCTCGTCGTCGATCATTTGCACGGTGGTGAAGCCGTGCGCGACGAGCCCCAGCACGCATACCAGGACAAGTACGCCGGTGACAGTGCGCGAGACGCGCGGGGAGGTGGGATATGCTGGCTCCGGCTGGAACCGGTGGAGAACGGCGCCGAGTATCACGCCGTTCAACAGAAAAAGCACCGAGAAAAGCGCGATCACCATCACGACTGGTTCGAAAATCTGGAAGTCAGCGTTCGCGGAATCGAACAGCAGCTGGCCCACGGTAAGCAGGGTAACGATGCCGTAGGTCAGCCCCTTCCAGGCGGCGGGCACCGGCAGCCAGCGGCGCACGCCCAGGTAGACCGCGCCACCCATGATGCCGGCGATCACGCCCAGAAGCAGGAGATTCATCGTCCCGTCGAACGTGATAACGCCGGCCGTGGCCTCGGCGTCCGTGGTCACTCCGTCCCGATCGGGATTGGCGAGCGCTATGATGCGCATGACGACCCGAGCCCCGACGCCTGCGGATATCGCGCCGACGAGGGCGCCGGCAGCGGCGGCGCGAAGCAAGGGGCCGGACAGACGCCACGCAGTCTGCGGCAAGCTAGCTTCGGGCTGAGGCTCGGTTATCAAATGTTGATCCTTTTGAATGATGCCGCCCGTGAGCGGGCACTTCGTGTCCAACATCTGGCGCCCCCGGCAGGACTCGAACCCACAACCTCCTGGTCCGAAGCCAGGCGCTCTATCCAATTGAGCTACAGGGGCGCTATCCCAGTCTAGCACCGGCCCGAATCGGGCGGCAAACCTCCGCCCAGCGGCGGCCGGCGCCGGCAACCCTCGCGCTTCAGGGAGTCCGGTGGTCTAATGTACGATGGCCCCGAAGGCCCCGACGCCTCGGGCCAACGTGCGAGATGGCTACCGAGCAAGAGACGGCTGAACTGGCGGAGCGCATTGAGGAAGCGCTGCGCGGCCCCGATGTCAACGAGGCCGCGGACGCGCTGACCTCGATTCACCCTGCCGACCGCGCCGACCTCTACGAGCGACTGGATTCGGAGCTCCAGGAGGCTTTCCTCTCGCTGCTCTCCGCTGAAGAGATGGCCGAGCTGATGGAGTACCTGGACGACGAGGTTCGGGAAGAAGTCACGGCGCGGATGCCACGGGCGACGCTGGCGCGGGTGCTGGACCGCATGAGCAACGACGAGGCGGTGGACGTGCTGCGGTCTCTGCCAGCGGCGGACGCGGCGCGGGTGCTCTCGGGGATGGCCACGGCGCAGGAGGTGACGCCGCTCCTGGGCCACGACGACGAAAGCGCGGGCGGGCTGATGACGCGGGGCTACGTGGCGCTGCACCCGGAGATGACGGCTCAGCAGGCGATCACGTTCCTGCGGCTGCGCAAGCCAACGGCAGACGAGGCGTACTACCTGTACGTGCTGGACGTCAGGAACCGGTTGCAGGGAGTGGTGAACCTGCGAGAACTTCTCGTTTCGGACCCGGACGCGCCCATCGTGGACGTGATGACGGCGGACGCCATCGCGGTAGAGCCGGAGACGGACCGGGAGGAGGTGGCGCGTCTGATCCAGCGCTACCGGCTGCGGGCGCTGCCCGTAGTCGACGAGAATCGGGTGCTGGTGGGGATCATCACGGCCGACGACGCGATGGAGGTGGCGTCCGAAGAGGCGACCGAGGATATGTACCGCATGGTGGGTCTGCTATCGGACGATAGCGTGTACGCGCCGGTGCTGGTTTCGGCGCGGCGGCGGGTGCCGTGGCTGGCGATCAACCTGGTGGCGGCGTTCCTGGCGGCAGCGATGGTGGCGGCGTTCGAGGATACGATAGCGAAGGCGGCGGCGCTGGCGGTGTTCATGCCGGTGGTGGCCGGACAGGGCGGCAACTCCGGCATACAGAGCATCACCATCGTCGTGAGGGCGCTGGCGCTGGGGGAGATTCAGGGCGAGGACGCTCGACGCGTGCTGGTGAAAGAAGTGGCCATCGGGCTGGTGAAGGGGCTGGCTTTCGGAACACTCATCGGCCTGCTGGCGTGGGGATGGCAGGGGGAGCCGGCCTGGGGGTTCGTCGTCGGCGTAGCGCTGCTGCTGAACATGGTGATGGCGGGGTTCCTGGGCGCCGTCATCCCGCTGTCCATGCGGGCGCTGAAACTGGACCCGGCGATCGCGTCGGGGATTTTCCTGACCATGGCCACGGACGCCCTGGGTTTCCTGTTCCTGCTGGGGCTGGGTGCGTTGCTGATCGACCAGCTGACGTAGGGGAGGAAGATGGGGTGGACGGAGGGATTCGAACCCTCGATCTCCAGGGCCACAACCTGGCGCCT